>NZ_FQUU01000015.1 GCF_900129295.1 Flavisolibacter ginsengisoli DSM 18119
CGTTATCCAATGACCTTTGTAGCTCAGTGATGTGATCAGATAATGAAAGATCCACAGCACCAGTTGGGGAGGACTGAGTAACCATGTCGATAGCATTTGAACCTGCAAGTTCCTTACGAAACTGCTTAACCCATTCACCAACAGTTTTTACCCGCTTAATATTAAATAGCTCTGCTGCCTCCAGGTAAGATAAACCCTTATCCAGAACAGTCCTTGCTACATGCATCTTAAAAGTTGGACTCCATACCCACCGCTTGCCGTGTTTTTTAATGAACCTTTCCATAAAATTGACAGTTTGTCTGTAAACTTTTTCTGGAACGAGACAATAAGAAATCCAGGGCTTAGTAGGTTGTATTTGGGAAATAAGTCGAAATCTTTGATTTTACAATGCATCCCTCCCGAATTCCCCACCAGGCATAATAGTCAGTGAATGATAATACTTACACTTTTCTGGACATTTTAAATGACTATTTACAACAAGCTGGTAAAAACGAAGTTGGAACCCTAACCATAATTTGAAAGTTTTTGCCGTATCTTTTGATTGGAATGAGTACCTCATTAATGATTACAATTAACTGATTTCTTTATTAAAATAAATCAACCACCAAACCATGAAAATAGGTGTCTTAGGAACAGGAGCTGTTGGAGAAGCAATAGCATCAGCTTTAGTAGAAAGAGGTTATGACGTGATGATGGGCAGCCGTACACAAAACAATAAAAAGGCTGCAGAATGGGTAGAAAATTCAAATGAACATGCCTCCCAGGGTAATTTTAATGACGCTGCTGCATTTGGGGAATTGCTTTTCCTTTGCCTCAATGGTACAAATGCATTACAGGCAATAAGTACCGTAAATAAAGAAAATGTTGATGGTAAGATCATAGTTGATATCACCAATCCTTTAGACTTTACAAAAGGGTTACCCCCACAGATCGTTGAAGGGCTGGGAAATTCCAACTCATTGGGCGAGGAAATTCAAAAAGCCATGCCTGGTTCATTTGTAGTGAAAACATTAAATACAGTAAACTATAAATTAATGGTCGATGCCAGGGAAGTAAATAAGGCAGACCATAATCTTTTCATGTGTGGGAATGATATGGAAGCAAAGAATAAGGTCAGGAAGTTTCTTGCAGACAATTTTTACTGGAAAGCTGACAAGATCATTGACCTTGGAGGAATAGAATCAGCCAGGGCTGTTGAGGCTATCGTTCCCTTTTGGGTTTTGGTATACAGGTCGTTGGGAACGCCGCTGTTCAACTTCAAAATAGTAAAATAAACAGGCTTTCTGCTATAATACCTGCTTACTATCACATGCTACATTAACCAATTATGGGTAGATAATATTTAAAGACTACTGTTTATTTAAGTTTAGCAACAATTCGGGGTCAGGACAATTATTCAAATACTTTTCTTTTTCCGATGGGGCACATACCCCAGGATAGTCGCCCTTTCTGCCTTCCATATCTATGATCACCTGGAAATGTAAATGTGGGGGCCATTGTCCATTTTCAAAGGGAATCCCAAACTCAGCGAATACGTCGCCTGCTTTTACCCTGTCTCCCTCCTGGATGTTTTTGATGGAGTTCAGGCTAAGGTGTCCATACAATGTATGAAAGGTATTTCCTTCCATATTATGGGTGAGGATGATAGTGGCGCCATAATCACCAAAACCATTATTAAAAGCAAAACTATGCACGATACCATCCAATGGTGCTATTACCTTGGTATAGGGCTTCCCCCAAATATCTACCCCGAGGTGTATGCACCTCGGTTCTTCTTTTGTATCCACAACCTGGTGCTGCAATTCATTTACGACAGGTCGGCTTTTATCAAATAAATCACTTCTGGAATAAATGGTCCTGCACTCATTATAGCCACCAATACCATAGCGGGCACCTGCCGCACTCAAAAGATTATTAATATACTTTGTAAATCGTTCTGTGTCTTTGACCATTTCCTCATTCAATTCCTTATTCTCCGCGGTAAAATCCATCAATAATAACTTATCACTCTTCTCATAAGGCACAATGGGGGAAAACTGTGTCCTGTATGCTTTTAACCGTTCTTCCCAAATCATGGAATTCATATACTGTTAAGTTGATAATTTAGTATTCTTACAATAAAATTAAACAACTGTATGATGAAAAGATGGATTGCGTTGGCTGCCATGGTCTTCAGCCTGGCCGGTTATGCCCAAAACACGCCCCTGTGGATGAGGTATCCTTCCCTTTCGCCTGATGGGAAAACGATTGTATTTAGTTATAAAGGTGATCTTTATAAGGTCCCTGCCACAGGTGGAGAAGCCTACCCCCTGACCATTCATGAAGCATATGATTATATGCCTGTATGGAGTCATGATGGCAAATGGATTGCGTTTGCTTCTGACCGCTATGGAAACTTTGATGTGTATATAATGCCGGCAACCGGGGGAGAAGCAAAACGCCTCACGTACAATTCAGCAAATGATTATCCATATGATTTTACGGTAGATAATAAATCGGTATTGTTTGGCACCAACAGGAATGATATCTATACGTCTGCACGCTTTCCGCAGCGGAACCTTTTCCTGAAACTTTATGAAGTGCCCGTAACAGGTGGCCGTTCAGTATTATTCAATTCTGCAGGTGCAGAATTTGCCCGCTTCAACAACAGTGGTGATAAACTGATTTTCCAGGACCGCAAGGGCTATGAAGATGCCTATCGCAAACACCATACTTCTTCAGTGACGAGGGATGTTTGGGTATATGATACAAAGAAGGATGAATATATACAGGTATCCAGTTTTGAAGGAGAAGACCGCAATCCTGTTTGGGGTAATGATGATAACAGCTTTTATTTTCTAAGTGAAAAAGAAGGCAGCACACAAAATATTTATAAAGCCAGCGTAGCTGGTGGAAGCACCATGACACAGCTTTCGCATTTTAAAGAACACCCTGTACGATTTTTAAGCAGGTCGGCTGATGGCCTTCTTTGCTTTACTTACAATGGTGAAATATATACTTTGAAAGAAGGCTCAGAACCACAAAAAGTATCCATTACTATCAACAATGATACAAGGGGCAATGATGATAAGATATTACCCGTCAATTCAAATGTCACCCAAACAGTCTTATCGCCAAATGGCAAGGAAGTAGCCTTTGTTGTAAGAGGAGAAGTGTTTGTAACTTCTGTAGAAGGAGGCATTACCAAGCGAATCACGAACACCCCTGCACAGGAAAGAACAGTTGAATTCAGCCCTGACGGACGTTCACTGTATTACGCTTCAGAAAGAGGCAATAGCTGGGACATTTATAAAGCTTCTATTGAAAGAAAAGAAGAACCTTATTTCTATACCTCCACTGTTATCAAAGAGGAACCTGTCATTGCCACTGAAGCAGAAGAATTTCAACCAGAGGTTTCGCCTGATGGAAAAGAGATCGCCTACCTGGAAGAAAGAAATATTTTAAAGATCTACAACCTGGCTACTAAAAAGAGCAGGACCATTGTCCCTAAAGGAGTCAATTTTTCCTATGCAGATGGTGATCAGTATTATACCTGGTCGCCTGATGGCAAATGGATCGCTTTTAACTCAGCGGAAGGTCGCTGGCCTTCATCGGAAGTGGCGTTAATGAAAGCTGATGGCTCAGGAGAAAGAATAAACCTTACTCAAAGCGGCTTTTCAGATGCTCAGGCCAAGTGGGCATTCGGAGGCAAGGCTTTATTATGGATGACAGACCGCAATGGGAAAAAACCACTGGCTATGCAAGGTGAGCGTGAAGTGGATGTATACGCCATGTTCTTTGACCAGGAAGCTTATGATAAATTCAAATTAAACAAAGATGAATTCAGCCTGTTAAAAGAAAAAGAAGATAAGGATAAGGAAGCGCTTAAAAAGGATAGCAATCTTAAGATCAATCCTCCCGGTAAAAGCTTGCAGCCCCTCATTGAAGGGCTGGACCATCGCAAACTGAGGCTTACTATTAACTCTGGCAACATATCCGACTATATTCTTAGTAATGATGGGGAGAAACTTTTCTTCATGGCGCGCATGGAAAAAGGTTATGATCTATGGATGACAAATCCCCGGACAAAAGAAACAAAGCTGGTTGCCAAATTAGACGGAGGACCTGCTGGCATGAGCCTGACTGCAGATGGTAAAAATCTATTTGTGGTAAGTGATGGAAAGATCATGAAGGTGGACGCTGAAAGTGGCAAGGTATCTCCTGTAACAGTAAATGGAGAAATGGTATTAAAAGCAACAGAAGAAAGGGCTTATATATTTGACCATACCTGGAGACAGGTAACGAAGAAGTTTTATGATCCAAATCTTGGCGGTGTTAAATGGAACGATTATCATTCAGCTTATGCCAAATTCCTGCCGTACATAAATAACAATTATGATTTCCAGGAATTATTAAGCGAGTTTCTTGGCGAACTAAATGCTTCGCATACTGGAGGTCGTTATTCTCCACAAGTTCAGAATGGCGATGCCACTGCCAGCCTGGGAATGCTGTATGACGACACGTATGAAGGCAATGGACTCAAGGTGATGGAAGTATTGGAAGGTGGGCCATTTATCAATGCCAAAACCAAGATTAGAAAAGGCGTGATCATTGAAAAGATAGATGATGAAGCCATCAACAATAGCTTTGACTGGGCCCGTTTGCTCAACCGTAAAACAGGTAAGAATATTCTACTAAGTCTTTATGATCCTGAAACCAAACAGCGCTGGGATGAAACAACCAAGCCCATATCACAGGGCGAGGAACAAAACCTGCTCTATGACAGATGGGTAAGCAATAACCGCAAAAAAGTGGAACAGTTATCCGGGGGTAAAGTTGGTTATGTGCATGTACAGGGAATGAACGATGCCAGTTACCGATCTACTTATGAAGATGTGTTGGGCAAAGAAGGTAATAAAGAAGCGCTCATTGTAGATACCCGTTTTAACGGAGGTGGTTGGCTGCACGATGACCTGGTAACTTTCCTGAGTGGCAAAAAATACCTGGGAATGGCACCACAGGGAACGCAGATCAAATCATCAGAACCATTCAACAAATGGACGGCACCTTCAACAGTGTTGATGAGTGAGAGCAATTATTCAGATGCCTTTATATTTCCTTATGCCTATAAAAGTTTGGGCATTGGAAAAACCATTGGCATGCCTGTGCCTGGTACAGGAACGGCGGTTTGGTGGGAAACACAAATAGATCCAACATTAGTATTTGGGATACCAATGGTAGCAACCATTGGAAAGGAAAAAAGACCTACCGAAAATCTACAGTTGGAGCCTGACATTAAAGTGGTCAATGATTACAAATCTATTTTAAGCGGCAAAGACCCTCAATTGGAAAGAGCTGTTAAAGAAATGCTCGAAGAGATCAAGAATAAAAAGAAGGATTTTTAAAAGAAAAAAGCCCCGGTTAAAACCGGGGCTTTTTATTAGGTCAGTTATTTCACAGCCAATGATATGACTTAGTAAAACCACTATTTTTATGCTATAGGTAATAACCACTACAGACCATAGAAAAGCAGTTGTAACCAGGCAATTATTATTATCTTTTTCCGTTAATACATCCATACACCTTGAAAACACCTTTATGAATCGCATAGTCTCACTTTTTACACTAATGCTTATTGTCTTTTCTGGCAGCGCACAGCAGGTAACTGGTGTATGGAAAGGAAAGATTGACAGGAAAAATGTAGAGGTAAAGATCATTCAAAAAGGAGATAGCCTCACCGGCACCTCGTATTATTACGAGTCTTCCAAAAATTACAGGCGGTATAGCATCAAGGGATATTTCGATCCTAATAATAACAGTGTTATATGGTGGGACGACCAATTGATAGATGACAAAGGAAGTAAACCGTTAGGTGGTTCTTCCAGAACTCCACTGATTTCAGAAGCTGATTTTAATTGTCCCGGCGGTGGAGAAATGTTCCTGGATGGTAAGTCATCTCCCAAAATAAAGCCTGAATTAAAGAACGGCATTGTAGCCTTAAGTAAAGTAAACGATCCACTGTTTCCGGATGAATGGGATTATGTAGTGGATAATTACACCATAGGAGCTAATGACCCGGACATCATTGACAGCGTTTTCCTGATAGCGTTTACACCTTACATCAGACCTCATGAGGAACCTGTGGTGATAGAAAATAAAAAAGAAGAAGTGCTGCCTGTGCTTATGCCTGGTATGACTTCTGTACCAACTAAGCCTACACCCGTCATCGCCCCAGAGATAAAACCACTAACCATAGAAGAAAAATATATTTCCAGGGACAAGGTGTTTACTGCGGACATTCCTGTGGAAGGCGATTCTGTGGAATTAAGGTTTTATGATAATGCGGAAGTGGATGGTGATTCTATTTCCTTATTCCTGAATGCTAAATTACTTTTCACTCATATCCGGTTAACCGACAAGGCATATTCTATTAAGCTGCCCGTGAAGGAATTGTCTGACACTAATGAGCTGACAATGGTAGCGGAGAATTTAGGATCCATACCCCCTAATACATCTTATATGGTTGCTATTGTTGGCGACAAAAGGTATGAGGCTAAATTGGCCAGCACAGAAAATAGCAGTGCCATGATACGGTTGGTGAAACAATAAATAAGTAAGCTGATTTTTGTTGATGAAGGGTTAGGTATTTTCCAACTGGAGTGTACTATGGTCCAGCTTTGGGATTTGTATACTGCAGATCAACATTTCTTCCAGAACATTGGCCATGGTTTCGAAGTATAAGACCACATCTGCCCTTTTATTTTTTTGTAACCAACGCATTCCCCCGGGAAGTTTTTCCAATATTTTTCTATCCTGCAGGTATTCGAGGTTATGAATATCCGTTGCCGTTAGTCCCATGGCTTCAAGCCTGGAAATAAGCATATCTACAGGTAAGCTTGTTGTTTCACACCATCCACTGGCTATCTCAGTCCACTCCCCAATGCCAGTTTGAGCATATTCCAATATCTCTTCCTTACTTAAATGAGTAACCACCTGCAATATATGTCCGCAATTGCATGCCCCATGATGGCCCCAGGCATAAGGCATATTGTTCCTAAGATTAACAGAGGCCTGGCGTAAAGCCTGTATCAACGCAAGGTTCGGATGAGCCATAGATCATAATTTAATTATAATGCACAACTATCATTCCTATAACAAAAGATCCACACCAGGAGTGTGGATCTTTATGATGAAAGCCATAAGCTCATCAAAAACTTATTCTTGCAAATACAGGAAAGTGGTCGGAAGAAAAACGGCCTTCCCAGCTTTGAGAAAGTGTTGCATGCTTTAATACCCTTCCACCATTTTTAAGAAATATATAGTCAATGGGTTCATCGTCTGTTTCCCTTGATTTAAAGCCATTGAAAGTCCCTGTGGGTCCATAATGTTCAGTAGCGCTAATGAACTTTGAGTTTACCAGGTGGTCAGCATTATTCGGATCAGTAATTACCTGTATCGGTTCATCGGAAGGTTTTGAATTAAAATCACCTGTGACCACCACTGGATAAAAGCCAGCTATTTCCTTCACTTTTTTTAATAAGAGCTTTGCGCTTTCCCGGCGTGCAATTTTACCCATGTGATCAAAGTGGGTATTGAATGCATAGAACTGTTTTTTCGTCTTCCGGTCTTTAAATTTTGCCCAGGTAACTATCCTTGTGATGGCAGCATCCCACCCTTTGCTACCCGGAACAGTAGGTTGCTCAGAAAGCCAGAAGGTCTGTGATTGTAATAATTGAAGGCGGGCAGTGTCGTAAAAAATTGCAGAGAACTCTCCTTTTTCTTTGCCATCTTCCCTGCCAACACCTACATATTTATATCTGTAAAGCCTTGCCTGCAGATCCATCATCTGGTCATACAGGGCTTCCTGCACACCAACAATATTGGCATCATGGAACAGTATCTGGGAAGCAACCTTATCTTTTCTGTAGGGCCAGGCATTCAAACTATCTGAGGCAACATTCAGCCTGATATTGAAGGTCATTAGATTTAGTGATTGTGCCTGCGTGGATAGGATACAACAAATAGAAATTACAAAAGCGATTGATCTTTTCATAGCAATTAAATTCAGATTATAACAATATGGCAGAGATTAAAAATAAAACTTAACAACTAGTACATTCAGCGGCTTTCATTCGATAAGCATATACACTTCCACTCACAGTTATATGACCACATTCACCATTTTCCCTTTTACAAAAATGAATTTCTTCAGCACCTTGCCCTCCATCCATTTTTGAATAACAGGGTTATCCAGTACTATTTGCTGCACTTCTTCCTGCGTAGCATTGAGATCAAGTACTATCTGGGTACGCATTTTACCATTGATAGAAACAGGATACTCTTTCGTGGTTTCCATTACATATTTAGGTTCAAATTTCGGAAACGCAGCATCCAATATGGTGGTGCTATGCCCAACCTGGTGCCACAACTCTTCACTGATATGAGGCGCATAAGGCGTCAATAAGACCAGCAGTGGTTCAAGAATTTCCTGCTTATGACATTTCAAATCTGTTAACTCATTTACACAAACCATGAACGCACTGACTGCGGTATTATAAGAAAAGCGCTCTGTATCTTCTTCTATTTTTCGAATGGTACGATGAAGGACCTTTAATTCTTCAGCTGTAGCTTTACCTGTTGTTACAAGGTTGCCCTTTTGCTCATCAAAAAACAGGCGCCACAGTTTTTTAAGAAAACGGTGCACCCCTTCTATTCCTTTCATATCCCAGGGCTTACTCATTTCCACAGGGCCCAGGAACATTTCATACATACGGAATGTATCTGCACCATAACGTTCAACAATATGATCCGGGTTGACGGTATTCACCTTGCTCTTACTCATCTTCTCCACTTCTGAACCGCAGATATATTTTCCATTCTCCAGGATAAATGTGGCTTCGGCATACTCCGGCTTTAATGATTTAAAAGCTTCCATATCCAGTTCCACACCATCTACAATGGTAACATCCACATGAAGATCATCAGTTTCATATTGATCTTTAAGACCGGCTGATACAAACTGGTTGGTACCATGCACACGGTAAACAAAACGGGATGAACCCTGTATCATGCCCTGGTTTAATAACTTCTTGAAAGGTTCATCAAAGCTGAGATAACCCAGGTCATAAAGTGCCTTGGTCCACATGCGGCTATACAGCAGGTGTCCCACAGCATGCTCTGTTCCTCCTACATACAGGTCCACCTGGCGCCAGTAATCGCTCCATTTTTTATCACAAAACGTTTGCTCATTGTGCGGGTCCATATACCTGAGGAAATACCAGGAGGAACCTGCATAGCCAGGCATGGTATTGGTTTCCAGGTGCCTGTTCGTCCATTCGGGTATGTTGGCCAATGGACCCTCGCCCTCAGGCCCTGGCTTGTAAGATTCAACAAAAGGAAGCTCCAGGGGCAATTCATTTTCTTCAAGTGGATAGGCAATACCATCGATCCATTTTATTGGAAATGGTTCGCCCCAATAACGCTGGCGGCTAAACGCAGCATCCCTCATTTTATAGTTTACATGACGTTTACCTATTCCCATTTCCTCCAGCTTATTGATCACCACGTCAATAGCATCACGCATAACCATTCCATCAAGGAAACCGCTGTTGCTTAACTTTACATCCTTGGTAGGATTGGCTTCTTCACCATTGTAAGCATCGCCAATGATGTTGGTGATGGGAAGGTTGAAATACCGGGCAAACTTATGATCCCGTTCATCTCCGCTGGGAACTGCCATGATGGCCCCGGTGCCATAACCGGCTAAAACATATTCAGATATCCATACTGGTATCTGCTTGCCATCAAATGGATTGACTGCATATGCCCCGGTAAATACACCACTTATCTTTTTCTCTGCCATGCGTTCTCTCTCGCTTCGGCTTTTGACATAAGCAATATATTCTTCTACCTGCTTCTTTTGTTCTGTAGTTGTAATGCGTTCGACCAATTCATGTTCCGGAGCAATTACCATAAAGTCTACTCCAAAAATGGTATCAGGCCTTGTTGTATAAACGCGCAAAACATCATCCTGGTGTCCTGCAATAGCAAAGTCCATTTCCGCGCCACTACTCTTGCCGATCCAGTTGCTTTGCATTTCTTTCATGGCATCACTGAAATCAACAGTTTCCAGTCCTTTCAGTAAACGATCGGCATATTCTGTAATGCGCAGGTACCATTGGCGGAGCTTCTTTTTAACAACTGGATATCCTCCCCGCTCACTTACACCATTCACCACTTCATCATTAGCCAATACAGTACCCAGGGCTTCACACCAGTTCACCTCTCCAACACCACAATATGCCAACCTGTATTCCATAAGTATGGCTTGCTTTGTCTTTTCCGGAAAACTATTCCAGGCTTCAGCAGTAAAAGTTACGTGTGGATAATCCGGTATCTGGAAGTTATTATCAGGAATGGGATGGTCCCTGTTACCATTGTCCTCAAAAATGGCTACCAGTTGGTCTATGGGTTCAGCTTTATCATTAAGGCGGTTATACCAGCTTTTAAATAACTGCAGAAAGATCCACTGGGTCCATTTATAATATCCTGGTTGAGAAGTGTTGACTTCCCGGCTCCAGTCAAAGCAAAAGCCTATCTTATCGAGTTGGCTCCTAAAGGTTTTAATATTCTTTGCAGTACTTACGGCAGGGTGCACCCCATGTTCAATGGCATATTGTTCTGCAGGCAAACCAAAAGCGTCATAGCCCATGGGATGCAGCACATTGAATCCTTTCAATCTCTTATAGCGGGCAAAAATATCAGAGGCAATATATCCTAATGGATGTCCAACGTGCAAGCCTGCGCCACTTGGATAGGGAAACATATCCAATACATAATATTTTGGCTTCGTGGTGTCATTCGGAACTTTATATACTTCCTGTTCCGTCCATGTCTTCTGCCATTTCTGCTCAATATCTCTGAATTTATACTCCATTGATCATTTACTTTTTGTCTATAGTTGCTCAGGGATTTAAAAAAAGAACCTTATAGGTCCACAGGTTCATTTATCAAAACTTTGTTATTTACGCTTAAAGACGTAACAATATTAAATAGCAGGCAACCGTTAGGGAGTGCAAAAATAACCCTTTCAGGGGTTTAAAACTTTGCAAAACCAAAGGGTTGACCTCATTGCTAAGCACCAAACCTTTATTTTTGTTCACTTCTTAAACAAAGAGATAGCATGGCTCAATCAAGCAAAGCAGCAGCAAGACGTGGAAAACCATCCTATGTAATGTCCATTATCGGGGTTACCCTGGTTCTTTTTTTACTGGGCCTCGTGGGCTGGCTGGTTATCAATGCCGCCAAACTGGGAGATTATTTCAGGGAAAATGTTGAAGTAAAAGTTCATTTACGTGGCGATGTACCTGCTAAGGACAGCATTGCTTTAATGCAATATTTTGCCGCTCAGCCCTATATTAAGAATTACAGCTTTGTCAATAAGGAAATGGCCAGGCAGAAATACCTTTCAGATGGAAATGAGGACTGGAATAAGATTCTTGACTATAATCCTCTACCTAACAG
This sequence comes from Flavisolibacter ginsengisoli DSM 18119, assembly GCF_900129295.1. Lineage (GTDB taxonomy): Bacteria > Bacteroidota > Bacteroidia > Chitinophagales > Chitinophagaceae > Flavisolibacter > Flavisolibacter ginsengisoli. The sequence continues at coordinate 11,503 of NZ_FQUU01000015.1, forward strand.
CATTTATTTCAATGTAAAGAAGGAATATGTGCAGGTAGATACACTTGAGGCTATTCGCAAGAATATCGAGCAGACCCAAAGTGCTTACGTAACTGATGTTCAATACCCAAAGGAACTGGTAACCAACCTGAATAAGAACCTGCGCAACATCAGCCTGATTTTATTGGTGATTGCCATTATCCTGGCTATTGTGGTCATTGTACTTATAGATAATACCATCAGGCTTGCCATGTTCAGCAATCGATTCCTGATCAAGACCATGCAAATGGTGGGTGCAACCCGTGGGTTCATTGCACGACCACTAAACGTCAGGGCTATTATCAATGGGGCTATCAGCGCTGTTATTGCCGTAACCCTGATCTATATCCTGATCACCATAGCGGGCAACCTGGTGCCAGAGATCAAGGTGGTACATTCCACTTCAACTATGCTTTTATTATTCTTTTTATTAATCATTATAGGTATCACCATTACTTTATTCAGCACTTACCGCAGCGTACTCAAATACCTGCGCATGAAGCTGGATGAATTATATTAATGTTTCTGGTTTATTGTTTTTTGTTTTTGGTTGCCTCGAAAGCTTACCTCTCTGAGAATAGCTGGCAATTCCAAAAATGCAAAGGTTTTAAGACCTTAGGACTAACAAAAAACAAGAAACTATAAACAATAAACTAATTATGTTTGTCCGATGAAAGAAAAAAGAACTACCACCACAACGACCGTTAAGAAGGAAAGGTCGGGCATTGGTTCGCTTTTTGAAAAGACCAATTTTACCTGGATGCTGATAGGTGCCGGGGTGATGATAATTGGTTTCTTACTGATGGCAGGTGGTCGTAGCGATGATCCCAATGTCTTCAATGTGAATGAAGTATATGGTACACGCCGTATAACCATTGCACCTATAATTATTTTAGCAGGACTTGTCATAGAGATCGTTGCCATCTTCAGGCAGCCCAAAAACAGCTAGTTCAATATACCCTGATGAATATTTTTGAAGCTATTATCATAGCCGTAGTAGAAGGGCTTACCGAATTTTTGCCTATCTCCTCCACAGGGCATATGATCATTGCCAGTTCCTTATTAGGCATTGGTGAAAGTGATTTTACCAAATTATTTGAAGTGGCCATCCAGTTAGGAGCCATCATGGCCGTTGTAGTATTGTACTGGAAGAGATTCATATCTCCCCTGTCTAAAGGTGCAGAAGGATGGAAATTCTACGCTAAACTAATTGTAGGTGTTTTACCAGCTCTTGTCCTGGGATTTCTGTTTAATGACCAGATAGACAAACTGCTGGAAAGCCCTACTACAGTAGCCATATCCATGTTATTAGGGGGTATTGTTTTGTTGTTCATTGATAACTTTTTTAAGGCCCACACCATAGAAAAAGAAGAAAACATCAGTTATCCTAATGCTTTTATCATAGGCTGTTGGCAGGTGCTGGCCATGGTACCAGGCGTCAGCCGCAGTGCAGCTTCCATTATTGGAGGAATGCAACAAAAGCTTACCCGCAACCTGGCTGCAGAATTCTCTTTTTTCCTTGCCGTTCCAACGATGTTTGCCGCCACTGCTTATTCATTATTTTTAAAGAAATGGCATGGCAGCGCTATCCCAAAACGTGGCTATGAATTGATCATGGAAAGCCAACAAAACATGGTAGCATTTGCCATTGGAAATATTGTGGCATTCGTTGTGGCCCTGCTGGCTATACGTTTTTTTATCAATTATTTGAAAGCCTATGGTTTCAGACTATTTGGTATATACCGGATCATTGTAGGCATACTGCTTCTTATCCTGATTTTTACTGGTTACCTTGGTTAAAGGTTTCCAACAAAATATTTGAAAGACATCATTCGTGATGTCTTTCTTATTTTTACCAATACCTCTTTTATTATAGAAAAGGAATAATTGAAGCCATTATGCAAACTGCTCCCAAGAAAGTGATCAACGCCTGGGCCATGTATGACTGGGCCAACAGCGCTTATTCACTTGTAGTTGTATCTGCCCTCTATCCCTCTTATTTCATAGCTATAGCACCTGAGAGGGTTCATTTATTAGGCCGGTCATTCGACAGGTCCGCACTGGCATCTTATATGATCTCCTTTTCCTTTTTTGTTATAGCCATTATATCACCTATTCTTTCCTCCATCGCGGATTATAAAGGCAATAAGAAATCATTCATGAAGTTCTTCTGCTACCTGGGTGCAGCAGCCTGTGTCAGCCTGACTTTCATGACCAAAGAAACGATCACTTTTGGTATTGTAAGCGCTATTTTGGGTGCCATAGGATTTGCGGGAAGCATTGTATTTTACAATTCTTATTTACCCGATATAGCTGCTGAAGAAGACCAGGACCGAATCAGCGCCAAAGGGTTTGTGCTGGGTTACATTGGAAGTGTATTATTAATGGTGTTCTGTCTTACCGCCATCATACTGAATGACAATATGCACCTGGGTTGGGGAGCATGGCCGGTTAGACTTTCCTTTCTTGCCGTCGGACTCTGGTGGGCAGGCTTTGCGCAGATCACTTTTAACCGACTACCCCCATCAAAAGCTTCACAACAAAACCCACAGCATAGCATATTCATCAATGGCTTTTATGAATTGAAAAAAGTGTGGTACCAGTTTCGCCACCATCCCATTATCAAACGCTTTCTTGTCAGCTTCTTCTTTTATAATATGGGGGTACAAACCGTTATGTACCTCGCACCATATTTCGCATCGGACGAATTGAAAATGGAGTCCTCCCAATTGATCATCACTATAGTCATTATCCAGCTGGTAGCGATATTAGGCGCTGTGATCTTCTCGCGGCTGTCTAAGATCACAAGTAATCTGTTTACCCTGGGTGTCATCATCATCATTTGGATCGGCATATGCCTCTCTGCTTATTTTATTCAAACAGCCATGCAATTTTATGCGCTGGCCTTTTGTGTAGGAATGGTAATGGGTGGCATACAATCCATGTCCAGGTCAACCTATTCCAAATTATTGCCTCCCACGAAAGATACAGCTTCCTATTTCAGCTTTTATGATGTATGTGATAAGATAGGCCTTGTCCTTGGGACGCTTACCTTTGGGTATGTAGGTGAATTCCTGGGGGGCATGCGAAACTCAGTAATGGCACTGATGGTATTTTTTATAATAGGGGGAATTTTATTGTTATTTGTGAACCGTTTACAAACAAGGGTAAGAAAACCAGGTATTGCTATATGAATCTTTATACTATTAATACAGGGAACTTTAAACTAGATGGCGGGGCAATGTTTGGAGTAGTGCCCAAATCCATCTGGAATAAGATCAATCCGGCAGATGAAAATAATCTCTGCGATTGGGCTATGCGCTGTCTTTTGATAGAAGATGGAAACAGGCTGATTTTGGTTGACAATGGTATTGGTGACAAGCAGGACCAGAAGTTCTTCAGTCATTACTATTTACATGGAGATGCTACCCTTGATTCTTCCCTTGGATTGCATGGTTTTCACAGGGATGATATTACAGATGTTTTTCTGACCCATCTACATTTTGATCATTGTGGTGGTTCCATTTCACGGGTAGGTGACAAACTGGTTCCGGCATTCAAAAACGCAACCTATTGGAGTAATCAAAAACACTGGGAATGGGCAGTTTACCCAAACGATAGAGAAAAGGCATCGTTCTTAAAAGAAAACATCCTGCCCATACAAGAAAGCGGGCAATTGCAATTTATTAATTATCCATCTATAAATAAGTCTGCTTCACCTGACCAGGAAATCGGCAGGCTGCCTTCAGAATTATTTACTGAAAATATTTCTATTCGATTTGTTGATGGTCATACAGAAGCAATGATGCTTCCTCAATTTCAATATAAGGGAAGGACCATTGTTTACATGGCTGATCTTTTGCCTTCAGCCGGTCATATTCCTATGCCCTACATAATGGCTTACGATATGTTTCCACTAACCACACTGAAAGAGAAAAAGTCCTTTTTAACCGAAGCTGCCAGTAACAATTACATACTGTTCTTTGAACATGATCCTCTTATTGAATGTTGTGAACTAACGCAAACAGAAAAAGGGATCAGGCCAGGCAGAACTTTCAAACTGGAAGAACTGTAAGCAAAGGCGCCCTTGACAGTACAACTTTATTTGAAAAAGAAATTAAATGGTATTGCCTTTCCTGGTAAATACCTTAATGTTCATCAATAACAGGCTTCCAATAATCGCCGGAATAACCAGGTTAACCAACCATACACTTATGGAAGTCAGGCCTATTCCCAGGCTATTTGCCGAGTACATACCCATTAACTTCAGGCTTATTTCGCCCCTCACTCCAATTTCTACCAAAGCAATTGACGGCACAATGGCCATAGCGAGAAATACCACACTCATGACCCATCCTATAATAAACGCCGAAACATTGACCTCGAAAAGATAAAATACGAGGATGTACTGCACTATAAAGACAAAATACCGAAGTATAGAAAGCAGCAGGATCTTCATTAATAGCCTTGAGTGAAAGCTGTTTAAAGCTTCCACAAGGAAAAGGTATTTTTGATTCCTGATCCATTTGTTGAAAATGCCCACCGTAGCGGATACATTGAAATAGATCAGAATAAGTACAAGAACTATTGCTGTTAAACTATATAAAGCAATCTGGTACCATATCACCAGGTTGGGATAGGTATATAGCAAAGTCTTTTTTAATACCACCAGCCCGATGACACCTGCAAAAAGAGTTGTAAGTAATTGAGCAAAGCTACCTACCAGTGTTACTGAAATTGTCTTCAACCTTGAACCTTCCGGAAGATAGAGCACCCTGCCAAGGTATTCTCCTACCCTATTCGGCATGGTCACAGAAAAGGTAACTCCAGAGAGAACAGCCTTGAAAGCCTGCCAAAAGCCAATGGGTTGTATCATGGCTACTGAGGCTCTCCATTTCAATGCTTCTATTGCCCAATTCACAAACACAAGTAACAGTGTGGCAAGTAGCAGAAAAAACTTAGCAGAGTGAAAAGAATCCTGTATCTGCTGCCATGAAACTGCTAATTGAGGCTGGTGTTTGATATTATTGTAGATGGAAAAAGCCAACCAGGCGAACAGTATAGGACCAAAAAAGTAATTGATAAAGATTTTAATACTTTTGTTCAACTGCATCGCAGTAAAAATAACCACCTCCTTGCAAAAGCCAGTAATAATATTAGGAATAGATCCGGGAACCCTTGTCATGGGATACAGTGTCATTGAAGCCCGCAACAATACTTTCACTGTAATGGAGATAGATGTTTTAAAGCTGGCATCTACATTAGACCACTACAAACGACTTCAAAAGATTCACCGTCGTATTACGGAGCTGGTAGAAAAATTCAATCCCAATGAATGTGCTATAGAAGCGCCGTTCTTTGGTAAGAATGTACAGAGTATGCTGAAACTTGGCCGAGCCCAGGGTGTTGCCATTGCAGCAGCAATGGATCGGAATATACCAGTAACAGAGTACTCTCCCCGTAAGATCAAACAATCCATTACAGGCAATGGTAACGCAGATAAGGAACAGGTTTGGAATATGCTGCAGCGTATCACCTTATTACCTGATAAACCAAAATACTTTGATGCAACAGACGCCCTTGCAGTTGCTATCTGTCATCATTTTGGCAGCAAGGTACCTGTGCCGAAATCCACTACTACAGTGAAGAAGACAAAAAAGGCCAGCTGGGAGGCCTTTGCCAGGGAAAATCCAAAAAGAATCCAGTAAGTGTTTACTACTTCAATACCTGCAGTATCTTATTTTGTACTTTTTGCAGATCTGCATCTGATGCTCTGCCCTTATGCTGGGTAAAGTTGAGATCATTGGAAGAATTAATGGGGATCAAATGCATATGGGCATGTGGTATTTCCAGGCCTATTACACTAATACCACAGCGGTTGCATTTAAATGACTGCTCAATAGCTTTTGCAATTGGTTGAGCAAATACCAACATTTCTGCCAGGTATGCTGAAGGAAGATCAAACAGGTTATCTACTTCCGTTTTTGGAATTACAAGAGTATGTCCTTCCCTTAGGGGAAACACATCCAGGAAAGCATAAAAGCGATCGTTCTCTGCTATTTTATAAGATGGGATCTCTCCGGCAATGATCTTGGAAAAAACTGTCATAACGAGTGTAAATTAAAACAGGGAATGTAAAAAGCAATTGCTCCTTCACATTCCCTGGTCCACAAAATTTGCTTTATCAGATACTGATATCTTCTACTTTAAACTTTATCACCCCTGCAGGAGCCGTCACTTCAGCCACATCACCAATTTGCTTTCCCAACAATCCTTTACCAATCGGGGAGGTATAGGAGATTTTCCCGGCTTTAAGATCTGCCTCTTTCTCACTAACAATCTGGTAGGTTACCTGCTTTTTTGTATTGAGATTAGTTACTTTAACCTTAGTCAATACAGATACTTTACTTGTATCAATAGAAGATTCATCAACTATCCTGGCAGTAGCTACCTGGCCTTCAAGGGCAGCAATTTTAGCCTCCAGCATACCCTGGGCCTCTTTGGCTGCATCATATTCAGCATTTTCTTTAAGGTCACCTTTTTCTCTTGCCTCGGCAATGGCACGGGAAGCTGCGGGGCGCTCCACTCCCTTCATATGCTGAAGCTCAGCTTTCATCTGTTCAAGGGTCTCTTTTGTCACGTATTGAATTCCGCTCATGGTAATTAGGTTTACATCAAAATGAAAAAAATAGCAACGCCTCGTTTTACCGAAGCGTTGCATACATAATGTAAAGATAAATAGAAATAAATAACTATAAAAACGACAGTCTTTATTTATTGAACAGGGTACTATTCACAACAAATTTTTTCCATACGATAGCATCACCCATTTTAATGTTTACCATATAAGTACCTGCTTTCCAGGATGCCGCATCCATTTGCAGGATGTTGACACCATTATTCAGTGTAAAATGCTCAGTTTTCAATAAAGAACCTGAAATATCGAAAACGGATACTTTAGCCTCCTGTCTTATAGAGGAAGGAACAGAAAGTTGTAGCACATCATTTACGGGATTAGGGAATAGATTGATATCTTTTTGATCGTGCCTCATGCCCAGCATAATGATGCCGGAATAATTGGCCTGGCCCACATGCATCACTGCTCTTAACCTGTAATACACTGAAGCTGATCCGATCGTTGCCAAATTATCATCAAAACTATAATCCGCGTCTCCGTTGGGTGAGTCTGCCATAACACGGCCTACCTTTTCAAAGTCCCGGCCATTTATGCTTCGCTCTACTTCAAAGTATATAGTTTCCTTATTGGCTTTAGTAGTCCAATTGAGGTGTGCAGTATTATATTTTATAGTACCACGCAGGCCAGTGATCCTGTTGGCCATAGGAATACAGCTTGCGTCATACAAAATGGTTAGTGTGTCGTATGCATAGGGGTTACAACCTGCTGCCAGTTGCTGCTTAACAATATAGGTACCAGGTGAATCCACAGTAACATTAGGGCCGGTAGTAGTATTATAAAAATGCCCGTCTGTGGTTGACCATGTGTACACAGAACTTGCTGATGGATTGATTACCGAAAGATTACTAACGCCTACTGCACCGCAGTAAAACGGAACGTCAGCAATGGCCTGGGCTCTTGGAGCCAGGAAAAGATCTGTAGGAGCCACAAAATCTTTTAATTCTGCGGTAAATGAAGCAGATGACCTCGTCTTAACTACAATACGGTTAAAAGGTGTTCCACATATATCGGAACCAAATGTGGTCACAGGGTCAAGACCCAGTTTGGTTAAATTCACTGAAAACTCCATGAACTGGTCACGGGTATAATTTGTTGCAAGGCTGTTATCAACCAAAACCAGTTGAAAAGGGCCTGCCCATGTATTGTTACCACTTCCCAACCCAGTATAAAATGCCCCGGCAGTTTTAGGCAATATGCTCGCATATCCATACTGAGCTCCTGAACTGGCACCATCAAATTGCCCTGACCAACTAAATCCTGCTGGCGTTATTGATAGTAGTGCCCTGTCTATCCATATCCTGGCTTCGATCTTTGTTAAGGTAGAACTCTGGTATTCAGCAGAGAAAATAATATCGCCTGGCCTGGTCACATTACCTGCAGCATCAAATTGCCAGCTTGTATGGCCTGCATCTGGTCCATAACCAAACCATTTACCTGTAGGACGGTCATAGTAAATATCAGTCTGGTACATCTCAAAGTCGAAATAACGTTGACCTGTAGTATTGTCAAGTGACAAACCTCCAAACATCCAGAGTGAGTCAGTACGGTTAGGGCCTGCTCTTCTCACATGCATGAACATGTCGAGAATATCATTCTTATCAGGAATCCCCTGGATACCACCCATCCAACTGGCAGGTGAATCACCATTTTTGTTAGAACCACTTACAAAAACAGTTGTATCCGTGCCGTGATAATCTCTTACAAACAAAGCATCCAGCCAGAGTTTGTTGTTGACAATAGAAAATTGTGGTACGCTCATCGGGCGATAAAAGCTGCTCATTCTTTTTTTATAGGGAGAAACATCGGATAAATAACCAGCAACAATAGCAGCAGCACCTGTAGTGTCGATGACATTCCTGCCTATTCCGGTATTATTTAAAAACCAGTCATCATTACCATTTTGAAGTGCACCATTATAAAAGTTAGCTCTTAATTCACCATCAACACCAAAACCTGCTTTTATAATCGGGGTAGTGATCTGGGAAGAAGCAGTTAAGGTTAGAAGAAGGAAAAAGGGTAAAAGTGTTTTCATAGAACCAGATTTAATTGAACGAAAAAAGGGGCGGAAATAAATTCCGCACCTTTTTATTTACGTTGCATAATCTTCACCTGTTCAAGCGGCGAACATTCAAAGGTTCCATCAGCTCTTACAGCTGTAACTCGATAGGTCATGTTACCTGGAAAAACATCAGTAAGAAGTACTTTATAGGGAGCAGTTCCATTGAACTTTACAGGCTCACCTACCTCAACAGGAGTGTCTTCCATACCTTCATACAATACTTCAATTTGAAAATGATCAATAGTGGGATCATTAACAGACCATGTCAAACTTACACCTGATTTGCCCTGGCGGTGGCCACGGAGATAATTAAAGCAATTGTAAGTAGATTGGTGATTAAGGTTTTGTTGAACATCTATCGTAAACGAAGATGCAATAACAAAGATGGCAACTGCTACATAGGAGATTAGCGTTTTCATAAGGGTTTGATTTAATACCCTAAAAGTAGACTACTCTTTGAAGAAATAAAAGAGTAAAATAGCCTGATTTCTGTCAGTACAATAATTGATGGAAACTACCTGTAAGTGTATAGGTATTTACCTATTACAGTAAGTGTTGCATACGTAGTTTTTCTATCAAAACATCGGACATTTTCCTGTAGGCTTCATTGCTGTAGCCTGCAATGTGAGGTGTAACAAGCACATTGGGTTGATCGCATAAAAACCGCAACTCCTCCTTTTGTTCTGTTGTCAGCGTAGAAAGCTTCTCATTTTCCAGCACATCTAACGCTGCTCCTGCTATTTTATTGGCCCGCAATGCATTTATTAATGAACTAGTTTTGGTAACCCCTCCCCTGCAGGTGGTCATAAAAAATGGTTTTCTCTCCAATTGGTCAAAGAATTCATCATCAGCCAAATGGCGGGTTTCTTCAGTAAGAGGTAAGTGCAGGCTGATCACATCTGCCTTTGCACTGATCTCCTCAATCGAAGACTCTTTCACATAACCAGAAGCAAATCCCTGTTTGTATTTATCACAGGCCAGCACATGCACCCCAAATGGTTGCAACAGGCGGGTAAATGCCTGTCCTGTATTTCCATACCCAATAATGCCTATAGTCTTCCCGGAAAGCTCAATGCCACGATTCTCATTTCTAAGCCACTTCCCTTGCTTAACTTCTTCAAATGACCTGCTTATGTTATTCATCAGGTTCAACAGCATGCCCAGGGCGTGTTCTGCCACTGCATTGCGGTTGCCTTCAGGCGTACTGATACAGGTAATGCCCTTTTTATTGGCATAGGCTTCATCTATCAACTCCATACCACTACCAAGCCTGCCAATCCATTTAAGACCAGCAGCCATATCTAAAATAGATTTGTCGATCCTTATCCTTGTAGTAACTACAAGGCCTGTTGCATTACTTATCAATTCTTTTAATTGCTCATAGCTGATAGCAGGTTCATATGTAACAGCATAACCAGCGGATCTTAATTCATCAATCAAACATGGGTGAACAGGTGCGGTAATAATAACTTGCTTGCTTTCCATTATTGCATCAAAAAACTTAATTGTGCAAAGTCCTGTACACTCAGTTGTTCTGCACGTTTATTAAAAATATCATCTTGTAATACTTCCGGTGTAAATAATGATTTACACGCATTTCTTAGCGTCTTCCTTCTCTGTCCAAAGGCTGTCTTGACCAATTTGGTAAATGCCTCCCTGCTTTTCATATGCAAAGGCTGCTTTACCGGAGTCAACCTTATAACACCACTTTTTACCTTTGGAGGTGGAGTAAAACTATGCTCGTCCACATCAAATAAATAGCTCACATCAAAATATGCCTGTATCAATACACTGGTTACCCCATACACCTTACTGCCTTCTTTGGCAGCTATCCTGAGCGCCACTTCTTTTTGAAACATTCCAACCACACAATCCACCGATCCGATCCAATCCAGCACTTTAAATAGTATCTCAGTGGAAATATTATAAGGGAAGTTGCCAACTATCGAAAAGGACTCTTCGAAAGGTTTATCAATATCCAAAAAGCTTTGATGAATGATCTTGCCCTTTAATGCCGGATAGGTCTTCTCCAGGTAAACCACTTTTTCATCATCCACTTCCACAGCTTTAAAATCAATACCGGGTATCTGAACCAGGTATTTGGTCAATGCACCGCCACCGGGACCTACCTCCAGGAGCCGTGAAAAAGCACATTGCTGCAGTTCGGCCACGATCTTCCTGCATATGTCCTCATCTTTCAAAAAGTGCTGCCCCAGTGATTTCTTCAATGTGTACATCCCTGCAAAAATAAACCCCCTCCATGAAAGAGGGGGTTGTAGTTGTAAAATGAACGGGTGAACCCTTATAATTTGACGATATTTTTTGTAACCAATACTTTATTGTTACTGTCTGTGATCTTGATAGAATAAACCTGCGAGGTCCATTTCCTTGTATCTATTTGCAATTCCGAAACTCCGGCACCCAGGTATTTTGTAGCCATATAAACTGCCTGGCCTTTCATATCTGTTACCTGGATATTCAGGTTGTCAGCTTTTTTCAGGGATACCTTAGCCATGATCACGGAATGTACAGGGTTTGGATAGATGTTAACTACCAATGCCGCTGGATCTACATTAATCGTTACAATATTGCTGTAGCTAAATGTACCATTCAGGTCATACATTTTTAAGCGGTAGTACAAGATTGCTGCATTGAGCATACCTGCATCCTTATCAGTATAGCTGTATTTCTGCCCGTTGGTATTTCCTGCAGCTTCTGTTTTTCCAATTGCTGTGAAATTCCTTGCATCCGTACTTCTTTCAATAACGAAATGAGAAGTATTGACCTCGTTAGACGTCTCCCACTGCAACAATGTATTGTTGTCCTGCCATTGCCCTTTGAACGTTAAAAGGTTTAATGGAAGTGTAATAGCATTGGTATTTGCAAAATAGAAGGATGAAAAAGAACTGATATCTGCCTGCAACACATATCCACCACCAAAAGCCTCAGCATACTGTGGTGTAATGACGGTTGGCGAAGTTACATTCACCCATGTTGGTCCGCATGCATCACTGTTCTTGAAGATACTCAGGTTAGAGATTGAATTCACAAGGCTTGACGCTCCCTGCGAATTAGATGCAGCCTTAATGGCATTCAATTCGCTGGTTTTAATATATAAACGAATGCTAACCGGAGTGGCAGGGTTAGGCTGCACCTGTGGTGTAATAGTCATATTACGATCCAGGTAAAGACGCTTCTTTGCATTTTCCCTAACAGGGCCACTATTGGTATAAAAAGAAGAAGTCACTGTACCCAGGTTATTACCATTGGCCTTGATCTCGGCCAGGATATTCCCGTCAGGTCCTGTAATTGGCACCCACAGATTGTTATTGAAATTATCAATTGTTATGGTTGTTCCTGAAACACAGGCATTGTCTGTACCGGTTGTTACATCAACTGATGTAGGCAACAAACTTCTCCCTGTTGCATCAGGATTGTAACCAAGGAAGGTGTATTTCTGAACACAACCAGCACAAGTAGGGACAACCGGATTCGCAGCTCCGGGGCCTGAAGTGGTGGAATTATTGTCCATGATCACATAGATATCCTTTCCATTAGGTGCAAATGCAAGATCCCTGAACCGGTTCTGACTTCCAAAATAACTAATGGTATCACTGGCAGAATTGGTAGGTAAAGTACCATTTCCTGTGCCATCCATTTTAAGCCTTATAAGTCTTCCCCATTTTAATGAGGCTGCGATCAATGACTTCTTCCATCCCGGAATCACTGTATTAGTATATAGATCTAACCCCGACCAGGCTTCTGTAGGCCAGTTGGCATTTCCTGAATTAGTTTGCCAAATGTTTAATACGGTAGCCTTAGGTGCTGCATAAGCGGAGAAAATAGGATCCTTGTAAAGTCCATTTCCACTGGCATCAATAGCAGCCTTATTCGCAGCTTCATCACCAATTGGAGGACAGGCTGAATTTCCGGAATTATCTGTAAAAGGTGCACCAGCAGATAAACTGGTATTGGTACTTGCTGTTGTCGTTCCATTATAGTTTCCATCCACGAAACCCTGTATCAATGGATGTCCATAGTTTTTAAAGCCCTGGATGACATTTATTTCATCATCACTATATGGACCATGGGAAGCGCCATATAGAATATTGAGCGAAGAATCATAAGCAAACCCCTGGTTATTGCGGATACCAGTACTATATACAGCACTTTGGACCCCCAATAATGTATTATAGGGATTATCATTAGGAATCCATCCATTGGCGCCTGCTTCACCATCCGAAACCAGGTTGAACCTTAAAATTTTTCCTTCGTAAGAATTAATTTTTTGCGCATTCTCAGGGCGGTCCCTGTTTTCAAACTGGCCCGCACCCATATCTCCCTGGGCATAGAATAAATAATAGGTGCCACCTTTGGTAACCGGCGCAATGATGATCCTTTGTGAATTATGGTCACTGCTTCCAGGAAGCGTATCACACAATACCACCGGTGATTCTAATTTATTAGTGGCACTGTTATAGGTAAACCGCACCAGTTTATTTCTGAAAAATATGCCAGTCTTTACGGCTGTAGAACCACTAAGATATCTATGTACATAAGAAACATATACGTAGTCATTCAATCCCGTTCCATCCATGAATTTAGGATGAAGGGCAAGACCTGCCAGTCCACCCTGTGGCCATTTGATACTATTCCAGCTTGACATGTTTACTGCATTCAGGCTATCTGCAGGGGAAGGCAGAAAAGTGCTTCCTGTGGACAGGTCAAGTACTGTAGATTTAGCACCAGTATTTGGATCCATCCGGTATACTTTGTATCCACGTGATTCTGTTATCCATAATTTATCATCCTGTCCATAAGTAATTTCCCAGGGATAACTAAGCACACCACTCCCCGACAGAATATTTTGTTTAAAGACTTCATTCATGCGTCCAGAACCAACAGTACTTGCACTAACAGCAGCCGGGCCGGTAACAGTGATAGTGAATGCTGAACCTGTTGAAGTACCGCCAATTGATCCGGCAGCTGATGAATATACTCTTATATAATAGGTGCTTCCCGGTGTTAATCCCAATGCTGTCATGCCGGAACTTCCACATGCTATTGACGTTAAAGATCCACAGCTACCAGAGAAAACCTGTATCATGGCACCTGAAGTAGTAAGATTGGAACCTACTGCACTTAAGGTGACAGTAGCACTGGTAGCTGTTGGTGTGAATGTAAACCATACATCATCATCCGGAGTACCTGAGCAAACAGTTGGTACACCACTGTCTGTAGCACCCCATACCGAAGATGGAGTTGCTGTACCTATTGAAAGAGCAGTAGCCAGGTTGCAATTATCATTTGCGGGAGGTGGTGTAGTGTGAGTTAGGCAAATATTAAAATTCGCCGTTCCGGATCCTGATGGATCGGTACTTACATTGGAAACCCTAACATAATATGTATTATTTATAGTTAATCCCGTTGCAATGGCAGTTGTAGATCCGCAAGCAATCGATACCAGGCTTCCACAAGTTCCATTATATATTTGAACCTCAGGATTGGTAATGGTAGATCCCAAAGCACTTAACGACACCGTTTCAGTAGTGTTCTGGGCAATAAATTTATACCATACGTCATAATGTGTTCCCGCTGATTCACAACCTGCTGGCAAACCACTCGTTGCAGTTGCACGGTCTAGCGTACTAGTAGTTGTAGTACAAGTTATATTTGAGGTCAATGATACAGCACCGGAACAATCATCATTGGCAGGCGGGGGTATATGTGTTACACATATATCAAAAGTACCTGTACCGGATGCATAGCCATAGGGAGTTGCCAATACACTCGACACTCTAATATAATAGTTGGCGCCAACTGTTAAACCAGAAGCAGTGATCGCAGAGCTTCCACATTGCAGGGAATTTAGTGAGCCACATACCCCACTAAATAATTGTACTTCGGAAGTTGTGATTGCCGTACCCAGGTTACTTATAGTTACTGTTTCTGTAGTTGCGGCAGCTACAAACTTGTACCAAACATCATAATGCGTATTTGCTGTGCATCCTGCCGGAACACTGCTACTCGGTGTTGCACCTGCTAACGTAGTAGAAGTTACAGTGCAGGAAGTATTTGAGCTTAGGGTAGTAGCCCCGCTGCAATCATCATTGGATAAAACAGATGTATTATGTGTCAGGCAAATGGAAAATGACCACTTGCTTGTATTGCCTGTTGAAGGATTAGTAGTTGTATAAACCCTGATATAATAAGTCTTAGTGGTATTTAAACCATATAAGGTAAGATCGGTTCCTGTATTTGCATAACCCAACGACGTACCATTACATGAACCATCAAATACTTCAATATAAGAGTTGGAGGTTGAAAGGTTCGTGGGATTCGAGTAAGAAACGGCAATAGTTTGGACCGTGGAGGCAGGGATAAATTGGAACCAAACATCATAAGCAGTGCCATTGGCACTGGCAACACCACTATTAGTTGCCTGGTATAAGGTACTAGTAGTATTACAAGCCCCATTTGATATTAAAGCAGGTGATGTTGCACTACAATCATCATTTCCTGGAGCCGCATGTAAGTAGGTTGAAAATGTACATAGTAATAAGATCAGGGAGATTTGTCGGACAGCAGTTAGACAGAACATGGTCTTTAAGGATTTGGTTGGATTTAAAGCGGTAAAATTAGGAGCTCTTACTGCTCATTCAAATAGCAATATTGCTTTATTTAATGATAGAATTACGTATAATCACTTATGGTAGTTTTCCTATTGCTATAAATGTTTATACTTAATAACTTCGCTGCTTTACTTGCCGCCTTGTTTTAAATCAAGGCTGCTGTAATTTAGCCAAATCCTTTGAATGCCTAAATCCTGCTAAATGAGAACGAACCCGACACTACGAACCCTTGTAATTTGTTTCCTGTTTTCTTTGCCTAAACTAGTTTTTTCACAGCCGACAAATGATTTATGCGATAATGCAACTCCGCTATACTCATCTGTTACTTGCTCTACTATTACCGGAGATTTACAGGATGCAACAAGCACGGGATCACCCAATGGGGCCTGTGCTGCTTCAAGTCCCACAAACGACGTATGGTATGTTTTCACTGCTACTTCATCAAATGCAACTATAACAGTAAGCGGTATAGGAAGTAACCTTAAAAATAATACTACATTTATTGAATTATTCAGTGGGACATGCACCAGCTTAACATCAATAATTTGTCAGGATATTACAAGCCCCTTAATAAGGACAACACTTTCTCCAGGTTCCATTTATTATGTCCGTCTTTATGTTACCGGATCTACATCAGGTACTCCCGCTAATAAAAGAGGATTCAACATATGTTTACAAAGTTCTCCTAACGATGAATCTATTTCAGCCATAAGTTTAACACCAAATATTTCTTGTACAAACACAGGGGGGTCACTATTACTTTCTACTATGAGCACTTCATTGCCAGCAGGGTGCCAGTCAGCAGGCAATCACTGGGATGTATGGTACAAATTTACTGCTGCTAATACAACAAGTACAGTTACCATTAGTAGTCAAGGGACAAATTTCACTTCTCCTGAAATTCAACTTTTCAGTGGGAGCCCAGGGTCTTTAACTTCTTTGCAATGTGGCACAACAACGCTAACTTCATCTTCATTAACCATAGGGACATCCTATTACATAAGAGTTTCTAATGTTGGCGCCTCAGCACCTTCTGCTACTGCTACTTTCAATATTTGCGTAACACACCCGCTCCCTCCGCCTTCCAATGATAATTGCACGGGTGCAGTATCACTGATATCAAATACTACATGTTCCAATACTGTTACAAACCTGGACCGGGCAACTGCTTCATCTGGCTTACCTGTTGGCTGCGAATCAGCAGGCACACATTATGATGTCTGGTATAGTTTTGTAGCTAATAATAATTCTCATACCATCAGCTTATCTGGTTTATCAAACATTGCAACCCCCGAAATTCAATTGTATAGTGGCACCTGCGGAGCATTAACATCACTTCAATGTGGGACTACCTCCATAACCAATAATTCATTAACATCTGGTAATACATATTATGTAAGGGTATCCAGCGTTGGCTCGCTGGCTGCAACTACTGGATTCAGTATTTGCGTAACTAATCCAGTTCCTCCTCCCGGCAATGATGATTGTAGCGGCGCAATAACATTAAATTCTAATACAACCTGTTCAAACACTTCAGGCACTTTGATTAGTGCTACAGCAAGTTCCGGTATTCCAATTGGTTGTGCATCTGCAGGAAGCCTTTATGATGTATGGTACAAATTTGTGGCAACCGGAACTGTTCAAAATGTTTCAGTAACTGGTTTGGGAGCGGGTATCACAAACCCAGAATTACAAATCTTTAGTGGAACATGTGGCTCTTTAACCTCTCTTGCCTGTGGCACTACAAGTCTTGCCGTTCCAAATATCATTATAGGTGCTACCTATTATGTTCGTGTTTCCAATATTGGCAGTAGTCCATCTAGCGGAGGCAACTTTTCCATTTGCGTTACAGCTCCTGTTCAAGCCACCTATGACATCAGCCGGACTTATATTAATGTAACAAAGGGTGCTACAGGAGGAACTGTAAACCCCGGTGATACGCTGGAAATGCGGGCCATCCTTTCTATAAGTTCTAAAACTTTAGACAGTTTATCTTTTATTGATACCTTATATAACACTAAAGGCTTACGACTTGTTCCGGGCAGCCTTGCCTGGCGTACCAATGAAGGTAAGATCTACGGAAATGGGGCATCTGCCTTTACGGATGCGCTGGATGCTGACCAGGGAACTGTTTACACCAACGGACTGGATACCATCATCAGGATCAATATTGGCGCTGGATCAAATGGCACCACCAGGGGGCAATTGACGAGCACTTCCTATCCCCGTGTATTTGGAAGCCCATGCCTAATCATGGCTACCTACAGGGTTGTGGTATATGCCGGTTACAATACAAAGATCAACTTTAAAACAGGTGCCTTAACCTATAAAGACCAGGCAACAGGCATACTAACCAATGCCAGGTTCCCTGTAAATAACTTAATAGTTTACAATAGCCCTGGTCTTTGTCCCAATGCAGTATCCGCAACTAATGCCCTTGGTGCCGAATCGAATGGTACCTTTGGAATCCCCAGTGGTGGAACACCTTTAGCCAGGAACAGGGGAACAACTCCATATATTGGTACAGGTTATACCTATAAACCATTTACTACCACCGGTGGACCAAATGACTACTTCTATGGTATAGCCAATAATACAAGTTCTGCATTTACAACAATTAATACTTGGGGTAAGCCAGATGCCACGTATAGGGTCTTTAATTTGTGGGATATTACAGGTGACCATACAGGTGCCAGCAATCCAACAAGAGGTAACCCTGCGTGCGACACTACAAAACCTGTTAGCCCCACCAATCCTTGCGGCTACATGCTGATAATTAACTCGGCTTACAGAGCGGATACCGCGTTTACTTATACCGTAAACAACCTATGTCCTAATACCTACTACGAATTATCTGCCTGGTTCAAGAATATTTGTTACAAATGTGGTGCAGACTCACTTGGCCGATCTTCAACAACAGCGCTCTATATTCCTACTGCCCCTGGCGATTCATCAGGCGTAAGGCCTAACATTGCCTTTGACGTTAACGGTAGTGATTATTATACTACGGGTGATATTCGATATTCAGGCGTAACACCAACTGGCTCTGACTCTACCAACCAGTGGGTAAAACGCGGTTTTGTGTATTTAACAGGGCCTACAGAAACATCTTTCCTTTTAACACTAAGAAACAATGCCCCTGGTGGTGGTGGTAATGACTGGGCTTTGGATGATATTGCTGTGAATACATGTCTACCCAATATGCGCTATTCACCATCATTGAATCCATCTGTCTGCCAGAATAATGCCATTGCTATTAATGATACTATCCGTTCCTACTTTAATACCTACCAGAATTATAAATGGCAAAGAAGTACAGATGCAGGTAATTCCTGGTCTGATATCAGCGGTGCCACAGGTACTTCCACTCCTTCATGGAATGGATCTGCATGGGAATATATTACCAGCTACACGGTTCCTGTATCGGCAACAACACTTTCCAATGCAGGTGATAAATACAGGGTGGTGGTTTCCACTACTGCAGGCAACCTTTCCAATGCAAGTTGCCAGGTAACAGATGGAGTGAGCCAGATAGCATTGAATGTAATGGATTGTGGCGTGGTATTAAATACAGACCTGCTATCTTTCAATGGAAAGCTTGCAAATAACCGTTCTAATCTTTTCTGGACCACTACACGTGAACATGAACCACTGCGCTACCACGTAGAGAAGAGTCTTGACGGTACCAACTTTACAAGAATAGGATCAATAAATGGCCGTAACAATACCAGTGCAGAAAATAACCATTATTCATTTACAGATTCCTCCATACTTGCAGGCAAAACTTATTACAGGATCGTATTGAGTAACCCTGCCGGGAAGATGAAATATTCAAGGATCATTCAGTTGAACACATCTTCCCAGGAGGATTTCAAAGTAGGTGTCATGACCAATCCTTTCCAAAAGGACCTTCAATTTGATGTAACATTAAATGAAGATGCCAGGATCAAGGTGTTCTTATTGAATGCATCTGGAGCACCAGTAAGACAAAAAGATCTTACAGCTTACAATGGAGTCAATTATTTTTCCTTCCAGGATCTTCAATCTTTGTCGCAAGGGATCTACATCCTGCAGGTACAGAACAAGGACCAGACGATCACAAGAAAATTGATCAAGAAATAAAATAAATAAACAGACATTTAAAAGCGGTATCAATTGATGCCGCTTTTTTTATGAGTATTAAGTTCCTGAAGTATAAAATAAAAGTGATAAAACTTTAATAATAGTACTGCCTGCAATTGACCACCTTCTGACTTGCCTGTCCCGACGAATGGCGGGATCATTCTGAGGAACGAAGAATCTGTTGTAACCACATAGGCGACCATTGTACTATTGAAGCCTCTTCAACCTAATTAAAAAAGAGTAAACTGTCCTATTTTAAGATGGCTCAATAGTCTTACAGGTATGATATCCTTTTCTAATGCAGTTCAAAGATCCCGCTACAGCGGGATGACAGAGCATCAGGGTTTATACTGTGCAACCATACCTGGTGGTAAAAGCATAAGCGGCCATCAAAACAATAAATCCTCTTCAACTTAAACAAGAAATGAATTATTGTGGTTAACCAGGAGCCCTTTGCGAATTCTTTGCGTGGGTTCTCTCTTTGCAAACTTTGCGATACTCAGTAACGCAAAGAGTGCAAAGATGTTCGCAAAGGATCGCAAAGATGAATACCAATAAAACATGTCTGCACTCAGTAGTACCTTTCAGTCCTAAGAAACTACAAACTACACACTACAAACTACAAACTTCCTTAAACAGCATGTTTAAGGAGAAATATTGGAATTTGGTAATCCGCTGGAAAGTTTCCTTCGAACTTTATCTTCCATTCATAATCCTCCATATATAGTTGAAAGTACTCTGTGTCTTCAGCAGTAAGTGGTGCAGTTACTTTGACCAGGAGTTTATTCTTCATCTTCTTTACCTTTTCTTTCTTTGGCTCTTGCAGCCTTGCCTCCAGTTCCTGTTCAAAGGAAGAAAGAAGTAGGGTAAACTGCTCCTGGGTTAAAGAGATACGCTTTTGCTCTGAAAGGAAATTGTATAGAGCAGTAAATACACCCCCTTTTTCCATTCCCTGCTTTAAACCAACAATAGCTATGGTCCTTACCTGTTTAAACAAATGCCTGTATCTTCTTTTGGTGGGAACAAAGCGGTAGATGATGGAAGACATAATATTGCCTGTTCCAAACCTCTGAGCGCTTCTCCTGCTTCCTTCAAACGCAGGGTCCTTCCAGAAGCGCCTGGAGTCCACTCCCGGAAGCATTCTTACCAGGTAGCCCCACAACTGATCATAATAAAAGTTGGTGTCACCATCCACTGTACCTGTAGCCTTAATGTATCCTGTTTGCTTAGCCATATTATATTAGATTTTATAACTGCAAGATTTTGAAAATCCATGTCAGTTCAAAACCACCATGTCCGTTTTGGCCGCTTTTGGCCGATATGGCCGGAAATGACCGCTTTTGGCCGCTGGAAAAGAGAGTTGAAAAGTTGAAAGGTTAACAGGTTAGAAAGTTGAGTGGGAGTTGACAGGTTAACAGGTTGAAAAGTTGATAAGGAATAGTCCTAACTTCAACTCCTCAATAATCCTTTAAATCCTGCTAATCATAGTTCTTTCCTTCATCATTCGATATTCCTTGTTCATCTGTTCGATATTCCCCTTCTTCTTCCTACCTAAGGCATGGGAAAGCCCTACTAACAGTATAGATACTGCATGATGATCACGCAGTATCTATACCGTAGCTATATAGTTGATTGGGAGTAGGCCGGGAGTTGATATTAGCCAGGCCAACAGCAGGGTCCAGGTAAAACCAAGTATCTACTATGGAAGACTTAAATACTGGCTGCATTATTAAAGAAGTGTATTCCTTTACAACATCAAAATGAGCAATTGGGTTGCTATGCTTTCAACTTGTTAATGGGTCCTTTTCTCAATCTCTGCCATTTTAGTTATTTACTTTTAAGTTTCACTTTACCGTTCTTCCAGTTAAGTTTCTTACTATTTTCATTTATTTGCTGAAATTTGGATATGAATAAACCGGTAATTGGCATTTCCTGCGGTGATTTAAATGGCATTGGTACAGAGCTGATCATAAAGACATTTTCCGATCACCGGATATTAGAGCATTGTACACCTGTGATATTTGGATCGAATAAACTGATCAACTTTTATAAGAAATCAGTACCTGATGCTCATTTCAACTACCAGAGCATCAAGGACTTCAGCAAGGTGAATCCAAAACAGATCAATGTCTATAACTGCTGGGAGGAAGAACTGGCTATCACGCCCGGCCAGTTATCTGATATGGGCGGCAAGTATGCTGTCAAGTCTTTGCTGGCAGCTGCCGATGCACTGCACCAGGGACATATCCAGGGCCTGGTAACTGCTCCTATTCATAAAAAGAATGTACAATCAGAAGAATTCAGGTTTACCGGGCATACCCCTTTTCTTCAGGCAGTGGCAGGGGCTAAAGATGTATTGATGCTGTTATATGCTACAGACATAAGGGTAGCCTTGGTAACAGAACATATTCCTGTGAAAGAAATTGCCAATCAAATTACTAAACCAGCGATTTTATCTAAAATAAACCTGTTGCATGCCAGCCTGCGAAAGGATTTTGGCATTGACAAGCCCAAAATAGCGGTGCTTGGCCTGAACCCACATGCGGGAGATGAGGGATTGATTGGTAACGAGGAAGAACAGATCATCAAACCGGCCATCAAGGAAGCAAAGCAGGACAAACTGGTTTTTGGACCTTATAGTGCTGATGCGTTCTTCGCCCGGAGAAGCTATTTGCAATTTGATGCGGTGCTGGCCATGTACCACGACCAGGGGCTGATACCTTTTAAGACCATTGCAGTAGGAGAAGGTGTGAATTACACCGCCGGCCTGCCATTTGTGCGCACCTCACCTGATCATGGGACAGCTTTTGATATTGCAGGAAAGAATTTGGCAGATGCAGGATCTTTCACAACCGCTGTTTTTGAATGCCTGGATATTATTAACCGCCGTAATGAATATGAAGAGCGCAATCGCAACCCGCTGCGAAAAATTACTGCCGAAGTATTAAAGAATGTGGAAGATGAGCGCATTGATGATACAATTGATAAGCGATGACCAACTAACTTAAATATTTACTATAGAAACAAGCCTTCCGCGGAGAAGGCTTTTTTATTAAATGCAATGAAAATGACACCTATTTTTAAAATTTTTTTACCTAGTTCATTCCTAGTAAAAACCATTAGTTTTCAATGGATAAGGGTAATATTATTGCGGGAAATACGGTAATACCCAGGTTTTTTTTAGTAGAAACACTTGCATTAATGAAATACACCTATTATGTTTGTAATACCAATCCTTTGAAAAGAACAACAACAATAATCTGTACCTGGTCCTTTCACTTTAATACTACACACCTGTAAGTATTATTTCCCCCACGTACAATTATTGACAAAAGCCCAAGACCAAAAATTTATCCTTCGAAATCCGCTTTTAAGTCCACCTATCTTTTTGAAGCCTCTATCCGATCCTCTGTAATTACCCTGACTAAGCCAAATCTCCTGAGAACAACCTTCCCAATTTCCTTAGAGAATTCAAAATCTATAATCAAACTTAAAACGTACCGTCATGAGAAGGATCTCTACTCTATTTGCATCACTATGCCTAATTCTTACTAACCTTTCTGCCCAAACTGGCCCTACAGGAACAATTAGTACTGTTGACCCAAATCCAACACCCGGATGGGGCGCACCGTTAACCGTTAACGATATCCCCAATGGCTTTTCTAGTACAAACTCCACAACACTAAATGCATTTCCAAAAAACAAGACCACTGAATTAACTTCGCCTGAATATTATTATAATGGTTCTCAAACAGCCATTTACTTTCAATATCTTTTCTCAAATGCTGCGAGTCAACCTACAACAGCTACACCAATCATTAGCATTGTATACGGTTCGCCGCAACAAATACTTTCCTATGCAGTATCACCTTTTACATTCAACAGTGGAGGAGGAAATTACTATTTTACTTTTGTACCTGCCTCTGCCTTTCCTGCAAATACTAATTTCAAAATAAGGTTATCTCTTAGTGTAGGAAATGATAAAACAATCACGGCCTTAACACTGACTACCAATGCAAGGTTGGCTGCCAGTAATGCTCCTCTTCCCTTACCTGTAAAACTGGTAAACTTCAGTGGTTCCGTAAACAAGAACAGGACACAATTACAGTGGATGGTAGCTGAGAATGAGACTGCGAGAAACTTTGAAATTCAAAGAAGTACCAATGGTATTGACTTCGCAACTGCAGGTAATATTACAGCCAGCACGAAAACAGGCGACGCCCAATACTCATTTTCAGAAAATATTTCTGCAGAAAGAGTTATGTATCGTTTGAAGATGTATGATAATAATTACAAAGCAGAATATTCTAAGATATTAGTATTCAACAGCTCCTTATCAACTCAAAAAAGCCTGCAGGTTATCACTAATCCCATAAAAGAGAAACTGATCATCAGCTTTAACAATGATGTGAACGAAGCAGCCCAGGTAACGATATATGATCACACTGGCCGCACAATTCAAAAGCAAACAATGAATGTTGCTGCAGGTGTAAATACCACTACAGTAGCATTGAACGGAAATTATACCAACGGGATGTATATCGTTGAACTGGCAACCAAAACAACAAGACTTTCACAAAAAGTCATGTACAGCAATCAATAAGCACAGCAGTCAAACAGCCCTGGCAAAGGGCTGTTTTTACCACCATCCGGATCCTTTGACCGGCCACCCACCATCCAATATTTCTGATGATATGAATTTGAGATTATTCAATTCAAAAACAGAAGAAATGAAACGAATCTTTACCCTTTTGATCACTGTCTCTGCCAGTTTGCATATGCAGGCACAGGCCATCCTTAACGAGGTATATGCTATACCCGGTAGTGCCAGGCAGGAGTTCTTTGAATTTTATAACAGCGGTACAACACCGGTTTCAATGGATAACTATACCATAGTTACCTATTTTGAAGCTGGGGGTAACAAAGGATTTTATGTGCTTGACCTGCCTGCATTAACGCTTGCTCCTTTGGGTTTCTTTGTAGGATCCTCGAGTGTACCTTTTAATTACCAGGGAGTGTCCAACAGCAATAATTCCCAGTATAGCTGGAATGACCTGACCTTTATGGCTAACAATAATGCTTACCTGAAGAAATGGATCATAAGCAACAATGTGAGTGCAGCAATTGATGGTAATGCCAATTATGACCTGGCGCCGGTACCTGCCAATTTCAACGACTTCTTTAATAAAATAGGCGGAAGCGGAGCCACGTATAATGTATTCGTATTTAAGAACGGAATACTGCAAAATGTTTTCCTGGGTGGAACAGGGGGAGCTACATTTCTTCCTTCCTACATTGTTGGATTACCAAGCCTTTATGTAGACATGAGCAGCACAGCACCTGATTTCACCATTAACTTTTCAAGTTATGCTAATACACATCCTGAATATGTTACCCAGGATGTAGGATCTGATAATGGATATATACGGTTGAAAGATGGTTACTGCAGGACCTGGACCAAGTCAAGTGCACAGGTCAATCATTCACCAGGAGTAACCAATGGTGGAGATGCTAAAGTCATTGTACCAGATATCAGCGTTGCCGCAGCCGTTGTAAGAGGAACAGCGCTGGGAGGATCTACCTTGAACTTTGATGCAGTGGCTGGCCCTGTGACAGATTTCCCGGTAACGATGAACGTGTTTGTTGACAATGGCTCTGTGCCCGGAGAACTGGATGCTTCTGACACTTACCTGGTAAGTAAAACAGAAAACGCGGTAACAGATGGGCCCTTTTCGGCGGTATTCTTTCCCTATACTGCCAATATTATTATACAAACCATAACAAGTGCAGGTTGCATAGATAATTATCGCTTTATACCAAACGTGAATGTACTTCCTGTAAAGCTTATCTCTTTTTCAGGAACTAAAGAACAGGATAAAAATAAATTGAGATGGACTGTGGAAGAAAATGAATCGGGTCAGCAGTTCCAGGTGGAAAGAAGCATGGATGCCAACAATTTTGCAGCTATCAGCGTAGTAAAGGTATCGGATAAAAAAGGTGCTGAAAGCTATATATTTTCTGATGATGCTGCCATATCAAATTACTACTACAGGCTGAAACTGGTGGACCGTTCCGGCAAATCCTTTTATTCAAATGTGGTATTTATTGAAAACAATAGATCAGAAAAAGGAACCATACAATTGTCACAAAACCCAGTAGACGCTTATGTCAGTTTTCATTACAATTCAGATATCAGCGGTATGACAACCGTAAACATATACAATGTGGCTGGGTCAAGAGTGATGAGTCAAAAAACAAACCTGTCTAAAGGAAATAATACAATTACACTTGCCCTTGACGGTAAATTGTACACCGGGGCTTATATACTTGAACTATCTAACCAAATGAACAACAACCGTTTAAAATTCATAAAGCGATAGTTTATCTTTTTTCGGTACGGATTATAGATTCGAGGGCTCCTTTCCAGGAGCCTTCCTTATTTTTTGATGTACTCCTGGAGTGCCTGTACGTATACTTCAAATGCCTTAATGCCGGCAGATGTAACCCTGCATAAAGTTTGGGGGTAATTGTCCTTGAATTGCTTGGTTACATCTATGTACCCGACATCTTTTAGCTTTTGCACCTGAACACTCAGGTTGCCTGCCGTAGCGCCAGTTTTCTCTTTTATATAAGTGAACTCAGCTTCCTTCACGCCAATAAGTAAAGACATAACAGCAAGCCGTAGTTGAGAATGTAATATGGGATCCAGGTCTTTAAACACTTTCTACTACTTTATTCCGCTGGTGAAGTTTCCTGAATTCATTGTTGGCAATATGCCCGGGAATGATATAACCAACAAGTACAGCTGCAGCATGCAATAACATCACTTGCTCGAATCCCTTCATAAATAAAGAAACAAAACCAATGCCCCAGGTTAAGTAAGCAGCAATGATGGAGGGACGAAAATTAAGAGCACTTCCGTAAATCAGTATCCAGAATGCATACAGGCTTATTAATAATGAAAACCCTATAGTGGGAGAAATATTGACATTGATGGCTACAATAATAAACATCAGGCTGATAAAAAAGCCGGTATTCAATCTTTGAAAAAGATCTTTTGTATAGGTACGTACCTTTTCAGTTTTCCTGATAAATAAATAGCTTACCGTTTGATAAGCCAATGCTACCAGGGTTATCACCCCAAAAAAATTCCAGAAGAAAAAGGTCTGGAACCATTTAAAGTTGATGTTCATTACAGTGAGAATCGATGCCAGGAATAACATCCATCCCCAAATGATCCAGCCTTTACCGTCATCTTTTTGTTCCTTCTTTGCGGTTTGAATCATTTGCTGAATAAGCAACAAGCCTTCATGTTCTGATATTTGCTTCTCTTCCATAGAATTTACTTGTTATTAGAGCGTAATAGATGACCGGGAATAATATAACTTGATAATATTGCTGCTGCAGCCAGTAATAGCTGGTAATCAAAAGCTACAAATACACTTACCAGGCTTAACACCCAGCTAATGACACCACCGATCACCAGTGGCCTGAACTTCAGGATCATTCCTGATACAAATGTTCCCAGTCCATACATCAAAATAAAGAATGGCCATGCATTTGCCCATCCTCCACTGGAATTGGAAATGATCATGCTGAGAATAAAAAAACTGATGCCTATTCCCGTCCATAGATAACTCATGCTTTCGCCTATATAGGTTTTCACCTTATGCTTATTGTGCCTGCGGGCAGAGTAAATGATTGTTATTATGGCTGTTGGAATGGTCAATAACCAAACAAGATAGTGGTGCTCATTCCCGAGCACCACTTTTAAAAAGAATTGTCCAATAATGGCAAGGAAGGTGACCCATCCCCAAAGCAAAAAGTAAATACTGTTCTCACCTAGGTTTGCCTTCGTTTTACTGATCATCTCCTGTATCAGGTCCAGGCTTTGCTGGGGAGAAAAATTATTTTCCATTTGAATAATTTAATGCTACTTAAAAAAGGCTCCTGGGGAATGGTTACTTCATCTGGCTCATTAGATATTGTATCATTGCCCTACCCCAGTTAGGATCAATATCAGAAGCAGGCTTGAAAGCATCATATTTAGCAGTAGCCAGTTCCAACAACTTCCTGGCTTCCTCTTTACTTCCGCCATATTGTTCGGGTGTATAAAATTTATCCTCTCCTTCGAGCAAATATACCCTTGGATTTTCCGGGTTTAATTTTTTGGCTGTTTCCAAAGCTTGCTGTGCCTGTGGCCCGTAAGTCATATAGCGATTCATAGGATCTCCCATCATACGCAGCGTAGCGATCATTTTCTTAATTATATATATTTCAGAATTGTCCTTGCTCAATGCCTCTGCTTTTGAAATCATCGCATCTGCCTTGTCGGCAATGGGGTCTAGCTGGTCTGCCAGGCCGCCCATCTTTCCCATTGATAACATATAGCCAGTACTGACATTTGCAAGAGCTGAATAATAATAAGGCAGCCATTGTGTTTTCTCAGCATCTCCAATACGTTCAAATGCACCTGCCAGATCTTTGATCATGTCTATGTTATGAGTAGTATCCATGGCTGCAACTTTTGGCAGCATCGCATTGTGGTACTTATCTGATTGAGCAAAGCTGGATAATAGTAATAAAGAAGCTAAGAAAGTGAAGAAGACTTTTTTCATATTGATTGTTTTAAAGTTATTGGTTATCGTTTTAATAAATTGCCGGAATGAAATATTTATAGATTACTGTTGATCACTTCCTGGGTTCTATCCACGCCAAAGCTTAAGAACACTCCTAAGTAAACAAATGTTTTTGTAGGCGGAATGATAGCTTGCTTGCGTAGGCCATTGTAGGAATAATTGTATCCATATACCTGGTTGCTACCCAGCACATTTGTAATAGAAAATACAAATACTGTAAACTGGTTGGCACCTTTCTTAAATATATTAGGCAGGTAATTCACACTCAGGCTTACACTGTTAAAATCTTTTGTCCTGCCCTTGTCATAGATACTGTACTTATCATTTGAATTGTTGTAGCGTATATTGTAATAAGGCCTGCCTGAGGCATATTGGTAATTGGCATTGAACTGGGTGCGCAGGCCACTAATAAACTTTTTCAACACCAGGTTAGCAGTATGCTTTGCAGCAAAGTTGGGTTCCATTTCTCCAGGGAAGTTTAAGAAATCCCTTTTGGTATCAAGGAAGGAATAGGATATCCAGTAATCGAAGTTCTTTACAGTCTTTTTATCACGCCAGAAAAACTCCAGCCCTTTGGCATAACCATAGCCCTGGTTGGAGGAGGCTGTTTCCTGGTTATTGGTTACTGATGTTTTGATAAGGTCATTGTATTTCTTATAAAACGCTTCTACCCTGAATGTAGTAAGAGTTGAAACTTTTTGATATTGCGCTATATAGTGTGTGGCCTTTGAGAAGGTAAGGTCATTGGTGGAAGGCAGGTATTTTCTTTCCGGGTTTTGGTAAAATATACCATAGGCAAGAGATGCCTGAGCTTCTTTTCCCACTTTATATGCCAGTGAAGCGCGGGGAGCAAGATTGTATTTATTCAACAGTGAAGAATGCTCGAGCCGACTACCCAATTTTGCAGCCAGGTCATTGGTAAGGTATATATCTGCTTCAGCAAAACCAGCTACCAGGTTTTCTTTTATATTATTCGGGTATTTATTCCCGTTATACAAAGTATAGTCAGCCTTGTCATTGCTATAATTATATTCAGATCCGAATCTAACAGCACTCAGACCTCTGAGTCTTCTTTCAAAAACGGCCTTGGCATTAAAATAATTTCCATATGCATCCAAATGAAAGTTCTTGTATTCCAGACCTTCTAATATGACTTGTGAATTTTTTGAATCCTGTGTGCTTCCATTTATGTTGTCCTTGTTGTTGGTAAAAGATACACCCCCGTTAAACTTCCAATAGGATCCAATATTTTCCCTCCAGGCCAGGTTGTGATACATATTAAAGTTCTTTAACCGGAAGGCATCTTTGTATCCCAGTGTATCCAGGCTAGGATTTCTGACTGCTAATTGGTTCTGACTGAAATAACCATAGTATTTCAAAATACCTGTGGTTGAAGTTTTGATACGGAAATTAGCATCACCTGTGTGAAATTCCGGCATATGATAATAGTCCACTCTTGGATTTAAAACCTTGTAGGCTAATACAATATTCGTGTACCCATAATTAACACCCCAGGAGGACCTTTTATCTTTAGCCAGCTTTTGAATACCTACAGCACCACCAATTGGGGAAATGCTTATGTTAGCGCTGCTCCTTTCCGGCAGATCAATAGACTCAAGTATTAATGCTGAAGAAAGTGCCTGGCCGTATAATGCAGAATACCCACCTGCGCTAAATACAGTGCCTTTGAAAATGAACGGTGAGAAGCGCCCTCTCTGGGCAATATTAGGTACACTGGTATAAAAGAAATTGTTGACCAGGGTGCCATCTATATAGGTTTTGGTTTCAGAAGCGGTTCCCCCTCTTACAAAAAGGCCTTCGCTTTCGCCTACCTGTTGTGCACCAGGTAAGGTTTTAATGGCTCCTGTAATATCCGCATTGGCGCTTGCCGTAGTCACAATATCAATTGAATTCAATACTGTAGTCCTTTTCTTATCACTTGCCTCAAATGAACCCGCGGTTATCACTACTGCTTTCATTTCATTGATCTCTTCTTTCAGGTTAATAGAGAACCCCAGGGTGGAATCTTTGACAGCTATCTTTTGCTCCCAGCCTTTATAACCAATGGCTGTAACCACCAGTGTTTGTTCACCTTTCTCATACGTTTTAAATGAAAAATTACCGGCAGAATCCGAAGTGCCTCCATCATAGCTGTCCTTTATGGCTATAGTAGCTCCCGGTAAGGGATGATCTTTAATATCTTTTACGGTTCCCTTTAAAAGGGTTTGCGCAGTAAGGGTATTTATTGTGACAAGTAAAATACCTAAGGCTAAGAACTTTCTCATAATAGTCGATTACACTACAAACGTAAAGTAGTTTATAATATAAACCAAATTATTTCCAAGGGTTCACGCCTAAAATAATTCCATCCTCATTAGGTACAGGCATAAAAAAAGCGGCTTAAAAGCCGCTTTTATATTGATAATGAAATACTTATTTGTATTGAGGAATCAGTCCATTAGCTAACTCTACCATTTTTTGAACTCCATCTTCGGGTAAAGTTCCTTTCTTAAATGCTGCCAATACTTCAGGAAGCTTGTTTTCCATTTCCATTAAAAAATGGTCCTGGAACTCGGTAACTTTCCTTACTGCCACATTACGCAACAATCCTTGTGTACCCAGGTAGATAATGGCTACCTGTTTTTCAACTGGCATTGGAGAGTATTGGGGTTGCTTCAGGATCTCCACGTTACGGGCACCTTTGTCCAATACCACCTTAGTAGCAGCATCAAGGTCACCACCAAACTTAGAGAAAGCTTCCATTTCACGGTATAAAGCCTGGTCAAGCTTTAAGGTACCAGCTACTTTCTTCATTGATTTGGTCTGAGCGTTACCACCCACACGGCTAACCGAGATACCTACGTTGATCGCCGGGCGTATACCTGCGTTGAATAGGTTGGACTCCAGGAATATCTGGCCATCAGTAATGGAGATCACATTGGTTGGGATATATGCTGATACGTCACCTGCCTGTGTTTCAATAATTGGTAAGGCTGTAAGAGATCCACCACCTTTCACCAATGGACGGATTGACTCAGGAAGATCATTCATTTGTCTTGCTACTGAATCATTCGCGATGATCTTGGCAGCTCTTTCCAGCAAACGGCTATGCAAATAGAATACATCTCCAGGATAAGCTTCACGGCCTGGAGGACGACGTAATAAAAGAGATACTTCGCGGTAAGCTACGGCCTGCTTAGACAGATCATCATAAATGATCAATGCCGGGCGACCGGTATCACGGAAGAATTCACCAATAGCTGCACCAGCAAAAGGAGCATAGAACTGTAAAGGAGCCGGATCAGAAGCGGAAGCCGCTACGATTGTTGTATAAGCCATGGCACCAGCGTCCTGCAAAGTCTTCATCACACCTGCAATAGTTGATGCTTTTTGCCCAATGGCTACATATATACAATAAACAGGTTGCCCTGCATCAAAAAACTCTTTCTGGTTGATGATAGTATCGATACAAATGGCTGTTTTACCAGTTTGACGATCACCAATAACCAACTCACGCTGACCACGGCCAATCGGGATCATAGCGTCAATAGCTTTGATTCCTGTCTGAAGTGGTTCTTTTACTGGTTCGCGATAAATAACTCCAGGTGCTTTACGCTCCAGTGGCATTTCATAACGCTGGCCTTCAATAGGACCCTTACCATCTATAGGTTCTCCAAGCGTGTTCACTACACGTCCTGCCATACCTTCACCTACTTTAATAGAGGCGATCTGGCCAGTACGTTTTACCTGGGATCCTTCATTCAGTGAACCTGTGTCACCCATCAATACCACACCCACATTATCTTCTTCAAGGTTCAGAGCAATTCCTTCAACTCCGTTCTCAAATTTCACCAGTTCACCTGCGCGAACATTACCTAAACCATAAACACGGGCAATACCATCTCCGATCTGTAATACGGTGCCTACTTCCTCCAGGTTAGCTCCGGCTGTGAAGCCGCTTAGCTGCTGGCGTAATATGGCACTTATTTCATCTGGTTTTATTTCTGGCATATTATCAGTTTAAATTTTTCTTTAAGTTTCTTATGTTTTTATAGCTCACTGACCCATAGAGGTCATGATCTATTATCTTACTTTATATATAAAATCATTGTTCTCAAAGTCACGCGAGATCTCTTTAAGGTCTGATGAAATACTTGCATCAACCAACTTGTCACCGGCCTGAAGGATAAACCCCCCGATAAGGTTTGGATCAACCTTTGTTTCCAACTCGATATTCTCCATGTTACTTGTTTTTCTTACCTGCGCAACTATGGAATTTTTAATTTCCTCACTTACTGGCGTTGCAGTGGTCAACTTCACTGTATGAATACCCTTGTACTCTTTATATTGAGTAATAAAAGCAGTAATGATTTCTGGCAATTCTGCCTCTCTCCCCTTTGTGATTAATAAGCGGGTAAAGGAATTGGTTATCACACTGATCTTTCCTGCAGTAACAGCATCCACTGCATTTTGCTTTTTATCTGAAGCAACAATCGGGCTGCGAAGCAGGTTCAAGAACTCACGGCTGCTGTTGTTCAACAACTGCAGGTATTGCATATCAGCATAAACCTCTTCCAGCTGGCCTTTTTCAATGGCCAGGTCCAGAATTGACTTTGCGTATCTTGTTGCTAAGCGTGGATTAGGCATTTATTCTGTTTATCAATTTGCTAATGTTCTGATCTACTATTCCTAATCTGTTTTGCCGTTATTGGTATATTAACAGATTATGGAATCATAACTAACTCAAGTTCACTTCGTTCACCAGGTCTTTGATATGCGCTTCTTGCGCTGCAGGTGAACTTAATTCCTTACGCAACACTTTTTCCGCCACTTCTACTACCATTTTACCAACCTGGTTTTTAACTTCAGTCAGTGCTGCCATTTTCTGTGCATTGATCTGAACCTGGGCTTCGGCAATGATCTTGTTAGCTTCAATTTTAGCCTGCTCTTTTGCTTCGCTGATCAACTTGTCTTTAGTTTCTCTTGCTTCTTTCAACATCATTCCTCTTTCTTCACGGGCTTTGGCCATCATTTCCTCATTCTCGTTCTTCAACTGGGCCATTTCTCTTTTTACTCTCTCTGCAGTTTCCAGTGAATCTGCTATAGTTTTCTCCCTGTCATTAAGAGAAGAAAGAATGGGTTTCCAGGCAAATTTTTTCAGGATAAGAAACACTACCACAAAGGCAATCAAGGTCCAAAAGATCAATCCGATACCTGGTAATAACAGTTGCATATACTAATTTGAAAATTTGATATTTAAGTCATTTTTTACCAGCAGCAAGTTATCAATTCTAGCTGCCTGAAATTGAATTACTGCATCCGCCGCCCTGTGCTTAAGATGCAGTAATCATTTTGTGCCTGTATTATTTCAATACAGCCAGGATACCTGCGATAACTGCGAAAAGGGCAACACCCTCAACGAAGGCAGCAGTCAGGATCATGTTGGCACGAATGTCATTAGCTGCTTCTGGCTGACGGGCAATTGATTCAACTGCACCGCGACCGATCTGACCGATACCGATACCAGCACCGATAGCTGCCAAACCAGCACCGATAGCACCACCCAAATGTGATTTAGAAACATCTACCACTGTTTGAGCTGCGTCAGTACCAACCTGCAACAAAAGATTCATTAAAGACATACTGTTTGTTTTTGTTTATTATAAAAAAAATTATAAGGCAAATTCTTTCTCATCCCTGTTATGCGTAGGATGAGGGTCATGAGGGTGGGCTTTATCATGGCCTGTTTCAAAAGCCTGGCCGATGAATACAGCAGTCAGGTTTGCAAAAATGAAGGCCTGGATAAATGCTACCAGTATCTCAATCAAATAAATGAAAACGGTAAAAGCAAGGGAAACGGGAGAAAAACCTACACCAGCCACTGTATTCATTGCACCAAATATGAAGATCAGGGATATGAAACAGATGATTACGATATGACCTGCCACCATATTGGCGAAAAGACGTATCATAAGTGCCATAGGCTTAATGAAGACCCCGGCAAATTCCACAGGTATGAGAATGAGCTTTACCAGGAAAGGTACTCCCGGAGGCCAGAAAATATGACCCCAGAAATGGCTGTTGGTGCTTAATAAGATGACAACCATAGAAATAAAGGCCAGTACCATGGTAAAGGATATATTACCTGTTACATTAGCTGATCCAGGGATAAGACCCAATAAATTATTAATAAGGATAAAAAAGAAAACCGTGAGCAGGTAAGGCATGTATTTCTGGTACTTATGTCCCAGGTTAGGTTTGCCCACTTCATCCCGGATGAAAGTGATCACAGGCTCAATGCCATTCTGGAAGCCTGTTGGTGCTTTATTCCCTCTTTTCTGATAAGTTTTTGCCACATTAGTCATGATGATAATCAAGATGAGGGCTGACAGGAATAGTTGAACTACAAAACGGGTCAAAGAAAAATCATACACTTTTACACCCTGGTCAATAGTTCCATTAGCATTTACCGGAACAATTTTCCCTTCTTCCAGTTTGTAACCATTATATATCGTGTGACCATGTTCCAGCTTTGAAGACATAAATGCATCCATGCCTCGCTGAGGTGAATAGAGGATTACAGGCAAAGGAATGCTAATAGCATGGCCATTTAAATCAGCAAAATGATATTCATGGTTATCCATTATGTGCTCCATGATCACCTTAGCAGCATCTAACTTTTCCACATGTTCTGTTTGGCCATGAGTAGCATGACCTTCCTGGGCTAATACAGAGGTGGAAAAACTGAGGGCTAAAACGCTGAAAGCCGCCACCAATAAGCATTTGACACGTCCAATGAACATAGTATACCCGAAATTTTGCGCAAAGATAAGGGAGCAGCGCCAAAAATGAAGTCTTATTTAAGATAAATAAGGACCTTATAGCTGTTAAAAAAGCGCGGAAATGTCTGCCCTAAAAAACCTGGAAATAGCGGATAGGCAACTCAAATGCCTGTGTGCCATCATCATATTTCTGGTAGATCCATCCAACCCCCGGAGCGTAGTAATTGATCCAGGTTACATCATCTGCATAGGCGGCACCATTTTCACTTTTTTGGGATTTCATACTTACCTGGTACACATTGGTGTAGGTACGGCCATTATACGTAACCGTGGCATTAGCATTAATTACGTTAAAGAGATATTTTAGCTTTGTATCAACCCCGCCCACTGTTCCGGTATACTCCCTGGAGGTCCAGGCATCACCAGTGACCAGGCCTTCCTTTAAAAACAAAAGGCTGTCAAGAACTGGTGTATCAAAATAAAAACTGCTGTAATAGTCTGAATAATTCAATTCATAATAATTATTCCCGCTTTTACGAACATAAAGGGAATCATCGTATACGTTAGTGGTATTCTTTTCTTTTAATATTTTATAAGTAAACCCATTATCGTTTACCGTGCCAACAATTGTCCTTTTCAACGTATCTCCCTGAACTGGCGAGGCATAGCTCCACCAGCTATTATCTGTAAGGATAAAATGGTCCCCAGTTGAAGGTAGTGTCCCTGCAGGAACCACTGGTACCTGGATGGAACAAAAACTACTATCATAATAGATGGTGAAGAGATCATTCCCCTCTGATAGAGGTTTTCCTGTTCCTCTTAAACGAATAGTATTAGTTCCCGGAACTGAAAAACTGCCGGCACCGGAAAAGTAATATCCATTTACTGTATCGCTATAAATGCGGTACGTACCCGCCAATGACACAGCCACAGTTACATCAATATAATTACTATCAGTCAGCGTTTTATTGGCTTCAAATGTACCCCCGATAAGCTTGGGCAAACAATCGCCTCCATTGTCCTGCAAAGCACCGGATGAGGGCTTTCCGGCTTCAAGGCTAATTTCTTTCTGACAGGAAAATAAAAACAGTAGGGATACAAGGGTGATGACAATACGCTGCATATTCAGTTAGCAATTTTATCTAAACTACAATTAATTTTAATATAGCCCCTCAAAGCATGGACCTCAACATGTTATAAACAGCAATAACATAATAATATTGTGTACCTGTAGGGAAGCTTTACCCGGCCAATTAGTCAATATTGACAGTAACAGATATTGAGACCTGTCAGTTACGCGGAAATGGCATTGGTTTCAAATTGCATCTGGTAAAGTTTGGAATAAAACCCACCCTTTTCCAGCAATTCATTGTGGTTCCCTATTTCCTTTATTTCCCCTTTATCCAAAACAATGATCTTATCTGCCCTTTGAATAGTCGATAACCTGTGTGCAATCACAATAGAGGTCCTGTCGGCAATAAGCGTATCTATTGCGTGTTCTATCATCTGCTCACTCTCTGTATCTACAGAAGATGTGGCTTCATCAAGAATCAAGACAGTGGGATTGTATAATAAGGCCCGTATGAATGATAATAATTGCCGTTGACCAACTGATAGAGTAGCTCCCCGTTCCATCACATTATAATCGTAACCTCCGGGTAGTTGCATAATAAAATCATGCATGCCAATCAATTTGGCAGCTTCTATGACCTTGTCCCTGGTAATTCCAGGATTCATTAAGGTGATATTATCCATTACAGAACCTGAAAAAAGAAATACATCCTGCAGCACCACCCCGATACTTTTACGTAGCACGTCAAGTTGGTAACCATCCACACGAACATCATCTATGCGGATTTCTCCTCTATTCACTTCATACAACCTGTTTAGCAGGCTGATAATGGTGGTTTTCCCGCTTCCTGTATGTCCCACAATGGCAATAGTCTGACCCGGAAGCGCAGTAAATGTAACATCCTTTAATACCGGGTGGGTTTCATCGTAACCAAACCATACATGATCAAATTCAACTTTTCCTTTATTGGGTACATTAGCTATGGCATTCACCGGCGAAGGGGGCAGGAAATCTTCATTATCAAGCACTTTAAATACTCTTTCACTGGCAATCATTCCCATTTGCAGCACATTGAACTTATCGGCAATCACACGGAGAGGCCGGAAGATCAGGTTCAGGTACAGAATAAAGGCCATGACCTTACCGTATTGGCTCACCTGAAGAGAAAGAGCTTCCCGGGCTGTGAACCAGACAATAAGCCCCATGGAAAGTGCCAATACTATCTCCACTATTGGAAAAAATACAGAATAGGCAAAAATGGCTTTGATGTTGGCATCCCTGTGCTCCTTATTAATGTTTCTGAACTTATCCGCTTCCCTTTTTTCAGCGGCAAAGGATTGTACGATGTACATCCCCGTAATATGTTCCTGTACAAAAGCATTGAGGTGAGAGACAGCATTTCTTACCCGGTGAAAAGACCTGTTCACGCTTTCCTTGAAATAGTAAGTAGCTAATATGATAATGGGAAAAGGTATAAGGCATACCAGTGTAAGTTTCCAATCGGTCCAGAACATAATACCAAGCACGCATAATATAGAGAGGAGATCCGCTATCATGGGGATCAGGCCATCAGCGAATATATCATTGATACGTTCAATATCATCTACGGTACGTGTGGTCAATGTGCCGATAGGTGTCCGGTCAAACTGTCGCAGGTTGAGATTGACAACTTTTTTAAACACCTTGGTTCTCATATCTTTTACTACTGCCTGGCCCAGCCAGGTAGTGGTATAGGAAAAATAAAACCTGAAGGCCGTTTCTACTAAAAGAAAAACGATCTGGATAATGGTTATGTATATGACCCAGTCAAGGTTTTTACCTCCAATGAATTTGTCAACTGTATATTGAATCAGGAAAGGCCGAACAGGTGTAAAAGCAGCTAAGAGAATAGCCATTGCTATAGAACCAATAAAAACTTTCCTGTATGGCCTGGTAAATTGCAATACCCTTTTCAGCAGCGCAATATCAAACGTCTTTTTAGCTGTGCTCAAGTGTCAATCTTTACGGTAAAGTTAGAAGGAAAGAAAAAACCAACAGTAAATCAGCTTCTCCTGTCAAAAACTCTATTTCTCACTTAACTAATTTTACCAGTTATGTATACTTCTTATTCTATAGCCATTGCTGATCAATCATCACTCTCATCTCCCATGGCGATCTTATAAGCTTTAATGAATATAGCGCCCAGGTTTTTGTAGGGGGGTATATAATCATCAAACCCGTCCACTTTCCCTGCCTTGGCTCTAAACTCATTCCAGAAAGGCATCCAGTCAACATTTGACCCTACACGCAGCTTCTCATTAAGCAAATCCATAAAAGGCTGGTTGATCACTTGTTTTCCTATTTGCTTGGATGCAATAATATGAGCTTCCGGCGCATGAGACAGCACATCATGTATCAGGTGATAGCCTCCGCATGATCCAAGAAAAACGATCTTAGCCGCGGGCTGAATTTGCTGAATAGTATAAGGTGCATAATAACTATGTCCCCTGTGTACCACAATGGTAGGCTCAATGCTTTTTGATGCCAGGTAATTATTTAGACTTTCCTGTGCCTTATCCAGTTCTCCTGATAGTTCATCCAGTGGCTTATTGGCGTAGATCACAATGGGCTTTCCTTTGGTGGAGGCAAAGGCGATCCAATATTTATTATCCTGGATCTTTTTCCAGTTACCATTGGAAAATTGTGGCGTGAAACGTGAATAGTTCATCCGGCCATCTTCATCCCCATAAAAGAAAACCTGTGTTACCACTTCATGCGCTGAGTCAGTGACCAATGATTCATAACTTACCGAATACACCGGCGGAATACCAAACTCCTGCGAAAGGTTTACCGTACTATCTGAAGATGACCGGAATAATTTGTCAAGCAGGTTATAGATGACCATTCCTCTTTTATTACCTGCCGCAACATTCCGATCATAATTAAGTTTTACGTTATTCAACATTTGCTCAGCTACCGGCTTAATGCTCTCCTGGATGCTGGCATAGGAATCCGCCACATCAACTCCATCTTCCAGTCCTTCAGATTTCTCAAGGTTATTTACAAAGGCAGTCATCAGTACCTGTGCCTGCTTTTTATCGGGGAATGTGTTTAAAAAATCAGACAGCGTATTGTAGCCTGCTGCCATTTTAATAAATTTCTTGAACCTGTCAAACCCAACGCTCATCAGCAGAGAATCGCCCTTATTGCCGATCTTTTGCATCATGATAGGGTAAATACCTTTAACATAGCTGGAAGTATATAATTCTGTTTCCCCGGCAATGACCAGGTAATACAATTCCTGGGGTGTTAAAGTGTAAAGTATTTTAAAGCGTACTGCATCGGGCGACTCATGCAGGCCATTGATCTCCTTAGTGTATACTTCATTCCCTTTCTTCTCCATCATTCTTGACAGCGATTCCATTTCAAGAATCTTCTCGCCTTCCAAAGTGCGCTGTACATAATCCATTCTTGTTTTCACCAAAAGCTTGTAATATTTGGCATCATCTGCCTTTACAGCGTCTATATCGCTCAGCTTCATCTTCCCCTTTATCAGGTTGTCAAGAAACGGAAAATATAATTGACCACTTCCGCCGCTTGTAGCCATTTTTGATACCGTCTGAATGAATGGATCATCTATTTTTCTTATGGCATAGCCCAAACGGTTATTAGCCGCTGCAAAATCATAGAGATACCTGGGATTTCGATATCCAGCCAGTTTGATAAGGCTATCACGGAACGGGACATCGGGATTATCTTTCAGTGTAAGAAACACCTTGTCGGGGTGAAGGATACAATATTTCAGAAGCAGGATGTTCTGTGCATTTTTAATCCCTGGGTTGCGGTCAAAAGCCTGGCAGGCCACTAATACCTTGCTCACTTCGTAGGCGTTTTCCTGGATCAAAGGTTCAATGGACTCGCCTTTTTTGTCTTTCTCCATGGCTTGTTCAAAGGCATCCAACAAAGTTGGCAGGCGGGAAGGGGTAAATTGCCGGTTTCTATAACCTGCTGTAAAGCTCTTTAAAATTCTTTCCACCCCCAGCAGGTACCCTTTCTTTTTTTGGTCACCCAGCAAACTGTCGCTTTCTATTTTGCATTGTATGCCATCTATCCTGCGCACCAATGCCTGGGTAACATAATAATTGATATCCTCATTAGGCCCTGTATAGAACACCTGGTCAGCTTTACCGTCAGCCTTTAGTGCATTTCTTTGTTCCCTATCTATTCGGTCATGCCATAAGGCCCGGCCAATGGGTGGCTTACAGATTTTATCGGATTGTGAAAAGGAAATCAAGCTTGCCATAACCGGAAAGCTTGTCAATAGTATTCGTAAGGTTTGAACCATGCGCCTCATAATACAAATTTAGTACCCGAACATTTAAAGCCTGGTTAAGGATTTACAATCCCTAAAAGTCAGAAAATAAAGCTTTTACGTTGATCAGGGTCTATTTTAAAGGTACTTGATCATTATTTTATCATTAAGTATTTGTTACCAAAACCTTTATATAAAGGCAAATGTTGCCAATTCCTGTAGGTTTGCCTAAACATATAAACCCATGGATGGTAAGGGTAGAAAAGTATTAATAGCTGATGACGAACCGGATATTATTGAGATCTTAAAATACAACCTGGAAAAGGAAGGCTATGTAGTAATAACTGCTAAAGACGGTGATGAGGCGCTGGTCAAAGCAAAATTGACCCAGCCTGAACTCATAGTACTGGATATGATGATGCCCAAGAAGAGTGGTATGGAGGTCTGTGATATTTTAAGGGCCCAAGCCATTTATAAAGACACACTTATCATGTTCCTTACAGCCTTGAGCGATGAGGCCACCCAGTTAAAAGGATTCAGCACGGGTGCTGATGATTATGTAACCAAGCCCGTCAGTCCAAATGTATTTGTAAGCAAGGTCAATGCGCTATTCAGACGCATCAAAAAACCTGAACATAGTATCATAACCATTGATAACCTGATCATAGATCCGGAAAAGTTCATGGTAGAATATGAAGGAAAGGATATAGTTCTGGCTAAAAAGGAATTTGAACTGTTATACCTGCTGGCTACAAAACCCGGCCGGGTATTTCTGCGCAACGAGATACTAAGCCAGGTGTGGGGCAATGATGTCATCGTGGGCGACAGGACCATTGACGTCCATATACGCAAGATCAGGCAAAAGCTTGGAGTCGATTGTATCACCACTGTAAAAGGCGTTGGCTATAAGTTTGAATTATTGTGATAGCCTTGCCAGTTTTTATTTTTGATCATGTTTGATAAAAAGAACCTTTCTCCCCAGCAGCTATCTGCTTTAACAGCCTTGATACTTTCCATACCCATCAGTATTGGAATATATGTGCTGCAGCAGGATTGGAAGGATGGGCTGGTAGCTTTTGTTATCATCTTTACAGGAAGCTATTTTCTGGTGTTCTCCATCATACAGAATTTCATATTCCGCAAGATCAAGCTGATTTATAAATTCATCAATCAAACAAAGGCCACAAAGAAGGAAGAGATGTATTATAAGTATATCCTTCCGAAAAAGAGTATAGATGAAGTTCGGGAAGATGTTGAGAACTGG
This sequence comes from Flavisolibacter ginsengisoli DSM 18119, assembly GCF_900129295.1. GTDB lineage: Bacteria > Bacteroidota > Bacteroidia > Chitinophagales > Chitinophagaceae > Flavisolibacter > Flavisolibacter ginsengisoli. The sequence continues at coordinate 53,079 of NZ_FQUU01000015.1, forward strand.
GCAGAACAAAGAAGCAGGGAAATCGAAATTTTAAAGAACAACGAGGTCTTTCGAAAGGAGTTTCTGCAAAACCTTTCGCATGAATTTAAAACACCTGTATTTGCCATACAAGGTTATGTAGATACACTGTTACAAGGTGCCAGTGAAAATCCTGAGATCAATAAACGCTTTCTTGAAAAAGCCGCGAAGAATGTGGAAAGATTGGTGGTGCTTATCAGGGACCTTGATGAGATATCAAAGCTGGAAACCGGGGAGATCAAATTATTAAAACAATCTTTTGTTATCCAGGACTTGGTGAAAGAGGTGTTTGAAAATCTTTCCTGGAAAGCAGAACAGAAGAATATATCTTTTTCTTTTAAGAAAGGTTGTGAAAAACCACTGGTTGTGTTTGCAGACAGGGAAAAGCTGCGTCATGTTATTCTGAACCTTGTGGACAATGGCATAAAATATGGCAAAGCTGATGGCTCTGTCATAGCAAGCATGTACGATACTGATGGGAAAAATGTATTGGTAGAGATCAGTGATGATGGCATAGGCATTCCTGAAAAGTACCTGGACCGGATTTTTGAACGATTTTATCGAACCACAGAGGGCCGCAATAAAGATGCTACCGGCACAGGCCTTGGATTGGCCATCTGCAAGCATATCATCGAAGCCCATGGTCATACCCTGCATGTCAGGAGCAAAGAAGGAGTAGGAACGACCATAGGTTTTACTATCAATGCCAGGAAGGAATAAAGGGCAAAACCAGCAACAAACCTTCAGAATGATTAAATTGATGCTTTTGCCCTTTCTGATTTCCTGTAATATCAGAATCGATAACCCACATATAATTGAACCATCCCGTTCTTGAAATCTGTTTTCTCAGGGTCAAATGGAAGCGGAAAAGGTGAAGGTGAGCTATACATTTTCTTATAAAGTTTTCCTAATCCCAGGTTATACCTGCCACCGACCAGTAAGCCTTTGAATGGAAATATTTCCACCCCACCCACAAACCCGTAATCAAAGCGATTCATCAGGTCTGTAACAGTACTGTCTTTTGAATTTGTGGTAGTTCTTGATTTCAATAAATAACCAATCTGGGCTCCAGCCTGTAATTGAAAAACTTTGGCAATAGTAAAAGTTGTCAACTGGGGCAGGTAGATGTAGTCATTTTGAACATCTGTATTCTTTCCTCCATTATCAAAAGTGTAACCTTGCCTGGAGAAAATTATCTCAGACCTGTAACCCATTCCCTTTGATGCAGGCGCATAGAATGCACCGATCATAAACCCGGTATTATTGTCTTTTTTTAAACCTTCAGCATTGCCTGTAATGTATGACCAGTTATACCCAACTTTCAAACCCAGCTTTGGCTTGTATTCATCCATTTGCTTTTTCATTTCAGCGGAAGAAGGTAAAGATTGCGCAGCTATATAACTGGCTGAAGCTGCAACCATGAATAGTGTAAATAATATCTTTCTCATAACGTTTTAATTTTAGCAGCAAGAAAATACATCGGATGAAATTTGAAAAGAAGCAAAGAGATGAAGTGTTAAAAACAGGGATTGAATTGCATGTTAAGTACCTGCCATCTCAGCAATGGCATGATTATTAACAATACTATCCGGGCAGGCGTTTAAAGCACCGTTATCATGAAGATTGCAACAACAAGGGTAGAAACCTTCAGCGATGGCGTCATAGCCATTATTCTTACTATTATGGTGCTGGCTTTGAAACTTCCTGACTATAACCATGGTGACAGCAAATGGGGCATGCGACATTACCTGTTACAGATCCTTCCCTATTTTGTTTCGTATGCCTTTAGTTTTATGATGATTGGGATCTTTTGGATCCATCACCACCATATGTTTCATCTCTTGAAAAGAACTGATGAAAAGCTGCTATGGCTAAACCTCATTTTTCTTTTCTGGATGAGTCTAATTCCAATTACCACTGCTGTAGTAGGTGCCAATCCCAGGCTTTCAGAATCCTTAGCTGTTTACGGCTTTGTAATGTTGATGACAACAGTATCCTTTGCATATATGCGTTCGTATACTATTAAAAAAGATTTGGTGCACCAGGCAGAAGACCGGGCCATGAACAAAAAGATCAGGATTGTATCCATTAAAGCAAAAACGAAATCCTATATAGTAGCATTAGTGTACCTGGTTTCCATTCCTCTCGCTTATATAAGCATTTACCTTGCTTATGCCTGTTTTATTATTAGCGCCATTGTATTTTTTATTCCAGATGGCATTGATGATGAAAGACTTGCAGAAAAGATTATAGAAAATAATCAATAACAGGCACCGGGTTCGATATGAACATGCAGCTTTACATTATCAAGCCAGGTCAACATACCTGTCAACAATGATTTTGACCTTACATGGATTTGGCTGGAAATTAATATCCATATCTGCTTTACTGTACTTAACTTTCCTATATAAAAACTTTGCTATGAAAAGTATTTTCTCACTTGCCTTGTTGAGTACTGCATTATTTATTTCGGCTACTGTAAAAGCACAGGAAGATAAATCCAAACGCCCCAGTCCACCTGCCAAGGTCAGCCAGAAATTAAAATCTGGTGCTACTATCAGTATTGATTATAGCCAACCATCACTTAAGGGAAGAACTATTGGAAAAGATGTAGAACCTAAACAAGGTGAATTATGGCGTGCCGGTGCTAATGAAGCCACGGTTTTCGAAACAAATAAAGATGTAAAAGTGGAAGGCCAGCCATTACCTGCCGGTAAGTATGCTTTATTTATGATGGACAATGGAGATGACTATACAGTGATCTTTAATAAGGTATGGAAAACATGGGGTGCTTTTGACCATGAAAAAAATAAGGACAAAGATGCACTGCAGGTAAAAGTAAAACCAACAACTTCTTCCACTGTGCAGGAAAAACTGACATATACCATCGATCCTTCAGGTAAGGTTTCTTTGCTTTGGGGTGACAGGGTCATTAGTTTTAATGTGAAATAACTCAATATCTATTCAAAGCCTTCTGCAATTGCAGAAGGCTTTTTTTTTATTTATATCTTTCCTTTAGCAATAGACGCATTTCATTTATAAATTCTTAAAAACAGATACCTAACGCAATAATTTGCCAAGATGTCGAAAATCATGCTATATATCAAACAATTTCTTTATCTTACTATTGCTTAACGCATCAAAATGCAAACAACCAACCAAAATGAACTCATTATTGAGGTCATTCAAATCAAAAAAGCTGCTTTAATATTCCGGGCTGTCAATCACCCCCTCAGGCGGCAAATTCTCCAGTTATTACACCAGAATGGTAGAATGACTGTTACAGAAGTATTTATTAAGCTAAGGCTTGAACAATCTGTTGCTTCCCAGCACCTTGCCATTCTTCGGAAGGCGGGCTTTGTATTAACAGAGAGACAAGGAAAGTTCATTTTCTACTCAGTAAACTACCAACGCCTGAAACAGATTCACCAGGTAGCTGAAGACATCATTCATGTAGCCAAAGAAAAGGCTAGTGATACTGAACTTTCAACTGAAAGCTGAGCTCTTTGCAAGTTGGCGGAAATGAAATGATCTCAAAGGGTATAAAGCTTACCCTAAAGGGCCTTGTTTACTATTTATTCCACAATACCCAATATTTCCCTGATCTTCTTATCAAAAAAGTTGATGTCAGCAGGCATAGTCACTACCTGCAAACGATAGGAACTGAATGGTACCGGTTCTTCAGCATTTTTCACTAATATGATGTTTTTCCTGCACTGCTCCAGGTAGGAATAAATCCCCGCGGTAAGATTCCTGGTTTGCGCATGGATGATCATTATTGAAGGCTTAAACCTTTCTATACGTGGAATGATCTCCTGTCCATCTTCAGACGCTTCCACCTTATACCCTTTATGAATAAGAGATAAATAAATACGGGAAAGATTGTGCAGGTCACTGTCCACAATAAGGACACGTGTTCTTTTAAACATAGTTAAGGATTGAGTAAAGCTTTGTAAAAGGATAAAGGAAGGACCTGCAAGATACCTTGCTTGTTAAAGCCAGACAATGGGAATTATACCTGTATAATTTACGTGGCGGAGTCAGCTATAAAAACAATGGTAATAGGCAATAAAATACCTGTAAGCATGATACTGCTACATACATATACACTTCTTAATAAATATTTTAATCATCTTCCTCACTCTGCAATGGCTGCACAAATGCAGCATGTCGTGGTCCCGGAAAAGGGACTGCATCACCTTTTACAGCATGCCATAACACTTCATTGAATTCAAGGTCGGGAATAGCATCCTCCTTTGTTACATTGAAAGTTTCAGAGCGTTGCTGCCATTTATTTCTAACAAGATTTTTCTGCAACAGATCAATAGTGGCAGGTATCATAGTAAATCCTGATGTATCAGCTGTTGTATTAAATGAACGCCACATGGGAGTGGCCGCGGCATCATATTGTGTCATCGGGGGCATGCCTAGTATCAGTTCTATGGTCCTTAATACAGATGTGGTGGTATAAGGGGTGTGGTCAATAAAATTCCTTTTTACAAACCCTCCTGCTATATACGCGGTGCTTCTGTGGGCATCCACATGATCGGCGCCATTTTGTGCGTCATCTTCTAAAATGAAGACAGCAGTTTCCTTCCAGATGGAAGATTTGCTCAGGTAGTCAATGAACATACCAACAGCAAGGTCATTATCCGCCACCATGGCAAACGGTGATTTGGCACCCAGTTTTAGACCACTTGTGTGATCATTACCAAAACGAACTGTATTGAATTGGGGAACTGCATGTATAGCCATTAATGAATCGAAATCTCTCTTCCACTGGTAAAAGCGCGTTGTGTCCATCACTGAAGTGTTGAACCCTGTATAATACGGACAATAGTGCCCGGTCAATGATTTTATATTAGGATTATAATCATCTGCAAACTCACCATACGTCCTATAACTGATCCCGTATTTTTTACAATGATCCCAAATAAACCCTGCTTTATTATTAGCTATGGCACGATTCCCTTCAGCATCATAGTTCCCTCCCCTTTTTCCATAGCTGGTAGGCCATGTTTTCTCCAGGTAATCTGTAGCATATGCACCCATGCTCCAGTTATGCCCATCAGCACTTACTTCCGCGTCTACATAAAAATTATCCAGCAATACAAACTTACTGGCAAGAGCATGCAAATTGGGTGTTATATGCTGTCCAAATAACACCAGGGAAGTATCACCATTTCCTCCAGGCATATCTCCCAATACCTGGTCATAGGTACGATTCTCCTTTATCACGTAGAAGACATATTTTATGGGTGATCCTTGATGCAGGGATGTTGGCACCGGGTTGTGCACATCACCCTCCGCCATGGTTTCTTTTTTATTGTTATAAGGTGTGTTACCATAAACAGCTTTTGTATATTCCCCCAACTGCCAGGCACTAGGAGCGGGAAGAATAGTCAGCCCGCCTTTAAATAGCCCGGCAATATATTGAACACCTTTTTGCTGTGCAGTATCTCCTTCATGACGCCACACTTTTTCTTTTGATGAAACGGGATTCGGCCCATGCGGATTAGCCATAGAAGAGAAACCTTTTCCATTTGCAATCCATATTTTATCACCCACCATTTTTATACTCGTAGGATACCATCCTGATGGAATATAACCTTTGGACATACTACGGCCAGGAGTGCTTACATCAAAGACAGCTATACAATTATTGTCTGCATTAGCCACATACAATGTTTTTCCTTTTTGACTTAATGCCACTGCATTGGTAGTGGAGCCACTTGGGGCACCAGGATATAAGGCAGCATTCAGGGTTTCTATAACCTTATCCAGTTTTGTATCTATAACAGACACGGAATTGTCATTGGCATTACATACAAACAAATAATGTCCATCAGCGGAAAGCACCATTTCATTGGGGTTATCGCCTACAGGTATAGAAGCTGTAAATTTCCCTTTCTCCGTATCAAAGACCAGCACCTTATCACATCCCCAGCAACTAATGAACAATTGTTGCCGAGTGGAAGACAGGAGGCAGCAATACCCCTCACCTCCTAAAGGAAATACATTCTGCACTTTCCTTGTTTTCAGATCTACCACATACAGGCTGTTATTTTCCTTGGTTATTACATACAATTGTTGTTTTGCATCATCAATGGCAATGCCTGCAGGAGATAGTTTATTTGGCCAGCGCTTTCCCAGTTGAATGGAATCTTTTAATTCCAGTTTATTATTTACTATATGATAACGCAGAATACAATTATCGTTGCCTCCTGAGGCATACAGGTATTTGTTATCCCCACTAAAAGCCAATCCATACCAGGCCTTGCCAACCTCAACCCAATCTAATTGCTTTTCCTTCCTGGCATCAAATAATTGCAAGGTCTGCACACTTTGACCGTTATTGGTAACAGCTACAAGTCTTTTGTCCGGGCTTACCACCATGTTCAATGGCAGGTCTCCTAAGGGCAACCTTTTTCCTACAGGCGTAATACTCCATCCATTTGGTAATCGTAGCCTAATCTTATTGAGACTGTCAGATGTTTGAGCAAAACAATTGAAGTATAGAAAAAGTGCTATAATAATGGAGAAGTTTTTCATATGTGCGGTTTTAACCAGGTTCCTGAGGGAGCAAAGTTGTATAAAAAGTTCATAGGTTTAGCCATGAAGACCAATTCTATAAAATTGCAGCGATCCGGGCCATACCTGATATCTGATGATTGTTATGCCAGGATGGTCCTCCAGGGTGGTGTGCCTATATAAAAAAACCATCCTACTGTGTGCAGGATGGTTTTAGCATTATAAATATTGCAATTACATGAATTTGGTCCAGTTCTTCCACCATGTATCACCAACCGCGCAGGCTCCCTTGTAATTTACATTGGTCAACCCATTAAGTTTGGCGTGTGTAAATATGCCGCCTGCTGCTGCAGGAGAACCTGCAGCCGGATTAAAATCAGGGGCAGTATAATTAAATGGAGCAGTCAAACCAACATCTGAATTATTGGTAAGTACGCTGCTTCCATAGGCAGCTGTATTAAACCATGTATTGATGCTGGCAGTGGTGGCGCCTGTAGGTGAAGTAGTGCTGGCACCATAAAGCACTGCTGTTGGAGAACCCGCAATAATGGTATTTTGTACAAACAAGCTACCTGGTATATTATTATCGGTAGGTGTACCTTTTGTGGCGTCAATATACAAGCCAGTTGGCCATCCCATGATCAGTGAGTTGAAGATAGAGATGCTTGAATTTCTCCTGATCTGCGCTCCCCATACAAACAGGTTATTACCAGTATTGGCTAAAGTAGCCTTAGGACCAAGAGCAGTTATATTGGAGAACACAGCAGACGTTTGAGGCGTTAATGAACTACCGTTGGCATCATTGTCGCTTTCAAATGCTTCACTCTTCGAGATATCAGCTACCGAAGAATCTCTCAGCACAATACCAAACTGCACCTTGCCGGAAAAGCCATTGTCAGTATCAAAGTCATCATCCAATGTTCTGAATGATATTAGGTGTTTGCAATTTACTGTACCTCCAAACCACTCAAAAGAATCGTCGTTGGCGTAGGAAACCTGCACATAATCCACAACTGTTTGATTACCTACACCACCAAAGGTCAGACCATTGATCTCTTTATCTGGCAGGAAAGCGTAACCAGCATATTCAATTCTTACATAACGTAAAATACCACTGTTATCAGCAGGGTTGGTACCACCATATAAACCAAGACCATCACTGTTATTGATGCCACCTTCTATTTCTCCTACACCTTGCACACCATTGAATGAAGCATTAACAGGAGCATTGCCTAATATTACCACACCAGCCCAGTCACCTCTTTGAGGCGAAGCTGATTCAGACGTAAATACTATCGGCTTGTCTATAGTGCCGTCTGCAGATATTTTGGCATTCCTTGTAATGATCAAACCTCCCCGCTGGCCTGTTTCACCAACTATCTTTGTCCCAGGCTCAATGGTTAAAACTGCTCCATTGGTCACGTATACCAGGCCTCTCAACTTGTAGGTATTGCCTGCCTTTAATGTCCTGTTTTCTGTAATGCGTCCTTCAAGGATGGTATTTTCCGTACCCGTAGTTGGGGTCACTACAGTGGTTCCACCATCCATTTCAATTTTGCGGCAACCGCTGCTTAGCAAACCAATAATTGCGGTTAGTGTCAATAGCTTTTTCATGTTTTATTCTTAAAGATTTTATCTATTTAATGTTATAGGAAAAACTGAGGCTGTAGTTAGTTCCATATTTACGATCGATGGCAAGAGCATCTGCATTGCTACCTGAATATTTACCATCGTCCTGCAAGTCATGATAATAAACAGCTCGCTGGTTTAGCAGATCTGAAATATTCAGTTTGAGCTCTCCCTTTTTATTCAGCACCTTTTTAGCAATTTGAAAATCAAGCAATGCCCTTGGGGCTTCCCATACCGGTGGAATGTCATTTCCACCCACATACAGTATCCTTCTGCCTATCTGGTTAAAGAGTAAGGTGGTACTCAGGCCTGAAGGGTTCAGGTCATATTGCAGTGAAGCATTGATCACATAGGGCGACTGACCCTGCATAGGCCTGTCCAACCTTGCACTTTCCCATTTCACCCTGTTATAGATGTAGGATATATTACTTTGGAAAGTGAAATTGCGCAACGCCTGGCTGAAGTCAAGTTTCTTTCGCATTTCCAGTTCTGCTCCAAAGCTGTTGGCATTATCAGCATTGATATAATTAAATGTGCTGGAGCTTCCCGTACCCGACTGGTTAAAATATAATTCGATAGGGTTTTTAAAATATTTATAGAATAAACCAGCAGTAAATAACTCGCCTGCCCTGGGATACACCTCATAACGCAGATCAGCATTCGTAACTTTTGTGCGCTGCAAGGATTTGATCCCCGTGACAGTAGCTCCCAACTCGAAATCAAAAAAAGCAAAATCACTCAGTTCCCTGAACTCAGGCCGGATCACTGTTTGAGATCCGGATAAGCGCAGGTTGGTCGTATTGCTTAATTTATAGGTAAGGTTAAGGGCGGGCAAATAATCTGTAACGCGTGTATGTACATGGCGTGGGTCTTTAGCATTCATACTACCTATCACCTGGTCAAAATCTTCCACCCTTAGTCCCCATACAGCTCTTAGACCGGAAGAAAACTGGTTATCTAACTGCAGGAATCCTGCGTTAAGAATGGAATTGGCCACGTACCTGTATTGCGATCCTGTCAGTTCGTTAAAGGCAAACTGGTTACTTGTGGCGCTGCCATCGCCAAAGTTTGACGGATCAAAAATTTTATCAGCAGGTAACTGTCGAAGCGCCTTGTTATCACCTCCAGGAATATATACTGCAAATGGCTTGGCGTCAAAAAGCCTGTCCTTCACCTGCACCATGTACCCACCTTTTATGGTTTGACTGTTGCCACCCCAATTAAATGTTTTGCTGGCATCGCCACCACCAGTGTATATATATTCATTCAGGAACCCAAAATAACGGCTACCGGAAACCTGGGAAGTTTGAGAAGATGAAACATCCAATAAATACGGACCGGTTGGATCATTACCGTTTTGTGTATACCTGATCCTTCTTTGATCGGGCACATATTGATCAAGGATACCAAAGCTTCCATACCAATGCAGTTTGGTTTTCAACATTGGAATATTATGGTCTCCTGTTAATTGGGTATTAAAGAAAGTATTGGATCTGAAAGCAAGTTCTGTTGCCCTTACATTGTCACCTATGTTACCAGCTGCGCCCTCATAATCTTTTCCAACCCGGTCAATAGCATAGTCAGTTGCATTTACATTAACCAGTGTTTTAGATGAAATCTTGCTGTTATTACCCAGTTGCAATGTCAGGTTGCCCAGGGCTCCCCATAATACATCCTGGCTGTATTTATGATTGGAATAAGAAAAGCTTGACACCGCATCATACTTTCTGTTATTCTGGTCCACCTCGTTGATTACAAAAATGCTATTGTTGTATTGAAGGTTGCGCATGCTCCTGTTATAGGTCAGTGCAACAACACCACCTAATTTGTTTTTACCAATATGTGTATTGATACCTCCACTTAATTGAAAAGAAGTGTTCAGTAAAGGCAATACTTTAGAAGATACCGGCTGTGTGCTCCAGGTGTTTTCCAGCTTTTTTGCATAATCAATTTGTTCCTGCCGGGAGAGGGCTGTGAATTGCCTCGAAGTAGGAAAACCTGCAGGCAATCCCCGGGTACCATCATCAAATCCCAACCAATCATTTTTGTCACCCTTATAAGTATAAAAATCCTTACCGATAGTCTGGCTGTTAAAACCTGTACCAACCTGTATGCTTAAAAAGTTAGCTGCAGGAACATCTTTGGTATTTACCTGTACCAGTCCCCCGGCCCACTCTCCCGGGGATTCGGGGACAAAGGCTTTATTGATAATGATATTATCAATAATGGAAGCAGGAAATATGTCGAATGAGAAACTTTTACGATCTGGTTCCGTGGTACCTAATAATACACCATTCAATAAAGCCTGGTTATACCTGTCCGCCAATCCTCTTACTACCAGGTATTTACCTTCCTGGATAGAAGTACCCGGTACTCTTTTTAATACTTCACCTGTATTCTTATCAGGAGAACGGCGTATAGCTTCAGCCGATACCACCTGCGCTATAGTATTTGTATTCTTCTGATAAGTGATCAGTGAGTTCACAGTTTCCTTCCTGGAATTACTGCTAGCCGTGATCACTATATTATTCAGGTCCTTGCTTTCTGTTTCAAGTACAAGATTCAATTCATTAACCTGCCCGGGGAGTACTTCCACATCACCCACCAATTTTGCCTTATATCCTACAGCAGTAAAACGAACTTCGTATTTTTTACCTGGGGCAAGATTTAATTCAAACTGTCCATCTACATTGGTGGATGTTCCTGCACCCCCGGTGACTTTTACAGAAACTCCCGGTATTGGCTCATTTTTATCATTCAACACTTTACCACTTACCTTCTGGACCTGGGCGTAGGTAATTGAACCAATTAACAAACAAAAAACTAAACTTACTATCCGAAACTTCATTCCGTCTTATTTGCGGCAAAGCACGTTCTATCATATTACCCTAAGGTTAACGCACAATTAAGGAATAGTGAACGGAATGTTATTGAATTGTTACCTGGAAAATGGCATAAATAAACAGTGATTGTATGATATGTAATATTATATATTATGATACAGGCATCCTATTCTATTAAAAGAATCAATGATCAATACAACAATGCTTCAACAATAATTATAATTTATTTCTGCTATAGTAATAAGGCATCATAAAACAAAAGGCAGATTCTTTAAATAGGCTCTAGCTTTCATTTTATAGAATTAGCACGATTTATGAATCGCATGTTACGTCTATATTAAGTTATTATTAATTTTCCGTTAAGTATTTCGGCCCAATGAATAGAACTTAACTTCGCCCCCGACCATTAAAAGTTGTCATTATGAATATTTTCGCAAAATTGCTGGCTCCCAAGAACAAGGTTTTCTACGACTTATTTGAAAAAAGCGCGGACAATGTAAAACAAATGGGTGTGTTATTGACCCAGGTAGTAACTGAGTCTGACTTTGATAAGCGCCAGACGCTGATATCAAAAATGGAAGACCTGGAACATGCCAACGATGAGCTCACTCATAATCTTTTTACTGAACTGGGACGCAATTTTATTACCCCTTTCGACAGGGAAGATATTCACTACCTGGCCTCTGCCTTAGATGATATTGCCGATTTTATTTTTGCTTCAGCCAAGAAAGTAAACTTTTACAGGGTCAATCCCAATGATATAGGAATACACAAGCTGGCCGAGATCATTGTTCAAAGTACCAATGAAGTGCGCAGCACTGTGGGCGAATTAAGAACGCTCAAGAATATGCGCCTGATCACAGAATCACTTGTCAGGATCAACAGTCTTGAAAATGAAGCAGATGATATTTTTGATATGAGCATTGAGCGTTTATTTGCTACCGAGCCTGATGCAAAAGAGGTTATTAAGAAAAGAGAGATCTACCAGGTGATGGAAACAGCCACAGATAAATGTGAAGACGCGGCCAATGTTATTGAATCAATTATTATTAAGTACGCATAGGCCAAACAATGCCTTGTTATATAGCAGTTATGGTATAAGCGTCCTGGTAGTATAATATTCTGAATTCCCAATCATTTCAAATTGTCTTAATGAGTTTCGTCCTCTCCATTATAGTCCTGGCATTAATATTTGATTTTATTAATGGCTTTCATGATGCGGCCAACTCTATTGCCACTATCGTATCTACAAAGGTATTGACCCCTTTCCAGGCGGTAATCTGGGCAGCAGTATTCAATTTTGCCGCCTTTTTTATTTTTAAAGATCATGGAGTGGCCAATACAGTGGCCAAAACTGTGAAGCCGGAATATGTTACCGGTCACACAGGCCTGATTGTAGTGTTGGCTGGTTTGATAGCTGCCATTATCTGGAACTTACTTACCTGGTGGTTCGGCATACCTTCTTCCTCCTCTCATACATTGATTGGTGGCTTTGCAGGTGCCGGTGTGGCATTTGGGGGCTGGGGTGCTATCAATAGCGATCCTATTATTAAAACAGCCAGCTTTATAGTGGTGGCTCCCCTGGTTGGAATGTTCATAGCTTTTATCATTTCTCTCTGGTTTTTACTTTCCTTTCGAAAGGATTACCTGCCCAGGCTGGTTTCTATCCTGGTCATACTATTTGTAGTATGGTTCTTATACGACCAGTTAATTTTAGACCCTAAAGAATTAGAAGGCAAAACGCATTATAAGACCTATTTCTGGCAGGTGTTTTTTTATACCAAGAACTTTAAATGGATACTACTTTGCTTTATCCTGGTGGTATTTGCAGTATTCACCTTCTGGCTCAATACATTGAATGCCCACAAGTCAAACCTCTGGTTTAAACGACTGCAATTGATTTCATCTGCTGCTTTCAGTATTGGCCATGGCGGCAATGATGCTCAAAAAGTCATGGGTATAATTATGGCTGCATTGGTGGCAAGCGATCCTGCAAGATATAATATCAATCACATGGAATGGTGGGTGCCATTAGCTTGTTATTCCGCTATTGCCATGGGAACCATGAGCGGTGGATGGAAGATCGTTAAAACCATGGGCACCCGTATCACCAAGGTTACTCCATTTGAAGGAGTTGCTGCTGAAACAGCAGGTGCCATTACCTTGTTTGTTACAGAAGCTTTGAAGATACCTGTAAGCACCACGCATACGATCACTGGTGCCATTATGGGTGTTGGAGCCACTAAACGCTTATCAGCCGTTCGCTGGGGTGTAACCCTTAATCTCTTATGGGCCTGGATACTAACCATTCCTATCAGCGCCGTGCTTGCAGCGGGTATTTTTTATATACTTCATTTTTTTCTTACATAATTTCCGAAGTTTGCGGCTTAACTTTCGCAAATGGCAAAAATACTGGTAACAGGAGGTTGTGGATATATAGGGTCTCATACAATAGTTGACCTGATAGAGAACGGTTATGAAGTGATCTGCGTGGATAATAATTCAAGGTCTAACCCTGCCGTTCTCGAAGGCGTTCAAAAAATAACAGGCAAAACCGTAAAGAACTACAAGGTTGACCTTTGTAATTTCGATGACACTTTTGCCATCTTCCAGGAAAATGAAGACATCAGTGGCATCATACATTTCGCGGCTTACAAAGCCGTAGGAGAGTCTGTTGAAAAGCCTTTATTATATTTTGAAAACAACCTGTACTCACTTATTTCCTTGTTGAAATGCGTACAGGAATTCTCCATACCATGGTTTGTATTTTCCTCTTCCTGTACAGTATATGGTGAACCTGACCAGCAAATGGTCACTGAAGAAACACCACCAAAGCCTGCTGCCTCACCGTACGGGTATACCAAGCAAATGGGCGAGCAAATACTGGGAGAATTTCAAAAAGCAAGCAAGACACAGGCTATATTATTACGCTACTTTAACCCTGTCGGTGCACATCCATCAGGGCTGATTGGCGAATTACCTATTGGCAAACCACAAAACCTGGTGCCTGCCATTACACAAACTGCTATTGGCAAGTTGCCCAAAATGATGGTCTTTGGCGATGATTACCCCACCCGTGACGGCAGTTGTGTAAGGGATTATATACATGTATGTGATATCGCCCATGCACATACGCTGGCTATTAAGTATTTGCAAAAAGGTCACAATGCTGCTGGTTGCGAGGTGTTTAACCTGGGCACCGGCAATGGTGTGACAGTGCTGGAAGCCATCAAAGCTTTTGAAAAGGTAAGCGGTGTAAAACTTAATTACGAAATAGGTCCACGTCGTCCCGGTGATATCATGGCCATCTATGCAAATAATGACAAGGCTAAGATGCGCCTGGGCTGGAATCCCGAACGAACACTCGAAGAAATGATGAGCACCGCATGGAATTGGGAATTGAAATTAAAACAGGATTCTTCCCTTCATGAGAACTCTAACTTTCAAATGAACTAGTTTTTAGCTTTCCTTGTCGAATATATTTTTCTATTATTGATGAGCTTGATACTTTTCTGCAGTTATTAAAACTGTAATGAGAACTATCACTTGTGTTTCTTTCCTTACTCTTGTATTTTTTTTCGGTTGCACCAAATATGATAAGCCTGGCCATATGCCCAGGCCCGGGGTTGCATTAACCTTTGATGATTGTTATATTGATGAATGGTACGATTTCCTTCCCGTATTTGATTCCTTTCATGTGAAAGCCACGTTTTACATTTCCAATTACCAGAATTTAACTCAAGATCAAAAAAGCAAGCTTAAAATATTAAAAAATCATGGTCATGAGATTGCATATCATACGCTGACTCATCCTGATATGGTGAAATTCCTGCGAAAAAACAGTATGGAAAGACTGGAAGGAGAAGAGATCCTTAAAGGATTGGTTCTGATGAATGCAGATGGCTTCTATCCTAAAAATTTTGCCTATCCCTATGGAAGCCATACCGAGGTACTTGATAATTGTTTACTCAGGCGTTTTAGAAGCATTCGTTGTTTAAATGGATCCTCTGATTATGCAAAAAGCTTTACTTCCAATGAGGACAATTCAAAATTATTTGCCATAGGCATGGATAGATCCAGCGGAAAAACCATCAATGAGCTTTTGAACCTTGTCAATATTGCACAAAAGAATAATAATTGCCTGGTGCTGGTCGGGCATCATATTAACAGGGCAGAAAAAAACATGTATGTATCCCCGGAAAGGCTGCGAAAGATCATACAGGCGGTTATAGATAACAATATGAAATTCTATACGGTCTGTGACATTATGCGTCAATAGCCAGGAATAACTATTTTAGGCAGGTAAGCAGATTGTTCGTTTATTTTGCAGCCAAATCGTTGGAATGTTAAAAGATATACAACCGACCGGAAAGAAAGATACCCGGAGCGGATTCGGTGATGGAATTGCAGAAGCTGCCCGTAAAAATAAAAATGTTGTAGCCCTTACCGCCGATCTGGCTGGTTCACTGAAGCTGCAACAGTTCATCAAAGAATTTCCTGAACGCTTTATACAGGTTGGTATTGCAGAAGCCAATATGATTGGCATTGCTGCGGGATTAACCATTGGAGGTAAGATACCTTTTACAACCACCTTTGCTAACTTTTCTACCGGCCGTGTTTACGACCAGATACGGCAAAGTGTTGCCTATAGCGGTAAAAACGTAAAGATCTGTGCTTCTCACGCAGGCGTAACGCTTGGAGAAGACGGTGCCACCCACCAGATCCTGGAAGATATTGGCCTGATGAAAATGCTGCCAGGCATGACAGTAATAGTGCCATGTGATTATAACCAGACCAAGGCAGCCACGCTGGCGATAGCGGAATTTGAAGGACCAGTTTACCTGCGTTTTGGCCGCCCAAGCTGGCCCATTTTTACTGACCCCAACGAACCATTTGTCATTGGCAAAGCCCAACGTTTTTCAGAAGGTACAGATGTCAGCATCTTTGCCTGTGGGCATATGGTGTGGAATGCCATCCAGGCCGGGATAGCCCTTGAAGAAAAAGGACTAAGTGTGGAGGTGATCAATATCCATACGATCAAACCCCTTGATGAAGAAGCAGTTTTGAATTCTATCCGGAAGACCAAATGTGCAGTGACAGTGGAGGAACACAATATTATCGGTGGCCTGGGAGATGCCATAGCCCAGGTTGCAGCCAAAAACTTCCCTATTCCTATTGAATATGTAGGTACTAAGGACACTTTTGGCGAAAGTGGCACACCTGACCAGTTATTAAAGAAATATGGTTTAGATGTACCAGATATTATTGCAGCCACCGAGAAGGTCCTTTCAAAAAAGACAGCCTGATTCCTTTTTATAAAAACAAACCACCAGCCTTCCCTCCGGAAGGTTTTTTGTTTTCGGCCTTTCATTAAAGCAATGCCACAGTACTCACATTATTAATGATAAATATGTGAAATATTTTTAGAGCTCCTGGTCTTTTCATCGTTTTAGACCTGGCTTCCTTCTGCTTTTTTCAGACCATCACCCTACCTTCTCCCTATGTTCTACCTATGTCCTCCCTATCTAAGGTATAGATACTGCGTGATCATCACGCAGTATCTATACTGGAAGTAGGCGGTTGGTAGGGAGTTGATAGGGCTTAAATACGTTGAAGTCAGGTGTGGGTTATTATATTGCATGGCATTAATGTTAAATATGATTCCTTGACAATAAATATTGACGGCTAGTTTCTGATGAACTCGCTTTAAAGAACTGCAATGGAATGCAGAAAGTTTATCTCTTTAAAATTATCTTTACCGCCATCATAAAAATCCAGTTACCTGGAATTAAGAACCAATGGCCCAAATAGAAAGATCAGATGCGGAACTGCTCATGCAGTTTAAAAATCCTGCTACAAAAGAACAGGCATTTACTGCTTTGATTAAAAAGTACCAGGAAAAGCTCTACTGGCATGTAAGAAGAATGGTTGTGGATCATGACGATGCCAATGACGTATTGCAAAATGTTTTTATTCGTGTATGGAATGGTTTGGAAAACTTCAGGGAAGATTCCCAGCTTTATACCTGGCTCTACCGTATTGGTACCAATGAATCTTTAACATTCCTGGAGGGGCAGAAAAAAAGAGCCTCGGTAAGCCTGAGTGATGTGGAAAGCGGATTAAGTAATAAGATAAAGGCTGACAGGTATTTTGATGCAAATAAGCTGGAGTGGAAATTACAGCTTGCCATTCAACAACTCCCTGAGAAACAAAAGGCTGTGTTCACTTTGAGATATTATGATGAAATGCCCTATGAAGAGATGAGCCGTGTACTGGATACCAGTGAAGGAGCATTAAAAGCCAGTTACCACCATGCGGTAAAAAAAATTGAAGATTATATCAAAAATCATTAAACTTTGGAACCCTTTTTAGGTCCTAGATCTTGTAAATGAACAGCCATAATAACATAGAAGATGAATTGAGGGGTTTGAACAGTGACCTGCCTGCCCATCCTGACAAAAATACTTTTTCAGTTCCGGAAGGGTATTTTGAAGGTTTGGCTGGTTCAATATTGGCTAAGATCAAAGGGGTTGAAAGCGTTTCTGCCAGCGAAGAAATTGCTTCTCTTTCACCTTTGTTAGCAGGTATTTCACGGAACATGCCTTATGCAATTCCTGAAAACTACTTCCAATCAAATCTTGATGAACTGCCATACATGGTTGGGGATGATCCCCAGTCAGCTATTCTAACACTCATAGAAAGAGTGACTCCGTACCAGGTTCCGCAGGGTTATTTTGCCAATTTTCCTGACCAGGTATTGGAAAAACTGGTTGACAAACAACCGGCACGAGTCATTCCCATGGTAAGGAGAAAGTGGATGAGATTGGCGGTTGCGGCAATGGTTGCCGGTATTATTGCACTTACCGGGTACTTTTATAGCCTTGAAAGTAATGGCATTGACGCTAATAAGCCTATTGCCCAGCAGCTTAAAAATGTAAGCACCAAAGAACTCAATGAGTTCATCAAAACAGCAGATATCACTTCCGGCAATAATAGTACAGCACACAATAAACCTGCTGTAGTTACTGAAGTCAAATCTATGCTGAACGGGGTTTCTGATACGGAACTGGATGCATTTCTAAGACAGGTGCCCACTGATGATGAAGACCTTATGGCTATTAATTAACCCAGACAATGAAAAAACTTTTACTCATATTAAGCTTCTTTACTGTTATTCATTTCTCTTCCTATGCCCAGGATAACGATGGGGGACGGTTGCAGGATAAAATGACAGAATACATCCAGCAAAAGCTGGGATTATCTAAAACTGAGGCTGAGAAGTTCAGCCCCGTGTTCCTTGATTATTTCAGGGACCTGCGTAAAACTAACCAGGATTACAAAGGTGACAGGTTGGTGCTACAGCAAAAGATAGTTGAATTGCGCTTACGTTACCGCGACCAGTTTAAGCCGATCATAGGTGATAAACGCAGTAATGATGTATTTACTTACGAACGTGATTTTATAAAAGGCGTTAAAGAACTTCAGCAGGACAGGTTGCAAAACCGCCTGGAAGGCCGTGCTAACAAAAGAAATAATCCCGGGTTGTAATAGTTTGTTTTTTAAACTATATTTGAACTTGGTGTTTTTCATAGGTTAGCAACGGCCGGCTCTTTTTAGGGCAGGCCTTCTTTTTTAAAAGGATCATCTCTTTCACCTTTCCTTCCATCTTTTGTTATATTTTTTCATATTTAATACAATCAAAAAATAGAAATCCGGAGAAGTAGCTTTACCTACATAGCTGTATTCTATCTTTTATTGCTGATTCAAAAATTTAACCAGGTAGGCGATCTGACCCAGATGATATATATCGTGCTGTACGATACCATTCAATAGATTCCTGTAGTTGTAAGTTCTTTCCTCAACAGTCTTATCAAGTATTGAATCGGACTGGTCCTGTAAAATATTTATCAATATTTCCTGCGTTTCATTCAATTTTTGCAGACCATGTTGCCACAATGATCTGTCTGAATGATCCAGTTGCCGCCAGTCGTTTGCTTCAAAATAATGTAGGTCCTTGGTTTCATCTTTTTTAAACCTGCTTATTACAAATTCTCTCCAGTTCACCATATGCCATACCAGTTCTGCAATGCTGTGTTGTCCATTAGGTTTTTGGAAAGCTAAAGTTTCCGTTACCTCTCCTAATAGTTTTTCAGCATTACGTCCAAACCATGGATCACCATTATAACTTTCTTGTAATTGGGAGACCAGGTATTGAATTTCTTTATTCATGCTATAGAAATTTTATAAGGCAAATAAAAATAAACTCTCTTAGCAAGTGAAAAGATAAAATGTAGTGTCTCCTATTTAAATGATAAATGGCATTTTGTTCTACATAAAAAAGCCCACACCAGGGTGTGGGCTCGCGAGAATAATTTATTTGCTATTTACTCAGGTACATACTTCTGTCTTTGTACAATTGCCTGAAGTAAGGATCCCTCAGGTCTTTGATAAAGCGGATAGCCTCTCCCGTTGATTTCATTTCAGGTCCCAACTCTTTATTTACACCCGGAAACTTATTAAATGAAAATACAGGTTCTTTAATAGCAAAACCATTCAGCTTCTTTTCAAATGTAAAGTCGGTGAGTTTGTTGGCACCTAACATCACTTTGGTAGCTACATTCAAATAAGGAATACCGTAAGCTTTTGCAATAAAAGGCGTGGTACGTGAAGCCCTCGGGTTGGCCTCGATCACGTATACCTTTCCATCCTTTATAGCAAACTGGATGTTGATCAGTCCAAGGATATTCAAAGCCCTTGCAATCTTCTCAGCATAATGTTCCATGGTGGTTACAACTAATGGTGTGAGGTTGAATGCTGGCAATACGGCATTGCTGTCACCACTATGAATACCTGCTGGTTCAATATGTTCCATCACTCCCATCACATGAAAGTTCTCACCATCGAATATGGCATCTATCTCTGCTTCCTGGCAACGGTCAAGGAAATGATCGATCAATATCTTATTACCTGGAATATGTTTCAACAGGCTGATAACTGCCTTCTCCAGTTCTTCATCATTGATAACGATACGCATTCTTTGTCCACCCAGTACATAGCTGGGACGCACCAGCACGGGGTAACCAACTTTCTTTGCCACTTCCACTGCATCATCCACATCATAGGCAGTTCCATAATTTGGATAAGGAATATCCAGTTCTTTAAGCATATCGCTAAAGCGCCCGCGATCTTCTGCTATATCCATATTATCATAGGAGGTTCCCATGATCTTGATTCCTTTTTGATGCAGGCGCTCCGCCAGTTTCAACGCTGTTTGCCCACCCAATTGCACTATGACACCTTCAGGCTTTTCATATTCAATAAGTTCCCAAAGATGTTCCCAAAATACAGGTTCGAAATACAGCTTATCAGCCATATCAAAATCCGTAGATACGGTTTCTGGATTACAGTTGACCATGATGGATTCATAGCCAGCTTCCTTAATGGCCAATAGGCCATGGACGCAGCAATAGTCGAATTCTATTCCCTGGCCAATGCGATTGGGACCACTTCCCAATACAATTATTTTCTTTTTATCTGAAACCTTGCTTTCATTGAAATTTCCTTCTTCAAAGGTTGAATAGAAATAAGGTGTTTTTGCTTCGAACTCAGCGCTGCAGGTATCTACCATTTTATATACACGGGTGATGCCTGCTGCTTTTCTCTTTTCGTACACTTCTTCTTCACTGCCATCCTGGATGATACGGGCTATCTGCTCATCGCTGAATCCATGCACTTTAGCCTTGCGCAACAAATCTGTTGGCAATTCTTCCAACCAGTAATTACCCAGTTCTTTTTCTATGTTACAGATCTTCTGGATCTCGTAAAGGAACCAGCGGTCAATGTAAGTGGCTTTGGCAATGGTATTTACACTGATGCCAAGCATCAGCGCATCTTTGATCCTGAATATGCGATCCCATTTCGGAGTTTTAATGTATTCCAGCAACTCTTCCGACCTCATGCCACTTTTGCCATAATAACCAAGACCCACTGCATTATTCTCCAGGCTCTGACAGGCTTTTTGAACAGCCTCTGTAAAGCTTCTTCCAATAGCCATTACCTCACCCACACTTTTCATTTGCAGCCCCAGCGTATCATTGGCACCTTTAAATTTATCGAAGTTCCAGCGTGGGATCTTTACAATGACATAATCAAGGGCAGGCTCAAAATAGGCTGATGTGGTTTTAGTGATCTGGTTTTCCAGTTCATCCAATGTATAGCCAATAGCCAGCTTGGCAGCTATTTTGGCAATAGGATAGCCTGTTGCTTTTGATGCCAGTGCTGAAGAACGGCTTACACGCGGATTTATTTCGATAGCGATAATTCCCTCTGATTCAGGATCAAGAGCAAACTGCACGTTGCAACCACCGGCAAAATTCCCTAAGTCGCGCATCATCAAGATAGCGGTATTGCGCATTAACTGGAAAGCAGTATCGCTAAGCGTCATGGCAGGGGCTACAGTAATAGAATCGCCTGTATGAACACCCATTGGGTCAAAATTCTCAACGGTACAAATGATACATACATTATCAGCGGAATCACGCAGCAATTCCAGCTCAAATTCTTTCCAGCCAAGGACTGCTTTTTCTACCAGTACTTCATGAATAGGCGAAGCCTGTAAACCACGTTGCAGGGCTTCATCAAGTTCAGAAGCGTCATGCACAAATCCTCCACCCGTGCCACCCAGTGTAAAAGATGGCCTGATCACCAGTGGAAAGCCGATGTCCTGTGCAAATTCCTTTCCTTCCAGGAAGGAATTGGCGGTGTGTGCAGGAGCTACAGGAACGCCAAGGCGTATCATCCACTGGCGGAACTTCTCCCTGTCCTCCGCCTTATCAATAGCTTTAATATCCACACCTATCAGGCGGACATTGTACTTTTCCCAGATGCCCAGGTCTTCTGCTTCCTTAGCAAGATTGAGCGCTGTCTGCCCTCCCATTGTAGGAAGTACGGCGTCGATATTATTTTCCTCAAGTATCTGCTCAATACTTTCCACGTTTAGTGGCAACAAATAAACCCTGTCGGCCATCATTGGGTCTGTCATGATGGTGGCCGGATTACTATTAATAAGGATCACTTCAATACCTTCTTCACGCAAGCTTCTTGCAGCCTGGGTACCGGAGTAATCAAATTCGCAAGCCTGGCCGATAACAATAGGCCCAGAGCCGATAATTAATACTGATTTTATTGAGGAGTCTTTAGGCATCTGTGTTGATAGCGGCTTTTTTCCATGCAGGCTGTTGCCGAATAAAACATATGAAAAAAGCCTTATTTACTTGATTTAAGGATATAAAAAAACCGGGCTTATGCCCGGGGTGCAAAAATAGGGTAATTGAAGGTTTACCTTTGCAATGTTTTTGGACTATTAACAGCCTGTTGAGAAAAGTTTAAACAGTTCCGTTAACAGCAGTTGTTCTACCTTGCTTTTTGCCAAACATATTTGTCAGGCCGCCAAGATTTTCATCAACAAGCTTTTTGCCTTTGTTTACAAGGTCTTTCTTCTGTTGATCAGTCATCTTAGAATATTTATAAGCACCAAAGGCAGCAGCACCTAATAACAATAATGATCCAATCCCGGATTTACTTTTCATAATATAAGTTTTAGTGCCTGGTAAGTAAAAATCTTATCAGGCGAGGTTAAGAATGAATTTTCGTATCGTGTTACCTATATAATAAAATATCGTACCGTAAAAAAAGATTGTATGAAAAACTTTTAATTATTGGAAGGTGTTTCTGTTGAGGCCGCATTTGTGGTTTTAGTTCCACTTTTAAAAAGCCCTTCAAAAAACTCTTCCATTTTAGGCATATATTCCTTCAATGCATCAGAACCTTTTGTTTTTAATTCATTGAAGTATTCCATAGCCTGGTCTTCTGCATCCATTGCTGTCTTTTTTACTTTATTGGCTTTGTCCTTTATATCATTAGCCAGCTTTTCTTTTTCTTCATCTGTAAGATTCATGTATTTATAGGCACCGAAGGCAGCTGCAGCACCGAGTAGGAAAGTGGCAAGGTGTTTATTATTTACACTCATTGTTTGGGGTTTTTAGGTGAAAAATTTTTTATTACTCTATTAAGTTACCAATTTTATGCCCAGCTTTTATGGAATAATGATTGAATGCAGATTCGGTCTGTTAAATGGAATATGATGCTCAAAAAACTACCCTTCCTTTTTTTCTCGTTTCTTTTCGCTGGTTACTGTGAAGCACAAACGTACCCTCAAAACTATTTCCGCCATCCGTTGGATATTCCCATGAAACTGGTGGCTAATTTCGGGGAGATCCGCGCCAACCACTGGCACATGGGGCTCGATATTCGCACCCAGCAAAAGGTGAACCTGCCGGTGTATGCTGCAGCCGATGGATATGTTTCCAGGATAGTGGTGGAACCTGGCGGCTTTGGGCAGGCAATCTACATTGATCATCCAAATGGTTACACAACATTATATGCCCATCTTAATGCATTTTTTCCGGCGCTGGCCGACTATGTTAAAAAACAGCAATATGCCAGGCAAAGCTGGAATATTGATATCTCCATTCCAGGCAATCTGTTTCCGGTAAAAAAAGGAAGTTTTATAGCCAGGAGCGGCAGCACCGGCGGGTCGGAAGGTCCCCATGTGCATTTTGAGATCAGGGACACTAAAACCGGCAAATGCCTCAATCCCCTTTTGTTTAATTTCCCCATTACAGATGCGGTGCCTCCATCCATCTACAAACTGGCCATGTATGACCGTAATAAAAGCACTTATGAGCAAACCCCCCAGGTAATCTCACTCAAAAAAGCAGGTGCAAAATATTTATTGCCATCTGACAGGCTTAGGGTTGGCTCCAATAAGATCAGCTTTGCTATTAATGCCGTTGATCATTTTAGTGGCACCTTAAACCCCAATGGTATCTATTGTGCGGAGATCATGATGGATGACAAACCAGTGTCCCAATTCGTGCTCAATAATATTGGCTATGACGAAACCAGGTATATCAATGCGCAGGTAGACCTCCCTTTTAAGTCAAGAGGCGGACCTACCATGCAGCAGGTAAGTCCATTGCCCGGGGCAATGAATGTAGCGTATGATGTTTTTAATGGCAATGGCATCATTGAGCTAAAGGACAAGGAGGTACATAATATTGACATAGAAGTGCAGGATGCTGATAAGAATACTTCCACCATTCATTTTAGTGTGCAATATGATCCCACACTTGCCAAACCTTATACACCAACAGCAGCCCAGGAATTAATTCCCGGGCAGGTAAACGTGGTGGAACTGGATGCCTTTGAATTGTACACCACTGAGGCTACACTCTATGATTCTATCCATGTCAATTATGAAATAGTTCAGAATAAGGAATTGGGTGCCGTTTCAGCTTTACATAAATTTTTATCTGCAGGCATTCCTGCACATGATTTGTTCACTGTACGGATCAAACCTGATACTGACATTGCTCCGGAACTAAGGGACAAGGTGATCATTAAAAACATTGCCGGCAGCAGAACTTTTATATCGAAAGCAACCTGGCAAAGCGGGTGGCTATCTGCTAAGTTCAGGCAGTTTGGTAGTTTCCAGGCATTTATTGATACCATGCCTCCAACTGTGAATGCCCCACCAATAAATTTGTCAAAAGCTTCCAGGCTGGTATTTACACCACGGGATAATTTCAATACTATTAAAAGCTTCCGGGCTGAAGTGGATGGCAAATGGTTATGCTTTAGCAATGACAAGGGCAAGACCTGGATCTACCAGTTTGATGAAAACTTTCCGCCCGGGGCGCATGAATTAAAATTGACCATACAGGATGAAGCAGGCAATGTGATGGAAAGAACATGGAATGTGAGGAGATGATTTTCCTGTTATTTACATTGTAATTTTGATTCTTCACCTATGTAATATTTTTACATTATTCATTTTACATTTTCTCATGGCTACACATTTACAGGTTGGACAAAAAGCTCCTGCTTTTTCTGGGGTTGACCAAGATGGTAAAAAAGTATCGTTGAATGAACTGAAGGGTTCGAAGCTGGTATTGTATTTCTATCCTGAAGATGACACCCCGACGTGTACCATCCAGGCCTGCAATCTTCGTGACAACTATTCATTGTTGAAAAAGAATGGCTTTAAAGTGATAGGTGTGAGCCCTGATGCTGAAGATAAACACCGGAAGTTCAGGGAAAAGTACGACCTACCCTTTACACTGCTTGCCGATCCCCAGCATAAGATCATTGAAAAGTATGGTGTCTGGGGAGACAAGAACCTATACGGAAGAAAATATATGGGTATTCTCCGTACTACCTTTGTAATAGATGAAAATGGCGTGATACAAAAGATCTTCCTTCGTCCGAAGAATAAAGCGCATGCTGAAGAAATAGTGAAGGGCTAAGTGATTACAGGATCATAATACCCATTCTACCTCGCCTACTTCAAAGCGTTCTTCCAATGTATGTTCCACCACCAGTTGTCCCAGATCGGTGACTTCACGCACGGTAGCTTCAAATATCCTGGAGCCCTGTTTCAACTTTACCTTTTTTCCATAACCAAACAGGTGTTCCTGGTATTGTCTTGATATCTCTGCAGGATCTTGCAATAATTTATTGAACTGTATATCCAGGAAAATGCATAATTCCCTGGCTAATGCCGCGGGTTCAAAAATATTGCCGGTAATTTCCCTAAGCGACACTGCTTTATTCTTAAGTCCTTTGAAAGAAGTTTGATTGATATTCAAACCAATACCAGCAATGGTGTACTTCCATTCGCTACCCATAATAATATTCTCGATCAATATGCCCCCTGCCTTTCTGTCACGCCAATAAATATCATTAGGCCATTTAATGGAAGTGTCAGTTGTTGTATAGCTGTTAAAAAAATTAAGCGTTGCCGTGGCTACCAGCTTACTTATCATAAACAATTGCGAAGTAGAATAGGCAGGAGGTTGAAAAATAACTGATAAAGCTATATTGGAACCGGGCTCTGAAATCCATGTTTTATTACGCTGTCCGCGCCCCCTGGTTTGCTCCTGTGCGAACACAGCGGTACCATGCTGTGCCATACCTGCATGCACCAATCCCATGGCATAGTTGTTGGTGCTATCCACGGTGTGCAGTTCAATGAAAGGGGTACCTATTGGGTTTAAAGATGACAATTAACTACTATTTTTGAGCAAAGAAAAATAACTTTAATTGTTACTACCCTAAGTGACCGCACTTATTTTATTATTATAACAAAAAATACTATTACTATTTGGAACCATTAGAAGTATTAGCCACACGTAAGAAAGGCGTTAGCCGGTTGAACAAAAACTCTAAAATCTTTAAAACAATCATAAAGGCTATTCAGGAAAAAAAGGGTGAAAACATTATTTCCCTGGACCTTCGAAAAATCCCGGAAGCAGTTGCCGACTTTTTTATCATTTGCGAGGCCTCAAACCAACCGCAGATAAGAGCAATTTCTGATTTCATAGAAGACCAGGTAAAAACGGTGTGTGGTGAAAACCCATACAGGCATGAAGGAAAGCAAAACCTGCAATGGGTGCTGCTTGACTATGTAAATATTGTTGTTCATATCATGTTGCCTGAGCAGAGGAAATTTTATAAACTGGAAGAAATGTGGAGTGATGCAACCGGAGAAGAGCATAATGGATAGGAAATCTATTTGTTAAATAGCTTTCCTCCTTAGATATTCCACTAAAAATTCAATTACTTGCATCTTTAGCTATAAGATTAATAAGAAAAATTAAAATGTCACAAGAGCCATATAAGAACGATAGCAAATCCCGACTTCCTAAATTCTCTAATAGAACTACAGGTTCAAACAATGATGGAGAATCACCCCGCAAAGGGCCGAAATTCAGTATTTACTGGGTTTATGCCATCATTTTTGCTGTATTGATCGGCTTCCAGTTTTTTGGACCTTTCTCTACTTCGCTGGAGAAAACGAATTTTGAAAACTTCAAGCAGATGGTATCCCAGGGTGATGTTTCTAAATACATCATTGTTGATAACAGGGACATTGTTCGGGTTTATTTAAAGCCAGAAGCTATCCAAAAATATGCTTCCACCTCCAAGACCAAATTCACACAAGAGGGTCCTCATTACTATTTCCGCATTTCAGCCAATGAAGATGTACGTAAGGAATTGAATGATTACTATGTTGTGGCAAAGGTGCCTCCGCAAAACCAACCGGGTTCTGATGTGGAAAATGAGACTAACTGGTTTAGTCCAATACTTCAGACCTTGTTACCTATCCTGATATTCATAGGTCTCTGGATCTTATTGATGCGCAAGATGGGCGGCGGTGCAGGAGCAGGTGGCGGGCCTGGCGGCATATTCAATATAGGTAAATCAAAAGCTACCCTGTTTGATAAGGGTACCCGTGTTAATATAACTTTCGCTGATGTTGCAGGGCTTGATGAGGCTAAGGTAGAGGTTATGGAGATCGTTGACTTTCTCCGTAATCCTAAGAAATATACATCTCTTGGTGGTAAAATACCTAAAGGTGCACTTTTGGTTGGTCCTCCCGGAACAGGTAAGACCTTGCTGGCTAAGGCTATGGCAGGAGAAGCACAGGTGCCATTCTTCAGCCTGAGCGGTTCAGATTTTGTGGAAATGTTCGTTGGTGTAGGTGCCAGCCGGGTTCGTGACCTGTTCAAGCAGGCGCGTGAAAAAGCTCCCTGCGTGATCTTTATTGACGAGATAGATGCTATCGGACGTGCCCGTGGTAAGAACATGATGATGAGCAATGATGAAAGAGAAAGCACTTTGAACCAATTGCTCGTTGAAATGGATGGGTTTGGAACTGATACAGGCATTATAGTACTCGCAGCTACCAACCGCCCGGATGTACTGGATACAGCGCTTTTACGCCCAGGTCGTTTCGACAGGCAGATTACGATAGATAAACCAGACGTAAAGGGACGCGAAGCCATCTTTAAGGTACACCTGAAACCAATTAAGGTATCTGAAAAAGTAGATATACATAAACTGGCAGAGCAGACTCCCGGTTTTGCGGGGGCTGATATAGCCAACGTTTGTAACGAAGCAGCCCTTATAGCTGCCCGTAAGGGAAAAACAGCTGTTGATATGACTGATTTCCAGGATGCGGTTGACCGGGTGATCGGTGGATTGGAAAAGAAGAATAAGATCATTTCACCGGATGAAAAGAAGATCATTGCCTACCACGAAGCAGGACATGCTATTTGCGGATGGTTCCTGGAACATGCCTATCCATTGCTCAAGGTTACAATTGTACCAAGAGGAACGGCAGCCTTAGGATATGCCCAGTACACACCAAAGGAACAATACCTGTACAATACAGACCAGCTCAATGACCAGATATGTATGACATTGGGAGGCCGCGCCAGTGAAGATATTTTCTTTGGAAAGATATCTACAGGAGCACAGAACGACCTTCAGCAGATCACACGTATTGGTTATGCCATGGTAACTGTTTATGGTATGAATGAAAAAGTGGGCAACATTAGTTTTTACGACCCCCAGCAGGATAATTCTTTTACAAAGCCTTATTCTGATGAAACGGCTAGGCTTATTGATGAAGAAGTGCGAAAGCTGATAGACGTAGCTTACTTAAGAACCAAAGCACTTTTGACTGAGAAGAAAGCTGAAGTAGAAAAGCTGGCTGAAGCATTACTTGAAAAAGAAGTCTTGTTTCAAAGTGATGTGGAAACACTGATAGGGCCACGACCTTACGAAGACAAGCACTTACTGGATGTGGATGATGAAGAAGCAGAAAAGCATCCTGAAGGTGGAATTAGCGAAGGCGTGCCTCCTTATGATCCAAATGTTACCAACCAAGCTCCTGCACCCCAATGAGTAATTCACAGGCAAAGAATAACATTCTGAAAAAAATACGTATGGCGTTGGCTCACCCAACGCCATTGCCTTTTCCCAAAAGCGAAGGAGCTGGCAGTGTCTTCCAGCCGCAACAACAGGACCTTGTAGTGGAATTTGCCGAGCAATTTTCCTCTTTACAGGGTAAATTTCTTTTTTGTGAGAATGAAAAGGAACTTGTTGCCCAATTCAATAAGCTATGCTACCAGAATCAATGGACCCGCATTTATTGTGAAGAGGAAAAATGGAAATCATTGATATTTCCTAACAGTTTGCATAATGACATTGCAAGCTGTGAAGCCTCGATAACGAGTTGCGAATTCCTGGTGGCGCGTACAGGTAGCATGGTATTAAGTTCTGTGCACCAGGGCCGTGTACCAAGCGTATATGCTCCAGTACATATTTGCATTGCCTATACATCCCAACTGGTGTATGACATCAGGGATGGATTGGTAGCCTTAAAGCAAAAGTACCATCAATACCTTCCCTCTCTCATAACCTTTGCCACGGGACCAAGCCGCACTGCCGATATTGAAAAAACCCTGGTAGTTGGCGTGCATGGTCCAAAAGAAGTATATTGTTTTGTAATTGACGACCAGCAATAGCTACTGATCCTATGCAGATTCCACCGGGCAAAAAAATATACTTTCTTTCTGATTTTCATTTAGGTGCGCCTAATGAAGAAAGCAGCCTTGAAAGAGAAAAGCGTATAGTTAGATTCCTGGATGAAACCAGGGCAGACGCCTTCATGATCTTCATTGTTGGGGATATGTTTGACTTCTGGTATGAATACCGCAAGGTGGTTCCAAAAGGTGGTGTCCGATTATTAGGAAAGATAGCGGAACTCACAGATGCAGGTATAGGGATCCATTTCTTTGTTGGCAACCATGATATGTGGATGCGCCAGTACTTTCAAAAGGAATTGAATGTTCCGGTCTATTTTGAACCCAAAACCTTTGAGTTCAATGGCAAAAGCTTTTACATTGGTCATGGTGATGGCCTGGGACCCGGAGACCATGGTTACAAAGCCATGAAGAAAGTATTCAGGAACCCTGTCTGTCACTGGATGTTTGGAATACTTCCCCCTTTTATCGGAGTGGGCATAGCTAATTATTTCAGTCATAAAAGCCGCTCAGCAACTGGCGATAGCGAGGAAAATTTCCTTGGAGAAGAGAAAGAATGGTTGCTGATCTATAGCAAGGAAATGCTGAAGCAGCAACATTTTGATTTTTTTGTCTTCGGGCATAGACACCTGCCCATAGATTATCGTCTAAAAGATAACAGCCGCTATATTAACCTTGGCGAATGGATGAATTTCAGCACCTATGCCATCTTTGATGGTACAGATATGGAGGTGAGGTCCTATTCAGGCATGGAACATAAAATCTATAAGAACTGGTGAAGCAATTATTTATTATATACCTGTTAGCCTCTGGTTTTCTACCCTGCCTTGCACAGGTGCAGCCCGATTCCGGCTTTACCCTGGTGAAAACGTATAAAGGAGATATCACGGACGCTGTTATGGATAACCTTGACAACCTTTATATCATTTCTTCCTCGGGCCAGGTTCGTAAATTCAATGACAAAGGTGATTCGGTAGCAATCTATAACCAGGTACGCAATGCAGGCAAATTATTTTCCGTGGATGTATCGAATCCATTAAGGCCCCTGTTGTTTTACAAAGATTTTTCCACCATAGTTCTCCTGGATAGGTTTTTGGCCAACAGGGCATCTATAGATCTGAAGCGATACAATATCCTGCAACCGGGAGCTGCCGGGATATCTTATGATAATAACATCTGGGTGTTTGATGAATATGACAATAAGTTGAAGAAAGTAGATGAGCAGGGAAAACTGCTTGTGGAAACTCCTGATCTGCGAACACTTTTCCCTGTAAGTGTTCATCCGCAAAAGATCCTTAGCGATAATGGCCTTGTATATCTTGCCGACAGCGTTAATGGTGTGTTTGTTTTTGATAATTATGGAGCCTATAAGAAAAAGATCGGCGTTACCAAATGGCAAAGCATTGCAGTTAAAGAAAACTATATCATACAAACCCATCCTAACGAGATCATTGTATACAATACCAGTAATTTTATGGATGTAAAGAAACCAATACCGGCCTCCTTTCAACCCTATTTCCATTCTTTTTCGACATCTGCCAGGCTGGTCACATTTACAAACGACACCTTACGGATTTACCAATACAGGTTTTAGTTTTGCAGTAATCTATAATTTTAATCCAAATCCTTGAGATGAATTCTTTCTTAGACCGTATTTATTTGGATAATTCTGTGAGGGATTATTTATGGGTGTTGGGCGTTATCCTGTTTGTACTTATCCTGAACCGGCTGATCTCTAAATACCTTGCGATATTACTGTGTAAAGTATTCAAGAGAGCATGGAAAACCTTTGATCAACAAAAGTTCGTTGACCTGATCATTGTTCCCCTGGGGACCTTTTTGGTGATCTCAGTATCAATTATTGCATTATACCGGCTGGATTTTCCTTCAGCTTTAAATATTAAAATCTACAAGTATTCCCTTGAAAAGGTATTGCTTTCGATTGGTATAGCTATACAGGTAATAGCTTTTATATGGTTGATATTACGCATCATAGATTTCATTGCATCTGTACTGGAAATAAAAGCCAACCAGACGCCCAATCAAAGTGATAATCAACTGATCGTTTTCTTTCGTGATTTCCTGAAAGTAATCGTAGGCATTATAGGGGTAATGATGCTGCTGCACTTTGCCTTCAATTATAATATCAGCAGCCTTCTGACCGGCTTAAGTATAGTTGGTGCTGCCATTGCACTTGCTTTGAGGGAGAGCCTTGAAAACCTCATCGCTTCATTTGTGATCTTCTTTGATAAGCCGTTTACTACGGGTGATTTTGTAAAAGTTCAAAGCGTATCAGGCACTGTGGAACGCATTGGTCTGAGAAGCACCAGGGTAAGGACTGCAGATAAATCTTTTGTAACGGTGCCGAATAAGCAAATGGTGGACAGCATTCTGGATAATGTATCGCTCCGCTCACAAATACGCGGGGAGATAAACTTATTCATTAACCTCCAAACCTCGCCACAAAAGCTGGAGCAATTGCTGGCAGAGATCAAAAAATATCTGAGCTCTATACCTGAAGTACAATCGCATACGGTGCTTTTTAATGATATCAGGGTACAGGCCTTTATGGTGTTTATAGAGTTCTTTACACCCCCTATGCAATGGAGCCAGTTTACTGCTATTAAGCAGCAGGTAAACTTTTTTATTCTTCAAACCATGGAAAAGCTGGAAATAAAGATCACAGCTGAAGGAAAAGATATTGCCATAGTATCTTAATGCTTACTTCAAAGCATAAATAATTCCGGCAACCCGGAATACTCTGTTATGTGCAAGCTTTATTAATTTGTCTTACCAGCAATAATTTGCCCCAATTCCCTGTCAAACATTCCTGTAGTGCCATATTCCACAACCCTGCCTATTTCCTTACCGTTTTTCATCACTATAAATGTTGGGACGTTGATGACATTAAATGCTTCAGATAAATGCTGAATGGTCTTTTTATTATGATCTACACCGATTAATGTAATTCTATCAGGGGATAAACCTGAAGCATCGCTCAGCACATAAAATTTTGGGAGTATATACTTGGTATCGCTGCACCAGGTGCCACCAAAAGCAATGATATTGATAGAATCTTTGTTGGCCCTTAATGCCTTTAAAGCGCTTTGGTCAGGTGTATAATCTTTTTGATTTTGTAAAAACCAGGTAAAGCTGGAATCATTAGCTAATTCCTGCCTTGAGATAAAACCTTTTATTATTTTATTTCCCTCCGGATCATGGCTAATTTCTGCTGATTGTGCAAACACGATGCATGTAGAAAAAAGTATGGCCGTTAATAATAGTATCTTCTTCATAATGATTCTTGTCTTTCAAAATTACTGCGGCAGCCGCAGGGCACAAGACAGTTGTTGTTAAAGAGATGCTACAAATTGGCCTTTAGTTGCAGAAGAAAGGAACGAAGTTTTTGCAGGGATTGTACCATCTCATATTTTTCTCTTCCCTGCTTGTTTTTTTTCAGAAAGTCCTTGGCACCTTCAATGGTGAATTTCCTGCGTCGAAGCAGGTCGTGAATCATCTGGAGGTTCTTTACATCTATAGGTTTAAAAAAACGGTCTCCTTTGCGGTTCTTGCGGGGTTCCAGGATATCAAATTCATTTTCCCAAAACCTTATCAGGGATGTGTTTACCTTAAACATATTGGCTACCTCGCCAATTGAATAGTATTGTTTTTGAAATAGCACTTCATCCTCCGGCACCTCCACAAGATCTATTTCAGCTTCGATATCCTTTAAAGGCTTTCTGCCCCTGCTACTTTTTGGTGCCACTGGTTTATCCTGGGGCACAGGCTGCCCTGAGAGAAACTCTTTAGGTTGCTCCTCTTCCACTTTGGAAGAAAAATCAAACATGATCTGTGGCAAAGGCTTATCCATATGGAATAAATATAAAAATAAGAAGGAATAGGTTATCTGCCATGTGGAATAAAGATCCAGAGGGCTGCTTATCATTAATTTAAGGCAACTGGTCAATGTGTTTAACAGTTACATTACATTTGCCCACGTAATTGGTTCCCGGTTGTCATAAGCCGGGATGAAAAGGGAAGCCGGTGAAAATCCGGCGCTATCCCCGTAGCTGTAAAAACCCCTGGACATTCCAGGAAGATCAACCTGATACTTATGCCACTGTTTCATTAACGGGAAGGCTTTCAGGTTAGGTTTAAGCCAGAAGACCTGCCAGTTACCTTAATCTAATTTCATGCTTTCGGGTGAAAGGCAGAGAGGATAAGGCGTAAGATTTATCTATCTCTTTTATTACCAGGAAGCAGTCACCACAAAATTTAAAAGAATGAGAAAAATTTTGACAGTGGCTGCGATCTTTATCAGCAGCTTTGTATCCGCTCAGGACTCCAGTAAAGTATTGGGCGAAGTAACGGTAACAGCAACAAAGTATTCAACAAAGACAACGGAAACCGGAAAAGTCGTCACGCTTATCTCCAGGCAGCAGATAGAACATGCAGGCAGCAGGGACCTGGCACAGGTTATATCAGAGTTGGGCGGGGTCTTTATCAATGGCTATACAAATAATCCCGGGAAGGAAAAGAATATCTATTTAAGAGGGGCAAGAGTAGATTATACACTGATCACTATAGATGGTGTTCCAGTGTATGATGCCTCTGGCATTGGTAGCAATTTTGATATCAGGAATATCCCAATAGATAATGTGGAACGCATAGAAATTCTAAAGGGAAGCCAGAGTACATTGTACGGAAGTGATGCCATTGCAGGTGTTATCAATATCATTACGCGGAAAACAGGAACTAAACCTTTCTCCATAACCGGCACTGCGCATTATGGAAGCTATGATACTAAACGCTATAATACCACTTTCAATGGCAATAAGGGTTTATTTAATTATTCGGTTGGGTTTACCCATTTCAACACAGATGGTTTTTCTGAAGCCAAACAACCTGCCGGGTCTTTAACCACATTTGATAAAGATGGCTACAAGCAAAATGCACTGCAGGCTACCCTTGGGGTCAAGGCAGGCAAAGCCTTGCATATTCAACCTTTTTTGAGGTGGAGCAAGAACAGCGGCAGCCTGGACCAGGATGCTTTCATAGATGAATTGGACCATGCTTATTCCTCACATAACCTTCAAACGGGAGTAAGGAATGTCATCACATTAAAAAATGCCCTGGTAAACATCAGCTATCAATATAACAGGACTTACAGGAATTACATTGATGATTCAACAAAAAGCAGGAATGGTTATTACACTTACAGTAAAACAGTTTATAAGGCCAATGAGCATTTTGCAGAGGCATTCCTGGTGCAGACTCTCAGTGATTTCAAGCTAACACTGGGTACAGAGCTACGCTTTTCTAAAACCGATTATGAGGGTCTAAATGTCATACCTCCCTTTCCTCCTTACAGTCCTGAAGCAACTATAGAAAAGCAACTGCAAAGTGGTGATAGCGTGAATCAAAAACAGCTTGCAGCATATGCGGCATTGAATTATAAGAAAAATGCATTCAGTATAGAAGGCGGTGGACGAATGAATCATCATTCAGTATATGGGAACAATTTTGCTTTTAATATCAATCCATCTTACTTCCTTGAAAAAAAGATAAAGCTATTTGTGAATGCATCATCAGGCTATAAAACGCCTAGTCTTTTTCAATTGTTCTCGGAATATGGCAACAAGGATTTAAAACCTGAAACCTCTATGAATATTGAGGGTGGCCTACAGTATTTTTCTCCTAATGATAACTTTAATGGAAGAGCTACATGGTTTAACAGAAGTACCAGGGATGTCATCGCTTTCTTCTTTGACCCGGCTACCTACCGATCTCGCTATATCAACCAGGACAGGCAAAAAGACCATGGATTTGAATTGGAGGCTTCTGCATCAATAGCAAACATAGTTCAGTTAAAGGCTTTGTTTACTTATGTTACGGGCAATATCACTACTATTCAAAATGGCAAGGATACCACTTATTTCAACTTATTAAGAAGACCTAAAAGCAATCTTGTAGCTTCTGCCGGCAGCCAGCTTACAAAAGCCATATATATAATGTTACAGGCAAGTGCTACCGGAAGCAGCAGGGATGTTTATTACGATGCATCCTTTCAGCCCACAGATATAAAGCTGAAACATTATTACTTGCTGAATTTATATACAGAATATGCCCTGCACGCAGGTATTAAGATCTTTGCTGACATCAGGAATATCACCAATCAAAAATATTCGGATGTATATGGATATAATACAGCAAGTTTCAATGCCTATGGAGGTATCCGTTTCCGGCTATAATTTTTGGCACTGTCCATTACTTTAATTATTCCTTTTAGCAGGTTTCCTGTGCCTGTAAGGCGTATTTTTATCAAATATTACCATGCAAACTAATGTCAAGGATATACTTACTGTTTCATTTACGCTTTTTGCCATTATAGATATTATAGGTTCCATTCCCATCCTGATCTCAATAAAAAATAAAATGGGTGGCATTAAGGAAATCAGGGCTACTCTTATTTCCGGGGGACTGATGATTCTTTTTCTATTCCTTGGAGAGCCATTCCTGAACCTTTTAAGCCTGGACGTAGGCTCATTTGCTGTTGGGGGGTCTATTGTGATCTTTATACTTGGATTGGAAATGGTGCTGGGGGCAGAATTCTTTAAAAGTGAAAAAGATGTCAGGGCAGCTACTGTTGTACCCATTGCTTTTCCGCTTATTGCAGGTTCCGGAACACTAACCACTATTATATCGTTAAAGGCAAATTATACACAAACAACAGTGCTCCTGGGCATTTTATTGAACCTTATTGTTGTATTTGTCGTTTTGAAATCTTTAAAGTTTATAGAAAGAATACTTGGCCCTGGTGGAATGATTGCAGTGCGCAAGTTTTTTGGCGTAGTTTTGCTCGCCATTGCGGTAAAAATATTTGCCACCAATGCACATGGATTGATCAAATAGGAAGAAATAGATGGATTTCTGCCTGATCTGATTTTGGCCTCGTAGTACAATGGATAGTATAAGGGTCTCCGAAGCCCTGGATCCGCGTTCGATTCGCGGCGAGGCTACCCAAGCCGCACTCTCGAAATTTTTCATGGAAGTGCGGCTTTTACATTTCTGTAAAGCCCCACCAGTCCTGCAATGTAGGAGAACACCTCGTTGACACCTGTGGTTCGACACCTGTCTTCTGCTCTATTAAAGAAAATTCCTTCAGGAACAGCAAAAATTGAAGCCTTTGATTTTCAGTATACTTGCAGAACCCCACAAAGAAGCGAGTTTGCAGGAATATTTGACCGTAAAATTCACACACAACCCAGGGTTCGACACCCCTTTTGAGCCTTTTGCCTGTTCATCTGTTATAGCCTTCTTGTCTGTTACTGACACCTAATTGTCTTTTTAAGCGTTAGATATAAAAGCATCTTTACAGTTGAAACAGACACACGCTGAATAACATTAGCGAATTTTCATTCAATAAAACCAATAAATGGTAGAAACAATTGCAGGTATTGTCACCGCCGTAATATGCATCCTTCTATCGCAAATGCTGGCTAAATACTTCCCCACAAAACTAATGGCTGCAACCCTCCTTGTCGCCATTGCATTTATTTATGTTGGCTTTTCATTGAAAGAAAACCCCATTAATTTGATTATCTTGGAAGTAGCCGTTGCGTTAGGTTTGTATTTTCTCGCGATAGTTGGCTACACCCGGAACAGTTTGTTAATAGCCTACGGCATTCTTTTTCATGGCGTGTGGGATATATTTCATCACAAAGGTTTACCGATTCAAACGGCAATACCCGGATACTGGCCAACCTTTTGTTTTGTTGTAGATGTCATTGATGGGTTATTCTTTCTTTTTGTTTTCAAAGCCCAAAAACGGCATAATCCAGTCACTTTGAAGCCATTTGTAGAAGCTTAAACGTATGAATTCAATTTTGCCCTTTCGGTGCATATTCACTAGGGTTTACATACTTTTTTAAACAATGGTTATGGAAGAAAGCATTGCCATTTTAATGGCTGACCTCTCCGGTTATACGGCGCTCACCGAAACACACGGTGCGGCTTCCGCAGCCGACTTAATTGACAGGTATTTGGAAATTGTACAGGTTTGCCTGGTTGGCGACAGCGAGCTAAAAGAACGTACCGGAGATGAAGTAATGATCGTGTCTGCATCGGCAGACTTTTTACTTTCGACAGCCTTCATGCTAATGAAGCACACCTCCAGGGAAGACAACTTTCTGCAAGTACACGGGGGGCTTCATTATGGAAAGGTCTTAAAAAGAAACGGTAGCTATTTTGGCTCCGCCATCAATCTTACTTCCCGCATAGCTGCTAAGGCCAGCCCCGGCACCTTCTGGTGTTCAGATGACTTTCTTGAGGCCGTTACCGATATATCTACATTTGCACTTGAACCAAAAGGGAAACATCGCTTTAAAAACATGGCCGAAGAAAAAGACATAGCGGAATTAGTGAACCCAAAAGCTATTTCTTTCTTTGTTGATCCCGTTTGCAGAATGCTGATACTGGACAAAGCTGCAGCCATTCAGCACCCCGAAAGGCCTGAAGTTTTCTTTTGCTCGGAGGCATGTCTACAAACTTTTGCCACAAGGCCATTAACTGACCCTTCTGTTGGGAAGTTATCAACTTGAATTATCTTAACACTTATCTTCCATTATGTCCGAGAATGTTCTACTCGTTAAAAACATGGTTTGCCGTCGTTGCCTGCTGGCAGTAGAAAACGTTTTGGCCAATGCTTCTATATCCTATCAACAAGTGATTGTAGGGGAAATTCATCTTGTTCAACCACTGTCAGCGGAACAATATGTTTCCGTAAGTTCCTGCCTTGCAGCAATTGGACTTGAATTAATTGATAACAGAACAAGCGGATTAATAGAAAAGATCAAACAACTGGTGATAAAAAAAGTAAGAAAAGAAGTTGACGATAAGGAACAC
This sequence comes from Flavisolibacter ginsengisoli DSM 18119, assembly GCF_900129295.1. Taxonomy (GTDB): domain Bacteria; phylum Bacteroidota; class Bacteroidia; order Chitinophagales; family Chitinophagaceae; genus Flavisolibacter; species Flavisolibacter ginsengisoli. The sequence goes on from NZ_FQUU01000015.1 coordinate 91,456, forward strand.
AAAATGAACCTCTCAGCTTACCTGTCACAGAATTTGTATCATGAATACACCTATCTAAGTAGCCTGTTCTCTTCTGTTGAGGGGCGCACCATTGAAAATTATTTTATACAACAGCGAATTGAAAAGGTAAAAGAGCTTTTAGTGTACAACGAAATGACATTGTCAGCCATCGCCTTTGAAATGGACTATAGTAGTGTTGCACATCTCTCCAATCAGTTTAAACAAATCACCGGACTTACGCCTTCACACTTCAAGAAAGTTGGATCAGCAAAGCGCAAACTTCTTGACCAGCTATAACCCAAAATTCTGTAAGCTTTACCCAAGGTAATGTAACAACAACAGGCCCCACTGATTCTACTTTTGTTTTATCAAAATCATTTAAAAACAAGTAAACCAAAAGTTATGAAATCAGAAATCAAATTGAGTAGTGTTACTCCAAGCGACAAACAAAAATGTGACAACCCAAATTGTACCTGCGAAAACTGTAATTGCGGTAGCAATTGCACATGTGCAACTTGCAAGTAAGTGCGGTTAACGGCATTGAAGCTAAAAGCCACTCTAACCTGGGTGGCTTTTCTCTAAACAATTTATAGCCATTCTGAAGTTCGATGAAATGATTGTCTTTTTCTGACACGTTCCCGTCCTTCAAGCCCCTGAAAGCCGGTCTACTTTTACATCATCAAAAACAACTAAAAATAATAAAATGAAAAAGATTGCATTCGCTTTACAAGTGTTCACACTAATGGCCATTTTACCAATATGCGTCGTTGTTGAAATGAACCACACAACGGTAACCCAAACAGAAAATAATGGCGTTACAAAACTTACCGAAGACGTGAAAACCATTCCCACTGTTTATCACGCAAATAAAGGACTACAAAATGAAAATTTAGTATCCCGTTATATCGACAGGCACACTTTATCGACAGAAATATTTTCACTTACAAAAAACTGAAAACAAAATGAAACAAATAACTAAAACATCATTGTTTTCCATCGCTATCTTATTGCTTTATGTTGGCGGGTTGGCACAAACAGGCAAGTCCGTTTCCGACAAAATAATTGGCGTTTATTGGTCCCCAAAAAAGGACGCAAAAATTGAAATGTATAAAAAGGGAGACCGTTATTTCGGCAGAACAATTTGGGCATCGAACCCAAGAAAAGACACACAGAATCCGGATAGCAAACTGAAAAACAGAGACCTGCTTGGCCTGGATTTGCTCACCAATTTTTCTTATGAGGATGGCGCTTATACGCAAGGACAGGTTTATGATCCTGAAAACGGCAAAACCTATAGTTGTAAAATAAGTATCAGCGGGCTCAATCTTAAAGTACGTGGTTATATAGGTATCTCGCTATTCGGTAGAACAGAAACGTTTGAGCGCATTTTATAAGCTAAAAATCAAAGGGCCAAATCTTCACCAGGTCATCTATTCACCGCGACCTATCTCGGTTTTTTAAAACAACAACCATAAAGTCATGTCTCTTTATACACTTAAATCGACGGATACGCTGTCCTTCATTAGACCACCTGCAGGATTGATAATGGAAGAATGCACCAAAGTGGGTTTGCTTGCCTGGATGGGTGGCACCACCCGTGAAGACGTAATAAAACGTATAGCAAATGATCATGTAGCTTTTGTAGCCTATTTAAACAATATGCCTGCTGCATTTGGATGGATGGCAAGGGGAAAGGCAATGATCGGAGAACTGGCTCACGAACTGATATTGCCTATTGGCAACCGCTATCTCTGGAACTTTAGAACAATGGAAACTTTTCGCGGCCTGGGTATCTATCCGACTTTACTCCAATACATAATCAATTATGAAAGAGAAAAGGCAGACCGCTTCTGGATTATTCATGCGCCGGAAAACAGGTCATCTTTGAAAGGTATTCAGAAAGCAGGCTTTCACTATGTTGGTAAATTATACAACAATGAGGGCTTTGCCACTATTGAAAGAACTCACTTATCCGAAAGTAGCCGAAGCTTGCTTGCAGAAATGGACATCACTATCTCCTATGAAGAACCGGCATCTTGCTGGAACTGTAGCAGCCCATATTTGAAGAACAGAAAACCTGCATGTTGTTGCGCTGCCTCTCAGAATGAATGCGTCGGCAGCCAATTGCTTTCACTGGCTTCTTAATCCTGAAAACAAGCCAACATTTTTTAACGTGGTGCATAGCATCATAAACACCCTTTTGTGCCTTTCAAAAACCAAAAATTATAAACAATTAAATCAAAAGAAATGAAAAAATTATTAGTCATTATATTCTTTCAACTGGCAACTATTGCTGTATTTGCACAAACTGACACAAGCAAAATTGAACAATACTGCCAGCTCATTGCTACACCCAGGCTCTTTAGCAATAAGGTCACCATTGACATTGACTTTGGTGAAGAAAAAAGTTTCTGGTCAGATGATCGGCTGAGAACCTACGATGGCAAACTAAAAAAATTCAATACAATTATCGACGCTTTGAACTTCATGGGAAAGCAAGGTTGGGTTTTTATCAATGCTTATCCTGTGCACAACGGCAGCAGTGATATATATCATTATGGGTTTAAAAAACTGTTCTATCAGTCACAGACTCAGGGTGGCAATTTACAGGTTGTCCGTTTCTGACATCAGGCTGTCCTTCCAACCCTGCCTAGTCAGTTTACCTTCATATCGTAAAACAAATAAAAATGAAAAAGAGCCACTTTCCTATACTGATGACAGGATGGGTAACAATTTTCCTCTTATGCGTTTTCCTATAAATAAGTCACGCTATCTCGGCTTTAATCGGCGCGAATGCCGTTTCAAAAGGACCTGAAAAGGAGAAAGTAATCAAGGCGACTTATCCGCAAACGCTCCAAGGCAAAATTGAATTTTCAGGCTTAATCAAATAGTTTTCAAAAGAAAATAAATATCATGAAAAAGATTTTTTTACTGCTTGCCATCGTCGTGTCAATGGTTGCAAAAGCCCAAGTCACCAAAGTTTATTTGCAGGCAAGTGGACTAACATGCAGCATGTGCAGTAACGCGATCAACAAGTCGTTAAAGACCCTTGATTTTGTAGAGAAAGTAGACGCAGACGTGAAAAGCTATACGTTTGGAATCTCCTTCAAGCAAAACGCTCAAGTTGATTTTGATAAAATAAAGAAGAAAGTTGAAGATGCAGGCTTTTCTGTATCCAGTTTTGTTGCTGCTATACATTTCAATGACGTAAAGTTAAATGACAATGGTACTGTGACAATGGGTAATTATACCTTTTCCATTATCAACGGCAAAGGTCAATCGTTAAATGGAATACAACGGGTTAGGTTGTTGGACAAAGGTTTTGTCTCTTCTAAAGAATATAAAAGTAATGCTCTTGGCCAGGTTGCAACAGTTGCTGGAGTTTACCACGCAAGTCTATAAAACGCTCAGTCATCGTTCACGCTGCAAACCGATAAAATGAAACTTCTATTTGTTATAACGTCTTTTTCTCTGTTCTTATCAGCAAGTGCACAGGAGTTGTTTTCGCAAACAGAGCCGGCCAGTAACCGTGCCGTTGGAAGCATTGGCTTTCGGGTGGACAACTCGATCATGGATGAAACCTACACGTCGAAAAAAAATTATCACCTAATTCCGGAAATCATGCTCGGTATTTCTAAAAAATTGATGGTAAGCGGTGATGTTTTCTTTAGTAACCGTAGTGATGTTTTAAAGTATGAAGGTGGGAGCGTCTATGCGAAATATCGGTTCTTAAGTAATGATGCGGTGCAAAAACATTTTCGCATGGCTGGCTTTGGCAGGGTCAGCTATAATAATAGTGACATTCACCAGGAAGAAATCAATATGTACGGCCATAATACAGGAGTGGAGTTTGGCATAGTTGCTACCCAATTATTACGCAAGGTGGCGTTATCATCCAGCATATCATATCTAAAGGCTACTGATAACGGAAATGGTAACAAATTTCTTTATGGGCAAGACAAAAGCAAAGCTGTCAACTATACCCTCTCAGTTGGGAAGTTAATATTGCCAAAGGAGTACAAAGGTTATAGACAGACAAATCTTAATTTAATGATGGAGTTCTTAAGCCAGGTGAATACAGAATCCGGAAAATATTTCGTGGACGTTGCCCCGTCTGTCCAATTTATATTCAACAGCCAGGGCAGGTTGGACATTGGTTACAGAAAAGAATTAAGAACAACACTATTGAGAACCGCACCCAATGGAGCTTTTATTCGCCTTGAATATAATTTTTTTAATACCTTCTAATGGCCATGACATGAACCCGGAAATTCTGGAGTTCTTCAAATTCAAAATAAAGAGATGAGAAAAATAGCATTTATCGTTCCTCCATCCGTTGAACTCTTGGATTTGGCCGGTCCCGCCCAGGTATTTACTGAGGCGAAATTCTATGGCTTCGAAGTAGACCTCCAATTTTATTCCTACAAAGAGGAAATCATTAGCACCTCCGGAATTTCATTTGGGAACGTGAAGCATTACACAGAAGCCGACCTAAAAGAAGGCGATTACCTTTTTATTCCGGGGATGGATTTTGAGTATGTAAATAGCATTGCGTTTCGGGCAGAGCACCATTTCTTTAACTGGATAAAATCACTTTCTGATAAGGGTGTTTTCATTTGCTCTGTTTGTAATGGCGCGTTTGCGTTGGGCCACGCTGGTTTGCTAAAAGACACTGAATGCACCACCCATTGGAGGAGGGTAGAAGAATTACAACGACAGTTTCCAACGGCAAAAGTCATTACGGACATTCTTTTTAAAAAGAGCAACAATGTTTACACCAGTGCGGGCATCAGTGCCGGTATTGACCTTTCGCTGGCAATACTGGAAGAATTAAAAGGCGCTCTTTTTACGCACAAAGTTGCAAGGGGGCTCGTGGTGTATCACCGCAGAAGCCAAAGCCATACCCAACAGAGCATCTACCTTGATTATCGTAACCACATCAATCCGGCCATCCACATTGTCCAGGACCACCTGATTGAGCATTTATCAGATGAGAACACCATCGAAGACCTGGCGTCACTTGTTGCCATGAGCCCACGGAACCTGAGTCGTGTTTTTAAAGAAAAAACAGGAACGACGGTGCTTGAATACCTCACGCTTTTGCGACTTGAGTTCGCCAAGACAATGCTCAACAACCCTGAGTTTACAATTGAATACATCGCCACTAAATGTGGGTTTAAAACCGCAAGACAATTACAACGAATCCTAAAAGCAAATAAAAGATGAAACCGACAAAAATTATGAAAGCCGCTATCATCCTGGTAGCGGTAACAGCCCTCCTTTTCCATGCCTGTGCTCCCCTAAAGGAGTTTGGCAGAACACCAGTTTACGAGGGGAAGAACAATTTCACCTACCAACTTCCGACTTATGATAGCTCAAAGAAGACGGTGGTGATAGTAGCAAACAACGAAGGCACTGAACTCTTTGACATGATGGCTCCCTATTATCTTTTTAACGCCACGGAAAAGGCCAACGTCTACATTGTTGCAAAGAACAAAGTTCCAATCGTCGTTAAAAAAGGCTTTTTCCTTCTGCCGCAAATGACGTTCTCCCAAATTGATTCATTGCATATTCATCCTGATGTTATCGTCATTCCTTTCTTAGCCGTTGCCGATTCACTGCATCAGGATCCAGTGATTATTAACTGGATTAAAAGGCATCACTCTGACAACGTAACTATTCTTTCCGTATGCGACGGTGCGGCAACAGCGGCGGCAACGGGTCTGTTCGACGGGAAACCGATCACAGCACACGCCTCCGATTACGAAGGCATCAAAGCAAGTTTCAGTAAGCCGCTCTGGGTGCAGCATACAAGCGTTGCCAGTAGTAGAAACCTTTATAGTACAGCGGGTGTCTCCAACGCAACTGAAGGGAGCCTTATGGTTATCAACAAATTATTTGGAATGGAAACTATGCGCAAGGTGATTGAAGACGTTTCTTATCCATATGACACTCCCAAATTAAACCATCAGAGCAACACCTTCCACTTTAGCGATAAAGTAACGATTGGTAAAAAAATAATTTTCAGGAAAAACAAAAAGCTCGGGGTACTTCTTCAGGAAGGAATAAATGAATTTGCATTGGCAGGGATTATGGATACTTACAACCGTACTTTTCCGGGGTCAATTGAAAGTTTTTCGGCAGGCGACCTTCCCATAAAAACATTGCATGGTTTAACCCTTATTCCTACGGGAGAATTAACCAATAATGACTTAGATGAACTCCACGTTGTTAGCCCCATGACATTTTCAACAGCAGATCAGAAGCTTTTTAAATCCGCTCAAGTTATCAAATATGATAGCTCTCAAAGACACTATATAATTAGTGAGTGCCTTCTTCGGATTGAAAATGAATATGGTGATCATTATAAAAACATCGTGAAGCTAATGCTTGACTATAACTAAGATGAAACTAACATACTGGAACATCATGCAACGGGCATAATGGGGAATTTCAGGTGATTGATGGATCGCAGCCTTATGTCCCATCCCCTGATGGAGCCACCTGCCACAGTCATTGAAAAAACTATCTTTAGGAGTGACATTTAGAACCCATAATAACTGTTGTAAACCATTTTAGGCAGGCTATTTATATAAACATAAACTGCATAAACTTAAATTTTGAAAAAAAGAAATAGAAATGATTTTAGGAAAGCGCTGATAGATAGGATGACGGTTTCGGTTGAGGAAGGTGAGGTAACAATTGATTCAGTTAAAACTGCTTACCTATCTGCAGGAAGTGGTAATTCCGTGATTTGTCTACATGGCGCCGGTGCTGGAGCCGTCACCTGGTATCCATCAATTGGTACTATCTCTAAAAATTTTCATGTGCTTGCACCAGACATCGTAGGATATGGTGAATCTGACAAACCCAATGCCCCTTATAACCGCCCTTATTTCTCAAAATGGCTTAAAGACTTTTTAGTGAAAATGAAAATTTCAAAGGCTCATATAGTTGGATTATCTCAAGGAGGTGCCATTGCGTTACAGTTTGTCATAGACCATCCAGAGATGGTTGATAAACTTGTTTTAGTTGACGCTGCTGGCTTAGGTGCGAAAGTTTCATTTTGGCCTCTATTCGGAATCATATGGATGAATAGTTTTCCATCCTCTATGGTAAATCGTTTTAATTCTCCTTATATACTCCAGAAGCCTGAAAACAGAGACCCGAACCACAGTCTTTACTCGATTGCTGTTGCCAAATCAACCGGAGGGAAGAATGTATTTAAGCAAGGCAGAGGTGCTGCTGTATCGAAAGTGCCCGAAGAATTATTGCAACAGATAAAAAAAGAAACCCTTATTATTTGGGGAAAAGACGATCGATTGTTTCCTGTTGAATATGGTGAAAGAGCTGCTAAAATAATTCCAAATGCAAAATTTCATCTAATTGAAGAGGCTGGCCATTTACCAATGATGGATCAACCCGATGTTTTCAATAAAATTCTGCTTGATTTTTTAAATAGGTAACAGAAATTGGTGATCTCACTAAACCAGATGAAACCTAGGTTAATAATCTTGGTGAGAAACAATTTGGATAACAATAGGTATTTGAAAAAAATGACATCCCCCATTTAGTTGTATCATTCTTACTGGCAATAATCTTTGCAGAGAGTTGTAGTCAGATACCCATACGTTCAACAAATTACAATTATCAAAAACCACAGGCATATGCTGATGGTATAACAATAAACGAATTAATAAACGTGGGTATAGATTGCGTTTCAATCATTAGGTGACCAAATTGATTTTGGCAGACAGCATTGCAGCAACAAAAACTTTATCGGTTGGTACTGGAACAGGACAAAATATTCTGCTCCATGATAGAAGCAAAATAAAATCACAAAGCCAAGAATGATTTGGATGTTTTTTTATATGTCATTAATAAGCAGTAACACGGCTTTCACAGGCAAAATATTTGTATTTTATTATACGCCGAACTGCCTTAAATGATGATTCATGTGCTTGTATGCTGCTATACCCCACTGTTCCTTAGAAATGTTGCCGAAAGCAATGTGCGGCAAGGTAAGATCGCCCTCTTGTTCAGGAAACCTCCTAATAAGTTCTATAAATTTCAGCTTTTGCTGTTCAAAACCCTCAGCAGCTATTTTTCCAACCGTTTCCTTTCCTGGGTCGCCTTTAATTCCCTTCTTGAAATTGGGTGCCATGTATAGGGCAATCATACGTAGCAGGTACTGTTTGAACCTTGTCTTTCTTACAGGCATTATTGGTTGAAAAATTTCTTCATTACACAGATTCGAATGCAGGAGCATCTCGGTGGCGGTCATGGTTCCCCATCGCGGTTTATTACCTGGCTGAAGCTTGTTTACTCTTTCAATAACATTATCTGCAGTTGCTTTATTAAATAACGTCTTCTTCATCTGCGAAGGTTATGTTTTGATTTATAAGGAAGTTTCCGCTTTTGCTTAATAATTGGCCGAACTTTAAAACAGCATGGCTACAAATGCCAACACCAGGTGGAGAAATGTAGTTGTTTTATACATCATTTGGTGCTACACATCTTGTCCAGTACTCCATGATCACCTGTATGGTCTTTTCCAATTCGGCCATAGAATTTTGCTTTACAAAGAATCCCTGTACAGACATGCTATAGGCATCGATTACAGCTTTCTGCGTGGATGCAGTAGAGAAAAACAAGTAAGGTATGCATTTAAGTTTCAGCTGAGAATCCGTATATATTTTATTTCTCAAGGCAAAACCATCCAATTTAGGCATATTAATATCTGACAAAATCAGAAAAGGACTTATATCGGTACGATTTAAATAATTCAGCGCTTCTTCACTTTCTAAGAAAAAAATGATCTCATTGGAATAGTTTAGTTTTTTAAATACTTCTATAAGTATCTCCTGGTCATCTGAATCATCTTCAATTATAACGATGGGACCGTTCCTATTCATTTATTAACATTTCCAACAAGTTAGTTGAATTAACCCACCCGGGTATATCCTTATCAAATATTAGGTTTTAAATTAACCTTTATGGGTAATAACAGTCTATTATATGGATATTGTTGGGATAAGAGGCAATTAGAAACAACTATTGCCTTTTTGAATTTCAAATTATATATTTGCTCTTATCCATAATTTCTACATGGGCAGCCTACATATTATTCTTATAAATCCCATGTAGAATTCATTTCAGTTAGTGTTTCATTTCGTCAGGCATCAGCATTTATCATTGTTCAGAGTCAGGTTATTAGTAAACATTATTAGTTAAATTCTAAAATTGGTACTATGAAGCTTTCTGATTTTATCTTGTTAAATGAAGAGGAAAAGAAGTTAACAGTGCTCCATCTTGGGGTTTTAGTAGGCAAAAGGCAGCTTTACGGCCAAATGGTCTTCTTATTTCAATTGGATAACTATTATGTTGAAACTTACTGCAATGGCCACAGCAAAGCAGTAGAGGAATACAGGGTATCCTATAATATTGAGACAGTTTCTCCCTACCTGGAATCTATTTCTCTCGAAGGCCTCGTGAATTAGTAATGTATGGTCAATTTATGCGGGCTCAAAATTCCTTGTGATAATATTTACATTTCATATCAATAATACACTTATCTTCACAGGGTTAATTTGAGCCTCGCATTAGTATTTAGTAATTATCCTGCTTAGCAATCTGCATCGTAGTTAGTTTTACTTCCGCTGCCTCAGATATTTTTTTAATCAATTATTGTTAGATCACATGAACATTTATGTTTCAAACTTAAGCTTCAACGTACAAGATGAAGACTTAAGAGAATTTTTTGCTCCTTATGGAGAAGTAACTTCAGCTAAAATCATCAACGACAGAGAAACTGGTAAATCCCGTGGATTTGGATTTGTTGAAATGTCTGATGACGCTGCTTCTAAAAAAGCTATTGCTGAATTAGACGGTGCTACTGTTGAAAACAGGACAATCAAAGTAATGGAAGCAAAGCCTAAAGAAGACAGACCAGCTCGCAACAGCGGCGGTTACAACAACGGAAATAATTATAATAAAAACAGATATTAATATACTTTTCCGAAGTAATAAAAAAGCCTGGTTCTCCAGGCTTTTTTAGTTTCTGTTACCCTGTGAATATAGTTTCCCGGATATTCTTCCAACTTAGATCTCTACTCTACCTTTTAAAGCTTTTACCGGCTAAACCTTATTGATGGCATTATCGTTGTAACATCCCTCTAAAAAAACAATGGAAAGGCCGGGTGATAATAGTACTTATATAAGCAAGATCCCTGAACTCACTCTTTTATTCTGGATCACTAAAATCACAGCTACTACCCTTGGGGAAACCGGGGGCGACCTGCTGGCTCAGACAATGAAGGTTGGATATGGTATAAGCACACTTATATTTTTCAGCTTCTTTCTGATCACCGTTTCATTACAACTATTTGCTAAAAAATATATTCCACCCTTATACTGGGCTGTAATTGTTGCAACCAGCACTGCTGGTACCACAATGTCAGACTATATGGATAGGACCCTGCATTTAGGATATGCCAAAGGTGCCCTGATCCTTGTGTCTATACTCATCCTCATCCTTATAATTTGGAAACTGGTGGAAAAATCACTTTCAGTAAGCCATATCCGCTCATTCCGGGGTGAGGCTTTTTACTGGACTGCAATATTATTTTCTAATACCCTGGGTACAGCTCTTGGAGATTTCCTGGCCGATGATTCAGGCCTTGGCTTTGGAGGCAGTGCACTGCTTATCAGTTCCATACTTGTAATTATTATACTAGCTTACTTTTTCACACGTATTTCCAGGGTAGTCCTGTTCTGGATTGCCTTTGTATTAACCCGGCCTTTTGGCGCCACCTTTGGTGACCTGTTAACAAAATCACATGAGGCTGGAGGGCTTAACTATGGTACTAAGGGCTCATCGCTCATTCTTTTCGGATTACTGATTATTTTGATCATTTATGAATCTGTAAAAAAAAGAAAGCATGAATTAAATGAGCAGCAAGCCTATGCAAAGCCTGGATTTACAACAACTGGTGGTTAGAACGGGAAAAATATCACCAATATGATAAGATTGTAAACCTGGCTATTTGCAAGGTTAAAATGCACTCCCGGATTACTTATCAATACTGCTTCAATAACGTACTTATATATGCGTTAAGCGCCTATAAATTGCTCGTTCCTTTAAGTAATTCTATTCTCTTTCAGTTAGTTTATTCTATGCTCATAGAAGTGATTGATCAAATTTGGCATAAGATTTTTTTATGTCATTTAAGCATTGATTGTCGAAAAAAGATAATCTGGTAGCTTAAATGACAATTATTACTTATGGCATCAGTTTCAAATAAAAGAACAACATTGAAAAAAATTTTACCCAAAACACCTTCAGGTATAGCAGGTCTTGATGAGATAACGGAGGGAGGTTTACCTAAGGGTCGTCCCACTCTAATATGTGGCGCAGCTGGAAGTGGGAAAACCCTTTTTGCCATAGAATTCATTGTAAGAGGCGCTTTGAATTATAAGGAACCTGGTGTTTTCATGGCTTTTGAAGAAAAATCAGATGAACTGGCAATAAACGTGGCTTCCCTGGGCTTTGATCTGGAAAAGCTTCAAAAGCAAAACCTTATAAAACTGGATCATGTACATATCGACAGGAGTGAAATAGAAGAAACAGGTGAATATGACCTTGATGGTTTATTTATTAGGTTGGGACATGCCATTGATAGTATAGGAGCCAAAAGAGTGGTTCTGGATACTATTGAGAATTTGTTCTCCGGCTTAGGCAATGAGACAATTTTAAGGGCGGAATTACGTCGTCTTTTTGGATGGCTGAAAGAAAAAGGTGTTACAGCCATCATTACTGGTGAAAAAGGGGATGGTATTCTCACCAGGCAAGGTTTAGAAGAATATGTTTCTGATTGCGTGATCTTATTGGAACATAGGGTATGTAATCAAATATCTACCAGGTTGTTACGTATAATTAAGTACAGGGGATCCATACATGGCACTAATGAATATCCTTTCCTGATCGATGAAGATGGAATATCGGTATTACCCATTACTTCCCTTACCCTTGAAGCACCCACCTCAACACAAAGGATATCAACAGGTATGCCCACTCTTGATAATATGTTGGAAGGCAAAGGATTTTATAGAGGTAGCTCTATATTGGTATCGGGGCCTGCGGGAACCGGTAAGACCAGTATTGCAGTTTCATTTGTCAATGCAGCTTGCCAGCGTAAAGAAAGGTGCCTGTATTTTGCTTTTGAGGAATCCACTCAACAGATTATTCGCAATATGAAATCCATTGGGATGAACCTCCAGCAGCATATTAATAATGGATTCTTAAAAATTAATGCCTCCAGGCCCACTTTATATGGCCTGGAAATGCACCTGGTATCTATATATAAAAAGATCATTGAATTTAAGCCAAAGGTGGTCATTATTGATCCTATCACCAACCTGGTAACTATTGGTCAGTTAAGAGATGTCAAAGCCACGCTAATCAGGCTGATTGACTTCCTTCAAAAAGAACAGATCACTGTAATGTTTACAGCCCTTACCCTCAATACAGCCATAGGCGAACAAACAGATGAAGGCGTTTCTTCCATGGTCGATGCCTGGATCCAGGTTAAAGAATTAGAATTAAATGGTGAGCGAAACAGGGGTATGTACATTATTAAATCAAGGGGTATGGGTCATTCTAACCAGGTCCGGGAATTTGTCATTAACAATAATGGACTGGAGCTTGTAGATGTTTTCCTGGGTCCGGATGGGATTCTAACAGGTTCAGCACGTGAGGCTCAACAATTGAATGAATTTACAGGGGAAGTTATCCGCTCTCATGCCTTATCCAGGAAAGACCGGGAAATTGAACGTAAAAGGATGGTTTTGGAGGCAAGAATAGCTTCTCTTAGAGAAGAATTTGAATCTGTACAGGAAGAACTAAATAAAGCCTATATAGAAGAAGATATAAAAAAGGAAGTAATGGAAAAGAATAAAAAGCAATTAATTGAAAAGCGACTTAACACATCGGGTAATGGCAAAAGAAAGTAAAAAGGCATTGACAAAGGTCCCAAAATGGGAACTGAGGTTATATGTGGCAGGTAATACGATTAAGTCGGCCACTGCCCTAAAAAACCTGCAAAAATATTGCGAGGAACATTTAAAAGGACAGTATAAAATAGAAGTGATTGACTTGTTGGAACAACCCCAGTTGGCGGCTGGCGACCAGATCTTTGCTATCCCAACATTAGTTAGAAAAGTACCAGTTCCTATTAGAAAGATCATTGGTGATCTTTCCAATGAGGAAAAAGTATTGGTAGGCTTGAATATCCGCCCTGTAACAAAATAACATGATAAAAAATGAAAGCCAGGATAATACCGGCAAAGGTCCTGCAGTAAAGGAATTTGAATATGTGTTGCGCCTTTATATATCAGGAGCATCCACCAATTCCATTAAGGCAGTGAACAACATCAAACAAATTTGTGAAGGGCATATAAAAAATAAATATATCCTGGAAGTTATTGATGTGCACCAGCAACAAAAACTGGCGGAAAAGGAACAGTTGATAGCATTACCTATGTTGATAAGAAAAAAACCTTTACCTGAGAAAAAACTCATTGGCGACATGTCAGATACAAAAAAAGTATTAAAAGGTCTGGGTCTGCCTGATTAAAAACTATGGAAGCAAGACACAGATCCATACAAGATTATGAGTATGAGCTGGAGCAATTGCGTTCCCAGCTGGAAGAAGCAAATGAAACGATCGAAGCCATTCGCACGGGCCAGATCGATGCCATTGTAGTACAGGGCGAAAATGGACACCAGTTATATACTTTAAAATCTGCAGACCACACCTATAGGGTATTCATTGAAAAAATGACAGAAGGTGCTGTCACTCTCAACAACCAGGGGCTTATCCTTTATTGCAATTCAAGGTTTGCCTCTATGGTCAATACACCTTTATCCTACATAATAGGAATGGACTTTGAACAATTCATTGCAGCAGACCAACTCTCATCTTACAAGGAATTGTTCGGAAAAGCCTGGACAGAAGACTGCAAAGGCGAGCTTAGCCTGCAAAATGAAAACCAATTCATGCCTGTTCAATTGTCTCTTACGGCTCTTGAACTGGATGAAGGAAAAGCCTTAAGCATTATTGTTACAGACCTTACCAGGCAAAAAAATAATGAAAAGCAACTAAGAGATAATAATGAGCAGCTGGCCAAAATGAATGAAGCCCTGGAATTGAGTAATAACGATCTGCAGCAATTTGCTTCAGTTGCTTCTCACGACCTGCAGGAACCTTTGCGTAAGATCATGGTCTTCTCAAATATTTTAAAAGAAAAATACGGGAAAGAACTATCTGAAGACTCCAATCATTACCTGAATAAGATCATTGATTCTTCCGGGCGAATGAAGGCACTGATCATTGATATTTTGAATTATTCAAGACTTTCAGAAAATAATACGCTCCTGCAGCCAGTTGATTTAAATGAACTGATACATGAATTGCTTGAAGATTTTGAACTCTCCATAAGAGATAAGAAAGCTACTATACAGGTAGGTAAACTACCTTTTTTACATGTAAACCGGGGCCAGATAAGGCAGGTGTTTCAAAATATCATCAGTAATGCACTGAAGTTTCAACGCCCTGGAGTGGACCCGGTAATAACTATCAATAGCAAATTGGTAAAATCCTTATCATTTGATAGTGAGGAAGACCCAAATGGAGCCTATTCCCTTATCACCATCAGGGATAATGGAATAGGATTTAAAGAAAAATTTGCTACAGACATATTTGCCCTATTTGAACGCCTCAACCCTAAGGATAAATTTGAAGGCACAGGTATAGGTTTAGCTATCGCTAAAAAGATTGTTGAAAAACACCATGGTATTATCAAGGCAACGGGGAAGGAAATGGGCGGTTCCCATTTTATGATTATCTTACCCCTTAATCAACAATAATTTAGCACTCTAATGCATGCATTTTACAAAAATACTTCTTGCTGAAGATGACAGTGATGACCAAAAATTATTTCTGGATTTCTTAGATAACAGGAACGACTTATTTATACTACCAATAGTTGAAAATGGAGCCAGGCTTTTAGAAGTAATGGATTCCATGCCTCCGGAGGAGCTTCCCGATCTTATTATCCTTGACCAGAATATGCCCCAGAAAAACGGGTTACAAACACTGGATGAACTTAAATCTAACCCGGCATACCAGTCCATTCCTGTAGTTATTTATTCCACCTATGCCGATGCTATGTTAACGAAGAAGGCAATGGAAAAGGGCGCTGATATGGTAGCTATGAAACCTTTAAACCAACAAGGGTATCATGAAATGATAGATGCTTTTTTACAGCTTTGCCAAAAATAATTGACCGTTCAATAATTAGCTGCCTTCAATAATGCTTCTACATCTTTTATAATGATCTTTCTTCCACGGGTTTCCAGTATTTCTTCTTTTTTAAAATCCTTAATGATACGCACTATATTTTCCCTGGCAGTACCCACAAGGCTCGCCAGGTCTTCCCTTGAAAGATTGATCTCTACTTCCATGCCTTGAACAATTCCCTGCTTATATTTCTCACGCATTAATATCAATTGCATGGCAAACCGTTCCCTTACGCTTCGCTGGGCAAACAACACTACACTATTGGCAAAAACAGTGAATTCATGACTTAAGGTTTTTAAAAGACGGTTGGATAAAGTCTTTGAAAGATCAAGTACTTGTAGAAAATCCTCTTTAGGAATAAATCCTACCAGGCTTTCTTCCAGCGCAGCGGCATTGTCGGGATACCGTTCTTCAGCCAGTACAGCATGATACCCGATCAACTCCCCGCTATTCGCTACATATATGATCTGTTCCCTGCCCTCTTTATCAACTTTGTATTTTTTAGCCATGCCTGTGCGCATATAAAAAATGCCGGAGGGTAAAGATCCTTCACGGAAAATTATCTCTCCCTTACTAAACAGTTGTTCACTGCTATGGGCCATAAGTGCGTCCAGTTCCGCAGCAGGAAGATCAGTAATTACGGAATTAGTATTGAAACCCCACTTATCAATTGGAAAGATCCCTTTAAGGCTCATATGCTACAAAACTATCCAATAAGTGATAAAAGTTACTTTTTGAAGTGACAAGAGTTACAGTTTGCCTTTATATGCCATGGTAACTTTGCAAAGCAGGCTTATACCTGCTTTCTATTTTCTTCTTTTCAAAAAACAGGCATAGAATAATCAGTTGAAATAATATTTGTTTTAATAAGGACGAAATCAAACAGGAGGCCATAGTAGTTTATGAATGAAGCTTTTTCCAAAAAACATTATAAGTTGGATATATTCCAGGACGACAGGGAGTTTCATCACCTCTATCCACCTGTCATTCAGAGAAAAGCCATCTGTCATTGGACTCCCCTGCAGGTATCACGCTGCGTAGCACAATTCCTTGTTACCAAAACAGGCTCCCGAGTATTGGATATAGGTAGCGGCGTAGGCAAGTTTTGTCTTGCAGCCGGTTACTACGAGCCAGGTGGGATGTTCTATGGTATTGAACAGCGAAAAGACCTGCATGATATTGCAGTTGGCATTAAATCAGAGTTACAGTTGAAAAATGTATTCTTTATACACGGCAATTTCACTCAACTGAATCTTGCTGCTTATGATCATTTTTATTTTTTCAACTCCTTTTACGAAAACCTGGATGGCACTGAAAAAATAGATACCAGCATCCAATACTCCTCTTCTCTCTACAACTATTACAACCGTTACTTGTACAAACAACTGGAACAATTGCCCCAGGGCACCCGCATAGCTACGTATCACAGCCTGGAAGATGAGATCCCACCCTGTTATTACGTCGTAAAAACACATTTTGACAACCTCCTGAAATTCTGGATCAAGGTATGATGAACAATACAACTACACAGGAAATATTAATAGATATTGATTATGACGAAAGTTCATGTGTCTTTTGTGGACACTTGGCTCCCGATGCAGAGAGGTCAGATCAAACAACAAATACCCAGGTTATGAACATATCAGTGAGCATGAAGATCTACCGTAGTAAATTGATCAATGAAATATTAAATGCACATTCTAATGAAGAAGTAAAAGAGATCATTAATGAGAACATTTTAAGAATAAAAAAACAGGATACACGGGAAAATATATTTGTACAGTATATCAGGTACATTATCGAAGAGCTCAACGATCTGAAAGGCAGTACTCTTGCCAATGAATATTATATGAACCTGTCAACTGCACATATACACCTCAGCCACCTTTCTTTATCTCAATGAACCATTCAATATCCTGCCTAAACACTATCCCATGTTCAAACCAAAAATTGTTGACACACTTAAAGCGTATACCAGGGAACAATTTCTTAAAGATCTTGTAGCAGGCATCATTGTAGGCATTGTAGCCTTGCCCCTGGCCATTGCCTTTGCCATTGCATCAGGTGTTTCTCCCGAGAAAGGATTGTTCACAGCCATCATAGCAGGTTTTGTTATATCAGCTTTTGGTGGCAGCAGGGTGCAGATTGGCGGACCTACAGGTGCCTTCATTGTAATTGTTTATGGCATTGTACAGCAATATGGTGTCAATGGATTGATCATAGCAACCTTTATAGCGGGTATCATGTTAATGCTAATGGGCTTTGCCCGTTTCGGAAGTGTCATCAAATTCATTCCACATCCACTGATCGTGGGATTTACCACCGGTATCGCTGTCATTATATTTTCATCCCAGGTTAAGGATTTCCTTGGATTAACCATGGGCAGTGTACCCGCCGATTTTATAGAAAAATGGAACGCCTACTTCCATCACTTTTCACACATCAGTCCTTATGCCGTCGTTATTGGAGTGACTACGATACTGATCATCATCTTCTTTTCAAAGATCACTCATGTCATTCCGGGCTCCCTTGTTGCTATCCTTCTGGCAACTATTGCAGTCCAGGCATTCAAACTACCGGTAGAAACTATTGGAAGCCGATTTGGAAGCATACCCTCTTCCCTGCCTACACCCGGCGTACCGCATCTTGATTGGGATATTATAAAGAACTCCGTCAGGCCGGCATTTACCATTGCCATCCTGGGTGGTATTGAAAGCCTGCTGTCAGCAGTGGTGGCAGACGGCATGATCGGTGGCAATCATAAAAGCAATATGGAGCTGGTAGCACAGGGAGGTGCCAATATCGCCTCTGCGCTTTTTGGTGGCATACCTGCAACGGGCGCCATTGCACGCACCGCTACCAATGTAAAGAATGGTGGACGCACACCTGTGGCAGGTATAGTACATGCGCTGACCTTATTGGTCATCATGTTATTAGTGGGCAAATGGGCAACACTTATCCCTATGAGCTGCCTGGCTGGTATACTTGTCATAGTGGCTTACAACATGAGTGAACATACCACGTTTGTTGCCATTGCAAAAGGTAGTCGCAGTGATGCTACGGTGTTGGTCACTACCTTCCTGCTAACTGTTCTTTTTGACCTGACGCTGGCCATAGAAATAGGTATGGTGCTCGCAGTTTTCCTGTTCATGAGAAAGATGATCAAAGTAAGTAACGTAAGTTCTTATCTCAATGAGGATAAGCAACAGGTCACAGATGTCAATGCTGTCAGCAGGTATACCATTCCCCATGGTGTTGAAGTTTTTGAATTGACGGGCCCCATGTTCTTTGGCGCAGCTTATAAATTCAAGGATGCCATTAGGGTGATTGAAAAAAAACCTAAAGTACTCATCGTTCGGATGAGGCATGTACCAGTAATTGATGCCACAGGCATACACACCATAAAAGATGTGCTGCGCATGTGCCGGCATGATAAAATGCAATTGATCCTCAGTGGTATTCAACCTCCTGTTCTCGAAGAATTTAGAAAGTCAAGGCTGCTTTTCCAGGTAGGGAAAAGATATGTTACGCCTGATTTTGAAACGGCTTTACAAAGGGCAAAAGAAGTATTGGGTGAAAAAAAACATACTCCTTCCTTTCCTGGAATTCAGCAAGATAAAACCATAGGTTCACCGCTATAGTTTTATTTCCAGTAATGCCAGGGTGATACAGGAGTAATGTTTGGGCAGTTCACCTGTCTCCTCAGGAGTTACGGTTCCCAAAAGCTTAAAACCACATTGCTGGTAATATTGCACCAGTTCATCATTATCACCCCAGGTGTCCATCCTTATATATTGCAGTTGATTATCCTTGCCAAAAGACATTGCCCAGTGTATGATATGCCTGATAAAATGATTACCCTTGTAAGCAGGATTGGTAACAATACGGTGTAAATACAAAGAAGGATCTGCATTCTTTTCTTTCCAGATATGTGGGTCCGAAAAAGCAATTGCAAAGATGCATGCAATCTCATTATTCATTACAATTTTCCATTGCCTGTTCTCACCGATCTCCTTCCTGATCATCTCATCGTCAAAACGTTGCCAGTTTCTTTTGAACTTCGTTTTCTGGTAGGCTATTGCGGCATCGTATAGTTCAATTATCTTATCGAAATCATTCATTGTTGAATGCTCAACAAGCATTTCCTTGTTCATTGGACCTTGTTAATTAAAGATCTGCAAATGTAAAAGAACAGGACCCACACATAAAATTATAATGATGTAAATGAAAGATTTTTAGTACCACGCCATGATTGAGGCCTTGTAGGCACAAAGGCGCCATCTATTATTTTTTCAATCTCATCTCCACATTTTTACCAGCGATCTTCAGCAATTGCTCAGCACCTTTTACAGATTGAACCATTAACAATATAAATTCATTATCCATCTTTTTACCTGCTGAGGATTTATAAAAATTTATAAGATCATCTACTTCCCTTTCTGTAAATCGTTTCCTATATAGATTAACAAAACTATTTTCCAGTAGTTGCCCGGTTTTGCCGGTTGTTATCTCCCGCTGTAATTCTATATAGAACTCTTTTGAATGTACCTTATCCTTCTGCTGCTCTTCCATTAGTTTCATTCGAATGATATTTTCTGTTGTCAACCCTTTCCGTTCATTTTTCAGGACCTTAATCTTTTTTGTAAATGCATCATCGGGAGGGGGCAGGGTATCTGCTTTTAAAATATCTGCTGTATCCAAAGCCTTTAATGCTTTTACGAAAGAAGAGTCAATTTGCGAAAAAGCGTCCTGGCATAAAAAGCATAGCAATAAAAAAAGAAAAAACTTCATATTAAATATTTAGAAACCAATAAATCCAATTCTATTAAAGATAACAGGGCCAGGTAGTCTTTATTCCCGGGATTCAATGAATGATCATGATTCATTTCCTGATTTTCCCTGCTCATAAGGCTATATCTGCCTTTCATCTACTAAAAGGTAGTCAGTTTTTTAAAGATTATACATTTTGCACCCTCATTTAAAGGTTTTAAATCAAGTAAGCAATGTTCAGAATGATAGGGAATTTCCGAAGCTATTTATTGGCAGGCATTTTTTTGTTCCCCTCAATTTTCCCTAAAGCACAAACTTCTCTCTGCAGTTTACCTGCTATCAGAACTTCGTTTGCCATTAAAGTTGACGGAGACCTCGGTGATCCTGCATGGGCAACTGCTGCTGTTGCCCGCAATTTTATTGAACAGCGGCCTTCTTATGGAAGAAAGGAACAGGAAAACACTAAAACGGAAGCTTTTATTCTTTACGATGACAATGCCATATATGTGTCCATGTTCATGCATGAAAACAGCAAAGACAGCATATCCACGGAACTGGTAGGGCGCGACCAGATTGGTGTTAATGATTTTGCAGGTGTGATGTTCGACACCTATGAAGACAAGATAAATGGTGTCGGGTTTTATGTTACCCCACTGGGAGAACAAATGGATTGCAAATACTTCCTCAACAATGAAGATGAAAGTTGGAGTACTGTGTTCCAGACTGCCACTAAAATAACCGACAAAGGTTGGTCTTTTGAAATGCGCATCCCTTATTCTGCGTTGCGTTTCAGCAAGGAAAAAGTGCAAAGCTGGGGTATCAATTTTGTACGCCGCCGCACCCGTACCGGCCAACAATTTTTATGGAGCCCCCTTGACCCTAATAAATTTGGAACCATGAACCAGGCAGGTACCTGGAAAGACATCAGGGACATTCAATCACCTCTCAGGCTTTCCTTTTCACCCTACCTTTCTGCGTACATGGATAATAATGCATCCAATAATAAAGGTTGGGGTTCCACTATCAATGGTGGAATGGATGTAAAGTATGGTATCAGCAAGGCGTTCACTTTAGATATGACACTGATCCCCGATTTTGGCCAGGTTCAAAGTGACAACCAGGTACTTAATCTAAGTCCTTTCGAGGTGAGGTATAATGAGAACCGCTCTTTTTTTACCGAAGGGACAGAACTATTCAACAAGGGTAATTTGTTTTACAGCCGCAGAATTGGTGGTCAACCCCTCAATTACTATTTGCCTTTAGATCAGCTGAAACCCGGCGAAACGCTTATTCAGAATCCCTCTGAAACCAAACTGTTGAATGCTACCAAGATCAGTGGCAGAACCGCCGGCGGCCTGGGAGTAGGCTTCTTTAATGCCATCACCAAGCCTCAGTATGCTACCATAGAAGATAATAACAAAACGCAGTATAAACTTGAAACCAACCCGCTGACCAACTATAATATCATTGTGCTGGACCAGACCCTGAAAAACAATTCAAGTATTACCCTTGTCAATACCAATGTACTCAGGAATGGCAAAGATTATGATGCCAATGTAACCGCGGGCCTTTGGGATCTATATGACAAAAAAGTTGACTGGAATTTCTGGGGCAAGGTGGCCAACAGTCGTTTATTTGGACAGCCCGCCCCGGGTAAAACGCTATCCGGATACAATTACGAAGTGAACCTTGGCAAATTCAGGGGCCCCTTTACTTTTGAGGTAGACCATTTTATGGCAGATGAAAAGTACCAGCAAAATGATATGGGTTATTTTACCAATAACAACTATTTCAATTATGGCACAGGTCTCTGGTACAAGATCATGCAGCCAAAAAGCTTTTACAACAACATCCGTGTCCAGGTAAGGGCTAACTATTCACAGCGGTATAAGCCACGGAGTTTCCAGTATTTCAAAGTCAACGCAAATGTCAACAGCCAGCTCAAAAATCTCTGGAACGTAGGATTGAATGCAAAATTTTCACCCGAAGAAAATGATTTCTATGAACCCAGGGTAGAAGGAAGGGTTTTTAAAAACCCGGGGTCTTATACCACAGGCTTTTTTATAAATACCAATACAGCAAAAAGATACAATCTATCCCTCCAGGGATTTCAAAGCCATTCATCCAGGTACAATGCGAACGGAACCCAGTTTATTATTGGAAACCAATACCGTTTTTCTGATAAACTTTCCATGGGCCTTACCAATAACATGGAATGGGTCAACAGGGATGCCGGCTTTGGCTTTATTAACCAGGCAGGAGATAGCATTCTATTCGGTTTGCGCAACCGTAACACAGTAGAGAACATATTTAATGTCAAATACAATTTCAATATTAAAATGGGGCTAAGCTTCAGGGCACGCCATTATTGGAGTAAGGTTCACTATACCCGTTTCTTTAACCTGGAGCAGGATGGCTACCTGAAGGAAGTAAATACTGTTGACCAGGATCCCAATAAGAATTTGAATCTTTTCAATATTGACATGGTGTATACCTGGCAGTTTGCTCCAGGCAGCTTTATCAATATCGCCTGGAAAGATGCTTCCCAATTATTTGACCAGCAGATACGTAATCAATACCATACTAATTTTTCCAACGTGTTGAATACGCCCCAGCAGAATAACTTTTCCATAAAGATCATTTACTACCTGGACTATTTATCCCTGCGCCATGCTGCTCATTAAAAATGAAATAACGAAATGAGTAAAAGATCCGGGAACTGTACCGGATCTTTCTCATTTTGATACCTCATGGATAGAGCTTTCAAATGCCCGGAGCCCTGGTTGATACTAAAACAGCTTTTAGAAAATTTTTCCTTCAAACTCTGTTCTAATGGCCTGGTTTTGGTAGGATTAATAAAGGATTTATCTTATATTTATATTACTCCTACCCTATTCATTGTAATCCAATTCAGGTACACATCCACTTTTATTATGAGAAAATTTTACGCTGCCCTGCCATGTACGCTATTTCTTTTATTTGCGCTTATTTTTTCGTTACAGGGAAATAGCCAGGTTCAGACTTTACGACCTAACGTTTATATCAATGCCGAATGCAATGGTTTTGCTGAATACCTTCCTGAAGGCTATAATACAGGAACCCAGACCTACCCCCTGCTAATATTTATTGAAGGCATTGGAGAAACCGGGAATGGTAGTCTTACAGATCTCCAGAAACTGTATAATAACGGGCCGCCCAAATATATCAATGAAGGCAGCTTTCCTACTTCCTTTACAGTAAATGGACAGACACACAGGTTTATCATCTTTACACCGCAGATTACTATTCCCATATGGCAACGCTATCCAACAGCTGCCGAGATCAATGAGATTATTGACTATGCTGTTTCGCATTACCGGGTGAACACCTCCCGGATCTATCTGGTAGGTATCAGCACCGGCGCAGGATCGGTATGGAATTATTGTGGTAGCAGTGCACTATACTCCAATCGGTTAGCAGCTATAGCACCATTTACAGGCACTGATACACCAACACTTGCTAAATCAAAGGTTATTGCTAGTACCAATTTGCCTATATGGGCATTTCACAACAGGTATGATGATGGAGTGGCACTGACCTACACTACTGGATATACCGATACCATTACCATGTTGGGTTGCAACCCGCCACCCAAAGTAACTATTTTTGATGCCTCCGGGCATGATAGCTGGTTTTACACCCTTGCAGGTGTTGTTCCTCCCAATAACACATTAAATGTCTACCAATGGATGTTGCAATATACCAGGGGTAGCAGTCCACCGCCTAACCAGCCCCCAACGGCCAATGCGGGTACTGATAAAACGATAACGCTTCCCACTAATTCAGTTTCCTTAACAGGTTCCGGATCTGACCCTGATGGAACTATTGCTTCCTATAGCTGGACAAAGGTTTCGGGGGGAGCAGCAACCATCAACAGTCCCGGATCTGCGTCAACAACTATCAGTGGCCTGGCGCAGGGAACTTATATCTTCCGGCTCACCGTAACTGATAATGCCGGCGCAACAGCTTCGGATGATGTAACGGTTATTGTCAATGCTGCCCCTAACCAACCTCCGACGGCCAATGCAGGAGCTGATAAAACAATCACCCTTCCAACCAACTCTGTGAGCCTGGCTGGCAGCGGATCCGATCCTGATGGCAGTATTACAGCCTATTCCTGGACGAAGGTCTCAGGTGGTTCAGCAACTATCAACAGCCCGGGAGCTTCCACTACCACGGTAAGTGGTCTTGTGCAGGGTAGCTATATCTTTCGTTTAACAGTAACAGATAACAGCGGCGCCACAGCTTTTGATGATGTGAATGTTACGGTGAACCCCGCTCCTAACCAACCTCCTACAGCAAATGCAGGAACAGACAAGAATATAACATTACCTACTAACAGTGTCACGCTTTCGGGAAGTGGTTCTGACCCTGATGGAACGATCACTGCCTATAGCTGGACCAAGGTTTCCGGTGGTGCTGCTACTATAAATTCGCCAGGGGCTTCCTCCACTACCGTTTCAGGACTGGTACAGGGAAATTATATCTTCAGGCTTACTGTTACAGATAATAGCGGCGCAACAGCCTTTGACGATGTCAATGTTGTGGTTAACGCCACGCCCAATCAATCTCCCACAGCCAATGCGGGTACAGACCAAAATATAACCCTGCCGACCAATGCTGTTACCCTTACAGGCAGTGGCTCAGATCCTGATGGATCTATTGCTTCCTATAGCTGGACAAAAGTAACAGGAGGGACAGCAAGTATTTCATCCCCGGGTTCAGCGTCAACCAGTGTTACAGGCTTGTCACAGGGAAGCTATACCTTCCGGTTAACAGTAACCGATAACAATGGAGCTACTGCTTTTGATGATGTAGTTGTCAATGTAAACGCTGCAGCTAATCAATCACCTACTGCAAATGCAGGTGCGGATAAAACAATTACACTTCCTGCCAATTCAGTTAGTTTAACAGGCAGTGGCTCTGATCCAGATGGTAGTATTACAGCTTATTCCTGGACTAAAGTGTCAGGAGGAGCAGCTACTATCAATAGCCCCGGAGCTGCCTCTACCACGGTTAGTGGCCTCACCCAGGGCAGCTATATCTTCCGTTTAACCGTAACTGACAATAATGGAGCAACCGCTTCGGATGATGTGAATGTTACCGTAAATGGTGCAGCCAACCAATCACCAACTGCCAACGCAGGAGCTGACCAAACCATCACCCTTCCTGCAAACAGTGTGACACTTTCAGGAAGTGGTTCAGATCCTGATGGTTCCATTGCTTCCTATGCATGGTCCAAAGTATCAGGAGGTGCAGCTACTATCAATAGTCCTTCTGCTGCTACTACCACGGTAAGTGGTCTTGCACAGGGGTCTTATATCTTCCGCCTCACCGTCACAGACAATGCTGGCGCTACAGCCTTTGATGATGTTTT
>NZ_FQUU01000024.1 GCF_900129295.1 Flavisolibacter ginsengisoli DSM 18119
TTGAGCTGGTTCCGTTGCGGCTATTGGGATACTCACAGGCATCAGGAGCATGCTTTTCATAGCCTACATGATTGTCCATTTCTGCCTGAAGCATCTCCTGGATAGCTTCTTTAAAGACTTGTTGCAATAAATCGCTGATGCCACCAGCGCTGGATTGCCGCTTTACCTGCTCTTTGAGCAAAAGCTTTAATTGTTCGCTGACTTCCATAAAAACAACTGTGTTTTAAAGTTAACTAATATCGTCCGGCAACAGCAGCTGAGGTAATCCTAATCACCCAACTGCTGTGCCTCACTATCCCTTTACACAGTTATCTAAACACTACCTTCCAAAGAGTATTTGAAGTCTTAAACTACCTGGAATTTATTAGATTATTTAAACCCGGAAAGGGATGGCTTATTAACTGGAATTATATAAACTGCCTTTTAAATAAGGTCAGTTCCCAGTCCATCTTAAATTCCATTGGGGAAAATATAGAGAAGTATGAAAACAATTTGGGGAAGGTGTTGTCTTAATTCAACAATAATGAATAAAATCCTGTAGAAAAGACTTTGTTTTTACGCTGATAATGAATTGGTATATAGTTTGTAACACTATTTACAGAAGTAATTGTTTCACCCTTAACCATTTCTTTTAGAAGTAATTATTTCACCCTTAACCCTTACGATTGACTGACGCATTTGCGTCTTTTCATAAATGACCTCTTAGGTGGAAGAGGATGGTGGCTTGTAAAAGGGGCCTTGGTTCGGGGCCCCTTTCTTTTTTTACCGCGTTGAGCGGTTTTTTTATGTCTGGGAAAGTCAAAATTCCAAAGAAAGAAGGCTTCCGGGGAGCATACGGTCTCACCATCTGAAACACCAGGATTAGCAGTTTTCTTTTGGATTACGGTTTTAAGTTCCCAGTTCTTCTAAATTTGCCCGGTATGATCATTCACCTGGAAGAACTAAAGCCGGCAGAAAAACAGTATTACCTTCAACATGTGATCGGTCCCCGGCCCATTTGCTTCGCCTCCACCATTGATAAGGAAGGTAAAGTAAACCTGAGCCCCTTTAGTTTTTTCAATATGTTCTCTTCCAACCCTCCCATTGTAATTTTTTCACCGGCACGCCGGGTTAGGGATAATACTACCAAGCATACTTTACAAAACGTAATGGAAGTGCCCGAGGTTGTCATCAATATCGTTACCTACGATATGGTGCAGCAAACTTCCCTGGCCAGTTGCGAATACCCCAAAGGTGTGGATGAATTTGTAAAGGCTGGTTTCACCAAACAACCAGCCACCCTGGTTAAACCGCCGATGGTAAAAGAAAGCAAGGTAAACCTGGAGTGCAAAGTACTTGAGGTCAAGTCCCTTGGGCAGGAAGGCGGTGCAGGTAACCTGGTGATCTGCGAGGTATTACTCCTCCATATTGACGACAGCCTGTTTACAGAAGACAAAAAGCTGGATCAGACCAAACTTGAGCTCGTAGCCCGCCTTGGTGGCGACTGGTATTGCCATGTGTCCAAAGAAAACCTGTTTACTGTACCCAAGCCCAATGTGCAACTGGGCATCGGTATGGATGCATTGCCAGAATCCATTCGCAAGAGCACCATACTTACCGGCAACCACCTGGGCCAACTGGCTAATGTAAATGAGTTACCTGTAATTGAACCTTCCTTCGATGATGAACACCTGAAAAACATTGTACAGTATTTCTCGGTAAACCCGGAAGAAATGGAAAAGGAAACGCACCGCTATGCAGCGAAACTTTTAGATGAAGGAAATGTTCATGATGCCTGGCAGGTGTTACTATTATAAGTTTCGATGACAAACTACCGCATGTCAACGCCCATGCATTACCGGGCATTAAAAAGCAGGGTGGTCATTTATTCCAATAATGAATGCAACCAATATTCTGTTGTGTTTACTTAGCTAAACCGCTGTAAGAAAACAAAATAGTCCAAACAATATTTGGAATTGATTTTTTTAAAGCTCGGTTACAGGACTTTTTTAACCTGGACAATAAACAAAATTGCCCGGATAGTTTTAAATGTATTAACAGGTAAGCATAACTGCAGGTAATAATAATTTGAAATATTCTTTATAGTTAGTAACTTATAGTATCAACTAAACCAACCATTATCCAACTGACTGCTCTTACATCCATCCTGTTGTATAAGGTTGTTTCATTAAGGAAGGCTTCCATTACCTTATTGCAGATGTAGGCATTTTTTATTTTAAATATGCCGGTTTTACTGCTGAATTTATTCCTACCCCGTGGAAAAATTAACTGCCCTTGGTACCTGGTTAATAATTATACTATGGCACATATACCAAAACTCAAAACACTGCTAATACCATTGTTCTTACTGGCCATCAGCGCTGGCTGTCACAATTACTATATGGTCACAACAAAGAAAAAAGATCCGGCAGTCATCGATTCCCTTCATACGGTCAATCGGGATTTTATTCTTCGCAACGGCAATAAAGCTTACTATATGAAGATGGGGGCTATGAGCGAAGACCGCAAAACGGTACAGGTCACCCTGGATTCACTATCCTTTATTCACCAGGTATATATTAAGAATGGACCTAAGCAGAATTTGAAGTACAGAAAACCTTCGCAGGAGGGCGTATTGAACGAAGTGCATTTTTACATTCCTTACGACAGTTCCATACAAATCCCTTCCAGTTATACTTTATCACTTGACAAAGTGCAAAAAATAGAAGTGATTGAAAAAGATAAAAAGCGTACAACCAATAGCTATGTGATCGGCGCCATTGGATACACCATCGGTGCCATAGCTGTGGCAGCAATTATTATAGCCGCCACCAAAAGTTCCTGTCCCTTTGTAAGTGCTGATGATGGCAACAGCTTTTCCCTGCAGGGAGAAATATATGGCGGGGCCATCTACCCCCAACTGGCCAGACATGATTACCTGCCGCTCAAACTGGCACCTTCTGCCAACGGAACTTACCGCATCAAGATCAGCAACGAACTCAAAGAGATCCAATACACTGATTTGGCGGAACTATGGGTGGTAACTCACCAACCCGGAACAAAAGTGCTGGCCGGTGAAAATGGAGAACTATTCAGCATTGCTGAACCTCAGTCACCAGTGGAGGCCACCTTCCGTCATCATAATGACGCTTTGAAAAATATATCTGAAGCGAATGACCTCCGGCTTTTCTATTTCGATGATACGGCATCAAGGGATGGTGTGAATGAATTACATGTAACATTTAGAAAGCCGCCAGAAGCGCATAAAGCCAAACTGCTGCTGACATTGAAGAATTCCTATTTCCTTGATTATCTCTACGGAGAACTGGCCAAAGGTTTCGGGAAATATTATGCTACCTACATGAGGAAACAACATAAAAAGACCGCGGCCGAATTACTGAAATGGGTGAGTGAACAAAAGTTGCCCTTAGAGATATCTATCAAAACAACTGGTGGCTGGAAAAAGGTGCAGGAACTAACCACTATTGGCCCAGTAACCACCCGTGAAGTAGTAGTGCCATTGGATCTTACCGGCATCAATTCAAAAGAAGTACAGCTTCGTTTTAGCAGCGGATTTATGTTTTGGGAGATAGATGCCTTAGCAATTGATTACAGCAACAATACTGATTTTACGGTAGAGAAATTATCATTAAGCCAGGCGACGGATGAAACAGGCAAAGATATCAGGACACTGCTGAACAAAGAAGATGGCCAATACCTGGAGCAACCAGAAATAGGTAATGTAGCCACCCTTGAATACAATGCAGGGAATAAGCAGGAAGGTATGGAATACTCCTATGTATTTCATACTAAAGGTTACTACCAGCACATTCGCAATTTTACAGGCAAGGCCAATGTCAAATTCCTGAAACAATTTACAAAGCCCAATGCCTTTCCGATGTATGGAATGGAACGTTATAAACTACAGCACCAGGCGAATCCTATGCTTTTTGCTTCCAATTAAACACAACTAAAAGAACAGTCATGCAAACAACCATAAGCTTGAACGATTATTTATACCAGGAGAATGATACTATTGAAACAGGAAGCAGGCCGGCACACCAGGTAACCGGTATATTCAGGACATGCACCTGGTGGATAATCAAACTCCGTATATTTTATTTTACCTGCATCATTTTGCGCAGTCCTCAAAAGATCCTTGATATATACAAAAGAATGCTTTCCCTGCGCAGTAACGTTTGGGGTGGAGATTTGAAAAAGCTATACCATATTGGTAATAAGTTTTACTTCAACCAGTACACTCCCGGCTGGCCTTCCAAAGCCTACGATGATCTTATCAAAAGCGAATTACGCAGGCAGGCCGCGCCATTGGATACCAAAGAACGGCTGTCATTTGTTTTCCTGGCCATTACCCGTAAGTGCCCCATGCGTTGCGAACATTGCTTTGAATGGGACAACCTTAACCTAAGTGAATCATTTACATTGGATGACCTGTATAAAGTAGTTGACATCTATCAAAAAGAAGGAGTATTGCAAATACATTTCAGTGGGGGTGAACCCATGGTGCGGTATAAAGACCTGGTAAAGCTGGTTCGCTATACATCTAAAAAAACAGGATGCTGGGTATTGTCCTCGGGTTTTAATGTAACACCCCAAACTGCCCGTGAATTAAAAGAAGCTGGTTGTAAGGGAATGGTAATAAGCATTGATCATTACCTGCCCAACAGGCACAATGCCTTTCGTGGTAAAGAAGGCTCATTTGTGCAGGCCGTGAAAGCAGTGAAATACGCACAGGAAGCAGGCATGGTGACTTCCATCAGCGTATGTGCTACCAAAGAATTCCTGGATGGCAAACACCTCATGCCCTATATGGAATTTGCCCGGGACCTGGGTGTTCAGTTTGTGCAGGTGCTGGAGCCCAGGCAGGTTGGTCATTATGCAGGTAAGGAAGTTCACCTGGAGGATGCACATATTGGGCTGCTGGAAAAAGCATTCACCACTATCAATCATCATCCTTCCTACAGCCAGTATCCCACGATGCTATACCATGGCTATCACCAGCGACGTGTAGGTTGCTTTTCGGGCAGCCGCAGTGTATACGTTGATTCAGCGGGCGATGTGCATGCCTGCCCATTCTGTCATACCAAATCCTACAATATCATTGAGCTGGTACGTGGAGAAGGAAAGGCTTTACCACAAAAAGAAAATGCCTGCCCAAGGTTTGGAAAGATTGCGTAAGCAAAAAATCAATAGATCATATAACGGCAATAAATAACCGCATAAAAAAAGGGAGACAAACGCCCCCCTTTTTTTATTAGATTCATTTCTTTTAACTTCTCGCTGCCCAGCCAAATACTTTTTTCAGTATATCTGTTGTCCTTGCCACTGGGTTTGCCCTTATATTGGCTTCTTCCTGCGCTACCTGGTCAAACAAGGCACTCACGGCCTTATCCACCACATAGGAAGGAAGATCAGGATTCAGCTTATTCATGGTAGTAGGGAAATTATTATAGGTACTGATCATATCACCATAATATTTAGTGGCACTGAATTTATCCAGCGACCCTTTGATTATTGGTGTAAATGCCGCTATGAGTTTACTGGTGGTCTTTTCCCTGAAGTATTGGGTAGCAGCATCCTTAGGTCCTTTGATAATGTTGATGGCGTCAGCAATGGTCATTTGCTTGATTGCATCTAAAAAAATTGGCCTGGCATATCCTACGGCATCTTCGGCAGAGCGGTTGATCTGCAGGATGGCCTTATCAACCAGCGAACCCATACCGATCTGGCGTAAAGTATTTTCTATTTTCACTGCCTCCTGTGGCAGTAAGAGTTTATAAGCCTGGTTTCCAAAAAAGCCATCCTCTTTGTTCAGCAGGCTGATACCACGGCCAACGCCCTGGTCCAGTGCTTCACGAATACCCTGGGCCGCTTCGGCCTGGGTGATGGTAGTAGACATGGGTAGATTGGAAAGTGTTTCACAGGATAATAGCCCCAGTGTGAGGCTAAAGGCAATAAGGTAGCGTTTCAACATAATTTGATTTATTGGATGGATTCAAATTTACTGCCAGAAATTGGTAAAGCGCATAAATAGCTTACACCTTCAGGCTTTGCTTCCGGTTAGCGATCTTCTGCCGAAGGTATTTAAAGAACCGTGTACGTTCCCGCTCACTAACGGTGCTAATCAGGGTAGATTTCTTCATCAGGTTTTGTATATAGCTATACATATTATCACAAAAGGCCACATCTCTTGTAGATAGTATATTGATCACATTATGCACCAGGAAGGCAATCTTGCTGCCATTTAAAATGGCCAGCAAAGAGTTTTCCAGGATAACAATCTCATTGAAATACATCTCGTATCTGCCAAGGGGTTGGACCGGGTCACCATCCAATGCAAACTTATACCCGT
This sequence comes from Flavisolibacter ginsengisoli DSM 18119, assembly GCF_900129295.1. GTDB lineage: Bacteria > Bacteroidota > Bacteroidia > Chitinophagales > Chitinophagaceae > Flavisolibacter > Flavisolibacter ginsengisoli. Next base: position 6,353 of record NZ_FQUU01000024.1, read on the forward strand.
TAGTTGCCTGCCGCTCCAGGTGGTCTATCAGTTTACCCACGGCTTCATACACATGGTAGATCTCTTCTTCACTGGTGAATACGTTTGTATCATGGTAGTATTCCACCTGCCTGATGGTACTGTTGATGCTTTCTATATTCCAGATCTCTATTGTATGCAGGTTGTTGTAGCAGTCAAGGGCTTTCTTTCCTGTCTCGTAAAAGTCTCCGGGAAAATCATCCACCCTGAATTTCTTTGAGGCAAAATCGGGATGGTGGAGGATGTTGCGCATCCAGAAATAATGCTTGAAAGCTGCCAGCTCCCTGGTATGAAAATGATGAAATAAGGGAATGTCCTTGGCCAGGTAGATCAGCTCACGGTTCTCAAAACCCGTCATGTATTTCACCTGTTGGTAAATGTTATTCAGGAACTCTTTATAACTGAATGACTCTGTCTTTACAAAATTGCCTGTAAAAATATAAGAGTTGGAAACCGGGTTTACCAGGTTATCCATAGAAAACCCATACCGGTGGCATAAGGAATATCCTTCTTCCAGGCTCAATACTTTTTCACCACGTATCCTCCTGTAGGCACTATCGGTGCTCACACCCAGGGCAGCAGCGATTTCTTCTACCAAAGAAACCTGCGCCGGCAACCGGCTTTTGATCTCACTGAACATTCTTTCCTGTATGTTAAGGATGCTCATTTCAACTGGAGTTTTTGACGGTTAGGTATTTTGTTTCGCAGGGAATTAAAAAAAAGATGTCGCTGCTTTTCACTCACACCACTTAGAATGGTGGATGTTCTTAGTAATTTCTGCATACGGGCATAGACCGATTCACAAAGCTGCTCGTTCTGTGTGTACATATAATTCAATCCTTCATAGTTCAGGTACAGCGTTTTGCGCCCATTGGTGAGTGCCATAATGGTATTGTCTGCCAGCCCTTCACGGTTGTGAAAGAACTGGAAGTTGTTTTTCTTTAGCTGTGGATTTTCACCTGGCAGGAACTTACTCCCTTTTTCACACTGCAATTGTAAATGAGAAAGCATATCCCGCAGGGCTGCATAAATAATTTCTGCATCCTGCCCGGAACGGAATAAACCGGCCTCCCGGTAATACTCAATTTGCGAAATAGTATTATTGATACATTCTGTATTCCATATCTCTATAGAGGGAACAGCATTATATACAGACAGGATCTCTTTTCCTATGGCTTCTATATCCGGTTGTAGCAGGTCAAATGAAAATTGCAGGGGCATATTGTCCGATCGCAGGGCAGATTTCATCCAGAAAAAATACTGGAAGGCAAAAAGAGCCGGGTGCATAAAAAAATGAAAGACAACGATCTCCTTACTCAGGTAGATCAGTTCTTTCTGTCCCGCACTGGCAACCATCTTTAGCCGGTGCAGCATTTCCTGTAAAAAGATTTTGAAGCTTCCATTGCCATCTTCCACCCGCACTACGGAGAAAAGCACCGAATCATCTTTCGATTGTAATAACTGGTCTAAGGAGATAGAATGGGTATCACATAATAGCTTCACTTCTTCCAGCACCAGGGGGGTCTCTCCCCTGATACGCCTGTAAGCACTGTCGGGACTCAGGCACAACAGCTCTGAAATATGCTCTGCCAGGGAAATCCCTGGTGAAAGCTTTTCCCTGATCCTTTGAAATAAAAGTTCCTGGATCGAACTGTTACCCATAAAGTTGGTTTTGGTAATAATTGCAGGGCCGAATCTTCTTTTAAGTTAAGATAATTCAGCCAACTGGCAAACGTTATCGCACTGGTTCCAAAGCAAAAGAAGCAACCGGGGTAAAATCCCGGAGCGATATATTCCGGCCAGTTGCAAAAAATGCCACAACTTGATTTCCCTGCGCATAATTCAATTAGAAATGGCCTTACCGGGAGGGTAGCTTCATTGCCTAAAACTATTTGTTATGAAAAAGAATTTACTATTGGCAGTTGCGGCTTTTCCCGCTCTATTTTTAATTTCCTGTGCTACGGTGGCACCTGTAAACACCAGTTATGAAAGAGCAGCAACGCTGGGCAAAGGGGGCCTGGAACTTTCCGGGAGTTATACCCATTATAGTTTCAGTGGCGACGGTGAATCCACTGCTACCAACAACAATTATGGAGGTAAAGTGGGCTATGGCATCAATGACAAAATGGACATCAAACTGTGCTACGAAAAACTGGTACCTGTTGGCATGGAGGACAGTAAATTCAAAGCCAATTATATCAGTGTCATTCCCAAGTTTAGTATTAAGGATAAAAAATTTGCTGTTCTTGTCCCCATCAGCCGGTACAATTTCAAGGAAGAATCAGAAGCTGGTGAAACATTTAAAGACCATAATTATTCCATCGCCCCACAGCTCATAGGCACATTTACCAATAAGAGCAACCAGGCAGACCTTTCCTTTTCTATTAAAGGAGATTATATCATCAGCTCAGAAGGAGGTAATGAATTTTTAATGGGGTTTTCAGGAGGCGCAGGCTTTAGCAGCAACCTGGATAAATGGGCCATCCGTCCTGAAGTTGGCTACCTGTTCAAGCCAGGTGAACCCGGTGGTTTCTGGAATATGGGTGTAGGTGTACAGGTGATCCTGCCTACAGGTAAGAAGCAGTGAAATCTCCTTTGCAAATACGTTTTTGAAAACGCTTGCTTTTCATTGTATTGCCGATAACCACACTGAAACAAACAAATCTAAAGGATCATGAAAAAGATATTCATTATATCGGTACTGATATGCACCGCCTGTAGTTTAAGTGCACAAAAATTAAAAGGCATTCCACAAAAGCTTACAGGTAAAGATTTGTCGCAGCATTACCTGCAAAAGAGCCGTAATCAAAAAGTGGGTGCCTTTCTTTTGATGGCCGGGGGGTTAACACTTGGAATATTTGGTGGAATAAGCACTATAAACCTTGACGGCAAACAAAATATTTCAACAACCTACGCATTGTTTGGTTTTGGCGCAGTGTCTTTCCTGGCCAGCATTCCGGTGCTTATTAGTGCGTCGAAATATAAATTAAGGGCCATGATGGTGGTCAAAACACAGCAAATCGATGTTCCCTCTTCCACAAGCCTGCGGCAAACAAGTGTTGGCCTGCTCATTCCGCTGGGCCGATAGCAGTGTTATTGTCTTCGTATCTGTACATTTGCACCACTTTAGAAACCGTGGTGTACATGCAAACTCAACATTTATCAGAACAGGAAATTGTTCGTAGAGAAAAACTGGCAGAACTGCAGAAACTGGGCATTGATCCCTACCCTGCTGCCCTATATCCCGTAAATAATTATTCAGCCGCCATCAAATCTTCCTTCACGGATGAAAACAAAGATGCCCTGTCTGATGTATGCCTCGCAGGCCGCATCATGAGTGTCCGTGATATGGGCAAGGCCTCCTTTGCCGTATTACAGGACTCGCAGGGAAGAATCCAGGTCTACCTGCGAAAGGACGACCTGGCCAAAGATGGTGATACTACCCTTTATGATATTGTCTGGAAAAAACTGGTAGATATTGGTGATTTCATTGGCGTAAAGGGTTTTGTGTTCCGTACCAAGACAGGAGAAATCTCGGTACATGTGAAAGAACTGACCTTCCTTGGAAAATCACTGCGTCCTCTTCCCATTGTAAAGGAAGCCGAAGGACAAACTTTTGATGCGGTTACAGACCCCGAATTCAAATACCGCCAGCGCTATGCCGACCTGGTGATCAATCCTTCTATCAAGGAAACCTTTTTAAAAAGAACAAAACTGATCAACTCCATCCGTGAGTTTTTAAATGAGCATGGAGCCCTGGAAGTAGATACACCGGTATTGCAAAGCATCCCCGGTGGTGCCGCTGCCAGGCCATTTATTACCCATCACAATGCGCTCGATGCGCCTTTCTACCTGCGCGTGGCCAATGAATTATACCTCAAGCGCCTGATCGTCGGCGGCTTTGACTGGGTGTATGAATTCAGCCGCAACTTCCGCAATGAAGGCATGGACCGCACACACAATCCCGAGTTCACTATCCTGGAGTTTTATACGGCTTATAAAGACTACCTGTGGATGATGAACGTGACCGAGCGATTGCTGGAAAAAGCGGCTATAGATGTTTGTGGACAAGCTGAAGTGCCGGTGGGTGATAAGACCATTTCTTTTAAAGCGCCATTCAAACGAATAAGCATCTATGATGCCATCCAGGAACATACAGGCATTGATGTGAGCGAAATGGACGAAGCAGGTCTGCGCGATGTCTGCAAGCAGTTGCTTATAGATGTAGAGCCAAGCAGCGGAAAGGGAAAGCTGATCGACGAGATCTTTGGAGGCAAATGTGAGCAGCACTATGTGCAGCCAACCTTCATCATCGACTATCCTGTAGAGATGAGTCCCCTGACCAAGAAGCACCGCACCAAGCATGGATTAGTGGAGCGTTTTGAGCTGATCATCAACGGCAAGGAAATAGCCAATGCCTACAGCGAGCTGAATGACCCTATTGACCAGCGCGAACGCTTTGAAGAACAGGTGAAGCTCATGGAAAGAGGTGATGAAGAAGCCATGTATATTGATTACGACTTTTTGCGTGCCCTTGAATATGGTATGCCTCCTACCTCAGGTATTGGATTTGGAATTGACAGGCTCTGTATGCTGCTGACCAACCAGCCCTCTATCCAGGACGTATTGCTTTTCCCGCAGATGCGCCCGGAAAAATGGGTAGTGGAAGCTAACGAAGAAAACAGCGAACAACAATAATAGCTAATTCTCAAGGGAGAAGAGGAAAGGATCATACCTGCTCCTTTTCTCCTTTGTTATTTTCAGCAAATGAAAGTTACCGGCTTTTCATTTATCAAGAATGCCATAAAGTACCAGTACCCCATCGTGGAGGCGCTGCAATCCATCCTGCCGCTTTGTGACGAAGTGGTAGTGGCAGTGGGTGATTCAGATGATGGTACCCGTGAGCTGGTGGCCGGTATTGATCCGCAAAAGATCAGGATCATTGACACCGTTTGGGATGATAGCCTGCGTGAAGGTGGGCGGGTGCTGGCTGTGGAAACAGAAAAAGCCTTCCGTGCTATTGCGCAGGATACTGACTGGTGCTTTTACATACAGGGCGATGAAGTGTTGCACGAAGATGGTTATGACGAGATCCGCAAAGCCATGCACACCTGGAAAGACAAGAAGGAAGTGGATGGCCTACTCTTTAAGTACCGCCATTTCTATGGATCATTTGATTACATCGGGGTGTCTTCCAAATGGTACAAACGCGAGATACGCATCATCCGCAATGATCCCAATATCTTTTCTTACCGTGATGCACAGGGTTTCCGCAAGGGTGATAATGAAAAGCTGAAGGTGAAGCCCTTAAATGCCTGGATACACCATTATGGCTGGGTGCGTCCCCCCGAAACCATGCACGAGAAGCAATATAACTTCAGCAAGCACTGGAGCGGCGACAACTGGCAACCACAAAAAGTCTATGAAGCCTATGATTACCAGTCACATATAGACGCGCTGGAAAAGTTCAGGGGTACACACCCCAGGGTAATGCAACAACGCATTGCCGCCATGAACTGGAAATTCGATTACGACTTATCCTACAACCGCCTCCCTGTAAAGGAAAAATTCAAGAACCTCGTAGAGAAGCTCACCGGTCAGCGGCCATTTGATCATAATAACTATAGGATTGTTTAGATGGAGGCTTGAAAAGTTGACAAGGAGGGAGCTGAGTCATGAGTCCGGAGTCAGTAGTCGGGAGTCAGTGGATCTCCTCAATAATCCTCTCCATCCTGCCAATCTTTGTTCTCCCATTCTCTCCCTTGAAAATTGAACATTGAGCGTTGAGCATTGAAAATTTCAAATGGCCTAAAAACAGACCGCTATAATAATGCCTCCCCGGCCTAAACCCCTTCATCATTCGATATTCCTTGTTCTATTGTTCGATATTCTTCTAAGCCCTTGTTGGCGTCCCCGCCAACGAGCAATATCCTTGCAATCCTGAGAATAAGTTCTTATCCTATCCAGGTTTATCACGTTGGCGGGGACGCCAACATGAGCGGAAGTTCTCCTATTCTCTTCCTTGAAAATTGAACATTGATCGTTGAACATTGAAAATTTCAAATACCCTAAAAACAGACAGCTATAATAATGCCTCCCCGGCCTAAACCCCTTCATCATTCGATATTCCTTGTTCTATTGTTCGATATTCTTCTTTGTGCCCCTTCGCGCCTTTCCGCCTTCGTGGCCCTTCTTCTCTTCAATAATCCTCTCCCATCCTGCCAATCTTAGTTCTCTCTCCTTGTCAACCTTTCAACTTGTTAACCTATCAACATTTTCCACTTAGTGCCCCTTCGCGCCTTTGCGCCTTCGTGGCCTCCTCTTCAATATTCCTTATTCCATTTTCCAAATTCTACAAAAAATGTTTTAACTTTTACATCCTCTTTACCCCGTGCAACACGCAATCTGCCCCCTCCACTTTCTTCATCACTAAATAACACTACAAAATGAAACACAGAACGCTTCTCCTGTCTCTGGCCGGCTTGCTTGCTATGTTCTTAACAGCCTGCGGTGGCAAGGAAGAAAAAACCACCACCGACTCAACCAGCATGACCACGGACACTACCATGCACACTACCACAACCACCACCCCTGCCACACCGGCAACTACCACAGCCACTGTTATGGTGGTCAAACACAAGGTGGCCAATTTCAACAAATGGATGGCTTCCTATGATGAGCATGACTCCATGCGGGTAGCCTCAGGGCTGCACAATTTTGTTATCGGGCGGGGCATTCCTGATTCCAATATGGTGATGGTAGCTGTGAAAGTGGATGATACTGCAAAAGCCAAGGCATTTGCCAAAGACCCTAGCCTGAAAAAAGCTATGCAAAAGGGTGGCGTCATCGGCGCGCCAAATATTATGATCTTCAACACAACCTTTCTTGATAACGGCCAGGCATCCAACCTGCGCGTGATGACATATGAAACAGTTAAAGACTGGGATGCCTGGAAAACAGCTTTTGAAAGCGGCAAACAATTGCGCACCGATAATGGATTAATGGACAGGGCCATTGGCTATGATATCAATGACAACCATAAGATTTCCGTTGTGCTTTCCTTTACTGACAGCGCTAAAGGCATGAGCTTCCTGAAATCAGATACCATGAAAAAAAGAATGGCTGCCGCAGGTGTTATGGGCCAACCCAACCGCTATTATTACCACGTAGCTAAAACGTATTGAGGATTTAAGATGAAATAATATTTAATATTGAATATTCAGGGAGTTTATAACAATACCTATCTTCTCTGACTCATTCAGCTGACTGGTTTATAACCAGTAGATATTAAATATTACATCTTCTATATTAACTATCGGAAACTCTTCAATCTTTAATTCTCTCAATAAGAAATATTACATACTAAATCTTAAATAGCTTCTATGCTCGTTAAATCTCTCCTCGGTGAGTTTGAATTCGAAGCCGAAAACACCCGCAAGCTGTTACAAGCCATACCAGATAGCGCCCTGAATTTTAAACCTTCAGACAAATCATGGACTACAGGACAACTGGCCTCACACATTGCCGAAGTATATAACTGGTACCAGCCAACGCTGCACCAGGATGTGTTTGATATGTCTACCTACAAGTATGACAAGGGAGATATCAGTAAAGCCTCCAATATTGTGGCCAAATTTGAAGAAAATGTGAAGGCTGCCAGGAAAGCACTGGAATCAGCTACAGATGAAAGCATGTCTAAGAATTGGAAAATGACCATGGGAAGCGATGAACCCGTTTTCCCGGAAATGCCAAGGGCACAGGTGGTGCGTGGCTTCCTCTTCAACCATCTCTACCACCACCGTGGCGAAATGGTCATCTACCTGCGTAGCACCGGCAATAAACCTCCAGGCATCTATGGACCAACATTCGAAGAATCGCAACGGTAATAAATGATTCAACACAAATGCAGCTGTCAAACCAGCTGCATTTTATTTTCTTCCGTAATGGCCAACTTTTGATTCCACCTGTAGATATGATTGACCGCTTATAATACAGTAGCTGCAAAGCAGGTTCCTATGCTTATATTTATGCTACTTTAACTACTACCCTATCCCATCACTATTATTGAATCACATTGAACCGGCCTGGCCTGTTTGAAAGTAATAATGCCATTAACATGAAACGTGTATCCATACAATTATGCCTGTTCTTATCTATGGCCATCAGCGCATGCAGCCATCACAGGCATGAAACATCATTCACAGTCAAAGAGTCTCACCACTCCTATTACCTGGAGACGAACTTTAATGAAGACCTTACGCATGATGTGGAACGTTATCTCAATGATAAAATAGGACAAAGCGATCCATCCATATTGATCGATGGATCAGGCGACCGACGGATCACATTATCCGATCACAGTTCCTTTCACCTGGTAACGGATCCGGGTTATGTGGAACTGAAGCTGGACAAAGATCAAAATTCAAAGGCCTCCTATCAACGCATCCGTTCCATCTGCCAGGGTCTCAAAGCCGTTGTCATCCAACCCACACCCATTGACCAATAATTTTCCTTGTTGAAATATAAACAACAGTAAACTGAATGCTACGTATTCCGCATGCTTGTTATCAAAATACAACTCACATTGTCCACTCAGATATTTAAATCCTCAATTGCCATAAAAGCTGCTTGCTATCGAAGAACATCTTACCCTTAGCAAACCCAATATTAAATCTTACATATTAAATCTTACATCTCCCTAAGGTTTCCCGCTTCCTCCCGCTGCGCCATATACCTGCCCGGTGGCATATCCCGCATCATTAGCCGCCAATTGTACATAGATGGAAGCCAGTTCTGCTGGTTGCCCCGGTCTTCCCAAAGGGGTTTTCCCGCCAAACTCTTTCAGCTTTTCCTGTGTAGCCCCACCACTCACCTGCAGGGGCGTCCAGATAGGACCAGGAGCTACGCCATTTACCCTGATACCTTTGCCGGCAAGTTGTTTAGCCAGCGAACGCACATAATTGGTAGTAGCCGCTTTTGTTTGTGCATAGTCATACAGATCTTCAGAAGGATCTTCTGCCTGCTCTGAGGTAGTTCCAATGATCGCTGAACCGGGTGGCAGGTGCGGCAGCGCAGCCTTAATGATCCAGAAGGGTGCATAAATATTGGTCTTCATCGTACGGTCAAACTGCTCTGTAGTAATATCAAGGATGGAAGGTTGTGTTTGTTGCAAGGCTGCATTGCATACCAGTATGTCCAGTCCACCCAAACCTTTTACCGCTTCATCTACCAGGCGCTGGCAAAATGATTCATCTGTTATATCACCCGGAATAGCAATTGCCTTACGTCCCTCTGCATTAATCATTGCTATTACTTCCCTGGCATCGGCTTCTTCAGCAGGAAGATAATTGATGGCCACATCTGCTCCTTCCCTGGCATAAGCAATAGCTGCAGCCCTTCCCATACCTGAATCGCCACCTGTAATTAAAGCCTTTCTTCCCAGCAATCTTCCTGAGCCCTTATAGCTCGTTTCACCATGATCGGGTTTTGGATCCATTTTGCCTGCCAGCCCAGGCCATGGTTGAGACTGGCCCTTAAACGGTGGCTTTGGATATTTATAGCGTGGGTCTTGTAAACCTTGTTGATTTGCTTCCATTTAAATGTTTTTATTGTGATGCAGAAAGCTGAATGAACACAAAAAAATGCCACCAAAATTTATACCCCTATCTACCCAGCCAACACAAATTCCCTGATATAAAATCCCCTATACCCTACAACAATATTTGAGATAGCCTGCAGATAGTTCAACCCCAAAATATTACATGTTAAATATTACATGTTAAATAGCTCATATCGCTTCTCTTATATTTAAGATAACTTGCACATAGTTCTCTCCTGAATCTTAAATCTTAAATATTACATCTTACATCCTTCATGATCACCTTTCTCCAGATCTTCTTTGCCCTGCTTATCATCATCCTGATCATCCTGTTCGTGTTTCGTCCCAGGCGAAAAGACATGATCGCCTGGCCGGAAGATTACCGGGATACATTGAACGATTATGTTTCCTTCTATGCCAACCTGGATGAAGAAGGAAAGAAGCAATTTGAGGATAAGTTTGAAAAGTTTTTGCTGGCCACAAAAATCACGGGTGCCAATGCTGTTATTGAAGACCTGGACAGGGTGTTGATTGGCGCCGCGGCAGTAATACCTGTCTATTACATCAATGACTGGGAATATGTGAACCTGAGGGAAGTATTGGTGTACCCGGGCAACTTCAATACCGAGTTTGAACAGGAGGGTCATGAACGTATGATATCAGGTATGGTTGGTACAGGTCACCTGCAGAATGTGATGATCTTATCCAAGTGGGAATTGCGCCAGGGGTTCATCAACAGCCAAAGCAATCGTAATACAGCATTGCATGAATTCATTCACCTGGTAGATAAAATGGATGGCACATTGGATGGTGTGCCCGAGCTATTGCTGGAAAGAAAATACCTGGCTCAATGGAAGCAGCTCATTGACCAAACCATGCTGGATGTAAGGAATGGTGTATCTGATATTGATGCCTATGCTGCCACCAGCCCAGTTGAATGTTTTGCTGTCATCTCCGAATACTTCTTCGAACAACCCGAAGCCTTCCAGGCCAATCATCCTGAATTAAATACATTGTTGCAAAGAATATTCCGGCGGGTGTAAATGTTGAATGCCCATCTGATATTAATAGCGTCTTTGCAGTTAAGACTGGCTGCAAAGAATAAACACTGATTTTCTGTCATCCTGAGGCACGAAGGATCTTTGAACTGCATCAATAGAGTGCCAGGATATTGTAGTGCAGATACACCTTACACATAATGCACATAAACTCATAAGTATATTTTGGATTCAAGTGACCGCCTTGATTGAGTAAGGTTTAACAGATTAAATAGAATTGATGGGCGCCTATGCTTTTACCACAGATCCTTCGTACCTCAGGATGACAAGCTTGTGGGTGAACGATAGCAGTCTGTATTATTTTCGAAGAGATTGACCTTCACAATGGCATTTGGTAAACCTTAGAAATAATGAAGGATCGAAATTCATCATGTTTACTTTGAAGTAAAGTCTGACTGCTAAGCATAAACAATGTTTCTCTGTCATCCTGAGGCACGAAGGATCTTTGAACTGCATCGCAGAGTACTTGCAATTGTAATACAGCTTACACCTGCATCATTAAAAACACAAACCTCATAATTATATTTTGTTTCTTTAAAAACCATTATTGCTTTAATCTTATGTACACAAAGCCATACTTCGTTTACATACTTACTAATGAATTAATGACCGTCCTTTATACAGGTGTTACCAATGACCTTGAACAAAGGATCACAGAGCATTATAAGCAGAGAGGTCAAAATACAAGTTTTGCAGGCAGATATAATGTTTACCATCTTTTATACTATGAACCATATAAGTACATTAATGAGGCGATTGCAAGGGAAAAGGAAATAAAAGGATTGACAAGAGAAAAGAAGATGAAGATGATTAATGAAATGAACCCCAGGCTGGAGTTTTTAAATAAAGAAATATGTGGCTGCTGGCCACCTAGAGATTTGCCGGGAAGATATTAGATGAATGTTGGTTCTATTGATAAAAGAAGGCCTTACCGACTTCAATTATATAAAGGCCGCCTATGTTTTTACCACAGATCCTTCGTTCCTCAGGATGACAAGGTCAGAGAGAGACAGATTGCAAGCCATACTATTTTCGACGACAGAGAGGAGAGTGATGGATAGCCATACTGAACAAAGATTTAAGGATACCCTTTGAAATAAGGATTAACTGAAAACATTAAACAATGTTTCTCTGTCATTCCGCCACAGGCGGAATCTTTGTATTGAGCTATGAGCGGCCGAATTATTATGCAGGTAAATGTGACCTTTCATAAAAAGAAGATAACAGCCTATTTCCCTTCCTTTTCAACCTGTCAACTTTTCAACATATAAACTCTTTATTTACCGCTTCCTCACCACAATCACATTCGCTACCTTTCTTTCCCCGCCATGATCCCAACGCGTAGTATCAGCTGCCAGCCTGTCCAGGTCCATGCCGGGTTTATAATCCGGCGATTTCATCATCTTCTTATTATCCGAAGGATGATTGACCACACCACCATCTTCCATACCATTTACCCACATGGTAGTAGATCCACCGCCATCCAGGTTGATACCATCATCAGCCTTTAGCCATTTCAACACACTTGCCAGTTCATAGAGGCTCATTCCAGCCGCTCTATCATTACGCCCATCAACCGTGATCAGTAACACCTTATTACCCTTTATGGCCAGTGCTGTCCGTGGATGCCTTGCCGTGTTGAAACTGATCGAATCCAGGAGCACCCGATTTTCATCATCCAGTAATAATGGTCCTGTTACCATCACATCCTCGCCTTTTAGTTTCGACTCCCAGTCTTCAGATCCATCCCATGCCTGTATGGATACTTTACGTCCATCAATAACAATAGCTGATCGCTGGTGAAAGCTGCGTTTGCCATTCTTGCCAATATGCGTTTCATTTAATGCCTGTCCGTCCAGGCGGATATAATCTTCAGACCCGCCATTCTTCATGTTGAAAAAGGTGCCGTTAATGGCAGCCACTGCATTTTCTGCTGATCCAAATTCACTGGCCGGCTTCAATACCTTTGGTTCGGCTGCTACATCCAGCTTAATGCCATGGCGCATTTTTATTTCCAGTATGCTGATATTCTGGTTGCTGCCAAAAAGCGAATGATCAAACCAGTGTTGTTTCAGTGTAATACCCCTGGCAATCTTTTTAGTTTCCCAATTGGCTTTCACTACTGCCAGTGAATCGGTTTGTGCATGGGAGTATTGACTGGTGCCAAATACCAGCAACAGGATCACAAAGGTTTTCATATGCATCTTGTAAACAGGTTTCATTAGATCGTTGATTAATGGAAGGCAAAATAACCAATTACTTTCATCGAACTCTTGATCCCGTGGAGATGGCGGCATTTAGTTCTCTTCTTAATGATTACACCCTAAATCATTGTTTCGGGCTTCTAATTTTCTTAGCTTAACTGTCAAAATTTCCATTATGGCAACTGTCCGCGATAGCAGCAATCATTCAGGCTCCGCCATCTATGGGCTAGGATTCATAGGTGCGCTGGTCTATTTCATCCAGATGGCTACCAGTTTCTGGATCGGTGTACTGGGATTCTTCAAAGCCATTTTCTGGCCCGCATTCCTGGTATACTACCTGCTGGAGTTTCTACAAAAATAACAGGCCTCGGCTTTTAGGCGGGCCTAACACAGCGTAGGCACTAACGCTTTCCAATATGCGTTTTAATACTCCGGTTCGCCGGGGTCCCCCTGCCTTACACAAGGCTCAATAAGGGTAGACCCCGCCGGAAGATCCATTCATGATAAAGAGCTTCATAAAAAAACGTATGCAGCCGGGGTCTACCACCACGTAGGTGCGAAGCTTAGCGGGGACCCCGGTTAAAGCGAAACCATACACATCCATTAAACGATAAATCATAACACTGCATAATGGATGCTACTTTCATTTTAACAAACTTTAAATATTATATTACTATCACCAAAACCAACTCAATGAAATTGTTATTTATTGCACTGCTTATTCCTACCTGCTTTTGCCAGGCCCAAAACAATACAGGAACAGAAGTAAGGAATATTACAAAGCTTACCTTTTTGAATCCCGGTATCAGTTATGAAGCCAAAATAGGTAAGATGCAAACCCTGTATGCACAGGCCTTTTTAAACACCACTGCCTATTTCAGCTGGTCCAGCACCTTTGGTTCAAATTCGGGGATCTACTTCGATCCTGCAGCCACTGCACAATACCGTTATTATTACAATGCAACCGCCAGGCAGGCAAAGGGAAAACGTACAGAGATGAACAACATGAATTATATAGCTGGCATGGTGGAGACCATCTTTACACAGGCTACAGCAGATGAATACAATTTAAAAGAAGTAGATCGACGGCCTGTAACCACTATTGGATTAGCCTGGGGACTTCAACGTAATGGCCTGAAGCGTTTCAGCCTGGATCTAAACCTGGGTATTGGTTACCTGTTTGCCAAAGGCACAGTTTATAATGGTGATTACACAAATGAGACCCACTCCGTTAATGTATCAAAATTCACAGGTATAGGACAAATAAACCTTGGTTTCTGGTTGAATAATAGATAACTATTATTAACGGTAAATATTAAATCATACATATCAATTATTAAATAATAAGGCCCCGGAGTTCCAGGGCCATGTATAATTATGAAGGACGGAATGCGCAATAGTTCGCTACCAATATTACATCTTACGTATCCGGATACATCGTACATTGCCAAACTGCTCGCAAATACTAAATATTACATCTTAAATATTAAATCGCCCTACTGTCCTATAACCTTAAATGTCAGGTAATCATCATAACCAGCAACCGTATGTGTTTTTATATTTGTACCTGTAACAGTGATCTTACCACCACTAACGGTTACATTCACATCCTTCCCACTCTCGGCCTCGTAAGAAGAGAGATATGTTATACCCACTTTATCTTTATCCATAGGTGATAAACTACCGGTTGAACCACTGGTTGATTTATACACTTTATTAACGGATGGCTTTTCACTAAAATAAAAGGTCAAAAGCCAGTCGCCATTTACATAAGCATCCATTCTGTAATAATAGTTGCCGGGCGAATAACTCAAAGGACGATAACGTCCATATACGGGGAAGTTGCTAAAGTTCGAAACACTTCCTGTGGAATGTGTGGATGAAAAGGTGCTGGCCTGGTCTTTTAAAAATGTGCTGGTCGTATCCCTGGCCACCGGGGGCGTATTGGTGCCTGTACCACTTGTACTAGAAGTGCCGGTCCAGGTTCCCGCTGAAGCATCAGCGTTAGAGACATGGATCACCAGCTTTCCGTTTTCTTCCGAAAGATTGATGGTGGTATTCTGGTAACTGATGGAAGATATCTTTCCATTGGTGGAAGTGGTATTGACAATATCCCCAGTATAAGTGTACTGGCCTGTTTGCACAATGTTCTTGATGTAGGGCATGGAATTGATATCAAACACCGCGGGGTTGGATTCAAGATTGGAATTGCCGGCATCTATCACATAGGCCTCCTGGTCGCCAAACTGCAGCATAACGCCATCAATGTTTTCCCAATAGGCATCTACCAACTGGTTCTTAAGTTCAACAGCCTTTTTACAACTTTGCGCTGCTACAAATAACACCAGCAGCATAGAGCAGAATAATCTAAGTTTCATAGAGTTTATTTTAATCAATAGAGCATACCCAGGGTGATGGGCATTCATTTTACAGGGCGAAGATTACACAGTGAGTGAAAAAAGTAAATACCTACTTGTAGGTAATTTGGATTTTGTGTTATAGGCAAGGCGGCTGTTCTGAGGATTTAACCTGGAATTCAATATATAAATGGTAACTTCTATAATAATGAAAGCATTACTTCTGCTCTTCCCCATTTGCATCTCTTGTACAGGCATGTCCCAGGTTCCAGTCAGACAGGAACCTTTGCACCATAACGTCTTTGAGAATGCCTGGGTACGAGTACTTGACGTTCACATTCCACCTGGTGATACCACTCAATTTCACAAGCACGAAACCCCCTCGGTCTTCATAGTGCTAAACCCTGTGAAAACCGGATCCCAGGTAATACAGGAAGAACAAACCTCCACAGCCCTGCGCGGCGACTGCGCCATCTCCTTTGAAAGCTTTGCTACCACACCACGTATACACAGGGTATGGAACGAAGACAGCTCTGAATTTTATGTCATGGATATTGAGCTTCTTTCCAAAGGGCAGCCAGCAATGGCAAGTCCCTTTTCAAATGTACCAGGTAGCCAACTACTGATTGATGTAGCACCCGAACGGGTATATAGGCTCAGTATGGAAGGAGGAAAGAATCTTCTGGTAAATAATAAACGGCCCCTGCTCATTGTTGGATTAACAGATAATACCGGGAAGGTAAGTGTGAACAACAAAAGCTTCTCCCGCAAAGGAGATCTGATATTTATAGAACCGGGCAAGCCTATTCGTGTAAGTAACCAGTCCAACCATCCTTACGCTTTTGCCTTTTTGGAATTAAAATAGTCTTTCCATGCACAAAAAGAATCGCAGTTTAAAAATGAAATCACCTTTACCTGCAAAATATTTACCTGATCAACACTACCGTTCCTTTTTCTGCTTTCACTTCCTGCCCTTCAAACTGGTAGGTACAGATCCAGGCAAAAACATTACTATCCTGTTGGGAGCTGGCATAGGTTCCATTCCACCCTTTTCCTAATTCAGAAGATTGGAAAACAACCTGGCCCCAACGATTGTAAACAGTAAAGCTGTATTTCTTTACCCTCCCAAAAAGCAGGGGCCGGAATGCATCATTCTTCCCATCACCATCTGGCGTAAAGGCCGTGGGAATGTAAAATCCAGTCATACAATCCTTAACATTTACCAGTATGGTATCCCTTCCTATACATTGATTGACATCTTTCACCTGGAGCCAGTACCGCCCTGGCTGCGTAATAGTGATAGATGAGGCAGTGGCATTATTGCTCCAGATGTAACTGTTGTAAAGATGAATAGGTTTTAAAGTAAGCGACCCATAAGAACAAATAGCTGTATCTGCAGGCAAAAAGTTTCCTGGTACCGGGAGAAGCTCCGTAATAATAGTGGTATCGCTTCCTTTACATCCATGGGCATCCTGCACATCAACAGCATAGATACCTGTATGGTTAACTTCAAGCGTTCTGGCAGTGCTTCCATCACTCCATTTATAAGAAGAAAAGCTTCCTGCATTTAAGATTCTTGAGGAACCCATGCAAAGGGTGTTACTGTGGTCTAAACTAACTACAGGGTTTGCATATACTGCAAGCACTTTTACCGTATCGTAACTTTTGCAGCCATCTGAGTTTGTAGCCACTACAGTATAACTACCCATACTGTTAACTGTTAGTAGTTGCGTACGGGTTCCTGTACTCCACCTATAATCTTTAAATCCACCACCTGCATCAAAGACCACACTGTCGCCACTACAAAAGCTTTTGTCTGTACCCAGATCAATGGCAGAAGAATGATTCACTGTTATCCTTACTGTATCGTATGCAAAACAGCCTGGCGATTTTTCAGCTTTGATGTAGTAGGCTGTATCCATTAAAGGATTTACCACTACATTTTGGGAAATGGTAGAACTGATATTATAATTATTAGACCATTTGTAATTTAAAAACCCGGGCGGCGCGGACAGGTGCAAGGTATCTATGTTGCATTTGGTACGATCAGGACCCAAATCAAAACTGATAGGCGGGGCCTCGATTACCTTCACCGTATCCATGAAACTGTTACCACAGGCATCAGTTACCCTTACATGATAAATACCCGGAACTGTTACTAAATAAACTGAACCGGCGGAGCCGTCCTGCCAGAGATAAGAAACGTAGCCCTCTCCAGCTTTTAATTGAACCGTATTGTCCTTACACAAACTCGTATCCTTCCCCAGGCTTACCTGTCCCGGCGAAGGCAGGTAATACACGGTTACAGAATCCTCCAATAAAGCGCATCCGGCCAGAATAAAACATTTAATGGTTGTTACACCCTGTTTTAGAAAAACAAATTTCCCCTGGAAAGAAGTGGAATTCAACAGTTTTACCATGCTGGCATCATACATAAATGTAGGCGTAGAAATGCAATCGGCGTCTTTAGAAATGACCACTGACAAGGTATCACCTGTTTTGCATAGCGTATCCGGTGCATATAATTTTAAAAAGGTACAGTTGTTCTTTTGATAGCAAAACGTATCAACCTTGTCAATTCTATTTTCAATGATAACCCAGCTTTTAAATACCTCTGTAAACGTATAATCGCGAACTTCCAGCTTAAGATCTTTTGCAATGGAAGTACCCTCTCCAAAACGAACCTGAACTGTTTCGGGTTCACATGCCAATTCACCTGAAGGACTTAAGCGCCCACTAAAAATCTTTAATTCATTAATAGTATCCAGGTGTTGGCCACTAAATATTAAAGTGCTATCGCTTGCATAACCTACCCCTGTTATCTCACGCATTCTTGGCAACTGGTTAAAATTCCTGGACCAGGTGACTCCCTTTGCCGGGTTCATTTTGGTTATATTAAGGTGGATAGGATTCACCGAACTATACCTGAAATTATAATTCAACCAGGTAATATCACCTGATGCATCCATAATAGCCTTTCCCTGCCTTCTGTCATCACCCTGCATATAATGAGTGTTCTGCACTTTCCCCGAAGTATCGCATAACAGTATAATGCTGGTATCAGTCTCGTAAACATCATTGTTACCTATAATGCATAGCTGGTTCTTGTATGGAAAGACCTGGAAAAAAATTGCTCCCCCACCATTAAAATCATAATTCTTTGCCCATAACAATTCCCCGGTTGCATTTTTTATTTTCATGAGGAAACCATCGTAGTGATAGTAACTATGATAATTGCCTGTGATGTAGGTATAATCACCATCAATCAAAAAACTATAAGGGAAAAAATCATTGATCTCCCCGGGTGGTTTAAATGACTTTGCATAGCGCACGTTTCCATTCGCATCAAATTTTATATACATAACGCGATCGTAAAAGGACAAACCATCAGCTACGTAAAAGCAGGTCATATAAATCGACCCATCCCTATCCTCCTGCAAATCAGTGATAGCAAAGTTTACTCCAAGGGTAAATGCATAAGATCTCTTCCATAAAACGTTGGCCGATGTATCCAGCCTGGTAATAAAAAAACTAAAATCCTGTCCCAGGGTTTCTATTCCCGCAGCTACCAAATTTCCATCTCCTGAACCCAGGATTTTACTAAAACTTTGATGACCCGTGCCTCCATACACTTTTTCCAGCAACTTGTTGCCATTACCATCTACTTTAAGCAAAAAAGCATCGCTGTTATCATTTACATCATCATTAGGGGAAAGGCCAACGGTAATGGAATGGTTGTTTTTTAAAACGCAAAAGCCCTGAGCTTCAATTTTTGACTCTGAGCTACGATAGCTTTTAATGAAATATCCGGGATTACAATCTTTCACTGCAACCTGGGCAAAAGAGCCTAAGGATAAAATTTGAATCGAAAAGAACAAAATAAGAGAGCGGATCATCCGGAGTTGGTTGCTTATTATTTTAACCTCGCGAACAAACCAACCATTTCACCATTGGTTAATTCTTTCATTTCGCCGGTATCTTCCTTGTATAATTTGCAGTTGAATTGCATTTTTACTTTTAATGAATACATTACAGAGGGATCATTATATTCTTCCGTACTCAATATTTTAAAACTGCTTCCCGTTTGATCCTGGCTACCATAGTGCGTACTCCAGAATTTACCTTCTTTATCCAGCCAAATAATAGACATCCCATTAATAGTGGTAGTCTTATAGGGATAAGTGCCCGGAGCCAGGAAGTCTTTAACAGTGGCGTTTGTTGCCGCATAATAATTGGAAAGGAGTCCTTTGGTTATTTCTATCGTAGTGAACCCGGCAGGAGTAGGGTTTGTCAATGGAGTAATGTCCGAGGAGAAACTTACTGTTTCCTGTCCACCCATACCAGACCCGGACCAGTAGTCTGTAGGCCCTGTTGGATTAGCTTTACTTTTGGCCTCGTAATAAGTGCCGCCTATTGTAGCCTTATAATAAAAAGGGCCATCGGTATTTGCGCTGGAATTAGTATCCTTTTTGCAACTTTGGAGTGTTAGTAATATTAGACACAGACAGGTAAGCCAATTTTTCATAGAGTATTATGTTGTAAATAAGGCAACAATATAATAACCGATTTGAATATTTACAACCATGGAACTTAGGTTTTTGTTTTCTGCGTGCTAGGGTTATCAAAGTCTGTCATAGCATTGTGCAATGCATGAAGGATGGAAAGAAAAGTTTTAATAAGCAGATTAAAATAGTTTCAACTGTCTTGCATCATAGAAAAACCGGCGTTTGGGATTTCGCCTATATGGAATCAGGTCCCTTTCAAACACTTCTGTTTTATATCCAAAATGAGAAAGAGGGGTTAAATATAATTTATCAGGGCTGGCCGGATGTCCGCCGATGCCAATGGCAATGAACATAGGAATATGATTTCTTTTTTCGTAAGCCATATAATTTTTGATCCTATGGCTATCAGCCCATTGAAAATGTCCTGTACCAAAACTTTGCTTCCATTTACATTCGATGGCAAATTTGAAAGGCCTATCTTTTGTATAGAAGAGAAATTTTAAATCCGGGTAGAGACATTTGGCAGCTGCCAAGCCATAAAGTATCGCATTTTCACTATTATAATGTAATAATTCAAACCGCTTACTTTTTAAGTTAAAAAGGCTTGCTACAAATTTTTCAAACGCTTCACCTTTTTCAAAAGCAGATAAAGAAATAAGAGGTTGCAAAGATGAAATATCATCTTTTCTTCTTAAAGCAGAATTATGATTCATAAGTACGGGTATAGATAAAAATATCTTGCGTTAAAATACTGCTTGAATCAATGAATTGCAAGTTTATAAGGTGGTGTATTACTTAACGAACTGCAAAAGATCATTTCTTAAATTATTGATATCTGAAATAGTTAGCTTATACCTAATATGCACATGTGCTCTTTGAGGATTATTTATTCTTAATCTTCTAGTTGATTGTGTATATTTTTTAAAGAGTATGTTTTCCAGTTCTTTGACCCGGGAATTATCAGAATCCCATCTTTCCAGCAATGATTCCTTGGGAATACAAGTTGCTACTTTTAAAGGTGATGATATATTAAATGAAGTAAAGGGCTCCTTTGTTTCAAAAAAAACATAAGGAGATAGAGACCTTTTCTCCCAATCTGTATGAAGCTTCCCGAACGGTTCAAATTGTTGACCATTCCTAATCAATAAATTATAAAAGCTCCTGTATTTTTTATAGGTATCAGATAACCAAATGTTTTCCCTTTCTCTTAATGTCTTCTGAACAGTACCAAAACCAATAAAATAATAGTTCCATTCGCGTGAGATTTCCTGTCGGCCACAAAAGAAGATTACAAGGTCACCTTGTTTTAATTGGCTTCTTACCTCCGGACGGCAAACTCCCCAGGTAGCAAAATTTGCATTACTAAATTCCTTCGTTGCCATAAAGAAAGCTGGATCATCACCCCAATCATATATATTTCCAGGCTTAAAGTATTCCTTTACAAATTCATGGATCAATGGTTCATATTAGAAAGCTCCAGGACCTGCTTTTTATAGCTAGGATTGACAGTATGACGGTATACACAAATGAAAACATTCATTTTACTACAATACATTTTGTTTCCACTATGGGTATTACTAATCTCACTTCTTCAACTGTGCAATGATCTCTCTAAAACTCCCCAGCGCACTTTCCAGGTTCTCTGCTATCTCTTCCGCCAATACATCAGGGTCAGGAAGGTTATCCAAATCGGCAAGACTCTTATCCTTTAGCCAGGTGATATCCAATGAAGTTTTGTCCCTGGCAATGATCTCTTCGTAAGAGAACCTGCGCCAGCGGCCTTCAGGATTATCTGTGGGGTGATAGGTTTCCTTTCTCTTATGCCTGTTAGCTGCATGGTAGCAGGTAATGAAATCCTGCAGGTCGGCGAGCTTTAATGGATTCTTTTTAAGTGTATGGTGTATGTTGGTGCGGTAGTCATAAAACCAAACCTCCTTTGTCCAGGGATCCTTGCCCGAGGGTTTGTTGTCGAAGAAGACCACGTTGGCCTTAACGCCATTGGCATAAAAGATACCAGTAGGCAAACGAAGAATGGTATGCACCTCTGTTGTTTCCAATAACTTTTTGCGCACCATCTCTCCTGCACCGCCTTCAAAGAGTACATTATCAGGTATTACCACAGCGGCCATGCCCGTTGGCTTCAGCATGGAGCGGATGTGCTGCACAAAGTTCAGTTGCTTGTTGCTGGTGGTGGCCCAGAAATCCTGGCGGTTATAGGTAAGGTCTTCCTTCTCCTGCTCCCCTTCTTCGTTGGTAAAGGTCTGGCTGCTTTTCTTGCCAAAGGGCGGATTGGCCAGCACATAATCATAGCGCTCCGGTGAAGAAGCTATTAATGCATCGGCAGGAGAAATTGAGTTATCACTATCTATATCGCCAATGTTGTGCAGGAAAAGATTCATCAGTGCCAGCCGCCTGGTACCTGCTACGATCTCGTTGCCGTAAAATGTGTTGAACTTGAGGAACTTCTTTTGCTCCTTATCCAGGTTATGATTGTTTACGATAAAATCATAGGCGGCTAAAAAGAAGCCACCGGTACCACAGGCCGGGTCGGCAATGGTCTTCATTGGTTCCGGACGCACACATTCCACCATAGCCCTGATAAGAGCGCGGGGTGTAAAATACTGACCGGCGCCGCTCTTGGTATCTTCCGCATTCTTCTCCAGCAGGCCTTCATAGATATCGCCTTTCACATCTGCATCCATCAGCACCCAGTTCTCCGCATGTATCATCTGCACCAGCTTATACAGCTTGGCAGGATCCGATATCTTGTTCTGGCTCTTGGTAAAGATCTGCCCTAGTATACCTTTCTCCCTGCCCAATTCCCTGAGGGTAGCTGTATAATGCACCTCCAGTTCATCGCCTTTCAGATCCACCAGGCTTTGCCAGTTGTATTGAGAAGGAATAGGCATCTTCCGGTTATAAGGAGGTCTCGTATATTCATCTGCCATTTTCAGAAACAGCAGGTAGGTAAGCTGCTCCAGGTAATCGCCATAGCCTACACCATCATCACGAAGCGTGTTGCAGAAAGACCAGACTTTGGATATGATTTGGTTGGTAGACATGGCATATATTTTTTACTTGAACTAATCAACATGAAACTTCCCTCTGCTTCGCACTCTTCTATGTTAAGAGAATTATGTGGCCTAATTGCACCATGCCTATAGATAAACATTTTGAAAAGCTTGCCGACATCGTCAAAAACCTTCATCAGAATATGCATTTTATAAGATACTTTCATTTCTCATTCTTCGTAATACATCTTGGAGTAAAAAATCTGGTGGCAAAGGTTTAAATTCTCCGACCGAATGTGTTAAAGAAAACTTTTGTCTTTGAAACTCCCTTAGCCTGTTTATATTAATCTTTGCGACAAGTATCGTATCATTTGTACCACCTTTCAATCTCAAAATATCTTTTCTCGCAGTTTCTACAGGCTGGGTTAATCTTGTATCGCCATACTGACTTGTATTCACTTGAGCAACATATGTATGTAAATCTCGTGATCCAGTTTCAACGATATTCGAAAAATATGGAGTATCTCTATTCCATTCAACTCCAATCAATAAGTCAATTTTTCCCTTCATCAAACTTCTATGCAATGAGTTTGCAAGCTCAAAACAATAATAACTTGAAAAATAGATATTACGCCAGTTAAATATATCATATCTATAAGGTGAAGGCTTCGGTATCGCAAAATGATTCCCTTCAATTAATGCTTCTTCAGCATGGGCATAATGATTTTTCAATCTAAAGACAACGACTGCGTCTCTTATTCCTCCAACTTCAACCGGAAGAATCGTAACAATAAAATTAAAAACAGTGAAATCAACTGTTACATGCTCCAACCCAGTAATGGTAAGCACACTATTTTTTTCAGAATATCTAACTAAACTTGAAAGAAGATTAATAGGAATAAAAAATTCTGGAAATATTAGAATATTTGATCTAGCAACTCTCGCACTTTTTAGTATTTCTGATAATTGCTGATACCTTTCTAAACCTAAATTCGGTATCCCTCTTAAGCTCTTAAGAATATTGTCCTCTTTTACTTCTGTGTTCGCAAATGATATACTTGGTTCTGCCAATTTACTTTTACCTGACGACACCCTTATCTCTTGAACTTTTAATGGTTTAATTTTATCATAATGAACAGATTGTGATGAGCGTTTGTAAAATTGCTCTCTAAAATCCTCCTCATCAAATTTATAACTAGGTATATGATTTTGATTTATCTGCTTATACAATTCAAAAGCAGCATCAAGGTAAAATTCATCAGTATGTTCATCTTCTTTGAATGTATCCTTACTAACCACATCAGTAATTCCCAAAACATTAGTTATTATTCTACCATCTTCGTAGATACCACTTCTTTTCTCAAACTTTGATAACTTCTCTAATGCAATTGCTAAACAGCATTCCCAAAATTTTACTGCTCTTGGAGAATTATTCAACAACTCTTGATCCAAGTAATAATCTTGAAAAGAAAAATTTAAAGAAGTAAGATCTATCATCCCCTTTTTCGACTTTCTGGTGTAATTAAGTAATGGATGAATTACATAATGATGACGAATCATATTCGTTTGCCTAAATCTATAGACCCAAAATGAATTCGATTTGGTTGGTTCAAAACTTAAACTAAAGAAAAATGGAAGAGTAGATTCTATTTTCCTTAATTGAAATTCAAAATGGATAAATGCTTCTTGTGTATCCTTTATAAATTTTGGATTTAGAGATAGTGCAAGTTCATGAGCACAATCCAAGTAATTAGTCATTGTTTCCTTAATTAGGGAATCCTGGACCTTATTTTTCTTATTAACATTTACAAGTTTTTGAATTTCTATGAGACAGTGAAGATAAAAATCGACATATGTTTTAGCTTGTCTATTAACAAGAAAATAAGTGAAGATCTTTTCCCAAAGCCTATAAAAATTTATACAGTTGGAACCACGAAAAAATTTTAACACTTGCTTGCCTTCCTCATCAGATATCTGTCTTTCATGTCTTAGAGCACTGAATATTTTATTAGCTAAGTAAACAGTAAGCCCATATCTGTTTTCCTTATAATCTTTCAAAGTTCTAATTTTTCCATCGGATCCATCATATTGCAAATAATAAGCACTTTCTTCGAAGCTTTCTTCGTTATGATCTTCCTCTGGAAAATCTCTAAACTCGCTTGTTTTTTCATCCAATTCTTTTTTAAGCTTGTCGATGACCAAATCTGATTCTTCTGAATCAAAAAAGTACAATAATGATTTAGCGCTTTGACAATAAAGTGAATCATATCCACACAATTTAAAAGACTTTTGCACGTGCTTATCTTTATTAGTTTCCTTTTGAATAAAGGGTGGAGTATCGATTAATTTAATAACGACGGAAAAATTCTGCAGTACATACTCTTCTAACTGGGTCAAACTTTCCTCGCTAAACGAAACCTTTTCATTTCTTTTTTTTGCTCTGTTTATTTTATTCTTGTACTTTTTAAAAGAAAATTTAAAATCTTCATCTTTTTCTGTCTTATGGTAGTCAGGTTTAGGGTCTGCAATTACAATTAATATGTCGTCAACATACCTTCCATAGTATGCAGGTTTTATTAATTGAAAAATTCGGGTATCAAAATCCTTAAGGAAGTCATTTGCCAAAACGTACGAAGACAATAAACCTATTGGAAGAATAATTTCAGAAAGGTTATTTGAATTGTCCTTTTTCAAGCTTTTGAAAAATTCGTATGGCACTTCATACTTCTTTCCTACTTTTTCTGAATAAATAGTATGGATTTTTAAGAAAATCTCCTCAAGATTTGATAAATGTTGTAAAACTCCAGCTTTATTGTTATTATAGAGTTTTGTAGTGGGAATCCTAACAGAATGAAAATAATCTTGAATGTCAAGATTTAAAAAAAGTGCATTTCTGTTGTCTTTTAAAAGGCTTTGTGCGGCCTTGACTGAGTCATCTCTCCACTTCTGATACTGTTTGAAATATGGCTTGAAAAGGCTTGATCCTTGAACAACCTTATCCTTACTTTTATTCAGTAAAAGTCTATTGCCTAAGCAACTATCATCTAAAACTGCATCATAGTGTACGCCATACTCCATTATCCACAAGACAGATAAAATATGTAGCTCCAAAGGAGCATCAATAAATGCATTAACCCGGTCAACTTTATAGGAGCTTTCAATTCTTTTATTTGTTATAAAATTTTCATCAATATTTCTTTGCTCTATAGATTTTGGATAAAACAATACTGTTATTTGCGCCAAAAAATAATCAAAAAAACTCTGGTCCTCATGGTATTCATTTAATGCATCTTTAATTGATTCTAGTTTCTTATCAACGCTTTCAGATATTTTTAATTTCTTAAAACTTATTTTGTTTAAATATGGCCTAGGGCCGCCTTTAATCAAAGATAAAATGTCATCCTTAATTGTATTTGTTTCAAATTCAACTAGCTTCCTTCTTAAAAGAAGGTCTGTACTATCAAAATAGATGTAAGACTTTAGTTTTATATAAGCTTCTCTTATTTGATGGAGCTCGAACGACATTATATGTGTAGTTTTGGTTTTAAAATAATTTACCCTCAAACGCCTTCTTCAAAATACTTTGCCTTAAAGCCTCTGCTTGTTTTAAGCTACTTGTTATTGTTTCTTCTATATTATCACAAACACTAAGACGGCTTTCTATTTCCTGAACGATTTGGTGTTGCTCTTCAATAGAGCATAAAGGAACTTTTACTTTTTCTAGTATATCTACATTAATGTTCTTTTGAGCCGTTGCTGGCGCCATCTCCTCCAACTTCGACTTGTAGAAAATGAAGAAATAGTTTGTGTATTTGGTTAGCAGAACTTCTTCCTTGGAAATCAAACCAACAACACTATCTGGAAAGCATGCATCAAAATTCAATATAGCTGTTTCGCCAATATTCGCTGCTATGGTAATACATAAAGTTCCTTTAGGCCATAACTTACTTTGTTGTAATCCTTGCTCACTATATGTTTGTGTAAAGGTTGAAATATAGCAGCCATTTGCATTCCTTATATCCCCCGTTTGGATGAATGGATATTTACCACCGAATAATGAAGGTTCATTTCTTGGTCTATGCTTGGACTTACCTCTTTTAATTATGCAAGCATCTTTTAATTCGATCCTTTTCCACCCATCCGGCAACTCGCCATCCTTCACACCCTCATTTGTCAGCCTCCCTTCAAAAGCCCATTTTAATACAGCCTGCCGGTAAACTTTTAATTGCCGTTGTGCAGTTTTTAATTCTTCAACGCCTTTATCTAATTCGCTAAAGAGTTCTTCTATTTTTGAAACAATTTGTTGCTGAATATTTAGTGGAGCCATTGGAACAACTAATAGACCTAGTTTAGTTCCATTAACATTTGGTTGACCTATACCAACTTGTCCGTCTGTGATTTGCTGCCAATAATATAGTGATTGAAAATAATTGTATATATATTTATCAATAATACCTTTCTTAAAGCGAACACGAATTAGATAAGAAGCAAAAACAGATTCAGGAATATTTCCCTTGACTAAATAGCTTTTTCCAACAGTTGCACCAGTTCTTGCAAATAATAAATCTCCAACTTTTAGTAAATACTTCTCCTTATTATCTGCATCAATTGGGCAGTAGGGTACAGCATTCCACAGAACGTCGCCATTTTGAATATCTGTTATTCGCAGAAATTTTGGACCAACTTTTTCTTTCGATGAAGATTCAGTATAACCGTACTGAATGCTTTCAGCAATATTTTTAACTTCTATCCAATGCCAATCCTTTGGTAGCCCATTTCTATTTTTGCTATTTAACTCTATCATTGTTTACTATTTCTTCAATCTACCTGCTGGAGACTCAAATACTTTACCTCCGAATATTCCTTCTTTGTAATATTCGCATAATACTTTAATTATGTCTTCCGCGGCGTGTTCGTCTAATGCTATTACCCTGCCCTTGCCATCAAAATTGAATTTGATCGCTAATTTGTTGCCTGCCCTTTTAAATTCTTTCTTTATATCCTTACAAGTCTTTAAAAATTCAAGATTCCCGATAGCCTTTGCCTTGATTAATTTATTTCTAAACGCTGGTTTTTGAGCAATAACTCCAGACAAATGTTTAAGGCCGTCAACAAACTTGATGTCCTCAATTTCTGCAACAATTTCTTGCGCCACAACTTCGAATTCTTCGGTGATACTTGTGATGTCCTCAAAAGCCTTTTTTTGAAATATATAAATGCCTTCATCAACATAAATCATGTCTATACTAGGTTCAATATTTAAAGAAAAGCCTTTAAACGGCTTAAGGCTTTTTGTCTTTGTATCAAATAATGCTGTAAAACCATTTTTGACCGCTTCATTTACACTTGTGGATGTTTCGATTTCAACTGCCATTTTGCTTGGTTGTAATTTCTTTATACAATACAGCCATTTCTTTTGTTTAGAATTGTAAAAGCCATAGCATAATGCCCACGCCTTTTCAAGATCGGCTAATTCTTCAAATGTTTTTAATGGGCTAATTTGTTTGTTTAATCTATTTTTTAGAAATTCCTGGAAACCTGAAATTTTTCCTAGATCTGTGTAAGAATAAATTTTATCAATTGTATCGTCAATAACTTCATATTCCACAATTTGTACATCTTCTTTTATTTTCTTCTCTATAACCTTTTTCAGCATTGAAGAAATAACAGGCATTAATTCAGGGCTTAATTGTATTTGCAACGGAGCATATTCAAACTTATCCGAGGGACGAGCTTTCGTTCCATGGTCTAGTTTTGTTTTTCTCTCTATAACATAGAGATGCACAGTTTCAACAGAGGTGAATTCCTCGAGGCGATTTAGCAGCTTTTTAGAAGTCATAAGATAATTTTAAAAGGCAAAAAATAATCGATGGCTGAGTTTAAATATTTTTAGTTCTTCCCCTTCATCTATCCATCGATGTTGAGAAATAATTAAAGCGGTTTTGTTTTCGCTGGAATCATTATAACTGTATTCGATTTCATATAGTCCATATTTAGTGTTTAAAATTGGATTGATCAATATCAAACTCGATGTTGAATACAGTTTATAATAAAGAATAAACAGTATAAAAAATGTAGTATACTCAAATAGGCCTATCTCCCCTTGCATAAGAAGCGGAATAACATATGTCGCTAAATAAGAAAGGGCTTCTTCGTTTTTTGGCTTGATTGATGAAACTATAACAGGGAATGCATTTGCTTTCTTGCTTTTTATATTTCGAAATGTCATCTTGACCCCTATTAAGGCGTAGATGCTTAACAAAAGTAAAATCAGTACAAAACCAAATTTTTCAAAAAATGTAAAGGTGGCTGCTTCAGTAAACCCTCCATAGTTCAAATAGTTTTTGTTGGCTACAATCACTTTTATGATAAGTAAAAAGAACAATGGTAAGTATGACATACAAAACAAGGCAAACAGGGAGGGACTTTTCAATAAATGTGGGTTACTCGAAGCCATACAGTTTGATATTATTTACGCAACTAGTTCTACATTCAATTCCTTAATAATCTCCTCTGTCTCTTCCCCAAACAACTGCCACATTTTTCCCAATCCACCCTGCTTATTGAAAGGATCCAGTTCAAAATCTTCCTTGTCAAGGTGAAAAGAGCCGGCAATGTAATCCTTTATCATGCGCAGCCATTGCACCTGTGCTTCGGAGTACTTCAGCGTACCTGCCTGCTTTTTAAAGATCCAGTCCTGGAAGTTGCGGTCCACGGTTTTATCAAAAGCCGTAAGGCTGCTATCCATACCACTCACCTTGCGCACCAGGGCCACCAGAGCCATGAGTTCATTCTTCGGCTGGCCGTTCACTTTTTCCAGTTGCTCATAGGCCTTCCACACCTGCAGGGGCGCCAGCATAGGCTTGTTCATCTTGATGGTTTCCACCAGGTCCTTCAGCATCTTGTAGGAAAGCTCGCGCCTGCGGTAGGGCTGCGCATAAAATACCTGCAGTGCTGTGATCTCAGTTTTATGCTCCTCTATCCAATGGGTGAAATCATGTATGATGCTCTCGGCAGCAACTTTATTGTCCTTCACCCAGCCAATATTTTGTATCTCGTCCAGGTTGATATGATCTATGTACTGGTCATATTTTTTACGAACATCAATCACATAGTTGCGCAACTCCCAGCTATTGAAAATAGAAGTGGCCTGTTCCACCAGTTCTGATTGCTTCTTGGTATAAATGGCTTCCTGCTCTTCCACCGTAGCATAGGGATGCTCCTTTTCAATATTACATTTCACCTGCTCTATCGTATCTGCATCATAGGCATTCAGCAGGTCCTTCACCACGCTGTTGATGCTTTTGCCCCCAGCTTTCTCCGCAAAGGCAGCTTTCTCCTTTTCGTTGATCTGCTTGTCCAGCCGTATCAGCCTGTTGGCTAAAGTGCTCAGCATCTCTTCTTCCTTATTGCCCATGGCAATGCCTTCCAGCACTTCTTTCAGGCTCATGCCCGGCTTCTTTTCCATGGGCCGGCTATCGGTCTTCTGGCTCTTCTCCACCCCAATGGCGTCAATGATCACAAAATGGTCCTTGGTGTATTTGGCGGCGGGAGTGCCCGTGCTTCTCAATTCATCCAGGCTGCAGGTACGGGTGCCACGTCCCTTCATCTGCTCGTAATAGCTGCGGCTTTTCACGTCCCGCATAAAGAGCAATACTTCCAGCGGGCGTATGTCCGTACCCGTGGCTATCATATCTACCGTCACGGCAATCCGCGGGTAATAGCTCATTCTGAATTGCTGTAATACTGTCTTGGGGTCTTCTTTTTCTTCTCCTTCCGCTGTGCGGTAGGTGATCTTTTTACAGAACTTGTTCTCCTCGGCAAACTCCCTGCGCACTATATTAATGATATCATCGGCATGGCTGTCGCTCTTGGCGAAGATTAGGGTCTTGGGTACTTCAAAATTCCCGTCCTTGTCCACCCTGTCGGGAAACATTACTGGCAACTGGTCCCTCACGGCCTGTATGATCAACTGGATCTGGTTAGGATTGACCACCTTATCATCCAGTTGCTTGGCACTGTACTCTACATCCTCATCCAACTGGTTCCAGAATTTCTTCCTTGTCAGCTTTTCCCGCCTGTCTATATATTCACCCAGCGAAAGCTTCGCGCCTTCTTTGGTGATCTTTGTCTGTATCTCGAAAACATTATAAGGTACAAGCACCCCATCTTCCACCGCCTTCTTGTAGCCATAATCAGAAACAATGTTCTTTTCAAAATAGCCAAACGTGCGGTTATCCGGAGTAGCAGTTAAACCAATTTGAAAAGCATCAAAATAATCCAGCACCTGTTTCCAGAGGTTGTATATACTCTGGTGGCATTCGTCTATCACAATGAAGTCAAAGAATTCCATCGGCACCTTCTGGTTATACACCACGGGCATGGGTTCTTTGGGCTTCCATTTTTTGGAAGCGGGATCTTCTTCCTCATCACGTTCGTCCAGTTCTGTTCCTTTCAATATGGAATACAGTCGCTGAATGGTGCTGATATATACCTGGCTGTCTGGTGGAATAAAGGAGCTACTCAAGCGGGTAACGCCATAGAGCTCAGGAAAGAGGCGGTTATCATCCTGTGGTTCATAGCGTTTGAATTCCTGCTCCGCCTGTTCACCCAGGTTGCGCGTATTCACCAGGAACAATACCCGCTTTGCCCTGGCAAATTTCAATAAGCGGTAAATGGATGTAATGGCCGTAAAGGTCTTACCCGAACCCGTAGCCATCTGCACCAGGGCCTTGGGCCTGTTCTCCCGGAAAGACTTTTCCAGGTTAGTTATGGCTGTTACCTGGCAGTCCCGCAGCCCATCAGGTTGCAGGACAGGGATATTGTGAACTCTCTTTCTTAGGGTTTCAGCTTCCCGCAGCAAATACTCAAATGTTTGCGGCCGGTGAAAAGTAAATACCGGTCTTGAGCGGGGCTTGGGATCGCGGTAATCCGTAAAGCGTGTCACATCGCCCGTGCTCTCATATACAAAGGGCAGCGGGTCGTTGTTGATGTATTTCAGTTTGGCCTGTGCATATTCCACCGACTGTTCCTCGTGCATGGTCAGCCGAACGCCTTCTTCTTCCCGCTTGGCTTCAATCAGTCCCACAGGCCTGCCATCTACAAAGAGTACATAATCGGCTGGTCCCACATTGGTCTGGTATTCACAAACGGCCACGCCAGGGCCGGCGCGAAGGTTGATATGTTTTTTGTCCTGCACAATCCAGCCACAGGCAGTCAACTGCTTGTCGATCTCATCCCGGGCAATCTGTTCAGGGTTTTGGTTCATTAGCGGCTACCTAAAGCAAACAAAGGTCACAAGTATAGGCATTATTATTAATGTTTCCTATTAGCGTGAGGAAAATCAGTTGAAAAGAGAAGGAACCACGGAGTCAGGGCGACAGGGAGAGGCACAGAGAAAGGAGTCGGGAATCAGGAGTCTGTAGTCTGTAGCCAGTGTCAATATAGCAGATGTAGCTTTTGGGTATATAGATGCTATAGCTGGTGCATAGTTCCTGTATGGCAAGTGCCTACATATAGCATAACTAATGCATGGGGAGTGCATGAAATTCGTATTTCTTCTATTATGTAAAAGTTTTGATAGCGTCTGTCTGATTTATGTCTCCTTGCAATTACCACTCTATGAACTGCCTGGCTGCTACCTACCTGAAGTATAGCTGGCCCCTATCAACTCCCTACCTGCGGTATAGATACTGCGTGATGATCACGCAGTATCTATACCGTTGGTATGCTGTTGGTATACCTTTGCTATGCTTCACCCTGGCTGTAACCAATATGGAAACTTAGCCTGTCTGCATTGATTACCAGCTCCTTACATAGTTATTGAATTACTTTGGTTACAGGTTGACTACCTGATAGTGACTGAGATAAACCGTTGATAAAGCGCCATTTGTAAGTGTTTATTCTTTATGATTTAGGTTGATGAAGCTCCAATAGTACAATGGTCACCTATGTGGTTGCCACAGATGCTTCCTACGTCAGCATGACAGAGGGAAAATGTAGGTTGGTTGCAGACAGTACTATTATCGAAGATTATTTAGTTCTCAAATTGGTTTCAACGCCATGGAGAAGAATTATGGTTAATATATAATAGGCTTGTACCTGATCACAATTTCATGTGTCAAAGCATGACAGGGTCTACATGTGTATGATATTAGTTACTACCATAGCAACTATCAAAATACATCCGGGAAATCTATTAATTATGTAATCCTGATCCTGATCCCAGGTGCATCCAGAACAACCTTGCACAGGCAACGGCATCGGATATGGCATCATGATGATTCAACTCTATGCGGTACTGCTGGCAAAGAAGGGATAGCTTTTTGCCATAGAGGCGGTAGGTACAATGCGTTTGGTATTGCGGAATGGGAATACGGTAGTGTGAAAGCGTTTGCTACAGGCAGCTATTATCAAAGGCCATATTATGCGCTACCAGGTGCTGGCCGGCAATATAATGTTCCAGTGCCCACCACACTTTATCAAAGGGCAGTGCCGAGGCAGTCATGCGAGGCGTGATGCCATGCACGTCAATATTGTATTTTGAATATTCATTGCCCGGCGGACGCACCAGTAAATTTACCTGGTCCACCACCTCGCCCCTGATCACACGCACCAGGCCTACCTGGCAAATGCTGTTGCGCCGGCCGGTGGCCGTTTCAAAATCTATGGCAGTAAAAGCATTCTTAGGCATCTGGTGGTGGCAAGTGGTTGTGCCGGCAAAGAAAGTAATTTAAGTACAATGTCCATGGATTGTCCAGGAGATTTTTCCCCTTACCATCATCACTCCTGCTCATTCATTTAGTATGGACTACTTCAGGAACCTGTAAGTAGCTTTTACCAGGAAGCTATTCCTGGCCTTGCTGGCAAAGGCATTGTCAAATAGGCTTTTGGCCAGTGGTGTATCCAGGTCAGAAAAAGCATCGGGGGTATTTCCCTGCGACCATACCAGGTAAAACTCAGACCCCGGCTTATACTCCCACCGAACAACCAGGTTTGACCGGAATTGCACGAAATTAAAATCGGGCTTATCAAAGCTGTAATCAGGAACGCCATCCCCGTTTTCATCCACCATCCATTTGCCAGTGCCATCGCTAACCGGTGCCGGGGTGAATATATGGAAGCGGTCTTCGTATTTAGCAGCCAGGGGATTGGAAACATAGGCAAAATGATCATACAGGGGACGCGTGATATAGGGCTGTCCATAATATTGCAGGGTGAGCTCCGGCGTGATGTTATAACTCAGTCTACCGGTGAAGCGTAGGGTCTTTTGGCGTACCTCACCCACAATAGTCCTGGAAAGATTGTTATAACTGGCACTGCTTACAAATTGATCCTGGCGTCGCCAGTAATAGGAATAGTTGCCGCTAATACTAAAATTGAAAGCATTGACCGGTTGAAAGTTGATGGAAAGACCCAGCTCATGATCTCTTACCGTGTTTTTAGCGCCCCATGCATTGAATACACTCAGGCTGGCATAGACCTTTTTACGGTAATCACTATTCAGGTACACATTGTGCATGAGTGCTGCCGGCCTGCGTAAGGACGAAGCTCCTCTTAAGGCATTGTTTGAAATATCATAACTATTCCAGGTCAGTCCTGTTCCTGTTTGCCAGTTGCTTTTGAAAGTGGCATGCGAATTAAAGTTGAAAGCCTGGTAAATAAACTTGCCGCTGTAATCCCATTTTGACCAGTGGTTGTAGTTGAGGCGTGCAGTACGGAAAACCGAGAACGGTCTTTGAAAATGAAGTCCCATCCAGGTGAAATGATTGATCTCATTGGAGGTGAGCATAAACCCGATATCATTCAATTCCAGTTGTGGAGAGCGCAGGGTGACACCTGTCTCAAAGCGGAACACCTGCCCGTACTTACCCATATTGCCACCACTCTTTCCAAAGCGGATGGTACCGCCTGTGCCTGTGAGCGCAGTACGGCTGCTGTCTACCGATACCTCGGAGGCCCCGCTGCGTTGGAAAAGGTGCTCAAAGCCTGTCTGGGTTTGCAGGATAGATTCTTTGCTGCCCTGCACATGACTGAATACAATATTGCCACGGATGTACCAGGTGCGGTTCTTCCAGAATTGCAGGAAATCCAGCCCTCCTGTATAGGCGCTGCGGTTAAGCAGGTCATCCAGGCCATGCTCACGATTAACACCCGTGATGATACCTCCAAGAACGGTATTGCCCGACTTACTGTCTTTTTGCAGGCGACCCACAAAATAATTGGTCAGGGGTTCCACCAGTTCTTTTCTTCTATCGCCATTATGATCTATGGTTCCCTGTTCCCGTTGGGTGATGCTCTCCAGTACCCCAATGCTCCAGCCCTGCTTTGTTTTACCACTGAATTTGGCTGCTCCCAATATGGAGGTATTCTGGGGCAGGTCGGCATATTCGCCGCTGTTCAGGTTCACAAAGCCATGAGGTGAGCCACCAATGCGGCGTGAATAAAATAACAGGTCCGCATCATAATCGCCGCCAGCTTGCGAGCCCGTAAGCTGGTAGTCAAAGATGTTCCTGCTTTCAATAAAGAAGGGTCTCCTTTCCTGGAAGTAATTCTGGAAACCGTCTATGCGTACCTGTGAGGGATCTGCCTCCACCTGCCCGAAATCAGGGTTGATGGTAAAGTCCAGTATCAGGTCATTGGTCACGGCCAGTTTGCCATCAAGTCCTCCTGTTAGTTTGCTGTCAGACCCTTTGGCAAAGGGGTTGCCGGGTTCTTTTTTATACGTGTCTGCCTGGGCAATGATGTAGGGCGCTATTTCTACCTGGCGGTGCATAGGTATGTTCTTCAACCCATGCAACTCACCAAAAGCACTGACCCATACGCCGGAGTTCTGTGGTATGTATTGCCAGTTGGAGCGCTCCTCTTTACGCAATATGCGGCGGGTGACCTGGAAGCCCCAGACCTTATCGGTCTCATTGCCATAGCGCAACTGGCTCAGGGGGATCTTTACTTCCCCTGTCCATCCTTTATCATCAATATGAGTTTTGGCAAACCAGATAGGGTTCCAGCTGGCATCCCAGTTATTGCCATCGCTGGATATAAATTCATCGCTGCGCACACCGGAGACCGAGAGGGTAAAGGAAAAACCAGTACGTAGGTCGTGGTAGCTGTCAATGTTGATCTCTACCCAGTCGCCGGGGAATTCATCCCTGCGGCCCATGCGTTTGTCAATAGAGTCGGGCGACTTGTCAAGGCATTGATAGGCGATGTATAAAAACTGGGCATCATAGAGTATCTTAAAATTGGTTTGCTGGGAAGGAGCATGTCCTTCATTGGGCTGGTTCTGAATAAAATCACCACCCCATTCCACTGCGTTCCAGGCTTCTTCCGAAGGAATACCATCCAGTGTTATCGTACCATTGAGCTGGCTGGTGAAATATTTCTTTTTGGGGATAATAGTATCTTTCTTCTGAGCCTGTAAAGACAGTCCGATCAGCAACAGCAAGAATACCAGCTGGCAGTTTTTCATACACAAAGGTTATTCATGGTTTAGACCATGGCAAATATTAATATAACAACGGTTGATATATCCTATTGGCGGAAAAGAAAGAAGATGTAATATTTAATATGTAAGATGTAATATTTGGAAGCTTAACAGGTAATGCCTCTTTCTATTACAACGTAAACATTCCATCCCTGTAAATGACTTTCTCTGTTCCATCGCGTAACGTCGCAGTAACTGTCCTGTCGGTGGTGCTGATAATATCAGTATGTACTTTAGGGCAGCTATTGTATCCCATCTCAGCCCATTGCTCCTCTGTTACGGTTGCCATATCGCCGGTAAATGTATCCTTATAAGCATTGCCGAGGGCAATATGTGTATTGCCAAATTCACCGCCCCTGTTTTCATCATAGAGCGTGGTGGCCATAAATTGCGTGATCTTCGAATGGCGCTTATCTGTCAATGAGAATTCACCTACCTTATCTGCATTCTCCTGTGCTATCATTTCCTTTAAGGCATCTTCATTCTCTGTAGCGGAAGAAGCTACCACAACACCATTTTCAAATTGCAGCGACACACCTGATATGCGTTTGCCTGAATAATACAATGGCTGGTTGAAATGGATATGTCCGTTCGTTCCCCTCCAATCGGGCGAAGTGAAGATCTCAAAGCTTGGTATGTTCTTGCCTCCACCGCTCAACCATTTCCTGTTTTCACCCAATTGTATATACAGGTCTGCATCAACACCCTTGATATGCAGCTTGTTAATTGGCAGTGCGTCCAGCTTGTCTTTTATCAGTTCGATCTCCTGCTGCACAGACTTCCATTTGGATACAGGATCATCCTCCCTCAGGTAACAGGCTTCAATGATCTGTTCCCAGTAGGCTTCCAGGGAAAGTCCTGCTTCGTCAGCCATGGATTGTGTGCCGTAGAGGCAAAGTGACCAGGATAATTTTCCTGCCTGTTCCTTTGCTTCACGCATCTTCATGTAAGGAGCACGTGCACTGTTCATCAGGCTGATCTTCGAGGCTGGGATATCTTCCAGGTAATGAATATCAGGCTCTGAAATGATAAAGAGTATATGGTCTGTGGCATCAACTATTCCCTTCCAGTAGGGCGTGGCGAAAAAAGCAATCTGCTCCTCCGAACCATTCTGCAACAGGAAGCGGGCAAGGCTATTGTCCCTTAAGTTGTTGGGTTGATAGTTGGTGATGAGGTTACCACCTGCGGCATAGACCTCTTTGGCCATAGCCATGAATAGATCCTTTGTACACTCTTGTCCTACCAGGAAAACCGTATCACCTTTATTGATCCCTTTACCATCGTTCAATGCATAGTGCACCATGACACGGGCGTATTTCTGTAACAGGCTATCATCAACTTTCATTAGTAATCTTTATTAGGCAGACGAAGATAAGCCAGGATGAAAAGATATTATGAGGACTCAAGCCGGGGCACTGAATGTTGTGATAAACAATAGACGGGGTTTGGAGGCATATGAGTTATAATGCAGTAATAAAACGCAAGGAAAGATTTATCGCTTAAAACAAACCCCAATCATCTTCATACTCATCACGTTTAAAAGTAGCCACCCAGGCACGGAATAATTCCTTGAATTTGTTCAGCGCTTCTTCAATGACTTCCTCATGTTCCATTTCGGCTTTATTGGTTAGCACAGCAAAACCAATTTGCTCCCACATTTGACGGCAATTGAAACGGATAAGGGCTGCATTCTCCATTTTAATCTGGTATAGCGTATCGCCGGATGCACTGATGATCTTTGGTGCAATAACATAAGCATTCTGGTAGATCATGCTTTTCGTACTATGGAACTCGTCCGCTTCTTCCGGTAAGGTTTCAACAAAGGCCATGACCAGGCCAAATACTTCGCGCCATTGATTGTACAATTTTTCTGCTGCCTGCAGTGTCTCTTTCCATTTCCATGCCTCACTCTTGTCTATGTTCTGAAACCGGTCTTCCCATTCAGGTAGTGGGTTGAGGTAAGAGATGTCCATGCTGATAGTTTTTGAAAATGCCGTATTGTAAAATATTTTTTATTCGTTTCTCTATAAAGCAATGAATTTGTCTATTTGTTTTTATAAAAGGCTGAGGATAACAATTACTAACAGGAAATCCTGGCTCAAAGTAATAATTTTATAATGAGTACTGAATGGAGAATAATCTTTAGCGCTTATACGCGGTATACTTTTGAACTGGTAGATCATTCGCTTAATTTCTATACACGCAAGTCAATTTGCCTGGATGCAAGCGAGACAGCCTGGAAAGAAAATATCTTCCAGGGTTGATAAGTAAGAAAATGCCGCCCCGATGGGGCTTTGTGGATCTCTTCCGTTATACATTCTTCTACCATAATACCGCCCTTACAGGGCTAATCCCCAACTCAACCTATTACTTTTCTTTTTACATAATCC
This sequence comes from Flavisolibacter ginsengisoli DSM 18119, assembly GCF_900129295.1. Lineage (GTDB taxonomy): Bacteria > Bacteroidota > Bacteroidia > Chitinophagales > Chitinophagaceae > Flavisolibacter > Flavisolibacter ginsengisoli. The sequence continues at coordinate 44,980 of NZ_FQUU01000024.1, forward strand.
CTTTTTAGCAGGGAAGATGATCTTCCGTGGCCAAGCCTCAGAGAGGCTATATTTTGGTAGCAGAAACCGGAAGATCATTCGCTTAATTTCTATACCCGCGAGTCAGTTTGCCTGGATGCAAACGAAACGACTGGAAAGAAAATAGCTTCTTGAGTTTTACGGAATAAGAAAATGCCGCCCCGCTGGGGCTTTGTGGATCTCTTCCGTTATGCATTCTTCTACCATAATACCGCCCTTACAGGGCTAATCCCCAACTCAAACTATTGCTTTGCTTTTTACATAATCCCTTTATAGCAGGGAAGATGATCTTCCGGGGCCAAGCCTCAGAGAGGCGATATTTTGGTAGCAGAAACATTTTATTTGGGTGTGAAAGCCCTGTAAGGGCGACATTTTATTGAGTTGGTAGCGCTGAATTTCCTGAATAGAAATGTAGTTAACTTCCAAAAAACCTCCTTTTCCACCTTTTCATTTTACCCTTCCGGCATTGCTTCTGACGTTTTAAACCTTTTCCATCTCATTTCGATCACCATAGCCTTGACCTGCGCACCTGTGGTAACGATTTTTGTCTCTGAAAAAAAAATTAACCAATTTAAACCAGACCATCATGAACAATAGAACACTTGGCATATTGGCCCTTATAGGTGCTCCTTTTTTATTGATAGATACCGCCAACAATGGTTTTAATATCAACCAAAGCTCCGGCATTTCGGGGCTGCTCAACCTCCTGTATACCACGGGATGGATCTGCGCTGTCATTGCCCTGAAACGCATGGGTGCTTTTGGCGATAAGCGATTTGGCAAAATCATTTTCTGGGTACAGATCAGCTGCCTGGTACTGGCCGACTGCTGGAATATTTACGAATGGATGCAGCCCCGTGCTGAAACCACCCTGTATTTCATGCTGGATGCCTTCTGGCCCATTGGCAACCTTTGTATGCTGGTGAGCGGGATCACCATAGCAGCACAGGGCGTATTAAAAGGCTGGCGCCGCTATGTGCCACTGGCTGTTGGTCTTTGGCTCCCTATAGGTCTGGTGCTCTGGGCTATCTTAACCAGGACACCCGGCATGCTGTTGTTCTCCGGCATCTACTCTGCCCTTACCTGGTCGCTGATGGCCATTGGTATTATAACCAGTTCCGGCAATACCGGCGAAGCCAATCAGCAGCCAATCCGCGGGCTTGCTGGTGTGCACCCCAAACTACAGGAAACTGTGTACTAACCAATCCTTTGCGACAGCATTTCCCTTACCCATAAAACCTACTATGACCTGTTATCAAATAACCCTTAGCAATCAAAAACCATAAAACTCTTTTTATGCAACCCTTACATCCAACCATCAAACATTCATTGATCGCCTGCCTGCTGCTGGCCCCACTGCTGCAACTGGTGGGTGACAGCCTCTGGGTAAGCCAGTCCTTCCCTTTTTCCTGGAGTCTCTGGCGCGAAGCCAGCTTTATCTTCTTTATTCCTATTGGGTTTTTACTGGCCCGGCTGGTAGCGCCCAAAAGCGCCACATGGGCGGTAATAGCCTCAGCATTTTACTTTGTGGGATGCATTGGCGTCTCCACCATGATGCCGCTTTTTCGGCTGGGTGCTTACTACCCTATGGAGAAGGCCAATGAATTTCCCACGATCGTGCAATCGGTGTTTGATAAAGGTGCTTATGCGCCAACCTTGTTCTTTCCCGGCCTGTGTTTCCCTGTCAGCCTGGTCCTGTTTGGAATTGCATTTGTAAAGCACAGGGTTTTGCCCAGGGCTTTTGCAATCTCATTTATCCTTGCAGGCATCCTATTCTGGTTTGGCAATGCCATGGAAATAAATCCCCTCATGATCACCAGCGATGTATGGCTGCTGCTGCTGTTTTGTGGACTCTCATACATTCTATTTACCAACAATGCACGACAAACAGCGCCTGGTCTTGCAGCCAGTGCATAAGGGTTGTATACTAATATGGCAGTGGGCGAAATTATTTTCATATTTCTTTTTATCTTACTAGAAGCAACTAAACTCCATGCAGGAAAACGACCTCACCAAACAGGAAAGAAGGGTGATGCTGGGCAGCATCCTTGCCTTTCTTTCTGGATGGTACATGAGTGATGAAGGCGGCCGAAGCGGCACCCTGCCGGAACAGTTGCGCGACCTGGGCCTGATGCTGGTGATTGCCTTCCTGCAATGGCTGGTGGCACGCTATGTGTGGCGGTACTGGCTAAAAAAATATCCGCATTACACCCAACTCGTGCGCAGGGTTGTTTACAGCATCCTGGTCAGCGGCGTCCTATCCATGATCATGTCTACTGTGGTTTATGGCATTCCCATGTGGCTTTTTGAACATCGCCTGTTCGGGATGGCCCAGTTTCGAAACAATTTCGGGCCCTGTTTCTTTTTCAGTGCGCTGATCATCGGCGCACACGAAGTGATCTTTAATTTTTTTGAATTGCGCCGCATAGACAGGGAAAAAGAAGAATTGAAAAAAGCGCATTTGCAAAGCCAGCTCGATTCGCTGAAAACACAGGTCAACCCGCATTTCCTGTTCAACAGCATCAATACGGTATTGTCGCTCATACCCACGTCGCCGGCAAAGGCTGAAGCCTTCCTGATAGAGCTTTCATCGGTGTACCGCTACCTGCTGCAGGCAAACGAAAACCAACTGGCCACCCTGCAGCAGGAACTACAGTTTGCTCATTCCTATTTTCATCTGCTCAAAACAAGGTTTGGAAATGCCATACAGCTGGAAGAAGCGGTGGATGAAAAATGGTTGCACTACCAGTTGCCCTCGCTCACCCTTCAACTGCTGTTGGAAAATGCTGTCAAGCACAATGTAGTGTCATCAACAAAGCCACTGACCATCAGGTTGAGCACCGAAAATGGCGGCATGAATGGAGAAGTTTTCCTGACCGTGCAAAACAACCTGCAAAAGAAGACACAGTCTATTGTTTCCCACAAAATGGGCCTGACCAATATCCTGGCGAAATTCCGGTTGCTGAACCAGGACAATGAAGTAATGATCACTGACAGGGACGAACAATTTACCGTAATGCTACCCCTTCTCAAAAAACAATTGGTATGAATGTATTGATCATTGAAGACGAACCGTTGGCAGCCGACCGCCTGCGCCAGTTACTTTCGCAGGCCGATGCCAGCATGCAGGTGGTGGGAGTAAATGATAGCGTGGAAGCTTCTGTGGCATGGCTGCAATCCAATCCCAAACCTGACCTGATACTGATGGACATTGAGCTTTCCGACGGGCAAAGCTTTGCCATCTTTGACCAGGTAGCGGTGACCACCCCGGTGATCTTTACCACCTCTTATGATGAATACGCGATACAAGCGTTTAAAGTGAACAGCATTGATTATTTACTGAAGCCCGTGAAGCCGGAGGATCTGCAGGCGGCGATCAATAAACTCAAAACATTTGGCAACCACCTGCCCTTTGCCCAATCGGCTGCCGTGGAACAATTGCTGCGACATTTACATCGCCCTGAAGCTGCCTACCGTGAACGATTCCTGGTCAAGTCGGGCCAGCGCTACTTTTCCATCGAGGTGGATGATATCGCCTATTTCTTTTTCCGCAACCGGGTAACTTTCCTGAAGACCTGGAAAAAGGAATCTTATTATATCGATTATGTTATGGACGAACTGGAGGAGATGCTGCCGCCCCAGGAATTTTTTAGGGCCAACCGCCAGTACCTGGTTCATGTGAAATCAGTAAAGGATATTCACCCTTTCTTCAACAACAAACTAAAACTGACACTGCACCCTGCCGCGGAAGAAGATGTGCTGGTAAGCCGCGAAAGAGCAGCAGATTTTAAAAACTGGATGGGGAAGTAAAACTTTAGAACTAAGATTGGCAGGATGGGAAAGGATTTTTGAGGAGAAGCTAGTTGGTGGCTGGTACAATTATTCACCATTCAAGCGGATGCATTGAGTTATAAATGTTCCCTCAGACCTATAGCTTTTTCATTTAACATTTTACGTTTTCCTCTTGTTAACCGGTCAACATTTCAACTTGTCAACTTTCTAACGCTTTAAATTTTTCATCCTGTGCTTCTCCGTGCCGCTGTGCCGCTGTGGTTTCATCTCCTGGCTGCCGACTCCCGACTCCTGACTCACTCCCGGGCACGGTTTTTACCCTTCCCTCCATAAAAAAAGTGAACTGGAATAGTTTTTACGTAAAGGCCTCTGCCTGGGTGGTGACCATGGCACCCAAGGTTTTATTCGGACTGGTATTAGTAGCTATAGGTCTTTGGCTGATCAGTCTCCTCAAAAAATGGCTGACCAACCACCTCCTGAAAAAACAGGTGAATTCTTCTGTCCGTCCCTTTCTGGTTAACCTGAGCATCGTTACCCTTCAAATACTCCTTGGACTGGCTTTTATGCAGATCGTAGGCATACAGATGACTGCTTTTGCAGCCCTGTTGGGTGCTTTTGGTGTGGCGGCAGGACTGGCGCTTTCGGGTACCCTGCAGAACTTTACCAGCGGGGTGCTCATCCTATTATTAAAACCTTTCCGCATTGGCGATAATATCATCGCGCAGGGACAGGAAGGAACGGTTCATACCATACAGATATTCTTTACCATCATCAAGACCTATGACAACCGCACGGTGATCATGCCCAACAGCAAATTGTCGAATGAAGTGATCGTGAACCTGAGTCGCGAAGGCAAGCGAAGGGTGGATATTGAATTGAAGTTTCCCTTCGCTGCTGACTTCAACCAGGTGAAGGGCATCCTGGAACAAAGCATTAATGCGGAGGCAGGGCTGTTGAAAGATCCTGTTCACCGTATTGGGGTATCTAATGTGGAAGCCGATGGCTACAAAGTACTGGTGAGTGCCTGGGTGGCAGCTCATGGATACGTGGATGCAAAGCTGATGCTGCAACAACGGATCATTGAGGATCTGAGGGGAAAAGGATTAGGCAGTTTTTGAGAAGTTTCTGGTTTATAGTTTTTTGTTTCTGGTTCTTTAGGTTGAAGTACTCTTTTTATAGCTGTCGTAATAAATATAAAAGAGTACTAACTATATCAGCTATACAGAATAATATTTATTTACATTACTGGAATCTCTGCTTATCAACTTGTCAACCTTTCAACTTTTCAACTAACCCTCGCTGCATTTTTGCCACCACTACTCGTTTTGAAATTTTCCATTATCTTTTGGCATGCAAAAGAGTTTAGTTTGTGTAGCAGTACTATGCCTGCTCGTAGCCTGTGCGACCCGAAAGAGCCAGCAATCAATCTCTTTATTTAATGGTAAAAACCTGGATGGCTGGCATGCAGACATACCGGAAAAGGATACTAATGCTGCGGCACCGGATGCCTTTATTGTCCGGGATGGTATGCTTGTGAGCAAGGGAGAACCCCAGGGCCACCTGCTCACTGATGCCGTATACAAAAACTACAGGCTGGATGCAGAGTACCGCTTTACCGGAAATCCGGGCAACTGCGGCATCCTGGTACATGCGTCAAAACCAAGGGCTCTTTATGGCATGTTTCCCCAATCCATAGAAGTGCAGATGGAGCATGAAAATGCAGGAGACTTCTGGTGCATTGTTGAAGATATTACAGTTCCGGATATGGAAAAGCGTCGCGGACCCAAAGAAACATGGGGTATCACCGAAGGCAAGGCACGCAGGATCGTCAACCTTACCAATGGATCGGAAAAGCCTGTGGGCCAATGGAACCAGATGACCATTGAATGCCTGGCAGACAGTGTGAAAGTCTGGTTGAATGGCGACCTGGTAAACTTTGGCTATGGCGCCACGGCCCGGGAAGGGAAAATAGCCATACAGGCTGAAGGCGCTGAAGTGGCCTTTCGCAAGCTGGAACTCAGGCCTATAACAGCACTGAGTCATTAGTAGTGATTGCCTGCCGTTTTCGACTGTAATATTTTCGTGAAGCCAAAAATTATCTTTGAATAACAACTGCACATATGGATAATACAAGAGTATTTAAAATGTCCTTTGCTGGTGTATACCCGCATTATATTAATAAAGCAGAGAAAAAAGGACGCACAAAGGAAGAACTGGATACTATCATATGCTGGCTGACCGGATATGATCAACAGGCATTGCAGGAACAAATTGACAAGAAGGTAGATTTTGAAACCTTTTTTGCACAAGCACCCCAACTCAATCCTAATGCTTCAAAAATTACCGGTGTTATTTGTGGTTACAGGGTGGAAGAAATGGAAGGACTGATGCAAAAGATCCGCTACCTGGATAAGCTGGTGGATGAACTGGCAAAAGGTAAAGCTATGGACAAGATCTTAAGGAAATAAGGCAAACCCAATTACATGGATCATTTATAATTGATAGCAAACCACCTGGCAATTCTCAAGGCCGCCAGGTAATGGATACAGAGAATTAGCAAAATTAACTTCGTGATAATAATACGCCCAGCCTGTATTGCTGCGGATTTTGAAATGCTATATCTTCATAGTGCTGGTTATGAGACCCTTCATTACAATATTATTCATTTTTGCCACAAGCTTTACTTATGGCCAGCAACTGGCGCAGGTAACATTCACTAATGCACGCAGTCTTGCCTATTTCTCCATACTTACCGACCAGGATGTGCTGGTGCGCATTACGGAAGATGGGAAGATAATAGAATGGGGTACAGAAATACTTTCTGACAGGGGGAATTATTATGCCCAGAAGCTGCAGCCTTTCCTGGCAAGGGTAGAATACTATGATGCTGGGGCAGATTCTGCCTACAGGGGCAAGGTGAAAAGCATTGGCACCACCAACGTCACCTACTACGATTCGTATGAAGAGACTACCAGGAGAGGAAAGCTGAAAACAATGGGCATGATGAATTTTGATTATTATTCCATGTATGATGATAAAGGCACACGCGGGAAATTAAAGTTTGCCGGCGACCTTCTGCTTGATTATTATGGCTCTTATGAAGATGAATCATTGAGAGGTAAATTAAAATCCATTGGCAATATTCCCATCAGCTGGGTTACGGTCTTTGATGACCGTTATAATGCCGGCAAGATCAAATCGGCTGGTTCTGTTTCCTACCAGTGGTATTCACAGTACGACCTGGCGCATGGAGCATTAAAGTCCAATAATTACAGGACATGGAGCGGTGGGATACTGTTTATACTGAGGTGAGAGAACCGCAGAACAATAGAACAAGGAATATCGAATGATGAAGTAGAGAGAGGAGAACCACAGAGGCCTTTAGATCAAATTAGTTCATTGACATATTGAATAGCTGAAAAAAGAAAGATTAAGAATTTTGTGGGAAGAAAAGTGAGGTGAACTTGACGGAGACATAG
>NZ_FQUU01000014.1 GCF_900129295.1 Flavisolibacter ginsengisoli DSM 18119
TAGAATTCGTTACTTTATTGATTTAGGTTGAAGAGGCTCCAATAGTACATTGGTCGCCTATGTGGTTAACACAGATTCTTCGTTCCTCAGAATGATCCCGCCATTCGTCGGGACAGGCAGGGCAATGGACGACAGATTGCCTACAGGATTATTATTCAAAAATTTGATACGGCAGCCCATTGCTTATAATAACAGTATAGTATAAGCGATCAAAGGAATTTTATTTTTTACTTTTTAATTTTGACTTGCTACTCCTCCTTGTCAACCTTTTCATTCCAGCTACCAGTCAATTTTCCTTCACTTCACATTGCTCCTGATGAACGCTTCGGTTTTATTAAAGGCATCGGTCATAATTGGGTCTGGCCAGATATCATGTCCAAGGTTTGGGTAAATGAACAATTGATTGGTGACACCCAAGCTTTGTAATTTATCTCTCAGCGCTATTGATTGGGCGACAGGTACAATTTCGTCCTTGTCACCATGGAAAATAATAGTAGGCGGTGACTGGGCCGTTACAAAGTTCAAAGGGCTTGACTGCTGGTATAACAAAGGATTAGTGGTAGGGGTACCACTCATTAATGCTTCTATCAGAGACCGGTTAAAGGGAATGGTAGTGGAGTTGTACAGGTCAACCATATCTACTGGCCCAAAAAAGTCAACTACTGCACTGACCTTTGGCGTTGCATACTTATAAGCCTGCAAGGTGGCAAGGTGTGCACCTGAACTGGCACCCAGTAGCACTAATTTCTGGGATATAGCATAACCAGCTGAATGTTCCAAAAGGTATTTGATCGCAGTCTTCATGTCATTTTCCTGCGAAGGGAAATGATTAGAGGTATTAGTGGCCAGTTTGTAATTAATGTTGGCAATGGCGTATGAAGGAAGCCTTTGCTGCAGGATGGGTATAAAGCTGGCAAAATCGGTTTTATCCCCGGTAACCCAGGCACCTCCATGTATCATCACAATCAGTTTGGTGCTGTCAGGGCTCCGGCCTGCCGGCAAATAAATATCCATCTTTTGTGCGGCATCCGCACCATATGCCTGGTTGGTTAGGGTTTCAGCAGAGAGGCTCGGGGCACTACTTTCTATTTCCTTTTTACAGGAAACAAGCAAAGTGAATATGGCAATGACAATGGTATTCTTAATTCTATGCACAGTTCTATGAAAATATGAAAATCATTGACAGCATTTGTAAAGCAAGTGTTAGGATTGCAGTAAACATCAATTCTTAACTTATAAAATATTGAGGGTACAGGTAAGGGTTTAACTAAAAAGTATACCACGGAAAATGGCCCTTTGCCATAGCAATAACCCAGTCATCTGCAATGGCATTTTTTCGCTTACCCAGCACTGTATTCGCAATCACCTGTAATTGGTTGCGTGGGTATTGATGAAGAGGAAACCTTAACTTATTTCCGTTAGCAGCTTCAAAGTACCAGAATGATCTTATTGAGTTTCCATGTTGCCAGTAACGTATATAGGTTTTTGTCAGGTCTTTCCAGTTCAACTGTTCCTTATGGAACCAGCTCCTCCAGGTTATACCTTCATCATTTATGATCAGTTCTTTACGCGAACGAAGCAATAGAATATAAACAGACGATATAATCAATACGATACAAAAGATAGCTACAGTGGCATCCCTGTTCTGGGGACTATAAAACAGGAATAGTATAATGGCCATTAACAACGGCGTAAATGCGGGCCATTTGCGTGGATAAAAATGCATGTTTCCTTCTGGTGCCATTTTACGGTTTAGATGTTCTATATAATTTACAACAATTAACGGCTTAAGCTATCTTTTGTAATGATGTTAATCTCCTGTAAGTGCTTTCTTCTATTTGTATCAAATCGTAATGATTACCCCTTTCCACGATCTTTCCATCATGTAGTACAATAATCTCATCAGCTTCCTTAATAGTGCTTAGCCTGTGTGCAATAACAAGGGTGGTTCTTCCGGCCATCAATTTATTTAAAGCGTCCTGTACCTGTTTTTCAGATTCTGTATCCAGTGCAGATGTAGCTTCATCCAATATAAGAATGGAAGGGTCTTTGAATACTGCCCTGGCGATGCTTAAACGCTGGCGCTGACCCCCAGACAAGCGTATTCCTCTGTCCCCGATAATTGTCTGGTAACCATCTTCCGTATGCATGATGAATTCATGGGCATTGGCAATGGTAGCTGCCCTGATCACTTCTTCCATGCTGGCATCTGGTTTACCAAGTGCAATATTGTTAAAAACAGTGTCATTGAAAAGAATGATCTCCTGTGTAACAAAACTCATATGGCTGCGCAGTGATTCCATAGTATACTGCCGCACATCTTTACCATCTATAAGTACCTGCCCAGCCTTTACATCGTAAAACCTGGGAATGAGGTCGGCAATTGTTGATTTGCCAACTCCTGAAGGTCCTACCAGGGCTACTGTCTTTCCTTTCTGAATAGAGAAGCTGATGTTTTGCAGCACGGGTTGCTCGTTGTAGGAAAAATTTACTTCATCAAATTCAATTGACTCCTGGAAGGTGTCTAATGTTACTGCACCAGGGAGGTCATCCACCTCAATGGGAGTGTCTAATACTTCAATGATGCGTCTTCCGGCAGCTTCTCCTCTTTGGATATTGGCCAGTGCCACCACCATGGATTTGGCAGGCCTGATGACCTGGGAAAAGATGGCAATAAAAGCAATAAAGGCACTGGCTTGCAATCCTGTTCCTGTAGCCTGGTTCTTTAATACCAGGCTGCCGCCAAACACCAGGATGCAGGCCACTACAAACACACCGGATGCTTCAGAAAAGGCAGGTGCCAGCTCCCTTTTATTGAATCCCTGCAGGCTTGCCCTTCTGTAAAAATCATTCTCCTTGCTAAACCTGTCTACAACAAAATTTGTAGCATTAAAAGCACGTATGATGCGCATGCCCATTAAAGTCTCATCTATAATGGTCAGCAATCTTCCAATGGATGCCTGGGCATCTGTTGCTTCCTTCCTCAGTCTCCGGGTGACAGAAGCTATGGCTATGGCAGAGATGGGAATGATAATAAGCGTAAAAAGTGTCAGCTTAAAAGAGATGGTAAACAATGCGATAAAATACCCGATCATTACATAGGGCTCTTTGAACATTACTTCTATTGAGTTGCATGCTACAGCCTCAATTTCAAACACATCAGAATTCATACGGGAGAGGAGGTCGCCTTTATGTTCTTTGGTAAAATACCCCATATGAAGGTGGTTGACCTTATGAAATATAGCTTCTCGAATTCTCTTCACCAATAAGGTCCTTGTATTGACCAGGCACCGTTGTGCCAGGTAGCGAAAGATATTGGTAAGAATAACTGCCGCCACTATCAATGATGCAATAAGGTATAAGGCATAACGTGGGTTGATGGTTTTAAGCCGGTATACCTGGAAATAAAAAAAGTTCTTAAAGAACTCACCACTCAGTGAAAATGAAGGTGCATGTGCAAACTTCTGTGCATTGCCTGAAGTTTCATTATCAAATAAAAAATTAAGCAAGGGAATGATCAGGGCAAACTGGAAGATGCTAAAGAACACGGCTATAAGCGTAAATATAAAGAATGGGAAAATGAACTTCCTGTAAGGCTTGGCATAAGCGAGTAAACGGCGATAGACCTTCATGGGGCAGGGATTTTAAACAGAGTGATAAATATTAATGTACTCCCTGGCGGCCTTATTCCAGCAAAAGTCTCCACTACGTCTTTTTATTCTTTCTGACATGCACAGGCTTGTATATTGCTGCATGCCATCATGGAAAATTTTTTGCATGCCATCACCATCAAAATCCGGAAAATAAAAAGCAACATCTCTTCCGATTTCGGGTAAAGCTGTTCTATTGGAGAGAAATACGGGTTTGCCTACAGACATGGCCTCAGCTACAGGCAATCCAAATCCTTCCGCTAAAGAAGGAAACGTGAAGGCGTAACAGTTCTGAAAGTACCAGGATTTTTCGGGTTCTGATATTGGACCCAGTACCCTTACATTTTCTTCAATACCCATTTTGCGGGCTGAGAAATTAATATAATTAACATAGTCCGGGTCATCGGGTTTACCGGCTATTAATAATTCCATATCATTATTGCGCACCAGTAAGGGAAGCAACACATGGAAGTTCTTCTTGCGGTTGACAGTACCTATAGCGAACAGGAATTTTTTACGGGGCTGATAAGATGTTCTTAGTAACAGGGGTGATTCCAGGGTATTGGTTCCATTGTGTATAACAAATACGGGCTTGTTGTTCAGCTCACAATAGTTCACTACATCATTCCTGCAATACTCTGATATGCATACAATGGCTGCACTACGGTTAATGTTCTGCTGCAGCGATTGCAAATAAGATTTTTTTTTCTGCTCAGTTTTATCCTCTTCGTAAATGAAGTTTAGATCATGAATGGTTAGCACAACCCTGATATTTTTATTACGTATTGGAAGGTAGTGGCTTCCCTGGTAGGTACTATGCCAGATGCTGTAACCATTAAGAGATGGCATTAGGAATTTTTGCAGCGAATGCTGAGCTATATATTTTGCATCAACACCAAATATTCCAAGAAGTTGGGATGGGGTAAAGAAACTGATTTGTTCCTGGTAAGGATTACTGTGTTCCTTTAATTTCAATCCAAGGTGCAGGCAATAGCTGAACAATCCGGTGTTGGTGTATTTCATCCTTTCACAATCAAATACAATTTGCATCATGATGTAGAAGTTTTGGAATCAGGGACACTTGGAATGCTTCAAGAACAAAATTTATACCTGTAATTATTGCTGAGGTTACGGTTAAATATTATCGTTAGTAATTATTTTTTCATCAACGGTTGTTAATTAATTTTATTATACATTAACCTTCTTCATGTGGATGAATAAAATTATCCTGGATTGTGACTTGATGAAGTTTCCGAATACGGGCCTGTTTCATTATTGTCTGAACCTTGGTAATTATGTAAATGAACTGTTCTCAGCAGAAGGAGAAGAACTGATGCGATTTTATGTTCCACCTGAACAGGCACATTGTTTTTCAAATAGACAGTTGGTAATAAAGGAATTTAAACGCCATAGATTTATACGTCCATTTATGTTAGGTTGTAAACTATGGCATGCGCCATTTCAATCCGGGAGAATTTTTCCGTTCAATAACCCATCAGTAAAAGTTTTACTTACCATTCACGATCTGAATGCCATGCATGAAGATCTGCCTAAAGCAGAGCAGGAAAGGAGTGTGGCACATACACAAAAGTTAATCAATCAAAGTGATGCGATTGTATGTATATCTGATTTTTGTAAAACAGATGTATTGAAGTATTGCAATGTTAGTAATAAGCCAATATATGTTATCCATAATGGAACCCATGCCGTGGGACTTCCATCATTGGGAACTGCTTCCTATAAACCTTCACGGCCATTTCTATTTGCCATGGGTGATGTAAACCGGAAAAAGAATTTTCATACCCTCCTTCCAATGATGGCGGCCAATCATTTTGAACTCATCATTGCAGGGCGGCTTGCAGAAGGAGACTATATACAGCAAATAGAAACAGAGGCGGAGGTGTTAGGTATAAAAGACAGGATACATATCCTGGGGCCCGTGAAGGAAGGTGAGAAAGCCTGGTACCTTCAAAATTGTACAGCTTATGTTCATCCTTCTCTCGCTGAAGGATTTGGCGCACCCGTGGTTGAAGCCATGTCTTTTGGTAAGCCTTTGTTTTTATCTCATTTGACTTCTTTACCAGAAATAGGAGGTGACGTTGCTTTTTATTTTAAGAGTTTCGATCCGGAGCATATGACTGAAATATTGTACGATGGGCTTCAATATTTTCAAAGAAATGGATTGGCACAAAAGATAAGAGAGAGAAGTACACATTTCAATTGGAAGGAAAAAGCAAAACAATACAGGGATGTTTATCATTCCCTATTATAATTTGAAGTATGACTGATAAAACTTTGACAAGAATTGGTGAATTGGCTCAGCTTACAAGGCAGGAGATGGAAGCTATTTGCACAAAAGCGGTGAGGAGCTATTACCTGGGTGATCATCTGCAATTATGTAAGATACTGTCCAGGTATAAAATCTACCTTGATACCAGAGATATTGGTATTGCTCCCAATATGCTGATGGATGGTTATTGGGAATCATGGATCACTAAGTTTATTGCACAGCAGGTGAAGCCAGGCATGATCTGTATAGATGCCGGAGCCAATTTTGGTTATTATTCCCTGGTATTGGCAGAACTGGCTGGTAAAGAAGGAAAATGCATAGCAGTGGAACCCAATTCTTATTTATGCCGTCTTATGTCGCATACCAATAAAGTAAATGAATATCATTTTGAGATAGTGGCCAGGGCGCTGGCTGATACACCTGGTAAAGTAACATTATCCATACCGGCACTTTATTGGGGTGGCGGCACTATTAGATCTGAAAAGGTGGATGACGAAGTTATAACAGAGCAGGTTGAGATGATAACAATGGATTCTTTAGTTGACCAGTTTCATTTGCGGCAGGTGGATTTTATTAAAATGGATTGTGAAGGGGTAGAGCCATTGATCTTTAAGGGAATGGAAAAAATATTAAATCAAAATCCATCACTAAAGATGGTAATGGAATACAGTCCGTTTATGTATAAGGATGCAACTGCTTTCACTGATTTTCTTTTCCAAAGGTTCCAGGTAGGAGAGATCAAAGGTGATTCAACAGTGTTAACTTTTACTGAATCGGACAAAGCGTACTTATTAAATTTAAAGGACCATGTAGACTTGTTTCTTACCAGGAAAACTAATGAATGATAATTAATGGGAGCATTAAACAGATTTGATCTTTGCCGGATCATTAAGGAATATAAGATCCCTTATTTCTTTGAAACCGGTACTTTTTGGGGGGATGGTGTGGCCTATGCCTTACAGTCACCTTTCAAAAGATTATTTTCTGTTGAACTGGTACCAGAGATTGCCAGTAAGGCAGCAAGCCGTTTTATTGATAATAAAGAGGTTTGTATACTGGAGGGTGACAGCGTTTCCGTACTTGGACAGGAATTGCCGTATGTAAAAGGGAATTGTTTATTCTGGCTCGATGCACATTTCCCCGGTGCAGATGCTGGCCTGGCAGCGTATAATGCCGGTGCAGATGAAGATCTGAGGTTGCCACTTGAGAAAGAGTTGGAAGTCATCAGCAGGCTTCGTTCAAATTATAAGGATGTGCTTATTTTAGATGATCTGAGGATCTATGAAGATGGGCCTTTTGTAAATGGTAATGTGCCTGCAGATGCATTGCCTGGTGAGAACAGGACCATAGATTTTATATACAGGTATTTCGGAGAGACTCACCAGGTGATGAAGTGCTACCTGGATGAAGGTTATATTTTATTATTTCCCAGGGTCGGTTATAAAAGAAATCATTTTAAATGGAGCAACCTTTTTAAAAAGGTTGCTCCTGAAGAAGATCATTATTTAATCAACGAACCTGTTTAGGCTTTCTTTTCAAGATCAAGCTGGATCTGTAATTCCTGTAGTTGCTTATCATCAATGGTGGCGGGAGCATCCAGCATAACATCCCTGCCGCTGTTGTTTTTTGGAAAAGCAATAAAGTCACGTATGCTTTCACTGCCACCCAAAATAGCACAGAGCCGGTCAAATCCAAAGGCGATACCACCATGAGGAGGTGCTCCATATTCAAAAGCTCCTAATAAAAATCCAAACTTGTGCAGGGCTTCTTCTTTTGACATACCGAGCGCCGAGAACATTTTTTCCTGGAGTTCTCTTTGAAAGATCCTAATAGAACCACCACCAATCTCATTTCCATTTAATACCATATCGTAGGCATTGGCTTTGATATTGGAATAAGGATGCTTCAGGTATTCAGCTGCATTCTCAATGACAGGGTCATTATTGATCATTACCTCAATATGCGATGGTTTAGGAGAAGTAAATGGATGATGACGGGCTACCCATCGGTTATCCTCTTCAGCATATTCAAACAATGGAAAGTCTAATACCCATAATAGCCTGTATTCGTTCTTCTTTCTCAGGCCAAGCCGTTCTCCCAATTCCAGTCTCAGGTCACTGATGGCTTTACGGGTCCTTTCTTCGGGCCCGGCCAGTATTAATATAAGGTCGCCAGGTTTTGCATTGGCAAATGCTGCAATGGCTTTTAATTTGTCTTCAGAGAAAAACTTATCAACGCTGCTTTTAAATGTGCCATCTGCATTGCATTTGATATTGACCATGCCTTGCATTCCGACCTGGGGGCGTTTTACCCAATCAGTGAGTTCATCTATCTGCTTGCGTGTGTATTCCGATGCTCCCGGAACAGCAATGGCCAGTACCGTTTCAGCATTATCAAATACACCAAATCCTGCTCCGTTGATTAATTCCCCTGTAGCTACTATGGAACCAGCTTTATTGAATGCTGATTTAAGGTTAGCCACCTTCATGTCAAACCGGATATCCGGCTTATCATTACCATAATTCCACATGGCATCTTCCCATGTCATGCGTTCTACTGCCTCTGTATAGTCAATATTTTTTACTGCCTTGAAAATGTACTTAATAAGGCCTTCAAACATATTGAGGATATCCTCCTGTTCCACAAATGCCATTTCACAATCTATCTGTGTGAATTCAGGCTGCCTGTCAGCACGCAGGTCCTCATCCCTGAAGCATTTTACTATCTGGTAATAACGGTCATAACCGCTTACCATTAAAAGTTGTTTAAAGGTTTGAGGAGATTGGGGTAAGGCATAGAACTGCCCGGGGTTCATCCTGGAGGGTACTACAAAATCCCTGGCTCCTTCAGGTGTGCTTTTGATCAGGAAGGGCGTTTCAATATCCATAAAGCCCTGTTGGTGCAGGTAATCTCTTGTTGCCCTGTTCACAGCATAGCGTAGTTCCAAATTCTTTTTTACTGCATTCCTGCGGAGGTCAAGAAAGCGGTATTTCATTCTGAGGTCATCACCACCATCAGTATCATCCTGTATGGTGAAGGGGGGCACGGCTGACTTATTTAATATTTTAAAGGATTCTACATTGATCTCAATATCTCCTGTAGGTATGTTCTTGTTCTTGTTAGACCGCTCACTGACAATGCCTGTAACCTGCAGCACAAATTCACGACCCAGGGGATTTTCGTCAAGCATGGCATTTAACTCTTCTCCAAAAAGCAATTGAGTGATGCCATAACGGTCCCTGAGGTCAACAAAAGTGATGGAACCGAATTTGCGAACTGTCTGCACCCAGCCGGCAAGCGTAACCTGGCTGTTGACATTCTGTAATCTTAATTCTCCGCAAGTATGTGAACGAAACATATATAACCCCTATTAATTCTTTGATTAAAAGTGGCAAAGATAAGCCGTAAACGTTTTTTGCAGGGGTGAATTGAACCCGGATATGCCAATGGCCTGGCCGTATAAGATACATGTATAGAATAGGATAAGGCTAATTATTGAAGTTCTATACCTATCTTTTTCATCAGGATAGAAGCATTGAGGCTGGTGCAAACGCCTTCTTTTAGCTTATAATCAAAATACAGTTCTTCGCCTTCCACCTGTACATCAAAATGATAATTTTCAATTGAAGTCCCGAACTGCTTTTCCATTTTGGCCAGTTCCAGGTCATGTGTAGCTATCACAGCCACTGCGTTTTGCTTCACCAGTTGGGCAATTAGGGCCTGGGATCCTTTATGGCGGTCCATGGAGTTGGTACCCCGTAATATTTCGTCTAATAGTATAAAAACCGGTTCATGCCTGTTCACAGCCTCAATGATTGTTTTTAATTTTTTCAGTTCGGCATAAAAAGTAGAGGTGTTTTCTGCCAGGTTATCCGCAATACGCATGCTACTCATCAGGCAAACAGGAGAAAGCGTGAGGCTGTCGGCGCAAACCGGTGCCCCTGCCTGGGCTAAGACCACATTCACTCCTATACTTCGCAGGAAGGTGCTCTTGCCTGCCATATTGGAGCCGGTAATCAAACCGATAACCCCGGTGCCCTTTATGTCGAAATCATTAGTAACCCTGGACCTGGCCGGGATAAGGGGGTGTCCAATCTTTTTTCCATCAAATACCAGGTGTTGATTAGTAAACGAAGGGAATGCCCAATCTTTATGGTTAAAGTGTAGTGTAGCCAAAGTATGTAATACTTCCATGGCGGCTACCATGTTAAACCAATGATTTAAATGCTGCCTGTTCCTGCTGCGCCATTCATTGAGTGCTATCATTTGCCGGACATCCCACAACAGGAAAGCATTGAAGAACAATCTTCCTACAATACTTACCCGCAGGTCGAAACGATCCAGTATCTTTTTAAGCTCTTTAATATTACCTGCAGCTTTTGCTTCACCAGTTCCCGCCTGTTGTTTATACTGGTTTACCAGTGAAGATTGGAATGGTTTATCCTCAATCCATTTTACCAGTAAGTGAAGTGTTGCAATTTCCTCTACTATCCCGGAAAGCTGTATATAGGGTTCGGCTGTGTTACGGCTTAGAATGATGGAAATAGTAAAGTATAAAAGGTAAAGAGAAGTAAAAAAAGGTACAGGTATGTAACCAAAAATAGTGGCAACCAGTGATCCAAGTGTGATGAAAGAATAAATGATATAAAAAGGTTTCCAGGCAGAACTTTTATAGTGGATATCGCCTTCCTTTAACCAGGCGGCTGCCTTTTCCTGTGTTTTAATGGTTACAGCAGTTTGAACAGCATAAGATTGCAATTGCTGCCTCCATTCTATTTCGTGTGTTACTTCTTTGATAGCTTCCTGCCGTTGCATGATAATGGAAACTGGTAAGGGATGTAGCAGGTTTTCAGCCAATAGCATACGGCCTTGCTCTGTATGACAGCGGTTCAGCCATTGGAATAAAGAAGCATGTCCAAACAAATCAAGGTCATTGGCATAATCATGCTGTTCGGGAGCGAAGCTGTTTCCATTTTCCCTTTGCATATAATTATCTTCCAGTACCTGCAGCTCCTCTTCATTGATCTTAATTAATGTTTTGCAGTTAATGATCTGGTTATTATTGGTTGTGTCTAATGAAATCAGGTATAGCAGGAGACCAAAACCAATTACAATGGGAATAAGACCGATAAGGCCAGCTGAAACAAATAATTTATATGCAATGAAAGCAGTTAATAAGAAAACAAACAACCTGCCCCAGCCCAGCCGGTTACGCTTTTGTAATAATTCTTTGAGATGTGCCTGGTGTTTATAGATTAACTTTTTATATGTTGTACCCGGCGATTGCTCTTGCATAAAGATGAAGATAAGACAGAAAATGAGAGTGCTACTGGTGGATAAATACACTATAAAGTTGCAACCTGCGCTTCCCTTTCTTCTGCTGGCTTTTGAAGCAGGTAATAATTCGCTAAGATGCCAATGCCAATAACAAATGGTATCAATGCCAGGTGCTTTCCTTCAAACTGTCCCCAGACCCTCATTGTATCAAAATGGAGGAATTCAGAGATCATCCAGTAAGCATTGGCTGTGATCCAGAAAACAATGGCCAGGTTATGGGCCAGTTCAGATCGTATGTCTCTTGTGCGCCAGGCAATGATAATTGCTATCAGCAGGGTAGGAATGATCATGGCAATGCCTAATGGTTTCCATATCATGCACCAGCTCACATCTTTTAAAAGCCAGAATATGATATGCATATTTTCCATCTTGCGAAAGCGTGCCGGTATCACATACATAGACTCATGCGACTCATTCATAGTATCAATAAAATGTGGTCAAATTTATTGCCTGGGAGCCTTACTGCATACATCTATTTTTAACTGCTGCCTTTACCGGTTTCTCTTGACAATATCCGGGTGAACCGGTGCACATTGGCCTCATCTGCAATGGGTAGATCATATACCAAATGTTGTATCAACTGGTGGGCAAAGAATGGAGCAAGCGATGTCCCTTTGGTGCCCATGCCATTTAATATGCCAATAACCGGGAAGTGCGGGTGAAAGCCTACAAATGGGCGGCGCTCTACTGTGGCAGGACGGATGGCAGCCTTATGGTCAACAATTTTAAAAGGCACCTTTATCCAGTTTTGCAACAGGTTGCTGGTTTGTTTGTAGAAATGTTCTGAAGGTTTATCATCAGCAAACTCCCACTGGTAGTTAGATCCTACCCAAAAAAGACCTGGAGTTGGTAAGGGAACAAGCATAACCCCTCTTTTAAATATATGCCCATTGTATAACTCTTCTGCTTCAATGATCATGGCTTCTCCTTTGTTGGGTGCAAATGGCAATAAACGGAACCAGGAATTGGTAGCAGCATCCACCCCGTCACAGAATATCACCTTCCCCGCAGTAATATCATGATAACTGGCATGATCATCACTAATTTGAAGATCGTCAAGTAAAAATTCTTCTTCCTTTATCGCATTCCACTCATTTAATTTCTGTTTCCATAATTCCAGTAATAAAGGCAAATGGATGCTATAGGATGGCCTGATCTCACCACAGCCAAAATCATAATTAAAGTATTGATTGAACTGGTTCTGATTTGGATAGGAATGCAGGTAAGTATCATTTTCAGCAATGCGGTCAACAAAGGCATTCAGCATTTGAGGGGAAGGGAAGAAGTCAATAATACTCTTTTCATAAACGAAGCTGGCTTGTAAATAAGATTCCAGGGAGCGATAGGTATCAATGGCAAAAGGCATCACTTCATCAATCATCCAGGTGGTCACATAACGTCTGCCAGTTATGGGGTTAATGATGCCGGCAGCTACTTTGGAAGATGAATCAACTTTGTTATTATCAATAACCAGGAATGTTTTTCCTTCCTTATGAAGAAACCAGGATAACAGGGTGCCAGAAATTCCCTGTCCTATGATAAGGCAATCCACATGCATAGGTCAAAGTTAGTGCTGCGTAAACATTGATCACTGTTTATGTGCAGCAAGGACAAAGGATACTTAAAAAAAGAAGCCCCCAACATTTGTTAAGGGCTTTCTTTTAGTTTTCCAGTTGTTTATTATTTTCCTGTATTCACCGCATTGGAAACTGTGATCTTGACACCTTCGCTATGTGCACTAAATTCGGGGGCGTACATACATTGGATGGTAGTAATCCCATTGCTGAAACTGCCCGCATGCGTCACGAATAAAGGATATTCAAATACATATGTTCCCTTGCGCAGGTAATTAAAGAAGAAGTTAGTACTGGCATCTTTGGTAGATTGATAATAACCAAGTCCTCCCTGCCATTGATACCCGCTTAAAACATTCACCGGTTCAAGTGCAGAAGCACGCATATCCTTCATATGAACGTACTCCATATCCCTGTCCACTCTTAATTCGATGCGGACCTTGATTTTATCACCTACTATTAAATCAGTTCCTTCCTGGACCGGTGTCAGTACGGGTCCTCGGTCACTATTCTTTTCAATGAATAATTTCTTAGTCAACTGTAGTGGTGTAGCAGCTGCTGTTACCTTGTCCATATCTTCAAAATACTGCCAGTATACAGCGCCCCATGAAGGGGCTTTGCCAGGCTGGTTGTTTGATGGGGAAGCATTTTGAACTGCCAGGGTTATATTGCCCATGGCTGGTTGTATGTTTGCCGGATCAATGGTCTTTTTAAAATACCCGGTACCTGCTTCTGCTTTTTCATTCTTGTTGGAAATACTGGTAGCACCCATTTTGAATTCTACTGAAGGTTGATCTTTCAGCCAGTCATTCCCCTGTAGTAATAGCGCATAACAAGCTTCGGCTGTAGCCTTTGTAGTGCCCCAGTTATTGGTTTGTTTATTTTTTAATAGCCAGGTCTTCATATCATCTACATTCTCTTTATCCGTACTTATCTCCTGGAAGGCCTCTATCAATAATGATTGGGTTTCAATAGGTGCATACCACCAGAACCAGCTATAGCCAAAATGATTATCCTTCCAGTACATTCCCTGTTCTTCATTTATTATCGCCCGCTCTTTTATTGATTTT
Source organism: Flavisolibacter ginsengisoli DSM 18119 (assembly GCF_900129295.1). GTDB lineage: Bacteria > Bacteroidota > Bacteroidia > Chitinophagales > Chitinophagaceae > Flavisolibacter > Flavisolibacter ginsengisoli. The sequence goes on from NZ_FQUU01000014.1 coordinate 13,922, forward strand.
AAGATGGCCGCGGGCGTTTGTTTATCTCCCATTCTATGCAGCGCCAATGCGATCATTCCCTGCAGGTACAGGGGTTGTTGTATCCAGAATTGTTTCGCCTGTTTTTGATAATAGGAATAAGCAGCCTCGGTGGCCTGGTCTATAAGTTTGTTTGTAAAGAAGCTGCGCATATACAGGTACTGTATCTCGTAGTAACCAACCTGCTGTTTGTTAAGGTCTGCTTTGCTCTTCACCAACTTATTATATTGATCTGTGATTTGCTTATCCAAATAGGGTATAGCAGTAGCGATGATAGGTTGTAATTCACCAGTTTCTCCTCCCAGTTTCAATAAATGTCCTATCCCTGAAATGATATACTGGGTAATGTACCTGTCATCCGGCCCGCCGGTAAACCATACAAATCCACCATTGGGACTCTGCATTTGCCTGAGCTTGTCCAGGTGCTTCCTGAGTTGCTGTTGCATTTGCACCATGTCAAAAAGCAGGGCAATGTTTTTCTTTTGCTGCGATTCTGAACGTGCCTGAAGCACCCATGGTGTTTCTTCGAGCAAGGCAGATTTCAGTTCCTGGTTCTTCTCCAGGTTAGAAAGCAATGCAGCTGTATCAGCTGTTTTCCATCTTTGGAATATTTCTTTAAGGCGCGGCGTTGTTGTCACGATCTTTTGAGCAAGGGCATTGGCAAAATACCTGTTCCAGGTTTGTTCAGCACATTCATAGGGATAATCTTCCAGGTAGGGAAGGGCCTGCACTGCATACCAGGTAGGATTGGAAGTATATTCTACTGTTAGAGAATGTTGCTGTAATGTTTCGCTTTCACCTGAATGTAATAGCTTGTTGAACTGGAAGTTTTTGGTACCGGTGCCACGCATGGCCAGTGGAAGCGTTTCTGTTACAAGCACTTTATTCGAAAGCACTGGCAATATATTTTCTTCCCCGTCAGATAAATTGCCCGCACGTGCTGTTATCCTCCACACCAATGCATTGCTGAATTGAAACGGCACCTGGATAGGAAAGCTAACTGCTTCACTTTGTCCGGCGGCTACCGTAAAGAATTGGTTGGGAAAGGTATTCATGAACCATCCATCTACTGATTGATTGGTAGTAGCATCTATCAATTCCAGTTGCACCTGGCCTGTCAATTCTTTATCAGATAGATTCACGAGCTTGGTTGAGAACTCCATGTGGTCTCCCTGGCGCAGGAAACGGGGCGCGTTAGGTTGTACCATTAGCTCTTTTTGCGTTACCAGTTCTTTCTGTGATAATCCAAATGCCAGTTCTTTTGTATGCGCCAGCGTTTGAAGCTTCCACCGGGTGACAGCTTCAGGCATGGTAAAGGAAAATTCAATAGCGCCATCCTTATCTGTTCTCAGGTCAGGAAAAAAGAAAGCTGTTTCATTAAAATTGCGCCGGGGCTGGATGGTATTGTCAACTGCTGTAACGGTTGGAGGTTTTAACCCTATGCCTGTCACCACTACTTCATCAAGGTGAGCGGAATCCATCATAACATTCTGCTGAACCTCAAGCCCGGCAACTTTGCCTTCGAGTGCACCAGATACTTTTTCTCTTGCTGCCATTGGAAGGGAACTTGCCCCTCTTATGAAGACATGAACATTACCATAAAGGTCAAAGTCAAGCCGGTCATAGGTTTTATTGAATGACCTGTATTCGCGGCTCTCCTGCCATCTTTCTTCCGATTCAATGTCTTTAAAATTCGGGCTGCCATTCCATGCATATAAATTAGCATAAACAGGCCAAATGCCAGGTAGGCTCCACTGATGTGGTTTGAACTGATCAAGGGATGCGTCATACATACTGGCGAGCATTTCTGCAGCCACCGTTTCTTTTTTATAGCCTGTGATCTTTACTTTCCATTTTTCTTCACTTCCGGGGAGTGTCTTATCCCGGAAGGTGGCATACTCCACCTGCAATGCTTTATTCGACCATGGAACGTTGATGATGTCATTAAACTGGTAAAACCTGTTATCCTTTACAAAGAAGTAGGACACCCCATAGCCACCCCTGTCCGATTCAGAAACATTATACTTCCAGGTCTTTTTCTCCTGGTTCAATGAACTATAATCTATAGAAACATCCTGTTTTTTATCATCACGTCCGGGCTTTCGCACTTCATTGATAACAAATACATCACTGGCAGCAGAGCCCACCTGCACAGTGGTAGATTCACCCGGCTCAACCGGATGATCGCTGCCCTTTGCCCATAAATAAACCGGTTTATTGAATTCCTTGCTCTTTGAATCAAAGAGTTCAACGTATTGCACTACTTTGATCTCTTCGCCATTTTTGTCTTTTGCCGTAAAACTGAGTTCATAATAGCCAGGCGTAAAAGGATGGTACAGCGGCAATTCGCCGTTTTTACGGGTACTGTCTGTTATGCTAAATACCAGGCTTTCTTTTGCCCATGTTTTATAGTTTGTTTCATTCCTGTATTCATCATGGGGGAAATTTTGGATGTAGTTTTCCCTGCTCATAACAAACTGGTCTGGTTCGCGCCAAAAGCGGTTCCGTATCAAACGCTTTTCAGGAACCAGTTTAGAGATACTGATAGTGATTGGAGTGGATTGAAATTCTCCATTCATATTTTCTGTTCTGATACTTATCTTCTTAAATGAATCAACCTCTATGGTGGGCTGCATATCCAATTTGATCAATAGAGATTTGTAGCCTGCACTGACATGCTCTTCACCAGTTCTTGTTTCTCCATTGATATCAGCAACATCAGCATATACCTTATAATCAAATACAGGTTCTGCTTTCGGGTCCATCTTCCTGTCAGGGATGGCGGTAAATGAAATCTTGAAATTGCCATCCTTATCGGTTGTGGTTTCACCATGTGCAATTTCCATGGGAGGAGTGGGAGGGAACCATATCTTGTAGGACATCCAGGGATAGAGAAAACGGGCCTGGCGTACAACCCTGTAATTTACTTTGGCTCCATCTATGGTATTGCCGGCATATGCTTTGGCAAATCCTGTTAGATTTATGGTATCTCCAACCTTGTACGTGCTTTTTATCTTTTCAAAATCCACATAAAAGCGCGGCCTTTTATACTCTTCTACAGAAAAGTAATATTCATTATCATTTTCATCTTCATAGATCCTGAACTGGCCATTTAATGAATTGATGGGTAACTGGAACTTGCCTGAGAAAGACCCATATTCATTGGTGCTTACTTCAAGGGAATCTATATTATCGCTGTTGGCATCTTCCAGGAAAATATTGGTTTTGTATTTCTGTGCTACACTGTTGCCTGCTTTGTTTTTTGTAACTGTGATACCCTTGAAATATACTGTTTGTCCCGGACGGTATATGGAACGGTCAGTAAAGAAAAACACCTTTATTTCTTCATCATCCCTATCTTCTGTTTCATCATTATAACTGTAATAATTATACACCTGGTCATTGAGGGCCAAATGATCTTCCTGGTAAGAGATATCCAGGAAGTAGGATTCGTTTTTCCTGTCTTTAGGCCTGGGGATCTCGAAGTCACCATTCTTTCCAGTTTCATAATTACCAATAATTGTTTTGGAATAAGAGCTGGTCTTATAATCATATTCCTGCCTGAAGACCTGGACCCTGGCTTTTGGTAGAGGCTTTCCAGTTTCCCTGTGCAGCACATAATACTGATTGTCGTGGTTGATATAGCTGATATTGGAAACATTGAATAGAAGAGAACCCAAAAGGTTGTTTTTCTTGTTGAACTGTTCATCAGGCGATGCAAGTAAAATATATTCTCCCACTGGCAAGCCATCAATTTTTACTTCCACATAATGCTTTTGCAAGTCATGTGTCGCTGGCAGATCCTGCGTCCATGAACGGATGGTTGCTGCATTCAGTATGGCATTCCAATAAACATTTTGATCACCTCTCTGTTCAAGAAGTTTCCTGAGGTTTTCAGTTGATCTTATAATGCGGAAATGCAGGCCAGTGATATTTTTATACTCTACCAGTGAACGAAATGGTTGAGAAGGTAGGTTTACCTTTTCCACTTTAAAAGAAAATGAAGGCTGCTGGATCTCCTGCAGTAGGTTATAACTGTTGGTCCATCCTTCGTTCTTTATGGAACTATCATTCACCACCCGTTCCAATATCTCCTTGGCTTTCACCAGGTCATACCTATGAGTGCTATCTTTTAAAGGATCATATTGAGTAGCCTGGTCGTGGTAATAAGATGCCAATAGATAGCTTGCCTGTGAGGCAATATTCTTTTTACCTGCTTTGTTTACCAGGGTTTCAAGTGCTGCGATATACAATGAGTCCTTTGCTTCGTGAACAGAGTGCTCATGTACGAAACCAATGCGTTCAATATCTACATCCATTAAGGCACTGGGATCCTTATCTTTTAAATGAAAGGCAATCAGATCCTGGTATATAAGAAGGGCTTTATGTTCCAGTGACATGGAGTCCCTGGTGGGAAACTGGTATTGTACAAATGCTGCTGCCGGAGCAAAGGCCTCAACCTGGCTGATCTCAAATGCGTAGGCAGGTTTTTTAATATCTCTTTCGTTATTTGTGAAATACTCCAGTGCCCTGTGTGCAAGCAGGTCATAAAGGGTTGGGCGTAATGCGCGGCTATTCCCTTTTATGATGATGGCGTTATAAGGTTCCAGCCTGGTTTTTTTCAGTAGCCCCTCTTTTTTTATGGAAGCTAAATAGAGTTCAGAGATCTTATGATGCAGATCATCAATTGTCCATGTGGCAATGTCGTCTTTTTTAAAATCAACCGTGTTGGTGCGGCCATATAATTGCCAGCGCTGATTTTGAAAATATTGCCAGTAAAGTCCGGCCAGTAAACTGTTCAGCAGCGATACAGCAGGCTCTTGTTGTACCCTGATTTCTTTTTCTATATCCCTGATGGATAGCAACAGGTTGTTTTCCCTGTTTTGCTGTTGCAGCCGGATCATATATACCAGGGATTTGATCACCTGTGCTTCCTGCTTATCTTTTTTGGCCTGTGTATATATCTTTTTAACCTCTGTTAATGCGGATTGGGGTAAGTTTTTCTTTTGCACCAGTTCATCCACTTTTGTCCATGCGACATCATAATTTTTCATTTGGGCAAATGAATTTAAGGAGGTGAAAAAAGTAAATATTGAAAATAAAAGGTAGTACGTAACTGGTTTCATATTGCTATAATTCATTTTGAAAATCATAAGTAGGATGCGCTAACATACAGAATTACATAAACAACATGGATTTCAGGTTATTAATAGCCCTTTTGCTGTGCTTTAACTTTTGTTTACCTAAGAAGATATAAACAATTTGAAAGCGCAGCAATCTGATATACCGGAGGAAACTTAAAATGAAAAACTTCTTTACTTTAATTATGGCGGGGTTGATGAGTGTTTCGGCCTTTGCCAGCGACATTACCGTGACATTTACAGGTAATAAAACTTACCAGGTTTTAATTGATGGTCGCTCTATAAATGACAATGGTTATGACAACAGCACTATTTATTTGAATAACCTTCGTTCGGGCCAGCACTACATACAGGTGTACAAGGCAAATGGTAACCGGCAACGAGAAAATAAGGTAGTTTATGCGAGTGATTTTACAGTGCGCCCTCAATACGACCTTTTTATTACCATAGATAAAAAGGGCAGGGTTAGTATGGATGAAAGGGCTGGTGCTTATAATTCAGGAAATGGTTATGACCGGTGGAATAATGGTAACACCCAGGGTAGACGGAATAACAGGGACCATGCTGATAATCGTTATGACAATAACAGGAATAACCGCTATGGTAGGCATGGCGATGATGATGATGACAGGGATGACCGTAATGGTAATTACAACAAGGGCGGTTATGGTAATGACAGAAACAATAATGGCGGTTATAGCCAGGATAATGGAGGGTATGGTAAAGGAGGATATGGCAATGGTTACAACCAGGCTGTGAGCACAGGTGAATTTCAGCAATTGGTTGCCAGTGTCAAGTCTGAATGGTTTACCAGTGGAAAATTGAATACTGCAAAACAGGGCATCAGCAATTACTACTTTAGTACTTCTCAGGTAGGTCAGCTCATGCAATTGTTTAGCTCAGATAATGATAAACTGGAATTAGCTAAACTGGCTTACAGTAAAACTGTTGATCCAGCTAATTATACCAGCCTATACAACCTCTTCTCCTATCAAAGCAGCAGGGATGATTTGAATGCTTTTATTCGGGGACAACGTTACTAAACGAAACATGCACCATAATAAAAAGGGCCTGCGTTCAATGCAGGCCTTTTCTTGTCAATATTGGTCTATAAGATAGAATGTGTTAGTCCGAATGAGATACCCGTATTAAATTCATTACTTTTTAAGGACTCATTGGCAAAGGAAACGGCGCGGATTGATTTATAATTCAAATTCCAGTGCGCAGTGAATCTTGTCCTGTAGCTCAGAAAATAATCAGCACTGAAATCAATTTCCGGGCTGATAATTCGCATTTCCTTGTATACCACCTCCCTTGAAGATTTGCCAAAGGAAGCATCCATTTGTATATAAGCATTGATGGCAGTCCTGTTATTAGGGAAGTATCCCCAGCTATACCGGCTATATAGCCTGGTAAGCCATTTCCATGTATCAATTTTTGATACTGATTCAGAGCCCGAATACATATTCCTGGTCTCATCGCTGTTCCATTTTTTCTGGAAGCTTAGTATGGTGGAAAAATTACGTTGCCACTTCAGGTTCAATGGTTTGTAATTTTCATAACCTAATAATGGCATCAGACTAGTATAGGTTGATGTCTGCTTATCTGAATTATTCACGCGATCAGCCTTAAAATAACGGCTGTTTTTTTGAATGCCACCTCCAGGTACCAGTTGTATATACCAATTGGACCCTGATGAACGGTAAGGATTATAAGCCATTACCCAATTGTCATTGATAGTAGTAAAATACCTGATATCGTTTACACTGATCAACCCTGATGCTTTCAAAAAGGAATCGATCTGGGTGAATTCATAGATCCTTCTTCTCCGGTTGTCAAATACTCTTTTGTTGTTAACAGTTGTGATGAGCTGGGCGAATTGCCTGGTGTTTTCGGAAGTTGGGCTGCTGTTCAACAGGCCTTGCTGTTCCAGGTCATTCAATATATACAGCGCAGTTTGCGCATCAGTAACATTTTCTATTCTTCCCTTACCAAAACCCAGCATGAACATATTTTCAGCAAGCAGGTTGGTATTCGTAGTATTCCAGACTGTGTATTTCGATTTATTTGTGGCCAGTGTATGATTCAGAATGTTGCCCCATTCCCAGAACCAGTTATTTTTTCTATAATAACGGTCCGTGTAACTCCAGTACACATTGTACTGGAGTGAGTGTGATTTAGTGCTGGTATCATTTTGGCCATATGTATTGTAATACCCTGCAGGAGAAAATCTGATCACGCTAGTATGCATTCTTTTATCAGTGCTCAGAGTATGATAGTAATCCAGGTTGGAGGGATACAGGTTCCAAGTGGAATATTTTCTGCTATAAGGCTCCGGGGCATTAACATCACTCACCGCCCCTGAAAAACCCAGGTTAAACTCCAGTACAGTAATACCTGGAGTACGGTATTTATAATCTTTTAATTGAAAGCTGCTGTCCTGTGCATAAGTACTGTGGATAATAATCAGAAGGAAAAAGGGTAGAAGTCTTTTTTTCATATGCAGGCATTTGATTATGGTTGATTAAAGTGTAAGTATAATCTATCCTTTCTGCAGCATGTTTAAATGTGGTATTAAAAAAAAGCTAAAGCTGTAACTGGAAAATATTGTTTTTCGACTATGAATTAACGGTGTTAAATAACCGTAGCTATAATCCATATTACATGTTCCCTGTTCCTTTTCCGGCCTATGTATCTGTTTTTATCAGAATTTTACCTGAGGGTATGGTCCGCAGCATGCATAAAAAAAGACTGTCCTTATAGGAGCAGTCTCTTTTATAAAACAAAGTAAATTCTACAATATTATTTTTTCAATAGCTGCGCCATGGTAATGCCAATATCAGCAGGGCTTTGAACCACATGTATACCACATTCTTCCATGATCTTCATTTTGGCAGCAGCCGTATCTTCTGCACCACCTACAATGGCACCTGCATGACCCATACGGCGTCCGGGAGGAGCTGTCTGGCCCGCAATGAATCCTACCACAGGTTTTTGATTTCCGTTGTCCCTGATCCAATGGGCAGCTTCTGCTTCCATGCCACCACCTATTTCACCGATCATAACAATGGCATCTGTTTCCAGATCATTCATAAATAGTTCTACTGCTTCTTTTGTTGGCGTGCCAATGATAGGGTCGCCACCTATGCCCACAGCAGTTGAAATACCTAAGCCTGCTTTTGCTACCTGGTCCGCTGCTTCGTAAGTAAGCGTACCTGATTTTGAAACAATACCTATTCTTCCTTTTTTGAATACAAAGCCTGGCATGATACCAACCTTGCATTCGTCGGCTGTAATAACGCCGGGACAGTTAGGCCCTATCAGTCTTGTATTTTTTCCTTCTATAAAGTTTTTCACTTTCACCATATCCTGCACAGGAATTCCTTCCGTGATACAAACGATCAATCCAACGCCTGCATCAGCTGCTTCCATGATGGCGTCAGCTGCAAATGCCGGTGGTACGAAAATGATAGATACATCGGCACCTGTTTCTTTAACACAATCGGCAACTGTATTGAATACTCTTCTATCAAGGTGACTGGTGCCACCTTTACCGGGTGTAACACCACCAACCAACTGTGTTCCGTATTCGATCATCTGTGAAGCATGGAAAGTGCCTTCAGTACCGGTAAAGCCCTGTACCAGCACTTTTGAATTCTTATTGACAAGGATACTCATATTCTATTTTGTAAGTTGGGGGCAAAAGTAAGGAAATACCATGTCCCTGTTTATTGAATCTATTTTAAAGTATGCTAATGAATAGTTGTTGGTAATTGCTTTCCGGGCACAACTACTCCGGTAGTTTCATTAGTATTCCCATTTTACCAGTGTCGCGCCCCAGGTGAAGCCACCTCCAAATGCTGCCAGGACAATATTATCGCCCTTATTTAATTCATGACGCCACTCCCAAAGGCATAGGGGGATGGTGGCTGCCGTTGTGTTGCCATACTTTTGAATATTCAGCATCACCTTCTTATGATCGATTCCTATCCTGTCTGCTGTGGCATCTATAATGCGCTTATTGGCCTGGTGGGGTACCAGCCATGCAATATCATCTCCTGTAAGATTATTTCTTTCAAGCAATTCAGCACTCACATCGGCCATGCCTTTTACCGCAAATTTGAAAACCGACTGTCCTTCCTGGTAAACGAAATGTTCTTTATTGGCAACCGTTTCTGCAGTGGCTGGCTTTAAAGATCCGCCGGCTTTCATGTGCAGGAACTGGCGTCCGCTACCATCACTTTTCAGGATGCTGTCCAATACACCATAACCCTGGTGATTAGGTTCCAGCAAAACAGCACCGGCACCGTCGCCAAAAATGATACAGGTCTGGCGGTCGCTATAATCAATAATGGAGCTCATTTTATCTACACCCACCACTACCACTTTCTTATAACGGCGGCATTCGATAAGTGCTGCCCCCGTGGTCAATGCATATAAAAATCCTGAACAAGCAGCTCCCAGGTCAAATCCCCAGGCATTTTTTGCCCCTACTTTATCGCTGATGATATTGGCTGTTGCCGGGAAAACCATATCAGGGGTAACAGTAGCACAAATAATACAATCAATTTCTTCAGGGCTGATTCCACGCTTTTCGCAGATCTGTAAAACGGCGGGGACTGCCAGGTCGGAAGAGGCCTTACCCGGTTCTTTTAAAATGCGTCTTTCTTCCACGCCTGTTCTTGTCCTGATCCATTCATCATTGGTATCTACCATCTTTTCAAGGTCAAAATTGGTGAGTTTGGTTTCAGGAACATATCCTCCAACGGCCGTAATTGCTGCAGTGATCTTTTGAACCATTATGTAAATTTTAAAAGGGAACGAAGATACGGATGGTTTTAAAACTGCTTAAAGACCAAAGATCCTGCCATCTAAAAACACGTATTCATCCCGTACTAGTTACATATTCTTTACTGCGGGTTTTAAATTATCATCCCATTGCTTACTTTGCAGCCCTATGATTGCTTTTTTGACCGGAAATTTCGTAAAGAAGACGCCCTCTTATATTTTTATAGACGTCGGAGGAGTAGGCTATGAAGTGCAAATCAGCCTGAATACATACACCCATATCCAGGATATGGAAAAAGGCACGGTGCAAACGCATCTTATTGTGAGGGAAGATGCACACATATTATTTGGCTTTTTCGACCTGGCAGAAAAAGAAATGTTCCTGCAACTGATAGCAATAAGCGGTATTGGTTCTAATACAGCACGGGTAATGCTGTCATATATGAGACCTGATGAATTGAGCCGGGCCATTGTTCAGGGTAATGTAAAAGCACTGGAGTCTATCAAAGGAATCGGTAAGAAAACCGCTGAAAGAATTGTAGTAGAGCTGAGGGACAAATTGTCTAAACAACCCATTGATACTGATATAAATATTTCTACCTGGAAGGGCAATACTTTACAGGCAGATGCGTTAAATGCACTAATTGCTTTAGGCATCAATCGCCAGGCTGCTGACCAGGCCGTTCAAAAGGTGTTAGCGCAAGACCCCGGACTTGGGGTAGAGCTATTGATTAAAAAAGCGTTACAAATCCTTTGATATACCCTTATTGACTAACTAATTGTAGAGAAAAGACTTGGCTTCCCATTCTACCTATAAGTTCCCTAAGATGGTGGTTACCCTCCTTATATCCACCTTTGCCTTTTTCCAGGCTCAAAATCTCTATTCGCAGCAAAGCCCGCAGGACACCTCCCGGTATCCTTTGCAGGATCGTAGGGGTGATCCATATAATTTCCCTAACCGTAATCCCTTTGATCTCAAGGATACAGGCTTTGTGAAGCGGACCATTGAATACGACCCAAAAACTAAACAGTATTACATTGTAGAAAAGATTGGCAACCAATATTATCGAAGCCCGGCCACTTTCTCCATGGACGAGTTCCTGAAGTTGCAGGGGCAAAAGGATGAACAGGCCTATTTCAGGCAAAGGGCCAACCTGCTGTCCAATTTAAACAGGCGCAACTTTAAACCTAAGTTTGGGTTTTCCAAAGACTGGGTGAACAGGATCACCGGTAATGGTAAAGTAGAGATTCGTCCTTCAGGTTATGTGGATCTTTCAGCGGGGTACCAGGGACAGAACATTAAAAACCCTACTCTTCCTGAAAGAGCCAGGAAGACAGGTGGTTTTGATTTTAATGAGAATGCACAGTTGCAGGTAGATGCCAAGATAGGCGACAAGATCAACCTGCCTATTAACTATAATACCCTTGCAAATTTTGATTTTGAGAACCAGCTCAAGCTGGATTACCAGGGAAAAGAAGATGAGATACTAAAACAGTTCCAGATGGGTAATGTGAGCTTTGCTTCCAAGGGTACCCTGATCCCGGGTGCTCAATCATTGTTTGGTATAAAGACACAATTACAGTTTGGTAAATTATATCTTTCTACAGTCCTTGCTAACCAGCGTTCGCAACGTCAATCCCTTGGCATGCAGGGTAGTTCGGCAACCCAATCTTTTAGTATAAGGGCAGATGAATATGAAGAGAACCGTCACTTCCTGATGGCCCAGTACTTCCGTAAGAATTACAATAAGGCCATGAGGGACCTCCCCATTGTACGGAGCCCGGTTCAAATATTACGTGTGGAGGTTTGGGTAACCAACCGCCTGGGTATTGTTCCGGATTTCCAAAACGCAACTGGTTACCGCGATGTGGTAGCCTTTATGGATATGGGAGAAAGGGATCCTTATAATAAGATCCTACTTACCGGTTCGGGAGATTCCATGCCAAGGAACAATGCCAATGATCTTTTTAATGTGCTTTCTACCAATCCTAATACACGCAACTCAAGCCTGGTGCAACAAACTTTGACAGGCCTGGGATTTCAGCCGGTACAGGATTTCGAAAAGACCTTTGCCAGGAAGCTGCAGCCCAGCGAATATTATTTTAATCCCCAGATAGGATTTATATCTCTGAATCAACCCTTACAGCCAGACGAAGTGGTGGGAGTTGCTTACCAGTATACTTCTAATGGACGGATCTACCAGGTGGGGGAGTTCTCGCAGGATATACCGCCTGATAGCAGTGGCAACACACAAAAAGTATTGTTTCTGAAATTACTTAAGGCCACTTCACAGCGTACCAATCTTCCCATCTGGGACCTCATGATGAAGAATGTGTACAGTGTGGGATTTGGCCAGTTGGAACGAAATGACTTCAGGCTGGATGTTACCTATGAAGAGCCAAGTGCAGGGGATAAAAGATATTTGCCACCAACGAATGTTTTGCCACAGTATAAAGGAATTCCTATTATTCAGCTGGATAACCTTGACCGGTTGAATAACCAGAATGATCCGCAGCCGGATGGGCTCTTTGATTATATTGAAGGATTTACTGTGATTTCCTCTCAGAGCAGGATCATATTCCCTGTACTGGAACCTTTTGGGCATGATCTTGATTATGTTTATCCATCGCAGGCGGAGGCTGAGAAATATCTCTTCTATCCTCTATATGACACTATAAAAGCTATTGCGCAGAACTATACCAATCTTGACCGCTTTAAACTGGTAGGAAGGTCTAAGTCTGCAGTGAATTCAGAGTACCAGTTAGGGTTCAACATTCCCAGAGGGTCGGTGAGTGTTACAGCTGGCGGAAGGATATTGCAAGAGAATATTGATTACGAGATCAACTATGACCTTGGAACACTTCGCATAACCAACCCCGCTATCATCCAATCTGGATTGCCGGTTCAGGTGCAGTTTGAGAACAACGCCACCTTTGGTTTACAGCAAAGAAATTACCTGGGATTAAGACTTGATTACCTGGTCAACAGGCATTTGACCGTTGGTGGTACTATGGTCAGGTTAAGCGAACGACCTTTCTTTACAAAGCAGGGTTATGGTGAAGATCCTATCCGTAATACCATGTATGGTACTGATTTCGATTACCGTAATGATTTCCCAAGGATGACTAAATGGTTGAACAAGCTGCCATTTTATTCAACCAAGGCCATGTCAAGCATCACTGCCTATGGTGAGGCAGCCATGTTAAAGCCTGGACATGCGCCACAAATAGGACAAGGTGGAGAAGGCGTTATATATATAGATGATTTTGAAGGAACCCGCAGTACGGTTGATTTAAGATTCCCTTTAATCAGCTGGACCCTGGCATCTACTCCGCAGAATTCACCTGACAAGGATAATAATATCCTGTTTCCGGAAGCAACCTTGAATAATAACCTTGCAAGTGGGTATAACAGGGCCAAGTTAGCCTGGTACAATATCGAGCCTGTGCTGCAGGAAAGAAAGAATTCTAATAATCCTTTGCGCAATGATCCTGCAGAATTGTCCAAGCCGGAAACCAGGCAGGTATTATCTACCGAGATATTCCCCCAGCGCACCAATGACCTGGGACAAAACCTGTTGACCACCTTTGACCTTGCCTATTATCCTCAGGAAAGAGGACCATATAATTTTAGAACTTCTGACCTTAATCCTTCAAATGGTGCATTGATGACACCCAGGAAATCATGGGGTGGTATTATGCGAAGCATAGACCAGACAGATTTTGAAACCAGTAATATTGAATTTATTGAGTTTTGGGTGCAGGATCCTTTTATCAATAACCGGAACCCTCAAGGTGGGGAACTCTATTTTGATCTTGGAAATATTTCAGAAGATGTTTTACATGACGGACAGCGTTTGTACGAAAATGGTTTACCCACTCCCTCACAACCAAATCTTCCTGTAGATGAAACCGTTTGGGGTAAAGTGCCAAGAAATCCCATCCAGGTAACGAATGCCTTTAGCAACGATCCAAATGACAGGCCTTTCCAGGATGTAGGATTTGATGGATTAACAGATACGGCCGAGCAACGTAAGTTTCAACCTTATTTACAGCAACTCGCCACTGTAGTGGGATCTAATTCTCCTGTTTATAAAAAAGCACAGGCCGATCCTTCAGCAGATAACTTTAAAGGTTACCGTGACCCGGCTTATGATGCACAACCAGTGGCGGGAATTTTACAACGGTATAAGGATATTAATAACCCACATGGTAATTCGCCGGTTGCCAGCAGCACCGATCAATTTACCAACGCATTTACACTGTACCCCGACCAGGAAGAACTGAACCGTGATAACACCCTGAACGAGGTAGAGGAATATTTTCAATACAGGGTAGAACTAAAGCCTGGTATGGACCAGCTGAATAATAAGTATATAACAGATATAAGAGAGGCTAATGTGCGGCTGGCTGATGGATCCTCTCGTACAGAAAAATGGTTCCTGTTCCGGATACCTGTAAAAGATGTCCAGGCTAAAGTGGGTAATATTCCTGACCTAAAATCCATTCGGTTCATGAGGATGTTCCTTACCGATTTTGAGGATACAACCGTATTGCGTTTTGCAAAACTGGAACTGGTAAGAAATCAATGGAGAAACTTCACCTATGAAGTAGATACCACGGGTAACTATGTTCCCTTGCCTGCCAATGATCCAACTAAAGTAAATGTGTTGGCAGTGAACCTCGAAGAAAATGACCAGAGAACACCAATCCCTTACCGTCAATCTCCTGGTATAGAACGCCAGCAGCAGATCAGCAATAATAATGTCCAGTTATTATTAAATGAGCAATCATTAAGCTTGCGGTTGAATAATCTTTTGCAGTCAAAGGCCCGTGGTGTTTTCAAAACCATGAGCCTGGACCTTCGCCAGTATGGTAGCCTGAAGATGTTTGTTCACGTCGAGGACATGCTGAATCCGGGAACCCATATTAATAATGGTGACCTGAATGCAGTGGTGCGTTTAGGAAATGATTTTGTAAGCAATTATTACGAAGTGAAGATCCCGTTGCGGGTGACTCCATGGGGTACAAGAGATTCACTTGGCATCTGGCCGGCAGAAAATAATCTTGACTTTGACCTGAGCATTTTGACCCAGCTGAAAACCCGCAGGAATAGTTCAGGTGCATCCCCATCTATATATTACCAGGAAAAAGGAGCAGGTGGGAAAACCTTTGCAGTAATGGGTAACCCCAACCTGGGTGAAGTGAGGGGCATGTTCCTGGGTATTGAGAATGTTGGCCAGGAAACCGTCAATACGGAGGCCTGGTTCAATGAATTGCGCTTGTCTAAGCTGGACGAGAAAGGCGGGTATGCTGCATTGGGCCGTGTCGATATCAGGTTGGCTGACCTGGGTAACCTTAATTTCAGCGGAAGCATGAGGAGCATTGGCTTTGGAACATTGGAGCAAAAAGTAAATGAAAGAAGCCGCGAGACTTTCTCACAATACGATATCAGCACCAACCTTGACCTGGGAAGGTTATTGCCACGCACATCAGGTATACAAATACCAATGTATGCAGGGTATAGTAAAACAACTACTACTCCAGAATACGATCCTTATGACCTGGATCTTAAGTTAAGCCAAAAGATAAACGCCGCTTCTTCCAAGACTGTAGCTGATTCTATCAGGAGAGATGCTATTGATGAAACCACTATCAAGACACTGAATTTTACAAGTGTTAAGAAGAACAAAACCAATGGCAAACCACCGCAGCCATGGGATATCTCTAATATAGATTTGAATTATTCTTTCATTCACCAGCAAAGAACCAATCCAATTATTGAGCTGGAGGATGTGAAAAGAACCAGGGCTGCCATTGGTTACAATTATGCACCGCAGCCTAAATTTATTGAGCCCTTGAAAAAAGTGTTCAAATCCAGCTCACCATGGCTGGCATTGATAAGGGATTTCAACTTCAATTATAAACCCTCGCTGATATCAATAAAGGCTGATGTGTTCAGGCAGTTTGGGGTATTACGTAACAGGAATGTCGGTACCTCATTTAAATTGCCTGAGACATTTAATAAATTCTTCTATTTCGATCGTTACTATTCCTTGCGTTGGGATCTAACCAGGTCGCTGACCCTTGATTTTAATGCCGTAAACAATGCACGCGTTGATGAGCCTTTCGGGCATATTGATACAAAGGATAAGAGGGATACTGTAAAACGTAATTTCTGGTCTGGTGGACGTAATACACATTATCACCAGGAAGCATCATTAACGTACAACCTGCCTACTTCCAAACTGCCATTGCTGGACTGGACAACAGTAAGAGCTACTTATGCAGCGAAATATGATTGGGTGGCAGCTTCATTGCTGGCGAGGGAATTAGGTAATACTTTGGTGAATGGGCAAACAAGAAACCTGACGGCTGATTTTGACTTCGACCGCCTGTACACTAAATGGAGATTTTTAAGGGCTGTCTATAGCGATGCTCCCGTAGCTCCAAAGCCAGCACCAACAGTGAAGGACACTTCTACAAAAAGGAAAGAAAAGGATCCTAACCAGATGCCTACAGTTTCAGGTGTGCCAAAATTCTTCGCCCGGCTGGTTACGTCTGTAAAAAGAATTGGTGTTCAATATACTGAAGACCTGGGAACGCTGTTGCCAGGCTACCTGGATAGTACAAAAGTGTTGGGAATGAATTTAGGCACAGGCAATCCAGGGTGGAAATATGTAATGGGCTACCAGCCAGACACTAGTGATATCAATGAATTTGGAAGAAAAGGATTGTTGACACGCGATTCATTGTTTAATGCACTGATACAGCAGCGTTATAATCAGCACATTAGTATCACTGCTCAAATCAGTCCTATTCGTGATCTGAACATAGACCTGAATCTTGACAGGACCTACGATAAGAATTATTCGGAGTTATATAAGGACACAGGTGGAGTGGATTCAAAACTGCAACGTTTTAACCCTTATGCTACCGGAAGTTTCAGCATGAGCTATATTTCATACCAGACATTGTTTACTAAGTTTGACCCTAACGAGATATCAGAAACCTTCAGGCAGTTTGAGGCCAACAGGTTATTATTATCGCAAAGGTTGGGTGGTAAGAATATTTATGCCGATCCCAATTTAACCACCCCTGATGGTTATGTTCAGGGCTATGGTCGTTATGCACAGGATGTATTGATCCCTGCCTTCCTGGCGGCCTATACCAAAAAAGATCCGTTTAGTATCCAGTTGATCAAAAACTCCAATCCTAATCTTAGGGCTAATCCATTTTCAAGTTTGATACCTAAGCCTAACTGGAATATTACCTATAATGGATTGACAAGGATGAAGGGAATGGAAAAGATATTTACCAGCTTCACAGTGCGACATGGGTATAATAGTACTTTGAGCATGAATAGTTTTAATACTGCACTGTTGTTTATGGATCCCCTGAGAGTAGGTTACCCTTACTTCAGGGACACACAGACTGGTAACTATGTCCCTTACTTCCTGGTGCCAAATATTACTATCAGTGAGCAGTTCAGCCCATTGGTAGGTGTCGACATGTCTTTTACCAATCAGTTGTCTACCAGGTTTGAATATAAAAAGTCAAGGCAGTTAAGCTTAAGTTTGGTGGATTACCAACTGGCAGAAAACCGTTCTACTGAATACTCGATAGGCATTGACTGGCGTAAAAGAGGAGTGCCATTTTTAAGGAATATCAAGATAGGGAAAAGTGGTAAAGGACTGGATAATGATGTTACCATGCGTTTTGATTTCAGTTTAAGGGATGATGCCACAGCCAATACCAAACTTGATCAGAATACAGCATTTGGTACAGCAGGTCAGAAAGTGATCAGGTTGGCGCCTTCCATTGATTATGTTATGAACAACAGGGTCAATATCAAATTGTATTTTGAACAGAACAGGTCAATTCCTAAAATAGCAACTACTGCACCCATAACAACTACAAGAGCGGGTGTTCAGATCCGTGTTTCTTTATTGCAATAATTAAACGTGCAAATGAATTATAAATAATAAGCCTCAAGCAATTGAGGCTTATTATTTTAAACCCTTGTCTTTTTAAACAGCATTACATAACCACACAGCCCTTTCTTTTTCTTTTTATTGACTTGTAAAATCCTGAATTGATGGTAAAGTGTAACCTTAGGCACGTAGGAGAAGGAGATAAAATTGCTTTCGCTGCGGCTTCGTTTTTCATAGATCACCATATTTCCATCGGCATCGATCAAACGCACTTCTACCTGGCTGGAATTGTGATCCCCGATAAATACAAAATGATATAATGATTTTTCCTGCAATGGTACGATCACCGGCAGTTCATACTGGCTTTCCATAGTCACTGAATTTTCTTTCAGGAGCGTAAAGCCTTCCAATGCTACAGCCTTTGTGATACTATCTGCCTGAACATGTATTAATGAGTCATTGCACGGTTGAAGTTTTAAAACTTCCTGTGAAAAGGCACAGGTACAAGAAATGGTTATCAGTAAAAAGGGAAGAAGGAGGTTTTTCATAGTAAAATACGTTGAATATAAAGCTAATTTAAAGCTATTACCGGCGTTAAGAATAGCTTATTCGATTGTTCCTGATCTGTTAATAACAAATGAGTTGGCTTGTTGGGTGCATGTAACTACAAGGTCATTGATACATACGTGGGCGGGTAGGGAAGCAGTATAATATATCACATCTGCCACATCTGCCGCAGACAATGGCACAAAACCTTCATATACTTTTTTGGCAGTATCTTCTGCACCTTTAAAACGGACAAGAGAGAATTCGGTTTCAGCTGCCCCAGGATGGATGGCTGTGACTTTGATAAAGTGTTGTAACAGGTCTATACGCATAGCCTTGCTAATGGCATCAACTGCTGATTTTGATGCACAATACACATTGCCGCCTTCATAAGCTTCTTTCGCCGCAGTAGAACCTATATTGATTATATGGCCTTTTTTTCTTTTGATCATAAAAGGAATGATTGCTTTTGAAACATACAATAATCCCTTTACGTTCGTATCTATCATAGTATCCCAATCATCCAGGCTGGCCTTGTCAAATTGATCCCTTCCAAGGGCAAGCCCGGCATTGTTCACCAGGATGTCCACATGTTTCCAATCTTCAGGTAAATTGTTTATGGTTTCAAAAACGGCCTTCTGGTCACGCACATCAAATGGTGCAGCAAAACATTTTACACCATATTTGTCTTCCAGGTAATGCTTTTGGTTCTGTAACCGGTCTTCCCTGCGTCCATTCAAAATGAGGTTGTAACCATTCTTAGCAAACTGCAATGCACAAGCTTCACCAAAACCCGAAGTAGTGCCCGTAATGAAAACTATCTTATTCATGGCAGCGAAGATAATCCAATCAACTTTTTATTTAGATCCGGGTATGCCTATAACAGGTTAATGTTGGGTATGAAGCTATTCGGGATTACCTGATCAGGGTAACTGTTCCCTTGGCAAAAACAGACTTCCCGGTATAATCAACCCCTTTTACCACCCATACAAAAGTGCCACTTGCCTGTTCTTTACCGCCGATCTTTCCATCCCAGCCCTTGCCATTAGTTGTAGTGCTGAATACCAGTTCTCCCCAGCGATTGAAAACACGGAAATATTCGATGTTCAAAATACCTACAGCAATTGGCCGGAATACATCATTTTTTCCATCGTTGTTGGGAGTAAATGCTGAAGGAACAAAGACCTGTGGGTTGGTTTTAAAAATTTTAACGGTTACAAAGTCCGAATCAGTGCAATTGTTTTCGTCAACAACGATCACCCTGTAGGTAATACTATCGAAGCTGCCATTATATATCCCTATAGGATTATGTATATCATCACTGCTCAGGGATGTCTTTGGTGACCATGTATAACTTTCGCCTCCGCTTGCATTGAATAATAAAGGTTGATTGACCACTACAGAAGTATCATTCCCTGCAAAGGCCTTAACCTTTGGATAAACAGTTACAAGGATAGTATCTCTGCCTGGTTTTGGACAGCCTATGTTATCTAAAACTGTCAATACGTAGGAAGTGGTATTTGCCGGGGAAGCTACAGGGTTTAAAGAGTTTGGATCATTAAGTGAACTTGTTGGCGACCAGGTAAAAGAACTCCCTTGTATGCTTGCATGTAATTGTGCAGAGGTTTTAAAGCAAACAGCAGTGTCGGCGCCGGCATTGGATGCTGGGTAAGGTACTGTAGTTACAATCACATCATCTGTTGCTTTACATCTTCCAATTGTTGCTGTTACCTGGTATGTTGTGCTGCCTGCTGGCAGGGCATTAGTAACGGCAGTATTAGGATTTTGTATGGTAGCTGCGGGTGACCATACATATCGCAGTCCATCGCCGGTAGCGCTTAACTGCACCGAATCTGTAAGGCAGATAACCGTGTCGCCCCTTGCTTTTAATGTAACAAAATTTACTACCCTTACCTGCACTGTATCATTATTAATGCAGCCATTGTCGTCCAGTTGAACCGTATACCTGGTAGTAGTAGTTGGGTGTACAAAAGGGTCAGCACTTGATGGGTTGATGATGTTCACAGCCGGCGACCAGCTGAAAGATCCAATACCACTGGCATGAAGTTGTAATGTATCACCGTTACATATGAGCGTATCTTGAAAAGGAAGTGTTAGAACTGGTTTATCAATAATGTCAACTGCTTTATAAACAGTATCACGGCAACCTTTACTGTTGGTGACAATAAACCGTACATTCTTTGTGCCTGTTTTGCTATAAGTATAAATTGGGTTTTGTAAATCGGAAAGATCGTTTTGAACATCAGGATCGCCAAAGTCCCAACTCCATGAATCTATCAACCCATACCTTGTCTTGGTAGTATCAAAGAACTGGGTTGGTTTATTAACGCAAATACCTGAAGATGTAAAACCAGGAAAGAATCCTGGGTAAACTTTGATCCTGGAGATTGCACTGTCGCTGCATTCTTCACCACGATTGATAGCAAGTTTAAAAACATAGGTGCCCGTATCGGCATAGGTATGAGTAGGATTTTGTAGGGTTGAGGTAAAACCATCACCAAAATCCCAGAAGTATGATTTGATCAGAACTGAAGCTGGGGCTTCATTTCCAAATGTATAAGTAAATCCGTCACAGGAAAGGTATTCCTGTTTAAGTGCTGCATCAGCTACATTACAATCCCCAACTTTTATCTGGAGGTCTTTTCTTTGGGTTGCAATGGGTTTTCCATTGCGGTATTCCGTAACGCAAACTGTCACCACGTAGATACCCACAGAGGGTGCAATACCGCAGATCATACCAGTCTTGGTATCAAGGGTTACATTAGGTCCTAATGGAGATTCTCCAAAATAAGGCCTGGAATAAGGTACAGAAATATAGGGAGGACTTGATGGGTCCGGGGCGGGATCATTGGGTGAACCTCCAAGGTATGCGCCACAAAAACTGTAAGCCAAAGAATCTCTTAAAGAAGGATCATTGCTATCGGGGTCTGAAGCGCTAAAGTCATAACAAAAATAATTATTAGCGCATATTATTACCGTATCTCTCCCGGTGAACCTTGCGCTATTGTTAGCTGGTCCATTTGCAAGGATGGAAGTGCCGGGTATCTCGGCTATATAAGTGGCACCAACCTGGTTAGAACCTATAAGGTTGTTGATCCCTGCTATCCTGCAGCATCTCTGGTAAGCTACAGTATAGCCATTAGCAACACCTGGAAGTGTAACATCAAATTCGTAATAGCCCACCTGGTAGCAAACATCCGGAGGATTTTGAATACATGGACTTGGCGCGCTGAGATCCAGGGTAACAGTTGGGTTTTTTTCAATGTCCTTCTGCCATACCAAGCTGTTATTTGAATTATTGAATATGGCAATGCTGGCAGACGGATCTAATTGTGCTGATCCAGGGGGCGCATTACAATCCCTGTAAAGCTTTAAAACTACATGATAGGTATAATTGTTCCCTGACTGTGAAACAAGGGTATAATACATTTCCCCACCAGTGATATGATTGGCATTGGCTGCAATAGCTCCGACGCAAATTATAATAAGCAGGAAAAGTTTTTTCATTCTGGCTGAGTGGTCTTTGTAACGCTGGCGATATAGTTTCTTAATAAACTGTCGGCTTCCACTCTTTCTTCAATCATTCCCATATGGCCGGATTCGTTAAGTATATGAATATACGAAAGTTCAGGAAGGTAAGATTGCTCTAACCCCTCCCTTAAGGGAACTGCGGTATCATATTTTCCAAAAACAAATAAAACCGGCAAATGGGTCTGTTTTAATATTTCTGTCCTTTCTGGCCGATTGATCATTGACACATAATAAGAAACGAGTGCTGCAGCAGAAAAGTTGTGTGAAGCACTAATTTGATCTTCAATAAGGTGCGCACTTTTTTCCTTTGTAACAGGGCTGAATAAATTGGGTATGCTGGTCTTTAAAAACTCGAAGGGTCCATGGCTTTGAATGAATTTGATACCTTTTTGCCGTATTTGTTTCTTTTCTTCACTATCTGCAAAGGCAGTTGAATGAAATAAGCCAAAACCCCTGAGCATATGGTGGTACTTTTCCGCAAATGCAAGGGTAATATACCCACCCATGCTATGACCTATCATAATAACCGAATGAGGCTCACCCTCTTTAAAAAAAAGTGAGGCGGTTTCATGTTCAATCAATGCTTTTATTGATTCTGCTAAACCCTCCATACTCATATCATCAATGATTTCAGAGGCACCGCTTCCGGGTAGGTCTGGTATGATCAATTTTAATGCAGGGAAAGCATCATACTGATTTTGCCATACATTTCCGTCTTCCCCAAAACCATGGAGTAGTACTACAACAGCTCCTTCCCCTTTGCAACGATAAGCAAGCTTTTTACCCTTTATTGTGATCTCTTTCTGTTCCATATGATGGATTTTTAGCTAAGTTCCAACTTCTCCAGGCTATCAGTAAAGCAATTGGAAGCAGGGAAAGGTTCAATTGCTGCGGAAGAAAGAACCATGTAATGATTAAAATAATACTGAGCCAGAAAACAGACTTGAAATAACTGGATACCCATAAGCTTCTTTTGCCTATGAAAAAAGCCAGAATTACATGAGTTGGCAATGCCCAGGCAAGATTATAATTATTGCTGGTAACAGTATGATCTGTACCAAACCACATAAAAAGCAAAAGCAATCCTGCAAGCCCCAAAATGAAAAAGAAAAGGAAATCAAATATGAGCAAGGCCCTGGAAGTTCTTTTTCCTTTTTTCAGCGAAAGGAACAGAACAACAAGGAAGAGTAAGGTAAAACAAACCATTGGCGTAAATATTCCAGAACTGGCTAGTGGAGAAGGCATGGTTAAAACCGGGGCTGGAGCTGAAACCAAATACTTGCCATTTACGCGGGCACTGTCAAATCCCTTAAGCAAATAATCGGGTAGAAACATAGACTGCAGGTTGGTAACCTTGCGGTCCAGTTTTGCACCTAATAAAATATCAATGCCTAACTTGCTCCAGGGTTCATGACCCTTGTCCAGGTAACTGTGTATCAGGTTCCTGAAGCTGGGGACATTGGCAGGTAGAATATTATTAAAAATTACAGGTGATGCGGTATTGTTTGCAACAATATCCCTTGCTCTTGTAGTGCAGTTGTCAAAAAGGAAATCATATTTGTAATGCCTGTTTTCCTCTAAGGCATTAATTTGTAAAGCACTGTATAACTTTATTTTTTCAGCACACGATAATTGAAGTTCCTGTTCCACTACGCTTCGGCTTTCCACGTGGTAAGTATAAAGGAAATCGGGGAAGGCTTCCACTGACAAAGAATACAACAATTTTCCACGAATGAATTTGCTATAAAAATCCGGAGCAAATTCAAATGTTCCATAATTGTATACTGCATCTACACCCGCCAGGCTATCCTGCACCCTTATTGCGGTATGGCCAAACGTTGAATACAGTTCTTCACCCGGAGCACAGGTGAGTAAGGTTATCCTTAAACTGCAATTTTTTAAGGAATCAGGAGCTTGCCGGGAAAAGGAAGGGAAGCAAAGCCAGACTAATAAGTAAAGCGCAAGTAAAAGCCTTTTCAATAGATCGTTTTGTCTGGGCAAGATAAGTAAACAGCTTCTTGTTTTAAAGTTAAAAGAACACTGGCATCTTTTGACTATTTTAGAAAAGTGAATTCCAGGGAAGAAATAGAAAAAATGCAACAGGAATTGCAGGAACTGCATCGGACAATAAAGCAACAGCAGGAACAGATCATTTTACTTTATAATAAACTGGGACAATTGGGTGGTAAAACCCATGTAGTTCAAAAGAAAGTACAATTTTCCCTGGAAAACTTTATTGGGTTGAAATTGATTCATATCATAGGCATTATTGTATTGGTGATAGGCTTATCGATTGGTGTTAAATATGCTATTGATAAGGATCTCATCTCAGAAGGAATGCGCATCGGGCTTGCTTACGGAGCAGGATTAATTCTATGTTTACTTTCCGCGAGGTTAAAAAGCAAATATCTCCTTTTTAGTGCCATTCTTTTTAGTGGCGGCATGGCATCTATTTACTTTACTACTTACGGGGCATTTGTTTACTATTCCATGATGCCTTTTTCCATTGCTTTCATCATAATGATCCTGCTTACTGTTTTTGTGGTTTATCAGGCTTTGGTATATAATCATGAAGAGATAGCATTACTTGGCCTGGTAGGAGCATATGCCATTCCGTTCCTGATTAGCAAGAACAGCGACAAGCCTGAGCTTTTATTTTTATATATTACAGTAATTAATATTGGCACTATTTACCTGGGTATAAAAAGGCCATGGAAAAATGTGGGTAGAATTGCGCAGGCAGTAACATGGGTATTGTTCTTAGCATGGGCAGCTAGCAGGTACAATGTGAAAGATCAATGGGTAGGATACTTGTTTATGGTAGTTTTTTATTTGCTGTTTGTCTTCAACGCTTTGTCTGGCAAAATATCCGGGAAAGTAAAATTGCAAAAGGAAAACTTTTACCAGTTATTATTGAATAACCTTGCTCTTTATATTGGCTCCTTATTTATCTCCACTCCTTCAATGAATGTTCACTCCCTGGCCCTGGTGACTTTTATTAATGCCGTGGTTGCAGCAATTCTGGCCGTTGTATTGTATTCGGTATGGAAGGAAAAACAATCCTCATTAATAATAGGAGCTTTCGCCTTCTTCTTATTCATTCTTTTTATCGCATTCCAATGGACAGGATTAACAGTTACGTTTTTGTGGTTGTTAGTGGCTTTACTCCTTTTTGCAGCAGGAGTGATGCGCAAACTGAAAATCCTGCGCATGGGTGCCATTGTTCTGTTGGGAATAACTCTTTTCAAACTGGTACTATTTGATAGCCTCACTTTCACTACTGTTCAAAAAGTAATTTCCTACCTGGTGCTGGGCATATTGTTGCTGGTGGTATCATACCTCTATCAAAAATACAGGCACCGCATGTTCAATGAGGAAGCGGAAAACTAAGTATGTGCTATTACTTCCTGCTATAATTCGGTGCTTCCCGGGTGATCTCTACATCGTGTGCGTGGCTTTCCCGCATACCGGCATTGGTGATCTTCACAAAACTTGCTTCTTTTAGTTCGGCAATGTTTTTAGCTCCGCAATATCCCATACCGGCTCTAAGGCCACCTACAAACTGGTAAACGATTTCTTTTAATAATCCTTTATAGGCTACGCGTCCTTCAATGCCTTCAGGGACGTATTTTTTTACATCGGCTTCTGGGTCCTGGAAGTAGCGATCACTGCTTCCAACCGACATGG
Organism: Flavisolibacter ginsengisoli DSM 18119; assembly: GCF_900129295.1. Taxonomy (GTDB): domain Bacteria; phylum Bacteroidota; class Bacteroidia; order Chitinophagales; family Chitinophagaceae; genus Flavisolibacter; species Flavisolibacter ginsengisoli. The sequence goes on from NZ_FQUU01000014.1 coordinate 39,588, forward strand.
CACCTAAGGAGCCCATGCCCCGGTATTCCTTGAATTTCCTGCCTTCATAAATAATGGTATCACCAGGGCTTTCTTCAGTTCCTGCAAATATGCTTCCCATCATAACACAATCAGCACCGGATGCCAGCGCTTTTACCATATCTCCGGTGTACCTGATGCCCCCGTCTGCAATCAGTGGAATACCTCTTTTAGACAATGCTGCATTGGCCTGCATAATGGCAGTCAGTTGTGGAACACCTGCTCCTGCCACTATTCTTGTTGTGCAAATAGAGCCAGGGCCAATACCTACTTTAACAGCATCAGCACCCGCGTCAGCCAGGGCATCTGCACCTGCAGTAGTGGCAATATTCCCTGCTATGACATTAATATGTTTGAAATTCTTTTTGATGTCTTTCAGCGCATCTATAATTCCCTTACTATGGCCATGTGCGCTGTCAAGGCAAATAACATCGGCACCTACATGTTGAAGTGCTGCAACCCGGTCCATCAGGTCTTTAGAAACACCCACAGCAGCACCCACCAGCAGTCTTCCTAAGGAGTCCTTAACGGCATTAGGGTAGGAGGTAACCTGTAGGATATCCCTGTAAGTAATCAAACCAATCAGCTTCCCTTCCTTATTGACAACAGGAAGCTTTTCAATCTTTGTCTTATGTAAGATGGCTTCGGCTTTTTTAAGGTCAGTACCTTCCGGAGCTGTTATAAGGTTTTCTTTGGTCATCACTTCACTTACCTTCCGGTGCATATCCACCTCAAAGCGAAGATCACGATTGGTAAGAATACCTGCCAATTTTCCACCCCCATCCACGATGGGGATACCACCTATCTTGTTTTCTCTCATCAAATGCAAGGCGTCACCTATTGTAGCATCCACTGTTAGCGTAATGGGGTCAATGATCATTCCACTTTCACTACGCTTCACTTTCCTGACGTGTTCAGCCTGCCTTTCAATACTCATATTCTTATGAAGCATACCGATGCCGCCTTCTCTTGCAAGTGCTATTGCCAGGGATGCTTCTGTTACAGTGTCCATTGCCGCTGATAACATGGGAATATTTAAAGTAATATCCCTTGTAAGCTTTGTTTTTATTTCTACATCACGGGGGAGTATCTCAGAATGCGCCGGAACCAGCAATACATCGTCAAACGTTAAACCTTCAATGAAGTTTTTGGTAGTGGAGTTTGTTGCCATGTGCAAAGATAGGTGGCTGCCTTCAAAATTCAGAAATATGGAAATGTGAAAATTAAATTCACACCTAAATAGCAAATTATATGCAGCGAATAAGCTTACAATAATTTATACATCTTACCTGGCATCGAACCAATTACAGACTGCAGTTCAAGATTTAAAATAGCAGCAGCAACAGCACTGCTGCTTAATCCACTGCTGATATTGATTTCATCAATATGAACTGATTCTTTTTGTTTTAATATATCTATTACCTGCTTTTCTTCCGGTGTAAGTTCAATAAACAGTTCTTTTTGTTTTTTTACTTTCTTTTTCTTCTCCTGCCACCCCATTATATCAAGTAATTGAGCTGCATCTGTAAGTAGAATAGCTTTATTATTCTTTATCAAATAATTGCAACCCTTGCTTTTTGTATCAGTAGTTCTTCCCGGCACTGCAAATACATCCCGGTTATAAGCATCCGCCAGTTTTGCCGTGATCATGCTGCCCCCTGAAACAAGGGTTTCCACCACAATGGTAGCATCAGACATTCCGGCAACAATGCGATTTCGTAAAGGAAAATTATGTTTGTCAGGTAAGGTGCCACTGAAAAATTCGCTTAATATGCCCCCATTCTGCAATGCCATATCACGGGCCAGACCCTTGTTGACAGATGGGTAGATCTTATCCAGTCCATGACCAACAACGCCTACCGTTGGCAGATCATTCTTCAATGCCGCCTTGTGTGCATAGGCGTCAATACCAATGGCCAGTCCACTTATGATTAAAACCTGTTGGGATGATAATGCAGCAATCAGGTCTTCAGTGTATTGTTTGCCATATTCGGTATTGCTCCTGGTACCAACTACAGCCACCACTTTAGAAGCGTTGAGGTCTGCGGTGCCTTTATAAAATAGCAAGGTTGGGGAGTCATAGCAATTGAGCAATCGTTGTGGATATTCAGGGTCTGTAAGAAATAAGGTCTTTATTTTATATTTTTCAATGAACCTAAGTTCTGCTTCAACCAGGTAAAAGTCATTAAATGTCCTTATGCTGTTGGCCCTTACCATTCCAATGCCTTCCAGTCTTTCAAGTTCTTTATGTGGCGCTTTAAAAATGGTAGAAGCATTTCCAAATTGCTGCAATAATACTTTTGCATGTACATCTCCTATATTGGGTACCAGTGTTAATGCCAGTTGATAGAATAATTCCGAACTCATAACCTATAGAGTTACAATTTCGGGATTTTTGTCCTGTCACAAATAATTTCTATAAATAATATTATAAGTGCTGCCTGATTGTTATTTAATTAAGCTGAATCATACAAAGAATTGCACTTACTTAGCTACAATTTTCAATTCAGTGCGCCTGTTTTGAGCCCTGCCTTGTTCAGTTGAGTTAGCAGCAACAGGTTGTGTAGCACCAAAACCTTTAGCTATTAAACGGGCCAGGGAAATACCTTTACTGTTTAAATAACTTACTACCGCTTTTGCCCTGTTCTCTGAAAGTTTTTGATTGTCTGCGGCCTTTCCAACATTATCAGTGTAGCCTTCAATTTGAATCTTTACCGTTGGATTTTCCTGTAACAATTGCACCACCTTATCCAGTTCTACCTGTGATTCAGGCTTTAATTCATATTTGTTGAAATCAAAAAAGATATTCCGAAGTACAATTGTTGCATTTATAGCTATTGGTTGCAAGGGTATGTCTTTATTATAGGTGGAATCCGGTGACCTGTCCTTTAAAGAATAATTATCAGAATAGAACAAATACCCTCGTCTTGCCACATTAAAGGCATAGTCTTTTCCAACAGGAAGGGTAATCATATAGTTCCCGGTTTCGTCTGTTTGTACCCGTGAAATAGTTTGCCTGGATGCCAGATCAATCAATTCTACTGTAGACGGCAACCCTGTGGAAGTGTTCTTGTCATACACTTTACCTTTAACCCATAAAGTTCTTGCAGGGCGAATGTCTTCTCTTAACTCAAACTGGTAAATATCAAGGCCGCCCTTCGTATCACTGCGGTCACTGGCGTAATAGGCAGTTTTGCCATCAGAGGCAATAAAAAGTGTTCCTTCATGGCTAATCGTATTGATAGGATAACCCAGGTTCTTCGGTTGGCCCCATTTCCCATCATTTCCTTTTCTAACTAAAAAAAGATCTTCCTCGCCATATCCCTGCAGCCCTGTGGAAGCAAAATACAGTGTCTGGTTGTCGGCATGAATAAACGGAGAGGTTTCATCCCCCGCAGTATTGATCTGTGGGCCAAGGTTTTCGGGTTCGCTCCATTTACCTGTCGGGCCTAAGTGTGATACATACAGGTCACTGCCACCATAGCCACCAAAACGCCTGCTGGAAAAATACAGGTCTCTTTTGTCGGGGGAGAGACAAGGCTGGGAGTCCCACTGGTCGCTATTGATCTTTCCACCAAGGTTAATGGCTTCGCTCCACCCTTCATTGGTCTGGTAAGATATATATAGATCACAACTTCCAAAACCATCAGGGCGGTTGCAACCGGTGAACACTAACCAGTTGCCATCCTGTGAAATGCTTTGTGCGCCTTCATTTTGAGGAGTGTTGATGCTGCCATTCAGCCGGAATGCTTTTCCCCAGGTGGTGTCTCTTTTATGGCTGGCAAAAAAGTCTTCATTATAATTATTCAGCCTCCTGGTGAATATCAGGGTTTTTCCATCAACAGGCATGGATGGAAAGTATTCAGATTCATTTGTATTGATGCTATCACCCAGGTTATAAGGTGCGAATACATAATTCCTGGCTGGGTGGGCTTTAGCATATTCTATCGCAAAATTGAAGGCCTTCAGCCTATATTCTGAGGCTTTCCGGGTATTGCTGCCTACACCTGGTCTTGACAACAGGGATTGCAAACTATTGGCAGCTTTCTCAAATTCTCCCATCCCGGCAAGATTGATAGCATAGGGCAGCTGGTAATCAGCAGTGTAGTTCGAGTCTAGTGCAAAAGCTTTTTCGTAATACCCGGTACTTTGTTTGTATTCCTTTAATTGCCCGTAAACGCCTCCCAATGATAAGTAAGCATCTATATATCGACCATCCTTTTGTATAGCATCCTGCAACAATTGAATGGCTTCCATGTAATTCCCTGCCTGCGCCTTCTCTATCCCTTTTTCATACACAACAATTGCTTTTTTGTTAATGCCAGCAGCATCGTACTGTCCAAAAGCATGTAGGTAAAAACCAGGTATAAAAAATAATAATAGGGTATAAGTGAGTTGTAACAGGGGGCGGTTCTTCATCTGATGAAGTTAAAAACTATTCCCATGAAATGAAATGCCGACTGCAGATTTAACAATAATCGAAATGGTTAGAATTGATCTAATAAATGCACTTGATCAGGGCACATTAATATACTTGTGGATCTGAAGTGAAAGCTGCCATTGGGGGTGCGCCTTTATATAATCTATAATCATTGGTGTGACCAGTGCTGCTTTATCCCATTCCGGTTGCAGGTAAAGTTTGCATCCAGGGGATACCTGGTCCGCCCATTTTTCAGCCCATTCAAAATCAGATTTATTAAATACAACTACTTTAAGTTCGTTAGCCTTAATTACCACTTCCGTAAGCGGGGGTTTAAACTTTTTTGGAGAAAGAGTGATCCAGTCCCAACTTCCTGACAGAGAGGAACTGCCTGAAGTTTCCATATGTGTTTTCAACCCGGCATCCTGCAGTTGGCGGGTCAATTCCTGAAGGTCATGCAATAAGGGTTCGCCACCCGTGATCACTGCAATAGGCGACCCGGCCTGTTTAACCTTTTCAACTAAAAATTCAATTTCCAGCAAAGGGTGCCTGGTACTATCCCAACTGTCTTTTACATCACACCATACACAACCCACATCGCAACCCGCCAACCTGATAAAATAAGCAGCTTTCCCCTGGTGAACGCCTTCTCCCTGAAGTGTATAAAAATGCTCCATTACAGGAAGTGCGGTAATGGGTACTATTTCAATGGTTGATGACATGGTTGACAGGCCGTTCACTTATAATTGGAGCTTAAATTGTCTAAAATCGTTGACATTTATTTTACTTCTTCTTCCTCATAATGCTTCAAAGCACATGCCCTAAAAGTATTTTTCATTAGGGCTGCAATGGTCATTGGGCCCACACCGCCAGGGACGGGGGTTATGTAAGAGCATTTTGGAGCTACGTTTTCAAAATCGACATCTCCGCTTAGCCGGTAGCCTGATTTTCTAGATGGATCTGGTACTCGGGTAATGCCAACATCTATAATTACGGCCCCTTCCTTTACCATGTCTGCAGTTATAAAACCCGGGCGTCCCAAAGCCGCAATAATAATGTCAGCATCCAGGCAGATCTCCTTCACATTTTTGGTATGAGAATGACAGATAGTGACCGTGCAATTTCCAGGATAACTATTACCACTCAATAAAATACTCATTGGTCTGCCAACTATATTACTTCTTCCAACCACAACAGCGTGCTTCCCTTTGGTTTCAACTTTATAATGTTCCAGCATTAGCATGATGCCATAAGGGGTAGCTGGTATAAAACTCGGCTGTCCCAGTACCATACGCCCCACGTTATTGGGATGAAATCCATCTACATCTTTTAAGGGGTCAATGGAATTAATGACCTCTTCCGGGGAAATATGATCTGGTAAAGGAAGCTGAACCAAAATACCATGCACATCAGGATCCGTATTGAGATCCTGGATAATATCAAGGAGTTTAAAAGAAGAGATAGTATCCTCAAGTCTTATCAGGGTCGATTTAAATCCAACTTCCTCGCAGGCTTTTACTTTTGATGCTACATAGGTCTCACTGGCACCATTATTTCCAACTAAAACAGCCACCAGGTGAGGCACTTGCCTGCCCCTTGAAGCCAATTGGGCCATCTCCAATTTGATAGAATCTTTTATTGCCTGGGAGGCTTCTTTCCCATTTAAAATTTGCATGGCGCAAAAGTAAGAAAGGAGCCATTGGCAAAACAAATTTTATCATATATCTTAACAACCAAACTTACTGCGTGAGAAGACTATTTATTTATTTCTTCTTTCATCTTATTGCCAATACTATTGTTCATGGTCAATCCATTCGAAGCAGCATGGCTGCTCCTATAGCCCAGTTGTTGACCTATAGTTCTGTACATCATTCGCCCTTTAATATGGTTGCTAACCAGGCAGTACTGGCCAGGTTTGATAACTTTTCCGGGGCAGTATATGGAGAAAAACGTTTTGCATTGAAGGAATTAAGCCAGTACACAGGCATAATCAGTTTTCCTACATCCTCGGGCAATTTTGGTGTAAGTGTTGATCATTTTGGCGACCTGCCGTACAATGAAACAGGGGTTGGCTTAGCCTATGGCCGGCAATTAAGTGAAATGATTGATATTGGGGTGCAGTTTAATTATTACAATTTTCAGACACAAGGATATGGTTCAGCTTCATCCATCAATGTGGAAGGCGGCATACTATTCCACCTTAGTGAAATTTTCAAAGCAGGATTTCATATCTATAACCCTGGTGGCAGTAAAATAGGTAAAGAGGTTACTGAAAGTTTGCCATCTGTATATTCCGCTGGTTTTGGATATGATCTTACTCAAAAAGTTTTTATAGGGGCTTCCATAGAAAAGATGGAGGGTCAGCCCTTGAATCTGAATGCTGGCGTTCATTATTATTTCGAAGATAAGTTGTCAGCTTGCGGAGGAATTAATTCTGCAAATTCCAGCTATTTCATTGGTTTTGGAGTACTGGTGAAAAACCTTCGCCTTGATATCATAGCATCCATGCATCCCCAGTTAGGCATTAGCCCGGGATTACTATTAACATTTAGTCCTCCCCCAAAAGCACAGTCAAATAATAATGAATAGGTTTTTCTTTCTTTTTGGTGTGCTATTATGGGCATCAGTTGTTGTGGCCCAGGATGTACCCGTAAAAACGCAGGAACAGTTGGAAAATATTGCGGAAGCACGAGAAGAAGAGGATGAGCAGGATGATAGCTATTTATTGCAACTGGAATATTTTTTAAGGAATCCACTTGACCTGAACGCTGCTTCTGAAGAGGAACTGCAAGGATTAAGGTTATTGAATGGATTACAAATTTCCAATCTTCTCCATTACCGGCAATTTGCAGGAAAGCTGATCAATAAATATGAACTACAGGCAATACCTGGGTGGGATGTGTTTACTATTAACAGAATTCTTCCTTATATAACCCTCAGCAGTGCAGTTCCAGTATTGCAGGACCTGGCAGGTAGATTTAAAAATGGTAACTATACCATATTGTCAAGTGCATCCAGGATATTAGAAAGATCCAAAGGATATGACGCCTCTTTACCCAATCATTACCTGGGAGATCCTAACCATATATTATTCAGGTACCGCTATCAGTACAAAAATTTGTTGCAATATGGCATTCTGGGAGAGAAAGATGCCGGGGAGCAATTTTTTAAAGGTGCACAGTCTAAAGGCTTTGATTTTTATTCCTTTCATCTTTTTATAAAGAACATTGGAAAGATCAAAGCATTAGCCTTTGGAGATTATACCGTCAGCCTGGGGCAGGGGCTTATTCAATGGCAATCATTTGGACTGGGAAAGGGAACAGATGTTATGGGTGTGAAAAGGCAGTCGCCTATTTTATTACCTTACCGCTCGGCCGGGGAATTTAATTTCAATAGGGGTATGGGTATGACCATAGGTATTAAAAAATGGGAGACCACAGTGTTTTTTTCGTATAAAAAGATGAATGCTAACCTGGTTGATTCTATCCAGGCATTTTCAAGTATACTGTATTCTGGACTCAACAGAACTAATTCGGAGATCAATGATAAAAACTCCGTGGTTGATCTTTCGGCAGGAGGTAATATAAGTTATCATTCCCCTGGGCTTAAAATTGGTGTCAACTCTGTTATTCACCAGTTTTCCATTCCTTTTCAAAAAAGGAAGGAATTATACAATCTCTATGCTTTCGCTGGCAGCACACTATATAATGGTAGCATAGATTATTCTTTTACCATCCGGAATATGCACTTTTTTGGCGAAAGCGCTATAGATAAAGATCTGAACCTCGCACTGGTCAATGGTTCATTGATCAGCCTTGACCCAAAACTGGACATATCACTTGTTTATAGATCGTTATCAAAAGCATATCAAAACATTTTTGGAAATGCTTTCACTGAAAATTCATTGCCTGTAAATGAGAAAGGTTTATATACAGGTATTGTTCTTAGGCCATATACCGGCTGGCAGTTGAATGCCTATGCTGACATGTTTTCTTTTCCATGGATAAAATACAGGGTAGATGGCCCAAGCCAGGGAAGAGAGTATATGCTGCAACTGGAACACCAGCCTTCTAAAGAAACAAGTATCTACCTGCTCTATCGCAATAAGAACAAACCTTTGAATGATACGGTTGGAGGCATGAAGTTTCCCGTAGATAAGATCAAACAAAATTTCAGGGTCCATGTGGCAACTCAATTACGGAATGGCTTAAACTTCAAAGCCAGGCTGGAAGCTTGTTGGTATAATTATAATAAACCTGATGCCGAACAAGGCTTCCTTGGTTTTATTGAAGGCTCAAAGAAAGTTGGAAAGTGGAGTATAGGTACAAGACTTCAATATTTTGAATCTGATGGATACAACAGCAGGATCTATGCTTACGAAAATGATGTACCGTTCAGCTTTAGTATTCCGGCTTTTTTTGATACAGGGTTTCGTTACTACTGTAATATTCATTGTAAACTAAGCAAGCAATTGACTTTTTCCGCACGCTGGGCCAAAACGATTTTCCATAACACTCAAACCATTAAAACCGGACTGGACCAAATCAATGGAAATGCACAATCAGAAATACGGGCTCAATTACAGTTGAGCTTATAAACCAGGTGCATAACTTCATTCCCAATCTCATCTACCTGTGTGCAGCATTACTTTCTCCTTATTGTCTATTCTAGTTCAGGCCTTAACCTTTCTTTTACACTTATGCTTTGCTGTTAGGGTACAAAATATTAACCATTTAATAGTTTATTCATGAGAAAAGTTCTAATGATGTGCTTTGCACTCATGCTATTTATTATAGCATGGAGTCAGAATCGTACTGTCACCGGGCGTGTAACGGATGCCCAGGGAAAGGCAGTGCCTTATGCTTCCGTAGTTATCAAAGGATCTTCTACAGGGGTATCTGCTGATGAGAATGGGAATTTCACTATCCAGGCTCCTCCTAATAGTGTACTCGTTATTAGTGCCGCCGGTTTCCAGGGAAATGAAGTGAATATAGGAGACAGGACAACGGTAAACTCAACATTAAATGCACAAAGTGCTTTAACGGAAGTGGTAGTTACAGCCCTTGGACAAACCAGGAGCAAAACAAAAGTGGGTTATGCTACATCCACATTTAATAGTGAGGCTATCACAAGAGCTGCTCCTGCCAATGCGCTGGATGCCTTATCAGGGAAAATAGCCGGCGCTAATATTTCAAAAACCGGGGGGCCAGGTTCCTCTACCAAGGTGGTGCTAAGAGGATATGGTGTCATAGGCAACAACCAACCATTGTATGTTGTTGATGGGATACCACTCAATGATTCAAGATTTGGCTCAAGTGATAATGTGGATTTCGGTAACGGGTTAAATGATATCAATCCAGCTGATATAGAGAGTATATCAGTATTGAAAGGTACAGCAGCCTCTTCATTGTACGGGTCAAATGCCAAGAACGGGGCAATCATGATCACTACAAAAAGAGGCCGGAGCGGAAAGCTGAAAGTAGAGTACAATGGATCTGTGAACTTTAGCAAGGTGGGCAAATTGCCTGAAATGCAAAGTATTTTTGGACAGGGATGGGGTGGCATCTTTGTGCTTCCTGAAAATGGAAGCTGGGGGCCTAAAATGGATGGAAAGACAAGAGCATGGGGCTCTATTGTTGACAACTCCCAACTGATCAAGCCTTTTAGTTTTATTGATAACAACATCCGAGATTTCTATAATACAGGTGTTGAAACAAATAATACTATTGGACTATCCGGTGGAAATGAAACTTCACAATTCTATTTTTCTTATGGTAATGTAGTCAGTGATGGCGTCATTCCTACCAAAACAGATTACTACCAGCGCAATACCTTTGCCTTGCGCACCAATAGTAAGTTCAAAGATTTTGCACTCAACAGCTCATTTAATTACAGCAATAAAAAGCAAAACGCTCCATTTACCGGCCAGGGTGGAAGTGATGGAGGATCCATTTTTGAAGAGATCCTTCAGATCCCTGTAGACATTCCTATTACAGATTTCAGGGACTACAAGAATAAGTTCTTCAACGTCGATAATTACTTCACCCCTTATGCCGAGAACCCTTATTATCCTTTGTATGAAAACAAGAACCAGCAAAACTCCGACAGGTTCTTTGGTGATGTGGATATGAATTACGCCTTCACCAGTAAACTCTCTGCGCAATTACGTTTAGGTGGTGATATTACAAATGCCAGGACATTTGGTTACAAAGCCGTAAATGCACCTTCCATTGGCAGCTGGAACAAAGGTGGTAACACAGAAGGCGCCTCAAGAGCAGCGGATGTGGGTTCTGTTTCTGAACTGGCACAATATGTTGGGGCCATCAACGGAGACTTTATTGTAAAATATAACACAGGTATCACAGATGATATAAGCCTTGAAGCACTTGCGGGAGCTAACTACTACCAGCAGGATCAAAAGTCCTCTGCAGCTTCTATTACTGACCTATTTATTCCTGGTGTTTACAATTTAAGTAACTCTTTAAATCCTCCTACAGCTACCGACTTTGCTCAACACAGGAAAAGAGTAGGGGGTTATGCGCAGGCCATATTGGGTTATTCCAACCAGGTCTTCTTAACACTGAATGCACGCAATGACTGGTCATCCACATTGCCCATTGATAACAATAGCATCTTTTACCCTGGTGCCAGTTTATCATGGGTGGTTTCACAGACTTTAGGCCTGAATAATTCTACCATTTCCCTGTTAAAGCTCAGGGGTAGTTATGGTAAGACCGGATCAGATGCAGATCCTTATTTGGTATATCCCACCCTTGCCATTGGTAATGTTGGTTTAGGTTTTGGAAACCTCACCTTCCCATTTGGTGGTGTCACTTCTTTTGGTATCAGCAATACTATAGGTAACCTGAGTCTGCAACCTGTAATTACAACTGAGGCAGAAGTGGGTGCAGAGGTCCGCTTTTTCAGAAATCGTTTAGGCCTTGACGTTGCCTTGTATGATAAAAAGACCAAAGGACAGATCATCACAGTTCCAATTGCTCCTTCAACAGGTTATACAGGGCTCGTCAATAACCTTGGCCTTGTGCAAAACCGCGGTATTGAATTGGCCCTGGATGCAAAGCCTTTGGATATGAAGGATTTTACCTGGTCATTGACTTACACTTTCTCCAAGAACTGGAACAAGTTGAAAAGCCTGACTACAGGGTTGGATAATGTGATCCTGAATACTGCTTACGATGCATCACTTATAGGATACCCTGGTAAATCACTGACTGGTATTTATGCACCTGTTCCTCAGTATACTTCAGATGGTAAGATCATTGTCAGTTCAACCACAGGTATGCCAATCGAAGCAGCAGATAAAGGGTTCTACGGAAATGCAGAATATGATTACATGATGGGAATGCTGAACACTTTCAGCTATAAAGGTTTGCAATTATCGTTTTCATTGGATTACAGGAAAGGCGGGCATATGTATAGCGGTACAGCCGACCTGCTCAACTTTACCGGTAATGCCTACAACACAACATACAATGACCGCAGACCATTTATTATTCCCAACTCAGTGGTGCAAACAGGTACAGATGCTAATGGTAAACCTACTTATGAAGAGAATACCATCGTAATAGATGAAGGTGCTTATACCGACTATTGGTATCCAACACAAAATAAAGCAGGTTCTTATTATGACAGGATCATTGAAAAGTCCTTTTTCAAGCTCAGGGATATCTCCCTGGGTTACACCCTGCCATCATCCTGGGCATCACGCATCCGGGCCACTACTTTATCAGTTAGTGTGTATGGCCGCAACTTCCTGCTGTGGACACCACAGTCCAACTTTTACCTTGATCCTGAAGCCTCCAATTTAGGAAATGACCTGGCCAGCGAATTGGGTGAGTTCAGAACTGCGCCTACATCGTACCAGTTTGGAGTGGCATTAAGAGCATCATTTTAAAACAACTAATCATGAAGACAAGATCATATAAAGTATTATTCATCGCTGGGATCCTGGCACTTCTGTTCACTACCAGTTGTAAAAAACAACTGGATATCAACCAGAATCCCAATGTGCCGGCTGTTGCAAACGGAACACCTTCAGTTGTATTTCCAGCAGCTGTCTTTGGCACTGCTGCAGGCGTAGGAGGTGAATTTGGAATAATTGGAGCCATCTGGGGACAGTATGTTACCCAGTCTGCGTTTTCCAATCAATATAAAACAATAGATGCCTACCAGTTAGGTACAGCGGATTATAACAGGGGTTACAGGAATATGTTTGCCAATGGTCTAAAGAATTACCAGTTTGTTTTGGATAAGTCAAAAGAAACACAGAACTGGAACTTTTACCTTATGGCAGCCACCATGAAGGCTTATACAACACAGGTGTTGGTTGATCTGTATGACCAGATACCTTATACTGAAGCCTTACAGGGTACTGCCAATCTCACCCCCAAATTTGATGATGGCTATTCAATATACCAGGATCTTTTAAAATTACTGGATACAGCATTAGCTAAACCATTGAATCCTGGAATTCTAACCCCAGCAGATAAAAGTGCAGACCTGGTATTTAAAGGCAACCTGGATAATTGGACAAGATTTGCCAATAGCATGAAAATGAAATTGTTTCTGCGCATGATCAATGCAAAACCCCAGGAAGCACAGGCTGGCATTGAAAAATTATATGCTGACGGTGCCAAATTTTTAAACACAGATGCAGCCCTGACGGGGTTTACCAATGTAAAGGATAAAGACAACCCTATGTATGAGCAAAATATACGCTCACTGAATACACCAGATAACCTTCGGGCCAGCTATACGTTCACTTCCTTTTTAATTGCTAATAATGATCCACGAGCCAAGTATTTCTTTGGAACCCCTGCCCCTACAGCTATCCACCAGGGAGATTACACAGGCACCAATTCAAGCTATAAGACTGCAACTGTTTTGGTGCAGCGGCCGGATGATCCTGTAGTATTTATGTCTGCTGCTGAATCTTATTTCATGCAGGCAGAATCCCGGGAACGTTATTTTGGTGGAGATGGTGCCAAGGCTTTATACGACCAGGGAGTATTGGCTGCTTTTGCCGAAACAGGCAATGATGGATCAGCTTTTATTGCCCCGGGGGGTGCCTATGAATATCCTTCTGGTTCTTTAGAAGAAAAGATCATGGCTATCAGCACGCAAAAATGGGTGGCCTGTGCCTACGGGGTACACTACCTGGAAGGTTTCTTTGAAAAGAACAGGACAGGGTATCCAAAAACAAGTGCTGTATATTCTGAACTGGATAACAATACGGTTAACCCTGCCTATGTTCCCGGCGAATTTGTTACCTCTAAAAATTCTGTACTGGGGCCAGGACAACTACCTAAGCGATTGGTGTTCCCATTGCTGGAAACACAGGCAAATCCGAATGCACCTGCATTGGTACCTATAACAACACCGGTTTGGTGGGCATTATAACTCTTAACCTAATAATGATTCAACATGAGAATTAATAAATATTTCATTGCCTTTGTAGCCTTATGCTTTACAATCGCATGTAATAAGGAACCGGATTTTAATTATCCTGAAGGGACGGTAGGCAGGTCAAAGATCACCAACTTCCCTGTGCTCACATTGCAGGGTGATAAAGTAATGGTTTTGGAGAAAGGTGCAACCTTTACAGACCCTGGTGCCACGGCTAAGGAAGGTACTAATGACCTGACCCCAACCGTTTCCGGACAGGTTGATACTAATACGCCTGGTGTCTATACGCTTACTTACTCGGCGGTAAATAAAGATGGATTCTCAGCCTCAACCACCCGTACGGTTGTCGTCTATGAAACTGATGACACGGCTGGATCTCATGATCTTTCAGGAAATTATGCACGTACTACAAATGGCTCAGTAGCTGAATGGACAAAACTGGCACCTGGGGTTTATTCTGTATTTAACCCAGGCGGCGCTCCTGGCACAAACCTCACTGTTATTGTTTTTAACCCTACTGGATATACCATTTTTATTCCCGAACAGGTATCAAGTGATGGAAGCATAACCAGTTCTTCCAATGAAACCTATACACCGGGATCTCCGGCGAAATATTCATGGAAAATTGTCAATCCCGGTTATGGAACTGCATTAAGAACTTTTGTAAAACAATAAACTCCTGACAATGAAAAAAATTACTTTTTTGTCTATAATAGTTGTTTCCCTCCTTGCATCCTGCAAAAAGGATTTGCCTACTATTGGTGGCACAGCAGCACAAAAATTAGCTAATGAATGGTGGGTAACTTTAGACCAGGGGGGTACTCCATTAACTCCTCACTTGAAAATTCTTACCTATAACACCTCAGCAAATAACGACTCCATCTGGATAGATGATGCACATAATATATGGGATGTAAAATTTAAAGCAAAAGCTAATTTCAATGATTTGACCTTTTCAACTACAGATTCTCCAAATGAAATATATCCCATGACAGTTACAGTTACTGAAGGGAAAATTTTACTGAATGCGGGTCATTCCAAATCAGGTAATATAGTAGACAGTATTCACATGAAGATACAATTCTCCGATGATCCTGTTCCTGGAACGATCTACGATATGAACGGTACTGCCCGTACCCGGTTTATTGAAGATGAATACTAAAGGTTAATTCTGCCAATAAACGGTCAATTAAATGGTTGAAAGGCGAAAGCTGCCCCGGGGGCAGCTTTCGCCTTTTGTATAAGTAGTTCATTGATTGAGCTTTATATCAGCAGTAAAATTGGAATAAATGACAATGTTTAAACATTTATATGTCAAAACCGCCTAACTTGCGCAGCACTTTCTATTGATAAGCTGTCTGCGTACCTGTAAATCAGCTGATCATTAGATCGTATGACTGTTTTTGTGCTTAACCATTTAAATCTAAAATTTCACATGAAGAAAACGCTATCACTGCTTACAGTGCTGATGCTATTCTGTGCATTGGCATTTGGGCAAACAAGAGCCGTTTCCGGTCGCGTCACTGACGCACAGGGAAAAGCGGTTCCTTTCGCATCCGTAACCGTTAAAGGCACTTCCGTTGGGGTGGCTGCAGACGAAAACGGAAACTTCACCATCGAAGCCGCTCCTAACTCCACACTGGTATTCAGTGCCGCTGGTTACCAGGCTGCGGAGGTGAACATTAAGAACCAATCTACTGTTTCAGCCAGCTTAAGTGCTCAATCCAGCCTCAACGAGGTGGTGGTAACAGCCCTGGGTATCCGCAGAACACGCAACCAAACACCTTATGCCGCACAACAGGTAACAGGTGAAGAGGTTAGCAAGACACGTAATGCCAACTTTGTACAGAACCTTTCTGGTAAAGTGGCCGGCCTGGATATCAGGCAGACCAATACCATGGGAGGATCTACCAACGTGATCATCCGCGGGACAAAATCTATTACAGGTAACAACCAGGCCCTGTTCGTTGTTGATGGAGTGCCTTACAGCAACAGCAACACCAATACTGCTAACCAAAGAACGGGTAGGGGTGGTTATGATTATGGTAATGCTGCAGCAGATATCAACCCTGATGATATTGAATCTGTAACCGTATTGAAAGGTGCTGCTGCCAGTGCCCTTTATGGTTCACAAGGTTCCAATGGAGTTATTTTGATCACTACCAAGAAAAATGCCCGCGGTTTGGGCATCACTGTTAACTCTGGTGTAACGGTAGGTAAGGTGGACAAATCAACTTTTGCTACTTACCAAAAACAATATGGTGCCGGCTATGGCAAGTTTTATGGTCCGGATGAAGATAAGTGGTTCAATGAAGCGGATGTTAATGGAGATGGTGTGGTTGACCTGGTGGCTCCCTTTCATGAAGATGCTTCATACGGTGCTAAATTCGATCCAAACCTGATGGTGTACCAGTGGGATGCTTTTGACCCGACCTCTCCTTATTTTGGCAAAGCCAGGCCATGGGTAGCTGCGGCAAATGATCCTACTACATTTTTTCAAACCCCGGTCTCTTCCAACCAGAGCGTCTTTATTGATGGTGGTTCTGACAGAGGCTCTTTTAAGTTGGGTTATACCCGTAATGATGACAAGGGTATTTTACCTAATAGTAAGATCAGCAAGAACCTGTTGAATTTTGGTGGAACTTATAATATTACACCAAAGCTGACTGCAGGGGCTACGATCAATTTCACCAATATCAATGGCCTTGGGCGCTATGGTACTGGTTATGATGACAAGAACCTGATGACCAACTTCCGCCAATGGTGGGAAGTGAATGTCGATGTACAGGAACAAAAAGATGCCTATTTCAGGAACAGGGACAATACAACCTGGAACTGGAAAAGTGCCAACAGGTTGATAGCCAACTTCTGGGACAATCCGTATTTCTCCAGGTATGAGAACTACGAATCTGATTCCCGTAACCGTTATTTCGGGGTAGCTAACCTCAACTTCAAACCAGTTGAATGGTTGAACATCATGGGAAGAGCTTCCCACGATGGATATAATGAATTACAGGAAGAAAGGCAAGCGGTAGGTAGTGTTACTACATCTTCTTATTCGCGCTTCAATAATGCGTTCAGCGAAACCAATTTCGACCTGATCGCCAATATGGATAAGAATATCACCACAGATATCAATTTCAAGGCCCTTTTAGGAGGTACCCTGAACAAAAGGCATAATGAAAGCATACGTGCAGTAACCAATGGTGGACTCATCGTTCCAAGGGTATATGCGCTTTCCAATTCTTTGAACACGCCAAATGCGCCTGTTGAATTTGATGGCAGAAGAGAAGTGCACAGCCTTTATGCCGGTGCCACCTTCACCTGGAGAGAAATGATCACTTTGGACGGAACCATCCGCAGGGACCAGTCTTCTACCTTGCCTAAGGATAACAACACTTATTATTATCCTTCAGTATCTGCAGGTTTTACTTTTTCTAAATTACTGCCTTCAGCTACCTGGTTAAGCTATGGTAAGTTAAGAGCTAACTATGCCCGCGTAGGTAATGATGCGCCTGTATACAGTGTGTATGATTCTTATGTAGGTATTGCTCCTTTCGGTGGTAATCCACAGGGTTCAGTGGCTGGTACTAAAAACAACCCTAACCTTATGCCGGAGTTAACCGGAAGCTTTGAGGCAGGCGTTGAAATGGCATTCCTGAAAAACCGTATTGGTTTTGACATGAGTTACTACCGCTCTAAAACAGATGACCTGATCACGCCTGTGATCTTATCAACTGCTACAGGATACAACTCTAAATTTCTGAATGCTGGTTCTATAGAGAACAAGGGTATTGAAGTTTCTGTAAATGGTACTCCCGTTAAAACAAGCGACTTCTCCTGGAACATTAATGTAAACTGGTCAAAGAACAGGAATAAGGTATTAGAACTGTTTGAAGGTGCTGAAAACCTCGTTCTGGCGGATTTCCAGGCAGGTGTTACATTAAATGCTTCTCTGGGTCAGCCATATGGAACTATCCGCGGCTCTAACTACGTGTATAAGAATGGAGAGAAAGTAGTAAGCCAGACAAGTGGCCGTTATGTTCTTTCACCAACTTCCAACGAAGTGATTGGCAATGCCAATCCTGACTGGGTAGGAGGTATCAACAACAGCTTCCGTTATAAAAATCTGTCTCTTAGCTTCCTGGTAGATACCAAACAAGGTGGAGACATTTTCTCACTGGATATGTATTATGGTATGGGTACAGGATTGTATCCTGAAACAGTTGCATTAAATGATCTTGGCAATCCTTCCCGCAATACTATTGCTGAAGGTGGTGGTATCATCCTTCCAGGTGTGGATGCAGATGGAAAGCCAAATGCCAAGCGCAGGTCAAATTCTGAAGGTACCCTGGGTTATCGTCAACCTACAGCCGGATTTGTGTATGATGCCAGTTATATTAAGCTGAGAGAAGCTATCATTAGCTATTCCCTGCCTAAATCACTGGTTTCTAAGCTGAATCCTTTTAAAGGAATAGACCTTTCCCTGATCGGAAGAAACCTTTGGATCATAGACAAGCACATTCCTTATGCAGATCCTGAAGAAACTATCAGTTCAGGTAATTTACAAGGCTACCAGAGCGGAGCTTACCCAACTACCAGGACATTCACCTTTAACGCTAAATTCAGATTCTAACTAAATGACCATGAAAAAAATCATATATTCCTTAACAGCTATCATGTTCATCACGATGGCTTGTACCAAGGATCTTTCGAGCCTGAACGTAGACCCGAAGAATCCCGCTATCTTGCCTTCATCGGCATTTTTCACCAATGCGCAACGTTCCTTAAGCAATACCCTGACCTCTTCCAACGTCAACCTTAATATTTTCAGGTTGATCGTTCAGCATTGGCAGGAAACACAATACCCTGAAGAAAGCCAGTATGACCTGGCAACAAGAGAGATCAATGATAATACCTGGAATGCGCTGTACCGTGATGTGATCCGGGACCTGAGAGAAGCCAAAGCCCTCATCCCAGGCGATGTAAAGGATGCTGATGTTCAAAAGAACAGGCTGGCGGTTACAGAAGTAATGGAGGTATATACATGGTATTACTTGGTTACCACTTATGGCAACATACCATACAGCGAAGCGCTGGATATTGAAAAGCCTTTCCCAAAGTATGATGATGCCAAGACCATTTATAACGACCTGCTGACTAGGCTGGATGCAGCTATTGGCAACATTAAAACGGGTGCTGGTGGATTTGGCAGCGCGGATCTTATCTATAATGGAGACATGACCAAATGGAAGAAGTTCGCCAACTCTTTCAAGGTAAAGATGGCAATGACCATTGCTGATGATGATGCTGCCAAAGCAAAAACATTAGTGGAAGCAGCAGTAGCCAGTGGTGTATTTACTTCCAATGCAGATAATGCTACTCTGGTTTACCAGAATGTTCAGCCTAATACCAATCCTATCTGGGTGGACCTGGTAAATAGTGGAAGAGATGATTTTGTTGCAGCAAGCACCTTTATTGACAGCTTGTTGGCACATAATGATCCCCGCATTGACAACTTCTTCACTGCAGATCCTACAGGTGGTTACTCAGGAGCTGAACCAGGTGTTCAGTCAGCCTATGAGCCAAACTCGCATGTAAACCCAAATATTACTAAACCAGAGTTTCCTGGCTTGTTGCTCGATTATGCTGAAACGGAGTTGTTCCTCGCAGAAGCTGCCCAAAGAGGATTTAATGTAGGGGGTACAGCCGTTTCTCATTACAATGCAGGGGTAACTGCTTCCATCGAATACTGGGGTGGCACTGCTGCAGAAGCAGCAGCCTACCTGGCACAACCAGGAGTTGCTTATAACCCGGCAAACTGGAAAAAAAGTATTGGCGTTCAAAAATGGATCGCCTTATACAATCGTGGATGGGATGCCTGGATAGAGTGGAGAAGACTGGATTATCCGCAACTGGAGCCAGCTCATGATGCTTTATCTGATATGCCTGTACGTTTCCCTTACCCGGTAAATGAGCAAAATGTTAACCGTGTGAATTTCGAAGCTGCAGCTGAAGCTATAGGCGGAGACGATGTTGCTACCAAACTATGGTGGGACAAGTTTTAATACCGTACTTTTTAATATACCCGAAAACCGCCTGTAACAGGCGGTTTTCTTTTTTTAATGGCCATTCTTTTTCCCTTCAACAAAGGAGTAAAAGGTGATTTACCTATACCTGTGACCATTAGCCACCTTATGCTGTCGGGGACTCCTTTTAGAATATACCATAATTATATCAATATTAGGCTCTCTATGTGCCACCTATCTACCGCCTCTTTAAAGAGCCGTTGCAGAGCCGTTACAAAGGCGGTACATAGGCGGCACAAAGACGTTGCATAATTGCCGGAAGTTGGAGGCTTGTAAACGGAAAATTCTGGGTGTTAACTTATCAGCATTCCTTTTAAGAGCTGGGATAACCATAAAGCCATGAGGGAACTTTCTTTGGATATAGCCTGGGTATGTGTACCTGCGGGTGTTTGGTTTTAGAGTTAAAAATACCTGTTGACAGTAAAGAAATTGATTGGAAGCAATAAAATCATAGTTATTTATTTAGCTTTATTTAACAGGTTGATTTGGAATAATTAACATAGCTAATAGTTAACAATAATTGATTTAAATATACTTTGATCCAGTCATCCTTAAAAAAAACCGCCTGTAAAGCTGTTTTCTTTTGTTCACAATCCCTTAACTTGCTCACTCCTTATCCAAACTCTACGATTACCTGGACAATTTTATAACTAAACACTTAAATGAACACATGAGAAGAATTGTAACACTGCTTACAGTGCTAATGCTTTTTAGTGCATTAGCCTTTGGACAAACCCGACCTGTTACGGGGAAAGTAACAGATGCGCAAGGAAAAGCGGTTCCTTTTGCTTCTGTTACGGTAAAAGGAACAAAAACAGGGGTAGCTGCTGATGAAAATGGAAACTTTACCATTGAAGCAGCCCCAAACTCAACACTTGTATTTAGTGCTGCCGGATTTGAAACTTCCGAAGTGAAAATCGGGAATGAAACTTCCATTACAGCTACTGTTACCAGCCAGTCTAACATGAGCGAAGTGGTGGTAACTGCATTGGGTGTGAGAAGATCTAAAAACACATTGCCTTATGCTGCTCAGCAGGTAACTGGTGAAGAAGTAAGCAAAACCAGGGGTGCCAACGTAGGTGCAGCACTTTCCGGTAAAGTATCGGGCTTACAAATTCAACAGGGTAATGGTATTGGTGGTTCCACCAACGTGGTTATCCGTGGTGTGAAATCTTTAACTGGAAATAACCAGGCTTTGTTCGTTGTGGATGGAGTTCCTGTTGACAACACTAATAATAACTCTGCCAATCAAAGAACTGGTAGGGGCGGTTATGACTATGGTAATGCCGCTGCAGATATTAACCCCGATGATATTGAGTCTATTAACGTACTGAAAGGTGCTGCCGCGAGTGCTTTGTACGGATCAAGGGCTGCAAATGGTGTGGTGATGATCACTACCAAAAAAGCTAAAAGAGGACTTGGTATTACAGTTAACTCTGGTCTTATCGTAGGTAAGATCGATAAATCTACTTATCCTACCTACCAGACTCAGTATGGTGCAGGTTATTCTGATCCTTACCAAAAGGATGGTTTCCTGTATTTTGATGTGGATGGTGATGGTGTTAAGGATTACGTTGTTCCAACATCTGAGGACGCTTCCTATGGTGTGAAGTTCGATCCAAACCTGTTGGTTTACCATTGGGATGCTTTTGACCCCGCTTCTCCTTATTACCATACAAAAAGACCTTGGGTAGCTGCACAGAACAACCCATCTACTTTTTATGAGACTTCTATTACCAATAACAACAGCATCATGCTGGATGGAGCTTCAGAGAAAGGTGGTATCAAAATAGGTTATACCAGGAATAACGAAAAAGGTGTATTGCCTAACAGCCAGGTTATCAAAAACATTGTAAACTTTGGTGCTAATTATAAGATCACAGAGCAATTGAATGCTTCTGCTTCAGTTAACTATTCCAAAGTTGATGGAAGAGGACGTTATGGAACTGGTTATAGTGGTCGTAACGTAAACCAGAATTTCCGCCAGTGGTACCAGGCTAACGTGGACCTGAAAGAACAAAAGGAAGCTTATTTCAGGAACTACCAGAATATCACATGGAACTGGTCCGATCCTTCCAAGCCTTCAGGCATCAAGCCAATTTATACAGATAACTACTATTGGACTGTTTACCAGAACTACGAGAATGATACACGTTCAAGGGTATTTGGTAACGTAGCCTTAGATTATAAAGCCACTGATTGGTTAAGCTTTTTAGCCCGCGTTTCTGTTGATAACTATACAGAATTGCAGGAAGAGCGTATAGCTGTAGGTAGCCAGGCAGTTCCTTTTTATTCCCGTTTTGACAGGAACTATACTGAAAGAAACTATGACCTGATGGGAACAATTGATAAAGGCCTGACCCAGGATCTGAATATGAAATTTTTACTGGGAACCAACATGAGAAGAAACGAGATCCGTTCAATGTTTGGATCTACTTCAGGTGGATTGATCGTACCAGGTTTATATTCTATAGCTAATTCTAAAGGTACTGTTCCTGCGCCAGTTGAGGCTTACCAGCCAAAAGCTGTAGATGGTTATTTTGCCAACTTAACATTAAGCTACCAGGATTACCTGACGTTGGATGGTGCATTTAGAAGAGACCGTTCTTCAACATTACCTGTTGATAAGAATGCCTATAACTATTACGCTATCTCAGGTAGCTGGTTATTCTCTCACCATCTTTCTACTGTTCCATGGTTATCTACCGGTAAACTTCGTTTGAACTATGCTACCGTGGGTAATGATGCGCCATGGGGAAGTATCAAGGATGTTTATGACCAACCGAATCCATTTGGAAGCACTATCCTATTCTCACTTCCGGGTGTTAAAAACAACAACGAGTTGAAGCCAGAGCAAACAACCAGTAAAGAAGCTGGTCTTGAACTTGGTTTCTTCCATAACAGGTTAGGAGTGGACGCTACCTATTATATTGCCAACACTGTTGACCAGATCTTCAACGTAGCCACTACAACAGCTACTGGTTACAGCAGCAAATATGTAAACGCAGGTAATATTGAAAACAGGGGTATTGAATTGTCTTTATATGGTACACCTGTTAAGACTCAGGATTTCTCCTGGAATATCAATGTGAACTGGACACGTAACAGGAACAAGGTTATTTCTCTTTACAATGACAGTAAGAACCTGCAATTAGGTTCTTTCCAGGGTGGTGTTAGTATCAACGCAACCTTAGGTCAGCCTTATGGAACGATCCAGGGTAAAACATGGCAGATGGTCGATCCTGCCAATCCAGCAAACCTGATCGCATGGGATGGTAGAGGTGAAAAAGTTGTAAAATCTAATGGACGATATGGTATGACATCTACCACATCAAATGTTATTGGAAATGTGAATCCTGACTGGTATGGTGGTATTTCTAACAGCTTCCGTTATAAGAATCTTACACTTGGTTTCTTAATAGATATGCGCCAGGGCGGTGATGTATTCTCCCTTGATATGTACTATGGTGGTGCAACAGGAGTGTTGAAAGAATCTGCTGAGCTTAATGACCTTGGCAATCCTTCCCGTAATACCATTGCCAATGGTGGTGGTGTGATCATGCCAGGTGTGACTGCAGATGGTAAGCCTAACACCAAGCGTGTGGAAAATGTTTTCGGAACGTTTGGATATGCTTATAATCCTGCAGCAGCGTTTGTTTATGATGCCAGCTATGTGAAATTAAGAGAAGCAAATATCTCCTATACTATTCCACAATCTGTATTCAATAGTGTGAAAGCTATTAAAGGTGCAGAACTATCCCTGATCGGTAGAAATTTATGGATCATTCATAAGAACCTGCCTTATTCCGATCCTGAAGAGAATTTATCTTCCGGAAATATCCAGGGTTACCAGAGTGGTGCGTACCCAACCACAAGATCAATGGGTGTTAACCTTAAATTGAAATTCTAATAAAACATCATGAAAAAATTAGCATATATATTACTTCCTGTACTGCTGTTATCGGCATGTACCAAGGATATTTCCCGATTCAACGAGGAAACAAAAAGGCCGGCAACCGTGCCTGCAGGACCCCTGTTTTCCAATGCAGTGAAAAGCCTGGCAGATGTATTGGCTTCCGGTAGCGTCAATACCAATATATTCCGTTTTACGGTGAAGCATTGGGCGATGGCTGTGTACCAGGATGAAGCGCAATTTGATTTTACAACCCGCGCTATTCCACAGGCATGGTGGGCTTCTATGTACCGTGATGTATTAGTTGACCTGAACGAATCAAATAAGATTGTTGCAGCCAATGCTTTAATGGCACCCGCTGTAAAAGCCAATCAGCAGGCCACTATTGACATCATGGAGGTATATACATACTACGTGTTAGTGAATACATTTGGAGATGTTCCTTACAGCGAAGCTTTGGATCCCAATAACCTGTTTCCTAAATATGATGATGCCAAAACGATCTATACTGATCTCCTAAAAAGACTGAGCGAAGACATTGGTAAGCTTGACGCTGCTAATGGTGGATTCTCTTCTTCTGAAGACCTGGTATACGGTGGTAATGTGGCAAAATGGCTGAAGTTTGCCAATTCATTAAGAATGAGAATGGGTATGGTGATCGCTGATGTTGACGATGCTGCTGCGAAGGCTGCAGTAGAAGCTTCGGATGCCGGTGCCATGAGTTCTTCAGCTGATGATGCTAAAGTGAAATACATGACAGCCAGTCCAAACACCAATCCTTTATACACTGATATCGTATTGGGTGGCCGTTCTGACTATGTTGCTGCAGAAGACCTGATGAATGTATTGGTAAGCCTGAACGATCCCCGCAAATCATTGTATTTCGGAACAAACAATGCCGGTGCCTACCAGGGTGGTGTAGTAGGTAAGGTGAATACATTTGCCGATATGTCCAAGCCTAGTGATAAAGTATCAGCTCCTGATGCTCCGCTTGTATTAATGGATTATGTGCAAACAGAGTTTTTGAGAGCTGAGGCGAAAGAGCGTGGTTATAATGTAGCCGGCACTGCTGAACAGCATTATAATAATGCTATCACGGCATCGATTATAGCCTGGGGTGGAACAGCAGCTGATGCTGCCGCTTACCTGGCTCAGCCAGCAGTTGCCTATTCTACTGCTGCGGGCAACTGGAAGCAAAAAATCGGTACTCAGGAGTGGATTGCCTTGTACAACCGTCCATTTGAAGGATGGCTGGAATTGAGGAGACTTGATTACCCTGTATTGACTTTACCGGTTGCAGCTAAATCTGGATTTCCAAACAGGTTTACCTATCCGGGTAATGAACAACAATTAAATGGTACAAATTATACTTCAGCAGCTGCCAAGATTGGTGGTGACAAAGTAGAAACCAAATTGTGGTGGGATAAGTATTAACACTTACCAGCATATTTAAAAAAGGCTGCCTAAGGGCAGCCTTTTTCGTTTATATATCTAAATTTCCTTTCATCAGGAAAATTTTTCTTAAAACATATTTAACCTTTTATTAAAAAACCACTAAATTGGCGCAGCATTTTTAATGGATGGGCTGTCTTTTTAGATACTCAGCCTTATCTATAGCTGGACTGGTTTATTTTTTTGCTTTTATCTATTAACTTAAAACGTTCACATGAGAAAAATTGTATCACTGCTTGCGGTGCTGATGCTCTTTAGTGCATTTGCATTCGCACAAAACAGGACTGTGTCAGGCAAGGTCTTAGACGAAAAAGGAGTTCCCATTCCTTTTGCCACTGTTACTGAAAAGGGAACAAAGAATGGTACTTCCGCAGACGCTAATGGAAATTTTAGCCTGGAAGTAAAAAATTCAAACACCCTGGTTATCTCTTCTACAGGTTTTGACACCAGAGAAGTCAGCATTCAAGGCAGAAACTCAGTTAATGTTCAGTTAGCTGCTGCTGCCAATGTTATTGACGAGGTGATTGTAACTGCGGGTGGTGTAAGGACAAAAAGAAAAGAAATTGGTACTGCTACATCAGTTGTTAAAGCAGAAACTTTAACTGCAGGTAAGGCTGTAAATATAGCTGGAGGTTTGCAGGGTAAAGTTGCCGGCTTACAGATCAACGGTACAGGTGGTGGTGTAAACCCTAACTTCCGTGTGATACTGAGAGGTCAGCGTTCTTTAACTGGTAACAACCAGGCATTATTGGTTTTGGATAACGTTATCGTTCCTAACGAGGTGCTTGGTAACCTGAATCCTGATGACGTCGAGGAAGTATCTGTACTGAATGGTGCTGGTGCTGCTGCGCTTTATGGTTCTCAGGCATCCAACGGAGCTATCATTGTTACTACAAAAAAGGGAAAAAGGGGTGTGAACAGTATTGGTTTATCTCAAACTACTACCGTTGAAAGTGTTGCTTTTTATCCTAAAATGCAAAAAACATTCGGATCAGGTGGAACCGGTTATGGTTATGATGCAAATGGTAATCCTAATTTTTTCTCTTACCTGGAAAATCAGGCCTAT
This sequence comes from Flavisolibacter ginsengisoli DSM 18119, assembly GCF_900129295.1. GTDB lineage: Bacteria > Bacteroidota > Bacteroidia > Chitinophagales > Chitinophagaceae > Flavisolibacter > Flavisolibacter ginsengisoli. The sequence goes on from NZ_FQUU01000014.1 coordinate 65,972, forward strand.
GGACCTGCATTTGATGGTGTAAAAAGACCATTAGGACCACCATTAGAAGATGGAACACAAGATTCTGCTTTATACCAGTATAATGAAGGTCATTTGAAATTCTGGGAGAAGGGCCTTACTAACCAGTCTGATATCAATTTTACTTCAGGTGATGAGAATTCTACCTTCTATATGTCAGGTCAGTATGTAGACACCAAAGGAACTACTCCTGGTGATAAATACAATCGTGCTAACCTCAGACTGAATGGTACACGTAAAGTAGGCCAGTTAGTAAATATTACCTATACAGCTGGTTATACACAAAACCGGTACGATATCACTACACAAACTGGCGCTATGTATGGTAACATGCTGAATATGCCATCTAACGTAGATATCACCCGTTACAAAAACTGGAGAACTGATCCATTTGCTAATCCTATTGGATTTTACAACCCTTGGTATCAGAATCCTTACTTTACTGCTGATAACTACAGGTCGAAGCAGCGTAATGATTATTTAATTGGTAACCTCGAGATCAGGTTTAGCCCTTTCAAAGGATTTGATCTCGTTGGCCGCCAGGGTATAACCACACGTAACCTGTCTAATAAAAACACTGTTGGTGAATTCAAATACTCTGATTACTCCAAACATACAGATGGTAGCTCAAAAGCTGATATAGCAGGTTCTGTTTCTGATGGTAGTGCCTACAGAACACAAATGCTTACAGACTTGTTTGCACAGGTGACCAAGAAAATCAGCGATTTCAAAGTTGACCTGATAGCAGGTGGACAATGGACACAAAATACTGCCAAGAACGTAAACGTTAGTGCTAATGGCCTGGTGGTTCCAAATCTTTTCAATGTTGGAAATGGTGTTGGTACGCCCGGAGCTTCTGAAAGCAATTTCCAGGCACGCCAGATCGGTGCTTATGCTGACTTGCGTATAGGCTATAAAGGTTTCTTATTCCTTCACGGTACTGGTCGTAATGACTGGGTTTCTATCTTATCAGAAAAAAACCGTTCTTTCTTCTATCCTTCAGTAGATGCGGCATTGATCGTATCTGACGCTATTGCTTCTTTAAAAGAAAGCAACACGATCAGCTATTTAAAATTAAGAGCTGGCTGGTCTAAAGTAGGACAGGTGAACCTGGGTGGTACATTTGGTGCCTACCAGTTATTGCCAACGTTCAGCAGTACTGCAAGCGGGTTCCCTTATGGAAGCTTGCCAGGATATACTGTTGACAATACACTGGTATCAAATGACCTGAGACCTGAGATCACAAAAGGATACGAAGCAGGTTTTGATCTGAATTTGTTCAAAGACCGCTTTACATCTAATGTGACTTACTTCAGCACTAAAACTGATGACCAGACTGTAACTACACGTATTTCAAGCACAACTGGTTTTACTTCTTTAAGAACCAACACTGGTCAAACACAGAGCAGTGGTCTTGAAGTTGCAGCGCACGTTACCCCAATTAAAAACAGGGACTGGAATGTTACTATAGGTGGTAACTATTCTTACCTGGATAACAAGGTTAATTCTATCAGTGCTGACCTTCCTCGTTTAGCTTTAGCAACTTACGGAACAGACGGTCCGGGTTCTTATGCTGTTGCAGGAAGAGTTTTCCCTGTAATCATGGGATTTGATTACAAACGCGATCCGGAGGGACATGTTATTGTAGATGCCATTTCTGGTCTGCCTACAAAATCTGATACTATTTCTATCCTGGGTAATGCTACACCAAAGCACAGGCTTGGTCTGGATGGGTTAGTGAAATATAAAAACCTTTCTTTATCATTCCTGTTTGATTATCGTGGAGGTTACCAGGTATATAATGCCATGGGCCCTGAAATGGATTGGTCAGGACAAGGATGGAGAACTGCTGTTTACAACCGTCAGCGTTTTGTATTCCCTAATTCTGTTTACGATGATGGAACCGGTAAATACGTACCCAATACTGATATCACTGTAAAAAATGGTGGTGGTAACTCTGGCTTCTGGACTGATGGTATCAACCGTGACATCACGTCTAACTATGTTACTTCAGGTGATTTCTGGAAGTTAAGAGAGCTTTCTTTAGCTTATGATTTCCCAATGTCAGTTTTAGGTAAGACTAAGGTGATCAAAGGTGCAAGGATCAGTGTTCAGGGTCGTAACCTGTTCATGTGGATGGCTAAAGACAACTATTATACTGACCCTGAATACAGTGATGCAGGTAATGACAGCAACGGTATTGGTTTGACTGGTATTGGCCAGACACCTCCTTCCCGTTATTATGGTGCTACTTTATCAGTTAAGTTCTAATTCAGGAATAACGTAAAACAAAGAACAATTTCTGGTTTCCGGCTTAATTGAATCCGGGAAGCCGTTGTTGAAAAATAAATTATTATGAAAAAAACACTTGTTTATCTTTTTATGGGGGTTATGGTTTTAGGGACCTCCTGTAAAAAATATCTCGATATTAACGAGAATCCGAACTCGGCTACTTCGGCCACTCCACCATTGATCCTGCCCCAGGCATTGACTACTACGGCTATCAGCCTGAATGGATTTAATTCCTATGGTGCACAACTGGTAGGTTATATGGCTAATGCCGGTGGTTATGGTGGTTTTGGTACTGCTATAACTTATAACTTTTCTGCCAATGATTTTTCAGGCAGGTGGACAACCACCTATGATAACCTGGAAGACTACCAGGCCATTTTGAACCAGACAGCAGGTGATGCAAAATGGAGTTATTTTGATGCAGTTGCACGTATAATGAAAGCCCATAGCTTCCAATTACTGGTTGATACCTATAATGACGTTCCTTACTTTGATGCCCTGAAAGGTGCAAATAATTTAGGACCTGCATATACTGATGCTAAGGTGATCTATAAGGACCTGGCAAACCAGTTAGATACTGCCATTAACGAGATCAATACAGGTTTGAATACTCCAGGTGTGACACCGTTGGGTTCCTCTGATGTTATGTTTGGCGGAAGTTTGACAAAATGGAAACAATTTGCCAACACATTGAAGTTGCGCATTATCCTACATGCTAATGGTAAGGTTACCTTTACGAATACTTCATTCACTGATGATGGATTCCTGGATGATGATGCTTTGATCAACCCTGGATTTAAGAGAGATAACGGCAGGCAAAATCCAAAATGGAATACCTGGGCTTTTGATGCAACAGGTTCTGATGCCAATAAAGCCTGGATGCCAAACACTTTTGTTATGACATTTTATAACAAAAACAAGCTTGATGATGCGGGAAGAGGCAGCGCTATCTATTACAAATTCCCTAATACTCCCACTAATCGCTTAGGTAATGAAGGTAATAACATTTCTTCCAGCCCATCAGGTAGCTTTTGGTATCCTGAGAATGATAGGGATGGAAAGAGCGCTGGTAATACAACCGGAGTTTTAAAAGGACCTGAAGCTGGTTATCCTGTAATTACTGCAGCAGAAAGCTATTTTTTACAAGCAGAAGCAGTAGTAAGGGGAATCATTACAGGAGATGCCAAACAACTATTTGAAGATGGTATTAGAGCTTCCTTCCATTATTTATATGAACTTCCAAATGGACAAATAGCAGATGGATGGGATCCGGAAGGTGATGCTGCTGCCTATATGGCTGCTAATGATGGTAGCTATCTTGTAAATTTCTCTTTAGCTGCATCTGATGAGCAAAAGATTGAAGCTATTATCACTCAAAAGTATATTGCCTTGAATATGGTGAACAGCGAAGAAGCCTGGAACGAGTACAGGAGAACGCATTATCCAACTATTTCAAACAGTGTATCTGCAACAGGAACGCAAACATTTGCCTCTTCAGTTTCAGAATCCACAGCTCCCGACAGGTTGCCAACAAGGATATTGTATCCTACATCTGAAGGATCTTACAATACGAAGAACGTTCCTAAAGGAATATCTCCGTTCACTTCGAAAATTTTCTGGGCTTTATAATTCTTAAATAGTATTCATTATGAGACAATCAAAAATATTTTTCTTCTTATTGGCGGCAGCCGTAAGTGTGACTTCCTGTTTAAAAAAGGACAGGATGAATATAGACCTGGACCAGGGCCCAAAAAATGTGGTAGAATTTGATAATACCGGAAGCAATATGGCTAAGGTAAGTTCCAAATTCCCTGGTTTTTATTCTGACCTTGGAGTGCTTTCAGCAGGTCAATCCAAAACCTTTAATATTAATGTGAGTTATTCTGGTGCTGATGTTGCTCCACAGGATATAACTGTGAAGCTGGAATTGGACCAGGCAGCATTGGATAAGTACAACGAGGATAATGGAACATCATTAGAAATACCTCCAAGCGATGTGGTATCTTTCCCTTCGACTGTAGTGATCAAACAAGGTCAAAGATCAGCAACAGTACCTGCAACAGTTACTTTAGCTAGTGACTTTGATTTTGATAAGGCTTATGGCTTACCATTGAAAATAGCTTCTGCAACGACTGGTACTATCAGCCAGAATTTTGGCAAGGTGGTTTATTCTTTCGGGGTAAGGAACAAATATGATGGTATTTATAAACTAACAGGTCACCATAACCGTGTTCCTTATAACTATCCATATGAAGTAACTATGCATATGGTAACTGTTGGACCTAACTCAGTTATATTCTACTGGCCTGATGTACAGACTTATGGTCACCCAATTGGTGTAGGTCCTGACCCAGTGAACGATGTTAGCTGGTATGGGGGTGGAATTGCTCCAGTAGTAGTTTTTGACCCTGCAACTGACAAAGTAGTAAATGTGTATAATTCTGGTGGAGCCACTCCAATCACGATGTTTACAGGTGCAGGTAGCCGGGTAAGCTTATTTGATCCTGCTACCCATAACATTACTGTTGACTGGAATTACAACAATAATCCATTACGTGCCTTTTTCGATAACCTTGAATATATAGGTCCAAGATAAATGCATTGTAAAATCATAACAAGGTCACCAGTTACTGGTGACCTTTTTTATTAAAATTATGAGTGGAACACATTTAAATTATAGAAATGTTTATTAAGTTTAAACACTAATCAAAACCTACTACCGTGAGAAGAATTGTATTCACAAGTTTATTTGCCGCTTCAATCCTAACCAGTTGGGCTCAATCAATTTTGGAAAATGTAAACACAAAGCCTCTCCTTTTTGAGTCTTTTTTAAATGGAACCGTACTTATGAAATCTGGTAGTGTTGAATCAGCCCCTTTAAACTATAATACAGATAACCAGAACATTGTTTTTATCCAGGATGCTAAATATTTAGTACTGGATGATCTGGATAAGGTTGATACCATTTACCTGCAGCAAAAAAAGTTCATTCCTGTAAACAATAAAATGTACCAGTTGGTGGGTGAGAACGGTCCTGTTACTTTGTTGGTGTCTTATACTAATCGTAATCATCCTTTAATGACCACAACAGATCATAATGGTAGTTCAAAACAATCTATGAGCCAGGTTAGTAATACCGTTACAGAAGTTTATGCTACCAAATTGTATAAAGGGAATTACTCTGTGGAGATATTAAGACATTACTGGTTTAAAAAGAATGACAAGCTTTATAAAGTAACGCCTAAAAGGCAATTCGTTAGTTCTTTCACCTCTAAGGCCAGGAATGCGATAGAAAAGTATATTGCTTCGGAAAATATTAATTTCAACTATGAGCCTGACCTGGTGAAGCTGGTTGCTTACTGTAATAAAGAAATCAATTAAAGAATTACTCAAGTCGCGGCCAAGGTATGCAAAGTCAGAGGTAAAAACTTAGCAGTAAATCTCCTGTATTGAGTTTTTTACTTCTGACTTTTGATTATAGATTTGTTTAAATATTAGAGAAAATGCAAGATCAGTCTCAAAACCAGATCAATATAGAGATCTCTGAAGAAGTGGCCGAAGGTTCTTATGCCAACCTGGCGATCATTACCCATTCACACGCTGAGTTTGTCATTGATTTTGTCAATGTAATGCCCGGTACCCCTAAAAGCAAAGTAAAGTCAAGGATCATATTTACACCGCAACATGCCAAGCGATTTATGAAAGCCTTAATTGAAAACGTGAACAGGTACGAAGCATCTAATGGGAATATTAAAGACCTTGAAGAGGTGCAGGTGCCTATGATGTTTGGTGGACCTACGGCGCAGGCCTAGGGAATATCGAACAATAGAACAAGGAATTTCGAATGATGAAGTAGTTTAAGTGGGGGTATACTACAATATCGACCTGTTCTTAGGTTGAAAAGAAATGCTCAATGAGCAACGCTCAATTTTCAATTTTCAATTGAGGGAAAGAACCCAGGGTTTATTGGATTGAGGATTGTTGGAATATTGTAATAGGAGATAGTTATTAATTTAGGCCTTCTCTTCCTTGTTAACTTGTCAACCATTCAACATATCAACTCTTACCTTTTGACTCATCAAAGCAGTCCCTCATCTGCAAAGCTATAATACCCATCATCGCTGACGATGAGGTGGTCGAGGATTTTGATATCAAAGTATTTAGCGGCTTCTTTTATTTTAAAAGTAAGATCCTCATCTGCGCGGCTGGGTTTCAGGCTTCCTGAAGGATGGTTGTGACATAGCACAAGGCTTACTGCATCTTCTTCAAGTGCCCTTTTTAAAATGATACGGGGATCCGCTACTGTGCCGGTGATGCCACCTTCACTGATAATCTGGAAATGATTGATCTTATTGGAACGATTTAAGAAGAGCACAGCAAAAACCTCGTGTTTATAATCTCTTAAAATAGTTTGTAAGTACCCAGCCACATCCGCGCTGCTTGTAATGACTGGCTTTTCCCTTGAGGCCATTGCCTGCCGGCGGCGACCCAGTTCCATAGCGGCCGCAATACTGATGGCCTTAGCCTCCCCAATACCCTTGATCTTCATTAATTCCTTTACACTCAATTTTCCTAGCTCATTCAGGTTATCTTTTCCCAGACGTAATACTTCCTGCGCCAGTTCAACCGCGGTTTTCTGCTTATTTCCATTATTGATCAATATGGCGATTAGCTCTGAGTTACTTAAAATGGAAGGACCTTTTGTAAGTAGTTTTTCGCGTGGTCTATCGTCAATTGCCCATTGCTTAATTGAGTATTTCTGCTCTTGCATGCGCCAAGATTAGAAAATAATTTTATGATTGTCAATATCCTTAAAGAAAACCTAAAATCCTTCCTATGAGACGTAATTCTACTTCAACAATTGGTGCCTTTCACCCTGTTTTATTTTTTATGCTTGTATATGGCATTTCACTATTCCTGGCCATATTCGTTTGCCGGACAGTGTATTATAGTCTGAATGACGTACCTGTAAAGGAGACTTCCGCTCAAAAGGCTAAATTCATTACTTCTCCCAATGCTACTGCCTTAAGGTAGAAATACAGGGTATAGAAATATAAGCCTTATTGTACATTTTTAAGGATGGAATAAATTGGGGAAACTCTTTTTATCTGTTTTCTTTGACCTTCCTATCTTCGCCGCACATTTTCAGCTATGAATTCTTCAGCTAAAATTTTTGCCGGCACAGGTTCTCAGTCCCTTGCAGAAGCCATATGTAAAAGTTATGGATGCAAATTGGGCAAGATCAATATTCAAAAGTTCAGCGACGGGGAAATACAGCCCATTTTCCTGGAAAGCATCAGGGGAGATTATGTATTCCTGGTACAAAGTACACATGCCCCGGCCGAAAACATAATGGAGCTTTTGCTAATGATAGATGCTGCGCGCAGGGCTTCTGCAGGCAAGATCATAGTGGTAATGCCCTATTATGGATATGCCAGGCAGGACCGTAAGGACCGGCCAAGGGTCGCTATTGGCGCCAAGCTTGTTGCCAATATGCTGGTTGCAGCAGGCGCCGACAGGATCATTACCATGGATCTGCATGCGCCCCAGATCCAGGGATATTTTGATATACCTGTTGACCACCTTGATTCTTCAGCGGTTTTTATACCTTATATAACACAACTCAAACTCGAAAACCTTACCTTTGCCGCCCCCGATGTGGGAGCAACGAACCGTATAAGGGAAATTGCTTCCTATTTTGAGGCTGAAATGGTAATCTGTGATAAGCACCGTAAGCGTGCCAATGAGATTGCCAGCATGGTGGTGATAGGAGATGTGACGGAGAGGGATATTGTTATTATAGACGATATCTGCGATACAGGAGGCACACTGGCAAAAAGTGCAGCTCTTTTAAAAGAAAAAGGTGCCAGAAGTGTAAGGGCATTAATAACGCACCCTGTATTAAGCGGTAACGCCTATGCAAATATTGAAAACAGTGCTTTGGAAGAGTTGGTGGTATGCGATACAATTCCATTAAGAAAGGAAACTTCCAAGATCAAAGCTATTACTGTGGCTGAATTATTTGCAGTGGCAATACGAAATGCCTTTGAAAATAAGAGCATTAATAACCTGTTCTTTCATTCGCAGAGAAGGGACAAATGATTGTAAACCATAGGGGTTACAAGCAAATTAGTTAAAAACAAACATTCATAAAATGAAGACAATTACAATCGAAGGACAACTGAGGACCGAACATGGCAAGTCAGCCACCCGCCAGCTTCGCTCTCAGGATCTAGTGCCTGGTGTAATTTACGGGGGTGCGCAGGAGATTAATTTTTCTGCTCCTGCAAAGGCATTTAAGCCTTTAGTATATACACCAAGTTTCCAGTATGCAGATGTAACAGTAGATGGCAAAACTTACCGTTGCATTTTAAAAGACTTGCAATTTGATAAGGTATCAGACGAATTGATCCACGTAGATCTTTTGGAACTGGTAGAAGATAAGAAAGTTATCGCTACTATTCCATTGAAATATGTTGGTGTTTCTGAGGGTGTGAAAGCAGGTGGAAGAATGGTTGCAAAAATGAAATCATTGAAGGTGAAAACCTATCCACGTTACCTGAAAGAGCAGATAGAGGTAAATATTGAAAGCCTTGAGATCGGTGGTAACCTGCGTGTTCAGGATGTAAAGGAAGAGAATTTCGAGATCCTTAACTCTCCACGTATACCAATTGTATCAGTGGTAACTACCCGGGCCCTTCGCCAGGAAGAAGCAACTGCCCCTGCAAAAGGTGCAGCAGCAGCTACTCCTGCCAAGGCAGCTCCGGCTAAAAAATAAATGTACTTTCTTTTTGAAAAGATCCCTCCCCATAATGGAGGGATTTTTATTTAGAGCGAAAGCGATATTTGCATTTGATATGAAGTTTTTGATCGTTGGTTTAGGCAATATAGGTAATGAATATGCACATACGCGCCACAATATTGGGTTTGATGTTGTAATGGCATTTCTTACAAAACATGGCGCACAGTTAAAGCAGGAACGGCTGGCCTATATGGCCGAGGTGAAATGGAAAGGAAGAATTTTTGTTTGTATCTGTCCAACCACCTACATGAACCTTAGCGGTAAAGCAGTAAAATATTGGATGGATAAGGAAAAGTTAGCCATTGAAAATGTGCTGGTTGTTGTTGATGACCTGGCTCTTCCGTTAAGCAAAATAAGAATCCGGCCCGGAGGAAGTGATGCTGGACATAATGGATTGAAGAGTATTCAGGAAAGCCTTGGGACTACGGATTATCCAAAACTGCGTTTTGGAATAGGTAATTCATTTCCTAAAGGAATGCAGTCTGAATTTGTGTTGGGCAAGTGGGATAAAATTGAAGAACCTGTAGTTCAAATGAAGATTTTAAAATGTGTGGAAGTTATTGAAGCCTTTGCTACAATTGGTTTAACAAATGCAATGAATAAATTCAATAATGTGGAAATTCAATTGTAAATACTAAGAGTAATTAATTATTTTAGCGCCACGAATAACTTTCTCTTTAAGATCCTTATTTCTTTGTAAAAGCCATAAAATATATCGGATGACGGTCACAATGATTGGGTATCCCCTTGTATTTAACCAAAAACAACTTCTTTTATGAAGATATTTTGTGTAGGTCGCAATTATTCTGAGCATGCTAAGGAATTGAACAATGAGGTACCGGATGAGCCGGTAATTTTCATGAAGCCCAAAAGCGCTTTATTACAGCCTCACACTCCATTTTACTATCCTGAGTTTACCAATGAATTGAATTATGAATGTGAGTTGGTATTGCGTATTTCTAAGAATGGAAAATATATACAGGAAAAGTTTGCCAGCAAATATTATGATGCCATTTCTGTTGGCATTGACTTTACAGCCCGGGACATTCAAAACGAACTAAAGGCTAAAGGTCTGCCATGGGAAAAAGCAAAAGCATGGGATAATTCTGCTGTCGTTGGCAAATGGATACCTCTTGCAAATATCAAGAATAAGAAGGACATCAATTTTGGTCTGTATAAAAACAAAGAACTGGTGCAGAAAGGCAATTCCAGTGAGATGATCTTTGACTTTGATTATATAGTTTCCTACATTTCAAATTTCTTCTCTGTAAACATAGGTGACCTTGTGTATACAGGAACACCAAAAGGAGTAGGGGAGATTGTCGTAGGGGATGAAGTGGAAGCTTTTATTGAACAGGAAAACTTACTGACACTTGATGTGAAATAAAGAATCTTAGTACAAACAATCATTTGATAATAAATTTTGGCACCCATGGCAACATGGGTGTTTTTATTAAAGAAGCATCATAAGGGTAATGGTTCTAATTAAGTCTATATGATGGAGGTTGTAGCTTAAATTTGCTCGATTGAAGCTATATGATAGACCGAAATTTATTATTGAGAGCATACAGGTTGATGTACAGCGTTAAAGTAATGTCTGATACTTATGAAGCAAACAGGCAGATTACACGTTATGTGCATTCAACATCCAGGGGACATGAAGCTATCCAGCTGGCAACAGCTTTTCAATTAAATCCTTCCGATTGGGTAAGTCCTTATTACCGGGATGAGAGCATGTTATTGGGAATGGGATGGACACCTTATGAATTAATGCTTCAATTATTGACAAAAGGCGATGATCCTTTTACAGGTGGCAGAAGTTACTATTCGCATCCAAATTCAAAAGATAAAGATAAGCCCGGGATCATACATCAAAGCAGTGCTACAGGTATGCAGGTAATACCCACCACGGGGGTAGCCCAGGGATTGAAATACTTATCCCTGGTAACGGATTCTGAAAAGGTGCACACGGGAGTAATGTCTTCGCCAGCCAGCGAATATGTTTCAGAAGGGACAACTGGTAATGCTGATAATGGTGCTAGTTCAAAACATAAAAACTATGTGCATGGCTCCATTGTTATTTGTTCGCTTGGGGATGCATCGGTAACGGAGGGTGAAGTTAGTGAAGCCCTCCAGTTTGCTGTGCTAAAGCAATTGCCAATAATATACCTGGTGCAGGATAATGATTGGGGTATTAGTGTTACCGCTGAGGAAGGGAGAGCCATGGATGCCTATGAATATGCAGCAGGTTTTAAAGGACTTAACAGGATAAGGGTAGACGGAACTGATTTCTTTGAAAGTTATGAGGTAATGCAAAGGGTGATAGAGGATGTAAGACAAAACCAGAGACCCTGGCTGGTGCATGCCAAGGTTTGCCTGTTGAACCATCATACAAGCGGTGTGAGAAAAGAGTTTTACAGGAGCGATGAAGACCTGGCTAAACATGCTTTATCCGATCCCTTACCAAAATTCAGGCAACCAATCGTCAATGATTTTGGAAGGGAATATATTGAAGCCATGGAGAGACAAGTTGAAGCTGATATTGCCCGGCAGTTTGAAAAGGCTGTGGCTTCAGCGGACCCAGATCCAAAAGCTATAGAGGAATATGTATTTGTTCCTACACCAATAATTGAAGAAACCGGGGAACGGGCACCTTTCGGCAATAATAAAGTGATCATGGTGGATGCTGCATTATTTGCCATAAGAGAATTGATGGAGGATGATCCCCGTTGTGTTCTATATGGCCAGGATGTTGGTAAGCGCCTGGGTGGGGTTTTTAGAGAAGCTGCTACACTTGGTGAGCAATTTGGAGATAACCGGGTATTCAATACAGCTATACAGGAAGCCTATATTATTGGTTCCACTGTAGGGATGAGTGCAGTTGGTTTAAAACCAATAGTAGAAGTGCAATTCGGTGATTATATCTATCCTGGTTTTAACCAGTTGGTTACAGAGATTTCCAAGTCATGTTATCTTTCCATGGGTAAGTTTCCAATATCAACAATTATACGGGTGCCTGTTGGTGCCTATGGAGGTGGTGGACCATACCATAGTGGATGCGTGGAGTCCACTCTTTTAAGTATCAAAGGAATTAAAATAGCTTATCCATCCAATGCTGCAGATATGAAGGGGCTTATGAAGGCTGCCTACTATGATCCTAATCCTGTGGTAATGCTTGAACATAAAGGATTATACTGGAGTAAAGTGCCAGGAACAGAGGATGCTAAGACCATTGAACCTTCCAGAGATTATATCCTCCCTTTTGGAAAAGGCGCTATTGTGTTGGAAGCTACCAGGGAGCGTTTGGAAAATGGAGAATCTGTATGTATTATAACCTATGGGATGGGAGTATATTGGGCTAAGGCGGCTGCCAAAAGCTTTAATGGAGCTATTGAAGTAATTGACCTCCGGACATTGTTTCCCTTAGATGAAGAATTGGTATTCTCCCGGGTCAGGCTACATGGCAAATGCCTTGTACTTACAGAAGAACAACAAAACAATTCATTTGCTGAAGCACTGGCTGGACGGATCTCAAAAACCTGCTTTCATTACCTTGATGCGCCTGTTGAAGTAATGGGTGCTTTGAATATACCTGCAGTACCTTTGAACATTGGTCTTGAGGCTGCGATGTTGCCTAATGCTGAAAAACTTATTGCCCTGGTAGCAAAAATGTTGCGTTCCTAATTAAGTGTACATTCTAGAAAGGATATCCAATAGCTAAATTGTAGATCAGGTTATCCTTTCTCCATGATCTATCACCCGGGCTGATCTGGTTGGCTACCCATGGAGTTTTCTCCCATGGTTTACGTAGGGGGAAACCGAGGTCCAGTCGAATGACAAATAGTGTGATGTCAAGCCTGAGACCTACACCCGCATCCATTGCCAGTTGGCTTAAGAATTTGGATGTAAACTGGCCACCGGGCCTTTTAGTAAAACTGCTGTCATTTACAAGCCATATATTTCCTGCATCGAAAAATACAGCACCATATAATGGACCTGATATCTTTGGCCGGAATTCTGTATTGAATTCCATTTTGATATCTCCTGTCTGGTCAGGTATGAAAGTGGCAGAGTTTGGAGACCTGTAAACGCCGGGACCAACTGCACGGCTTCGGAATCCACGGAGACTATTGTTACCACCTACAAAAAATTGCTTTACATAGGGCACTTCCACTGAGTTGCCATAGGGATACCCAAATCCCAGTATCACCCTGTTGGCCCATGAAGATCCCAAGCCTACCTTTCGATAATAACGTCCATCTGCTTCAAACATCATATATTGAGCGAATGGAGCACCGTAAATTAGTTTTTCTTTACCTGCTTTGTAATTGGCACCAGTGATCAAACCAGCTATATTACCTGAAAAATCAACCCTGCCATTGAAGTAGTAGGAATTAAGCTTCTGAAGTCCATTTACCACCTCATTGTAGTTATACTGGTAATTGGTTCCTAAGATGAATTGACTCTGTATTGTTTTCTTTAAAATAGGGTCAGTTTTAACCAGCGAGTCAAATTTCTTGCTGACATTCAAAGCCTGGACATAGCTAATTGCAACAGGGTTGAACTCATGGGTTTTCTTAAGGCTTCTCTTGGCCACATATCCGTATTCCAGCCTATAGGAATTAAGTGTAAACAGCGATTTACGGTTTAGGATGTCATAACCCAAACGTATAGTTGTCCTGGGAGCAAACCCACCTTTATACCTCAGCGTTCTAAATGGAATTATAATATGTGGAATGGCAAGTGCAACTTCGGCGCCTGTTCGATAGGTATTGTAACCGCTTAAGGCTCCACTGAACTGGTAATCGGATCCTACATAAGCACTAAAACTGAGGTGTTCACCTCCTTTAAAAAAGTTACGGTTGCGCCAGCTTAGTCTTATCTCAGAACCATTTAGATTATTTGACCGGGAAGTTACGGTGACCTCAGCTCTTAATGATTTGGAAGGATAGGGGGTGAGATAATAAAAGACGTCTAGCTTAGGTGTATCAGCAAGAGGCTGAAAACGATTTTTGACAAATTTGAATAGGTCAAGATTGATAAGGCGGTTAAGGGTAAGGTTATGGTCCGTCCGGTTGTATACATCTCCCGGATAAAATTGCATTGATTCCTGGAAAAGTCCCGGGTGGAACCGCTTACTCTTATCGACCAGGTAATATCCTTTAAATAATTCCGCATCGCTGCGTACCGTATCCTCTTTTGCAGTATTAAGGCTATAATTGCTATAAATAAATACATCATTAATGGTATAGATCTGTCCGGCTACCTTAGGCATTTCAGGTTTAGCAGTTACATAAAGATCCACCTTATTGTTGCCAATCGTGCTGTCAGCTTTGATCAATAGAAATTCAGGGCTGAAATAATAAAATCCTCTTTCTTTCAGGAAGGCATCTATCCTTATTCGTTCTCCTTTAATAACATCCAGATCAAAGGGAGTACCCGTTTTGAGTAATGTTTTAGAAATGCTTTGCTGAATAGTTTGAGAAAGGTCGCTGCTATCTGAAGGGAAATGAACTGAGGCAATTAAATACTGGACACCTGTTTCGGCTTTATATGATGCGCTGGCTTTTTTTCTCCTGATAGAAGTATCGCCTGTAACCTTTGCATGGAAGTAGCCTTTATTCTCCAGGTGGTTCTGAAGTATAGTGACATTTTTATTTAAGTCAAGCTGGCTTAAGAGTACAGGTGGCTCTCCCCACTTATCCCTAAGTTTACCAAAGAAGGAGTTAGGTTTCTTATTATAAAAAAGATTGTAAAAGGAAAGCTTGAAGGGTATTATACCTAGTAGTTTTGAATTAGGCCTGGGGCGTGTTAATCCAGACAGGTCGCTTCTTAGAGTCTTCTTTTCACGCAAAGTAAGTTTAGGCCCGGTAACACTGACACTTGCTCCGGTATATAATTTATCATTGGCAGGTATATGACTTGTAGTACTGCATGCTGCCAGTACAAACCCTATAAAAATAAACAGGAAAAGATGGTAGTGAGATTTCATTGATTAGCTGCGTTTTGTTGTGTCCCTTCTGTAACCTTTATTTTTTTCCTATGTAACAGTTCCGAGAATTTATTATAATCCATATTGAATATAAAGCCTAGCCCGGTTTCAATTATATAACCATCTACTACGCCAACATATTCATTTTTCCTATAGAAACGTATCATATAGCGGCCATCCTTGCTTAGCTGGTAATTGACTGCAACATTGCCCGCTATATTGTTATTTTTTTGATTGCTGTTTTGTGGTCCTTCCAGCTCGAAGTTGCTGCCTACTGTTACCTGCAGGCGGTCATTTAAAAGTCTTTTACTTAATCCTATATTGAGGTCAGTACGGTTTCGGCGTTCTCCTGTAGTATAATCTTCAGTAGAAGCAACATCAAAGTTGAGGTCAACCCCCTGAATGAGTCCACCTGCCAGGCTGTTTAACTGTTCTGTCAATAATTTACTTACACTTTGACGCGCATATGTGCCTGCACTAAACCCACCTCCGCTTGACTGAAAAGGATCTTCTCCTACAAACCGACCTAATAATAGTAATGAGAACACTTGCTTATTGACCTCGCCCTGGTCTGTTCTTATCTGGGTCAACCTTGACTGTACCTGCGTAACTATATCATTGGAAACACCATAGTTCTTATTCTCTGGTAAGACGATGTCAAATGCTACTTTAGGTAACATTAGTTCCCCTGTTAGTGTCAGGTGTACCTCGAAAGGCAGTTTTTGCAGGTATGTGTTTCTTATAGCTGGTGTTGCAGCCGCTATCTGGTCCTGTACAAGATCCAGAGGTGAAGTATTGGCAATATAAATTGCTCTTACATCCAATTCTGCTGTAGTGGGGGCACCAGTCCAAATGATCTTACTTCCTTTTTCAATATCAAAGCGCCTTTTCAGGAAGTTGAAGGATAATTCATACGCACCTTCTTCAAGGGTGTAAGTACCTACCAGGGTTATTTTGCCACTGGGATCTATTCCAGAAGATAGTAATGCCTCACCTCTTACATTTAAAAAGTCTCCATTGGCTTCATCAACAATGATATTAAAAACAGCCTCCTTTTTAATCTCAAGGTTTACTGCTATATCCATTCCCAGTAAGCGTGAGTAATTCAAAGAGTCATAACGTTTGAAAAGTGAATCGTTTTCAGGTGCCTTCATATCCACAAATTCTACAACACCTTCTCTTTGCACAACGCCTGGCTCCGCCTGCGGAATCACAAGGCTTAGCGTTGTTCCATCATTCACACTTAAGGCACCATCTAAAACAGGCCTTTGTTCAGTACCTGAAAGGTGAAGGTCTGAACTGATATTCAGCCGACCGTAATAAATACTGTTGGGAAGTTTCTTACTATTAAGCAATAAAAAGTTATCTGCATTAACATAAAGGTTGAAACGGTAATTGATAAAATTATTCGTGTTAATAGAACCATTCAACGTAAGTGCATTATTTGCAGAATCTTTTATGGAGAAACTTTGGAAGGTAAACCCGTCTTCACTTACTGAAAGCTTTTCGTTGTCAATATTGAACTGGCTGCCCAACATGGTAAGTGCAAAGCTTGCCTTATTGAAATTAAGGTCACCTTTTATATCTGGATTACTTAAGTTACCTATCACCCTGATATCACCATTTACACTCCCGGATGCGTTGGTAAACACAGTGGCCATAGCACCTTGTATGGTATTTAGCTGCAATTGCCTGACGGCAAGATTCATATCAAGGACCACTTCTTTGCCTTTTTGTGTCATGCTTCCCACCAGGTTGATATCATTACCTCTTCCTGTTATAGTTGCATTGGCATTATATCTTATGCCATCGCTTGTATTGACAAGAAAATGTGCATTGCCTATCGTATCCTTATTCATACTAAGGTCATTGATAGTAAGGTCACTGGTAAAAACAGGAGCTTCAAGAAGGTTTTTAAAAGTAACATTTCCATTTATTACACCATCTGCTACCAGGGAATCTGATTTTATAAAGCCGGTAATGGTAGCTAATCGAAAATCTTTGAAACTTACCTGCAATGGGGATGGGCTGTTCCCAGACAAACTGGCAATGCTCAATTGCTGAGTGCCTTTTTGCAATACAAAATTTGTTGCTGAAATATTGGTAGTGCTGAACGTTAATAGGTTGTCTTGTGGCACTGTCCACTTATCATAATTCAATAATAGGCTATCAGGCCGGAGCTTGAGCGAATAAGTTCCAGGCGCGGGTTGATTGAATATACCACTTAGGTAGTATTTGTTTTTGTTAGAAATATCATTAATCCCCAGCTTAAAATCAATAACATTATGAAGAGCAGTGGCATCAATGCTCGTGTTGTACACATCGAAAGCATTGCCGCTTTTTAAATGTGCTACGTTTGCAGTAATTCTTAAACCAGTGACAGAAGTATTCGCCTGAACAACGAGATCACTCATTTGATTGCCATTATAAGTGATTTGGTTCGTTGTCATTTTAGCTTGCATTCCCCTTACATTAGAAAAGCTCCCTTCTGCATAAATGGTGTCCATAGCCGTTAAACCTGGAACAAAGGTGCTCAGTATAGGGTCATAGTTTACATTGATAGAGAATGTAAAATCATACGGCTTTACTGTTGCCACCTGGGCTGGAGCTTCTACGGAAAAATAGGGTTGTATGGTGCTTTGTATGATATTGCCGAGATCAGAAAACCGGTATTGACCATTCAATTGTGCATTGGCAATACCACTGGAAAAGCGCATGTAGTTTGCAGAATCACTTCGGCCCGATATTAATTGTACACTATCTAAGGGCAACCTGCTGTTGCCAGATACCAATAATGCTCTTGTGATCAATATATTGGCATCCAGGTAATCTGGATTCAGGTTGGCAACAGTTCCGTCTATCTGTCCACGGAATATTACTGGCTGCGTAGCAAAATGCAAGGGAAGTAATTTTATGCTATCCACCATCCCATTAACTTTAAATGAAGTAGTGCTGCCAAAGTTGCCGCTGGTGGTAAGATTCATATCAGCATTAGGATCATTTATATCAGCAACGGCCGTGAAGCTTGTGCCTTTAAGCGTTCCCGAGACATTAATATTATGGTATTGATAATTATTATATCCAAGACTGTTTAGATCAGCTTTAAATTTAGTATCCATGGTTTTGGGAGTTATACCCTTTCCATTCACACTAAAAACTCCGGAAACCGTTCCAATGGTGGCTTGTTGCCTCAGGATAGAACCTATTCTTAAACCATTTGTACGAACATTCGCATTATAACTTATGGATGAAGGTGACATAAGATTAGCAAAACTGCCAACAATGGCAAGAGAACCTGCGGTGGAGTTAACATTTAGATTGGTATTTAACTTGCCGGAATTGCCATTGATCGTTCCTGTTATATCAAATGCTTCAGGAAGATTTACCTGCGCATTTGAAAGCCTTTGGCCTGTAAACAGGGCTATGTCTGATTGGGTAGTGTGAAATCTGTTTATAATAAAATTGCCTCCTGCCTGCGCGGGGTTCATTACTCCCACAAGCGTACCTTTTGCATCTATTTGTGTATTTCCTAAACCAGAAAATTGCAGTGTTTCAAAATACAACCTGTTTAAAGTACCACTACCAATCACATTTAAATTCCAGATTTCATTTGGGTTGGATAATGCTGGATTAGACCGTAATTGAGGTGCAAATACCAAAATATCTTTTACCTGCACATGGCTGTTTAATAATTCAATGTTGAAAACTGTTTCCGCTGGTTTTTTCTTTAAGGCATCCAGGGAAGCATATTCAAGTACCAGGCTTTTTTGGATATCTGTGCCAGGAGTTTTTATATAAAGATCCTTGAAGTAGGTTTGATTATTAGCATACAAAAGATCTCCTTTAAATTCCTGCAAGTCAAACCCGCTTTTTTCCTTCATAGTACCCGCTGTAATGGTAGCTCTTACAGAATCTGGATTTAATACAAGGTTTTCGGCATGTAGGGTAATGTCATTAGCGAGGATGTGTGCATAATCCATCCCATGCGAAATAGGTTGCTGGGCATCATTATCAAAACGAACAGTATTATTGTCTATAGAAAGTTTATCAATTTTGAAATCCCATCCCTGTGTTTTCTGGGCAACCACTTCCTGTGAAACCTCCTTTGTTATCACATTAGCAGTTTCTTGTTTACCCAGCCGTACAACAGACTTTGTATTTTTAAGGCTAAGTTCATCCAGGTAGATCTTGTTGTTCTGCAAATCAACTAGACGTGTGTCCGCCTTTAATTGACCTATTGAAACTGTACTGTAAAATGCTGATATGTCATTATCAAATTGCACATTGATCTTGGAAAGATCAATAGTACCTAATGTCAATTTATAAGGTACAGGTTGAGAGGCATCAGCAAGATCTTTTGAAAGGGGTTCTGATTTAACAAGTGGCTTATACTGTTTAACTGTTGCCTGCACATTCCTTGCAATAATTGAGGGTATGTCAAAATGGTAGGTATATGGATCTAAAGTATCTATCGTTGCTGATAGATTGCCGATATGGGCAAACATGTCATTTCCTGTAATATCATCTCTAAACTTTAGCCTGATATTATCCAGGGCAACATCACTTATACTTAATTTAAGAGGGGCTGATTGTGCAGTGTCAGGGACTTTTGTTTTTTCACTTACGAAAGCATCTACAATAAACTGGTAGTTAAATAGCGTATCAGGAGCTATCCTTTTAATTTTCGCCGTAATGTTCTGCAATTCTATATCCTTTATCTGGACCTCATTGGAGAACAGCTTCAGGAAATTAATATGTGATTTTATAGAACCGCCAGATATGAGGGTATCTTTTGTTTTATCCTCTATGTATACGTCCTGCAGATTAACTTTCCCTGAAAGGCCAAAAGATATACTACCGATATTAACCTTGGTTTTTAACTTGTTCTGCAGGTAATTTTCTGCCTTACTGGTCATAAAGCGTTGAACAGGAGGAGTAAGTACCAGTAAAAAAATTACAATGATAAATAAGAAAAGGAACAGGATGATCTTTAAAATGATCCTGGCAATCTTCGCAGGGTAGTTTATTTGTTTGCTTTCTTCTTCCATTAGTGAGGTAATCAGGCTCAGTCATGTTCGCAAATAATAGGCCTTGTTATAGAACGCTCCCATCCTCACAAATTAAAAATAATCCTTAGCTCTTTTAATACCCTGGCTTCGCTTTGTAGAACTATTTCTACATCACTTTTTACAAGTTCTACCAATAAATAGCTCTTATATTGGCTGATAATATATTATCTATTTCCAATTAGCTGTTCAGCAATAGGACTACACCCATTAAAATTTGTAACCCAATAAACTATGAATACCTTGTGTGCCTATAGCTTACGTTTTAGAATTGTAAAATTATTTAAACGGTTGATTGATCAATAGCGCAACATTGATCTAACCTGTACATTTGCAGGCTGAAGTCTGAAAACATGTGGTTATAGAGAATTATATAGATTTTGGATAGACCATTGGATGCTCTTTAAGCGAATAGATCTGGCTCAACCTGGAGGTTTACAGATCAATGCATTTGTCTAGACTTGTAAATTCTATTAGTAACCCAGTATTCACCAAAAAGCTGATATAAATAAAACTAATGCACCATTCCACATATCACTCCCAATTAGTCAAATGGATCTCCATGGTCTTTTTGCTTCTGGTAGCGAATGCATCTTATTCTCAAACAACTGTAGTTAGTGGAATTGTGATGGACGCAGGCACAAAAGACCCTATTCCTTTTGCTTCTGTGTATTTTAGGGAAGGGAAAGGAGTGACGGCAGATTCCACAGGCCATTTTGAAATGAGAACCAACAGGGTCGTTAACCAGTTGGTTGTTTCATATATAGGCTATAAAACCAGGACGATTTCCATAAAGAATGGAGTGGAACAAACAGTGAATGTTGAATTATGGCTTGATAATACCAAGGACCTGGGCAAAGTGGTCATCAAGAGTAAAAAGAAAATCAATTATCACAATAAGGATAACCCAGCTGTTGAACTTATACGCCGCGTTATTGCCAACAGGGACAAAAACAAGCCGGAGTTTTATGACTATGTTGAATATGAGCAATATGAAAAGTTACAGCTTTCATTAAGTAAGGTTTCTGAAAAGGTGGCTAATAATAAGCTATTAAAACCTTTTCAATTCCTTTTTGAAAATAAGGATACTACCAAGATTCCAGGTAAGACGCTTATTCCTATATACCTGGAAGAAAAGATTACCGACAATTATTTCAGGAAAAGCCCTGAGAAAAAGAAATCCATAGTAGAAGCGGACCGCAAAGTAAATTTTGGGGAATTCGTTGACAGCAATGGCGTAAGTTCTTACCTGAACAGGCTTTATGAAGATGTCAATATTTACGACAACAATATATCTCTTTTCACACGCGAGTTTCTTAGCCCGATTGCAGACATGGCACCTACGTTTTACATGTTCTTCATCCGGGATACTGTAACTGATGCTGCAGGTAAGAAACTTGTAAAAATGTACTTTACTCCCCGAAATACCAATGACTTCCTGTTCAGGGGTACCATGTTCATTACGCTTGATTCTAACTATGCTGTTCAAAAATTGAACATGACAGTTAGCCCGAATATCAACCTGAACCTGGTTCGTGAAATGTATATAACCCAGGAATTTGAACAATACCCCGCCGATGGTAAATACCATGTTATAAAAAGTAATGTCCTTGCAGAAGCCAGTTTAACCAAAAGAAGAGGTAATGGAATTTTTGGTGAACGTACAGTATCCTATAAAAATTACACAATCAATAAACCCAGGGATCCTCAGTTCTATGATGGCCCTTCATTAGTTACCCTTAAAAATCCTATACAAAACAGGGATAGTTTTTGGGCAGTGCGAAGGCACGATACCTTGACAGTTGCTGAAGCCAAGGTATATACAAACATCGATAGCCTGAAAACCCTGAAGCCTTATCGAAGGTTCATGGATGTAGCTAATATATTGCTGGCGGGATATAAGAATTTTGGAAAGTTCGAGATTGGGCCTGCCAATGCTTTTTATAGTTTCAACCCTATAGAAGGTTTTAGGTTGCGTTTTGGTGGAAGGACTACTCCTAAATTAAGCAAGCGGGTATACCTTGAAACTTATGGTGCGTACGGCTTTAAAGATGAAAAATGGAAAGGCTTCCTGGCATTGACCTATTCATTAAATAATAAGTCTATTTATTCCTTTCCCTTAAACTATATTAAGGCAAGTGCCCAGAGAGAAACAAGAATTCCAGGGCAAGAGCTGCAATTTGTGCAGGAAGATAATTTCCTCTTGTCCTTTAAAAGGGGTAAGAACGATAAATGGTTGTATAATACTATTTACCGTTTGAACTATGTTCATGAGTTAGCCAACCATTTTTCCTACGATCTTGGAATAAAGAACTGGAGACAGGAACCTGCAGGAGCAATTGAATACATAAAAGAGCATAATAGTGTATTCGTGAAAGACTCCTCTGTTACTACAACAGATCTTTCATTGGAGTTAAGATGGGCCCCGGGTGAGCAATTTTACCAGGGTACTGTATTTAGAACTCCCATTATTAATAAACATCCCATATTTCGATTCAGGTACATTAGGGGTATTAAGGGCCCTTTCAATGGTCAATATAATTATGATAACCTGAATCTTTCTATTTCTAAAAGGGTATATATGTCTCAATTTGGCAATAGTGACATGATACTTGAAGGGGGATATATATTTGGTAAGGTTCCTTATCCATTACTTACGGTTCATCGTGCCAACCAAACATATGCTTACCAACTTGCTTCATATAATCTAATGAACTTTCTTGAGTTTGTAAGCGACCGGTATGTTAGCCTGAATATAGATCACCATTTTAATGGATTTATATTCAATAGGCTTCCACTTATTAAAAAGCTTGACCTCAGGGAAGTTGTTACTGCCAAAGTATTATATGGTGGGGTTCGAAGTGAGAATGACCCTGAAAAGAATCCAGATCTGTATAAGTTTCCTAATTATAATGGTGTCCCTACCACATTTGCAATGGACAAAGAACCATATATAGAAGGCAGTGTAGGTATCAGTAACATTTTCAAATTGCTTCGTGTAGATGTAGTGAAGCGGTTTACTTATCTAAATCATCCCGATATAGCCACATGGGGCATTCGGGGAAGAGTTCGATTTGAATTCTAACAATGCTTAAGCTTTTCGGAAACGGAAAGCTTTTTTAATACATAGAAATAAAAAAAGCCTCCTAAGAAAAGAGGCTAAAGTGTACAGAGGAGCAGACTTGAACTGCCGTCCGCCTCAGGCGGATATGAATTCGATGCAGTGATATTCCATAATGATCTTTTGATGTATCCAATTTCTTCCTTGCCCGCTTTTTAATGCTCTTTCTCTTTTCATAGCATCTGCCTTATCTATAAAATACTCACAATAAATTACTTCCCATGGTCTGTATCTTACAGTCCAACTTTCCCGGGAAAGATAGTTGTGGCTTTTAAAGCGCTCAATAAGGTTAGAAGTAAAGCCTATATATATTTTCTCGTTCTTTGTAGAATAGAGTATGTAAACTGTATAAGGCATAAAGCCATTTAAAATAGTAATTTTCTCATTACAAATAAACTTTGATAATAACCCTTCAAGAGGTATTAAAGGGTAATAAAAAAGCTCCAGTAAAGGAGGCTAAAGTGTACAGAGGAGCAGACTTGAACTGCCGTCCGCCTCAGGCGGATATGAATCCGATGCTCTATTTTAGAAATAAGAAAGCCTCCTGAAAAGGAGGCTATTTAGTAGCGAGGAGCAGACTTGAACTGCCGTCCGCCTCAGGCGGATATGAATCCGAATGCTTCGTAATCTGAAAATATTTTTCGCCTTATCCATTCTCTCCCTTTTCCACCCTTTAATTGTTTTTCGCGAAACATGGCAGATGATTTATCTGGGAAATACTCACAATAAATTACTTTCCACGGTCTGTAGTTCAATGTCCACCCTTTATGACCTAATTCATTATGGCTTTTGAACATTTCTATCAAATTTGAAGTAAATCCTACATAGGTCTTATTGTATTTGGAAGAATAAAGTATATAAACAGTATAACACATAAGGCGATACTGAAGATAATAGATTCTCTGCAGGAAGTATAAGACCTTAAACTGCCGACCTTGAAAATAAAACAACAAAAGCTTCGGATGGGATCTTCTCTGTATCGAGGAGCAGACCTAAACTGGCGTCCGCCTCAGGCGGATATGAATTCGATGCTCTATTTTATTATAGAAATAAGAAAGCCTCCAGAAAAGGAGGCTATTTAGTAGCGAGGAGCAGACTTGAACTGCCGACCTTCGGGTTATGAATCCGATGCTCTAACCAGCTGAGCTACCTCGCCTTATATCCCACTTCATTTATGCCTGTAAAGATAATTATGAAGTTCCCCTGGTTAAGGGGGTGCAAAAATAAGTATTCAGTCCTTTAATGGAAAATCATTTTTTCTTCTTTAACAAGGTGTAATAATTACCTTTCTGCAAAACTCCAAGAAATGGTACAGGTGCGGGTGGCCAATGCCTCAGATGCCCGGCAAATACTGGAAATATATACTCCCTATATATTGGGCACTGCTTTTACTTTTGAAACAGAAGTTCCTTCAGAAGCTGAGTTCAAAGAAAGAATGCAAAAATACCTGCATGCAAGACCCTGGCTGGTTTGTACACTTGATGGATCTGTCATTTGCTATGTTTATGCTTCAGGGCACCGGGAAAGGGCAGCCTACCAATGGTGTTGTGAATCTTCTGTATATACAAAAAAAGATTTCCAGGGAATGGGTATTGGGCGGGAATTATACAAGGTGCTGTTTCAAATCCTTAAAATGCAGGGATACAGGAATATTTATGCGGGAATAACTCTACCTAATGAACCTAGTATAAAGCTTCACGAAAAATGTGGGTTCACACATTTTGCTACATATGATAATATCGGCTATAAATTGGGAGAATGGAAAAATGTAGGGTGGTGGAAACTTTCTGTCAATCATTATGATCGCAAGCCTTCACCACCCATTGCATTTGGTGAGATGGACCCAATCCAGTTTAATGAAATTTTCATCACTGCAGCGGATCGCATCTCAAAGAAGCTGGTTTACTGATTTACATACTGGTTGGTACCAGAACCGTCCTGCACACTTTCAGCTTCGCTGCGTAAAATGTTTGGATTGTCATTTGTGTTTTCAGTAGAACCTTTATGTTTTGTTTCTATATACTCTTTGAAATTCATCACATCCTGGCGTATCAGTTTTTCAAATACCGGGTTCAAAGCTTTCGCCAGTCCTGAACCTATTTCTCCTGCAGGTGGATGGTAACTTATCACCACTTCTAACTCTGTACCCTGTCCGCCAGCTGCATCCTGAAAGGTAACCTTGCCGGCATTATTGATAGTTGAATTAGGAATAGACTGCCAGCCTATCATATAATTAGGCTCTTCTTTTACTATTTCAGCATTCCATTTTATTCTTCCTATGTTTCCAGGGATCACGGCTTCCCAATGAGAATGCTTGGAATCTATTTCCGTAACAGAAGCCAGGTGCTTCATGAATAAAGGAAGATTTTCCAGTTTTCTCCAGAAAGCATACACTTCTTCTTTTGATTTATTCACTATCATGCTCGTACGGATGTTTACGGCATCAGTGTTGGAAACACCTTTTGTTTTTCCCATGCTCGCATATACAGGACAGTGACCTGATGCACCCCTGTAAAGCAATACACCACCAACAGCCAGTTTCACCAGGCTATTCATAGGGTGTTTGATCAAGCTATTCAGACCGGAGGACAATAACCATGCTCCTACAGCTGCGCTTGCTATCCGTTCTCCTTGTCCTACATTAATTACTCCGCTTCCTGCCTGAGGTTGAAACTCATTATCGGCATGCCAGCTTCCATATTGTTCATTTGCCATAAACTGTATTTTTTATGAAATAGTTGAAATTGATCGTTCTCCCAATATTTTGCAATTATTATGCCTCCGGATGTCAATTTCTGCGCATAAAAAAAGCCCCAACTTTGTTGAGGCTAAATCTTAATATATCATTTACTGAGTAGCATTTTACCCATCAGCTGGTAGCGAAGATAATGGCTAGTCTATCTTATAGATAGCCTATTCAGTAGTCATTCTGAAACCTATAGAATAGCTTCCTCATTTTTCACGCTCTTCACTTCAGTACGGCCAGGGTACACCTGTAATGCTTTCTCTAAACAATCCATTGCGTCGTCAAGGTCTTTTAAATTAAGTACATACGCCAGGCGCACTTCTTTTTTTCCCAGGCCCGGCGTACCATAAAATCCTGTGGCAGGTGCGAGCATTACTGTACGGTTATTTACTGAAAATTCTTCAAGCAGCCATTGGCAAAACTTATCCGAATCGTCAATAGGCAATTGAGCCATGGCATAAAATGCACCTCCAGGGTTGGGACAAAATACCCCGGGCATATTATTCAACCTTTTCACCAGCAAATTTCTCCTGGCAATATATTCAGCTTTGGGAGCATCAAAGTAAGAGGCAGGCAGATCTACCGCAGCTTCACCCATGATCTGTGCAAGGCCTGGAGGACTAAGCCTTGCCTGGGCAAATTTCATAGCCGCATCATAAACTGCTTTGTTGCGGGTAACGAAAGCGCCTAAACGAGCGCCACAGGCACTGTACCTCTTACTTACCGTATCCATAAGCACCACATTGTCATCCATGCCCGTTAAATGAAGCGCACTTACATATTCACCAGAGTAGGCAAACTCCCTGTATGCCTCATCAGAAAACAGGTACAGGTTATGTTTCAAACAAATGGTTTTAAGTGCTTCCATCTCCTGGCGGCTATATAAATAGCCGGTAGGATTGTTGGGATTACAAACAACGATAGCCTTTGTGTTTGCAGTGATCACTGTTTCAAAATCTGAAATAGGAGGAAGGGCAAAACCATTTTCAATATTTGAAGTAATGGGCACCACTTTAACTCCGGCGGCTACTGCAAATCCATTATAATTCGCATAGAACGGTTCAGGGATGATCACTTCATCTCTAGGATTGAGACAGGTTAAAAAACCAAAAAGAATAGCTTCAGATCCACCTGTTGTGATCAATATCTGGTCCTTGGTAATATCTATACCAACCGTTTTATAGTATTGAACCAGCTTTTTTCTATAGCTCTCATTTCCCGCACTATGACTATATTCCAATACACGGATATCAGCATCTCTCACTGCATCTAATATGGCAGGCGGAGTTTCAATATCAGGTTGCCCTATATTAAGATGGTAAACTTTAATTCCCTTTTTCTTAGCTGTTTCAGCATACGGAACTAATTTTCTTATGGGGGAGGGGGGCATCTGCTTTCCCCTTTCTGAGATTTCTAACATCCGGCAAAGATAAAATTTGTAACCAACTGGTAAATAGAGTTATCGCAGGTAATTCATGTTTAACAGGAAAGTTAGAACAGGTATTAAAAAGAAACATCCCCTGGCAGGCAGGGGATGTTTCAATATTTATGGATACTTATAAGTAATTATCCCTTCTTTACTTTAGTTTCAACTTTACCATTCTTCTCTTCTACTTTTACTTTCTTTACATCATCAGCTTTAAGAGCACCTGCTTTTGACAGCGCATCATAAGCATTAGCATCAACTACTTCACCTGTGATCTTTACGATCTTTTGTTGTTGGTAGCCTGCGATCTTTACGTTTACATCTTTTTCAAAATGTCCCATAGCTGCTGCATTGTAACCAACTTTCAATTTAGAAGTTGCATTAGGCGCAATGGGCTCCTTAGAAAATTCCGGGGTAGTACAGCCACAGCCTGCCCATGCATTTTCAATGGTAATAGGCTTGTCGCTGGTGTTGGTAATAGTAAAGTAAGTAGTAACAGGCTGACCTTGCTTGATTTTTCCAAAATCATATTTGTCAACATTCACTTTCATTACTTCCTCAGCTTTTTGTTGTGCCATAGCAGTAAATCCTGTGGCGAATACGGCAGCAAGTAGAAGAATTCTTTTCATGTTCTTATTGTATTTGTTGTTTTAAAAAGTTTACCGATGCATTAGATGGAGCAGATCCTGCCGGTGCTTTCCAGACAGTTCCCTTTATCTTGATTTGTTTTGTTTGATTTCCGTTGTATGTAACCGTAATAAATTTTTCAAAATGTCCTTCAGCTGCAGCATTATATCCCACTTTTATCTTATCTGTAGCCCCGGCAGCAATTGGTTCTTTATTCCATTCAGGCGTGGTACAGCCACAACTGGCAGTTACATTCTCCAGTTTTAAGGGAGATTCGGTTTTATTAGTTACATCAAAAAAATGATAAACAGGCTTGCCCTGGGGTATTTTGCCAAAGTCATATTCTGTTTCTTTCAGATTTATGGCATCTGCTGGTGTCTGGGCTTTCAGGGCCGTGAAACCCACCATGGTTAAGAATAATACCAACATTTTCTTCATAAGAAAGCTATTGAACCCAAAAATAATATAATCTAAGGTGAAAGTATAGTAAAACCAACAATTTGTGATTTTTTAACGATGTAGGGTTTCCCCTATTTTTGTCAGATGGAAAATACATTTGAAACCCAGGAACAATCCCTTGAAAAACTTTCCTTTGATAGTTTTAAAGCAGAGGTTCTCCAGGATTATCAATGGGTTTGCATAAGCCGGGAAGCTAGCCTGATAGGCCGTAAAGAGGTGCTGACAGGTAAGGCAAAGTTTGGCATCTTTGGCGATGGCAAGGAAGTAGCCCAGGTGGCCATGGCCAAGTTTTTCCAACCCGGTGATTTCAGATCTGGTTATTACCGTGATCAAACATTTGCCTTTGCCAGTGAGATCGCTACTGTAGAGCAGTTCTTTGCCCAGTTGTATGCCGATCCTGATGTCAACAATGATCCTTTTAGTGCCGGCAGGCAAATGGTTTCCCATTTTGCTACTCCTTTTGTTGATAGTAATGGCGAGTGGCTGAATCTTATAGAACAAAAGAACGTTTCTGCTGATATTGCTCCTACAGCCGGCCAGATGGTCAGGGGCCTCGGATTGGCCTTTGCTTCCAAAACTTTCAGGAATGTGCCCGAATTACAACAGTTTTCCCATCTATCCGAAAAAGGTAATGAAGTTTGTTTCTGTACTATAGGTGATGCCTCAACTTCCGAAGGTCAATTTTGGGAAACCATCAATGCCGCAGGTGTTATGCAGGTTCCCCTTGCAGTGTTTGTATGGGATGATGGTTATGGCATATCTGTTCCCAAAAAATATCAAACAACAAAGGGATCCATTTCAGAGGCTTTGAGTGGTATGCAGAAAGAGGAATATTCTAATGGATTCAATATATATAAAGTTAAAGGCTGGGATTATGCAGGTATGTGTGAAGCTTTTGAAGAAGGTATCCGCCTGGCAAGGGAAACACATACACCAGCCTTATTCCATGTAGAGGAGTTAACACAACCCCAGGGGCATTCGACTTCCGGGAGCCATGAAAGGTATAAATCAAACGAAAGATTGCAATGGGAGCGGGATTGGGATGCTATGAAAAAAATGCGTGAATGGATCCTGGCGAATCTCCTTGCTTCTGAAGAGGAGCTTGATGATATTGAAAAAGAAGCTAAAGATCATGTGCGCTCAAGTAAAGCCCATGCCTGGGAAGCCTACCTGCAACCCATTAAAAAACAAGTGGCCCGCGCTGTTGAATTAATACAGGATGTTGCTTCAAAGATCAATGAACACCAACACGAACTGGAAGTTATTGCCAGGGAGCTTTCATCTATAAAGGAACCATTGAGACGGGATGTGATGAAAAACATTTATGCTTCCCTAAACCTCATTGGGGAACGTGATGAAGCTTATTGGTTAAAGGATTACTATAAGGAGTTGCAAAAGGAAAGTGATGCATTATACAACTCTCATTTATACAACCAGGGGCCAAAAAGTACGCTAAACATCAAAGCATCTCCTGTAAAGTACAACGCCGATGCCCCAACTGTAAATGGCTTCGAGATCCTGAATCATTATTTTGACCAGCTATTCGCCAGCAATCCAAAAGTTGTAGCTTTTGGTGAAGATCTTGGTTATATAGGCGATGTGAACCAGGGGTTTTCCGGTTTGCAGGCAAAGTATGGTGATCAGCGCATTTTTGATACGGGTATACGCGAGCTTACCATTATGGGCCAGGGTATTGGATTAGCGATGAGGGGATTAAGACCGATAGCTGAAATTCAATACCTTGATTATTTACTGTACGGATTACAGCCTTTGAGTGATGATGTATCAACCCTGCATTTCAGAACAAAGGGTCAACAAAGTTGCCCTATCATAGTGCGTACCAGGGGACATCGCCTGGAAGGCATCTGGCATAGCGGCTCTCCATTGGGTGTTGTTATTAATGCGCTTCGTGGCATGTATGTATGTGTGCCAAGGAACATGACCCAGGCCGCAGGTTTCTATAATACATTATTGCAGGGTAATGATCCTGCCATCGTAATTGAATGTTTGAACGGCTATCGTCTTAAAGAAAAACTTCCTTCCAATCTTTTGGAGTATGCTGTGCCACTGGGTGTGCCGGAAATATTAAAAGAAGGAACTGATATCACCATTGTGTCTTATGGTTCCACATTGCGCATCATTATGGAAGTAGCGCAACGCCTGCAAAAGCAAGGTATCAGTTGTGAAGTAATAGATGTGCAAACCCTTTTGCCATTTGATACCGGCCACATGATTCTAACATCATTACAAAAAACCAACAGGATCGTTTTTGTTGATGAAGATGTTCCAGGTGGAGCTTCAGCCTATATGTTCAATAAAGTAATGGAAGAGCAGAAAGGATACCGCTGGCTTGATGTGGCACCCCGAACTATTACAGCCAAAGCCCACAGGCCTTCGTATGGCAGCGACGGTGATTATTTCAGTAAGCCAAATGCAGAAGAGATTGAAACTGTTCTGCGTGCTATGATGGCTGAATAAACACTCTAAATATTATGTAAGATCCCGGTAACAAAACCGGGATTCTTTTTTTGATCAATCCTGTTGCACTTATCTTTAGAATAATGTACTCAAGCTTCTTAAACCTGATTGATATATTAGGAACATTTGCTTTTGCGGTAGCTGGAGGATTCTCCGCTATGGAAAGAAAGCTTGATCCTTTTGGAGTACTTATCATTGCTTTTGTTACGGCTATTGGTGGAGGCACCGTACGTGATGTTCTGGTAGGAAATTTTCCTGTCAACTGGCTGCATAATGGCAATACAATATTGATCATTTTTGTATCTGCAATCCTTACAATGATCTTTGGTAGTTACCTGAAACATTTAAATACGGCGCTCTTTATTTTTGATGCCCTTGGCCTGGGATTATTTACAATCATAGGCATTGAAGTTGGTTTGAAACAGGGATTCAGCGCCGGAATATGTATTGCATTGGGTACTATTTCCGCCTGTTTTGGGGGTGTGATCAGGGATGTGTTATTAAATAAAGTACCATTGATATTTCGGAAAGAGATATATGCACTTGCCTGTATCATTGGTGGCATTGCCTATTACCTGCTCAAGCAAACACATTTGAATGATGATGTAGCAAAAGTGATTTGTATACTCATGATATTTGTGATACGTTTTATCGCGGTTCGTTATAATCTTTCATTACCTCAAATTCAATTAAAATAATAAGATGAAGTTTTCTATTTACCAGGTTGATGCTTTTGCGGAAAATGTATTTTCTGGTAATCCCGCAGCCGTCATTCCATTAGAACATTGGATAGATGAAGACATTATGCAAAAGATAGCGATGGAGAATAACTTGAGTGAAACGGCATTCATTGTAAAAGAAGACGAGGTTTACCAAATACGGTGGTTTACCCCGGAGAATGAGGTAGATCTGTGTGGACACGCCACACTGGCTTCTGCTTATGTTATCAAGAATTTTATAGAACCTCATATAGCAGAGATCCAATTCAGAACGCAAAGAGCCGGCATGTTAAAGGCTTCTGCCAAAGAGGGAGTGTATACACTTGATTTTCCGGCCCGTATTCCTGACCCATGTACTGCCCCTGCAGGCTTGTTGAAAAGCCTTGGCACTGCTATCGCCGTTGAAATATTGAAATCAAGAGATTACTTTGTTGTACTGCCTGATGAAGAAGCTGTAAAAAATATAGAACCTGACTTCATATTAATGCAGCAGTTGGACAGCTTTGGGGTGATCGTTACCGCTAAAGGGCAATCTGCAGATGTGGTGTCTCGCTGTTTTTACCCAAGTGCAGGCATCAATGAAGATCCTGTCACAGGTTCAGCGCATTGCAACATTGTACCCTACTGGTCCGAAAAGCTAGGAAAGACCAAACTTCAATGTAAGCAATTATCAAAAAGAGGTGGTACCCTTGAATGTGAACTGTCAGGAGACAGGGTTTTATTATCAGGAAAATGTGTGCTGTTCCTCCAGGGAGAAATTGATATATAGTATTGCATTATTGCAGAAACCTTTTTTGCACATCCGGTGTTGGTACCATGCATTCGTCTCGTTTGCCAAACCATTTATAGCGGTTAGTGGCGATGAAATCATATATCGCATCACGCAGGAAATAGGGCACTATCCTTAGTATTTGCAATTCCTTCCAATACCAGGCAAAATAATTTGCCACTCTTAAAGCAGCTGCTGATTTCTGATAGACCTTTCCCTTATCAACCAGGAAAAAAGAATTCAACTCCCTTGCATCCAGGTCATGGGCTGCCAATAATCGCTGACCTGCTTCAGATTGTATGGAAGCAAACCTGAATATGCCTTTTTTATCATGGCGCAATACAAAGTTGATGGCACCATTACAAAGATTGCAGACCCCATCAAATAATATCACCGGGTTATCCATAGCTTATCAAAATTAGCTTCATTATGATTATAGAAGGCCCAGGCTCAAATGAAGTGCTTCTTTATATACAAACTTTATTAACGGTTTAGCCCTGCTGAAATGGCAGATAGGATAAAACATAAGGGCAGTAACCCTATAGCTTCTTCCGGGCTTAGCCCTATCTACTCCCTATCTACGATATAGATACTCCGTGCCGGCACGGAGTATCTATACCGTTGCTATACCGTAGCTATACCTCAGATAGGGAGGAGCTAAGTGGTAAGTAAACAGAAAACCCCTCATTCGTGGGTTTTACAGGGCTTCAAATGAGTTTACAGGGATTAGTAGTGATCAAAATGTAGTTGTAGTAAATAAAAGGAAGCTCACAGCCAGTAATACTGTGATTTTGGCAGTTGGCCAATGTTAGGTTCCTTACCAGGTAATGGGGAATTTAAAAAGGCTGTCTTTTTATTAGACAGCCTTTTTTAATAAGTTATTGGAGGTTATGAAAGACTTTTTGAACATCTTCATCCTGTTCGAGCTTATCTACCAGTTTCAGCACATCCTGTGCCTGCTCTTCTGATAATTCAACAGTGGTGGTAGGGATCCATTCTAGTTCGGCACTTAAGGGCGTTATACCTTTTTCTTCAAGAGCCTTTTGAAGGTTTCCGAAATCACTGAAGGCACAGCGCAGCACTATTACATCCTCTCCATTTTCACCGGTTCCTTCACCCAGTTCTTCAAGGCCATGGTCAATCAGTTCCAGTTCCAGGTCATCCATGTTCAGACCCTGGGGAGCTAATTTGAAAGTGCCGACCTTTTTAAACTGGAAGCTTACACTGCCACTGTTACCTAAGGCACCATTGCCTTTATTGAAAATAGATTTTACATTGGCCACTGTGCGTATGTGGTTATCAGTGGCTGTTTCAACCAACACTGCCACACCATGAGGGGCATATCCTTCATACAGGATCTCCTCATAATTCTCCATCTCCTTGCCCTGTGCTCTTTTGATAGCTGCTTCAACCCTGTCCTTGGGCATATTCACTGCCTTAGCATTTTGCATGCAGCGGCGTAAAGCTGGATTGGTGGCAGGATCAGGGCCTCCGGCTTTTACAGCAATGGCAATTTCCTTCCCTACCCGGGTAAATTGCTTAGCCATACGGTCCCAACGGGCAAACATGGTGGACTTTCTAACTTCAAATATGCGACCCATAAAAGTTTGATATTTATTATTTCAGGTTTTACGAACTTCTCATTCCATCAATACGTAATAATATATATGAATTGGGAAGCGCCGCAAAAGTACTATTTACAAATAAAAAAAGCAGCTATGTATAACCATAGCTGCCTTATTTAATAAAATTACTATTTATTTTCTTCTTAGCCTATTGCCATATAATACTGCATGAATGGCTGCAAAGACCAGGGCGAAATAAAACAATCCTGTATCTGGATTTTCAACGTCCATTACCCCATGATGTATAAAGGCTACAATTGCCAAAAGCACAACAAGGGAAAGGCCGGTCCATCCGATAATACGGTTGCTTCTACCTGTTGATTGTGTATCACCACTTGATAAATGGCTGTTTTTCATGCCATACCATATGTACACATCAAATCCTATCATCATCCATACTATCAAACGGATCCAGGTGTCAAGTGGTAGGAAGACCATCATAAATAAGCAGGTGGCGATACCCAGGACAGGAACAAGCGGAACCCATGGAGTTTTAAAAGCTCTTGGTGCATCCGGTTCGTTTTTCCTTAATACCATTACACCAATACATACAAGGATGAAAGCAAACAGGGTACCTATACTTGTCATTTCTCCCACCACTCTTGCAGGTACAAAGGCTGCAAAAAGGCTTACAAAAAGCATGAATAGGAAGTTGCTTTTTGAAGGTGTTCTGAATTTGGGATGTACGTCAGAAAATACCTTAGGCAATAATCCATCACGGCTCATACTATAGAATACACGGCTTTGCCCCATCAGCATCACTAATATCACAGATGAATAACCGGCAAGGATGGCTACGATAATAGCCCTGTTCAACCATGGATAATCCGGGTGAATGACACCAGCAGCATCAGCCTTACCCATATGTTCAATAGCCACAGCAACTGGTGCGATACCATCCTGTCCTTTGAAGGAAGTATAACTGGTAACACCGGTCATTACGTGGGCAAAAAGTATATAGAGAACAGTACAGATGGCAAGGGATCCCAGGATACCCCAGGGCATATCCCTTTTAGGATTTTTAGCTTCCTGTGCAGCGGTACTCACGGCATCAAAGCCTATATAGGCAAAGAACACAATAGCGGCTGCCCTGATGATTCCACTGAAACCATATTCGCCGAAAGTACCTGTATTCGTAGGGATATATGGGTTGTAGTTGTCATTGTTGATATACTTCCATCCAAGGAAAATGAACACCAATACCACTGCAACTTTTAAGGCAACGATAATTGAATTGACAAATGCACTTTCCTGTGTGCCCTTAATAAGCAACAGGCTCATTAAGACAACAATGAATACTGCTGGAACATTGATCATACCTCCATCAAAAGGCCCTGTGGCCATCCAGACGGGGAGGTGCACATCAAATCCTTCCAGGAACTTGACCAGGTAACGGCTCCAGCTAATACTTACTGTAGCGGCACCAACAGCATATTCCAGTACAAGGTCCCAACCTATGATCCAGGCAATGAATTCTCCCATGGTAGCATAGCTGTAGGTATATGCACTACCTGCAACGGGGATCATAGAGGCAAATTCTGCATAGCATAAACCGGCAAATAAACAACCGAGAGCTGCAACAACAAATGAAATGGTGATGGCTGGCCCTGCCTGGTTAGCGGCGGCACCACCTGTAATGGAAAATAATCCCGCACCAATAATTGCCCCAATACCAAGGGCTATCAATCCGCCAGCACCAAGGGTTTTCTTTAGGGTATGCCCACTACTGTCCTGGGCCTCAGCTAAAAGTCCTGCAAGAGGTTTCTTAACAAATAAACTCATGTGAAATTGTTGATTATGGTTCGTTTAAGCTCGTAAAATAAATAATAATTCATTAACACTACTTTTCTTTTATGATATATGGCTGCTCAAAAAGAATTGAAAATCTTTGATATCCCTTTTTTTTCCGATTTTCGGCGCGCTGTTAACAAGCGCACCGTATGAATAAAGGGAACCGTCTTACTCTATATATCATTCTGTCCATGATACTGGGTATCCTTGTTGGATATTTTATTTTTACCAGTACCGGTCCTGGCTTTCAAAAAAGCTTTTCAAACAATATTAAAATACTAAGCACCATTTTTATCAGGTTGGTGCAGATGATCATTGCCCCTTTGGTTTTTACTACGCTGGTTGTGGGTATTGCCAAACTGGGAGACCTGAAAACAGTGGGACGAGTGGGTGGTAAGGCCATACTTTGGTTTATAACAGCATCATTGGCTTCCCTGCTCATTGGGCTGGCATTGGTTAATTACTTTAAACCTGGCCAATACATCGATCTATCCCAAAAAGACGTGGAAGGATTGACAGACCTTGTTACCAAACAGAAAAGCTTTTCCCTTCAAAACTTTGTAGAACATGTTATCCCTAAAAGTTTTGTGGAGGCCATGGCCAATAATGAAATATTGCAACTGGTTGTGTTCTCTATTTTCTTTGGCGTAGCTGCTGCCGCTATTGGAGACTATACAAAACCACTGATCAAAGCACTGGATGTGGCTTCACATGTCATATTAAAGATGGTGAACTATGTAATGAACTTTGCACCTATAGGAGTATTTGGTGCCATAGCAGCAGTTGTGGCTTCAAAAGGCTTAGGAATATTTGTTTTTTACCTTAAATACTTTTCTTTCTTTTTAATTGGTATAGCCATTCTTTGGATACTGCTTTTAACAGTAGGTACTATCATTTTAAAAGGAAGGATCAGGGAATTGTTGCGCAGGATTGGAAGTCCTTTGCTGATTGCCTTCAGCACCACCAGCAGCGAAGCTGTTTTTCCAAAGCTTACAGAGGAACTGGAGCGTTTTGGCTGCAGGGATAAGATCGTGGCATTTGTTTTACCACTTGGCTATTCATTCAACCTGGATGGCAGTATGATGTATATGACCTTTGCCAGCCTGGCCATAGCGCAGGCTTATGGTATGCATATGCCAATTGAGACCCAGTTGATGATGCTGTTAGTGCTCATGTTAACTAGTAAAGGTATAGCTGGAGTGCCAAGAGCGTCGCTTGTTGTGGTTTTAGCCACCTGCTCCATGTTTAACATTCCACCTGAAGGAGTAGCTTTAATATTGCCAATTGATCATTTTTGTGATATGTTCAGAACAGCAACCAATGTGGTTGGAAATGCATTGGCAACCAGTGTGGTAAGTAAATGGGAGGGAGAATTAACTGAATAGCGATCATTTTAAGTACAGTAAAAAAGCAGCGTACAAACCTTTAAATCAGAAACAACCAGATGTTTAGCTTACTACATATAACAATGCTCCAGGGAGGATTTATTCAACAGTTTATAGAATGGATCATAACAAACGGGGGGCTATATTTCCTGTTGTTTGTGGTTTTTGCTGAAACAGGGTTATTCGTTGGCTTCTTTTTACCTGGGGACTCATTATTATTTGCTGCAGGCATTTATCTTGAAAACCTGGGTAAGGAGTTTTTCGGTCTTCCCTACGTTGTAATTATATTGGTGATCATCGCCTCTTTTTTAGGCAATATAGCTGGTTATTGGTTCGGCAGAAAGACGGGCCCCTTATTATATGAACGCAAAGAGACATGGTTGTTTAGAAAAAAACATTTGCTGAGAGCAACTGAATTTTATCACCAATATGGAAAGGCTACTATCTTTTTGGCAAAGTTTCTTCCCATCATCCGGACTTTTGCTCCTATTGTTGCGGGTGTTGTAAAAATGGAAAGACCTACTTTTATTTTCTATAACCTTTTAGGAAGTATTGCCTGGGTATGCAGTATGATGCTGGGTGGATATTTCCTGCAGTCCTGGGTGGAGCGTGAATTTAATTTCAGTTTGAAGGATCATATAGAGGCGATCACTATTGCCATAATATTGGTGACAACCCTGCCTGTCATTTACAAATTATTCTTTACCAAAAAGCAGCCTGCAACTACAACCGATCATAATTCAAAATGATAAATGAAACAAAAGAATCATTCTTCTGTTTTTAGCCTGGCTGTAGTGGTGGCAGCTCTGGGTTATTTTGTTGATATCTATGACCTGCTGCTTTTTACCATCGTCAGGGAACCCTCATTACAGGGAGTAGGCATAGACCTGGCTAATACAAAGCAGGTATTGGCTGCAAGCACAAGGATTATTAACTGGCAAATGATTGGCCTGCTGATTGGTGGCATCATTTGGGGTATCATGGGTGATAAGCGAGGAAGACTCAGTGTTTTATTTGGATCCATACTATTATATTCAATAGCCAATTTTATTACGGGATATGTTACTACCATTGACCACTATGCCTATGCCAGGTTTGTGGCAGGCATTGGGCTTGCAGGAGAATTGGGAGCAGGCATCACACTGGTAAGTGAGCTGTTACCAAAGGATAAACGTGGTATAGGTACTTCCCTTGTAGCAGGTATTGGTTTATTTGGGGCTGTATTTGCATTTTTTACCTACGAATACACCCAGGACTGGCGATTGTGTTATAAAATAGGAGGGGGACTTGGAGTTATATTGCTTCTGCTTAGAATTAGCGTGGCGGAGAGTGGTATGTTTCACGAGGTGAAACAGCAAAATGTGATACGGGGTAATATATTAATGTTCTTCAATAATGCAGTACGGTTCCGGAAATATGTACTGGCTATTTTGATTGGATTACCCACATGGTTTGTAATTGGCGTATTGGTAAACCTTAGCAACCGGTTTGCCCTAAGTCTGTATGGCGAAAATGCAGTGAATAGCGGCAAAGCCATTATGTATGCATATATAGGTATTGCTGTTGGTGATATATTGATTGGATTCATCAGCCAGTATTTTAAAAGCAGGAAAAAGGCGCTCTATCTTTTTTATGCTTTAAGCATTATCTCAGCTTTCCTGTTTTTCAGCCCCTGGAATAACAACGATACACGTATGTACATTATATGTACGGCTTTGGGGTTCAGCACGGGCTTTTGGGCCATTTTTGTAACTATGGGCGCCGAGCAGTTTGGAACCAATTTAAGAGCAACTGCTGCTACCACCATACCCAATATGGTGCGGGGATCGTTGCCCCTGATAAACCTGCTATTTAAAAATGTTTTCCAGGATAGCTGGGGCTGGGCACTTGTGAAAAGTGCTGTTGTTACAGGCATATTAGTAATGATCATTACTCTTATATCGGCTTATTTTACTGAAGAAACCTACCATAAGGATCTTAAGTATGTAGAAGAGTAATGGATCAAATGTTTATGAACTCAAATAATACATAGGTATAATAAAGGATCTCCAACTTTGCAATTCCAAATAAAAATCCAATCCAAAGACTATGAAGTTTTTGATAATCAGGTTTTCTTCCATTGGTGATATCGTTCTTACCACACCAGTGGTACGCTGTTTAAAAAAGCAGGTGCCAGGTGCGGAGATACATTTCCTTATAAAGCCCCAGTTCAAAACTGTTATGGCGCACAATCCCTACGTGGATAAGCTGCACTTACTTAGTGATGATTGGGAACAAATGATCGCTGATTTAAATGA
Organism: Flavisolibacter ginsengisoli DSM 18119; assembly: GCF_900129295.1. GTDB lineage: Bacteria > Bacteroidota > Bacteroidia > Chitinophagales > Chitinophagaceae > Flavisolibacter > Flavisolibacter ginsengisoli. The sequence continues at coordinate 105,585 of NZ_FQUU01000014.1, forward strand.
AGAAAAGTTTGATCACATTATTGACCTGCACCATAATTTAAGGACCCTTAGAGTTAAGAAAGCGCTGAAGGTGCCTTCGGTAAGTTTCAATAAGCTCAATATTGAAAAGCTCATCTTCGTTAAGCTTAAGTGGAATGTAATGCCTAAGCTGCATATCATTGACCGCTATATGGAAACCGTGAAATCATTTGGCGTGCGGAATGATGGGGCAGGCATGGATTATTTTATTCCAAAAGAAGAGGAAGTTCAGCAAAATGATATTCCTGCATCGCACCAGCTTGGCTTTGTTGCCATCGTTATTGGTGCTTCTTTTTATACCAAGAAGCTACCTGTATATAAGTTGCAGGAACTGTGTCAGAAGATGGATCACCCTATTATCTTGTTAGGGGCGAAAGAAGAATTTGCTGAAGGGGAGGAAATAAGAAAGGTGGATCCGGTAAAGGTGTACAATGCTTGTGGAAAGTTTTCATTGAATGAAAGTGCGGACCTGGTACGTAAATCAAAACTGGTGATTGCTCACGACACAGGCCTGATGCACATAGCCGCTGCACTGAAAAAGCCTGTCATTGCTGTTTGGGGTAGCACTACACCATCGTTTGGGATGGTGCCTTATTATGGCGATAATTTCCTGCTTACACATGCGCGGCCTTATGACGATGCACAGGTACATAAGCTTTGGTGCAGGCCCTGTACAAAAATGGGAAGGAACCATTGTCCGCAGGGGCATTTCAAATGCATGAAAAAGATGGATATTGATGAATTGATAAGGAAAGCAAATGTCCGCCTGGGAAGATCAGCTCAATAAACGGATCCACTATCAGTGGTTAGCACCCGCTATTGATCAAAATTCAAATTTCTTTACTGTTGGATCATGCAGTATCATCTTGGTGAACCTGTTATGATTTTTTTCCGAACCATGCACGATCCATGTTCCTACCAGGTATTCTCCATTTTTTGTGCGCTTCAATCGTTTGTAATGAAGCTGGCATTCTTTGAACATGTTCTCGTATTGTTTAAGCAGGTCTTCCTGGTAAATGCTGACAATTTTATAAGTGTGCGATTGGTTGATCCTGTCTATAATACGCTCAAGTTTTGTCAATAACATCAAAGCCGACATAATGACCACAGTGCTGATGCCTACTAATACATACGCATTATCGGCAATGCCCATTCCCAGTGCTGCCACAGCCCATATGGTAGCCGCAGTGGTGATTCCATTGATCCTGTTATCAGACTTAAAAATGACTCCCGCGCCTAAAAAGCCAATTCCTGTTACAATATTCGAAGCTATCCTGTCAGAACTGGAGCCTGAGATATGAATAGAAAATGTGGTGAATAGAAAAGACCCCAGGCAGATCAGGATCATGGTTCTAAACCCAGCGCTCTTGCTATGGTATTCTCTTTCGGCACCAATCAACCCGCCTACCACGATCACCATTAAAAGCTGAAGTAACAATATGTCTATTGAAGGCATGCTATATGATATCAGTTTTCAAATTTATATCACTCAAGTGGGTACCTGGTACTATTAGAGGATAAATGATAAAAGAAAAGTCCGCCGAAGCGGACTGTCATTAAGCTATTTCGATCATTCTTGGGGGTTTCTGTTTCGCATGCTCCTTTTTAGGTACCACAAGATTTAAAACACCATTCTCATACTTTGCCTGGATCTTATCAGAATCCACCACATCTTTAGGAAGCTGGAAACTGCGTTGGAAAGATTGGTAACTAAATTCCTGCCGTGTATACTTTTCACCATCCTTCATCTCATTGCGATCTTCTTTTTCACTGCTAATAGTCAACAAGTTACCATCCAGCTCAATCTTGAAGTCATCTTTTGTCATACCGGGAGCGGCCATCTCAACTATAAAGTTATCATTGGTTTCCCTGATGTTCACCGATGGTAAGGTGGTATTTGTGGCTGAGTTATTGACAAGGCCCCAGTTTAAAAGGTCCCTGTTAAACAGATCATCAAAGATGCTGTTCATTCCCTGGAAAGAATTGTTTCTTTTAATTATTGACATAATAACCTCCGTTTTATTGGTTAATACATGCTAAAAGCAACAATAGCTTTCCATCAACCTAAATGCCATTACCAGCAACAACTGAAGTTTTTGCAGAATTCCTGAAAACTTGTCCCTTATCAGGGAGTACCTTCTGTAATATTATCATTATCTGCACTGCCCAGGCTGTAATCATTGTTTTCTTCGTCCTCTTCCCCAATTCTTTCATTTGCATCATCATTCTCCGACCCGGGAACATCAAGGTCGCTTGCGGTCCTCACTTCCCCAAAGCTTCGTTCATTTAATGGTTCATTCTGGAAGTCGGTATTGTCCATTCTTGCCTCTATGAGGTTATTTTCATCACGTGTGGGCAGGTAATCTATTTGCTCAAGTGCTTGTTTTTCACCCCTTGACACATCGCCTTCAGTTCCGGGTGTAAAATCTTCACTATCATCAAGGTCAAAAACACCTACGCCTTCTTCATCATCTGAGGCAATGGTAGTGTCACCAAGTGCGCCCACCGGAGGTGCATTTACAAACTCCTGCCCAGGTATATCTTTCACATCAGGCAGGTCAATAAATTCTTCCTGTGTTCTCATTTCCTCTCTGTCTTTTTGTGAATCCGGAAGATCTCCCGGAATTGAGGAGCGCCTTTCAATCCTGCTATTGCCGGGCTCCCTTTCACCACGGGGTATATTATTTTCTTTGCTATCCATATCTTTAGTTTACAGGATACTTGAAAATTTTATGCCGTGACAAGACAATGGCCAGTCTAAGACTGGCCATTCAAATCTGGTATGGTTAAGGCAGTAGGTAGTTTAGGGTCAAATCAGGACCTCGATCTCATTTATTTCTTTAATAAGGTCTTTGCCGCGGTATATTTTTATAGTGTCATACTTATGCAAACCCGGGAGTTTTTCTGAGAAAACCACCTCTTCCTCGCCTGAGGTACTTACTGAATCGCTTAATTCAACGCTTAACACCAGCGTTTGAGGATCGTTCTCCTGTATGCATTTTATAAAGAATGGATGTTGTGATGTTTTAGAAACAGGTACTTCACCCAAAATATAAAGGGTTCCGAAACTTTCTGTGCCTTCATGATCGAATTCGATCCAGGCTTCCCAAAGGTCTATTTCTGAAAGCAGGGTATTATTTCTCATGCCAGCAAGTTAGAAAACATAACATTGCGTGAAATGCGCAAAACACCATAAATAAACCCGTTTTTTCACCTAATTATTTACAAATGAGGGTAATGCCTCACTATACTTCAGAACCTGTCATATGGGCTGTATGTAACAGGCGGCCAAGTAGCTCGGTGACAGGTCCGGGTTTCCCGTTTCCTATAGGCTTTCCATTTATTATAGTAACGGGCAAAATCCCTTTTGTGGTGCTGCAAATAAAGGCTTCGCTTGCCTGTAAGGCTTCATCCGGTGATATGTTTCTTTCTTTAAGTTCAAAATGGCCCATTGCGGCCTTTATGATCCGGCTCCTGGTAACACCCTTTAATATATTTTCCCCCGCTGTATGGATCTCTCCGCCTGTTGTTACAATGAAAAAGTTTGACCGAGGACATTCTGTTATCGCACCATCCCTGAAATACAAAATATCATCTGCAGCGTGCAAATGAATATACGGTTGCAACCATATCTCCATAAGATAATCAATGGTTTTGGCTTCCGGAAGTTGCCGCTGGTACGGATACAGTGCCAGCCTGATCCCTTCTTTATACTGTACTTCTTTTGGTAGGGTGAACTGGTTTTCTGAAATAATAATATTGGGATTTGTCAAAGAATATCCATTGCCGGAATATCCCCCGGTAACAGTGATCCTTATGCCGGAATCGGAGATCCCATTTTTACTGATCAGAGAGTAGATAACTGATTTGATTGTTTCCCGGGAAAGTGGAATGGAGAGGTGCATTATTTCTGCCGAACGAAACAAGCGGTCCAGGTGCTCTTCTACTAAAAGCGGTACTTTGTCCTTTACCCGGAAGAAATCAAAGAAGCCATAACCTCTTTGAATGGAAAGGTCACGATAATGAATCAAGCCTTTATCTTCTGTTACAAAATCATCATTAATAAAAACAAAGGTTTCCATTAGTGTTCGGGGTTAGTGAAAGATGCGTAGTTTTTAATAGATCTTCCCACTTTCATCATTATTGATCAATTCCTGGGCAACGGAGGAATTAAAGATACCCTCACGGTTGTTTATCACCTGGCGAAGTAGATCGTGAATGGTAATGATACCGGCAAAGCTTTTGTTTTCGTCATAAGCCAGCAGGTAACGTATCTTATGGCTATTCATTAATTGCATGCAATATTCCACGGTATCATTAAATCCTACAATAGGCAAATCGGTTGTCATAACCTCTTTAACTTTTGTAGAATTACTTGCCCTGCCTTTCAGTATAACATTCCGGCTGTAATCTCTTTCGCTGAAAACCCCCTGGTAATTTTGGTCTTGCATCACCACCAGGTAGCTTAAATTCACTGAACTTAAAAGATTAAGGGCGTCAATAACAAGGGTGTCTGGTGTAACGGTATTAAAGGGCTTTGCTTTACTCTCAAGTACATTTTTCACTGTTAGCATCGTATAGTTCAATTTTATTTTTGCATCAAAGTTCGTTCATCATTCTCAAAACACGGTGGTGGAAAATGTTTCTTACGAAAAGTCTGCCTGCTTAGCTGCGGCATAGAATTTATAGTTGTTAAGATAAATCCCCTTTTATGGATAAAATGAAAGATCTCCTTGATCTGTTAAAACACGAAGTGCAAGATCTGTATTCAGTGGAAGAACAGATCATTGCAGCTATGCCTTTAATGATAGAAAAAGCAAACAACTGGGAGTTGAAAAAAGCATTACAAACCCATCTAAAGGTAACTCAAAAGCAATTTTCCAGGCTGGAACAAGTGCAGAATATGATGGGAATTGAGCAGGAAAATGATGAAAAGAAAGGCTTGTTTAGCCGTCTTTTTAAAAGCCGGCAGGTTTGTAAAGGCATGCAAGGTATAATTGAAGAAGGCAACAAGGTGATGAAGGAAGATATGAATCAGGATGTTTTGGATGCAGCCATTATTGCCAGTGCACAGAAAATTGAACACTATGAAATATGCGGCTATGGTACAGCACGTACATATGCCAGGGAACTTGGATTGAATGAAGTAGGCCAGCTCCTTGAAACAACCTTAAATGAAGAGTATGAAGCAGATGACTTGTTGACAAAACTGGCAGTGACGGGTATTAATAGAGAAGCAGAAGGTAAACCCAGGTCCCAAAAAAGAAGCCATGTAGGCGGAACGCAAAAACAGGAAACAGCACAAAACACTAAAGTGCCTGAAGCAGAAATGGAAATGGTATCTAATAACAAAAGTAGTAGTGGGACAAACACGAGGAAGAGATCAGTGGGAACAGAGGGGCCGCAAAAAAAAGAGGTTACCAGGCTATCTTCTTCACCACAACGAAGCGCCGGTACAAAAAGAACCAGTGCAGCGAGTGAAAGATCAAATAGGAAAGTCTACCCAGGTAAACCGTAAGGATACCAGCACTGGAAAAGGAAGAAGATCATCTGACAGTGATTCACGAACACGTTAAATAGCTATGCAATAACTAGTCTCTTACAAAGCGCCGTCTCCAGGTTTGGGGACGGTTTTTTTATCTTGTAGTCTATGGTCCCAAAATAATACCAATAGAGAAATTGGAAGGGTCAAGCTTGATGTTTCTACGTGTTCCTGAAGGGTAAAGCGAATAGGCCATGAACGGTCCCAAGGAAAAATAATCAGAGAATTTGTGCTGAAAACCACAACGAATGTAGCCACCAACAGTATTCCTTTTTATCATTGGCCCCGGTGTATACCATGGAGTAAATCCTGTATATATAAAACTGGCTCCTGCTGCATATTCATACCTGTTACTTCCAATTAACTTTTTTTGGCCCAGGCCGGCATATATCGTTACTATTTCCGAGCCTGTATTAGGTGGCTGATAAAGGTTACCTCCCTGGCCATCTTCCATATAATCTTTCGCAGGGCATAAAGCCGCAGTGAATCCCCAGTCAAATGATAGTTTACTTCCATTCAGTTTGTGCATCATGGAAAGACCTGCCATATAATTAACGGTATACGGTCTAAAGCTGGAGTTCATGATATGAATACCTACCGGCATTTGAAAATGAAAGCTGCCTTCTTCCCGTTCCTGTGAAATGGCATGGCCTGCCATAACAAGGAACATGAGCAAAAAAATCGAAGATCTCTTATAGGCAGGAATCATATGAATTCTTTTAACTAATATGATTAATTATTGAATAATACAGAATGAGGCCCATCATAAATAGCACTGACAATACTCAGTAACGGTAATTATATTTTAAACCTACACTTCCTATTGTTGAGATAATTATATGCACACAGCTGGGATTATAATCTCTTCCTTTCAATCTCATGCATTGTAGCAGGGACAATAGATTCAATGGTATTTAATAACTTTGAATACAAATCCGGGATCATGAATATTACCACTAGAATTTCAAGGTGGAGACATTCTTATCCATCTTTCTTATTATTGATAGCAAGGATCATCCTTGGGATTATTTTAATAGTAAAAGGTATCTTTTTTATCAGCCATGCACAGCAATTGAAAGATATGATCCTGGCTAGCCGTTTTTCAGGTTGGGTTGGAATTTTAACCGCCTACGTAACTTTTGCCCACCTTTTTGGTGGTGTATTTATAATTATAGGGTTATTCACCCGTATAGCTGCTCTCCTTCAAATCCCTGTCTTGCTGGGCGCTTTATTCTTTATATTACCAGTTCACGAAGTAAATGATATGGGCTCCGACCTGATACTTTCTTTAATTGTTCTTGGTTTACTCATTTATATATTAAAGAAGGGTAGTGGTAGTATTTCAATGGAAGACTATCTGAAACACCATCTTCTTTAACATTTTTGTACCTGTACTATTAACTGACTTTACCTGATAAAGCCTTTCTTTGAACCACTATTACCAGGTGAAGCAAATTCTATTTATCATATCATTTCTTACTTACACCCTTGCTACCAATGCCCAGGGTAAGGTAATTGCCAGTGTTACACAGCTTGCCAGTAATAAAGGCGTTTGCAGGGCTTGCATTTTTGCCAATGCCTCCGATTTTCAAAAAATGGCCGCACTTCAATGTTTAACTGTTCCCATAGTAAATCAAAAAGCTTTGTTCACGTTCACTGGTATTCCAAAAGGCAAGTATGCCTTATTTGTTTTTCATGATGTAAACGAGAACAATAAGCTGGATAAGAATTGGTTGGGAATACCAAAAGAAGGATACGGGGCATCCCTCAACAAATTGCCTTTTGCTGCCGCACCTGCTTATGAACCTAATAGTTTTGTCTTAAATAATAAGGATTCTCTTTTTCTTTCCATACGGCTAAGAAATTTGTGAGCTTTTAATCTTCTTTCATAGGTACCCATTCATTAAATTGTGCTAATGAAATACCTGTTGCTGTTTTTGCTTCTGCCGATCGCGGGCTCTTCACAAACATTTTCATCTGACGAGATCAGCCATTTTAAAAAGCAGGCGCAAAAAGTTACCATTACAATAGACAATTGGGGAATCCCTCATATTCATGGACATACTGATGCAGATGCAGTATTCGGTCTTATGTATACACAATGCGAACAAAACTTTGCCAGGGTAGAAAGAAACTACCTTGAAGTATTTGGTAGATTGGCTGAAGTGGATGGGGAACAGCAACTGTTTGGTGATTTGCAGATGCAAATGATCTATGACACGGTAGCTGCCAAAACAGATTATGCCCGTAGTCCTCAATGGTTAAAAAAGTTATTGCAGGCTTTTGCAGACGGGGTAAACTATTACCTGGCATTGCACCCGGAAACCAAGCCGGCTGTCTTTCAAAGATTTCAACCCTGGTTTCCATTAATGTACACTGATGGAAGTATATCTGCTACTCAAATGGGGGGTATAAATATGCGCGACACACGAAACCTTTATGATTCTTCGGGCGACAAGTCATTAGGTGATGTTCCTGTCTATAATGATTTTTCCCAACTGCGTCTCACGGGTTCGAATGGTTTTGCTGTTGCCCCTTCTAAAACAGCTTCTAAAAACTCTATACTTTATATCAATCCTCATGTAACTTTTTATTTCAGAACGGAAGCCCACATGATCAGCGATGAAGGGCTTAATGTATATGGGGCTGCTACCTGGGGAAACTTTTTTATTTACCAGGGTTTCAATGAGCATTGTGGCTGGATGCACACCTCCAGCTATGCTGACGTCGCTGACCTGTATAAAGAAAAAATAGTCCGTAAGAACAATGCGCTTTTTTATGAATACAATGGGCAATTAAAACCGGTACAATCAAAATCCATCACTGTACAATACAAAAAGGGAAACAACATTGAAGCGAAACACTTTACAGCCTACTTTACCCATCATGGGCCTGTACTGGGAAGCCGCGATAACAACTGGTTGAGCCTGAAGGAAAGAAACCGCTCATTGGAAGCACTGGAGCAGTCGTGGTTGCGAACGAAAGCTAATAGCTTTAGTGCTTTCAAAAAGATCATGGAGCTGCGTTCAAATAATTCTAATAACACTGTCTATGCCGATGATCAAAAGAATATTGCTTACTGGCATGGCAACTTTGTGCCTGTCCGGGACCCTAAACTTGACTGGCAACTTCCTGTTGATGGAACCACATCCGCTACTGAATGGAAAGGGGTACATAAACTAGACGAAATTGTGCATGTAATAAACCCATCAAGCGGATGGATACAGAATTGCAATTCTACACCCTTTACTTCTTCAGGTACAAGTAGTCCAAAGAAACAAAATTACCCCGCGTATATGGCTCCGGATGGACAAAACGCCAGGGCTATAAATGCCGCCAGGTTATTGAGTGAAACAAATAATATTACTCTAGATAAGATCATAAATATTGGGTACAGCCATTATCTTACTGCCTTTGATATATTATTACCTTCTTTACTTACGGCCTATGATAATTTACCCAACCAGGATACTACTAAACAGGGTTTAAATGAAGCCATATCTCTCTTAAAACATTGGGATAGAAATTCATCTGCCAGTTCTGTAGCAACAACACTGGCAATAGAATGGGCTACTAATTTAAGTTCATTTGTCCCTGCGCCTGCTACAGATGCAGATGCCACTAATGCTATCGCCATATTTAACTGGTTGGCCAGGGAAGTTCCTGCGGATAAGAAACTGGAACTATTGAAAAAGACATTGGTAGACCTGGAAAACAGGTTTGGGAACTGGCATGTGGCATGGGGTGATATCAACCGTTTCCAGAGAAACGAAAACAGTACTAATAATAATTTTGATGATGCTAAATGGAGTCTGCCAGTGGGTCTTGCTTCAGCAACCTGGGGTTCCCTGCCTTCTTTTAACAGCAGGAAATTCTCTAATACCAATAAAAGGTATGGTGTATCAGGTAATAGTTTTATAGCTGCAATAGAATTTGGAAATAAGTTAAAAGCAAGAACCATCATGACCGGAGGGGAATCATTTGTTCCGGGATCAGAACATTTTACCGACCAGGCAGAAGGATTTATACAAGGAATGTTTAAGGAGATTAATTTTTACCAGCCAGATATCTTAAAAAATGCAGTAAGAACTTATCATCCTGGTGAATAATTTCATTACGGGCATTAATACTATGAAAAAAAGCTCCCCGGAAATGGGAGCTTTTTTGATAGTATAACTTTTATAGTCCTTTAGTTCTTACGGGTATATTTTATTTCCATTGTTTTAAATTCTTTTCCATCACGGGCGATAGCATACATTTCCATGACCTGGTAATTGTTGTCTATTGGTTTAAAGATCTCTTTAGTATCTAATAGTTTCCCGCTTGCAGGATCTGACATAGTACCCTTGAATGTTATTGATTTACTGGCAGGGTCCCAGGGACCTTCAGCGGTCATCATCCCGGTGCTGGTATTATCTATCCAGGTTGATAAAAACAGCTTCCTGGAATTATCGTAGGCCAACGTACCTATGCCCTCAAAAGGCTTACCCTGGTATGTGCCTTTAAAAGTGGATTGCTGATACCGGTTACCCAAAACCATTTTATTTACAACGGTTGCATTGCTTTTCACAGGTTGGGCATCTGGAGTTGCCCACATAGTTACCTCACCGGTCCAGGTGCCATTCCATAAACTCATCATTTTATGCATTTCTCCAGGCTGACTATTGTTGGTTATGGCATTCTGCAAAACGCTTGAATCTTTCGCTTCAACAGGAGAAGAAGGAATGGTAGTAGCCGCCGCAGCAACTTTTGTTTCCTGTGGAGTTTGCTCTGCATTTTTACATCCGAAAGCAAACAGAACCACACAAATTGAAATGGTAAGGGATTTCATTGGATTTATTTGTACTAATGTAAAACAAGAATAAGACTCCTGCAAGTCTGGAGGGACAGTTAAAAGTCAGTTAATGGCAGAGTTTGGAAGGATATGGCACAATCTTTTCCTTTTATAAGGCAAATAATCAAGCTTAACCCTATAGAATATTATGAGTTTTCCCAACAAACCGGTTTTATTGTATGCGGAAGATGACATGGACGATTTTGAAAGCCTAGTAGATGCACTCGAACAATTAACCGATAAATACCAGATAGTAAATGCTAAAAATGGAACTGAAGTGATCTCAATGCTTCAGAACGATTTTGCTGAGCATCACCCTAGTGTTGTCATCCTTGACCTGAATATGCCTCTCATGGATGGTAAGGAGGTTCTTGCGTGGATGAAAAGTGAGGAAGAGTTTAGGCATATTCCTGTCATGGTATTTACTACTTCTTCAAGGGAGGAGGATGTTCGCATGTGTCAGAACCATAAGTGTACTTTCTTCAGAAAGCCTACTTTATACAGGGATCTCCTGCATGTTGCGCAGATCATTCTTGATATGAGCAATGGTGTAACTGATGAACATAAAGGCGTTGTCCATCTTTGAGCCGGGCCTTTCATTTAACTTTACATACCCTGCACTTGAACTCAAACTAATTCGTTACTTACACATGGAATTATTTGTCCCCCGCCATTCTATTGTTCGTCAAATTTGGGGTAAGGGTGATACCATTTTGTTCATCTTTGCAGGAGCAGCGGCAGAATTTGCCTTAAATAAGGCTGTAGACTGGCTGTATTTTACAGGAAAGTTACCTGCAGATCCTTTGGGCCGTCTTTTTTCCACAGTTTCTTATGCACGCAGGATCGTCTTTGAAGAACACGATGCAGCACTACAAACTATCGACACTATCAGCAATATTCATAACTCCCTGGAACTCAAGAGAGGCCAGCAGATACCTGACTGGGCATACAGGGATGTGTTGTTTATGTTGATCCATTATTCCATTGCTTCTTACGAATTACTTGAAAGAAAGCTAACTGATACCGAGAAACAGGAAGTTTTTGATGTTTTTCTAAGAGTTGGCCAAAGAATGAACATTCCAAAATTGCCAGCCTCCTACAATGAATGGTTGCAAAAACGATGGAAACACCTGGAATATAACCTGGATAATACCCCTTATACAGTAGATTTATTCAAGCAATACAGGAAACACCTTGGGCCTGTGAGGTATTTCCTTCTTAGGGAAGCCCAAAAACTTGTAGCACCCCGCCAGGTTAAAAAGCTTTTAGAATATTCCCGGATCTCTGTAATCAAGCCTGTCATACCAGTTTATAAATTATCAAGGAGGGTAAAGCTTGATTGGTTCTTTAAGTCATTAATCCTTCCCTCAAATTATAAAAAACAAATCAAGGACCTGGATGTAGTTCCCGTGGCCAATCAGTAATTGCAGTGTACAATAAAGGTTTGAATGGAAATCTGAAGCTCATTTCTTATACTTGCAGTTATCCATGACTGCTGGCTTAAAAAAGATACTGGTACTTTTCCCGGTGCTGTTGCTCACCGTTTTCTTTTTGCACGACCATTATGCAAGGGATTATGCTCATACCTCCAAATGGAGAATTATATTTTTTTCATTTACCTTATTATTACTCTATACCTGGATGTTATATGACCTGCTCAATAAAGAAGTAGGTTCACTGTTGCATATAGGGGTCAATTCCAGTTTCTATGTTTACATTTTCATGGTATTAACGCTTACAGGGTACTTTATTCTATTCAGGGAAGTGTCCATGCATGACTGGTGGCATAAAATGGTCCTCAGGGTAGCAAGAAAAGACAGGGTTAATCTTGAGCTGTTCAAGGTGTTTAAGATTTACAGGATAACCAACCGCCAGGTACTGGGTAACCTTGTAATGCTTTTTCCACTAGGCATTTATCTGCCTTTGTTGTATAACAAGATGTCCGGATTTTTCAAGGTGACCTGTATTTGTATGCTTTTCTCAGTGGCAATTGAGTTATTACAATTGGTAACCAGTTTCAGAAGCACTGATATAGACGATGTGTTTTTAAATACTACGGGTGCAGCTTTTGGTTACATCACTTACTTGGTAATTTCTAATTACTTCAAATCTTCAAAACCTTTACAGAAAGAAGAAATGGAGATTAGTTATAACCCCACTTAAAACTAGTTTCCTTGTTAGATGTTCGTTTATAAATATATCTAAAATACTAAAAGAGGCTGCCTTTATGAGGTAGCCTCTTTTATTTCAATCGCAAAGATGCGCATCCGAAAATTGTTCTCTATTGAAAATATTTGTATCAGTCGTGTCCCTGCAACTTAACAAGCTTATTGTAAAGACCCATCAATAAAATGTTTGTTGGCCAATGAGCAATAAAATTACTTTCCTTTTTTCTGCCTGCGATTTGCAACGCTGCGGATACTGCCATAAATCCAATTCCTACCCATAGGAAAATGTCTGAAGGCAATTTAGCTGTTTGTTCTTCAATAGCTCTTGCCACTGGTCCTTCTCTATGTTCTGGCTTTAAGTTTACGCCCATAAATTCCTCCTTTTTATTAGTTAATATCCTAATAATTACAATTTCCTTGCCATCAACCTTTATGTATAGTTGAAAGATTATGGATGATCATTGGCTTATTATAACAGGATATATTAAACCGTGCCGGGCCTTTACAGTTATGCTTTCATTGATGAGTATATTTTTGCTTTTCAATTGAGTAATACATTTATGAAAAGGATTCATTGCTGTATGTCAAATGTATAAAGTAGAATCCCCAATGTTTGTCAGAATTGAGCGTGTGACTTTAGCATTATCCTAATAAATAAAGGCGCATTTTGCATAGCGTTATTCAATATTTTGAATACACCAATTCGAACCTCACCAGAAGTAAAACTGAAAGCAGTTAATTTAGTATATAAACAATGCCTATGTCAATTTGGTTTCAGCCCTGCACTTTAGAAAGCGTACAACAAAGAGGAGCAGGCACGATGGTCGAGCATTTAGGTATTACTATAGTGGAGCTTGGTGATAATTTTCTTTCAGGCACGATGCCCGTTGATCATCGAACGGTGCAACCAATGGGCATACTTCATGGCGGTGCATCGGTAGCATTAGCTGAAACATTGGGAAGCATAGCCGCAAATCTTGTTGTTGATCCTTTGAGTAAATATTGCGTGGGGTTAGACATTAATGCCAATCATATAAGGGCTGCACGCAAAGGGTTAGTTACAGGCAAAGCTGTTCCAGTTCATTTAGGCTCCTCTACGCAGGTATGGCAAATTGAGATCAGTGATGAACAGCAAAGATTAATTTGTATTAGCCGTCTTACAATGGCTGTGTTGAGTAAAGAAAGGGTGTAAGTGAAATATATATCCTATTTCAGTCTATATTATGCTTGAAGTGGAAGTGTAAAAGAAAATATACTTCCCTGCCCAGGCGCACTTTCAATATGCATTTTACCTCCATGTTTCGCCAGGAATTCTTTACACAGCATTAAGCCAAGTCCTGTTCCTGATTCGCTTTCTGTTCCCTTTGTAGTATAGAAGTTGTTCTCATTGATCTTTTCAATAGCTTCTTTAGTTATTCCCTGACCAGAGTCCTGGACAAAAACCTCAACAAAATAATTATGTTGGTGTATGCCAATAGATATTCTCCCCATAGATGGGGTGAACTTTATTGCATTGGATATAAGATTGCGCAACACAAGGTTGATCATATCCCGGTCGGCATATACATGTGTAGCATCGCATACTGTACTTTCTATCTTTACAGATTTAGCTTCTGCCTGTAAATGCAGAACTTTAATAACGTCATTGATCAGTTGTGAAAGATCAATCTCCTGCGCCCGGACAGACTCTGCCTGCATTTGCGATTTTGACCATTGCAACAGGTTTTCCATCAATCCTATAGTATAGTTGAGGTCCTTTAAGACATCAGGAACCATAGATTTCACTTCCTCTGCGGGAAGATCATAGTGATGCATATTCTGGAAGAGATTACGCATGGCATACATTGGAGATTTCAGGTCATGCGAAATCACACTGAACAACCGGTTCTTTAAAGCATCTAGCTGGGTGAGCTCTTTCTTTTGTGTTTGCAATAGTTTAGCCTTATGAGCAATGATCTGCTTTTGTTTACTGATCTCAAGATTCTTTTTATGCAGTGCCCTGTTTTGTTTTATTAACCTGAACTGGTATTCGGTATTTTCCTTTTTGACCAGGTAAAGACCATAAAAAATAAAAACAATAGCAATGGCCTGGTTACACAGGTAAAGCACTTTGTTTTCAAATTCTACCTGGTAAATAAAGTCTTTTAAAACAACTGAAAGAATAAAATAGCTCACCATAGAGAAAGCTACAGTAAACAACATGTACCCTATATCCTGGAGAAAGAAAACTGATAAAATGCCAAATAGTATAAAATGCAATTCCATCCCGGAATTCATACCGTTCAGGTAAACAATACAGGTGAAAAAGGGATAGGCAATAAAGTAGGTTAATAATGCAGTTTCATACCTGCGTTTGTAATTCATGAATAAAACCACCAGGCTTGTCAATGCCGGCAGGCAGGCTATCACCCATGCAGAAAAAGGAAGCTTGTCTGCATGCAACATTCCAATGATGGGGATCAGGGTGCCTGTTAGTAATTGGAAAAAATTAAGCTGATTAAAAACACCAAGCTTGCGTTTTTCGTATTCACCCAATTCGGAAGCAGAACCTAACACTTTTATCCTGGCAAGTAATTGAAATGGATAATGCAGAATGGGATCCATGTTACGGAGAATATCTGCTGCACGCAATTTTTCCTGCAGATACTGGATCTTTTGATACACGATTTCCATAAGGTGGCTGGTTGTAAGTAACGGTACCTCAACAAAATAGAATAAATTTTTGATTAACTCAAGCCTTTAATTCCATTTAATGGTTTTCAAGTAATTAAATATGAAATAAACTGTTTACCTGTTAAGAGTTTCTTTTTAGCCTATGCCTCTGGTTTAGTAAAGGCCTAACTGGTGAAACAGGTTTTCTATTCCCGGCTTCGTACTTATTGCCAGTTGCCTGGTCATACCCATGATAAGGATAAAACTCATCCATTGATATCCAGGGAAATCTTTTATGGATATGAAAAATTGTTCCTTTAGAAAATACTGCGTTATGCGTAAGCAATAACATAGCAGATGCCAAAAGCAGTACACTCCACCAGGCCAAAGGTTCCGCCCACATGCCCATAAATGAATCTACCTTTGAACTGGCAGGATGGAATTTTAAATAGCGGATACGTACTGTCCTTTGCTGGAAGGGAATGTCATTGCGCATGTGTTCATTAGAATATTGCTTACCGTTAGCTTCATATTGTAGTTGTATAGTGGTTACTCCATAAGGAGTGATCACCTTAGCAGTAGTTACATTGCTGAATAACCAGGGAGCAAAATATAACAACAGGCTTGCCGCTATAAGACCATTGAAATAGAAAAACATCCTGAGCTTTCCAAACTGCATTGAAAAAAGTTATACTTTAAATTAGAATCATTTTTCTTTATCTGGCCTTTTGAAGAATACTACCTGGGATACTCTATACTGGCATAATTTTTTCATCACTCTCAAAAATCAAAATATGGATGAAACCAACAGTATTCTTGAAGGCCATACTGATATAGAAAAAACTGCTTACCTGGGGGCCATTGCTTCTATTGCCACTGCTGACAGGAAGGCGACAGAAGATGAATTAACTTATATATCCGGGTTATGTAACGCTGCAGGGTTAAATCCCGATCAAAGCGCAACTGTGCAAAATGCTGCAACTGATATCAGCGGTACTGCATTGACAAATAACCTTGAGGTTTTAAAGAATAGTAATTTAAAGTTTTCTCTTGTTGCAGACCTGATGACCTTTGCAAAGTATGACAGCAATTACAGTGAGGAGGAAGACGAAAGCATTCACAAGATTGCCGAATACCTTGGAGTTGATCAGCACCAGTTCTCCTTGTTAGATCAAGTTGCTGATAAGGCCACCAACACAGGAATAGATACAACCCAAAATAATCCCCAGCAAATTTTGAATGGTTCCGGCATAAAGGACAAACTTGAAAATGCTGGAATCAACAGCAGTTCATTATTGAAAGGTCTTGTAACCATTGCAGCACCAATGATCTTATCCAGAGTATTTTCAAGAGGCATGGGCAGATCATCCGGAGCATCAACTGGTGGTGGCCTGGGAGGACTCCTGGGTGGAGGTGGTTTAGGTTCCCTTGTAGGTATGTTAAGCGGTGGGAGAGGCTTGGGCAGTGCGGGTGGTTTACTGGGGCGGATCTTAGGGGGTGGTGGATTCTAAACCCAGCGATCGGCTTATTCAAATAGCTTTCAATTTTCCCTAATACAAAATATAAAAAATGAAAAAAAGCAATGCAAAACTCTTGATTATGGGTGCTCTGCTATCCATAAGCATGCAATTGATTTCCTGTAAAAGCAAACTAAAAGACACAGACATTCAATCTTCTTTGAATGAAAAAGTACAGGCTGACAGCCGCTTAAGCCATGTAACAACATCTGTAAACGATGGGGTGGTAACACTAACAGGAGATTGTCCTGACGAGGCTTGCCGCACATCAGCAGAACAGGCAGCCAAGGATGTAAAAGGAGTAAAGTCTGTAGTGAACAACATTACAATAATGCCTGCCACACCTCCTGTTGAAGTGAATACCGATAGTGGCCTGGAATCTGGTTTGAGAGATGCTACCAAGGATTATCCCGGTGTTACAGCCACTGTCAATAACGGTGAAGTCACATTAACGGGTACCATTGAAAGAAGTAAGCTTCCTAAACTGATGCAATCCATCAATGCACTCAATCCCAAAAAAGTAAACAACAACCTAACTATCAAATAAAAATAATAAGTTATGGCAGTTCAGGAAAAATATGCAGAGTTAATTAATGCTGCAAAAAGCTCAGGTGTCAATAACCTGCAGGTAAGGGAAGAAAATAATGTTCTTTATATAGATGGGCAAGCCCCCAGCGGGCAGGTAAAGGATAACCTTTGGAGTATCTATAATAAATTAGATCCCGACTTCCGTTCAGGAGATGTAGTGCTGGACGTAAATGTAGCGGAAGCTGCAGCCGGATCTAAGGCAAAGGTCATTACTGAATCAACTAACCTTAATATACGTAAAGGACCTGGTACTGACCAGCCAATAGTTGGTAAAGCAGCGCACAATGAAGTGGTCACTGTTCAAAGTCAGGCGAATGACCAATGGAGCCTGATCAAAACAGACAAAGGTGTGGAAGGGTATGTTTATAATCAATACCTCCAGCAAGTATAGCAAAAACTGAAGTCGGCATACCTTCTATAAAATAAAAATTGCCTTCCCTTGGGAAGGCAATTTTTATTTTAATCCATCTTAGCTTTTAAGCCTGTACAGCATATTCCTCCGTTGGAGGGCATACACAAATCAGGTTCCTGTCACCATAGGTATCATTCACTCTTGATACCGAAGGCCAGAATTTATTCTCTTTGATCTCTTTTAATGGGAAGGCAGCCATTTCCCTTGAGTAAGGCTTTTTCCATTCATCAGAACATACCGTGAACATGGTATGTGGTGCATTGCGCAGCGGGTTGTCTTTCCTGTCCACCTGGTTTTCTTCTATCAATGCTATCTCACGGCGAATGCTTAATAAAGAATCGCAAAAACGATCCAATTCATCCTTGTCCTCACTTTCCGTAGGCTCAATCATGATAGTGCCGGGAACAGGGAAAGAAAGGGTAGGTGCATGAAAGCCATAATCCATTAATCGCTTGGCTACATCTACTGCCTCAATCTCTGCGGATTTTTTGAAAGGTCGCAGGTCAACTATAAACTCATGTGCACAAGCTCCAAAATGATTGGTATAAAGAATATCATACTGGTCTTTTAAACGGGCCAACATGTAATTGGCATTCAGGATAGCATATTCCGTAGCCATCTTCACGCCATCCTTGCCCAGCATACGTATGTAGGCATAAGAGATCAACAAGATTGATGCGGAACCATAAGGTGCAGCGGATACTGCATGTCCAGCCCTCGAAGGCGAACCATTAGCTGCGCCATTAGCCATAGTAACATGACCAGGCAGGTGAGGGGCAAGGTGCTTCTTCACACAAATTGGTCCCATGCCCGGGCCACCGCCTCCATGAGGAATGGCAAATGTTTTATGAAGGTTCAGGTGACATACATCAGCGCCAATCAAACCAGGAGCGGTAAGTCCTACCTGTGCATTCATATTGGCTCCGTCCATATATACCTGTCCACCATATTGGTGAACGATCTTTGTTATATCTGTAACAGTTTCTTCATATACACCATAGGTAGATGGATAAGTGATCATAATGCCGGCCAGGTTAGCCGCATTTTGTTCTGCTTTTACTTTCAGATCTTCTATGTCAATGTATCCATTCTCTAGTGCTTTAACCACAACCACCTTCATACCGCTCATTACTGCAGATGCAGGATTGGTGCCATGTGCTGAAATAGGTATCAGCATCACATCCCTATGTTCTTCACCGTTAGCTTTATGAAATGCTTTTATGGTCAGCAATCCCGCATACTCTCCCTGAGCCCCGCTGTTAGGTTGCAGGCTGCAGGCATCAAAGGCAGTAATTTCACAGAGGTAGCGGCTCAGTTCTTTTACGATAAAGCTGTAGCCTTCCACTTGCTCCACTGGTGCAAAAGGATGCATCTTGCTCCAGTGTGTCCAGCTAAGCGGGATCATTTCACTGGCAGCATTTAGCTTCATGGTGCAACTACCCAGTGGTATCATACCATGTACCAATGAAAAGTCCTTGTTTTCCAATGTACGTATATAACGCATCATCAGCGTTTCGCTGTGGTACTTATTAAATACAGGATGCTTCAAAAAGGTTGAAGTGCGGCTTAATGGAGCCGGGATAATATCCAGTTGATCTTCGTGCTCTATCTCATACGCTACCGGATCTACGTCATTAACAAAAGAATTAATGATATCAAACAGGTCTGAAGGAGTAGTAGTTTCATCAAGTGATATTCCTATCAGGTTGTTGCTATAATACCTGAAATTGAGCCTTTGTCTTTCTGCTTTTTGCCTGAATGGATTTACCTCACCCACCTTCACTAAAATGGTATCAAAGAAATATTCATTGATCACATCATAACCTCTTTCTTCAAGTGCATTAGCAAGGGTCTGTGTTAACAGGGCTACACGCCTTGCTATACGTCGCAAACCTTCTGGGCCATGGTACACAGCATACATGGCGGCCATGTTGGCCAACAATGCCTGTGCAGTGCAAATATTTGAAGTTGCTTTCTCACGCTTAATATGTTGTTCCCTGGTTTGAAGCGCCATTCTTAATGCACGGTTGCCCTGGGCATCTACGCTTACGCCAATGATCCTCCCAGGAATGCTTCTTTTGAATTCTTCTTTAGCTGCAAAGAAAGCTGCATGAGGACCACCGTAGCCTAAAGGCACTCCGAAGCGCTGAGCCGAGCCTAGCGCTACATCCGCTCCCAATTCACCGGGAGGAACCAGTAATGTCAATGCCAGCAAATCGGTAGCCATGGCAACAAAAACGCCTGTATCATGTACGTTTTTAATGAATTCTCTATAGTCTTCAATAGAACCTTTGTCATTTGGATATTGCACCAATGCTCCAAAATAAGTTTCATCAAGTTGGGCTGACTGGTAGTCACCAAAAACAACTTCAATACCCAGAGGAACCGCTCTTGTAAGGACCACATCTTTGGTTTGTGGGAAAGTGTCATTGTCCACGAAAAATTTAGGACGTTGAATATGATGTTCCTTATTCAGGGTATTGAAAAACATGGTCATGGCTTCAGCCGCTGCTGTGGCCTCATCCAGTAAGGATGCATTTGCCAGGGGTAAAGCAGTAAGCTCACTAACCACTGTTTGGTAATTCAGCAGGCTTTCCAGGCGCCCCTGCGCTATCTCGGCCTGGTAGGGAGTATATTGTGTGTACCAGGCTGGATTTTCAAATATATTCCTGAGGATTACTGATGGCGTTATGGTATCATAATACCCCTGGCCTATATAATTCTTATAGATCTGGTTCTTTAATGATACTTCTTTAATGTGATTGAGGTACTCAGCTTCGCTCATTGCAGGTGGCAATTTTAGGTCGCCTTCCATACGTATAGCGGGAGGAACAGTACGGTTTACCAACTCTTCAAGGCTGCTGACACCTATAGTTTTCAGCATATCGTTTGTCTGGCTTTCATTGGGACCGATATGACGAAACTGAAATTCTTTAGATTGGGCTTCAAAAAGGCTCATAGTAGTTAAATCTCCTTTTAAGGCCGCAAAGGTAATATACTTTGAGGTTCAGCAAGATGACCTTCGTCCATCAAACCAGGCCAGTTCATCGATTTCTAAAGCCCTGGTAATTCTGGTGTTTATTGCGCCTGGCTCATAGTATGCCAAAGCCTTTCCGGACTTACTGCCAGGTTGACAATAACAGCAATTGTAATGGTTATTTAAAAACCTTTACACCCTGGAATAGCTGTTTCAGAAAGCATCCAAAATCTAATATGGTTTCAATGATACCTTGTCCTTCCCGCACCTTTGAACAGGGTATGTAGCGTCTCTTTAAAGAGCCGTTACAAAGGCGGCACATAGCCGTTACATAGGCGTTACATAGGCGTTGCATAAATTGTGTAGTTCCAAAATAGGTTGTCACTTTTTAATGTTGTTCCAAAATAGGTTGTCATTTTAGCAGGTACACCATTTTTGGTTTACACTTTATTCCAGAATAAGTTTACAGTAGTTAATAATTAAGTTAGATAATTTTGTTTAGCAAGCCAAGCGGAGTGCAGCTCTGCTGGGGAGCATCTGCACAAGGAATAGCTTGCTCCGATAGCATAGTACCAACTTTTTGTTTAAGGAGGTTGGTACTTTTTTATTATGCGTTCGGTATATGCCTTAAAAAACCCAATATTCTTATAAATAAAGCCAGTTACCATCTTCTTATAAGTTTGCCACTGCCCTGGTGGGCTTTTTGTGG
>NZ_FQUU01000011.1 GCF_900129295.1 Flavisolibacter ginsengisoli DSM 18119
TTGAGCTGGTTCCGTTGCGGCTATTGGGATACTCACAGGCATCAGGAGCATGCTTTTCATAGCCTACATGATTGTCCATTTCTGCCTGAAGCATCTCCTGGATAGCTTCTTTAAAGACTTGTTGCAATAAATCGCTGATGCCACCAGCGCTGGATTGCCGCTTTACCTGCTCTTTGAGCAAAAGCTTTAATTGTTCGCTGACTTCCATAAAAACAACTGTGTTTTAAAGTTAACTAATATCGTCCGGCAACAGCAGCTGAGGTAATCCTAATCACCCAACTGCTGTGCCTCACTATCCCTTTACACAGTTATCTAAACACTACCTACATAAACCCAATCTTATCCCATACATAAACCATAGATGTCCCGAGGATATCCCGACTCTATAAGAGTCGGCTTATCGTCGGCTTATCCTCGGGATATCCTCGGGATATCTTCGGGACATCCCCCCATTTGGTTAGTCTTTACCTGGGAATGAAACCTTTCATATAAAAAGCTCTTTATGCATTGGAATAACTGGTTGATCAACCACAGGGAGGAAGGGCTTAAAAATCAACTTTTGATAAAGTGTATAGACATACATGGGTATTAGATAGGATAACCTATGGAACCGGTATCGGGGTTAATTCATACTACACCACCTGGCGGGCAGTGGCTTCTATATTATTGTTTTTGGTTTATGCCGGTGAGGAGAATTGAAGTCGGTAATTCCATTTTTTCAATCCTTTTCAGTTGGAAACTAACGAAATATCAATGTGTAATCTTAATTTGTAGCAAGTTTATTATCATTCAGAAGAGCCGTTTAAGTGAGTGTATGGACATACCGGTTATAAATCCCTTTCAATGCCCAAGGTTATATGAAGTTTTTTTCTCTTCAAAAATTGATGATCGCTGCTATTGTTGTGATGGGAGTGGGTGCATGGTGGTTGTTTAAGCCTTCTGCTAAGATCGACTTCAGCACCGAGGTAAAACCCATTCTCAATAAGAAATGCATCACCTGCCATGGCGGCGTGCGGCAGAAATCAGGCTTCAGCCTTTTATTCAGGGATGAGGCACTAGCCAAAGCGGAATCGGGTAAATACCCTATTGTGCCGGGAGACCCAAATGCAAGTGAATTGGTTCGTCGCATTCATTCTAAAGATCCGGAAGAACGTATGCCTTACCATTCGGAGCCATTGAGTGAACAGGAGATCAATATCCTTACGGAATGGATCAAACAGGGAGCTCAGTGGGGCGAGCACTGGGCCTATGTTCCGGTTCAGGAAGTGGCCCTTCCAAAGCCTTCTACGTCTTTCTTTGGTTTATTCTCTCCATCCAAACCGGCATGGGTAAAAAATGATATCGATTATTTTATTTACGACCAGTTGCAGCAAAGGAAACTCGATCCATCGCCTGTAACGGAAAAGCCTACCCTGTTAAGGAGGGTGAGTATGGACCTTACGGGTTTGCCACCATCTGATCACCTGGCACAACAGTTCCTGCAAGACAATTCACGAAAGTCCTATGAAAACCTGGTTGATTCATTACTGGCTTCTCCGGCTTATGGCGAACGGTGGACAGCCATGTGGATGGACCTGGCCCGCTATGCGGATACCAAAGGTTATGAGCGGGATGCCAACCGTGACATCTGGCACTATCGCGACTGGCTGATCAAAGCTTTTAATGCAGACAAGCCTTATAATGAATTCCTAACCGAGCAGATAGCCGGTGACCTGCTACCTAATGCCACCGATGATCAGTTCATTGCCACCGCCTTTCACCGCAATACCATGACCAATGATGAAGGTGGCACGGATAACGAGGAATTCAGAACTGCGGCTATTGTTGACCGTGTGAATACAACCTGGGAAGCCCTGATGGGCACCACCTTTGCCTGTGTGCAATGCCACAGCCACCCTTACGATCCATTTAAGCATGATGAGTACTACAAATTCATGGCCTTCTTTAACAACAGCCGTGATGAAGATACCGAGGCCGATTACCCGCTGCTCAGGCATTTTTCTGGAAGCGATAGTGCAAAACTTGTTGCAGTGGTAAACTGGCTGAGGGAAAAAGGCTTTAAGGGCGAAGCTGCAAAAACATACCGCTTCCTGAAGACATGGGAGCCCACCTACAACTCTTTGACCACGGACCATTTTATCAACAGTGAATTGAATGATACCAAATGGCTGGCCATGCGCACTCCATCGAGTGCACGTTTGAAAAATGTTGTACTTGACAGAAGATCAGAACTCATTTACCGCTATATAGGCTTTGTACCAGGCGGCACAATAACCATCAGGCTTGATAATGTCAATGGCCCTGTATTGTTGTCAACCTCCATAAAACCTACAAAGGATTGGGAGCTCGTTAAACTTCCTTTTACGCAGGTGCAGGGTACACATGACCTGTACTTTATTTACAACAACCCTTCCCTGAAAGATCCAAAGGCAAGCGGTATCATGTTCGACTGGTTTTATTTTACCAGGCCCTTGCCCGGTCAGTCACTACCGGGATATGATTCTACCAATAAGAACTTTTGGCAGGTACTGAGTGCTAAAAATATTCCTGTCACACCCATAATGGTTGACAACCCTCCTGAAATGTTCCGGCACACTTATGTTTTTGAGCGGGGCAACTGGCTGGTAAAAGGTGATGAAGTGAAACCTGCCGTTCCTAAGTCATTAGGTGCTCTTCCTAAAGGAGCACCTAACAACCGCCTTGGATTGGCGCAATGGCTTACCGATAAAAGAAATCCATTGACCGCACGCACCATGGTCAATCGCTTATGGGAACAGTTGTTTGGTACTGGCCTGGTGGAAACACTGGAGGATATGGGTACACAGGGTGCCGAGCCTACGCACCGCCAATTGCTCGATTACCTTGCCTGGCAGTTTATGAACCGGTACAACTGGAGCATCAAAAAACTATTGAAAGAATTGGTGCTTTCTGCCACCTACACACAGGATTCCAGGGTGTCGAAAGAAGCCCTTGAAAAAGATCCGCTGAATAAATTCTATGCAAGGGGACCACGTGTGCGTTTTTCGGCTGAGCAGGTCCGGGACCAGGCCCTGGCAGTGAGTGGTTTGCTAAGTCCTAAAATGTATGGACCAAGTGTAATGCCCTGGCAGCCTGCAGGCATCTGGATGTCGCCATGGAATGGTTATACCTGGACCAGGAGTGAAGGAGAGGACCAATACCGAAGGGCCATCTATACTTTCTGGAAAAGAACTGCGCCCTATCCATCGATGATCAGTTTTGACGGGGTAGGCAGGGAAGTGTGCATGCCGCGGCGCATACGCACCAACACGCCTTTACAGGCTCTTGTTACACTGAATGATTCTGTTTACCTGGAGGCCTCCCGGTATTTTGCCTACCGCATGCAGCGCGAAGCTAAATCCAGGAATGCAGAGGACCTTATCAATAAAGGATATGAGCTGGCCATGTACAAGCCCATAGCTCCCGGAAAATTAAAAGCACTGATGGAATTATATGCCACCGCCTTGCAGGCTTTTACAAAAGATAAGGACAAGACCTGTGAAATGATAGGAACGAATAATGAACACAATGATCCTGGAACGGCAGCGCTGGTGGTGGTTGCCAATGCCATCCTGAACCTGGATGAACTGGTCACCAAGAGTTGAATCGCCTGATATAAATTTATTTGTAGTACACTTAACTGGAACGAAATAAAACGCATGACACAAAAAGAATTGCACGCGCAGCGATTGTTGAATGAAGCCCGGGAAGCTTCCGCACGCCTGCACACACGGCGGCATTTTTTAAAGGATTGTGCTTTTGGCTTTGGCTCACTGGCATTGGGCTCCCTGCTGCAATCCTGTGGCCTGGGTGGTTCCGGTGCGCCTGCAGCTAATTTATTTGATCCTGCACATCCATTGTTACCTAAGCTGCCCCAATTCGCGGCTAAAGCAAAAAGCGTTATTTACCTGCATATGGCAGGCGCTCCCTCACAACTGGAATTGTTTGACTATAAACCAGAATTAATGAAGCTTGACGGGCAGGATTGTCCGCCTTCATTACTGGAAGGCAAGCGCTTCGCTTTCATACGCGGCGTTCCCAAGATGCTGGGTCCACAGGCCAGGTTTGCACAATATGGACAAAGCGGTGTCTGGATCAGCGACAACCTGCCGCACCTCTCAGGCATAGTGGACGAGATCTCTTTTTTAAAGGCTGTCACCACCGACCAGTTCAACCATGCACCTGCGCAGTTGCTGATGCATACCGGTGGGCCACGCCTTGGAAGACCCAGCATGGGTTCCTGGGTAACTTATGGTCTTGGTACAGAAAACCAGAACCTGCCGGGTTTTGTGGTGCTCACCTCCGGCGGTAAATTTCCCGATGCCGGCAAAAGCGTTTGGGGCAGCGGGTTCCTGCCTTCTGTTTACCAGGGCGTGCAATGCCGCAGTGAAGGTGATCCTGTATTGTTTATCAACGATCCCAAAGGCATGGACCGTGACCTTCGCAAAGCTTCCATCAATGCCATTAACAAGGTCAATGAAGAAGAGTACCAGGAGTATAACGATCCTGAAATTCTTTCCCGTATATCGCAATACGAAATGGCTTACCGCATGCAGATGTCTGTGCCGAAAGTTATGGACATCACTAAGGAACCACAATATATTCATGATATGTACGGCACCAAACCCGGTGAAGCGCATTTTGCCAACAATGTGCTGCTGGCAAGAAAGCTGGTAGAAAAAGGAGTGCGCTTTGTACAATTATTTGACTGGGGCTGGGACAGCCACGGCACTGATCAGTCACTCTCTATAGATGTGGGCCTGATCAACAAATGCCGCCAGACGGACAAGGCAGTTACAGCCCTGATACTTGACCTCAAACAGCGAGGCCTACTCGAAGATACATTGGTGGTATGGGGTGGAGAATTTGGTCGTACACCCATGATGGAGAACAGGGAAGGCAAGCAAAATCCATTCAAGGGTAGAGACCACCACACCGAAGCTTTTACCATCTGGATGGCCGGTGGTGGCATTCGCAAAGGAACCAGTTATGGCGAGACTGATAATATCGGGTATAGTTCCATAAGCGGTAAAGTAACTGCGTTTGATATACAGGCCACCATCCTCAACCAGTTGGGTTTTGACCATGAGAAGTTTACGTACCAGTTCCAGGGCAGACCATTCAGGCTAACCGATGTTCATGGGAAAGTGATACAGGAGATCATTGCCTGATATTCTTTAGAGGATACAAAAAACCCGTTCATCAACCCCAATTGAAAGAGGCAATTCAATAAACATTATTTTCGACACCAGCATGATACAACACAGGAGAGATTTTATTAAAACAACTGCTTCAGCAACAACCGCACTTATGCTTTCATCATTAGATATACTAGCCGCAGGCAACCAGCCTGATTTTGCTGCCGGAAACAACTTCGACTTAAAGATACTCGCCACCAATTGGGGCTTTCCAGGCAGCCTGGAGGAGTATTGTACCAAAGTAAAAAAAGAAGGGTATGATGGCATCGAGCTGTGGTGGCCAAAAGAAAAGCAGGCACAGGATGAATTATTCGGTCTGCTGGAAAAATACCAGCTTGAAGTGGGTTTCCTATGTGGCGCTTACCAAAGTAATTATAAAGAGCATGCGGCTGATTTTAAAAAAGCGGTGACAGATGCTGCCGCCAGCAGGCATCGTCCCCTGTACATCAATTGCCACTCCGGTAAGGATTATTTTTCTTTTGAAGAGAACCAGGCGCTGATCGATCATACCCTGCAGGTTTCTAAGAACACCGGGTTATTGATCTGCCATGAAACACACAGGTCAAGAATGCTGTTTGCTGCACCGGTAGCCCGCAAGTTTTTGGAAAAGAATAGCGGGTTGAAGATCACCTTTGATGTGTCGCACTGGTGCAACGTGAGCGAGTCGTTGCTGGAGGACCAGCCGGAGACATTAAAGCTGACCCTGGAAAGAACAGAACATATTCATGCCCGCATCGGGCATGCCGAAGGTCCGCAGGTGAATGATCCACGTGCACCTGAATGGGAAGCAGCCGTGAAAGCACACCTGGCCTGGTGGGATACCGTAATAGCACGCAAGAAGAAAGAAGGAGGCAGGATCACTATATTAACCGAGTTTGGCCCACCAGATTATATGCCTACAACGCCCTACACCCGTCAGCCATTAGCCGACCAGTGGGGCATTAATGTTCACATGATGCATTTGTTACGTAAACGTTATTTGACTGCTTAAAATCCATTTCCGTGCTCCTTTCTGTTTCAGAATTTATTGGACGTTTTCACCCCGTGCTTGTGCATTTGCCCATTGGCATCTTGTTGCTGGCATTGTTGCTGCAACAGCTTTCGCGTAAAGAAAAATATGCCGTTTCCAGCCCTGTCCTGAAGTTGATCTGGCTGTTAGGTATCGGTGCTGCCCTGGTTTCCTGTATCACCGGTTTTTTATTGTCAAACAATGGTTCGTACGATGGCACTATCGTTTCGCTGCACATGTGGGGTGGCATTGCCGTTACTGCCGTTTCCTTACTGGTGGCCTCAAGGATATTCAGCGGCCGTTTAGATGCCCTTTATAAGGCTAGCAGTGTGCTGTTGCTGGTTTTGATCATCATCACAGGACATTTGGGAGGTACGCTCACACATGGTGAAGGCTACCTGTCTGGCGCAACCGAAGCTGAAAAAGCACCTGCACCGGTAGTGATGCCTGCGGGCAATATCCAGGAAGCACAGGTATACAACGATATGGTGCGGCCCTTGCTGCAGGCACGCTGTTATGACTGCCATGGCGACAAAAAGCAAAAAGGCAAACTTCGCCTGGACAGCCCGGAAGCTATATTGAAGGGAGGGAAGAAGGGCGAGGTGCTGGTGAAAGGGAAGGCTGAGGAAAGTGAGTTGATCAAAAGATTGCTGTTGCCAAAAGACAATGACGACCATATGCCGCCAAAGCAAAAGCCGCAGTTGACCAAAGATCAAATTGCGCTCCTGCATTGGTGGGTGCAGCAGGGTGCTCCATTCAGCAAAAAAGTAAAGGACCTGGAGCAACCTGAAAAAGTTAAAAGCGTGCTGGCGGCTTTACAACAGCCTGCAACCCCCGGCGCTGAAACAGATGCACCGGAAACCCCGGTGGAAGCAGCTGACCCGAAAGCAATAGAAGCACTGAAAAACAGGGGCGTAGTGGTGTTACCTATTGCGCAAAACAGTAATTACCTCTCCGTGAATTTTATTTCTGCCGGCAAGGTAAATGATAAGGACCTGTCTTTGTTATTGCCATTAAAAAAGCAGTTGATCGTACTGAAGCTCAGTGATGCGCCTGTGACTGATGCGGGTGTTTCTTTACTGTCCGGCATGGCTGGTCTCAGGAAACTGTATTTGGATCATACCCAGGTTACTGATAAAGGAATAACGTCCCTGCAAAAGCTGGAACGGTTGCAATACCTGAACCTGGTAGGTACGAGTGTAAGCTTCAATGGCCTGAAACAATTAAGGGGTTTAAAAGAATTGAAGACCATCTACCTCTATCAAACAGGAATCAAAGGCAATGAATGGACAGCCTTGCAAAAGATATTTCCCGGTGTATTGATTGATACCGGTGGGTATCATGTGCCTACACTGGTTACTGATACAACAGTAGTGAAGCCTAAGAAATAAGCGGTGCGAAGGAGAAAGTCCAGGGGAAGCACTCATTAAGAATAGGGTAGAGCCTGGAGAAGCAAGGTACTCCTGCGCTGACCTATGGGGAAATGGATGGATCAAGGTTCATTGGATAAGCTAATTATTTTTACGGCTTTCGTTTGTATTCTTCTCCAGCGAGTCTCCTGAAAGGGACTCGCGGGTTTCAGTTTGATGACGTAAATTGAACAATGTCTATTGAAACCTTAGTTACATCAAAAGGTGTATACTTCATAACATTTACCTGTCATAACTGGCTTCCATTAATTGATACTGCTGATGCCTATGATGAAGTATATAAATTCTTTGAAGTAATAAAAAAGGAAGGGAATGATATTGTTGGCTATGTGATCATGCCCAATCATTTACATCTTCTAATTAATTATAGGAACACTTCTAAAAAACTAAATACCATAATAGGTAATGGAAAGAGGTTCCTGGCATATGATATAGTCAATAAACTACAGCAGAAAAAAGAAAATGAATTGTTGAATCTGTTAACC
This sequence comes from Flavisolibacter ginsengisoli DSM 18119, assembly GCF_900129295.1. Classification (GTDB taxonomy): domain Bacteria; phylum Bacteroidota; class Bacteroidia; order Chitinophagales; family Chitinophagaceae; genus Flavisolibacter; species Flavisolibacter ginsengisoli. Next base: position 8,141 of record NZ_FQUU01000011.1, read on the forward strand.
TCAGGAGTAGAACCCAAAAGACAGATCAAGAGGAAAGAAGCATGAGATATGGAAACCAGGTTTTGATATAAAGGAATGCAGGACGGAAAAGTTCTTGTTGCAAAAACTTAATTACATTCATGATAATCCTGTAAAGGGAAAGTGGATGCTAGCGAAAGACAATGAAGCTTATATTCATTCTTCCTGTTTATTCTACTTTAAGAGGAAACAAAGATTTTGTGAAGTGACGCATTATGAAGAAGTTCTGGATTGGGAGAATATGTACTTATAAATCCGCGAGTCCCTTTCAGGAGACTCGCGGAGGAAGAAAATATCACTTAATGTGATTTTTGAAGGTGATATTGCAGTAGGTGTAGCTATTGATAGCTAGCAAACTTTTACTTCAAGATCTATGAGAATTTTAGTTAACTATTCAATGTCAAGTATTATTTTAAAACTGTTTGTTTACTCATCTTTTTTTCTTACGCAGTGCTACGGGCAGGGAAATAAAATGAATTGCACTCCTAAAGCTATAGAATTGAACAATAAGGCTGCAGATTACCTACAATTTCAAAATTATGATAGCGCACTCTTTTACTTAGACAAAGCAATTGAACTGGATTCAAGCTATTATATCGCGTATAGCAACAAAGGCGCTATTTACTGTACATTAAAGAATTATAGAAAAGCACTGATTGAGACAAAGAAGGTCTTAGTTATAAAGCCCGATTTGGCAGAAGCATGGGTTATAGCAGGCATGCTGAGTGACAAAATTGGAGATACGCTGCATGCACCGGCATTTTACAAAACAAGTATTGAAATATTTGAAAGAAGAATCGCGGACCCCAATAAAACAAAACAGTCTGAATCAAATAGTATTAACAGGGCATTGTCATTAATTCTTATTGGCCAGGAGCGAGAGGGCCGTGAGGAATTCCGGAGACTTACGGAATTGTATCCGAATAATAAGATGCTGGGCCAATTGTTGAATTTAAGCAAGAAGGATTACATAAGCCTAACATTTAGAGAGTAAAGTACAGTGTAAAAATGCAGCTTTCACCAATACGCAACAAGGCAAATGAGCAGCAGGAATGCTAATACTGCCACATAGTAAACACTTTGTTTGTTAGCTGCAATCGAAGGAAAATATTCGCTAAGTTTAGCTCATAAAAATGTTCCTAACCAAAACAACTTAAATGACATTGATGAAAACCAAATGCCACCTGCTCTTCGGCCTAACTGCACTTTTAGCAAGTTGTACACTAACCACTACCCGGATGAAAGACCCGATTTTTATTGACTCTGGCAAAGTTGAAAAGGAGTTGACAAGCATGGTTCGTGCTGAACACATCAATCTTGCCGGAAAGGAAATCACTTCGAATGGTAAGACAAGTACTGAATTAGAGGTAGCCATTACCAATGGGACAAATGTCCCTAAAGGGGACAACGAAAGGAAATCCCTTGAGAAATCAATTGCAGCCAGTGTCAAAAACAATTTAAAAGACCCGAACGCCTACGAAAAGTATACAGTATTGTTCGTGACCAAAGAAACAAGCGGAGCCGTGACAAAGCGCAACTGGGTAGGCGATGTATTTAGTGTTAAAGAACTCTGATAGTAACCAACATCGCTCGATGTAAAGAGATAGCCGGTTGTTCTCATAAAGTTACTTTGACTTTCAAGGGTACGCAAGGAAACTCGCGGACAAAAAGTGCTTGAATACACCTTTAATAAGGGTTGCAATAACAAAGCCTGGGTATTACATTTGACCCATTCAAAGCTTACAAGTTTATGGGTAAAGGATCACTAACAGCTTTCCTCGTGTTTTTTTTAATGTTGCAGGCAAATGCCCAAATTGGTGCAATGAAGTTAGTTGGGAACAACACTAAGGATTATTCAATGGGGTTTGGCGCATTTATTAAAACCGGGGTGCCTGTCTCAGACGCAGCTGATATCACAATGGAATTAAGCGCTAATATTTTTCCCCTGAAAGGTTATGGAATGGATTACGGTACTATCATGTGTCCATTGGTAGCCGGTTACAGGTATACATTGAATGGGACCGGCCAGGGATTATATATTGAACCCCAAATTGGCTACAGCCTGGTTGGAATAACCTCGTTGCCAAATGATGGCAATGACATAGACCTAAAATATCATGGTGTGGTATTGGCAGGAGGAACAGGCTACTTATTTACAATCGGGAGTGCACCTTTTGATTTGAACCTTCGATATGAAACAGTAATCGCTCATGGGGGCTCTAATAATTTTATAAGCCTGGGAATATCAAGATTTATCTCTTTTGGAAAAAGAGACACCAATTATTAAACTACACCGTGACCATATAATGACTATGAAGTTTTACCTCACCATTGCCGCTACAACTTTGGTTTTGTCCTCCTGCTATAAGCAATCCATCGCTGATTCTATGCTTGGTGTTACCAGCATCAAACAAACCACTACTGCTACTTTAAGTTATGAAATCAATGGTAATCCTGTCTCAATCTCAGTTAAGGATGCTGACCACCAGCTCGCTGGTAGTCCCACATTATATTGTGAAAAATCGGGTGGCTATATTCTTAGTGGCATAAGCAGTTTCGGAGAAATTGTTTTTACTTTTCACACTGATAGTCTAATAGTTGGGAATTACAAATACACAAGTTATTATGGCCCCATGTATGTTACCAGTTTCGAAGGCAAGCCTCAATATGTGTATAATCCAGGTGATAATATGAACTTTACTGTTACATCCTATACGGATGGACATATAAGTGGAAATTTTTCCGGCCAGCTTACACCAGCGATAAGCCCGGGATACCCCGATAATATTTACGGTACCCCAGGCTCAGTAATAATTAAAAACGGTTCATTTAATAACGTTCCGGTATTTTATTAGTCCTTCATTAATTTGGATTTTTAAATAATTAAGTTCGTTGGCGGCTAGCAAAAGTTATTCATTGCAGAAATGAACGATTATATAGATCTGTCTAATGAAAATCATTGTTTATAGTAATCCTGGGTTTCCCTACGCCAAGGCTAAGGCAGTGAAGTCCCGGGTGGACTGTAAAATGATACCTCAGTAAACAATAAAATGATGTGTTTCCAGGTGTCCGCCTGGGGACTTCTCCCATGGCCTTGTGCGAAAGGCGGAGAGACCCCGGGATTGCATTTGAGCCGTATCTTTAAACCATACTCCTTCGTTTAGTAGTAATCCCGGGATCTCCATATGCATAAGCCCAGGCAGTGAAGACTTCGAATAAACTAAAAGAAGATCTGTGTGATGGGAGATTTTCAGGAACCGTTAGTGCGTTGGGGTGTAAATCCCTGCATTAGCGATTAGGAATAATGTTACAACGAGCTACATCTAAATTAATGGCATGAAAAAGATTTTTTTTTCGACTTCTTGGTTGCTGATTCACTTTTTAGGAACTGCACAATCTCAGGATAAAGCAGATACCGTTTTTGCCAGAGAACTCTCGCAACTGGCATATAAAAGGATTGAAGCCTTTGACTTAGGTGATACCAGCATCTGGTCGCGTTATGTGGCAAACAGTTACATCATTGCTACACCAACAGGAAAGGTAATAACCAAAGTAGATGTGATGAAGGGATTTGGACCACCTACCCAGGGATACAAAGATGTGTTTCAATTTGAGGACGTGCATGTAATCAAAGACAGCAACGTTGCGGTCATGTCCTATAAAATAAAAGAACACGAATGGTGGGGAAATCAACACAATGACGTGCAGGATTTGAGAAAAACAGACATCTATATTCAGAAAGACGGTTCCTGGTTGCTATTAGCCTCACATGAAACATTTTACCCCCTGGCAAGGAAAGCCGTAAACACTATTCCGATAAAATACGACCGTTATATCGGGCAGTACCAGGTGATGCCTGCCCTGGTTTTTTCCATTTCCCGGGAGAATAACAAACTGTTTATTCATGAAAACACTAACACAAATAAATTTGAACTTTTGCCACTTTCAAACAATGTTTTTTTCTGCCAGCCAGACACCGGTTTCTTTAACGAAGGCGGCGTGGGTGTGGTAGCTTTTGTAAGCGACAAAAAGGGGAAAGTACAATCCATTGCGTTTCGCAGGTACGGAGCGGAAACCAAAGCACAAAGAATGAAATGAGTTCTTTGTTGTTCAATCCAAGGAAAAGTAGCAGTTATGAAAAAAAATCCTTATTTAGCAGAATTAAACCAGCCTTATTTATGAAAACAATTTCTTACTTCTTATTTTTTCTTTTTTTACTTATCGGCGCTACCTCTTGCAAAAAAGAAAAGGATAGTAGTATTACCACCAAAACAAAAACAGAGTTATTGACCTCAAAAACCTGGGTATATGATGAATATTTCACTAACTATAATCAAGCCAGCACATTAGTAGCGTATAAAAAAGGAAAAGCAAATAACTCAATGGACCTCTCCTTAAATAAGGTCAGGTATAACGCCGATGGTACTTACCAGGAGACCACAGAAAACGGAACAACTCTTAGTGGAACATGGAAGTTTCTAAATGGGGAAACTCAAACAGAAGTGACAAATGTAATGGGCACTTTTACATCAAATGTTATTTCACTAACAGAAACAAGTTTTATCTGGTATGACCAATCAGTCGGCAGGTACGGCAAAATGATCCCTCAGTAAACAATAAAATGTTTCTGGCGTCCGCCTGGGGTCTTCTCCCATAGCCTTGTGCAAAAGGCGGAGAGACTCCGGGATTACATTAAGCAATATCTTTCTACCATTGCCCCTTCGTTTTCTAGTAATTCCGGGATCTCTCTACGCACAAGCCCAGGCAGTGAAGACCCCGGGTGAACTGAAAAATGATACTTCAGCGAACAATAAAATGATGTCTTTCCTGGTGTCCGTCTTCTCCCATAGCCTTGTGCAAAAGGCGGAGAGACCCCGGGATTAGATTGAGCCTTATCTTTAAACCATGCCCCTTAGTCTTGTAGTATCCCGGGGTCTCCCTACGCAGAAAACCCAGGCAGTGAAGACCCCGGGTGGACTATTGAGAATGTTCCAGTATTTTATTATGTCCCTGCACTTTTTACAAAGCAAACACGTTATAAAAGGCATGATTAAAAACGTAATCAATTTTTTCTTTTCGATTTTCATTGCACAATCCGTCTTTGGCCAATCTAAGCAAAAGACAATAGACGATTACTTCCTGGCATTAGTTAAAAATCAACAATTCAGCGGAAACGTTTTGGTGATTGAAGAAAATAAAATTGTTTATGAAAAATCTTTCGGGTATGCAGACTATACAACGAAAACACCAAATACGCCCAACATCTCATTCCCTATAGCAAGTATTTCAAAACTCCTGACAGCAACAGCCATTCTCCAGTTAATAGAAAAAGGTTTATTGAAAATTACCGACCCCGTTATTCAATATCTCCCTGATTTTCCATATCCTGAAATAACCCTCAGGCATTTGCTTTCGCATACTTCCGGATTGCCGCCTTACAATGCTTATTTTGATCAATACAAAAGGGAAGACCCTTCGAAAGTCTTCACAAACAAGGATTTCATTCCCGGAATTGTTGCAAACAAACAACCTTTAATTTACCAACCCGGCGAAAAAGGTAATTATGACAACATCAACTTTATTGTACTGGCTTTGATTGTTGAAAAGCTTACTGGAATACCTTATAAAGCCTATATCGAAAAAAATATACTTCAACGTGCAGGTATGAATGAAACCTCGTTTTTTCCATTACCTGAACAATTTAACAGGGCCCAAATCAAAAATTATGCATTTCCACATGTGTATTTGCACCTCTATGATGCCAAACCTGTAAAATCCAATTCTATTCCCTATGTAAGGGCATATTGGCATTCGTATGGTTTTAACGGTTTTGGCGATTATACAAGCACCATGCGGGATCTATGGAAATTTGACAATGCTTTATACAGCAACCAATTACTAAAGCAACAAACATTGGAAGAAGCATTTGTGCCGGTGAAATTAAATAGTGGTGAAAATAATGCCGATGAATTTGGATTAGGATGGGAAATTGAAAAAGATACTTCATTAGGCAAATTAGTTTACCATAGCGGTGCTGCCATGGGTCTAAGTTCCAATATTTTAAGAAATATCACCAAACACCAGACAGTGATCTTATTTGACAACACGCATTTTAATGCCCATGACAATGCTTCAAAAGTAATGATGCTTTTAAATGGCAAAAAAGTTGATACGCCTAAAAAAAGCATTGCGAAAGTGTATGGAAATATTTTGCTCAGTAAAGGTGCAATTGCTGCCAAAGAAAGTTTGGAAACTTTAAAAAGAGACACGGTTAATTATTATCTGAGCGAAGATGAGATGAATTCCCTGGGGTATGACTTTATGGGAAACAATAACCCTTACCATTTGCCCGAAAGACATTTGAATAGACAAGCCGTTGAAACACTGAAAACAAATGTTGATTTGTTTCCAGGGAGTTGGAATGCTTATGATAGTTATGCCGAAGCGCTTTTAGCCGCCGGGCAAAAAGCAGAGGCCATTAAAATGTATCAGGAGTCAGTCAAATTAAATCCCGCGAATGAGAACGGGAAAAAGATTCTAGAAAAGCTTTTAGAATAAAGCGTTGATAAAACCACTATTGTAATACGGGGGTCTGTCGTCCGCCTGGGGTCTTTTCCCATGGCCATGGCAAGGGCGGAGAGACCCCGGGACTTACATTGAGCCTTATCTTTAAAGCATGCCCCTCCGTCCTGAAGTACCCCGGGGTCGCCCTACACTAAAGCCAGGGCAGTGAAGACCCCGGTTGGACTATAAGGATATAAATGTTCTGGGTTGAAAGCTGTAATTTCCATTCAACAACACCGGGAGTGAAGAAGAGAAAAACAAATGGTCTATGAACAACAATACGGCAGAAAGCAGGTATAAAAATGGAGTGCGCCTCATCTTAATTGCTGCTTTTGTAATTTTAGGACTGTGGTTCGCAAAGGAGGTTATAAGTATTCTATTCCTATTCTTTCTTGCAGTTGTGCTCACCCTTATTTTAAATGCTCCCACCATGTGGCTGGTTTCTAAAAAAGTTTCAAGAACCGGGGCAGCTTTACTCGTGTTTTTTGCTATGATGCTCTTTTTGTTTTTTCTGGGCTGGCTGGTTGTGCCACGTATCCTGGAGCAGGTGAGTTCATTAGTGGCCGGTCTCCCGAAATACGTAACAGATCTACAGCGGCAGGTTGCTTCCTTGTTGGTAGATTATCCTTCCCTGAGGGAAAAAGTATTGGATAATTCAGCTTTGAATGAAAACCTGCCTTCGGTTAGTAAAGTAATCACCAGTGTAGGCAGTTTTTCTTATTCACTGATTGGTGGCATTTTCCTGCTTATTGTTTTTTTCAGCATTGTAGTTTATATGCTGATCAATCCTGCTCCACTGATTGAAACCTACCTCACACTTTTTGCGAAGGAAAAAAGACAAAAAGCAACCCTGGCATTGGCAAAGGCTTCGCAAATGATGGTAGGCTGGATGTGGTCGAACCTGGTGGTGGGTTTGTTTGAAGCCATTTTAGTTTTTATATTTCTTACGTTTATGGGTCTTCCCGGTGTTTGGGTGTGGGCAGGATTAGCACTGTTTGCCGAATTGGTTCCAAAACTGGGCCTTTACATAATGGCTGTTCCACCGGTTCTGATAGCGCTTTCCATTGCTCCGATGACAGCCCTTTGGGTGCTTATCTTTTATCTGGCAACGAACGAGATCATGGGTGATTTTGTTATGCCACGCATCCGGTCTTCTACCATGAACCTGCACCCGGTTTCTACTTTGTTTGTTATGCTTGCCATGGCAAGTGCATTTGGATTGATTGGTGCCCTGATTGCTACACCTTTGACCGCTTTTATCAAAGCATATTACGAAACATTTTACTTATCCACGGCATCAAAGGAAAAATTAGGCGACCAGGTAAGGATGATCCTGAACAGGGAAGTATGATTGACTGTACTTTCGATGCAGAAAATGTGAAGCTTTTATGGCAGTGAAGACCCAGGCGGGCCAAAAGTAATAGATCCAAACTGGCCGCTTTTCTTCCTCGCGTCTCCTGCAAGGGACTCACGGGCGAAGAATGTATATTGAAACTATGGTCCAGGGTGTTGAAACAAAGGGATTTGAGGATGTTTTATAATTAAGTGCTGCAAGTCAGATTGTTATATTAGTTGTTTTAAATATTATACAAATTTTGTATCTTATATCTCTTAACTAAAATGCATGATAACCAGACTTGCTTTAGTTGCAATTGCTACAGCAATCATTATTTCATCCTGTAGGAAAGAAACTTCATGCAAAAGTTGTATTGAAGGTAATAAGCCCCCTGTGGCAGTGGCCGGGAATGACCAGGTAATCAGACTTCCTGTTGCCAACATTGTACTAAATGGCACTGCGTCATACGATCCAGATGGAACAATAACAACATGGCGATGGACAAAAATTTCTGGGCCTGCCTGCCAGTTAAATCATGCTGACTCTGCCATCACCAATGCAGACCAATTGGTGCAGGGAATTTACCAGTTTGAGTTGCAGGTAACAGATGATAAAGGAGCAAGTGCAAGGGACACAGTTCAATTGAATGTGAATACTGCATACAATATTAATCATCCACCGATTGCTATTGCCGGAGCGGACCAGGTAATTTACCTGCCACAGGATAATATATTGCTGGATGGCACTGCCTCAACTGACACTGACGGGCAAATAATGAAATGGCGATGGAAAAAGATTGCAGGTCCTTCTTCTTCAACTATTCAAAATGTCGATTCATCCAAAACAGTCGTTAGCTCGTTAGTCCTGGGCAACTATCAATTTTCGCTGCAGGTGACCGATGACAAAGGTGTAAGTTCAAGGGATACGATTGATGTTATAGTAACTCGCAGGTATACTGACAGTATTAGGGTGGATAGTTTATATGGAAATTTATCATGTGTTATGAAGATACCTAACCTTAATAACGTGTTGCCTCCAGGTGCCAAATTCGACGTTTATTTGAAATACTATTGGGGTACGGCTGACAATGGTTATATAGGGTCATTTTATAGTTTAGATACGATACCTGATGGGCAAACTTCAAACCAGTCGACCCCTGGTTATTGGTACTGGTATGAATATAACAATGGTTTGTTGACCATTCATTACCCGGGCAATGTTGATTGTTCATTTACTCCGGCTTATCATGATGTTATGATTAAGTGGTATTAACTTCCTGCATTATTTGCAGGATTGTAATGTTTTCCCGCATCATTAAAACCAATAACTTTTAACTTTCATCTTTCAGTGCTTCTTCCCCGTGAGTCCCTTGCAGGAGACCCGCGGGCGAAGAATTAGGAACGTATCAATCACTTGTTCATGGATGCATTAACTTGAACCCCATTATAAATATTTACCTTTTTTAAAACTTATGCTCCAAACATTCAGGAAAGCAATTTTGATAGGTAGTATCCTTGTATTGACCTGGAGCGGGTTGTCAGCACAATCAAGAAAAGCAGCACCACCCGCACCAGTTGGACCCGTACCCTCAGCCGCTCAATTGCAATGGCACGAAATGGAAATGAATGCCTTTGTACATTTCACCATCAACACCTTTACGGGTAAGGAATGGGGTTATGGCGATGAAAGCCCGGCCCTGTTCAACCCCACAGCCTGCGATCCGCAACAGTGGACCAGGGTATTAAAGCAAACGGGCTTCAAAGGCCTCATCCTTACCTGCAAGCACCATGATGGCTTTTGCCTTTGGCCTTCAAAATACACGGACCATGCTATTCAAAATAGTCCCTATAAGGCAGGAAAGGGCGACCTGGTAAAGGAAACAAGTAATGCCGCCAGGGTATCTGGATTGAAGTTTGGCATCTACCTTTCGCCCTGGGATCGCAACAGGGCTGATTATGGCACTCCTTCCTACATTACCTATTACCGCAAACAGTTGAAAGAGCTGATACACAACTATGGACCTGTATTTGAAATGTGGTTTGATGGCGCTAATGGCGGAGATGGCTATTATGGCGGTGCCAGGGAAATGCGCAGGATCAATGGGGCCAGCTATTACGGTTGGCCCGCAACGTTAGACATGGTGCGCAAAATGGCGCCCAATATCATTTTTTTCAGTGATGCCGGGCCGGGTGTAAGATGGGTGGGCAATGAGAGAGGGGTAGCCGGAGAAACCAATTGGAATACCATCTCCATTGATACCTTGTATGCCGGGAAGGCAGGTATAGAAACCCTGCTCAATACTGGTAGCCCGGATGGAAAAAATTGGGTCCCTGCAGAAACGGATGTATCCATCAGGCCAGGCTGGTTTTATCACGAAACTGAAGACTCACTGGTAAAAACGCCCGAACAATTATTTGATATCTACTTAAGCTCCGTGGGACGCGGCTCCACATTGTTGCTTAATATCCCGCCAGACAAAAGGGGACTTTTCAATGAAATTGATGTGAAGGCCCTTGATGGTTTTGCAGCGCTCTTAAAAAAAGAATTGGGGACCAACTTCGCAGCAGGCTCAAAGGTCCAGGCCAGTAATACGAGGGGCATGCTCAAACAGTTTGCAGCGGCCAACCTTACCGATGGCAACAGGCAAAGTTATTGGGCTACAGATGATAAGGTGACAAGGGCAAGCGTGGAGTTGCAGTTAAGGAAGAAAACAAGGGTAAAGTACATATTGATACAGGAGTATATCAGGTTGGGACAAAGGGTCAATGCATTTACGGTGGAGGCCTGGAAGGACAATGCCTGGCAGGAAGTGGCCTCCGCTACTACCATAGGCTATAAGCGCATTCTTAAGATAGATCCCGTGGAAACAAATAAGATCAGGATCAATATCAGGGATTCCAAAGCATGCCCGGTTTTATCTGCTATAGAAGTGTATTAAAAAGATCATTCATCATGTTCACCAGTTGTTATAAACTATCGAAGCTTGCGCTATTGCTGTTATTATTTGCAGGCAATGCATCAAAGGCACAGCAGCCTGTTCTTCCATTCAGGCAGGCATCATTGTCACAACAGGCAAGGGTAAGCGATCTGTTGTCAAGACTGACACCGGAAGAAAAGATCTCGGTACTCGGATTCCGCAGCCAGGCAGTTGACCGCCTGGGCATCCCTGCTTACAACTGGTGGAATGAAGCGTTGCATGGTGTGGCAAGGGCAGGTAAGGCCACGGTATTTCCGCAGGCTATTGCCATGGCGGCCTCGTTCAACGACGAACTAATGCTACAGGTGGCCGATGCGATCTCCACCGAGGCAAGGGCAAAGTATAACCTTGCGGTTCAGCAGGACAGGCGCCTGCAATACATGGGACTCAGCTTCTGGTCGCCCAATATCAATATTTTCCGCGATCCGCGTTGGGGACGAGGGCAGGAAACCTATGGCGAGGATCCTTTTTTAACTGCTACCATGGGTACTGCCTTTGTGAGGGGAATGCAGGGTAATGATAAGGACCATTTAAAAACTGCGGCCTGCGCTAAGCATTTTGCCGTACACAGCGGGCCGGAAGCCACCCGGCATAGCTTTAATGCCCTGGTAGATGAAAAAGACCTTAGGGAAACTTACCTCTATGCCTTCAAAAGATTAGTGGATGCCGGTGTGGCCTCGGTGATGTGCGCATACAACCGTGTAAACGGAGAACCCTGCTGCACGGGCAATACCTTACTGCAACAAATATTGCGCAAGGAGTGGGGCTTTAAAGGCCAGACGGTTACGGATTGCTGGGCACTGGAAGATATATGGTCAAGACATAAAACATTACCCAACAGCGTTGAGGTGGCAGCCGCTGCTATTAAAGCAGGGGTCAACATGGATTGCAGCAACCTGCTCCAGGATGATGCCATGAAGGCATTGCAACAAAACCTGGTAACACAAAAAGAGGTGGATAGTGTCCTGGCTATAACATTGGGCCTCCAGGTGAAGTTGGGTTTTTATGATGACCCTAACGCCAATCCTTATTCGCACTATGGCGCTGATAGTATCAGTAACGCTTATCATACAGGACTGACCAGGAAGATGGCTGGGCAAAGCATGGTATTGCTGAAAAATGAGCACAACCTGTTGCCTCTTGATAGAAAGAAGTACAGCAGCATTATGGTTGTTGGTCCGACTGCAGCTTCCCTGGATGCGTTGCTGGGCAATTACCATGGCCTTAGCGGCCAGTCCGTAAATTTTGTGGAAGGCATCATTGCAGAAGTGGGAGCTGGAACAAGGGTGGAGTATGACCAGGGTTGCGACTTTACCGATACCACGCATTTTGGTGGAACCTGGGCGGCCGGGAATGCAGATATCACCATTGCAGTAATAGGTTTAACGCCGGTGTATGAAGGGGAAGAAGGTGATGCCTTCCTGGCCCCTGGAGGAGGTGATAAAAAGAATATCAGCCTGCCTGCATCTGAAATTGCTTATATGAAGGCATTACGCCAGGCGCACAATAAACCCATCATCGCAGTGATCACTGCAGGCAGCGCAGTAGATGTTTCGGCCATAGCCCCGTATGCAGATGCCATTATTTACGCATGGTACCTAGGCGAACAGGGTGGTACCGCACTGGCCGACCTGTTATTCGGTAAAATTTCTCCATCCGGTCATCTGCCTGTTACATTTTACGCCTCCATCAATGACCTTCCAGCTTATGACAACTATGACATGCAGGGTCGTACCTATCGTTACTATAATGGCAAGGTGCTGTATCCTTTTGGGTATGGACTGAGTTATACATCGTTTGACTATGCCTGGGAAAAACCACTGAAAGCAAAGTATACACCTGGGGATAGTATTGTAGTTTCCTTAAGTATTAAGAATACAGGTGCCATGGATGGTGATGAACTGGTGCAGGTGTATGTGGAATATCCCAGAGTGGACCGCATGCCATTGAAAGAATTAAAGGCATTCAAAAAGGTCAGTATAAGAAAAGGTGATAGTAAGGAATTAAGCCTGAGCATTCCCCTGGCTGAACTGCAAAAATGGGATGCGTCCAGTCATAAGTGGAAGCTTTATAATGGCATCTATACCATTGCTATTGGTAAAAGTTCTGAGGACTATTATTTAAAAAAGAACTTCCGGGTAGCTGATCATTAAATCAATCTTTGCTACGCACTGCTCAGTTAAAAATTTAACCAGCCCTCCTTTATATCTTGTCCATAGGTTTACTTTTTCATTCCTACTGATGGATATCACTGGTATTTCTGTTGCCGGTCATCGGTTGAATCATATGTATGGCGGAACTTTCAATTCCGTATGCTATACCAAACTATATACAAAGCTTATACTTCCATTCCTGGTTAACCGGAGCTTGATCATTTATTATATCAATCAAAATTAACGTCATGAAAAAAATAGTAATGGTGCTTATCCTGACGGCATTATTCAAAACTATCTTTAGCCAAGCCGGCAACCTGGATCCTTCATTTGGTAATCATGGCATCGTCAGAACAGATTTCGGAAGCAGGGAGATCATGTATGACAACCAATGCCAGCAAATACTGCTTTCACCGGATGGGTCGTTTTACCTGGTCTTTGCAATGAACAAGCAAACGCTCATAACCCATCGCCTTACAAATGGTGCTTTAGATTCCGCCTATGGAGAGGGTGGCTATTCAGTTCCCGTATTTATCCGGGAGCCTAAAGCTGTAATGCAGGCAGATGGAAAGATCATTATTGGTGGTACCACGCAAACTTCTGATAAAAAGGATTTTGCCCTGGCCCGGTTCAATACCGACGGCACCCTTGACAATAGCTTTTCAGGTGACGGCTCAGTAACGATGGATTTTTCTTCCACTGACGATTCCTTTTTTGGAATGGCACTACAGCCTAATGGTAAGATCGTAATGGTGGGCAGCACCTATGATAATGTCAGGGACAGGATAGCTCTTGCGCGTTTCAATTCCGATGGTACTGCTGATAACAGCTTTTCGGGTGATGGTAAACTGCAGACCAACCTCATAGGTGCGGCAGGTGCTAATGGAGTAGCCATACAGCCTGATGGTAAGATCGTGATAGCAGGTTATTTCAGCCAGTCAGGCGTGATCCGTATGGCCCTGGCCCGGTACCTGCCCGATGGCAATATGGATCTGTCTTTTGGACTCAATGGATTCCAGTTTATTGTTAATGGATGGAACAGCGTAGCCAAGGCCATAGTCATACAGCCTGATGGTAAGATCATAGCTGGAGGATTCACCCTTAATAACGTCAACGTTATGCAATTTATGCTGGTCAGGCTGAATACAGATGGTTCCCTGGATCCTACTTTTTCTGGTGATGGCATACAGATCAGCCAAATGACGGATAATGATGACCTGGTCAATGCCATGGCCTTGCAAACAGATGGAAAGATCGTGGTAGCAGGTGCTGCCAGGACCTATGCGTACCAGGATTTTATTGTGGCAAGGTATACTGCCGATGGTAACCTCGATAACAGCTTTTCTAGTGATGGCTTTGACATACCCGGCGTGAATGAATACCAATCCACAGCCGGCGCTTCAGCTTCCTCCCTGGTTATTCTGCCGTCCGGTAAGATCATGATCGCAGGTACTTATCGTTATTCAATGGGCATTGCGGTTGCTGGCTACCATGCAGACGGTACGCTGAATAATAGTTTTGGAGTAGCCGGCATTCTAAAAGATTTTAAACATTCCAGCAGGACTGTTTATGAGGCTTCTGCCGTGCAGCCGGACGGAAAGATCATTACGGCAGGTGTCACCCAGATGTCTCCTGAAGCACTGGATTTCATTGTGATCAGGTACAATAAGAATGGTAGTTATGACATGAGTTTTTCAGGTGATGGAGTAGTCATGCCCAAGTTTGGAATGGGTGGAGCAGAAGCAAAAGCCATTGCGATACAGCCAGACGGCAAGATCGTAGTGGCCGGCTATTTTTGGAATGGCAGCACTGGCAAATTTGATATGGCGGTGATCCGCCTCAATCCGGATGGTAGCCCGGATAATAGTTTTTCCGGTGATGGCCAACTGTTAATGAAAATACGGGATTATACTATTGCAACAGATTTAGTTATCCAGCCCGATGGAAAAATAGTTGTTGGCGGATACACTGCATCAACTAACGGTGGCATTGATATGGCACTGGTGCGGTATAACAGTGATGGTACATTGGATAATACTTTTTCCGGTGATGGCATGTTGACGGTAGATTTCGGATCAGATGATGATAGGGTGGTTAGCTTGCTTTTACAACCTGATGGGAAATTGATGGTTGTAGGAGAAGCGCAAACAGGTAAAATTGTCCTGGCGCGGTTTAATCCCGATGGTTCACCTGACCTCTCCTTTGACGGAGATGGAATGGTAATAACCGGGGACGGCACATTTTCAAATGCAGCAACAGATGGCTTACTGCAGCCTGATGGGAAGATAGTAGTGGTAGGGATAAAAGATAATCATTTCTGGATAGAGCGTTTTAACAGCAATGGGTCTGTGGATAATAGTTTTTCAGAAGATGGAAACCTGGAAATTAATTTTAACCTCGGTAATGAACAGGCAACGTCGATCGTGTTGCAGCCCGATGGGAAATTGATCATTGGCGGCTATGCCAAAGGGTGGCCTTTAACAGATATGGCGCTGGCGCGGGTGAATACAGACGGGAGCCTGGATAATAGCTTTTCTACCGATGGTAAAGCGGTCATAGAATTGGGATGGGGTATAGATGAAATTCACAGTCTTTCCATACAGGGCAATCGTTTATATGCAGCCGGAAAAACCACTTATGGAGGTGAATTAGGTATGCTCGCTGCCATCCAGTTGGGATGTGATCTGACTGTTAATATTCCAGGTGCCATTACAATGAAAAGAGGCGTGGACTCCAATACGGTTTACCAGGGTTATGCACCTGCAGGAGCCATCACCTTAAAAGCCCAGTCAACAGGTGGGGCTGAACCTTATACTTATCTATGGAGCAATGGAGCAGTGACAACATCGGTTACCGTATCACCCACTATGGCAACAACCTATTCTGTTACAGTGACTGATGCTTCGGGTTGTAGCCAAACCATGAGCAAATTGATAAACGTGGTGGATGTACGTTGTGGCAATAAAATGGATAAGGTATTGGTCTGCCAGGTACCTCCGGGAAGGCCTTCCAATGCCCATACCATTTGTGTGGGTGCCAATGCGGTGGCGGCACATTTAAATAATGGCTCAAGGTTAGGCAATTGTAGCCATGATGCTTCCATAACAAAACGTAATGCTTCAGATGAACAAATGGAAGAAAATGCGGTTGGCATCCAGGTATATCCAAATCCAACTCATTCAAGCTTTACGCTTTTGTACACTGCAGTAAACAGATCATTGACTGATCTGGTGGTGTATGATGTTTCAGGCAGGGTTGTGGAGAAAAGGAATATCACTCCAGGTAAGCCTCTTGAATTAGGAGCTGCGTACCGGCCGGGAATTTATTATGTGCAATTAACACAGGGCGAAGTAAAGACCTGGACCAAAATTGTCAAACAAGCATGGTGAGTGAATAGTAATTCGTATGCCTCTTTAATAAGCCATTCACCTAATATGGGTGGGTGGCTTTTTAATTCCAACTGAATTTGGAGGCTTTATACCTTGGACCCTGGTAGCTGGCACCGGGACATCCCTGTTTGGAGGTGCTACATCCGGCCAGGATGAGGATGAACAGCAGTAAGAGTAGTTTAGGTTTCATGATTTCCATTGTTAAGTAGTACGGAGGACTAAATTAATATTTGGAATTGGTAAATGGAAATGCCATTCATTTTGTTGACTTTATAACCATTGATCATGGAAGTTTGCTGTACAAATGCCTGGGTAACGACTATGTACATACTTTTACAACTTTAAAAACATTGTATAATTGAGAAAAATATGCCATACTTGTATATTTAACTAAGATTGACTAGCCTATAAACCTCATGAAAACTATACGTATAATTTTAATTATTCTTGGTTACATCTTCCTATTCTTCCAATTGGCAGGTTTTTTTCAATTATTAGTTGTGGAAGGAAATGAACGTAAGGAATTATTTGATAAACAGCTTCCCGATCAAATAGCATTCTTCTTTGGCTATTGCTTTTTGTTTTACCTGTCTATAGCTTGTTTCGTGTTGGCTAATAAGTTGAAGAAGAAAATCAAAAAGAAAGCTGATTTTGATATGGTTGATGGATTGGGTGTTGATGGAAATATTTCCTGAGCAAAGGGAAAAAATTAATTGAATCATAATAAAACATTTTGCCTTTTTGGAAACCAATCTACAGGTGAACTTAAATCTGCAATATTTCGGATCCGGACAATAATTGGTTACTTTAGAACATCAACTGTCAAACCTGGCATTTATTTGTTCGATGTTGTTTTTTTAATACGACCAGGAAAAGTATAGAAGCGGATAGGAGCGCGGAAGAACTACTGTTATAAACGGTAGCCAATAAGAAAGTTCCTGCATGAAAGCTTTCCATTCAATTATGCTTACTTAAAATGTCAGAATACCACAGTTTTCTTTCTTTAAAACTGTAACCATACTATTACCTGTTACTTCATTTTCAGGCAACATGCTGTAGTAAAAACAAAGGCACCTGGTAATCATCAGGAAACGTTCCTTCAAAACTTACCTTCCAGTCATAATCATCCATATGAAGTGCTAAGAATTCATTGTCTTCTTGCTGCAGGGGGGCTGTAACTATGAGCTCCAGCTTATTCTTTGATTTCTTTACCTTTTCTTCCTTTGGTTCATTGAGCCTTTCAGCCAGTTCCTGTTCAAAGGAAGCAAGCAATACATCAAACTGCTCCCTTGTAAGAGAGATCCGCTTTTCTTGCTCCAGGAAGGTATAAATGGCATTGAAAACATCTGCTTTTGACATGTCATGCTTCAGGCAGACTATGGCTATGGTTCTTACCTGTTTAAACAAATGCCTGAACCTTCTTTTTTGAGGCACAAAGCGGTAGATAATGGAACACATGATATTGCCCTCACCAAAGCGCCTGGCACTCTTCCTGCTTCCTTCAAAGGCAGGATCTTCCCGAAAGCGTTTTGCATCCACACCTGGAATCAGCCTTGCCAGGTAACCCCAGGCAATTGTTTTATAAAAGTTCAGGTTACCATCAACTGTTCCCTTAGCCTTCACTGATCCTTTTTGCTTTGCCATATAGAATTGATTTTATGGCTGCAAGTTTGAAAAAAGTATAAGTACATCAAAGCCCAGGTGCCGGAATTGCCGCTTTTTGCCGCTTTTTGCCGGAAAAGGGTCTAAAAGGGTCATGGGAAAGATTGATGGGGGGGTATAAGGAATAACCCGTTGACAGGTTGGCAAGTTAACAAGGTGATAAACAGCCTTTACCGGTTATTGATCAGTCACATGCTTAAACTCGGGTTATTAGGTTTGGCGTTTATAGCCATGGTGTGAACAGGAAGATTCACCTTCTGCAAAGAGCCTGGCTTCCTTCTTAGATAAAGGCAGTCAACAGCATAGTAACCAGCTATTTACGATATAGATACTGCGTGGTGGTCACGCAGTATCTATGCTTCTGGAAGGGCGTTGATAGGGAGCTTCTATGGAGCTGCTGTACTTAAGGTACTTACTTAAATTGAAAGGAGATAGGGCATTGTTAAACGCCCAATGGAACTCTTTAACAGGCAAACGAGGCCACGTTAATCTGTAACTAAAATTAGCAATGCCTATTGCACCATAAGCACCTTGAAAGATCCCGGCTTCATTTTAGGTGGGGCTCCGACAACAAAACCAGGGGAGGGTAGCTAAATGATCTGTTTAGCCAGGTCAGCGCTTTATTTCAATTGCCCTTTGCCTGTTGTTAATAGTTGTAGTAAACTACCCTGAAAATAATGGGTCCAACCCTTAATACAATTTTCATAACATTCAACTTCAGGAATTAAGCCCAGATGTTTGAAATTTATCCGGGATGAATGCCCCTTTTCTTCAATTTCAAAAATTACCTCAGTGTCTGTCCATTCAGTTTTGTTAGTTTGAAAATGCAAGTAGCAGTCGGTAACATGCCATATAATTTTCCTATCATTACATTCTGTGATCTTGAATTTTACCCAGGTATCATTGGGTCGATAAATAAATTCATCGTTTAGTTTTCCGGTTTCTCCTTCAATATTTCCCCACCATTCATTTACCTTACAAATTCCTTCAAATGCTTCTTTGGCTGAAATGTTTGCTGAAATACTACTATGGAAACTTGCATTCGCTTTTGCAGCCTGATTTCTAATTTCTGCTGCTTTGGCCATATCTATTGATGGTTTACCTGTGCTGATGAGGTGAAGCAACCAATTTCCGACAACAAGGTCCCAGCCTTTTACACACATCGCACAACATTCCTTATCCGGAGTAAGTCCTTCATGTGTGAAGCGAAGTTCAGTTTTGTCGTCTTTTGGGTTTACCTCGAAAATCATTTTTGTATTTGTCCATTCCTGCTTATTGGATTTAATCCAGTTTAGATTGCTATCGATAACAAGCCAAACAACCTTTTTATTGGGAACCACTTCAATCAATCTTTGTTTGGAATAATGTGCATTAGGGTGGTTAATGGTAAACTCATCATTTAATTTTGTGCTGTTACCTTCAAAGTCCTTACTCCACCAGTTTGTCACGTCACTGATTGCATCAAAAACTTCCTGTGAAGATTTTGCAACTTCAACCGTTATGGCATAATCTCTATTCTCCATTTTCCTGTTTATTTTAAATTGATTGTAAAACAAGGCAAAATGATACATGTAAAATTGTAAAAATCGGAAGTACTATGCCTTGTAATAGCTTTCACCAAAGCTGTTTATTTGTTTTTCAAACTTTGTGGGTACTGATCCGGTAAAGCGTTTAAAGTCTTTTATGAAATGTGACTGGTCATAATACAGTTCGTAAAAATCATTTTTTAGGAAAGATTTTTCCTTTCCGTTTACGATAGCCTGGTAGTAATGCTTGAAGCGAATAACAGAAGATAAATTTTTGGGGCTTACACCTAATTTTTCTTTGAATTTTATATTGAGCCAGCGGGTACTGTAACCCGTTTTCTTTTCCAATTCCTTTATTGTAATTTTTCCTTTTGAGGAATTTATTTTTTCTACACAATATTCAAAAATTAAATCTTCATCCTTCCGGTAAAGTTGATCGATCAAAAATTGTTGTACCAAAAACATTTTTTGCTTTGCAGATGCGGCGTTGGCAATTTGTTCAGTTAGTTGCTTTCCTCTATTACCTAACAAATCATCTAAAGAATAAATTTGATTTTTGATTTCGTTCAAATTAAAATGAAAGAAACGATACACGCCTTGCGGCCGAAATTCAATACCAATGGTTTCCGTTTCCACATCTTTTTCTGTGTCTAAGATTACAGGCACATCAACTAAACCGGTCAATGTAATGTCGTGTTCTTTTGACGAAAACGTTTTTCCTTTCATTGACGCAACAATTCCGTTTTTGTATGAAATGGTAAGCTTGAGGTTTCCGTTCGGCACAACCAATTTCAAATCTTCCATGGGCATTCGTCCGCTGGTTTTGAACAGCCACATTTTTTCAATGTAGTTTTTGAGTAGAAAATGAGGCTCAATATGCTGAAACTGTATTTGCATTTTCACTAACTAATATAGTATTTCTATCCCGGACTAGTCTCCTGCAAGTGACACGCGTGATTCTAAAACCTTTTGGCCTTGAATAAAAATATACTTCTCATTAAAAATCCACTAATGGGCCCTTGCACCCCCGGCCGCAACAAATAATTACAATATTTTTTTTGGCATTTCAAGTTTCAATGGCGACCTCAATGCGGTGTTTCTGTCGAAGGTGGTGCCGCATGTGCATTTCAGCGAATTCAAGCCATTCCCTTGCATTGAAATAGCCAAGTCCCGGGTGCTTTGTTTTTCCATAATCGCTGCTTTCCGAAACCTTTTCCCATAATGAGGTTAAGCTGGCCTTCAGTTGTTCCATTTGTTCCACCAGGTCAGCTTTGTTGGTTGGTTGCGGTATGGTTCGATTGGCAAGCAGATCAACTTCAATCTTTTCATCAGGAAATCCATTGTTTGAAAATAACAGGGCTGCAAATTCCGTCTTCTTTTCTGATTGGTTTTCTTTATGAGAGAGGCAAATCCCGGCCTGTTCCATATAAAAGTTGGTGTCATTAAGGATATGCAAATAAACCTGTCCAAGGGACCAGTTATCCGAGTCAGGTTGAGTTTGCAGCACAGATACATCATATTTCTGTAAAGCAATGATCCAAATGTCAACTGTATTTTCCAGTTCAGTTAGCGTCATATGGATCAAATCTTGTTTCGTCAAAACTAGAAATCTTTTATGGAAAACTGTGCTCTACCATGTTAGCCTAATGTGCAGATAATAAACCTTACACATCAAGTATTTAGAGCAACTTACCTATTGGTAAGACCCAGGTGTTTTGAAACAGTAAGCTTGTAGGTTTGCTCAGAAACCAAACATTACTAGTTATGCCAACCAGAAAAGCATTTTTAAATACATTGGGAGTAATGACGGGCATGTCCATTGTTCCTAACGCATTTGCCAATATCAAAAATGAAGCAGCGCAATTGATACCTATGCTTGCCAGCAGGACGAAAGAAAACTCTTATTGGTATATAGGTCATTTTATGTCAGTACTCCTGTCTTCAAAAGAAACGGCAGGTGAGTACGCCTTGCTTCGTGCCACTGAACGCAGAGGCCTTGAACCCCCGCCTCACACCCATACCAAAGAAGACGAAGCCTTTTTAATACTGGATGGCGAAGTGGTATACACTGTTGGCCATCAAAGTTTCCAGGCAAAACAAGGAGATGTTATGTTTTTGCCTAAAAATATTCAGCATTCATTTAAAATACAGTCTGAAAAACTGGAAACATTGATTTTACTTACGCCTGGAGGGCTGGAGAATTATTTTATTGAAATGAGCAAACCTGCTGAAGAATTGCAGCTTCCGCCGCTTCCTCAAGGGCCGCCTGATATTCAAAAGCTGGTTGCAACAGCTTCAAAATATGGAGTTGTGTTTCCAAAGCTGTAAGTAAAAAAACGATTAGTCTCTCTGAGCTATTCCATCTTCTATAGCTTCAATGGCAGGCAACGGTGTCATGCTCATTTCTTTACTGACTTGTTCATCTTGTAAGTTTAAATAACCCCATTCCACTATTGAATTGATGATAGGGATTAAACTCCTCCCTATGGGTGATAATGCATATTCGGATTTAGAGTTTTGATATTCAAAAGTGTTACGGGTAATAATTTTTTTCTCAAGAAAAAAGTCCAGTTCCTGTGTAAGTATTTTATCTGATAAGCCCGGAAGTTTGCTTTTTATTTCACTAAAGCCCAGGGGTTGATTACTTAAATTCCACAGGATACCCATTTGCCACTTACCTGCAATAAATTGCCTGGCATACTGAACCGGGCAGCCTGTATATAACTCATCATTATTACTCATAATGTCAAATTAGACTACTTTAAATTCTCATCAAAGAACTTTCTGAATTTCGGTTTCGGAATTTATAATTTTCTATTAGCCTGTAAACGATCCTCAGCTTTTGCTATGGTGATATTCTAAGATTTCTCAGCTTGGAAATTAGCCGATTAGGTGATCAGGGCCGGTGCTACTATGCACCCAATCGATAAACCCTATACAATAAAAAAACAGCCTCACGGCTGTTTTTGGTTTTCATAGGAAATTGCTCAATGATGGTGGTGTACCTCTACCTCCGTTTCGTGGTGTTTTTGAAAGTTAGCAAGGATATCATTGAAAAGATTCTGATTGGAACTGGATGATATCACGATGGTCCCGTTGGTTTGCGTGGCATTTGCAAAATCATCCGCGGAGAGCCCGAACGTTAACTGTGAAAGGTTCATCGTATTCAGGGCCACATCTGCTCCGCCTAAGGTAACCTGCGATTGCTCGGATTTGATCTCGAGCGTATTGTCTACTCTTAATACTACCGGCACGCCATTCACGCTGCCCTGCAGTTGTAATGCGGGCTCATTGCCATTGGGTGCCGCAACAATTTTAAACTCCACTTCGTCAAACGTACCTGTTGGCAGGTTGATGGTGCCAATGGTGGACAATGTTCCAAACAGGTCCACATGCTTTTGTACATTGGATTTGAATTCTGTCTCCTGGCCGTTTTGCCTGGCTTCAAATTTGATCAAATTGGCATTGACAAAACCCGCCTCCCAGGTGATGGTGGCAGAGGTGCGTTCCACAACGGAACTGGGGTTGGTAGCTCTTAATTGAAAGTCCAGCCCAGCATTGCTGATGCTAACACTGTCAACATTCTTTTTGCAGCTGAATAAGCCAACTGTTACTATGGCTGATAAGATGATTGCTCTTGTTTTCATACAAATTGTTTTATGGTTTAATGATTATGAGTCATCGCAGATCATTGAAATGTAACCATGTCAGTCAAAAATTTATTATTACGGGGTATTTTCGTTCGGAAAGCGATGTTTTTATAAAATGTTCCCATTTCAAGGTTACATTTCAAACCTGCATATAAACTAATAATGGATAGCCGGACAGGATCTTATAGTGACGCCGAGTTGTTAAGCAATTTGTTGAATAATGAATCAGTTGATAATTCCATAAGGTTCTTATACAGGCAGCATTTTGAATTCCTGTCTACTTATGTGCTCAATAACAGCGGTGATATACAGGATGCGGAGGATATCTTCCAGGAGGTGATTGTGTCCTTTATTAACCTGGTCAAAGCGGGCAAGTTCAGGGGTGAGTCTTCCATAAAAACCTTCCTGTATTCTATCAACCGCAACCTCTGGCTGAATGAACTGAAAAAAAGAGGCAGGGCACAATTGCGGGAGCTGAGATATGAGCAGGTAAAAGAGGAGCAGGATTTATCATCCAGCCTGGCGATCGAGAGCAGGGAAGCTTCAGTAAGATTGATGGCAACTCTCAATCAACTGGGCGAGACCTGTAAAAAGATATTGGTGCTCTTTTATTTCGAGAACTTGCCTATGAAGGAGATACTGGGTGCCCTGCACTACGAGAACGAACAGGTAGTTCGCAATAAAAAATACAAGTGCTTAAAGGCGCTGGAGGAAATGATACGGAGCGATAAAACCCTTTATGAACAATTAAAACAGTTTGTCAATGGATGAATCTTTACATAACAACCAAACCATCATCAATTACCTGGATGGGCTGATGAACCCGGAAGAACAAGCTGCGTTTGAAAAGCAAATGACGCAGGATCCTGCCTTGAAAGAACAGGTGGAGTCGCTGCGGGTAGCAGTGGAAGCAGTAAGGCAATCCGCAACAAGAGAAAGGGTAAGCACCATCCACCAGGAAATGATGAAGGAATTGAAAACGCAGCAGTCACCAGCCAAAGTAACTGGCATCAGCAGGGTGCTACGCTATACCATCGGGGCGGCTGCGGCGGTATTGATTCTTTTCATCGGTATACAAACCTTCAGGTACCTAAGTAATACGCCAGGCAAATTATATAATGAGACCTTTGTAGATTATTCCTTGTCCTCTGTACGCGGAGCAGGTGACAATGCCAGTCTGGTAGAGAATGATTACAGGACCCAGGCTTACAATGATGTAATTAAAGATGCCAGCAAAGCAGGCCTTTCGCAAAAGGATAGCTTCCTGGTTGCAATATCTTATCTCAAGACTGGCAACCTGCCTACGGCGATAACCTGGCTGGAACAGGTGAATGCCAGCAGTCCTTTTGCAAAGGATGCCCAGTTTTATTTGTCCCTGGCTTATTTGAAAAATAAGAACTATTCCGAAGCACTGGGCATGATGCGAATCATCCGTAATGATGCCAATCATCCCTACCACGAAAACATTTCTGGGGAGTTGGTGGAGAAGGTCAGGAAACTTCAATAATGCCTTAACTTAAACCCTATGAGAAACGGCTCCCGCCAGCTCGGGACCTTTTTATTGCCAGTATCAGGAGAATAAAGAGTCCAATGGCTATTGCAATGATCACCCAGTTCCAGGCGAACGATCGACTCTCAGCCACATCACCTACAAATACCAGGTGCGACCAGTAATAAGGAGTCTTTAACCGGGGATTGATCTTTTTATCAGCCAGGTAATCCAGCTTGGCTTGTTGCAAGGCTTTGTCTATAGAAAGTCCTTCATCTAAATATCCATGCACCTTATTACTTAGGTAGGCGGTGGAATAATCATCGGCCTTCCATAAGGTGGTTATTATATTGGAGCAGCCTGCATAGCTGAATGCCCGGCTCAGGCTCATCACCCCTTCACCCTTAATGAAATTACCCGCCCCTGTTTCGCAGGCACTCAGGATGACGAGGTCTGTATTTTTTAAAGGAAGGTTGTATATCTCGCCTGCATACAACCTGCTTTGCGTGCTATCTGCGCCAGAGAAAACAATGTAGGAGAAGTTGTTTTCCCTATTGTTCACCACGGCATGCGTGGCCAGGTGAACGACCCTGTGATCCTGCAGGTGGCGAATAAAGTTCTCCTTAGTGGCGGCAGTATCTATGAATTTTTCTCCGCGCAAACCAGAAACCTCGGACAAGGAATTGGGTAGCCTGCCGAATGCCTGTCCTGCGCGGGAAGCAAATGGTACAAAGGACAGGGTCTGGTGATGGCTGAACGCTGCCCCTGATCTTTTCAATAAGTTAGTGGAATACTGGTATTGAATGGAATGGTTCTCAATCAAATACTTTCCTTGTTGGTCTATGAGTGATTCAAATGGCAGATAGCACAATTCATTGTCTGGGATGAATACCAGGTGTTTGACCTTACTATCAATACCCTTGATCAAGTATGTATATAAAGCTTTTGATGTCCCCATTGCGAAAGTACCGGAAGGGGTCAGTAGGGATTGAATATAACTTTGAAGCTGCTGATGAAAAACTGGCGGGAGGGTATCCTGGTAACATGTAAAAGAATCTTTTGTAATGACTGTTTTGGTCAGCCTGTCTTCTGAAAGCGTATAAGAAACGATGGCCGTTTCATCATCCAGTACTTTAGCCTGCTGGTCGCTGACAGGCTGCACATTACTAACAGGCAAATGGATCTTTTTTGCCAGCTCCTCCTGTTTCTTTCCCAGCTCTATTTCCAGGTTGCGGATGGTAGTTGTTGTCCTAGCCAGGTCCAGGCTGTCAGTCATCTGGTTGGCTTTTATGGACAATGCCGTGATCTTTCTTTTCAGGTCCTGCACTTCCTTTAAAACTGGCAGGTTACTATGCTGCGCCAGTGCCGAGAACTCTTGGTTAAAGGCCAGCACAGTTGCCTTGTTCTGCTGGTCAAACTGGTAGAGTGCTTCCGCGTATTTTTTATTGCGGGTCTTCGTATACAGCTCATAGGCCATCTCTATGGGCCTGGAATGGATGGCGTATTTTATCTTTCCCAGGAACAGTCTCGCCTGGTCACTGTCATATGTCCTTTCCACGTAGGCCACCAGTGCAAAAGCAGACCGATAGGTTTTCAATTCTTCCTCAGCATATTCGAGGTTGAGTGATTGGAGGTAGCGCAAATGCCAGGTTTCCGCCTTAGCCACCAGCACCTGAAACAGGTCGATGTAAGAAAATACACCCGAAAATTGTTGTGGAAGGGCATGGATGGAGGTATCCCTAAAAGAAGGATACAGCTGGTTGCAGGCTTGTTGATAATAGGATAGGGCTTCCGGATATTTCCCTGACTCTTTATGAAGATCGCCCATCAATTGATAGCTGCGCCCCAGGTGTTTATTCCGGTTATTCTTATAATAAACCCCGTTTTGATCAATGGCCCGGCGCAGGTAGTTCATGGCAGCAGGATAATTTTTTAAATCAAGGCAAGCCCTGGCCATATCATTCAGCAATCCCAGTTGTAAAAAATTACTGTACTGCACTTTACTAAAATACTCAATAGCCTTTTGCGGTTGATGGGTATAGAGATGGATCAACCCGATGTTATTATAGATCTCGTTTTGGTAAATATGATAGGGCAGAAGCTGTTGGTAGATTTTGCTGGCTGTATCATATTCCTCTAATTTAAATAATACCGTGGCCAGGTTGATCTGGTAATTCACATAAAGGCCCTTGTAAAAAGAATGGCTTTTAGATAAGGCTTCGGCAGCTTTTAAAAAATAATTCTTTGCCTGGTAGTAATTGCCTGACTCGTAATAGATGGCGCCCAGCAAATTGTACAGGCGTTCACTCTCCAAAAGCTGTTGAGGATACTGATCGTGTATGGCTTCCGCTTTTTTGAAATAGCTGGCAGCACTGTCAGCCTGGCTTTGCTGGTAGTAAATGAGACCGGCAAACAAATAAGATTTGAAAAAGAAGGAGTCGGGTAGAAAAGGCAGGCCTGATTGCATGCCCAGCGCCTGGTTGTAATATTTCAGGGCATTTTCCGTGCTGTCGAAATAGCTTTCCAGTTCCCCTATCTTGAGGCAGGAAAAAAACTCTACGGTATCGGCGGTAGATTTTTTTTTCCTAATATGAAACAGGAGCGATAGAAATTCCTGCAAGGCCAGTTGATTGAGCCTGGCTTCTTTTTTATCATCAGCGGAATATTGTAAGGCTTCGTTATAATACCTGTTGGCTTTTTGGTATTGTGCCAATATGGAAGGCGGCAGGTTACCGGCCTGTGAAAAGCAGTGTAAAAGCAGGAACAAAAAAACGCAGGAAAGTAAACAGTAAACAAATTTCATTTTAGTGCCCAATGATCACGATACAAGGCGGTCTTGGTTTGGATAAAGATAAGTCACTCGACAGATTATTGTCCACGGGTGCAGGAGTGGAAGGAATGGCCCTGGTATTCAATCCCAATGATAAAGATTGGTGTGCCTGCATCAGTCCACTCACATTGGTGGGCACATCAGCCAGGCTGTTATAGCGGTACAGGATGATATCCAGCTGGTTCTCCACTGCATTGCTCCTGTCATTGATGGCATACTTGATAGTGACCTGCTTCCAGCTGCTGTGTGAAGGGTCGTCAAAAAAACCTCTCCTGATGGATTCATTGACATTGATCTGTCCATTGGCTGAGTTGATGGCCAGCTTATTATCCAACCCAATACCGTAATTACCCGATGGCAAGGCTAAGCTGTTATCCGCATTATAGGTGGGACTGATAATGGAATCGTTTTGCGACAGGTAATGAAAGGCATCTAAATAGTTGATCCCCGAGATGGTGATATAGGTGGAGTCTTCCTGGTCGCTGTTGGAAGACCTGAATTTGATCTTGTATTTGAGTCCTGTCTGGCTTTGTCCGTCTCTGCCTTTAAGGGCTATGGTAATAGTGCCTGTGGCATTATCGATCAACAGGTTGTCAGTGAAGGCAGTATAGCTGCCTGGTTTTGCACTCTTTGGAGATATGGTATAGTTGCCGGCCTGCAAGTAAAATACAGAGTCGCTGTAACTGAGGTGCTCTGCCTGGGTTACCGCTGTTTCTTTTTTACAGGCAAAGACCAGGAAGCAGGTAAGGGACAATATATAAAAGGATGTTTTCATGAAGCAGCATATTTCAGGTACTGCTTTGCCGAAAATACAGTTTTAGCCCGGGATGGGGTCATTAATGCAGAAGTTTTACATTCATTTTTTAATGCCATGATTCAATGTCTTATTAATAAGTACGAACAGGAGAGGGAAATGTAACCGTGCGTGTAAAAAGATTTTATGAAGGTATTCTTCCCGCGCATCAGTTGGCCTGGAGCCTAGCGAGACACGCGGGTAAAGATTTGTAGAAAAGAGAATAAGTAAACCTAACAACATTTTCATGATATAAAATAGGCTTCCTTTTAAGGCAGGCGCGCTCCTTTTTTAATCGGGGGCCATTTGCCTTTCTGACAAACAGGGGAGATGCGAGGGCTGAATTTTATAGCATAATCTTTATCCCCCCATTAATAGTTCTTCCTTCCAGCGGAGCGTATATATCTGAAAATGTCGGATTCGTGCCTGGTCCATTGTAAATAGCACCCCAATCGGTTTGTTTTACATTGTTCAGGTCTTCCCCGTTGATGAATAAAGAAAAATGTTTCCAGCTTTTTTCAATGAGCGCACCGGTTAACCAATAACTCCTTCCCTTAGTGTCGTCAGAAAGCTGTTGAGGGCCGGTGTAATAGGTTTCGAACGCCACGCGTAAGCTGTTCTCTATTTCATATACCAGGTCAAAATGAAGTTTGTGCCGGGGAGCAAGAGGGTAAACAGTCGTTTGCCCGTTGAAATGATTTTGTGCAATTGTATAAGAATAGCCAGAATAGAATTTGATCTTATCAAGACTTAAACGAAAGGATACATCCATTCCCTTCGAGTCGGTAAACCCTCCGGCATTGACCAGTTGAAATTGAGTTCCGGTTGGAATCAATACCAGGGGATGATTGATGCGCGTATAGAAAAACAAAGGATTGATCATGAGCCTTACTTCGTCTATTGAAGTCGTGTAGGTAAAATCAATATTAGCCCCGGCAGATTTTTCATAACTGGCCCTATCTTCATCGATGGGTAAGACATCCTGGTATTGCCTTTCCTCAGTTTCTTCGGTAAATAGAGTTGGCAGCTTATAACCTAAACCACCACCAATACGGGAGCTGAAGCTGTTTGAAAAATGAAATAGGGCAGCAACCCTGGGCAACAATACAGATCCGTATTGGGAATTGTGATCTTCCCTGATACCTGCTTCTAAACTAAAGACCCCGGCAGGCGACCAGGTGCTTTGTAAGAAACCCCCAACAGTGCTGTGATGGTAATTTCTTAAGGGATGACTGGAATGAAGTGTTTCATTGAACTTATCTGTGTAAAGATTTAAGCCACCAACCCATTGCAACTGCTCTTTTCCTGCATTGATGCTTATTTCTGAAAAAGAAGATTGCTGCAGTCCGTCAAATTGATAAGATGGATTGGAGCTTATTCTTTTAAAATGATTGTAGCTGTTCCTGATGTTGAGAGAGGTATGGTCGTTGAACCGGTGTATCACGCCTAATTGAGTGGTAAAGCGGTCAGAATTATTCTTTTCATAATATCCAGCCCTGCCATTTTTTACGAAATCCATATTGCCCCCAAGCCTGTCTTCAGTGATATAGCTTATCCCGGCATTTACATTGGTCTTATTGCCATAATAAAATAAACGGGGAGTTAGGGTATACCGTGCAAACTTTGGAATGGCCGTAAAACCAATACCGGAAGGATCGTAGGGTTGGTTAGTATTGCGTGAGCTAAAGATGGTAAGGCCAAATTTTTTAAACCGTTGCCCAAAGAAACTGCTTAGATCAAGTCCGCCGCCAGACGTTGCATTGGCAAGAAAACTTAAATCTCTTTTCTCTGTGGGTGTTTTGCTTACCAGGTTAACAAGTCCGGCGATGGCTCCCCCGCCATATAAGGTAGAAGAAGAACCCTTAATGATCTCCACCTGCCTTAAATCAAGCGGTGCGATCTGCACCAGGCTTAATCCTTCTGACATGCCTGAATACAAAGGAAAACCATCCCGTAATATTTGGGTATACCTTCCTGCCAGTTCCTGTATGCGCAGATCGGCGGTATTGCTGATAGCAGAAGTTTGTTGAGTAATGATGCCTGTTGTTTCATTTAGCAGCATTTTGATTTCGCCGGGACGCATACTTATGTTCTCCGAAATTTCTCCTCCTGCAATTACCTCAACTCTTGTTGGTGTATTGCGAATAGAACGGTCGGTTCGCGTAGCAGTTATAATAATATTGGGATTATCTTCCTCATCAGCTTCTTCAAGCATTATTTCTACCTCTTTGGCAGAGGGAACTGCAATCATTTTTTCTATTGTGGTATATCCAATAAAGGAAACTTCAATTTGAACTTTTCCAATGGGAAGGTTTGTAAGTACTGCACTGCCTGAACTGTCTGTCATCGTTCCCTTTTTCAACTGCGGAATGAAAACTGATGCACTGGCTAAAGGCAATTTATTGTCTTCAGTTTTTACAATGATCTTTACACTGTTTTGTGCTTGAGAGCAAAAACTAACTAGTAAGAAAAGATGAAGTATAAAAAAATGTTTCTTTGGTCCCTTTCTTTTATGACCTGGTAAAAGAAACTGATTACCCCGATGGAGTAAGAAATCAGACAATTGAATCATTAGCTGGCAAAGCTCTTTTAACATTGATGTAGGTGCTATCATAGGTAAAGTGGTGCGAAGATATACCAGTACTATAATTCGGACCGTTAAACATATTGCATACTATGCCAAAAAAGCCTCGAAAATTTATACTTTCAAGGTCACTGGTTTTTACCCTGGGATCATTGTGTTATGCTTACTGGCGATGGTTCCAATAGCTTCGAAGTGGTTCGCTAAAAAAAGAATGGCAAAGTCCAATGATTTCCAAGGAAATTATTACACTGCACTCACCCTTATTAATTTGCTAACCATCCTGGTTGTGTTATGGATGACATTTGTAATTGTTCATGACCGTGTGCTCCAGGATTGTTGCTGATCTTATTATTCAATATAATTGATAAAAGGTAGCACCATCGTACTACCTTTTTCATTCCTTATATTTTAATATTCCTTACTGCTTGATCAGTTTTACCATTGCTTTTTCAGTTCCCTGCACAACTTCTACATAATAAATACCAGGCTTATAATTAGCTCCAAACTGCAGGCTGTTTGCAGCAAAGCTTGTTTTCCTTTCCATGAGTTGTCCCCCCGCATTGGTAATGCTGATGGTAGCGGGGCTATTGTTCGCACTATGCAACAGCAGGGTAAAACTAGTAGTGAACGGATTAGGCATGGCTTTCACCGAAAGAACAGGGGCTAGTCCATTCTCCCTGGCTGGCAAACTGGTAATGGCTGGTAAAGCGCCTGCGATGGTGCTGGTTGTGTAGGCTGCAACCAAACCCTTATCAACTGGTCCTCTTGTTGATCCTGCTACATAAATATCATTACCATGTATGGCTACAGCATAAGCAATATCATAACCTCCGGAAAAAGCACTGGTTTGTTTACCATCTGCATCAAAACCAGCATCCAATAAACCATCGGCAGTATATCGGGCCACTCCAAAATCATAACCTCCGTTTTCTGAATTAAACACGCCTCCCACTACAATTATTTTGTTATCGCTTTGCAGCGCCATGGCACTGGCATAATCTTCCCCAAGCAGGAAATCAGTTGTTTGTTTACCATTATCACCAAAGCTGACATCTAAAGAACCATCCGTTTTATTGAAACGGGCC
Organism: Flavisolibacter ginsengisoli DSM 18119; assembly: GCF_900129295.1. GTDB lineage: Bacteria > Bacteroidota > Bacteroidia > Chitinophagales > Chitinophagaceae > Flavisolibacter > Flavisolibacter ginsengisoli. The sequence goes on from NZ_FQUU01000011.1 coordinate 40,197, forward strand.
AGGCCAAAGTCATAATTGGTACCATTAGTGTTAAACACTTCGCCGGCAACAACAATTTTATCACCCTGGATAGCTATAGCATGAGCACCATCATAATTGCCAAAAAAATCCACCGTTTGCCTGCCATCTCCATCAAAATCTCCATCCAGGGAACCGTTTGTAGTGTACCGGGCCAAAGCAAAATCATAATAGCTGGTGTTATTATAGGTCATTCCGGCTACTACTATCTTACCATCACTTTGAATGGCAAGGGCATGGGCATAATCATCATAACCTGTGAAATCCGTGGTTTGCTTGCCAGCCGTACCAAATGTTCCATCTAAAGAACCGTTGGAATTGTAACGTGCCAGGCCAAAGTCAAAGCGGTTACCATTGGTAGTATAAGCACGACCACCCACAACAATTTTGCCATCGCTTTGAAGGGCAATAGAATAGGCTTCATCAATATCACCAAAGAAATCCGTGATTTGTTTTCCGTTTCGGTTAAACTTATTATCGATTGATCCATTTGAATTGTAGCGGGCCAGGGCAAAATCTGCTAAATAAGATTCTGGATCAGATGGCTTAGGCATAGAGGAAGCTCCTGCTGCAACTATTTTTCCATCTGGTTGGATAACTATAGCACGCACGTAATCATCATTCCCTGAGAAATCTGTGGTTTGTTTGCCGGTACGGTTAAATGTTTTATCCAGCGTACCATTTGTATTATAACGTGCCAGGGCAAAATCTCCATTATAGTTCGCGTTATACGCTGTACCTGCCGCTATTATTTTGCCATCATTTTGTATCGCCAACGCAGTAAAATACATCACTCCGGCAGTATAATAACCGGTTAGTCTTCCATCCCTGTCAAACCTGTTATCCAGGGTACCATTGGTATTGTAACGTACCAGGGCAAAATCAGTATTCCTGTTGGTGTTATAGGCTTCTCCTATGGCAACAATTTTGCCATCGCTTTGTATAGCAAGGCCTAAAGCATAGTCTTGTCCACCAAAGAAATCAGTAATTTGTTTGCCTCCAGTACCAAAGCTGGCGTCTAAAGCCCCACCCGTGGTATAACGGGCCAGTCCAAAATCGAAATTATTTGTGGCATTGTTACCCACCTGGCCTGCTGCTATGATCTTGCCATCAGTTTGTATGGCAAGGCTTAACGCACGGTCATAACCACCATTTAGAAAATCAGTTGTTTGCTTACCATCCCCATCAAAGCTGGGATCCAAATTTCCATAAGTATCGTAGCGGGCTATGGCAAAATCATCATTGTTACTGAGATTATCAGAAGCCTGTCCTGCTACCACTATTTTGTTATCAGATTGGATGGCTATAGCAAAAGCATAATCAGCATAATTTAAGATATCCGTAGTTTGTTTTCCATTTACTCCGAAATTATTATCCAGGGAGCCATCAGTATTGTAGCGCGCAAGTGCAAAATCTATAGTAGTACCCTCCCCGCCGTAAGCCTGGCCCGCCAGGACTATCTTATCATCGATTTGAATGGCTATGGCTGAAGCAAGGTCCATGTCACCAAAGAAATCTGTACTTTGTTTTCCTTCCGTACCAAAGCTGGCATCCGGAACTCCATTAGTAGTATAGGCAGCCAGTGCAAAATCATATGAGTTGCTGACGGTACTGTATGCCTGTCCAGCTACGATGATGGTGCCGCTTGTTTGAATAGCGATGGCAAATGGCCAGTCCCAATCACCATAGAAGTCTGTTGTTTGCAAGCCATTTATTCCAAAGCTATTATCCAGTGAACCATCAATATTGAAGCGGGCAAGACCAAAATCCAAATTTCCGGTTACATTATAAAGACCTGTGACGACAATTTTGCCATCAGTTTGCTGGGCAGCCGCCGCATATTCAAGGTGTACCGGTTCCGAATAGCCATCAGTACCATAACTGATATCCAATGTATTGTTTTTAGTGAGGTAACGGGCAAGAATGGTATAGCCGTTAATGTTGAAAACCACCATATAGGTTCCATTTGTTTGCAGGAATACCTGCCTGCCGGATTCATAGTAAAAATTGCCCCGGGTAAATTCTGTTGTTGTCCAACCTTTTCCTGCAAAAGCCGGGTCTAAGGCGCCATCCTGGCTGTATGCAAAGAATAGGGTCAGCAGCGCTATGGTGCATAAGTATATCTTTTTCATATCAGAAATGTTTAAGTAAGCAATCCATTAATTGTTATTGATTTGTAGCTCTTCAGCCACTTTCTTTGACAGGCGCTGGTTGATCCACGGACCCCTGCTGCCTTGCATTTGCAGTTTTTGCAGAAGAGCTGGCGGCAGCTTTAATTCCTTTCCCTGGGCTAAGGGCATTCCATGCCCCCATGATTTACCTGTTGCCAGTTGACGTATTTGCCATTGTGCCAGTTTATAGGTATCTTCTTTTCTATTGAGTCCATCCGGAGATCCTGTGAACGGATTGCGATATTGCAGCACGATTAATTGCTTATCCTTTACAATTTCATAGCCATAGCTGCCACTCATGGCAGGTAATAGCCGGATGGTATAGCCCTGGTATTCCTGGTGGTCCTTTTTAGGATTCACAGACTCACCCCTTTGACCGCAGGCAACCATGGATATAAGTAAGAGGCTTACAGCAAGGTTGAATTTTTTCATTTGTAAGTATTTAAAAATTAATAATGAAGTTTTATAGAGTGCTAAACAGAAGCGTAAACAAAAGGGATAGGAATATCTTTTATAGTTGATAAAGCAGGATTAAATCATCAGAGTGGGAGAGAATCAATACAGGCCTGCAATTGCACAATAATGTTGTGTATACTAAATGAAAATAGGAATTGCTATTCCGCTGTAAAATGACAGATGTCAAACTATGTAATGATGGCTATCATCCTTATGTTGATGCTATGTAAAAAGAATTCTTTTATATGATAGCTGGAAAGTTGATTTATTGTTCATCTTATAGTTTCTATAAAATAGCATTATAAGGATTGGATAAAACGCAATACATTAAAACTGTACAATAGTTTGTTTACTTTAAACATTGATCAAATGCAGCAGTTCAATCTGGCTATTGGATAATCAGGTCTATGTTTTACTTTATAGTAACGTTTATCAATACACGCTTATTAATCTAAGCCCATGGACATATTCCTAATGAACCAGATTAGTTCTTTATCAAAACACTTTAGTTATAAAAGAATAGAATATAACACCCCGGGTTCTAAAAGCCGGGACCTTATCCCATCTTGCTCTTTTCTGCTCCCGGACAAGGTGTTTACGTACCTGCCGTATGAGCAAGGAAGATGAGTTTACCTTTAGTGTGAGATCCGTATTACGGACGGGTTAATATTGGCGGTTGGAAAGCTGCAAGGGTAGGGGTTGGTCATTCCCTGCCCTAAAAAGGCAGGCCTCCAGTGCCATAAACCGGTACACTTTGTGTCATTGTGACCATGGGGGTCAGTTTGCGGGGCGGATGGTTAAAACTGTTCATGCTGGTATACCTCTGTCATCAATGCCAATCACCTAAATTTGAGTAAACCAATTTATGAGAAGGCTGCTTGGTTTTTTAGTACTGCGCCTGTTTTCAATGACGGCTAACGCCCAGGAAGAGGTATTAAAAGCCAATACAGATTCGCCTTATCAACGTACACAATACCCTCTTTTACTTTCCGATTCTTATGTTAGTGTGAGTGTCGGGTATATTACCTACCCGTTTTCCAACCTGAACCTGGAAGCAGGCTACAAGGCTGATGTGATTTCTATCCCTCATGTTGGTGTACGACTGGTGCTTTTTGGACACCAGTTCAACAAGTACCTGTCGGCACAAATAACATACATGAGGCCCGTGCTATGGGTGAATTATAAAAACATCAATGGAAGCCGGAGCGATAAAACCGTGTGGATGAATGTGGCAGGATTGACCGCAAAGCTGCAAGTACCATTGATTAAGAACCTTTCCATCTTTGGGGAGGGCGGATTGGGTATTGTAACACGTAAAGGATTTATTATGGACGGCTATACGGTAATTGCCGATGCCAATTACCCTTATATGTTATACGGTGCCGGTCTTGAGTACCGGCTCAACAACAAATGGGACCTGTTGCTTACAACAGCTTATTCGCCATCAAATTCAGGTGTAAAACAACCACATACTTTGTATGTTGGCCCGGGGTTTAAATATAAATTTTATACGCTTCCTCCCGAAACTGTGCGCAGAAATGCAACTGCCGGCTATTTTTTCCCAAAACACCTGTTGCAGGTAGGCCTTGCCACTAATGCATGGGGTTATGGTGTCAATGATTTTTTTGCAGGCAAAACCTTCCCTGTGTTTTGGGGAGGGGATGCAAACGCAAAACAAGGCGTTTTTGTACGCTACCAGCGCAATTTCTTTCATACCCTCAAAGTATTTTCCATTGACCTGGGAGGCAGCTTAGCTTATTGGAAGAGCAGGGATGAGCAAAAGAATTTTTACACCTTATCGGTATATCCCTTGTTCCGTTTTACTGCCATCAGGACAAAACCTGTCGATCTGTATTTTATGTACTCGGTAGCGGGGCCAACTTTTATTTCCCAAACAGAGATTGACGGTAATGCCACCGGTAAACATTTTACCTTCCAGGATATGATGGGCATGGGTTTGTTTGCAGGAAAAAACCGTGAGCTGAATGTTGAGGTCAATATCGGCCATTATTCCAATGGCAACCTGTTCCCGGAAAATGCAGGGGTGAAAATCCCGCTTACATTCAATATTGGAATGGCATTTTGATTTTTATAAACTTTCCTTGTTGTCAGGTAATAATATAAATATAAAACATACCTTGTTCCTGTACTTCTTTAAACGAGGGGTTATATACTGCTTGTGAAAAAATGGCAACCAGGACTGCTTATTGTTTTACTGGCTTCGGTCTTATTCATTCCTTTTTTGGGATCAACGCATTTGTTCGACTGGGACGAAGTAAACTTTGCTGAAGCCAGCCGTGAAATGATTGTCACGCATAATTATTTCATTCCCCAGATAAATTTTACACCCTTTTGGGAAAAACCTCCTTTGTTCTTTTGGCTGCAGGTGTTGTCAATGAAACTATTTGGCATAAATGAGTTTGCAGCCCGCTTCCCCAATGCAGTTTGCGGCATCATTACCATGCTGGTGCTGTACAGAACGGGGAAGAAGCTTGTTAGTCCAGTCTTTGGCTGGATCTGGATCATTGTGTATGCCGGCTCCCTGCTGCCCCAGTTCTATTTCAAATCAGGCATCATTGATCCCTGGTTCAACCTTTTTATTTTTCTCTCTGTCTCCAAGCTTTTTCTGTACAGCGAAGTGCGGCCCTCCATAAGCTCCATTCTTTTGTCTGGATTGTTTGCCGGCCTGGCCATTATGACAAAGGGCCCGGTGGCCTTGCTTATTATTGGACTTTGCTATGCCGTGCATGCTTTGCTGAACCGGTTCAGGAACTTTATAAAATTCAAAGACATACTGCTTTTTCTGTTGCTGGCTGCATCGGTAGGAAGCATATGGTTTATTGCTTTATGGCTGAAAGGAGAGGCTTATGTTATCCGGGATTTTTTCAACTACCAGCTAAGGCTGTTTGCAACAGAAGAATCAGACCACGGCGGACCATTCTATTATCATTTCCTTGTGTTATTATTTGGATGTTTTCCCGCAGCAGTATTGAGCCTTCTTTCCATGCGAAAAATAAAAAACGGCAATGAGCTTTCCCCCGCATTTCACCGGTGGATGCTGATCTTGTTTTGGGTGGTGCTGATCTTATTTTCCATCGTTAAAACAAAGATCATTCACTACTCCTCTCTTTGTTATTATCCCTTAACCTACCATGCGGCAGTAAGTTTTTACCAGGTATACCTGGGACGCTGGCGTTTGCCTGCATGGGCAAAATGGCTGCAGTTTGGTATGGGCCTGCTGGTATGCTTTGCCATAATGGCAATATCCTTTATCGATTCCTGGAAGGTATGGCTGGTGCAATCCGGTATGGTGCATGATCCTTTTGCCAATGAATCACTAATGGCAAATGTTGTCTGGACCGGCTATGAAAAAATACCGGGTTTTATTCTGCTGGCAGGCCTGGTTGCCTTTATCCTGCTGTCAGCTCAGCATCAAAAGAAAGCACTCCTTGTTTTGTTTGCCTCCTCTGCCATCGCTATTAATTTGACCATTGTGCTGATCACTCCCAAAGTTGAACAATATGCACAGGGCGCTGCCATTGAGTTCTTTAAAAGCAAGGCAACTGGAAATTCCATTGTGGAGACCATTGGGTTTAAGAGCTACGCACATCTTTACTATGCCCGCCGAACACCAGCGCTGGCAAGGGCTGACAGTGCTTTCTTGCAGGGGCATCCAGGCTTGCAGGTATATCTTGTTGGCAAGATCCAGAACATGGAAAAAGACGAAAAGGAAAATCCAGGCCTGCAGTTATTGTACAAGAAAAACGGCTTTGTTTTTTACCAGCAAAAAAGATAGCTAATGCATTTTGTACATGCCATCTGTCATCATGCCCCATTTACAAAGCCGGTGCTTCACGGAAGTTTTAATTACACCTAATGCATAAACGATACTTCTTTTCAGATTAATGCTGGAGGCTTCTTCAAAATATTTAGTGGGACAGCTGATTTCAGCAATGCGGTAGTTAAAGTAAATGATTTGCGAAAGCATCTGGTTGTCGAAAACAAAATCATCCGACAAATTATGGTAGTCAACATGTTCCAGCACCTCCCTTGAAAAAGCCCGGTAGCCAGTATGGTATTCTGAAAGTTTTTGACCTAATAATATATTCTCGAAAAAAGTAAGCAGCCGGTTAGCAATGTATTTATACACAGGCATGCCGCCCTGTATGGCCCCGTTTCCCAATATGCGGGAAGCCAGTACCACCTGGTATAAGCCTGTGCTGATAATGGATGCCATGGGCGCAATTAACAGGGGCGTGTACTGGTAGTCGGGGTGGAGCATAATGACGATATCAGCCCCAAGTGCCAGCGCTTTGTCATAACAGGTTTTTTGGTTGCCCCCGTATCCTTTGTTTTTTTGATGAACAAGTATGTGTTTGATGCCCAGGTTCCGGGCCATTTCCACGGTATTATCCAGGCTGTGATCATCTACCAGGATAACTTCGTCTACTATATTCAAAGGAATTTCGCTGTAGGTTCGGTTCAAAGTACAGGCCGCATTATAGGAGGGCAAAACCACAATCAATTTTTTGTCACCGATCATAAATTTCCTGTTAAGAAATACAGACAGGATCGTACAGCAGGATAAGAGCAATATTTACTTTTAGGCGATAATAGTATTGCAGATGTCAAGGTATTGAATAAAGCCATATAAAAAAATAACTTAAGTCATATTCAGTAAAATGGCTGCATAATTTGACCGGTAAATGCAATAGGGTTTCGCTGCGGCTAACCCTTTTACAGTGCATATCAGGGGTTGTAAATAAACAGGAAGTCGCTATAACCCTGTTATCCTTTGGGGGTTATGGGCTCTTTACAGGAAAAGAGCAGGCAGCAGTTGAACAACGAAATAGGCTGAAGAAGGTGAACTTCTCCTCTGCACCTGGAGGGCTACCACAAAGCTGAGCAATAATTGGTTATTTTAGAACATTTATTAACGACAGCAGTGCCGATCTGGCTAATTGGTAAGCAGTTCATGTTGTTGTATGTAATAACGTTTCTCAATAGCCTGTAATTTAAATACCCAAACCATGAAATTGATTGTATCCCTTTTTTTAATGGCAAGCGCCTTTCTTTTCCATACTGATCCTACATCTTCCATTCAAAATGAAACCAAGACCCGGATACAAACCGGTGCAGAACAAACAGGTAAATACCTGCCGTTCTTAAAAGGCAAAAGAGTAGCCATGCTAGCCAACCAGACCACCATTATTGGCAAAAAGCATTTGGTGGACAGTTTGCAAACACTCGGCATTAAAATCGTCAAGGTCTTTGGACCAGAGCATGGCTTCCGTGGAAATGCCAGTGCCGGTGCTTCGGTTGCCGATGAAACCGATGTGGCCACAGGCATACCCGTGATCTCATTGTATGGAAAGAAAAACAAACCAACCAAAGAAGACCTGTCGGATGTGGACATCGTCATCTATGACCTGCAGGACGTTGGCTGCCGGTTCTATACCAATATCAATGCATTGGCCCGTTTGATGGAAGCCTGTGCTGAAAACGGCAAGGAGCTGCTGATACTGGACAGGCCCAATCCCAATGGTTACCTGGTAGATGGACCGGTGCTGGATATGCAATTCAAATCGGGCATTGGCATGTTCCCCATTCCTATAGCACATGGACTGACGGTGGGTGAATTTGCCCAGATGGCCAATGGCGAAGGATGGCTGACCAATAAAGTACAATGCAAGCTGAGGATCATCAAGGTGGCTAACTACAACCACGATATGCCCTATGTACTACCGGTAAGCCCTTCACCTAACTTAAATACGCAGCAGGCCATTATGCTTTATCCTTCCACCTGTTTATTTGAAGGCACCTACCTCAATCACGGCCGCGGCACTTATTTTCCCTTTACCGTCATTGGCAGCCCGGAACTGAAAGGAAAATATGCTTTCAACTACATACCGAAAGGCATCAAGGGCATGGCTGAAACCCCACTCTTCATGAACCAGGTTTGCTATGGGCTTGACCTGCGCCAGTATGATGTGGATCAATTAAGAAAAAAGAAGCAGATCAACCTGCAGTGGATGATGGAACTGTACAGGGCTTCTCCCAACAAAGAGCAATTCTTTGATTCCAAACTAAGCAAGGAAATGGGAGTGATTGAACGATTGACCGGTTCTGCTTTGTTCAGGCAACAGATCATAGATGGTAAATCGGAAAAAGAAGTACGGGCCAGCTGGGAGCCTGGTTTAAGTCAATATAAGGCGATGCGGAAGAAGTATTTGCTGTATCCTTAAAAGTTCTCAGTGTTATATTATTTGAAATGAGGACTTCTAGAGGATTTACTAGCTGTTTACTGGCTACCAACTCCCTACTTTCTTCCCATATGCTCAACATTTCCAATTATATGTTCCTTATGAATCCTGTTTATTCGCTTCCAGTTCGCCTGCAACTGACTTGCTATGTTTAAAAATAATCTGTACACTTCTTTTTCCCTAGAAAATTGAGACAGGCGGGAGAGATTATTATTGCATTGTGATTTCCATCGTATTGACCATTTTAGCTATTCCGTCCTTCGCTATTCGTTTATATCTGGCTTTTGTGATCCAACCGCTTGATATCTCCATATCAAATTGATTATGGTCTTTTAAATTTACTTCGTCCGGAAGTTCATCCTTATCTAAGTCTTCCCCAGTTATATTTTTTGTTATTTCACTAATCTTATCTGATGTAATTAGGGCTGCCAATTTTTTATTGGTGATTTGATCATAACGTAGTTGTGCAAAGTCCTTTGATGAATTTAACTCCTTCAATTCAAGGATCACCACATTCGGGATGTCCTTACCATTAAAGGCATTTAGTGAAGCTGAAGCTTTATATACAGGTTTTTTATAAACCAATTCAGCACCATACGGAGTATGATAAAGTGTCATTGGCTTGAGGTAGGTATCTAAAATGCCACTTGCAGTATTTAGTAATGTTTTATACTGATCAACAAAAGCCTGGTTAAACGAATCATAATGTTCAATTACACTTAATGAGTCGAAAGCTTTTGACAAATGATGGTGTACCTCCTTAAAGTTTACCATATCCATCAAAAACCCTTTTTTATCTATTTTATACTTCAACCTTAAACCATTTCTGATTTGGGCTATCAGGTTGTTCATTTCAAGCTTATTGCTTTTAGAACTGACTGTTTTAAGATCTAATTGTATGATAAAGAAGCTGGCTGAGTCGTCCAGAACTTCCATCTTCATTTCATAGCTTGAGGTGGATTGTTTTGCAACAAAACCCATATTGTAAATCTTTGATTCTTCAACGACTTTGAAAGTTTTTTTCTCACCCTTCTTAAAGTTCGGAAAGAAGGTAGTAGAGGTATCTGTTGTAATATTTTGCGCGGGACCTTCAATAGATAGCAGTATTATAAGAAGAAGTGGAATTGTTTTCAAGGCAGTTTGTTTATGAGGTTGAGGTTACAAAATAGTTGTTTTCTCCGTGAAACGCCAATCAGTAAAACCTTAATCAGAAAAATCAAAGATCAGAATTGGAAATAATGACCTGGGGGGCAACGACGATGGAAAAAAATAAAACCGTTCAAAATTGATTCTGAACGGCTTTATAAAGATTTGAAATAAATACTCTGTGATCCGGATTGGATTCGAACCAATGACCTACTGCTTAGAAGGCAGTTGCTCTATCCAACTGAGCTACCGGACCTTTTAAAGAGCGGCAAATATAAGAGAATCCAAAATATTATGGAGGATTAATGCATTGAAAAGCTGTCTAAAAACAGGTCATGCTGCTCCACAGTGCTTTGATTGATGTTTTTCACATACAATACCGCAATGATCTGTCCATCGGTATAGCCCTTCACTTTCCAGTCCATCTCGTCTTCATCCTGCCAGTAATCTACCATTTTAATGCAAGAGGGCTCCTGCTCCAAAGGTTGACAGAGATCAATACCGGTATTATACAATGCATGGAAAGGTTTGTGGAGCCTAGTAAGATAGGAGTCCATGATATCCCTGGCTTCATCCAGCGGAAGCTTTGCACTGAGCCGCGCACACAATACACCATAGCTGATCTCTTTTTCCGTGTACTCACTAAAGTACAGTTCATCACTATCATCAGAACGGGTATAATCAAAAACAGCATCAGGGGAAAATAACACAGAACAATTGGTATCACCTATGCGGATCTTCTTTGGCTTTCTGGCAGACTTATACAGCACCAGCGATGCTGTGAGCAGGAATATCAGGTTTTCCATAGTGGAATAAATAGTGGCTTGTGGCTGTAAGATATAAGTTATTTTCGACCATCAAATTATGAAGCAGCCCTTTTTCTACGGAAAAGATAAACTGACAGTTCAAAAGGCCATATCGCTGGCTGAAGGCGGATTAGAAGGAAAATTAGACCCCGATGTCATAGGCAGGATCCAGCAAAGCCAGCAACATATCCAACACATGGCCGATACCAATAAAACGGTCTATGGTGTTACCACCGGCTTTGGCATACTGGCCAATACCAGGATCAATGATGCGGATACAGCCACACTGCAATACAAGATCTTGCAAAGCCATAGCGTGGGCGTGGGAGATCCGGTTCCCCTGGATATCGCCAAACTGATGCTGATCACCAAGGTGCATGCACTGGCCCAGGGCTACTCGGGCATCCAGCTAAGCACCCTGCAACGCATCCTGTGGCATATAGAACAAAATGTGATCCCTGTAGTGCCAGAAAAGGGTAGTGTAGGGGCTTCGGGCGACCTGGCGCCGCTGGCGCATTTGTTCTTGCCCCTGATTGGCCTGGGAGAAGTGTTCTATGAAGGAAAACGGTACAGGACACAGGAGATATTCAAACAGTTTTCGTTACAACCCATACAACTGGGTCCCAAGGAAGGTCTGGCGCTCATCAACGGCACACAGTTCATACTGGCCTTTGGCATTAAGGCCGTGCAAAGAATGCATAACTGCCTGGAAGCCGCCGATGTGATCGGGGCCATGAGCCTCGAGGCATTGACAGGCACCAAGGCCCCCTTTGATGAACGCCTGCATCAATTGCGTCCCTTCGAAGGGAATACCCTGGTGGCACAGCGCCTCAGGTTATTGCTGGCTGATTCAGAGATCATGCAAAGCCATATGGATTGCGGTAGGGTACAGGATCCCTATTCCCTGCGCTGCATGCCACAGGTGCACGGCGCCTCGCGCAATGCATGGAAACACCTGAAGGACCTGGTAGAAATTGAAGCAAATTCTGTTACCGACAACCCTATTGTATTTGGTGAGGATGATACCATCAGTGGTGGCAACTTCCATGGGCAGCCCTTAGCGCTTCCGTTGGACTATGCCTGTTTTGCATCGGCTGAAATTGGTAATATTTCAGACCGTCGCTGTTACCTGTTGCTGGAAGGTAAATGGGGATTGCCCATGCTGCTCATGAACAATGTGGGTTTGAACAGTGGCTTCATGATTCCGCAATACACCACTGCCGCCCTGGTCACGGAAAACAAAACACTTTGCTTTCCCAGCAGCGCTGACAGCATTCCCACTTCACTGGGACAGGAAGATCATGTAAGCATGGGAAGCATCAGCGGGCGCAAACTCAATCGCGTCATTGACAACCTTGAATTTATACTAGCAATAGAATTGATGAGCGCCTGCCAGGCCATTGAATTCCGCAGGCCTTTAAAAAGCAGCGCCTTACTGGAAGGGGCACACGATTTTGTACGGCAGTTTGCCGGCTTTGCCGAAGAGGACAGGATCTTTGCTGATGATATCAACAGCATCAAAAACATCATCAGTGATTTTTCCTTTGTCCGCAAGGTGAATGAGCTGGCCCAATCCCTGGGTATTAAATTGAATGAAGGATTTGAGGCCTACCAGTAAGACCTCAAATCCTTCTGCATTTATTTCTTGATGAACGTATAAGGATCATACTCCACGAATTCATTCTGCCGGGTGGTTACTGACTTTACTTTTTTACCTTCTATAGTAAACTTTATATTGAAAATGCCATACTCGATATTGTTGTATTGCATCAGCCATTCACCATTGTCCATATAATCCAGCGTAGCGGAAAGCTCAGGCTTGGCACTGAAGTTCATCTTCAACCGGTTGCCCACCTGGCTGATGGTAATGGGGCCATACAATTCATTGTTATAAACACCTGCATACGCTGTTAAGGGTAATTCAGGTTTATTGTTTTTTACCCTTGCCTTCCAGTCAGCGATCTCTTTGAGTTGTCCTGCCATTTCTGCCTGGAAGTTTTGCAGTTGCTGCTTACTCCTGTTTACATAGGGCACACCCAGGTAGGCATCCATGATCTGGTATCGAAGGAATTCAAAGAAGCTTTGGTTGTCATTATTGGTAAGGATGGCAATGCCCAATTTCTCTTCAGGAATAAAGCAAACATTGCTCACCATGCCACCTGCGCCACCGGTATGCCAGTAGACCTGCCTGCCATTGTAATCTGCTACAAACAATCCCAGGCCATAACCACGGAAATGTATAGGGTATATTCCAGATTTGCGGCTGCCGGTAATGATGTTCACATCTCTTGTTTTTTGAATGGCTGCCCATGGAATGACCTGTTCGCCATTATAGCGACCGCTGTCCAGCTGCATCATCAGCCAATGAGAAAGATCACTGACATTGCTAACAATGCTGGCAGCAGGAGCCAGGTTGTTCCAGTTATCATATGGTACTTTTTGCAGGGTACCCGTATAAGAAGTTGTGTAAGGCACTGCCACATTGGTCTGTTGGGCAATACCTGTAGATAAGACCAGTGACTCGCTCATATGCAGAGGCGTCATAATGGTGTCCTTTACAAATTCTTCCCATTGCTTTCCTGTCACCTTTGGGATCACCTGGCCTGCTGCAAGGAAATAACTGTTGCAATAGCCATAGTCCTGCCTGAAGATGCCTGTAGGCTTTAACAGGCGCATTTTATTCATGATCTGTTCCCTGCTGAGCTTAGTATTCCAGAACGTAAAATCGCCCTGGAAAGTTTTGGTACCCAACCTGTGCGTTAGCAGGTCACGTATCGTTACCAACTTATTTACTGTTGAGTCATACACCCTGTATTCGGGATAATATTTACTGATCTTGTCATTAAGGGATAATTTTCCCCTTGTTTCCAGCAATGCTAAAGCTGTTCCTGTGAATAGTTTGGTATTACTGGCGATCATAAACAGGGTATGCTCATCCACAGGCTTGTTTGTTTCCAGGCTGCGCACGCCATAACCTTTAGAAACTACAACGTGCCCATCCTTTACAATGACGATGGAAAGCCCGGGTATTTCCCAATCCTTTAAACCTGTATTGATATACTGGTCAAGGCTATCCTTGACAAAGGAAGGTGTTTGGGCTATACAAGACAGTGATAAACAAAGACTAAATAAACAGGCAAGTTTTCTCATACTTATCAATAGTTGAGAAACAAAGTAAAGGTTTTTTCACTGATGGAGGGAATGCCTTCAGAGGCAATCTGTTTAAGGAATGCATGAATTATCGTTGCTGTGAATTAATATTTTAGTGTATCCTTAATAGTGGCATAAAAATTTCTGCAAAACCAGTAACAAACATTCATGTATGAAAAAGAATTTCTTAGCCTTCTCAGCCATTCTGTTAGCTGCAACCCTCTGGTCTTGCGGCAACAACAAATCAACCAGCACGGAAACCACAGATTCAACATCCACCACAACCTCAACAACGGGGATGGATACTTCTAAAACCTCAACGGCAACCACAACACCAATGAATACGGCACCAATACCTAAAGAAGATAGCCTTTTTGTATTGGAAGCAGCCAAAGGTGGCATGATGGAAGTAGAAGCAGGTAACCTGGCTCAGCAAAATGCTGCCAGCCAGCGTGTAAAAGATTTTGGTGCCATGATGGTTCGTGATCATTCAGCGGCTAATAATGAACTAAAATCACTGGTTTCAGGAAGAGGTATCATGCTTCCGGATAGCTTGCCTGCAGATATGCGTAAACACATGGATGCCATGAAAAAAATGACAGGCAAGGCCTTCGATAACCATTATGTAAGCATGATGTTGAGCGATCACAAAAAGGACGTCAGCAAGTTTGAAAAAGAATCAAAAGATGCCAAAGATGCGGATATCAGGAATTGGGCTGGTAAGACATTACCAACGCTGAAAACACACCTTGATTCCATCCAGGCCATTTCAAAAGGAAAGATGTAACCAGTAAAGTTTTAATTATCTGTAAGCCTTTTATGCTTTTGCATAAAAGGCTTATTTATATTCACCAAACACGCCCCTCAACACATCGGCGATCTCACCAAGGGTGCAATAATTTTCCACTGCTTCTATTACAGAAGGCATCAGGTTCTCATTCGCAATGGCCCTTTGCCTGATCGTTTCCAGGCTGGCACTGGCCTTCGCGGCATCTCTCGTTGCCCTAAGTTTTTTGAGCTTTTCCACCTGGTGTTCCCTGATGCTGTCATCAATGCGAAAGCCTGGTATGGGCGTTTCCTGCTCCACCTGGAATTTGTTGACTCCCACGATGATCTTTTCATGGTTCTCAACCTGGCGCTGGTATTGGTAGGCACTGCGGGCTATCTCGTCCTGGATGAATCCCTGTTCAATAGCCGATACACTGCCACCCATAGCATCGATCTTCTCTATCAGTTGCCATGCTTTTTCCTCTACTTCTTTGGTCAGGGTCTCTATGTAATAAGAACCAGCAAGGGGATCAACGGTATCAGCCGCGCCGGTTTCAAAAGCCACGATCTGTTGGGTGCGCAAAGCGATGCGTGCCGCTTCTTCGGTGGGCAGGCTCAAGGCCTCGTCATAGCCATTTGTATGTAATGACTGGGTGCCGCCCAGGACAGCCGCCAGTGTTTGCATGGTTACCCTGGCAATATTATTCAAAGGCTGCTGCGCAGTGAGGGTGCTGCCACCAGTCTGGGTATGAAACCGCAGCATCATGGCCTTGGGATCTGTAGCGCCCAGGTCTTTCATAATGCGGGCCCACATGCGGCGGGCGGCACGGAACTTGGCTACTTCTTCAAATAAATTGTTGTGGGCATTGAAAAAGAAGGAGAGACGCTTGCCAAACACATTGATGTCAAGCCCTTTTTCCAAAGCCGCCTGCACATAGGCCTTGCCGTTACTTAAGGTAAAGGCTATTTCCTGAACAGCCGTACTCCCGGCTTCCCTGATATGATAACCTGAAATGGAGATCGTATTCCACTTAGGCAGCTCCGCGCTGCACCACTGGAAGATATCCGTGATGATGCGCATGGAAGGCTTGGGGGGATAGATATAGGTACCCCGGGCGGCATATTCTTTTAGAATATCATTCTGAATGGTGCCGGTAAGTTTCTTCAGGTCAGCACCCTGTCTTTTGGCCAAAGCCACATAAAAAGACAAGAGAATAAAAGCAGTGGAATTGATGGTCATGGAGGTGGAAACATCCTCCAGCCTTATACCCTTAAACAGTGCTTCAATATCATCAATAGAGTCAATGGCCACACCGACTTTTCCCACCTCACCTTCAGACAGCGAATGGTCACTGTCATAACCTATCTGAGTGGGCAGGTCAAAGGCCACGCTCAGTCCCATGACACCCTGGGATAATAAATAATGGTAGCGTTTGTTGCTTTCTTCTGCGGTAGAGAAACCAGCATACTGACGCATGGTCCATAGCTTGCCCCTGTACATGTCAGGCTGCACACCACGGGTGAAAGGAAATTCACCCGGCGCTTCAAGCTTTATATCCCCTGTATTTTCTTTGGAGTACAGGGTTCTTATTTCTATACCGGAGTCGGTGAATACAGGTTTACTCATGATCTTAAAGCTTTAGATAAACAGTTTACCACATTACCATCTTCTAGCTAAGAGAATCTACTTCATGATCTTCTTTGCTTCGCTGTTAAGCGTATCTGCTACATAGGTATGCAGGGCAGCTTTTTCTTCATGCATCAATCCTTCGATGATCCTCTTATTCAGGTCTGCCGCTGTGGACTCCGGTGCCAGTGTTTTGGAAATGGTATTGATCATGAGCATATTCTGATCGCGAAGATTCCTTACTGCTTCCCACGATTGCTGGCTTACATAGATCTGCTGCGAGGCATTGTATTCATATTCCTGTTTGATGGATTCGAGCAGGAAAACCTGCATTTCTTTAGCGGTAAGACCGGGTTGATATAAACGGCTGATCAGGTTGGGCAATGCGATCCTTTCGCATAAAATAACCAGCCTTTCATAGGCCTGCAACTGTAAGGGCCGGGTGCTGAAGCTATCCGGGGTGCTGTTGTCCTTATCCTTCAACTGGAAAAAAACGAACAGGGAAAGAATGAGGGCGATGATAGAAACAACTAAACTGACTACGGTAACTCCCATTAGATTTTATTATGGGGGCAAATTTAATAGGAAACTGGGATGATTGAAGGGATTGTTTGAGGGGGGAAGGGAGAGGTTGAAGGAGAAGTTGAAAAGTTGACAGGTTGAAAAGTTGACGGTGGGGTTGAAAAGTTGACAGTGGGGTTGAAAAGTTGACAGGGTTAACAAGTTGATAAGGATCCTCATACGCTAACGCTTCGGCGGACGAGGGAGAGAGAACTGCAGAACAATAGAACAAGGAATATCGAAGGGAGAAAGGGAGAGAAGTTTCGAAGGAAAATCAATAAATAAAAGTCATTGCGAGGAACGAAGCAATCTGTTTGGCAGATGTGTGAAGGCAGAGACGATTCATCTTATTAGTTGGACTTAATACACATTGCGTAATAAGTAACGCGAAGGACGCAGCGTTTTCCGCAAAGTTTCGCAGAGAAAGGGGCAAAACAGTTGATGCCAAATCAAACAACATCAAACAAACGAAACGCAAAAACACTTCAATCTTTCAGACTGTTCCAGCACCTCATTGCGGGTATTCGATTACTGAAACCATTTTAGGCCGAAGCCTTTCGTCCGCAATTCAGTGCCTTCAGTATCTGCACATAGCACGTAATACTGATTTGAGACTTTAACTACATGTAGTGAGGTAAACAATCTCAAGGAAAGTCTGTATTCGTAATAACTGTAGCCCTCTGTAGTAAGGGCAATAGTGCGCTGGCCTGGCAAAACCCGCGGAGCGATGGTGTTTGCCTGCCCTTTTCTTTGGTTACTTTCTTTTGGGCATCAAAAGAAAGTGACTCGCCGAAGGCAAACAAAAATAATAAGTAGTAAACCACCTAAGGCAATCATTCCATAAAACACAATTCTTAATAGCAAAGGCCTGAACTTTTATCCACAACACTCTAGCCACTCCATCCACAATCCAAAGATTCCTTGTGCCTCGGAATGATCCTTTCATTCGTCGGGACAAGCCTAGAGGGTGAACCTTTGCAACCATTACGTAAACTTTTAAAACCCATTAAAAATAAACTGCGTCGTTCCTATTAAACAGGATTGTTAACCTTCTGTCAGCTAACAGTCAAACAAGCAAACAAGACCTCCGGATTAAATAACTTTGCATCATGGAAACGAAAACACTATCACCGGTAAAATTTACAGAAGGCGCTATAAGCGAGATCAATCGTTTACAAAACGAGCCTGGGTTTGATACCACCCAGTACCTGCGTGTAGGCGTTAAGGGCGGTGGTTGTTCCGGTATGTCTTACCTCTTAGGGTTTGATGCTCAAAAACCCAACGATCATATCTATGAATCTGACGGTTTCCAATTCATAATTGACAGGGCCCATGAAATGTATTTAGTGGATATGGAGATCGACTACCAGGCCGGGTTGAACAGCCGTGGCTTTACCTTTAAAAACCCCAATGCTTCCAGCACCTGCGGATGCGGAAGTAGTTTTGCGGTATAAAAGAACTAAGATTGGCAGGATTGGAGAGGATTATTGAGGAGTTGGGAAGCGTACTTTATCTCTTGCATGCTTTAAACTTTACCAGATTTTAATTTCTGGGCTCTTTATATTTTCAAGTAAGCAGCGACGTGAATGTTCCTTTATCCCGAAAGAACCAGGAGGGGAAGGATTGGAGAGGAGTGGGGAAGATTACTCTATCTCTGGGCTGAGGCTGTTACATTTTTCCTTTTACAATTTTTTATTGATACTCCATTTTCATCACCTGGAGATCCAGGGATTATTTCCTCAAGTAAATCCCTTTGTATTCAAAATAGCTTAACCCTGTCTGCTGCCTGGTTACTCCCAGGTTTCTCCCTGGCTGCAGTATAGCTGCCGCCTATCAACTATATAGCTCCGGTATAGATACTGCGTGGTGATCACGCAGTATCTATACCGTTGGTAGGGCTTTGATAGTAAGTTACCTGCCCTAAGGCTACCATTTGCTTGCTATATTCTCTTCCTCCCGACTCCATACTCAATACTCCCGACTCAATGCCCTTCCGGACAAAAGCGGACAAAACCGGTCAAATCGGCCAAAAGCAGCCAAATCGGCCATGGCGGCTTGGTGTTACTAAGTATTTTAGCAATCTTTACAGTCAATAAAACCAATATCATATGGCAAAGCAAGTGGGTCATGTAAAACTAACAGGTACAGTATGTGGAGATATTAATTGTTATAAGGATGTGGACTGGGGTTTTTTGGTAAGAATGCTTCCGGGAGTGGATTCTAAGCGCTTCTGGAAGGACCCTGCCTTTGAAGGCAGCAGGAGAAGCGCTGAAAGGTTTGCAATCGGTAATATTATGTCATCTATTATCTACCGGTTTGTACCATTAAAAAGAAGATACCCAAGGCTGTTTACCCAGGTAAGAAGAATAGCCATTGCTTTTTTAAAGCAGGGAAGTGAAAAAAGGGATGTGTTTTCAGCCTTGTTTACCTTTCTTACAGAGCAAAAGCGTATTTCCCTTACCCGGGAGCAATTTGATTTACTCCTGTCTTCCTTTGAAGAGGAACTAAAAGCAAGGATACAAGAACAAAAGCCAGAAAAGGAAAAGAAGATGAAAAACAAGATGCATATTAAGGTAGAAGCTCCTTTGAGTGAAGAGGATATAGAATACTTTAAGCTTTATATGGATGATATAGAGTGGACCATAAAGTTTGAAGGGGACTTTCCGGAGGATTACAGGATCCCATTGTTTATGCTTAAGCATGCTGTTTAAGCAAGTTTCTGGTTTCTTGTTTTTTGTTTTTTGTTCGTTAGGTGGAAGTGCATTTCTATTGCAGTCAGTATTTAGGCTGGAGAAAGGATTGCAATTGCAATGATTCCAGCACCTATTCTTTGCGATTTTCTTTGCGCATTTCTTAGCGTCTTTTGCGTTACTGGATTTCGTAAAGTATTGCAAAGCACGTAGAGAAAAGGCACGCAAAGGATCGCAAAGGGCTTCTGGATAACGCTTCACCCAGTTGAAGAATAAACGGCATGGTTCGCTGTAATTATCGTGAAGCTTTGATTTGCTTTCATAAAAAAAGCCTCCCGAAGGAGGCTCTTTATATGAGATTGCAAAAGATTAATGTTTAGCTATTGCAGGCTTTGTTTTTGTTGCAGGCTTTTCGTTGCCGGTAGAACCATTGGAAGCAGCAAGTGCTCTTTTACCACCAAGGTCAACCAGGATTGGAGCCGCCACAAAAATGGAGGAATAGGTACCTGTTACCACACCTATCAACATCGCGAAGGCGAATCCTTTGGTAACTTCTCCACCTACCAGGAATAGGATCAATATCGTCAGAAACACCGTTAAGGACGTCATGATGGTACGGCTTAAGGTTTCGTTGATGGCTTTATTGATCACCACTTCTTTTGGTGCACCGAGCATCTGGTGACTGTACTCCCTGATACGGTCAAATACGATCACCGTGTCGTTCATGGAGAAACCGATCACCGTTAGAATGGCAGCGATAAAGTGCTGGTCTAGTTCTAATGGGAATGGTACTACATTCTTCAGGAAAGAGAATACCGCAAGTGTTACCAATACGTCGTGCAACAAGGCGATGATGGTACCTAGTGAATATCTCCAGTCGCGGAAGCGGATAAAGATATAAATGGCAATGATCAATACCGACCAGAACGTTGCCCATTTGGCACCGCTCTTAAGGTCATCAGAAATCGTTGGTAATACAGTAGTTCTTCCGATAACGTTTTCCTTGTCAAACTTCTCGAAGCTTTTGTTTGCAGGGATATAGTTATGCAAACCTTCTTTCAGTTTGTTCAATACCATCGTACCTGTTTCAGGCGAGGTATTTTCAATCTGGTAGGAGGTAGTAATATCAAGGTGATTGTTAGCGCCAATGGTTTTAATAACTGGTGCTTCGCCAAATGATTTGGTCAGGTCCTCACGGATCTTTTCTACATCCTTAGTTACATCTTTATCAAAGGCTACTACATAGCTGCGACCGCCTTTGAACTCCACACCTTCATCAAAACCATTGAAGATGGCACCAATACCTAATGCCAATACAATAAAGGAAATCACATAGGCAACCTTCCTGTATTCAATGAACTTAAAGCTGGCATGTTTGAAGATGCGCTTTGATAATGGAGTGAAATATTCCAGGTGGTGGTTCTTATTGGTAAACCAGGCAGTTACCCAACGGCTCACCAGGATACCGCAGAACAGGGATAATAAGATACCAATGATCTGGGTAGTGGCAAAACCTTTAACAGGGCCTAATCCAAAAGAGAACAGGATGATGGCAGTTAATAAGGTAGTTACGTGGGCATCCAGTACAGGTGGTAAGGAACGCTTGTAGCCTTCATTCACTGCTGGTATATAGCCTTTGCCTTTGGATAGTTCCTCCTTGATACGCTCGTAAATAATTACGTTGGTGTCCACGGCCATACCAATGGTCAGTACAAGACCGGCGATACCAGGAGCAGTTAATGTAGCACCTAATCCAGTCAGTACACCGATAGTAAAGAGCAGGTTCAGGATCAGGGCAATATTGGCGATCCATCCACTGGTATTATAATAAACCAGCATCAGGATGAAGATGACAAGGAAAGAGATACCAAAAGCAAGCATACCACCATGGATGGCATTTTCACCAAGGGTAGGACCGACCACCTGCTCTTGTACGATCTTGGCAGGAGCGGGCAGCTTACCAGCTTTCAATATATTGGCAAGGTCAGTAGATTCTTCAGGGGTGAAGTTCCCGGAGATCTCCGTATTACCACCTGTGATAGGACCGTTGTGTGCAATAGGTGCTGAATAAACGATATCGTCCAGAACGATGGCGATAGGTCTTTTTTGCTCATAGCTTCTGCGTGTGATCTGCTCCCACTGGCGTGAACCCACGCTGTTGGTGGTCATAGACACACTGGGCTTTCCAAACTGGTCGAAAGTAGGTCTGGAAGAAGTCACTACTTCGCCTTCCATTGGAGGCTTTTCAGAACCGTTTGTTTTTAATACATAGAAAGGAACCACTTTCTCCTGTTTGCCTGCTGCATCACGTGCAGGTATACCAAAGGCAAACTTCGCATCGGAAGGGAAAGCACTGCGGATCTCCTCCATATTCAGGTACGACCTTAATGCATCAGTATCTTTTATAGCTACGGTCAAACCGGGCTTGAAGAATTCCTGCATTAAAGAACGTTTTCCGGAAAGGGTAGTGTCAGCGGCTTTCTTACCAGTATCTTTTTTCATTTCCTCTGATAACTTACCTGTTTTGGAAGTATCAGCAGGCGTGGTAGTGGCTGCTTTTGTTGTATCTGCAGGGGTTGTGGTTGCAGGTGTATTTTTGGAACCGGTAACAATGGCATTGTAAGCCTGGTCAGCGGCAACAAAAGAATTCTGCAATTCTTCTATTTTATATACTTCCCAGAACTGGAGGTTGGCAGATGACTGCAGGTACTTACGTACGCGCTCTTCATCCTGCACACCTGGTAATTCTACGGTGATCACACCACGGTCGCGGTCAGGGTTGATGTTGGGCTGTGCCACACCAAACTGGTCGATACGTGTGCGCAATACGCGGAAAGTACGGTCGAAGGCATCATTGGCTTCCTGCCTGATGGCGGCAATTACTTTATCATCACTGTCTGTAACCTTGATGCGGTCCTGGTTACCGGTAGCAAACAAAGAAGCAAGGCGTCCGTTGGGATTCAGCTTTTTATATTCTTCTACAAACAGGGTGATGTAATCTGCGCTGCTGTTGGCTTTCCTGACGTTGGCATTTTCAAGTGCCTTTAAGAAGTTGGGGTCCTTGGTGTTATTGGCCATGGAACGAAGCAAGCCTGAAAGCTCAACTTCCATGGTAACGTTAATACCACCCTGGAGGTCAAGACCCAGGTTTAATTCTTCCTCTTTGGCTTTCTGGTAACTAACAGGACCTGTGAAACTGTAGTGAACAGTAACATCTTTGGTACTGTCTAATAATCTTTTCAGACGGGCTTTGTAAACAGAGTCTTTCAAAGTCTCGTCAGCATTAGCATAGTTTTGGGCTACAAAGGATTTAGCCTTTGACTGCATTTTGTTCTCATGGCTACGTACCACCCATGTAAAGGATAATTCGTAAATAGAATAAAGGATAAGCAGAATAGTAAAAAAGCGGACTAAGCCTTTCAATTGCATACACGGTTTTTTTAAGAGTGGGCAAAGATAGTTTTTTCGCCTTAAATTCAGGCCTTAATTATAAGCCTTTTGGTCGTCTAAAACGGCCTGTTTAAAGGCTTTTAGCCTTTTTTTAGCTTTATGATATCTAAATACCTTGGGGTACTATTGCTGTTTCCCCTGATAATCTTTAGTAGCTGCCGCACTTCAAAACACACTATGACTCCCTCCCTGGAAATGAAAAAAGATCCTGGAAAACTGCTTTCATATTCTTTTTTGAAGAACCTGGTCAGGCAGGCTTCACCTCATTTAGACAGCCTGTTACAGTTAAAAGATCAGTACCATGTAAAGATCATTTATACGCAGGTTGACAGGTCAGCTTCCGGCAAGCCCAGGTTTACCAATTATTATTACAACGCAGATCCCAACCAGTATTTTTATCCTGCTTCCACTGTTAAAATGCCTGTTGCCTTCCTGGCTCTTCAAAAGCTAAACCAGCTAAACCAGCCAGGGCTGGATAAGCAAACCACTATGATCACGGAATCGGCTTATGCTGGCCAAACACAGGTTTATAATGATCCTTCTTCAGCAGACGGAAGGCCTACAGTGGCACATTACATCAAGAAGATATTTTTGGTCAGTGATAATGATGCCTTTAACCGGTTGTATGAGTTTTTAGGCCAGGAGTACATTAATGAAAGCCTGCATAAAATGGGGTACGACAGTGCGCAGGTCCTTCACAGGCTGGATGTAAGCTTGACCGAAGATCAGAACCGGGCTACCAATCCCGTAAAGTTCTATGATACTGCCTCCCATTTGATTTGGGAAAAACCATTGCTCAGGAGTGGGATGAGGTACCAAACGCGAAATACCTTGCTGGGAAAAGGATATATGAAAGGAGGTAAACTAATTAATGAACCATTTGACTTTTCAAAAAAGAACCGGTTCACATTAATCGACCTGCATTCTATATTAATGAGCGTGATCTTTCCCGAAGCAATGCCCAAAAAGCAACGTTTTCAACTTAATAATGAGGATTATGCCTTTTTATATAAGTATATGTCTATGAAACCAGGCGAATCGCAATTTCCTCAATACGATTCCAGTTTCAATGATGCATATTCCAAACTCCTGTTATTTGGCGGAAAGGGTAAAATAGAAGACCCTGGTATCAGGATCTTTAATAAGGAAGGGGATGCTTATGGTTTTTTAACGGATGTTGCCTACATAGTTGACCTTAAAAACAATGTGGAGTTTTTTCTGAGTGCCAATATCTATTGCAATTCAGATGGAATATTCAATGATGATCATTATGATTATGAATCAATCGGTTTTCCTTTCCTAAAAGAACTGGGACAGGTGATCTATCAATATGAATTAAAACGTAACCGTAAGCACAAGGCCTCATTGGATCAATTTAAAATAACCTATGATTAATTAGTTAGTGTAATACTTACATTTGTGCCTTTGAAAAATACGCATGGAATTATCTTCATTACTTTCAAGATTCAGTGAGCCCGAAACTTTACGCATGGCCAAATTGGGCAGGGAACTGAGGGCCAAAGGTTTAGATATTATTGACCTGAGTTTGGGTGAACCTGATTTTGATACGCCCGAACACATTAAAGAAGCAGCAAAGAAAGCGATTGATGAAAACTGGAGTCATTACACACCGGTATCAGGATACCTTGATCTCAGGCAGGCTGTATGTTCGAAATTTAAAAGGGATAATAACCTGGATTATAAGCCGGAAAATATAGTAGTGTCCACAGGTGCCAAGCAAAGCCTGGCAAACGCTATACTGAGTATTGTAGAAACAGGTGACCAGGTGATCATACCCACACCATTTTGGGTAACCTACCAGGCACTGGTGGATATAACAGGCGCGGAAGCGGTGCTATTGAAATCCTCCCTGGAACATGGCTATAAAATAACGCCTGAAGAACTGGAAGCAGCCATCACACCACGCACAAAGCTTTTTATTTTTTCATCGCCCTGCAACCCAAGTGGATCAGTATATAAAAAAGATGAACTGGAGGGACTGGCCCGTGTGTTTGAAAAATATCCGCATATATATATCATATCCGACGAGATATATGAATATATAAACTACGGAGGTAAACCAGAAAGTATTGCACAATTTGACTACCTGAAAGACCGGACCATTATCATCAATGGACTGAGTAAGGGTTTTGCGATGACAGGATGGAGACTGGGTTATATGGCAGCTCCAGTTGAAATAGCAAAGGCATGCGAAAAATTGCAGGGTCAATTTACCAGCGGAACAAGTTCTATTACACAACGGGCGGCCATCACTGCGCTGACTGCACCCCTGGATGCAACCCATGAAATGTTAAAGGAATTTGAAAGAAGAAGAAAAAGGGTAATGGAGCTTATGCACGGCATTGAAGGTTTTAAGTTTTCAGAACCCGATGGAGCCTTTTACGCCTTTCCATGTGTGGATTTTTATTTTGGAAAGTCCGATGGGGAAGAAGTGATCAAAAATGCTGATGACCTTTGTATGTACCTACTGAATAAGGCACATGTTTCTACCGTTACCGGTAGTGCCTTTGGTGATAGTCAATGTCTAAGGTTATCTTTTGCCAACAGCATGGAAAACATTGAAAAAGGA
Source organism: Flavisolibacter ginsengisoli DSM 18119 (assembly GCF_900129295.1). Classification (GTDB taxonomy): domain Bacteria; phylum Bacteroidota; class Bacteroidia; order Chitinophagales; family Chitinophagaceae; genus Flavisolibacter; species Flavisolibacter ginsengisoli. The sequence continues at coordinate 65,893 of NZ_FQUU01000011.1, forward strand.
TTTGCCCGGATTACTGAAGCATTAAAGAAACTGAAGTAGAACCAGGGATATACTTGTGTAATTACTGGAGATGCGAAGCTAATTTCAATAGTGCTTCATGAAGGTGTAATACCTGAGGGATCACCAGCTGCTGTTCATCATTGTGAATGATGAAATCACACAGGCGCATCTTGATAATTTCATCCATTTGCCTGTTCATTCTATGCTGAACCTGCTCGCGGGAAATGGCATCCCTGTCCATGACTCTTTTGATCCTAAGATGAACAGGAGCGGCGACTCCTATTATATAATCCAGTTGTCCTGCTGAACCGGCTTCAAATAATAAGGCTGCTTCTTTAATAATATACGGAGCCTTTTGACTGGCTATCCATTTTTCAGCATCAAGAAGGGTGGGAGGGTGTACAAGGCTATTTAGCAACTCCAGTTTTCCAGGATCATTAAAAACCAATTGGGCCAGGTGGGCTCTATCCAACTGTTCATTTTTGTAAACATCAGCACCGAAATGTTTGACCATTGCAGCTTTTAAAACAGGATCGGTATGATACAATCTTTTAGATGCTTCATCTGCATAATAGACAGGAACATTCAATAGTTCAAAAACTTTAGCTACCGTAGTTTTTCCCGAACCAATACCTCCTGTTAATCCTATCTTAAGCATATTGAAATGAAAATCCGAAGCTGTAAGCTTCGGATCTCTAAATTAATTATAGTTTACTTATTTTTTCTCCACTACCGGGGTAAGTGGTTTATTGAGTTGCGTTGTCCATTCCATTGAAATAGCACTCTTTTCAATTTTGATATAGCTACCAGGATTGATCTCGAGTTGAATAGTAGTGCCATCATCATTTACTTTATTGATGGTGCCATGTATTCCTGCTATAGTAACGATCTTGTCACCTTTTTGCAGGTTATCTATAAAGGTCTTTTGATTCTTAGCTTTTTTAGCCTGTGGCCTGATGAAAAATAACCAAAACACAAGGATCATTAATCCCAGGAAAATGAACTGAAAAGAACCTCCACCTGCCGGTGCTTGTAATAAATACATATTAGATGATTGAATGATTAAACTACTTTTTTGTTACGTTAACATTAAATGCCAGGAAATAGGACTTTTCTTTGGTATTGGCATTAACGGTAATACTTTTCCGGTGTTCACCTTCTGTCTGGTTTTTACTGTCAAACTTTGCCTTGATAACACCATCACCACCCGGGGCTATAGGTTCAGTAGGCTTTTCTGCTACAGTGCAGCCACAGCCGGGAATTACACTGGCGATCACCAATGGTTTTGTTCCTGTATTCTTTACATGCCATGTGATATCCACCACCTGGCCTTCATTTACTTTTCCAAGGTCCTGGAAGGTAGAGTCCACCCACTGAAGGCTGGTATAATTTGCAGAGTCTTCCAGTGCTACACTATTCAACGAATCCCTGTTGGTAGAAGCGGCCTTCTTGTCTGAATTGGTGCAGGATAGTATCAATCCTGAGATTAAAAAAATGACTAAATACTTCATCTTATAATTTTTGCGTGGCAAAGTTAACCGGAAATAGCCATCAGGGTTTTTCTTCCTTTAAATTATCCTGCGGGGCCACTTTTGTTTTTTTAAACTCTGTTTTGTGCAGTTTACCTTGTTGCACCAGTTCTTTATGAATATTATCCAGGATACCGTTTACAAACTGGCCACTTTGCTGTGTGCTATATTCCTTGGCTATATCTATATATTCATTAATGGTAACCTTGGGTGGTATGGTTTCGAAATAAAGCAATTCAGCCACTCCCATACGCATGATGATCATGTCAAGGGCAGCTATCCTTTCAGCATCCCAGTTCTTTAATTTTGGTATGATCAGGGTTTCAAGGTGTTCCTTTTTATCAATGACCGTGGTAATGAGGTTTTTGGCAAAATTCCATTTGTCAGCACTTACCACTTCATTAAAATTAATAGCTGAAGGTTTTAATAATAGTCCCTGTACCAACTGAATGACCATATCAGCATCATCATCCCAATTCATAAAATGCTCTTCCAGGTGACTGATGAAAACTTCATTGGGAATGAGGAGGTCGTTAAAGAGAAATTCAAGGATCTCTCTTTCTTCCTTAGCGTTTCGCTCGTTGACACTGATATAAGCACGGTATTGGGGCGACTCGGCTAGTTCGATGTATATCTTTTTAACCAGTTCCTTGTCAATGCGGTTTTCAAATTTTGCCTTTCCCAGTTGCTGCTGGTAGCTGGCATCTTCTTTAATCCGCCAAAGCAACTCGTTCCCGGCAATTTTGGTGTTGACATTGAGATCTGCTGTGGACGGTAAGTGTTTGCCAGAACGTACATAAGAATCCTTCTCTGCATATCCAGCTATTTCTGACAAAAAATAAGTGAGGTATAAAAAAAGCTCTTTTGACTGGTCAAAATGTTTTTGTAATAAATGGACGGGTTCTCCAGGCTTCAATCCCTGCTCAAGGGTACTTAAAGTGTATATGGTCTGCATCACTTTCACCCTTATATTCCTTCTGCTAATCATCGTTTAAGAACTATTTGAGCCGGCGAAGATAGGAATGATAGGGTAAATGAAAACAAGGATTAGCTTACTCTATTCGTTAAAACCCCTGTTAAAGGAGAAAGTATGACGTTTTATTGATCTTGCTTCTTTGGTAATATCGTCGTGTCTTTTTTTATTGCAGCATATTGGCTTCCGTTGCTGGGCGTTGCCACATGGCCTGTAGGTGTAGCTCGTTGACCATCTTTCCAATGATAGATCTTCCTGTTGCTGAGTTTTACAGTATCTGTTTTCTGGGTACTTTGTTTATTATCCTGAGTTCTTTGTTTATAATGGTGTGCCCTGACCTTTTTTTGTGGTGCATTTTTATCCTGGGCAATTGTTATTGTAGCAAAAGCCAATATGCCTATTGTTAATAAAGATATTTTCTTCATAATAAAAGAATTATGAAGTATATGTATCAAACAGGTTGCCAAAAGAAAGCAGTCTTAACGGATCAGGGTGGCTGTTCCCCTTAAAACCCTGGTTTCTTTAGTATCCCGATCTGTATATTTCAGGAACCAAACATAGACACCGGAACCCTGGGGCGTTCCGTTGACCTTGCCATCCCAACCTGTTTTCCAGTTATTTGTTTTATAAACCAGTTGCCCCCAGCGGTTGTACACATTAAATTCCAGTTTTTCAGTTTTTATAGCATTCAGGACCTTTAATACATCATTCTTTCCATCATTGTTGGGTGTGAAGGCATTGGGTACGGCCAGGTAACAACTGCTGTAAATAATAATGGGTTTGGTGGCTTTACTCTCACAACCGAAGCTATCTGTTACTGAATAATTCACAGAATAGGTTTTAGTATTGTACGGTTGGGTATAGGTATGTGCGGGAGATTCCTCTGAGGATTGTGCACCATCACCAAAAGACCATTGATGTTGTAAAATATGGCCCTGTGCATTGCTGGTAAACTGCACTGGTTCATTGGGACAATTATCCTCGTATGCAGTGAAATCAGCTTTTAAAAAGTTGTCCAGGAGAACAGACTGGAAACTGGTATCTGTGCAAAAACCATTGCTGACAATGAGTTGGATATCTTTTTTTTCAAACTTTGTATATAGGGCTGTGGGATTTTGCACAGTGCTGGTTTTATTATCATCCAGGCTCCAATGCCATTCGGTAATGCCATTGCCACCCGGGTGAGAAAACTGGATAGTATCCACACTGCAGCCATAGATCTTATTATAGCTAAAATCTGCACTAACAGTATCGAATACAGTAAAGTTGATAGAAGAACCTGCAGGAGTAGGAACTCCACACTCATCAATTATTGTATTTCCATCATTTCCTTGCTTTAAGTGCAATGTGAATTGCCCTTGTTTATAAAGAGGGGTTGTTAGATTGATCAGTATTTCCTTTGTAGAGCCCCCTGAACATTTTGCGGAGGCGCCAAAAATGTCTGCAGCATAAGGGCCTGAAATTGAAAAATCGCTACCATCCGGATCAATGCTTGAACATAGGATCGGCTTACTAAAAACCAGCTTTAACATCTGTGGCAGGCAATGAACCGGCTCCATATTATCCATAGGAGTAGGTACAAGAGGAAATACTTCAAAATCTATTTTATCAGCTATTGGTACTGCATTGTCGCAGTAATCCAGCAAAGTGTTTCCGTCATTACCTTTCCTGATACTAACATTGTAATTGCCGGGAGAAAGAGCAGATGACAATTGTAATTCAATAGAATCAGTATCGAAGCCTACACTGCAACCAATGCCGGTAGCATTAGTAATGGTTGCTGACCCTGTGCTGAGTATAAAGTCAGAACCTGAAGGATCAAGGCTTGAACATTTTATTTTCTTCTTTAGCTTGACCCTGATAATATTACGCCCGCAATTGACATCTGCACTTTTCAGTCGTGGAGTGGTAGAATCAGTAATAACAGCAGTACCATTTTTAAAGGATAGAGAATAGCCAACCTGGGAATCAGTAAAATGACTTACCATCAAAAGGTAAGTATGGCCTGCTGTGATCTCTGGCATAGCAGCATAGGTACTTCTGTTTTCGTCAGGAATAGAAGCACATTGAATAAAATTCACACCAATACTTGATGCACCCGTATTACCAGAACTTCCGGACCAGTTTCCGGTTATGATCATCGATTTATCTTTAAATACATCTTCCGGGTTTCTATTGGTTATATCATAGAGTTGCCAGTCGTAGTCATCTCCCTGGTCAGTAGGAGAAATAACGAATCCCAATTTCCCTGATTTAAAGCAGGTGAATTTGTACCAATAAGGATTCTTATCCTCGTACACAGCACCTCCCTGGTCACTGCACCCGGGTACAATCAATGTATGAGAAGAGCAAATAGGTACGGTAGTTTGCTGGAAAACACTTGTGCCACATACAGGAAAAGCAGTGGAAGGAGTTTGTCCTGGAGTGGTACAGATTTGAGCTTTCCCGCATATGGAGAACAAAAAAAAGGAGAGAATAGAAAAAAAAAGTTTCATAAACAGTTTCCTGGCCTTGATAGTTGAGCTTACAAATATCTAAAATGCTGCACAGGAAGCTAATAATTTATTGCTAAAGCTATCAACGGCCAGGAAAACTATTATTTAATCGGCTTTTTCTTCCCCTTTCTCTCCCAATTTGACAATATCACCGGTAGTGAACAGGATCTCTTTTAAGGTAGTACGCCATTTGTCCTTTTTGCGAAGCAAAAATTCAAGGTCCATCCCGAAATGTTTAAATTCCTCCTGCTGTGCATTTTGCATGATGGCTTTGGCAGCTGCATCTTTTTCCACAGAAATACGTTGTTCATACCAGTTAATGGCTTCAGCTTCTTCAGTTAATGAAACGATCATCCTGGCAAATGTTCTTGTCTCGGCAGAAAGTTCTTCCGGAGGCTCGTGGTATTGATCGAAACCCATACAATTGATTTTTCATCAATGATGCAAAAGCTGAGCCATGACGTTTATTCCTGAATGTGCAAAAATGTCAAGTTCTAAATTATAAATAGGTTATGAAACAGGTGCAAACTTCAAAGAACCTGAAATTTTTTCCGTTTCTGACCTAGTGGCACACTATTCGCCTACCTTTGCCCGCCTGACAACCGTTAGGAAATCTGAATAATTTCATTAAACCAAAAATTCATAGAAATGGCTAACAAAGTAAATGTTACCCCTTTACACGACAGAGTAATAGTGAAGCCAGCTGCAGCTGAAGAAAAAACTGCCGGTGGTATCATTATTCCAGACACAGCAAAAGAAAAACCTCAGCGTGGTACAGTGATCGCGGCTGGTCCTGGAAAGAAAGATGAGCCTGTAACAGTTAAAGAAGGCGACACTGTTCTATATGGTAAGTATGCTGGTACTGAAATCTCAATTGAAGGTCAGGATTACCTGATCATGAGAGAGAGTGACATTCTGGCAATAGTTTAACCTCTACTACTTATCTGCTGATGAGCTAATGGTCGGCAGGTACAATTATTCATTAGCGATTTTAGAATTATCAAATTATCAAATTAAATATTATGGCTAAACAACTGTTTTTCGAAACTGATGCCCGCAATAAAATGAAAAAAGGCGTTGACACATTGGCCAACGCTGTGAAAGTTACGCTTGGTCCTAAAGGCCGTAACGTGGTTATAGAAAAGAAATTCGGATCTCCTTCTGTTACTAAAGATGGTGTTACCGTAGCCAAAGAAATAGAACTGGAAGATGCCATTGAGAACATGGGTGCACAAATGGTGAAAGAAGTTGCCTCTAAAACTGCTGATATAGCAGGTGATGGTACAACTACTGCAACTGTCCTGGCCCAGGCTATCATTACTGAAGGTTTAAAGAACGTAGCTGCTGGTGCCAATCCAATGGACCTGAAGCGTGGAATTGAAAAAGCTGTAAAAGCTGTTATAGAGAATCTTCGTTCTCAATCTCAGACTGTTGGTAATGACAACCAGAAAATAGAGCAGGTAGCTACTATTTCTGCCAACAATGACAGTGAAATTGGTAAGCTGATTGCCCAGGCAATGGAAAAAGTTTCTAAAGATGGTGTTATCACAATTGAAGAAGCTAAAGGAATTGAAACTACAGTTGATGTAGTTGAAGGTATGCAGTTTGATCGCGGTTACATCTCTCCTTACTTTGTTACCAACAGTGAGAAGATGCAGGCTGAATTGGAAAATCCTTACATCCTGATCTATGACAAAAAGATCAGCAGCATGAAAGATATTCTGCACATTCTGGAGAAAGTGGCTCAGCAAGGTGCTCCTTTACTGATCATTTCAGAAGACCTGGAAGGTGAAGCATTAGCTACCCTGGTAGTAAATAAATTACGCGGTACATTGAAAGTTGCTGCTGTTAAAGCTCCAGGCTTTGGCGACAGGAGAAAAGAAATGCTGCAGGACATCGCTATCCTTACAAAAGGTATCGTGATTTCTGAAGAGCAAGGATATAAATTAGAGAATGCTGACCTGACTTATTTAGGTAAAGCTGAAAGAGTAGTGATCGACAAAGACAACACTACAGTTGTTGGTGGTAAAGGTGAGAAAGATGGTATTACAGGTCGTATCAACCAGATCAAATCACAGATAGAAAATACAACTTCAGATTACGACCGTGAAAAATTACAGGAGCGCCTGGCGAAATTAAGCGGTGGTGTGGCTGTATTGAATGTTGGTGCTGCTACTGAAGTTGAAATGAAAGAAAAGAAAGACCGTGTTGACGATGCCTTGCATGCAACCAGGGCTGCTGTAGAAGAAGGAATCGTTCCAGGTGGTGGTGTTGCCTATGTTCGTGCTATTGAAGCATTAAGCAATATCGATACATTGAATTCTGATGAAGCAACTGGTGTTCAGATCGTTCGCCGTTCACTGGAAGAGCCCCTGCGCCAGATCGTTGAGAACTGCGGTATTGAAGGAAGCGTAGTGGTGAACAAAGTGAAAGAAGGTAAGGGCGACTATGGCTTTAATGCACGTACTGAAGTGTATGAGAACCTGATCGCAGCTGGTGTTATCGACCCAACTAAGGTTAGCCGTATCGCTTTGGAAAATGCGGCATCTATTGCAGGTATGTTATTGACTACTGAGTGTGTAGTTGCTGATAAGCCAGAACCTAAGTCTGCTGCCGGCGCCCCTGCAGGTATGCCAGGCATGGGTGGAATGGATTATTAATCCAATCACATCTGTTAACAGATATAGTATTCGAAAAAAGTCTCACTAGAAATAGTGAGACTTTTTTATTGAGATCATTCCTGAATTTCCTTAGTAAAGTTATATCTGGTACAATTAAGTAAATTTGCGCATCAATGGCTACCGTCAATTTTTGAATATGAAACCTTTCTTCAGTATTTTACTTGTTTCACTGTTCTGTTTTCAAAATGTCAATGCACAGCATACGCAAGAGATGGCTGGTGGAAAAGGTGTTTTATACATGGGCTTTGGAACCAACCTGTCTTTCTATTCAAAAAGTGATCTTCATTTCCATTCCTCGGACTTCGACTTTACCTTATATAAGGTAAGGGGCAAGGATGATGGCGGGTTGAAATTCGATGGAGGCGGAGCAGCGCAGTATAGTTACCAGGTAGGTTATTATTTCAAGAAAAAGAATTTTGGAATAGAATTCAATTTTGACCATATTAAATACTTTGTACGCCAAAACCAGGTAGTACATTTAAAAGGATCGATCAAAGGCCAGTCATATGATACTGACACTACATTGACTCCGAATTTCATCCAGTTTGAACATAGTGACGGTGCCAATTATGCCCTGTTCAATTTCGTAAAATGGAAAAATCTTTGGGTTGGCAAGAACCCGGCTCATGTCCTGGACCTTGTATTTAAGGCAGGAGCGGGCCCTGTGATTCCAAAAACCAATTCTACAATAGCCGCCGGAAATGAAGTGGGTAAACACCGTGATGATACATACAAAATTTCAGGTTTTGTTATGGCTGTAGAAGGTGGAGTCCGGTACACATTCGCAAAACATTTCTATGTAATGCCAAGCGTAAAGGGTGCGTATGCTGACTATACTCATTTTGTTATTAAAGATGGCTACGGCAACCAGCATTGGTTTGCAGCCCATATAAACCTCTTAATAGGAGCACAGGTAAACCTGTAATTTTTACATTTTTTTGCGGGGTTAGGGATTATTTTACGCAAAAAGTTGTATCTTGATGATATCCACTACATGCTGCTTTCCTGATTATCTTTTCATTTTTGGCCCTGTAATTGCGACCTAATCCATCCCTCTGGACCTCTAACCATAATATTCACTCAAAAACCAGTGTTTATGCTTACTAAAATGTTCAATTGGATACGAAGCCGGTTCTCAGGTTCAAAAAAAGTAAAATCCCCGTTTGATAAGGATAATCCTTTTTTAATTCTATAATGCTCCACAGGATTCGGTATTACAACTCTCTTCTCTTTTAGTAATTCTTCATAGCAAGGACATTCAATTATATTGCCCGGTTTTACTGTATAGAATGGTTAGCTATTTCGTATGCAATGGCTGATAGTACCGGTCAATGCCCTGAAATAAAATAGGAAGTAATGCAAATTTATTTCTAAGGAGGGGCTTATTGGAAAACCTTATGTAGGCGCCTGTATCATAAAAATTATCTGCTATAAATTTTACTATTTTCAGTTACTGTTTTATATTTTCGCAGTAGTTTCTCACTATTGATTAAAGATCCGGTTTCCTACCTTTACCTGTTAATCTTTCCGGAGAAGAACCATGGTATCCTGGCCGGTAAGTATATTCACCAGTTGAGTATTCAGGTTGAAGCCAACAACTAGCATAAAAGTTTTTAAAAAACCCTGTCATTGACAGGGTTTTTTAATTGCATGAAAAACATATAATGGTAATAATTGAAATCGGGCTAATAGCTTAAGCATTTATACTTAGAAACAGGGAATTACTTCCGGTAAATTAAACTTTCATGATTTAATAATATCTGACAATGCTGGAAATTGTAAAGGTTGATGCCTGAACAAATGAATACTTATGATGGCAAAGCTTTTGCAAATACAAGAACAAAAATTATATACACTATGAAAATGAGATTTCTGGCCATACTTGGCGCCACAGCAATTGCTTCTACTTCTTTAAAAGCACAATCTAATGCCCGCATCCAGGCTGGTATTAACCTGGCTAATATAACGGTAAATGAGAATGGCCGTGTTGATGATGCCAATATGCTTAGTAGTTTCCAGTTGGGTATTATAGGAGATGTTCACCTGGGAAGCATATTATATTTGCAACCTGGCGTGTTATTTACTGGTAAAGGCTCAAAAGTACAGAAGGGCACAGAAGGTTCAAATGGATATTTCAAGCAGACATTTAATCCTTATTACATCGAAGTACCTGCCAATATTTTAATAAAGGCGCCTTTAGGAAAAACTGGTAGTTTCTTTGTTGGTGCCGGACCTTACCTGGGTATTGGAGTTGGAGGTAAAACTAAGACCGAAGGACAAACTTTATTGGGTGTAACTTATTCTAACGATCAAAAGATCAAATTCTCTAATGATGATCCCACTACTTTAAATGAGGAAGAAGGAGCGGGTTTCGGTATTGTTAAGCGGTTTGATTATGGAGTGAATGGAACTGTGGGCCTTGAAGGAAAATCTATTGTATTGGGTGTTAATTATGGATATGGGCTTGCCAAGCTTCAATCTGGTAGCAATAGTACACAGGACAATAATAATAAGAACAGGGTTGTAAGCATAACCCTGGGATTCAAATTATAATTCTTCTGCTATTCAAAAAAAGCCAGTTCTTCAGAACTGGCTTTTTTGATTGGTATATCCAGGTAAATTATTGAATTGTAACACTGTAATTTATTGCTGGTTTATCTTCGCCCCATGCAAATTATGAAATGGCTGTCCATTGCCACATTGGCCTTATTGATCTACAGTTGCTTTTTGCCCTGGGTAACTATTGAGTCACAAAATATAATGGTTACTGGTATGAAAGCGGAGGCTATTAACTTTGGAAAGCCAGGTTTATTGCATATAGTATTATCAGTAATAATGATGATGCTTTTATTGCTAAACAAATTATGGAGCTTTAAGACTGCATTTTTTATTTCTGCCTTTAACATTGCATGGAGCCTGCGGAATTTTATTTCCATTTCTGCCTGCAGTGCAGGGATTTGCCCAACAAAACATATCTCGTTATACATTATTTTAATTGCTCCTATAGCAGCAACTGTGTTTTTATTATTGATCAACAAGGAAGTTCCCGGCAAAAAAGAAGAGATCAATATGACCAGGGAAGTTTAATGCTTATTTTTAAAATCTCCACGTTTCCATGCCTGGATAAATTCTGACCATGCGGCAGGATTGAAAATATTCATGGGAGGTATCTGGCCAGTATAGGTAGCCTTAGTGGCAATATTCCGAAACTGCAGGCTTGAGGCTTCAGAGCCATCACCGGGAATAGAGTTCATTAAAATTCTTCTTTTCGCTACATCATTATTTTGCCTGGCGATCTCTATCTGGTCGTCGGGCACTTTTGTTTTTACAAAATCTCTTTCAAACTGTTGTGGAGTAGGACGGGGACGTATAATTGTTACCGGTAAGTAGGTGGTGTCTTCCACCATCAACTGAACTATGCTTTGCTGGTTTCCCTCCAGGTTCCTGGGAATAATGATGGTTTTTGGTTTATAGCTAACGTGGGTAAATTCAACAACATCACCTTTTAATACAACGATAGAAAAAACGCCCTGGTTATTTGTAATAGTACCTCTATGCGATCCTTTTATGGTAATGCTTACCGCTGGGATACCAACCAGGCTATCTGCAGTCATGACAATACCATACAATTGAACAACTGAATCTTTAACCGTTTCAAATTGCGCATTAGCGTGCTTTGTAAATGCAATGCTAAAAAGCAATAAAAGGGGTAAAAGTTTTTTCATCTCTTCAAAATTAATGTCCAATGAGTTATATCAGGAAAAGGGATGTTTGTTTAAAGTAACTTTGCGACTTCATTAACATTTACAGTATGACAAAAGATAATGTGTTGCAGGCGCTCAGTACAGTGCAGGAGCCTGACCTGGGGAAAGATCTTGTTACACTCAACATGGTTAGAGATATAGAGATTGATGGAAATTATGTTTCCTTTACCGTAGTACTCACTACCCCCGCTTGTCCATTAAAAGAGCAAATAAAAAATGCATGCATTACTGCTATTAAAGCGATACAACCTGCTTCAATAGTAAAAGTAAATTTCACTTCCAGTACTACCACAATAAGAGCTGATAAAAGCACAGTGCTTCCGGGTGTCAGGAATATTATTGCAGTAGTAAGTGGGAAAGGTGGGGTTGGTAAGAGCACCGTTTCTGCCAATCTCGCTCTTGCTCTTGCAAAAGGTGGTGCCTCGGTTGGCTTGCTGGATGCTGATATTTATGGACCCAGTGTTCCTATAATGTTTGGTGTTCGTGGAGAAAGACCCATCATGACTGAGATCAATGGAAAAGGAATGATCGTTCCATTGGACCGCTATGGTATCAAATTGCTAAGCATAGGATTATTGGTAGATGAAAAAAATGCAGTGGTATGGAGAGGTCCAATGGCAAGTAATGCCATCCGCCAATTCATTACCGATGTAAACTGGGGAGAACTCGATTACCTGGTTATCGATATGCCTCCCGGAACAGGAGATATACATCTTACGCTTATGCAAACTGCCCCAGTTACCGGGGTAGTTGTAGTGACAACTCCACAGGATGTTGCATTGGCTGATGCCAAAAAAGGCATTGCCATGTTTGGTCAGGCGCAGATGAATGTACCTATCATTGGGCTTGTGGAAAACATGAGTTATTTTACCCCCGCTGAACTTCCAGGTCATAAGTATTATATTTTTGGTAAAGAGGGCGGCAAGCGCCTGGCAGAAGAATATGACCTTCCTTTTCTTGGACAAATTCCGTTGGTGCAAAGCATACGAGAAGGTGGTGACATTGGTGTTCCGGCCATGTTGAATGATGACGAGATAACTAAAGAAGCATTTCTTGAATTTGCGGGTACAGTGGCCAGAAGTGTTTCCATGCGCAATGCCCATATGAAAAGCGAAGAAGTAGCTGAAGTAGTTGAAGAAAAATAAGTTTCCCAGATGTATAGTCTTCCGTATTTTAAAGAAAAAGATCCCAAGGTGGTCATGAAGTTTATTCATGACCATCCTTTCGCATTTATAACAGGTTGTTCTTCCGAAGGAAAACCAGTGGCTACACAGATCCCTGTATTTATTGAAGAGAAGGAGGACGGACTGTTTCTGACAGGGCATATGATGAAACAAACAGATCATCATAAAGCCTTCGAACGAAATCCAAATGTACTTTGTGTATTCACCGGGCATCATTGCTATGTCAGTGCCACTTTATACAGTGACCCTCACCAGGCATCTACCTGGAATTATATGTCTGTACACGTAAGAGGACAATTACAATTCTTAGATGATGCAGGTCTGGTTACTGTTTTACAAAAGACAAGTGCACATTTTGAAAATTATAACCCTCAGTCTACTACAACCTTTGACAATTTGTCCAAAGAATATACTGAGCGGTTAATGAAAGCTATAGTAGCATTCGAGGTAAAGGTTGAAGAAATAGAGAACGTTTTTAAATTAAGCCAGAACAGGGACGAGGAAAGCTATCACAATATTATTAATCATTTAGAGCTGGGCAACCCTGACGAAAACACAATTGCAGCAGAAATGGAAAAAAGGCAAAGCCAGTTGTTTTCTAAATAAGTATTTCTGCTTTCATTCCAAGCCAGTCGATCGCATTCTTATACAAAAGTTTGTGGTTTTCTACTGGTGATAAATGTAAAGACTCTATCATTTCACCGGGGCAATGTTCTCCAAGGGGAAAAGGATAATCACTACCCATACAAATTTTATCATCACCCACAGTTTCCTTGAGGAATAGAAAGCTTCGTTTATCGTGCACCAGGCTATCTACCCAGAACCTGCCCAAATAATCTGCCGGATCAATATTATTATCTGTTTGTGTAAGATCAGGCCTTACTTCAAAGCCATGTGATATCCTGCCAAGTGTGTAAGGAAAGCTTCCTCCACCATGTGCAAAAGCAATCCTTAGGCCTGGAAAGGTTTCAAATACACCACCAAAGATAAGAGAACAAATGGCACGTGTTGTTTCAGCTGGCATACCAACCAACCAGGGGAGCCAGTATTGGGGCATTTCCTTTTCACCCATCATTTCCCATGGATGAATAAATAAAGAACATTCCAATTCCTCGGCTCTTTTATAGAAAGGAAAAAGAGCTTTATCGTTAAGATTCTTCCCATTGATATTAGTGCCAATTTCGAGACCAGGCATTTTCAATTCTAAAATGCATCTTTCCATTTCTTTAATGGCCAGGTCAACATCCTGAAGTGGCACTGTGCCGATACCAATAAATCTTTTACTGTTCTTATCGGCTGTTTCGGCAATATGGTCATTTAAAAAACGGGAAGTTTCATAACCATCCTGCGGACGTGCCCAATAATTAAAGAGTACAGGAATGGTTGAAAGCACCTGGGTTGTTACCCCGGTACTTTCCATATCTTTTAGTCTGGCAGAATCATCAAAGCAATTATCTTCTATCTCCCTGAAAACTTTATCTCCCTTCATCATGCAGGCCTTGCAATTACGGTGTTCCAAATGAATGAAATCGCCATAACCAAACTTCTTTACCCAGTTGGGCATTGAGGGAGGCATTATATGCGTGTGTATATCAATTTTCATATTCAGGCAGACAAAGAAAGTCTAACCCCATTATATACCCTAATTATTTTGATACTTAAACAGCTTTTTGTGGAGGCTGCATGACTGTACCGCAATTGCTGCAGGTTCTTAATGCTTCATTTGAATAGAAACGCTCCATTATAGGCGGTAACTGCTTTACGATATCCTTTACAAATACAGATTCCTCATACAATTTGTTGCCACAGTTTTCACAAAACCACATAAAGGCATCTTCTTCATTTTCCTGTTCCTGCCTGATCTTCTCGATAACAAGTCCTACGGTGTTGGCTGGTCTTTGGGGAGAATGAGGTGTTTGCGGTGGCAACAGGAAAATATCTCCTTCATTGATAGCTATATCCCTGGGCACGCCCTTGTCGATGATCTTTAAAACTATATTACCTTCCACCTGGTAGTAAAGCTCTTCGCTTTCGTTGTAGTGGTAATCTTTCCTGGCATTGGGACCGCCAACAACCATAACTATAAAATTCTCTGCCTCCTTGTAAATACATTGATTTCCCACAGGTGGTTTTAAGAGGGAACGGTTTTCATCTATCCATTTTTTCAGGTTAAAGGGAGCAGCAATCATATAAAGAGTTTAAGCGTTTTTGTATCCTTGGTTATAAAAGGTTTTTCAATAACCGTGATACCTTGTGAATTCCAATCAAAAATTACAACAAATCTGTTTAAGTTTGAAAGTATGAATTTATCATTGGAAGGTCGCAATGCAGTTATATGTGGTGCCAGCCAGGGAATAGGATATGCTATTGCCGAGGAACTCGCGCTGATGGGGGCTAATTGCACTTTATTAGCCAGGAATGAAGAAAACCTTAAAATAGCTGTGAGCCAGTTAGATACTACACTCAGGCAATCGCATTCTTTTCAGGCGATTGATTTCAATGATACTGAAGCTGTCAAAAAGCTGATCAAAAATATTTGTAGTGAGAAGCCGGTACATATTCTCATTAATAATAGTGGTGGACCCAAGGCGGGACCTATTGTTGAGGCAACAGCAGAGCAATTTCTCCAGGCATTCACACAACATCTTATCGTTAATCATATTCTTACCACTGCAGTGATTCCAGCCATGAAAGAGGAACATTTTGGCAGGATCATTAATATTATTTCAACCTCAGTCAGGATACCATTAAGAAACCTTGGCGTTTCAAATACTATACGGGGAAGTGTAGCTTCCTGGTCTAAGACCATGTCCAACGAATTAGCTGAATTTGGTATCACAGTCAATAATATTTTACCTGGCTTCACCAGGACCAGCAGGTTGGAATCACTTGTGCAAGCCAATTCTAAAGCACAAGGAAAAGCTATTGAGGTTATAGAAAGGGAAATGATGGAAGAAGTGCCTGCCAAGCGTTTTGGGGAAGCTTCCGAGATAGCTGCAGTTGCTGCTTTCCTTGCAGCGCCGGCTGCTGCTTATGTTAATGGAACGAGCATTCCGGTGGATGGTGGCAGAACCGGAAGTATATAATCGCAACAATAATTAATAATAAGTTTGCTGATATGGATCTATCCATCCCACTTTACCTGGAAAACTTTATTGATGGAAAATTAATTCCACCACGATCAGGCAACTACATGGAAAATATAGATCCTGCTACAGGTTCCTTATTTAATTATGTGCCCAATAGTAATGAGTCGGACATTGAAACAGCAGTGGAAGCAGCTAAAAATGCATTCATACAATGGAGCAGGACTTCTGCAGAAGACAGGTTCCTTATAATAAATCGAATAGCTGCACTAATAGATGGCAATGCCCATGAACTGGCATTGGCAGAAACTAAAGACAATGGCAAGCCATTGTGGTTAAGTAAAAAAGTAGATATTCCCAGGGCATCAGCCAATTTCAGGTTCTTCGCTACAGGCATTATGCATTTTGCTGCAGAAAGCCATATGATGGAAGACAAGGCGATCAATTATACTTTAAGGCAACCCATAGGTATTGTAGGGTGCATCTCACCCTGGAATTTGCCATTATATCTTTTTACATGGAAGATAGCTCCAGCCCTGGCTGCCGGTAATTGTGTTATTGCTAAACCTTCTGAAATAACTCCTGTTAGCGCCTACCTGCTTTCAAAGATCTGCATTGAAGCGGGGCTCCCTAATGGTGTTTTAAATATAGTGCATGGTAAGGGGGAGGAGGCTGGAGAGGCAATCATCAGGCACCCTGCCATAAAAGCAATTTCGTTTACAGGCAGCACAAGAGCAGGTCAGCGGATTGCTTCCGTTGCTGCACCCATGTTTAAAAAGTTATCACTGGAGTTAGGAGGCAAAAATCCGAACATCATTTTTGGTGATTGTAATTGGGACAAGATGATGAGAACAACCATACAATCATCATTTTCCAACCAAGGTCAGATATGTCTTTGTGGCTCCAGGATCATAATAGAAGAAACTGTATACGATCAATTCAAAAAGGAATTTATTGAAAGGGTAAAACTATTGCGTGTAGGAGATCCATTGAGTGAAGACTCAAAGCAAGGGGCCATTGTAAGCCTGCAACATTTTGAAAAGATATCCAGGGCCATAGAGACAGCAAAAAAGGAGGGTGGTACTATTTTGTGTGGGGGAAAAGCAGTAAACCCGGGAGGGCGCTGCGGTAAAGGATTTTTTATTGAACCTACTGTTATCGAAGGGTTGGGACCAGCTTGCGAAACCAATACAGAAGAAATATTTGGACCGGTAGTCACACTACAGAAATTTAAAACCAGGGAGGAGGCCATTGACCTGGCTAATGCAAGTAATTACGGTTTGTCAGCAACTATATGGACACAGGACATCTCAATAGCTAATAAGTTAGCAATGGAACTGAATGCAGGGATTCTTTGGGTCAATTGCTGGCTGCTTAGGGATCTTCGCACCCCCTTTGGTGGGTTCAAGAACAGTGGAGTAGGCAGGGAAGGCGGATGGGAAGCACTTCGTTTTTTTACTGATGCTAAAAATGTGTGCATTGAGATTTAATAAAAAAGAATTCGAATACATGAATGAAATATTTAACACAGATAAAGCATCAAAGCCCTTAGGTGCTTATCCTCATGCAAGAAGAGTTGGTAATCTTTTGTTCCTTTCGGGTATTGGTTCGAGGAATGTACTGGACAATAGCATTCCCGGACTTACAACCGATGAAAAAGGGAAGGTCATCTCGTATGATATTGAGGCGGAATGTCATGCCGTTTTTAAAAATGTAAGGTCCGTATTGGAATCAGCAGGAAGCAGTTGGGAAAAGATCGTAGATGTAACAGTTTTTCTTACCCATATGGAAAAAGATTTTCCCAAATACAATAAGATCTATAATGATTACTTCGGCGATGTGCAGGCCTGCCGAACAACTGTGGGAGTTAAAAGCTTGCCTACTCCCATTGCTATAGAATTAAAAGTGATAGCAACAATTGATTAAAATGGATTATCAGAATACTATTGCATTTGCAAAGGAATTAGATTCAACAGACAAGCTAAGAGATTTCAGAAAGCAGTTCTTTATACCTCAGCACAATAATAAAGATGCAGTGTATTTTAATGGAAACTCCCTGGGACTGCAACCAAAATCAACCATTGATTACCTCAACCAGGAACTGGAAGACTGGGCAGCATTAGGTGTTTTGGGTCATGCCAATGCCAGGAATCCATGGGTAAATTATCATGAATCTTTAGCAGAGCCATTGTCCAGGATCACAGGTGCACTGCCTACAGAAGTTGTGGCCATGAACCAGCTAACGGTTAATCTGCATTTATTGCTGGCTACGTTTTACAGACCTACAAGGGAGCGATTTAAAATCATTTGCGAGGCTAAAGCTTTTCCATCTGATCAATATGCATTAGAAAGCCAGGTGAAGCTTCATGGTTTATCTCCATCTGATGCCATTATAGAGGTACATCCAAAGGAAGGCGAAAACATTATTCAGACAGATGATATTTTAAAAGTGATAGACGAGCATGGCAGCAGTACGGCTGTAGTGTTATTTGGTGGTGTAAATTATTATACAGGGCAGGTATTTGATATGCCAGCTATAACTTACGCGGCGCATAAATTTGGTGCCTATGCGGGATTTGACCTGGCTCATGCGGCAGGAAATATCCAATTGCAACTACATGACTGGCAAATTGATTTTGCATGCTGGTGTAGTTATAAGTATTTGAATTCCGGACCAGGTGGTGTTGCCGGTGCCTTTGTTCATGAAAAGCATGCAGCAAATAAGGAATTACCAAGGCTTGCAGGATGGTGGGGCACTTCAAAAAAGAACCGTTTTCAAATGCATCCACAATTTGATCCTATACCCACAGCGGAGGGATGGCAGGTAAGCAATGCACCAATACTTTCTATGGCAGCACATAAAGCAGCACTGGCAATCTTTGATAAAGCAGGTATGGAAGCATTGCTTATAAAAAGTAAACAGCTTACAAAATTCTTATTTTATATTCTGCGGGATATCAATGAAAAGCACCACAGGAAAGTGATCCAATTGATAACCCCGCAAAATGCACACGGTTGCCAGGTTTCATTGTTCATGCTGGAACAAGGAAGGGAAATTTTTGAAGCGTTGATTGATCATGGTGTAATTGCAGACTGGCGGGAACCTAATGTTATCCGGCTTGCACCTGTGCCCTTATACAACAGCTTTGAAGAGGTATGGACATTTGGTAATATCATTCAAACAATTTTGAACAAATGAAGAAGCAGGAAGTTGTTATTATTGGTGCCGGCCTGGTAGGTTCATTACTTTCCATTTACATGTCAAAGAAAGGGCATGCAGTAACCATATATGAACGCCGTAATGATATGCGGACAGAAACGGTGGAGGCCGGGCGATCTATCAACCTTGCATTAAGTGACAGGGGAATCAAAGCATTAAAAGAGGTTGGTATAATTGATGACATTCTGGGAATAGCTATACCTATGCATGGGCGATACATTCATACTGCTGAAGGTATTCATGCCTTTCAACCTTATGGCAAGACTGGTGAATTCATCAATTCCGTTTCAAGGTACGAATTGAATTGCAGGCTAATGGACCTTGCCGAACATCATGGCGTTTCCATAAAGTTTAATCATAAATGTGAGGATATTGACTGGCAGAAAAATGAAATAACATTTCACGTAGGACAAGATGAATTACCTGTAGTTCCTTTTTCATTATGTTTTGCAGCAGATGGAGCATTTTCAGCGGCACGGTTAGCTCATATGCTTCATCATAACAAATTTGATTATAACCAGTATTATATTGATTGTGGGTATAAGGAATTATCAATCCCTGCCGGAGAAAACAACAGTTTTCTTCTAGAGAAGAATGCCCTCCATATCTGGCCTCGTAAGGACTACATGTTAATAGCATTACCTAATACTGATGGATCATTTACAGGCACATTGTTTTTCCCTTTTGAAGGACCGCTGTCTTTTGAAAGGTTGACAACTAAAGAAGCAGTTACTTCCTTTTTTAAAACAACATTTCCTGATGTTGTAGACATCATCCCTGACCTTGCAGACCAGTTTTTTAATAATCCCACTTCCTCACTTGTTACCGTAAAATGTTTTCCCTGGATACGTGATGGCAAATTCTGTCTCATTGGAGATGCAGCTCATGCAATAGTTCCATTTTTTGGCCAGGGAATGAATGCAGGATTTGAAGACTGTAGTATTTTAAATACATTAATGGATTTGCATGGTGATGATTGGGAAACTATATTATCAACATTCCAAAAACTACGCAAACCAGATGGGGATGCCATTGCAGACCTGGCAGTAAATAACTTTGTTGAGATGAGGGCAAAAACGGCTGATCCTAATTTTTTACTACAGAAAAAGATTGAATCAAAACTACATGAAAGACATCCTGATAAATGGATACCAGCTTATTCGCAGGTAACTTTTCACCCGGAAATACGATACAGTACAGCACTTGCAAATAGTGAAAAACAGGAATCCATAATGCAAATGGTTATGGCTTTGCCGGGTATTGAAGAAAAGTGGGACTCAAAAGAAGTTGAGGATTTGATACTGGCGCAGTTCAATTCCCATACAAATAACAATACACTTCACAAGCAGGCATAATATCCCGCGCTGGTATATCTTCGCCATATGACACGTAAGCAATTGGCTCATGAGATTTTTTCTAAGCAAAGCTACCTTTGCGTTGGATTGGATACTGATCCATCAATATTACCAGCCCATTTAAGATCTTTTGAAGACCCCGTCTTTGAGTTTAATAAAAGGATTATTGATGCTACGAAAGATGTATGTGTGGCCTATAAGATCAATACAGCTTTTTACGAGGCCCAGGGTTTAAAGGGATGGGCTTCCCTGGAAAAAACTGTAGATTATATTCCTTCTACTCATTTTAAAATTGCAGATGCTAAAAGAGGCGATATTGGCAATACATCCTCTCAATATGCTAAAGCGTTTTTTGAAACTTTATCTTTTGATGCTATAACAGTAGCCCCATATATGGGGGAAGATAGTGTTAAGCCCTTTCTTGCTTATCCTGATAAATGGACCATTATCCTCGGATTAACTTCAAATCACGGTTCCAGAGATTTTGAACTTCAAAAATTGGTTAAGCATAAAGAAACCCTCGATGAAGGCATTCATATAACCAGGGATGAAACCCATTATTTATATGAAACTGTGCTCACTACTTCATCTCTATGGGGGACTGACCAAAACACTATGTACGTGATAGGAGCAACCCAGGCTGAAGAATTTGAATCTATAAGAAAGATTATCCCCAATCATTTTCTGCTTGTGCCGGGGGTAGGGGCACAAGGGGGAAGCTTAAGGGAGATTTCGGAAAAAGCTATGATAGCCGACTGTGGTTTACTGGTTAATGCCAGCCGGGCTATAATATATGCTTCGAAAGGTGAGGACTTTGCAGAAGCCGCCAGGATTGTGGCCCAACAATACCGGGAGGAAATGGGCGTGTATCTTTCGAATGTTTAATATCGCACTGGCACGCATAAAAATTCTATTGCTAACGGGTGATCTACCCAACAAATTTTTAACTATTTGCAGTGCAATTTGCCTGCACTAATGGCGTTTAGCTGATATTATGAAAGTAGCCTTCCCTGTAACTTTCTTTTTATTATTTTGTATGTCCTCTGAAGCTGCATTTTCAATGGACCATTCAAATCCAGGACCTGGACCGACTATAGGTCTCAATAAAACGGTTATCATCGTGAATGATGTACGTAAAAAAGGGTGCAAATGTGGTGATACCTATTATTATGCAGCACCACCCTTAATCTGGAACGAGCAATTGGAAAAAGCTGCATTTGAGCATTCCAATGATATGTATAGGAGGAATTATTTCAGCCATGTCTCTCCTGAAGGTTTTAAAGCAGGTGACAGGATTGAGAAGGCAGGCTATCATTGGATGATGTATGGTGAAAATATTGGCATGGGATACAAAAATGAAAAGGAAATGGTTGAAGGCTGGCTTAAGAGCCCCGGCCATTGCAAAAACATTATGAATAAGGGTTACAAGGAAATGGCTGTCGCAAAGGTTGGTAGCTATTGGACACAAACTTTTGGTGCAAGATAACCAGTATTAACATCACCATAATTTCATCGATATTCCCCCGGATTTCATTAACAGTTGTAAATCTTACCTGGTATTTACAGCTATACCTGCTTTATTACAACCAATTAACTTATCGACTATTTTTGCCTTCATGGCAACAGATCAATTTCAGTCACCAGACTATTTCCTTGTAGATGAACTTTTGACAGAGGAACATAAACTCATTAGGGAAACCGTTCGCAACTATGTTAAAAAGCATATCTCTCCTATAATTGAAGATTATGCCCAAAGAGCTGAATTCCCAGTGCAGATTGTAAAAGAGTTGGGTGACCTGGGATGCTTTGGTCCTACCATACCTGTGGAATATGGAGGTGGGGGGCTCGATTATATTAGTTATGGGTTAATGATGCAGGAGTTGGAAAGAGGAGATAGCGGGGTACGTTCTACTGCATCTGTGCAGGGATCACTAGTCATGTATCCTATTTCAGCTTATGGAAGCGAAGAGCAGAAAATGAAGTATCTGCCAAAGCTGGCAACCGGAGAATGGCTTGGTTGTTTTGGGCTTACAGAACCCGATCATGGCAGCAATCCTGCCGGCATGCTAAGCAATATAAAAGATAAAGGAGATCATTATTTATTAAATGGCAGCAAGATGTGGATCTCCAATGCACCTTATGCCCAGGTGGCTGTTGTATGGGCAAAGGATGAATCAGGCGATATCCGCGGTTTGATATTGGAAAGAGGCATGGAAGGTTTTTCTACGCCAACCACACATGGCAAGTGGAGTCTTAGGGCATCTGCAACTGGTGAACTGGTATTTGATAATGTAAAAGTGCCAAAAGAAAATATTTTCCCTGTTGTAAAAGGCTTGAAAGGACCTTTAGGATGTCTTACAAAAGCACGCTATGGAATTGCCTGGGGAGCCTTAGGTGCTGCCATGGATTGTTATGACACTGCGTTACGTTATAGTAAGGAAAGAATCCAATTTGACCGGCCTATCGGGGGCTTTCAGTTGCAACAAAAAAAGCTTGCTGAAATGATCACAGAAATCACCAAAGCTCAATTGCTTGTATGGAGATTGGGGACTTTGATGAATGAAGGTAGGGCTACTCCTCAGCAGGTGTCAATGGCTAAACGCAACTCCTGTGAAATTGCAGCGAATATTGCCAGGGATGCAAGGCAAATGTTGGGAGGTATGGGAATAACCGGTGAGTATAGTATCATGCGTCATATGATGAACATCGAAAGTGTTATAACGTACGAAGGCACACATGATGTTCACCTGTTAATTACAGGTATGGACGTTACGGGATTGAATGCCTTTAAATAATACAGCGCTTCTAATATCCGCGGATATTCAAATACTTCAAGCATTCCGTGGTGGCCTTCTGATGGGGGAAAGGTAAATTGTTTTGTAAGTGATCATTGCTTAAGATGTAAGTGTAGATTTGCAGGATTGACATATTGATATGAAAATTTTCCTCATTGGTTTTATGGGGTGTGGTAAAACACACTGGGGGAAGGAATTAAGCATGAAACTTTCTATTCCTTTTTTTGACCTGGATGAAAAAATAGCGGAGCAGGCAGGCAAGGAGATCCCTCAAATCTTTTCTGAAAATGGTGAGGAACATTTCAGGTTGCTTGAAAAAGAGATCTTATATATGCTCACTGAAAGCCATGAGACCTTTGTGATGTCCTGTGGCGGTGGAACTCCCTGTTATTATAATAATATAGATTATTTAAAAAAGAAGGGAACTGTAGTATGGTTAAATTGTTCGGTTGATTGTTTGTACCATCGCCTTATAAAGGAAAAAGACAAAAGACCACTGATCAGGGATGTATCAGATGATAAGCTGAAATCTTTTATAATAAAAAAGTTCTCCAACAGGAAGATCTTTTACCAGCAGGCTAATATCATTATTAATGATGACGAGGTTAGTATTGACAAATTAATAGAACGTATATTTCATGAACAATGAATCCATGCATAAAATATTTTTAATACTCGGAACTGTATTAGGTGGTTTAGCGGTGGCTTTAGGTGCTTTTGGTGCTCATGGTTTAAAGAAACTGGTTGCACCCGAAACAATTGCCACCTACCAGACTGGTGTGCATTACCAGATGTACCATGCTTTGGCACTGATATTCCTGGGTATTTTAACGGAACGAACAGCCAACAGTTTTCTCAATTATTCCGGCCTTATGTTCCTGGGAGGGGTGGTTTTTTTCTCCGGATCGCTCTACCTGATCGTGTCTATGCAGGCTATGAATAAAGCTATCCCAACCTATATTGGCATTATTACTCCCGTAGGAGGATTGCTGTTTATAATCGGCTGGATTTTACTCCTCCTCGGTATTATCAGAAAATAATGTTTATTTTGGATTAAACGGCCTGCTGGCCTGCATTTCATTGTTCATATTACTATCTTTGATTCTATGGCTAACAAGCTAAAGAAATCCACTACACCTAAAGCTGCTGCGGAAAAACCAGAAAAGCCTGAAAAGGAAAAAAGCCCTAAACCTTCTGCTGATAAATTTAAAACAGATAAGGAGGAAAAGGTAGACTTTAAAAAGCTGGCCCGTGATGAACGCACCTGGAAAATCATAGGTACTGTTTCCCTACTTACATCTATATTCTTATTTATTGCTTTTGTATCTTATTTCTTCACCTGGAAAGAAGACCAGGATAAGGTATTAAATAATGATTCTTCTTTTCTTACAGATAATGATACCCGCGTAGCTAACTTATTAGGCAGACTAGGTGCCTATATTTCTCATTTCTTTATTTACCGGGGTTTTGGAATAGCATCTATGTTATTTTGTACCTTCTTTTTTGTTGTGGGTATCAATTTACTGGTAAACCGAAAGGTTTTCTCAATCTGGAGAAACCTGAAGTATGTTACTATAGGTTTACTGATAGTGTCTGTAACATTCGCCTTCATCTTCTCGAGCGCTGATTTTCCTTTTGGTGGTCGTGTAGGAGATATGATCAGCAATTGGCTTTCTAATTTCCTGGGTACACTTGGCACTGCCGCTTTATTATTAGTAGTAGGTATTTCTTACCTGATCTGGCAGTTCAACCCCACTTTTAATGTACCTGAATGGAAACGTACAGAAAGGCAGGATGAGGAGGTTATCGAAGATGATGTTGAACAGGAGGGACCCATAGCACCGGCTATCAGGTCAGGGTTGGCTCCAGCCTCAATTAATGATCTATATGCGGATGAAGCAGAAGGAGAAATGCCTGAAAAAGGTAATATCCTTAAGGGAGAAGGGGGAATGCTTATTAATGGTGCCGGAGATCTTGAAGATGACAATAATGTATTTCACGTAATAGAAAAAGACGAAGATGTAAATGCGCTCACTATAAATGAGCCAATTATTGAAAAGGAGATAACAGAGGATCTATTACATAAACATGATGAATTTAAACCACAGGAGGAGCCTGTGGAACTGCCCGTTTCAAGGCCTTCGAAAAAGGACATCATTGAGGATCTTCCTTTAGAAATCAAATCTGCAGAAGAGTTGTCGCCCGATGATGAGACCTCTGAAAAAGATTATAGTGACCTGCCGCCTTATGAACCAACGCTTGACCTTCGGGATTATAAATATCCAAAAGTGGATATGCTGGAAACTCATGGCAGCGAAAAGATAGTGCAAGACCCTGCAGAGCTGGAGGCTAATAAAAACCAGATTATTACTACACTCAAAAACTATGATATAACGATCCAGAAAATAAGTGCTACAGTTGGACCTACTGTTACCTTATACGAGATTGTTCCCGCAGCGGGTGTACGTATATCCAGGATAAAGAACCTGGAAGATGATATTGCATTAAGCCTGGCTGCTCTAGGAATTCGTATCATAGCACCCATACCTGGGAAAGGTACCATAGGAATAGAGGTGCCCAATTTCAAGAAGTCAGTGGTTAGTATGAAAACTCTTTTGGCTTCTGAAAAATTTATACATAATAACTTCAGCCTGCCAATTGCCATTGGTAAAAAGATCGATAATGAAAACTTCATTGTCGACCTGGCAAGCATGCCGCATTTATTAATGGCTGGTGCAACAGGACAGGGTAAATCTGTTGGATTAAATGCAATCCTTGTTTCCCTGCTGTATAAGAAACATCCTTCTCAATTGAAGTTTGTGCTCATTGATCCTAAGAAAGTTGAGCTTAGCATTTACCGTCATATAGAAAAGCATTTCCTGGCAAAATTGCCTGGCGAGGAAGATGCCATTATCACAGATACAAAAAAGGTGATCAATACACTGAATGCGCTATGTATTGAAATGGATAACAGGTATGACCTGTTAAAAGAAGCAGGTGCACGGAATATCAAGGAGTACAACGAAAAATTCACTAAGCGAAGGCTAAACCCACAGAAAGGCCATCAATACCTGCCCTTTATTGTGCTGGTTGTTGATGAGTTTGCCGATCTTATTATGACAGCCGGAAAAGAGGTGGAGATGCCTATTGCCCGCCTGGCTCAGTTGGCAAGAGCCGTTGGCATTCACCTTATCATTGCCACCCAACGACCGTCGGTAAATATCATTACAGGTACCATCAAAGCTAACTTCCCGGCACGTATCGCTTTTAAAGTATCCTCCAAAATCGATTCCAGGACTATCCTGGATGCCGGGGGAGCTGAACAACTTATCGGTAAAGGTGATATGTTGATCTCCTATAATGGAGAAATTGTACGGTTGCAATGTGCCTTTGTAGATACACCTGAAGTGGAAAGGGTAGTGGAGTTTATTGCAGATCAGAGAGGGTATCCCCAGGCATTTATGCTTCCGGAATATGTTGATGAAAAAGAACTGGAAGGGAAAGATTTCGATGCATCAGATAAAGATCCATTATTTGAAGATGCGGCTAAGCTGATCGTTCAAAACCAGATTGGTTCTACCTCTTTACTGCAACGTCGTATGAAATTAGGTTATAACAGGGCAGGAAGATTAATGGATCAATTGGAAGCTGCCGGAGTTGTTGGTCCTAACCAGGGCAGTAAGGCCCGCGAGGTATTAATTAAAACTGAATCTGAATTACTGGAATATCTTGATAATTTAAGTTAGTGTTAAGATCAAACTTGTTGTTAAACACGGTATACCAATTGCCTTCTAAGATATGGTAAGGGCTATATTTGCCCTGATTTCATAATCAAATAAGAATAAATGAAGCAATTATTTACACTGCTGAGCTTTGTATCATTGACCTTTATCGCACAGGCCCAACCTGGAAAAAACCCAACTCAAAATGACCCGGATGCTAAAAAGATCCTGGATAAAGTAAGTTCCGGGTTTAAAGCTTTGAACGCCCCGCAGGCTACATTTACCTATAATGTGGAAAATGCCCAGGGAAAGGTGCTTTCTTCAAAAAAGGGTGTGGTAACCATGAAGGGAAACAGGTATAAAGTAAACCTTGATGGAATGGAAATCTATTCAGATGGTAAAACCACCTGGAATTTTGATAAAAGTGCCAATGAAGTGACTGTTGATAACGTTAATTCCAGTGGCAGTGCCATGACCCCGCAAAAGCTTTTCACTAATTTCTATGACAGGGACTTCTATTATAAATTAAATGGCGTCAAAAAAGAAGGCGGCAAATCATTGCAGGAAATCGAATTAACTCCTACAGATAAAACACGTCCTTTTCATAAAATCTATGTATTGATAGATAAGGCCACTAATAGAATTTATAGCGCCAAATTCCTGGAAAAAACTGGTGAGCGATATAGCTACGTTGTAAACTCATTAAAATCATCACCATCTATTTCAGATTCATATTTCATTTTCGATAAATCCAGGTATCCTGGAGTAGAAGTTGTGGACCTGAGATAACTTTTTATAATACTTATGTAAAAAGACTGCCTTTCCAGGGCGGTCTTTTTTTTATATAAATAGGTAATACAAAGTTTAGAATTTCAATTATCAATCATTAGTGCCATTCTGGCGCAATCTTCTTCCTCTTAAGTTCAACCCTTCCTTTATGGTAATTACTAAACATTTCCTATATAGCTGAGGCCTGTCAACTTCCTATCTAAGGTATAGATACTCCGTACTATCACGGAGTATCTATACTGCAACTATAGAGTAGCTAAACTCTTGCTATAGCTGAACTATAAAGCCAGCCTGTCACTGATTTCAAGAAATAGCTTTTGAGAAATAACTATAGAAAGTAAATGATGGGGTAATAGTATCCTTTAGAATTAGCAAAGTAAGCTTTAGACCATACCCTGGGGTGCTAAATGCTTTTAAATTAAATAAAATGGAAATTGGTAATCCCTCATTTGAAAAACGCAAATTGCTTTGCTTTTAACCGAATTATTATCTGCCTTCAAAAATTTTGGCCACCATAAAGGCAGCAGCTGCAGCCATGGCACCAATAAGCGTAACCCGGATGGCGCCCCACCATGGATTAATGCCTGTTATTTTGCTTTTAAACCATCCGAAGATGAATAAACATAAAAGCGTAACCATCACGGAGTATTTCAGCCCATCGATAGGATGGTCAACGAAAAAGTAAGGAGATAGTGGGACAAGACCTCCAACTATATAAGAAGCTCCTATATTGAAAGCAGATTTTCCAGCCCGTTTAGGATCTGGTTCTTCCAGCCCTAATTCATATTTCATCATAAAATCCACCCATTTATCTTTGTCCTGGGAGATCTCTGCCGTGGCTTTTTCCTGCAGTTCTTCACTCAGACCAATATTGGCGAAAAATTCCTTTGTCTCCTCGATCTCCAGGTGCTTTAGATGCTCTATCTCGTAATACTCTCTTTTTTTCTCACTATTGTAATGATCCTGTTCTGTTTTACCTGCCAGGTATCCTCCCAACCCCATGGCTATCGATCCTGCGGCTATTTCAGCAATACCGGCAATTACTATGATGCTTGTAGTGTCTACCGCACCACTTAATCCAGCCGCTAACGCAAAGGGTACAGTCAGACCATCAGCCATGCCAATAACAATATCCTTGATGAAATCACTGCTTTCTAAATGCTCTTCTGTGTGGTGTAAATGAATGTCCATTCCAATGATCAATTTTCGTTTTGGTAAGTTTACCTGGCTAAGTATGATTTATTATAAGGGTAGCTTCAGTCCAAGATTAATAAACTTTTGCGGATTATTTCTATACAATCATCAATTTGTTCCATGTTAATGGTCAATGGGGGGGCCATTCTTATTTTATCACCATGGGTAGGTTTGGCGAGCAATCCATTATTTTTTAGTTCTAAACACAATTCCCATGCGGCATTTTTGTCTTTGTGTTTTACAATTATAGCATTCAACAACCCCTTTCCCCTAATTTTCTCGATATGAGGACTTTGCAATTCTTGTATCTTTTTTCTAAAATAGTCGCCCATAACAGAAGCGTTTTCTGAAAGGTTTTCATTCTGCAATACTTCTAATGAAGCGATAGCTACCTTACATGCAAGGGGGTTTCCACCATATGTTGAACCATGTTCACCTGGCTTGATCGTTAACATGATCTCATCATTGGCTAATACGGCACTAACAGGTAAACAGCCACCACTTAAAGCTTTTCCTAAAATCAATATATCAGGGTGAACATCTTCATGATCGCAGGCAAGCATCCTGCCTGTCCGGCATAAGCCTGTTTGAATTTCATCTGCAATAAATAGAACATTGGCATTTTTACACAATTCGTAGGCACTTCTTAGATATCCTTCATCGGGAACCAATACTCCTGCTTCTCCCTGTATAGGTTCAACTAAAAAACCTGCAATAGAATCATCTTTCAATACAGCAGCTAAAGTATCCAGGTCATTATAGGGAATTTGTATGAAGCCAGGCATGAAAGGACCAAAGTTATCTTTGGCAGAGGGGTCTGTGCTAAAGGAAATTACTCCTGATGTACGGCCATGAAAGTTTCCTTCACAAACAATGATCCTGGCTTGTTGGTCATTAATTCTCTTAACTAAGTAGCCCCAATGCCTTGCAAGCTTGATCGCGGTTTCTACGGCTTCAACACCGGTATTCATTGGAAGGACCTTATCGTAATTGAAAAGCCTGGTAATATAACTTGAGTATTCACCAAGAAGATCATTGTGAAAAGCCCTGCTGGTCAATGTCAGGCGCTGCGCCTGTTCTACCAGGGCTTTAACAATCGCCGGATGGCAATGTCCCTGGTTTACAGCAGAATAACCGCTTAAAAAATCATAATAGCGTTTGTCTTCCACGTCCCAGACAAAAACGTCCTTTCCCCTGGACAAAACCACAGGAAGGGGGTGATAATTATGGGCACTGTATTTTTCTTCTAAATCTAAATAATATTGGGTACTATGTTTTGAAACATTTACTGTTTGCATGGTAATGAAGTTTAAAAATTATAGGGGAAGAGTAACCGTTAGCAACAGTACTACGGTTAGTGATTGAGGAGGTCCAGGTTGGCGGACAAAAAGGAAACCTTGTATTTCATTACATGTATTGTTATATAAAACTAACGAAATCCGGCAGGAAATTCAATTTGTCAAACCTTCTGGATAATCTAATGGAGCGATATGGAAAGAAAATTATTGCAGCAATGAATCAAAAGAGGTTATACTTTAATAGGTAAAAACTCAGAAAGATTAATCCCCATAGTAAATGACCCCGGTAGTAGGCGTTTCGTAGAGTTCAATTTTGAATAAAAGCGGAAGTAATGGTTTGATTTGTGTCCAGATCCAGGAAGTGATATTTTCAGCTGTGGGATTTTCCAGGCCTTTTATATCATTGATCAACTGGTGATCCAACTGGTCAATAACACCAGAAAGAGCATCTTTTAATTCCTTGAAATCCATGATCCAGCCAAGTTGGGGATCAATAGGACCTTTGATAAATACCCGTAATCTATAGGTATGGCCATGCATGTTTTTACATTTATGTCCATCGGGAACATTGGGAAGAAAATGTGCTGAATCGAAAGAAAACTCCTTATAAATTTCCATGCTGTTATTTCTGGCGCAAAAGTAAGTGAAGCGTATAATATGCCTTTATAGGGATTTCATAAAATAGTGGGAGGGGATATCTAATTGAGGTGTAAAGGATTTTTCAAAAAGACCAAAGACGGTTGATCCACTCCCTGTCATTGAGGCATAAATTGCTCCCTTATTATAAAACAGATCCTTTAATTTCTTGATAGCAGGATATTCCATGAATACAGGAACTTCAAAATCATTAAGAACAATATCCTTCCATGTTGAAACAGGAGTGTCAACGATTTGCTTCAAACTAAAGTTGGAAGATCCGGGGTTTATCCTAGAGAAAGCCCATCCTGTATTAATGTGAATACCTGGATTGATGAGTACAATGTTGTAATCAGATAAATCAAGTTGGACGGTTTCCAGTTTTTCACCACGTCCTGTTGCGTAGGCAGGTTTATTAATAATAAAAAAGGGACAGTCGCTGCCGAGTTGCAATGCATATTTCAGCAACTGTTGCGTATCCAGTCCAAGTTTAAATTTTTGATTGATCAATGACAGTGTGAAAGCACCATTAGAACTACCACCTCCTAATCCTGCCCCGGTTGGAATTACTTTATGGAGGTGTATTTGAAGCGGGGGAAGGTCAGGGAAGTCTATTTTTAATAAACTGAATGCTTTATAGCAAATGTTATCCTGGATTGGGCTGTCTATTACCAATCCTGATAATCCCAATTTTGTTTCTGAAGAATGCTGGTTTTGTATGATCTCCAAACCATCGCATAATTGAATAGGATAGAATATTGTTTCCAGGTCATGAAAACCATCATATCTTTTCCCGGTAACACGAAGACCTATATTGATTTTGCAGTTTGGAAACGTGATCACGGGAAGCTGTTAAAGCAGGTTAGTCCTTCTTTCGATTGTTGATCTCATCCCTGATGGCTATGGCCCTTATATAGTCTTCCTGTTCTAAAACCTCATTCAGTAAAGTATTCAGATCTTCAAGACTCATGGACTTTAAGTCTCCTTTACTCCCGGCTTCTTCTTCGGGAGATGAAATGGAAGGAGATTTTTTCTTTTTACCTGTTGTGCCAGGATCTTCCATTAAAATGCCGGCACTTTCCAGGATATGCTCGTAAGTGTAAACCGGGCAACCAAAACGGACAGCTAATGCAAGTGCATCCGAAGTTCTTGAGTCTATCTCTATGGTATCATTATCGGAGGAACAAACCAGCTTAGAATAAAAAATACCCTCCTGGAGGTCTGATATAATAATTTCGTGAAGTTCAATGTTGAATGCAGTCATGAAGTTCTTCATCAGGTCATGTGTAAGAGGTCGGCTGGGCTGCATTTTTTCCAGAGCCACTGCAATAGCCTGGGCCTCAAACCCACCAATAACAATTGGCAATCTACGCAAACCATTTACCTCTCCCAGCACTACAGCATAAGAATGGGTCTGAGTTATACTATGTGATAGTGCCACAATTTCCAATTCAATTTTCTTCATAACTATAAATAAAACAACGCTTTTGCTAAGGTTTGCAAACCTACAGATTTTAAGCCAAAACCTGAAAACTCAGCCTGAACCCGAAACTTACCGTGCAGGACACTTATTCATTACAAAATTATGGTTTCAACTTCCATATTACCATGCGGTACTATCTTTATTAATAAGCTCAATTTCTTAATAAGAAATATCAACTTAAGATTGTCCTTTTAATTTTTTAATGGCGCTCGTCAGTTTAGGAACAATTTCAAAGGCATCGCCCACCACTCCATAGTCTGCGGCTTTAAAGAAGGGCGCCTCAGGGTCCTTGTTGATCACTACTATAACTTTACTTCGGTTAACGCCTGCCAAATGCTGTATGGCACCACTGATACCAACCGCTACATATAAATTAGGAGCTATAGCTATACCAGTTTGACCAACGTGCTCATTATGAGGTCTCCAATGCGCGTCGGCAACAGGGCGGCTACAGGCAAGAGCAGCTCCTAAAGTATCTGCCAGTTCTTCTACCATACCCCAGTTTTCCGGACCTTTAAGGCCTCTTCCCGCACTCACTACTACATCGGCTTCTGTTAAACTGACTTTCCCTGATGTTTTAGTACTATCAATGGTTTTTAGTTTTGGCGATTCCACTATTGCATCAAATGGAATAACCTCTGCTTTTCCCTCACCAGTAATGATGGTAAAAGCGTTTACATTTAATGAAAGAACTTTTATTTCTGTATCAATAGCAACCTGGGCAAATGCCTTTCCTGAAAAAACGGTTTTTCTTACAGTAAATCCATTGGATGTATCAGGCAAGGCATTAACGCCTGCAGCCAGGCCAGCCTTAAGGCGAACAGCTACTCTGGGTGCTAATGCCTTTCCACTACTGTTGTTAGAAAATATAATCACCTTAGCGCCTGATTGCTGCGCTACCTGCGCTATTACTTTTGTATATACCTGTGAATCGAATTGCTGTAATTGTTCATTTTGTACCTGGTAAACTTTTTTCACCCCATGTTCTCCAAGCTTCTCCAGGTCATCATTAACAGTTCCGAGGATAACGGCTTCCGCAGTAGTACCTGTCTGTTCTGCTATTTTAGCACCATAACTCAATGCTTCATGTGAAGCTTTTTTGATGTGTCCATCTATGTGATCAACGAAAATTAAAACACTCATGATTCTTATTTATAGTGAAACCCTTGTATTTCCGGGTTTAATGGATTAATAAACAATTAAAATATCAAATAGCGCGGGCCTCCTCGTGAAGCAATCGGACCAATTCATCAACGTTGTCCGGAGAAACCAGTTTGACACCTTGCTTAGCCGGAGGTAATTGAAATTCAGAGAATTTGGTCAAGGTTTGAACTGGAGAAGGATCCACTACTTTTAATGGTTTAGTGCGGGCAGCCATGATTCCACGCATGTTAGGTATCCTGGCCTCTGCCATTCCTTTTTGGCAACTTAACACAAGAGGGAAGGGACATTCAATGGTTTCCTCGCCACCTTCTATTTCCCTTTTTACTGTCGCAGTTGACCCGTTTACCTGCAGGTTTGTAGCATTGGCAATATATGGTAGATCCAGCACCTCCGCCAGCAAACCACCTACTGCTCCACCATTATAATCAATTGTTTCTTTACCTGTAAGTACCAGGTCATAGTTTCCATTCCTTGCAATTTCTGCTATCAAGGAAGCAACCTGGTAGCTTTCCAATGGCTCGGCATTTATACGTATGGCTTCATCACCACCCAATGCAAGGGCTTTTCTTATGATAGGTTCAGCATCTGCACCTCCAACCGTTACAAGATTGATAATGGTAGAGGGATCTTTCTCCTTTAATTCAATAGCTCTTACAAGGGAATACCATTCGTCATAAGGATTGATGATCCATTGTACGCCAGCTTCGGCGAATTTCGTGTTGTTATCAGTGAAAGCTATTTTTGCTGTGGTGTCAGGTGTCTTACTTATACAGACAAGAATTTTCATATAGCTAATTTAAAGAAAAATTGATTTAGTTGCTTATGCAACTAATACTTTTGCAAATATAGTGCGCAAAGATACCTGAACAAGAATTTGCAATAGCATGAACAGAATAGAAAAATTGAAAGCCTTTTTAATTGAAAATCCCCAGGACAGCTTTGTTCAACATGCATTGGCCCTTGAGTATGTTAAAGAAGGTGATGACGCAGAGGCCCGCCGGTTATTAGAGGAACTCCTGGAAAGAGATGAAAATTACATTGGCAGTTATTATCATTTGGCAAGGTTGCTTGAGAGAAATGATGCTAAAGAGAGTGCCATCAAATGGTATGAGACAGGAATGCTTAAAGCAAAAGAAGCACATGATGATCATGCCTATAACGAATTAAGGGCCGCATATGAAGATCTTGTTTATTAACTCAAATCATCCCTGCTTTGCTCCAGCATTTTAATCAGTATTTCCAGGAAATAGGAATCGACCCAACGTCTTGCCAATTTATTGTTACTATCAGTGGAGGTATAGACTCTATAGTGCTGGCAGATCTTTGCAAGAGATCAGGTTTTCATTTCAGGTTGGCGCATTGCAATTTTCGTCTCAGGAACGAAGAAAGCGATAGGGATGAAGCATTCGTCCGTTCTTTAGCTCAGAAACTGGAAGTGCCTTTAGAGGTGATACATTTTGATACCAGCCAGTTTGCGCAGCAAAATAAGTTGTCTATACAGGAAGCAGCGCGTGTACTCCGCTATCAATGGTTTGATGAATTAAAAAACAGCGGCAGCTTTGATTTTATATTATTGGCGCACCATGCCGATGACAATATCGAAACAGCGTTAATGAATTTTTTCAGGGGAACAGGTTTGAAAGGTTTGACAGCTATACCGGGGGGAACTAAAGAAGAAAAACGTTTATTGAGGCCGTTGCTTACTATTCGAAGAAAGGAAATTATTGAATATGCGCATGAGCAGGGTTTGACCTGGGTAGAGGATTCATCTAACAGTTCTGTGAAGTATACGCGCAATTATTTCAGGCATGAACTGATTCCCTCTATTCAAAAAGTATTTCCCCAGGTAGAAGAAAACCTTTTAGATAACATTGAACGATTCACTAAAATATATAAGCTGTACCAGCAAATGGTTGCAGATTTAAAAGATAAGATCTGTGAAAAAGGTGAAAATGATATCCGTATTCCCATCAAAAAGCTGGAGAAATACAGTGATACATCTTTGATATATGATATCATAAAAGATTATGGTTTTGGAGAGAAGCAGGTGCCCGATGTTCAAAAGCTTTTGAATGCCACATCCGGAAGGTTTGTTGAAAATGAAAACTTCCAGGTGATCAGGCATAGAAACTGGCTCATTATAGCCTTAAAAACTCCAGTTACTGGGATTATTGCCATCGATAAGGACCAGCAAATGGTTCGGTTTCCCGGAGGCATGTTGGAATTCAACCTACTCTCAGCAGGAAAATTAAAGCTGGAAAATGAGGCGAACATCGCCTTGCTGGATGCGAAACACATAGAATATCCACTTGTACTTAGAAAATGGAAGACAGGGGATTATTTTTATCCACTGGGTATGACCAAAAAGAAAAAGGTTTCCCGTTTTTTTATCGATCAAAAGCTTTCCCGAAATGTAAAAGAAAACACCTGGATTCTTGAATCAGGAAAGAAGATCATCTGGGTGGTAGGAATGCGCATAGATGAAAGGTTCAAAATAATACCAACAACCAGGAATGTGCTGAAGATCAATTTGACCAACCCTTAGATCTTAGGTAAAATTTTACACCGTCTATAAATTCCTGTATGGCATTGAAACCAGCCAGCTTTCCAACAATAATTATAAATAAAACACCATAGATAGCTCCCCAGATATGGGCGCTATGGTTGATATTATCACCTCCGCGTTTATCCAGTAATGCAGATATTAACAAGTATAGAGGACCAAAAATGAAACCCGGAATGATAGGAGGAATAATAAAGAAACCTACTTCCACATAAGGAGCTATCATCAAGCCTGCAAAAACCACGGCGCTGACTGCACCTGAAGCGCCCAGGCTTCTGTAGGAATAGTCATTCTGATGTTTGAAATAGGTAGGAAGTATGGATACCAGCAGGGAAGAAATGTACATGGCCAGGTAAAACCATTTTCCATTGGCTTCGAATATTTCCGTGAATTTGTTCTCCACAAATCTTCCGAAAAGATAGAGCGATAGCATATTGAATATGAGATGTCCGAAATCTGCATGTATCAGACCACAGGTGAAGAAACGGTACCATTGTTTTCTTTGGGTAACTGCTGGTGGGTAAAATATCAGGTCGTCTATGATCTTTTGATTACTGAAGCCTCCAAAAGAAATTAACGATGTTACAATAATAATGATAACGGTTATTGAAAGCTCCATATGCTATAATATGTATGAATGAACCAAACAGGTGCTAAACTAATGCACACCATATCAATCACCAAATATGAAAGGGTCACTTGTGATGGTACTTTTCATTTCTCAATATGGTACAGGCCCTGTAAACCTGCTCGGCAAGTATAAGACGTACCAGTTGATGGGGGAAGGTAAGTTGGGAAAGAGACCATTTCAGATTAGCTCTTTTTATTACTGATTCATCAATACCGAATGCACCACCAATGAGGAATACAATGTTTTTGGTGCTTTCTGTTGCCCTCTGCTGGATAAAATTGGCAAGGCCTTCTGAGGTCATTTCCTTTCCTCTTTCATCCAGGGCTACAAGGAAATCAGTAGGGCTGATCCATTGTAAAATAATCTCACCTTCTTTTTTCTTCAGATCCATCTCTGACAGCATGCCGGCATTCTTTGGAACAGGAATAATGGTCCATTCAACGGGAAAATATTTAGATATGCGTTTGGTGAATTCGGAAATTCCTTCCTTCACATATGTATCATTTGACTTACCTATCGACCAAAGGGAAATCTTCATGGCGCTGCTTTATTAGCAAAGAACGGAAAACAGCAGGAATAGAGTAGAGCGACTTGGAAATATTACCTATCAATCGTGTATCAGGGTGCAGCACTCAAACCATTTTTGGGAAGGCAGTTACTGTAATTGATATCCTCAATTACCTGGTCTATCAGGTCCCTGTTTAAAGTTCCTTCAACTTTCCAACTACCGGAAGATTGACTTGCAGATAACCTTGGAGGCACAATTTCACGGCTTGGATTTTCAGCAGGATTTAATATCAATTGGTCATTTTCTTCAAATACCTGGTAGCCTACCGGGTTTCCATCTACAAATAAAACAGTTGAGAAAAGTAACATAAGGGTATTTTCAATTAGCATGTTATAATCGAATATTGTACCCAAGCAGTTATAAAATAGATTTAGCAAGGCAAAAGGAATGAATTAAGTGTTTCGACGTAAGAAGTTGTATAACATTTAACTAAAAACAAATTGAACATTAGAATATGCTCCATGGTTATAATTATGGATGGGATTATTTTTCTACAAACAAGTGGCTTTATAAAATTTTATTCTTGTTAATAAAAAATCAACCGGTTACCAATGGATAACCGGTTGCATTTATCAATATATGGATTCTTCCAGGGTTTGCTTTGCCTGTAATTGTCTTTTGGATCTTCTGAGCAGGGACGCAACATGATCGGCAAACAAGCTGTTGGGTTCATATTCATTGAATTCCTTATTAAGCTGGCTTACATTGGTTGCATAGACCGGGTTTTCGAATATTTCTTCCACGGCCTTTTGCAATTGCGCGGCAGTTGGATTTTCTGTCTTAAGGTTTATTCCTAATTTAAAATAACCTACCCTGGAGTTGATCTCATTCTTCCCTTCATGTACTCCTGCTACTACCAGTGGCAACTCATTTTGAATTGAAAGCAAAACACCCCCATAGCCACCATTGGTAATGTACACATCTGCATAAGGCATCACATCTTCAAAGGGGATAAAATCTTCTATAATTATATTAGGCTCAGGATAACTGATTTTTAATTTTTCGGTTTGCGAGCCTCCAGTAGTTGCAACAACCAGAACGTCTGTGTTCTTAAATGCTTCAAGAGTAGGTACCAGGATTTTTTCTACATCTGTTTCCACAGTTCCCTGCGTCACAAGGACCACCCGGCTGTATTGATTTAATTTTTCATCAAACCAGCTCTGCCTTTCTTTTTTTGGATGGTAAGGAAGTAACGGCCCGATAAAATGAATGTGTTTGCTTAGATCACTGCGTTTATATTCAAAACCCGGAGTACCGCTTTGTACAACTATGGTTGATTTTTTAATAAGGATATCAAACAAGTTGGAACCACCTGTATCAATTCCATATTTGCCAAGAATTTCTGTCATTACACGGGTGGGTTTGGCAAATAAGACCTTATCAGCAATGAAGCGGAGTACATCCTGTTTTCTTTTACCAAAAAAACCAGTAGAAGGTGTCAATCCTAACCCGGCTGGAGGCAGATCCCTTGAAGTTTCCGTTAAAGGAATAATGTCAACCCCAATCACAGGAATGCCCATCTTTTCCCTTACAAAAGGGATTCCACCAAAGGTTATATCGGCCACCATAACTTCAAACTCGAATTCTTCATAAATGTCCAATATGTCTTCATAATATTCCGGGCTTCTAAGAATGAAAACATTGATCATATCATGCTTAAGCTTGGCAACCTGTCCTTTATATTTTTTTCTATCGGGGAATACAGCATCAATATCCGGCATTGAAGCAAAGTCCAATGCTTTCTTTAAGCCATAAAATGGTATGCCCAGTTTGTTTATCTTCTGTTCATACTTTTTTGAAGTGTACCAGCGTACATCACAACCCAGGCTTTTTAAATGCATGGCCAGACCGGTTAAAGGATTAAAATGACCGTCGCCAGGAAAATTGGCAAATAATACCTTGCTGCCAGGAAGTATGGAATCAATGTTCATGATCAGGTTATTAAAAATTATTTGATGTATTTAAAATGACACAGCGAAGCTAAATGCGGCTGAAAGCAAATTCAACCCTGTATTGTATGAATTGTTGCATGCGGTTCATGAAATGTGATTGTATTATTTTAACACAAATCATTACTGTAATTAAGCACTTCATACACCTTCCAATTGCAAGCTGGGATCGATGGTCATAGCTTGTTCAAAATTTAATAAAGGGGAGAAGAATAATTCAGTAAACCATTCGACATGCACACCAGAATACTTTTAACCCTATCATTGATTTTGACTTTTCTACTCTGCGTTGTGCTACTGCATGCTGGCACCAGTAAAAAAATTTATTGCGCTAACAATAATTTCAAGCTACAGGAAGGGACCCAGGAGATTCTGGCTACTGCTGATTTTAAAGCCAATAGGTTCCTGCCATCCTTATTAATTTTCTAGAAATGTCATGTTCTGCCAGGTTAGCCTCTTCATTACATACTTACTACAATAAAACTAATTCATGGAGTGCATCGGGTATTTGTATTCTGGATTTCCCAGTCATCTTCAGCATTGCTGTAAATCAAACGGTTTAATATTTACTGTCGGTAAGTAAGAGAGCGGTTTCCGTTCAATCATTATGGAGAGGTAGTAAGTCAAATGGAATATAATAACCACAACCTGGTATAGAAAATAATCCAAATTAAAAACCCCTCTGTTGATACAGAGGGGTTAACACATGAAAATTGCCCGTATTTATCTAGTTCAGTTTAGCTATTTGGTCAGGTGCTATTGGCCCGGGCACCCTGTTTTGCACTGGCGGTGTTGACTTTAAATAAGCGAAAATGGCCTTCAGGTCATCGTCCGTTGCATTTTTATACATGGCCCATGGCATTGGAGGCAATAGGGGACGTGAATTTTCCAATCCTTTATATTTTCCATGCCTGATAGCATTGATAAATTGTCCCTCGGTCCAGTTGCCTATACCCGTTGCATCTGAGGTCAGGTTAGCAGCAAACGATACACCCCAGGGTCCTACGAAGGTGGTAAGGTTATGACTAAACAGCACCCAGTTTTGCAATTCCTGCGCATTGATCTTCGGCACTGGAATAGTTTCAGGATGACCGGAAAGCATTCTTGCGCTATCTATTTCCGGTCCATGTGCCGTCATGACCTTTGGTGAATGACAATCATTACATCCCATTATTGTCACCAGGTATTGCCCGCGTCTGACCATGTTTTCTTTACTGCCTGCTTCTGTAATTCCTTTCACTTCCACTACACCTTCATTATTAGTGGAAGGAGTTTTATCACTATTACAGGCTATAATGGCTGTGACAGCCAGCAAGCTGATGGTACACAGGACTATCGATACTTTTTTCATTTTATATGATTTTATTAATTTAAAACCACGCTTTCCTGTAAAGATTCCACCAGGTTCTGGAAGCGTTTTTTTGGGTATTCCTGCCTGGCCTTATCAAACAGCGTTTGATAAACAATTGCAGGTGCTGTGCGTTGTACTGACATGAGCCAGGCAGCAGCCTCTTTATTGTTTATACCACGCAACATCCATTTTGAGAAAAAATCCTGGTGCCAGGGCTCAGTTGATTCAACGATCCTGTTTTGTATCTGAAGTATTTCTCCATCTGTGTAATATCTCCAAAGTATGTTATTGATAACATCTTCTTCCTTAGCCATATGTTTCAGGTTGAAGGCAACAAACTCCACGAATATTACATTGAGTTTTCTGCCTGCGATTTCCCTGTCAGCGGCTTTCAATAAATTGTCAAGCTGTTTTACCGCATCAGATAATTGGCTTGCCAATGCAAGGTCAGCCACATGTTCCTGCTCAAAACTATCTACTACTGAGGGCTCATATTGTAAAATAGCAGGAAGAACAAATGTATCTTCCTTGTGGGCATGTTCGTCAAATAACATCACCACTTCCCTTACTTTTTCTAGGGCTGATTCTGATTCAGAGACTGAGGTGAAATCTGCCTGTTGCAATTGTAGTGCAGTATCATATAAGGCTGCCCGAAGACCTTTGTGTATCTGGTTAAAAATATTGAACCTTTCCATGATTAATGTATTTATGGTTAAGTAATAATATATAGTACTTATCAGGAAGCCTGGCGGTACACAAAGCCTTCGAGTGAAATATTAGTAGTACCTGCTTCTTTATTAATTGTCATCCGGGTAGGATAATATCCTGATACTTTAAATTTAGAAGGTTGAGGAATGGTGCGTTGGAAAGAAGAAGTTGCTTTTAAGAAAGCAAGGGTAATCATGGGTTCATAGAATACAACCTGGCCATCATACGATCCATATAAGAATGTTTGAGTGAAGGGAACGCCGTGAAGTTCAGGTGAAGTCACATCAATCCAATGCTTTCCCATCATAGGTACAGGAGGTCCTGCGATGTAGTTGGCGGGCACGTAATCAGTGGAAGGCAGATTTTCCATCTTTGCCATATCTACATAATTCATTACCTCGTTTGGCGCCGTTAAATAAAAATGCATATCAAAATGAGCTGTATCATATACCCCGGCAGGTTCATGTCCCATTGGGTTCCAATTAAGCATAATAAACTTGAAAGGAGTTGCTTCAAGTGCTTTTCCCGGTAATGTGATCAGTATATTGTTTTCGTGTGTATGACCTTCTCCTGATCCAGATTCTCCTACTTGTACGGAGGCCAATGTAGCAGCATCGAGAGTTAAGGTTAGTTTTTCAGGATTTCCCTCGCTATTAAGTTTTAAAGAGCTCCAGGCTTTACCATGGTAAACTTCTGATTCGGGTCCTTTGAAGAAATTGGTATTATCCTTATCTTTTTTGCAGGACACCAGGGCAACAACAATGGTAAATAATGCAATAACTTTTTTCATAAAACTGTTCTTGGTTTGTTTTTATTGTGGTTAATGATTTGTTGGATGTAAAATTCAGTCATGCAGCGATCAAGGAAAAGCGGTTTATGCATGAATTGGACATATGCGGCAATGAGTTGAAACGGCTTTGAATGCACTCAATTCCTTTAATAAAAAGATGAATTGAGTGATTATTGTAATCAATTGCAATTATGTTGGGATGAAATATTCCTGTATAATATTTCTGCGCATTAAATTTGAAATTATAATACTGGCTGCATTGGTAAGATTTGTCAATTCTGTTATTCTGCTTTTGTTCTTAACTGTTACTGCCTATTCCCAGCATGCCAGGCAGTATTCCTTTAAGCATTTTTCTGTTTCCAATGGATTGGCCTCTAATACAGTTAGTGCCACTATCCAGGACGACCAGGGGTATATGTGGTTTGCCACAGTTAATGGCCTTCAACGTTATGATGGCAATGGGTTTATCACTTTTAAATCAAACGAAAAGGATCCCCACGCTATTCCAAGCACTCATATCATAACTCTGTTCCTTGATAATAAAAAACGTCTATGGCTTTATGGTGATAATCAAAAGGTGGGCATTTTTGATACACGCAAATTTATTTTTAAAGAAGTGTCTGTACAGGATAAAAAGCCCTTTTATGATCCTGTATCTTTCAGACAGTTGCCTACTGGGGAATTAATATTAAAAGCTTATGGGCTTTTATATGAGTATAGTGAAAAGGAAAATTTTTTTGCGCCGGCGAGGTTAATTGGCGGATTGCCACATAACTGGGTGCTTAATGATATTTATTGGGATACTGCCAGGAAAAGATACTGGATCAGTTGCGATTCAGGCCTGGTTCAATATGACCCTCAATCTAAGCATGTAAATTATCGTGGTCATAATGTTGATAACGATCCGGTAATAGAGGCTTTCAAAAACCAGCTAAAGCCTTTTGGCGCATTTTCTGACGCACATTCCAACCTTGTATTTGTTTATTGGCCACCGACCCAGGGAGCACCCGAGATCAAACGCTATAATCAAGAAACAAAAAAAACGGAGAGTTTTAAATTATGGTCCCAATTGGGTTACCACGAGATCAATGGTTTCCTCTTGCAACGAAATGGCAGGTTATGGGTATACGGTATGCCATTTTTTATGGAGTGGACAGAAGAAAAGCAACCCTTTATTCTTTTATCCGGTGAAAACCTTGATGAGCCAAAGATCAAGTATGACTATGCTTACCAGGCATTTGAAGACAGGGAAAGCAATATTTGGATTTCTACTGATAATGGAGTTTTCCTTTTTAATCCCGATGCACAGATATTTAATACTTATGGATTAGTGGGCCCGGGAGACAAGGCCACAAAAGAGAGGCCTGTACAGGCAGTGATCCAGTTAAAGGATGACCGGATCTTTGTGGGTACCTGGGGCTCTAGTGGAATATATTGTTTTGACAAGAATTTCAACCCTATTCCCTTGCCTTCTTGCATGAAGGAAAAAGGAAAATACTATACGGTCTGGGATATGGCTGTAAATAGTAAAACAGGTGAATTATGGATCACCCTGCAGGCAGGGGGGCTGGTGATCTACAATCCTAAAACCAATAAGCTCTTTGAGTCTTACCCGGAAATATTTAGCAAATCAACCATCAGGCAGATAGATGAAGACACATCAGGTAATATGTGGTTCGGCACTCAAAATGGCAAAGTCATTAAATGGGATATAGACAAAGCCAATGGGGATCCATCCAAAGGATATGAGTTGGTATGCCAGACTACTATGGTCTATAAAGTGCATTTCGATTACCAGGGTTTTATCTGGGTAGGTACCTTCGGAGATGGTCTTTTAAAGATTGATACCAGGACAAAAAGAATCGTCAAACGGTTTACCAAAGAAAGTGTTGAGGGAGAAAGAATATTTAACAATTTTCCTTCCGACATGACTTACTATAATGACACAACATTGATAGTGACAGGGGGGGCTATTAATATCGTGAATACCCGCACGAATAAAGTTAGTTTTCTTAGTGATGTTGACGGACTTCCTTCTAACACTGCAGAATCAATCGAAAAGGACGACAATGGAATTCTTTGGGTGGGAATGACCAATGGAATTTGTAGGGTAAATCTTTCCAAAAAGCTGATCAGCTATTATGACAGGAGGGATGGTATTGCTTATGATAAATTTGCAAAAACGGGTGTGCAGGAGTTAAATGACGGTCGTTTGGTATTTTTTACCGATCATAATTTCCTGGTGTTTAACCCTTCCATTTTTACGCAGCGTAATAAACCTTATAAGCCCTATCTCACCTCTTTTATGTTGGGAGGAAAAGCGCTGTCAATGGATTCGCTTTCGAAAGCCGGCAAAGTGATCCTGAATTATGATAATACCTCCATAGGCATCAATTTCAGTGCTTTAAGCTATTTACAACAAACAAAGCTGCACTATTACTACAGGCTTGAGGGTGCTGATAAGGATTGGATACATGCTGATAAGCCTTCGGAAGCATTGTATAATTACCTGGCGCCGGGAAGTTATACATTCCAGGTAAAAACAGAAAATACGGATGGTATTACGAGCAGCGAGATCGCTTCTTTTTTAATTATCGTAAGGCCGCCATTCTGGAGTACCTGGTGGTTTTATGGGTTGGTGATCTTATTGATCATTACCATTCTCTATGTTCTTGATAAGGAAAGGATCAATAAAAGGGCCTCATTAAGGCAAATGCGGAGGCAAATTGCAGGAAACCTTCACCAGGAGATCAGCCGAACACTGAATAATATTAATGTATTGAGTGAGATCGCTAAGATCAAGGCTGATAAGAACATAGAGCAATCAAAAGATTTCATCACACAAATAAGTTCCAAGAGCAGGTATATGATGGAGGCTATGGATGATATGTTGTGGAGCATAGATCCGCAGAATGACAGCATGAAAAAAACTATCCTGCGTATCAAGGAGTTGACAGAAGGGTTACGATCTTCTTATGATGTTGATATAGACCTGATCGTAGATCATAAAGTGCAGCTGTTGGAATTGGACATGAAATTTCG
The DNA here is from genome assembly GCF_900129295.1 of Flavisolibacter ginsengisoli DSM 18119. Lineage (GTDB taxonomy): Bacteria > Bacteroidota > Bacteroidia > Chitinophagales > Chitinophagaceae > Flavisolibacter > Flavisolibacter ginsengisoli. The sequence continues at coordinate 110,863 of NZ_FQUU01000011.1, forward strand.
GCATGATATATTTTTCTTCTATAAAGAAGCATTGACCTATATGCTTGAGAATATTTGTTGCAACCAGATTTTTGTGAACATCAACCAGGTAAAGTCTAAAATGATGGTAGAAATTCTCTCAGAATGTGATGAGTCAACAGCTGATTTTAAAAGCCGGTTTCAAAAAGCCATGCATAAACGATCAGAGAATCTTTCAGCAAATATGGAAGTCACTACAGACAATAAAAGCATTTCAGTGGTTTTGTTGGTTAACTTAAAAAGCTGAGTTTTTTTATTGCCCCAGCTTTTTAAATATTTTCGGGAGATTCTATTTACCTAGCCAGTTTTTAAACTCAGTTACTTTCTCACGGCTAACGATTGCTTCTTTATCTGTTTCAGGTTTTAATTGTAGCATCAAGCGGTTTCCAAAATAATCATGGATCTGTGCTACACTATTTACCGAAATAAAAAATGAACGGCTGATGCGGAAATATTTATCGGGATCCAACATTTCATTTAATTCATCCATGGTATAATCCACCACAAACTTTTTATTATCCAATGTTTTAAAAAAATTCAACCTGCCATCACTGAAAAAATAGGCTATATCGTCTACTTCCACCGAAACCAGTTTTTGACCATGTTTGACTAAAAATCTTTTGCGGAATTCTTTTGTCTGTAATTTTTGCTGCAATTCCTTTACAAGATCTTCAATCAATACTTTAGGTGTAGATACATCCGAAGTATACATTTTTTTCATTTCCCTGTATTTTTCCAGTGCGGCTTGCAGGTCTTCTTTCTGTACAGGTTTTAATAAATAATCTACGCTGTTCACCTTAAATGCTTTCAAAGCAAATTCATCATAAGAAGTAATAAATATTACGGGGCTTTTTACCTGGACATGATTGAATATTTCAAAACTCTGACCGTCAGCCAACTCAATATCCATGAGTATCAGGTCAGGAGAAGGATTGTTTTGCAGCCAGTTTACCGTGCTTTTTATACTGTCGGCTTCTCCAACAACGTTGGCAGATTCGTCAACTGTCAATAATGTCTTTTTAAGCTTTTTTACAGCCAGTTCTTCATCTTCTACTATTAGAATATTCATTTCCAAGGTTTTATTATGAATTCATTAGATACTAATTTCTGTTGGGTGATCTTATTCCATATAAGCGGCAGCACCACGCTAAAACTTGTTTTGTCTTCCAACACCTGGAATCCTGGCTGGCTTAGTAGTTCATATTTGTTCCGGATATTTTCCAATCCTATTTTGTTGGAAGGGCCCTTTATGGACCGGGTTTGAAGCGTGTTACTTACTACAAGTTTATTTCCTGTTGTAGTAAATATATCTATGACAAGGGGCTTGTTTTTTGAGAGCACATTGTGTTTGACTGCATTTTCCAGCAATAATTGTAAAGAAAGAGATGGCAAAAGGTACTGGTCATATTTTTTATCAATTTCTATCTCCAGTTGAACCGCATCTCCATGCCTTGTTTTCAATAATTGGTAATACGATTCAATAAAGCGTATCTCTGTCTGCAAAGTGCTTAAGCCATCCTCATTGTTTCTAAGCAAGTATCTATACACCTTACTTAATTCATTTAAAAAAACCTCTGCCTGTTTCCTGTCCTCAGAAATAAGTGATGACAATGTGTTGAAACAATTGAACAGGAAATGGGGATTGACCTGGCTTTTAAGTGTTTCAAATTCCTGCAGTATGGTAAGTTGTTCCAGCTTTTCCTTTTCAACCACCAATAATTTCCATTGGTTGAATGTATAATTAGCCTCCCACATAGAGGTAGACATAAGCGTAAGCCCCAGGCTACAATAAACTGCAAAACCCAATTTCTGAAGGTTTAATTCATAACCAAGGAAATGCAGTGAATCAAAAAAAGTGAAAATGAAAATAAAGGCTAACGTTCGGATTAAAAAATGTGATAGTCCTAATATGGCCAGGCGCCGTGGCGTTTGCCTGATATCAGGAAATTCCTCTCTCAGTCGGTTCATTAATGCTATTTGAAGATACCAGGAAACGCAACCAATGAAATAGATCAATGGAAACGAAAAGAGCCAGACTTTCACATCTGTAAATGCCCTTGAACCAAACAAAAGGTTATTCAAAAGAAGACATATAAAGGGCATCATTATAAAAAATGATGTCCATTCAGTCCTCGTTGGTTTGATCCATTTGATCATGCTTCAGTTAATTCTTTAGTTTTCAATAAAGGCAGTTGAATGGTTCTATAGGTTGGAGTTTCTGTAATTTGGACTTCCTTTTGGCAAAGCAGTTTGAACTTATTGGAAATGTTTTCAATTCCTTCGTCAAAACAATCACTACAATTTAATTTTAGTTGTACCGTGTTTTTGATCACCAGTTCATTAGGCCCTTTGCTGCTGATCTCAATTAACAGGGGATTTGATTTACTTGACTCGTTGAATGTTAGAATATTTTCAAAAAGCATTTGCAATGTAAGCGGCGGCAAATATTGTTCGTATTGTTCTGTATCTATGGAAATTGCCAGCTGCAACCCCTCGGCATACCGGGCCTTTAATAAAAAATAATAGGACCTGATAAAGGTAATTTCAGTTTGCAGGCTCACCAATTGCTCTTCATTATTACGAAGTAAATAGCGGTAAACCTTGCTCATATGATCAAGAAAATCTTCTGCTTTGTCTGCATCTTCATGTATAAGGCTGGATAAGGTGTTTAGACCATTAAAAAGGAAATGCGGATTCATCTGGCTTTTTAATCCCAGCAATTGGCTTTGCATGTATTCTTTTTTGAGTTGCTCTGTTTCGTATAAGGTTACCCGGTAACTTTCATATCGCGAAACACCTTCGTTCAAAAAAGTGAGGAATACATTCATTACAGCAAACGTCAAAAAGCATTTGCCAAAGTTTGATTCATCATAGGAGTAACCCATAAAATGAAACAGGTCATAGGCGCGGCATAGTACAGACAGGTAAACCCCTGTTAATAATACAAATACAGTTATGGTCAAAAACAATCTTCTGTAAACTTCGTGTGCATTTGGGAAGCGGTTGCGAAGGGATACTGCTATTTGTCCATATATAAAAAACGCTAAACACAATACAATAAATGTGACAAGTGTGGCCCAGGCAAAAACCCGCAATTCGCTGAAATAAACTGAGCCAAATAAAAAATAATTCATAAGTATGGCCATAGGAAACATGGTGAGCACCATGATATGCAGTTCCTTGCTATTATATTTTTCAAACTTTATATAACCAGCCATCATTTTAAAGTTAAGGCCTTTAATTGCTCAGTTCAGGGAGCAGGAGGTTATTTGAAATTTACTGGGTATGAATTGAGCAAAACCCTGTATGAATTGCATAAATATAAATCATAATAATAGACTTTTGACAGGCATCCTGAATTGAAAGTTTATTGCAATTAAACCTTCCCGTTACAAACACAATCAATCATTTAACCGTGAATTAGTTTTAGTGTCCTGCATTGTCAGGTATACAATCAATGAAACCAGGATGCAAAACGATACATACCAATAGAAATAAGATTCATTTCCCCGGTTTTTGAACCAAAGAGCTATGTATTCTGCAGTGCCGCCAAATATGGCCGTAGTAACAGCATAGGGCAGACCCACACCAAGGGTCCTGATGGCAGAAGGATACAATTCAGCTTTCACTATAGCATTGATGGAAGTATATCCACTTACGATAAAGAGCCCTGCCATAATGAATATAAAGGCACCAGGAGCAGTAGTAGCCCTGCTCAAGCCAGATAACAGGGGCACGGTTAGTATAGAACCCATGATACCAAATCCTAACAGTAAAGGTTTACGTCCCATATGGTCTGATAACAAGCCAAATAGTGGTTGGACTAAAGCAAATACAAATAAGCTCGTGAAAGACACAAGTGTAGATTGTGATTTGGTTAAATGAACTGTATTGACAAGGAATTTTTGCATATAAATGGAATAGGTATAAAATGCCACTGTTCCACCTAACGTCAATCCTATAACAGTCAGGATGGCTTTTGGATGCAGCAGGAGCATTTTGATTGTACCCCTGTCGTTTTCGTGGATGTTGATCTTTTTAAAATGATCAGTTTCCTGCAGGTTATTCCTGATATAAAAAGCAACCACAGAAAGTATGGCGCCAATAAAGAAAGGGATGCGCCATCCCCACTGCAACAGTTGTGATTCCGTAAGTATAAATTGTTGCAATATCAATTGAATCCCCAGGGCTATCAATTGACCGCCGATTAGTGTTACGTATTGAAAGCTGGAATAAAATCCTCTCCTGTGAGATTGGGCCATTTCGCTCAGGTAAGTAGCAGAACTTCCATATTCACCTCCCAGGCTTAAGCCTTGTACCATCCTGGCCAAAACCAATAAAACCGGGGCCGCCACGCCGATGGTATCATAACCAGGAATACAGGCAATAATCAAAGAACCCAATGACATTAATAATACAGAAATAGTCATTGAGGTCTTGCGTCCTTTTTGATCACCTATTGATCCAAACAACCATCCCCCAACAGGTCTCATAAAAAAACCAACCGCAAAAATGCCGGCTGAATTCAATAATTGCGCGGTAGGGCTGGAATGAGGGAAAAAATAGGGAGCGAAATAAATAGAAAATGCTGCATAGGTATACCAGTCATACCATTCTACCAGATTTCCAACAGAGCCTCCAATAATTGCCTTTAACCTATTTGATGATACAACTTCCATTCAGTATATAAACTTTGGCCAAAATAAGATTTATCCAGGTGAAACAAGGAAAGGCTATCAGGGAAATTGAAAAGTACAATGGCCTGTTTATCTTTCACCAGATGAATATAATAAGAGAATATTTATATAATATTAAAGAAGCAGTTGCAGGTAGCTTAGGGTAAACTTTTACTTTTGCACCACTATTCATCTACCTATGCGTAAAAAAATATCAGCCGTACTTCTTTTTATCAGCTTGTTTTGTTATCTGCCTATGAAATCCATGGCCTGGGGTATGTTAGGTCACAGGATCGTTGGAGGCATTGCTGAAAGTTACCTGACAGCTAAAACAAGGTTGGCAATTCGTAATATATTAGGACATGAATCCATTGCGATGGCAAGTAACTGGGCGGACTTTATAAAATCTGATACCAGTTACCGCTATATCAGTCCCTGGCATTATGTAAATTTCGAAAAAGATCTTAGTTATGTTCAAATGCAGGACTACCTGAAAAAGGATACAGCTACGGATGCCTATACAAAATTGAATTTCCTGGTGAAGGAGTTACAAAAAAAGAACCTTCAGAAAGACAAGAAGGTCATGTACCTCAAGTTGCTTATACATATTGCAGAAGACATGAGTCAACCCTTGCATGTGAGCCCTGTAGGGACAACGGGTGGAAATGATATTAAATTGAATTGGTTCAATACACCCTCCAACCTGCATAGGGTCTGGGATGAACACCTTATCGAATACCAGCAGTTAAGCTATACCGAGTATATAAAGGCTATAAATTTTCCAACGGCCACTCAATTGAAAACCTGGAAAAAGCAACCGCTTACTGAATGGTTGTATGATTCTTACAGCCAGGCCCAAAAAATTCAAGCGGAAATTTCAGGCACTAATCCAAGGTTGTCTTATGAATACAACTACAATCATGTGCAGCAACTAAACGAACAATTACTGAAGGGTGGTATTCGCCTTGCTGGTTTGTTGAACCGCATTTTCGATAAATAAGATCCCGCCCATGAAAGTGCTGAGTTTTTTGCAACCCTGGGCCAGTTTAACTGTTATGGGCTTGAAAAAACTGGAAACACGATCCTGGTCTACAAAGCATCGGGGAGATCTTTTGATCCATGCAAGCATGGGCCAGTCTGGAGCATTGCTGGCGCCGGAACCGCCATTTTCAAAATACATTACTGATTTTTCAAAATTACCCTTTGGGGCTATTATTGGGAAAGTACAACTCACCGACGTTATAAAAGTGGAATCATTGCATATGTCCGATGCCGTTATCAACCAATTAACAATGGAAGAAAGGGCTTTTGGGGATTATAGCAATGGTAGATATGTTTGGGTGTTGGAGGAACCTTCGCTATTCAGTAACCCAATTTATATGAAAGGAACTTTAGGATTGTGGAATTATGAGCTGGAGATATAGCAACTCTCTTTTCAGAATTATGGAGAGCAATTTCAAATAATGTCAATGGTATTAAAATTGCTAAAACAATACAAAAAGCAAATAATTATGAATAAAGCCCTTATGTTTTTAGTAGCCAGCCTGGTTTCAGTAGCAAGTATTGCCCAGCGGGGAAATGTTGAGTTGGGAATAAAAGGTGGGGTGAATCTTGCCGGTTATAATGGCAATATTAATAGCAATAGCTCAAGAACCGGTTTTCATGTCGGGGGGCTTATACATATTCACACCTTAAACCCCAGGCTGGCCATTCAACCAGAAATCGTGTTTTCAACACAGGGAGCAAGCTTTAATAATGGAACAGACAAAATAGATTATATCAATATTCCGTTCCTTCTTCAGTATTTAGGCAGAGGTGGACTAAGATTGGAAACGGGACCACAGGTAGGAGCACTCGTGTCGGCAAAATTTGAAGATAACGATGGGATAGAATATGATATTAAGAACCAGATCAAGCAAAGCGATTTGAGTTGGGCTTTTGGATTAGGATTTTTATCGCATACAGGGCTGGGTATCGACGCGAGGTATAACCTGGGGTTAAGCGATATAACCAAGGGCAGGGGAGATGTAAAAAATTCAGTATGGCAATTTGGATTGTTTTACCAGTTTCGCTAATCAAAAAAATTATGTTTTATGATCAAGAATGATAAAAAATCTAATGACAACAGTGAAAACAAATCCACTGAAGATCATATCAATCATGATAAGCACAATCCATTTAAGGATATTGAAGGCAATGAAAATGAAGGGGAACCTACACCGGATGAAGAAGCTAAAGCAGAGCAAGAGCGGAAAGAAACATTAACTGAAAGAGACTAAAGTAGGGTACAGCAAAAAGGAAATTACAAACCCTGGTAACCTCCGCCGTTATCGTCAAAAGAAAATCTTCTGCTTATTCTCTGGCTGAGCTCGTTAAATTTCATCGCAGTAAATTCCATGATCCTGAAGTTATTCATACTGTTTTCCATTTCAGGATAACTGGCTTGTAAAAACTCGGAGATTGTTATTGCCCTGGCGGGTAATACTATTTGTTGCTTGCTGTTTATATTTTTCATAATAATTAAATTCAGGTTAGGGAAACAGGAGAAGTACCAGTGATCCATTAAAATATCCGCGCTGCAGTTGTGATTATTTATTCTGTTGTAAAAATAATAAGGAGGCCATGTCCTTAAAACCGAATCTTACATTCCTTTACAATACCGAAGCATGCAAGTAACACCTGGAACCCTTATTGGCAAAGGATTTTAAGCTATTTTCCTACGATGCCCAATTTCTTTTAGTAAAGGTTTTCAAATAAGGGTTTTAACATAATTTAAATATCCTTGCTAATTGTACAGTTAATTAAAGGATTTGTACAAGCAAAAAAAACCCACTGTAGAAACAGCGGGCGCTAACGATTGCTTGCTATATGAATAGAGAAACTTTAGATCAAATTTGAGAAGGCTAATTCTGAATTTATTAAAACATAAACCTTCTTATTCTTTCTTTACGGTGTAAAAATAAAATAGCAGTAGATGTACACTTGGTCAAATTATGGAAGGAAATACAATGTTGAAGTGGCGGGTCAAAATTTAAAACCATTGCCTGTACTGCATTCCATGGAAAATAATCTACGATGCCCAACCCTGTTATGTATTAATAATAACTTCATTGAATAAAAGGCTGCCCAAGCGTCAAAAAAGATGCTTTCACAGTAAAATATCTGCTATATTCTAATTACAACTTAAAATCAAGAAATGAATCCCATTAGAACTGCTATTCTTTCCTATGGCATGAGTGGAAAGCTCTTCCATGCACCATTCTTGCATGTGCATCCTGGTTTTGAATTATGTGGTGTATGGGAAAGAACTAAGAATGAAGCCATTGAAAAATACCCGGAAATAGTAACCTTCCGCTCCTTAGAAGAACTTCTTTCCGATAATTCGATAGAATTGGTTATTGTTAATACACCAAACATTACTCATTTTGAATATGCCAGGCAGGCTCTTCTGGCAGGTAAGCATGTAATAGTTGAAAAACCATTTACAGTTACAGCTGATGAGGCAGAACAGTTAATTATCCTGGCTAACGAGAAGAAAAAACTGCTATCGGTTTACCACAACCGCCGATTTGATAGTGATTATAAAACGATCAAAAAAGTACTTAACGAAGGGATAATTGGCCATATCAATGAAGCAGAGTTTCATTTTGACAGGTTTAGAAATGAGTTAAGTCCCAAAACTCATAAAGAGGTAGCTGTAAAAGGTACGGGAGCCTTGTACGATCTTGGATCACACCTTATAGACCAGGCACTACAGTTATTTGGTATCCCGGAAGCAGTATTTGCTGATATAAGGATGATCAGAACCAATTCGCAGGTAGATGATTATTTTGAATTGCTATTGTATTATAATGATAAAAGAGTGCGATTAAAAGCCAACTACCTGGTCAGGGAGCCTCTGCCGGGTTATATCATCCATGGATCAAAAGGAAGCTTTATAAAGCAAAGAACAGATGTGCAGGAAAAAGCGCTACTGCAAAATATTTTACCAGAAAGCCCGGGCTGGGGAGTTGAACCAGGAACCGAAAAAGGTTTGCTGCATACAGAAATAAACGGTAAGGTTGTACGGGAGCAGGTAGCTTCGCTTACTGGAAACTATATGGAATATTATAATAGTATTTATGATGCTTTAAGAAACAATAAAGATGCTCCTGTAGCCCCCCTGGATGGCTTGCAAGTGATCCGGGTCATTGAGGCTGCCTTTGAAAGCAATGCCAAAAGATCTGTTGTACCATTGACTTAATATCCTGTATCCATTTCACTCTTTTTTCGTTTCATTCCATCATTTGCAATGTTGGGGTAACTGGTGCCTTACATTTGCAGGCTTATATGAGAACAGACACACTCAAGCCCTGGCAGGTATTATTTATGGCGCTATGCACGGGATTGATCGTTGCTAATATATATTATTGCCAGCCCCTGGTAGTTTTGATAAGCAAGGAATTTGGAGTGGCCGAAAGCAAGGCCGGCACCATTACTTTTTTCACCCAGATAGGCTATGCCCTTGGCTTGTTATTATTTGTGCCCCTTGGTGACATGCTGGAAAAGAGAAAACAGATCATTTTTACAACCTCGCTAGCAGTTGCCGCTTTGATCATGGCAGCATTGTCATCTTCATTGCTGATGCTAAATATTGCCGCTGTCCTTATAGGATCTACTTCCATTGTACCACAATTAATCCTTCCGCTTGCCGCCCACCTTTCGCCCGTTCACAAAAGAGGAAAGATCATAGGAACTGTTATGAGCGGTTTATTGATCGGCATCCTATTATCCAGATCATTTAGCGGTTTTATTGGTGCCTGGCTGGGATGGAGATCTATGTTCTGGATAGCAGCTGTCATTACCTCAGTTTTATTGGTAGCCATGAGCTTGATTTTTCCGAAGGCTGAACCACAGTTTTCAGGGACATACGGTTTACTGGTGAAGTCACTTGTCACGTTAATTAAAAAAGAACCCATACTTAGGGAAGCATCAATAATTAATGCGCTTACCTTTTCATCCTTTGGCATATTCTGGACAACAATGGTTCTATACCTTTCCAATGCACCTTTTCATTTCCAGTCAGACAAGATAGGGTTGTTTGGCCTTGCCGCCGTGGCCGGAGCCCTGATCGCGCCGTTAATAGGAGGGACTGCAGATAAGGGCAATCCAAGAGTGACCATTGGTTATGGACTAGTGATAATTGGTGGTGCTTTTATTTGTTTTTATACTATAGGAACAACTGTTGCGGGGATGGTGGTTGGTATCATACTACTGGACCTGGGACAGCAATCTGTGCATGTGTCAAACCAGGCAAGGGTGTATGCCCTACAGCCTGCTGCCCGAAACCGCCTGAATACGGTTTTCATGACTGTTAGCTTCATCGGAACATCCCTGGGATCGGCTATAGGTTTGTGGGCCTGGGACAGGGCTCAATGGAATGGAATATGTGCAGTAGGAGCAGTGTCAGTAACACTTGCATTAATAGTTTATGGAGTAACCTACAAGGGCAAACGCATGGCTATTACCGGCACTTCCAAATAAGATCAAGGATTCATTATTGTTCAACAGCGGCTCCTGCATCTTTCCATGCTCTCCAGCCACCGGCCATAGAAAATACGTTGGTGTAGCCCATCTTCTGAAGATTATAAGCTGATAGCACACTGCGGAATCCACCTCCGCAATACAAAATTAGTTCAGCGCTTTTATTGGGTATCTTTTCTATAATATCTCTTTCAATGATGCCCCTTCCAAGGTGAATGGCATTCGTTGCATGACCCGCTTCCCATTCATTATCCTCTCTTACATCTATCAGCAAAGCTCCGCCATGTTGTTGCTGCTGTGCTTCTTCCACAGATACTTCTTTTACCTGGCCTTTTACTTCATCCACTAATTGCAGGAACTCGGGTGAGTGTTTCATTCAAATGGGGTTTAACTATTACAAATCCTTGATAAAATTTCCTTACAAAGGTAGCATTTGCCGGTGTTAATAATTTAGGCTGAGCCTTGCGTTTATCCCTGGTACATAACTGGTAAATATCTGTAAAGCACCTTTCATCCATCTTATCTATAGCACAATCAAAAAAGGAATAACTTAATGATACCGCCACTACTTTTCTACCTGGGAATAACTCATAAAACACCTGCTAATGCGAATGATACTATTATTCCTGGTATTTCCTTTAATGATAAATGCCCAGGTAAACCGCTCTGCCAGCCAACTGGCACAGGAGAATATCCAGGATTACCTGAGATCTAAGCTCTTCAAAGACCAACCTTATCATCCCGAAAGTTTTGGTGAGCTTAAGCCCCTTAAGGAAGATCATTCTGAAACTTCATGGATCATGGAACATAAATTCCAGGTGGCTGAAAAGGTGAATAAGGGAAGTTTGAAACCTGTTTCTTTAGATAACCATGAATACTGGTTCTTTTTTTTCCTGGACAAAAAAATGCGCGTCGTCAAAGCAGAGAGCATCCAACAATAACCTCCTTACTAAGGTTGAATAACTCTATTTGTTTAACCCAGTTTTGCTTTACTAAAGCAACTTAATCGGTGTGCAAATCAAAGGCATTCACACCTTTCATTTAAAACCATAATTACTTCATGGAATTTATCCGGAAACCAGGTAAAAGTTGTTTGGTGCAGTGCGCGGAAATAACCCAAATTGCTTACAAAGCAATAGATATTCCAAACATATTTCATACATCAGCCATAGATGTCCCGAGGATAAGCCGACTCTATAAGTGTCGGCTTATCCTCGGCTTATCCTCGGGATATCCTCGGGATATCTTCGGGATATCTCCCTTTTTCCAATAAGGAAATTTGGGCTGGATTTGACAATTTTTGTACAGGATTTTATTCCGGAAGACAGTTATTCTACCGCAACGCGATAGATGTCGTTCAAGAGAAAATATTTGTAAATAGTTGGAAATAAAGCTTTGAATGATCTAATTGCATTTTTAAAAACCAGGTTATTTATAAGCCGTAAATAATAAGTTCTCTTTTACCAGATAAAAAAGGATGAAAAGGACTCTCTTTCTGGAGAGCTAGCGGCATTTTTAATTGCATAATGCCTGGTAAAGAAGACCCTGATGGAAAGTAATTTCCTAATCATATTTTATTGCCGGGTATCCCAGGAGCCTGCGCCATAATGCCAGTTGACCGATCATATTGGCTTCCCTGTAAATGGTGAAACTGATTAAATCATAATAGGTCATTTTCATTCCACCCGTATCCACCTCGCTATTCAGCTTTTGATCATCAATGCTCACCAGCGCATGGCGTGCTTCAGGTGTAATACGTTCCCAATCCTTAAGGTATTCATCATTGGTTGGATATTGCACTCCTGGCTGTATACCCTTATTGTTTTTAAACAGGTCTTCGCCGGTTTGTCTCTGACCAGTTCCTGTTTCAGAAGCCATTAAAAAACGTTGTTGAACTAATGCACCCGCCAGCCATGCAGGATGATTAGCCTGTGTATTCAACCTGTTATGCATATTTTCTGCTGAAATCCCATCTAATGCTTTAGCAAAAAAGGTTGTATGATAATCAAATAGAGTAAGAAACCCCTGCATCCTTGTACTGGCTGTATTCTTTTCCATTCTAATTCTTGTTATATAATATAAAAGTACGTTGGTTATGATAAATTTTCTTTATCCTGGTTGATGCTTGTAAGCATATAAATCCTTAAATCAGTTATTTTATTTAGACATGATTATATAAAGAAAGGCATGCTAAAACCGGCTTTAGGTAAACCCAGCGAAACGGAAAACTGCAATGTTAGAATGGTGGAAGCTCCAAAGACTGATAAAAAAAGGAAACAGAATCAATAACAAAGGCTCCTTTAAAGGGAAGGAGCATTTGTTGAATTATATATTTAAGCTACCCTTGCAATTAGTAATTTATCTCCATATAAAATCATTCAAACTAACGTATATCCTTTCATTGGCAGCATTTGTCCATATAGAATAGGCGCTTGGGTAATAAGTATTTGAAGGAGAGAAATGAATAGGTTGGGGAATCTCCTTTGATACTGTTACACCTGAAAGTAAAAATGATCGTGTGATCATGGGTTCTATAAAGATTACTTCTCCATTATTAGAACCATATATCATAGTATAGGTGAATGGCGCCATTGTCGGGGGTAATTCAGGTGAATGTGGATCCAGCCAATGAGTGCCCATTTGGGGCACAGTAGCACCTTGGATAACATAGGAAGCTGGAAGGTACCCTGCAGGTGGAGGAGTATTTGGAATGCCTGTAATGCTCATTTGTTCTTCAAGGCTGATTTTATAAAAATGCATATCAAAATGCGGAACATCATAAATGTGCTCAGGCTCATGTCCGTGTGGATTCCAGTTGATGACAATGTGATCAAATGGAGTAACCGCCTGCGCTTTCTGATGTAGTGGTAAAACAAACATGCTGGCAGCCATATCCATAGGGTCGTCAGTTAAGCCATTCATCGATTTTCCTGTGAATTCTATACCAATGGCTAAAGGTTTATTATCTCCACGACTTATATTGATCCACGAACGTGCATGTCCGTTACCCATTTGCACTGCAGGCCCATAAAATGTATTGTAATCCTGCACATTTGCCCTGGCTGCAGAAGAAAGTAATGCAGCTCCAGGTATAATGACCTTTTCTGTAGCTGACAGAGTTTCCTGGCTGGCTACCACTTCTTTTTGAACTTGTTTTTGACATGAGGTGATCGTTAATAAGCTTGCTGCAAGCATAAAAAACCCTTGCAGGTGATTCATCCGTTTCATAATTGTTTACATTTTTTGATTAAGGAAATTTGAAGTTTTCCAGAAAGGAGTGTGGCAGTAGCTTTAAGAAAGTGCGGAAGAATATGAATATAGTCAACTTTTCTTACACAACAGATAATATATAATTTAAACGAACCCTTATATAAGGCCTTATGGAACTCACTGGCTTCTCTTATCTGCATGCTTCTCTTAAGGGTCAATTCATAACTTTGCTTACATGAAGCTCATTATAAAAAACATGGTTTGTCCCCGGTGCATAACATCTGTAGAGCAACTCTTAGAGAAAAATAATTTGAAGGCTAAATATGTACGACTTGGGGAAATAGAGCTAATAAAAGAGCCGGGAAAAGACAAATTACAACGCTTTGCAGCAGATTTAGAGCAAACAGGTTTTGAATTGCTTGATGATCAAAAGATGCAATTAATAGAGCAGGTGAAAAATCTTCTTATTCAAAAAGTGCAAACGGGTAATATAGAGGAACATTTTAGCTTAAGCAGATACTTTAAAGATAAAATATTCAAAGATTACTCATCCATAAGCCGGCTGTTTTCTGGTGTAGAAGGTATCACCATTGAACAGTTTTTTAATCTTTTGAAAATAGAGAAAACCAAAGAGTGGATTATGTACAACGAGCTATCGCTTAGCCAGATAGCCTTCAACCTTGGTTACAGCAGTACCCAGCACCTTTCGAGCCAGTTTAAAAAGCTAACCGGTATGACACCCTCCCAATTCAAAAATCTTGGAGCACTTCACCGTATGCCCCTGGATGGTGTAACCGAATAATATTCGTTTATATCATAGGCACAATTATATGTACATCTTTTTCAAAAGGATGTAATATGGAGCTATTAGTTTCGTCAGACCTTTGTAGGGTTAAAAAAGACGAAAGATGAACAAAGAAATAAGCACAATCAATCTCCCTTTGGCAGGCGTTGAAAGCGAACACTGTGCCCTGATTGTTGACAAAGGATTAAGCAAGGTAGAAGGCATAACAAGCCACAAAGTTGAATTGAATAATAACAGGGCTGTGATTACTACAGATGATGAACCCGAAACAGTTCAGAAAGCTGTAAAGGCAATCAGGGATTTGGGCTACGATGTGGATACAGTAAAGAAAACATTTCCTGTGCTCAACATGAGCTGCGTATCCTGTGCCAGCAGTTCGCAAAGTATCCTGGAGAATACTCCAGGCGTTGTGCACGTTGCAGTAAACTATGCCAATGCTACAGCCCAGGTAGAATATATACCTACCATTACAGATCCGCAAAAGTTAAAAGCAGCATTGCAAAGCATAGGATATGATTTAATGATTGATGAAACCGAAGAAGCAAAAGATGCCCTGGAGGAAGTACACAAGAAGAAATTTGAAACACTGAAAAGACGAACAATTGGTTCCATAGTGCTTTCAATTCCATTAGTGCTCATCGGGATGTTTTTTATGGACATTCCCTATGCTAACTATATTATGTGGGCGCTTGCAACACCTGTGGTACTCATATTCGGAAAACAATTTTTTATTGGCGCCTGGAAACAGGCAAGGCACCGTTCGTCAAATATGGATACATTGGTAGCACTGAGTACAGGAGTTGCCTATTTGTTTAGTGTTTTTAATACAGTTTATCCCGCATATTGGCATAGCAAAGGTTTACATGCCCATGTTTATTTTGAAGCAGCGGCCGTGGTCATTGCTTTTATTCTTTTAGGTAAAATGCTGGAAGAGAAGGCTAAAGGGAATACATCATCAGCAATTAAAAAGCTAATGGGCTTACAACCCAAAATGGTAACGGTTGTACATCATGGTAGCCACCAGGTGGAAATGCCAATTGCATCCATAAAAGTAGGGGATGCATTGTTGGTAAAGCCAGGTGAGAAAATTGCTGTAGATGGTAACGTTAGCACAGGCACCTCGTTTGTCGACGAAAGCATGATCAGCGGTGAACCAATACCTGTGGAAAAAAAACATGGAGATAAGGTGTTTGCAGGAACCATCAACCAGAAAGGAAGTTTTCAATTCATTGCAGAAAAAGTAGGTGGGGACACCGTATTGGCTCATATCATTAAGATGGTGCAGGAGGCACAGGGTAGCAAGGCGCCTGTTCAAAAGCTGGTAGATAAAATTGCCGGCATCTTTGTTCCTATTGTTATGCTCATTGCCATTCTCAGTCTTGTTGCCTGGGTAATATTGGGTGGTGAAAACGGTTTTACACAAGGCTTATTAGCTCTCGTTACGGTCCTGGTAATCGCCTGTCCTTGTGCATTGGGGTTAGCTACTCCTACAGCTATCATGGCTGGAGTTGGAAAAGGTGCGGAGAATGGCATATTGATTAAAGATGCAGAGAGCCTGGAACTTGCCAAAAAGGTAAATGCTATTGTATTGGATAAAACGGGAACCATCACTGAAGGCAAACCAGAAGTTGTTTCTATTCATTGGAAGGAAGGTGCACAAATTGAGGATCTATCTCATTTACTATTCAGTATAGAACAACAATCAGAGCATCCTTTGGCTGAGGCCGTAGTTCGTTATTTTAAGCAAAAAGCTGTTCAATCCATCCCTCTCGGTCATTTTGAAAGTATAACTGGAAAAGGCGTCAAAGTAGAATATGCAGGCAATAATTATTTTTTGGGAAGTCCTGTTTTATTGAAATCTGAAAATATTAATATCGAACCTGCTATGCAACAAATAGCCAATGAGTGGCTGAATAAAGCGTATACGGTTATTTGGCTGGCTGATGCAACGAATGCCCTTGCTGCAATTGCAATTGCTGACAAGATCAAAGAGTCATCTGTTCAGGCTGTAAAGGCTTTGCAGGAAGCGGGCATAGAGGTATATATGTTGACAGGGGATAACCAGTTTACAGCAAAAGCCATTGCAGCACAAATAGGTGTAAACAATTACAAAGCAGAAGTATTGCCGGCAGACAAGGCAATATTTGTAAAACAGTTGCAGCAACAGGGAAAAATAGTTGCAATGGTAGGCGATGGCATTAATGACAGCAATGCATTGGCACAGGCTGACGTGAGCATAGCTATGGGCAAAGGATCTGATATTGCAATGGATGTAGCCAAGATGACAATTATTTCTTCTGACCTGTCCCGCATACCTAAAGCTATAATCTTATCAAGGAAAACAGTTGCTACCATAAAACAAAACCTGTTTTGGGCATTTATTTACAATGTAATTGGAATACCTATTGCGGCCGGAGTTTTGTACCCATTTACGGGGTTTTTATTGAACCCTATGATAGCAGGTGCAGCAATGGCCCTGAGTAGTGTAAGTGTGGTATCTAACAGTTTGCGGCTGAAATGGCTTAAGCTGTAGGAATTCATTTAAGTATAACAGTTTTACATAATAATATAATAGCTCACCCAAGGTAATCAAGGAACTTTATAACATTAAAAAGTAAAAAGTATGAAAACAATAGAACTAAAGACGAATATTATGTGTGGCTCATGTGTGGCAAAAGTAACACCTATCTTAAATGAAGTGATCGGTGAAAACAGGTGGAAAGTTGATACGGCAAACCCCGGGAAAGTATTGACAGTAAACACCGAAAGTCTTGATGAAGCTACAGTAATACAGGCAGTGGAGAAGGCAGGTTATATAGCTGAAAAACTTTCCTAAATATAATAATTCCAACAAAAACATTAAAAGCAATGAAAAGAATTTTCTCAATCATAGCGGTGCTAACTATTGTTAGTAGCCATGCAGGTATAGCACAGAATTCCATAAATGACAATCAATTATCAAAGCTTCTGTCGGGCTACTATAGCATTAAAGATGCTCTGGTTTCAGGCAATGCTTCGACATCAGCAACCAATGCTGCAGCTTTTGCAAAAATTGCCAATAGCATTGATTATAAAATTATTTCAGAAGGCAATATAACAGCATTAGTGCAAGATGCCGCAGCAATAGCGACAGCTAAGGACCTGAAAAAACAAAGAGAAGTTTTTGCTAACCTCTCAAACAATATGGCAGCAGTGGCAAAGGCGGTAAAATTATCCGTTCAACCTATATATCAGCAATATTGCCCAATGAAAAAAGCATCCTGGTTAAGCAGTGAAAAAACAATAAGGAATCCTTATTTCGGGAGTGCCATGTTAAGCTGTGGTGAATTGGCCAATACTTATTAAATAAAACGACCGAGGGTGTAAAGGATATAAAATGAAAGCGATTTATGTAATACTACTCCAGATTTTATTTGTTGCAACTGCATGGTCCCAAGCCACAAAGGTTATTTACACCTGCCCCATGCATCCGGAAGTAAAAATGGATAGGCCAGGCAATTGCCCTAAATGTGGTATGACACTTGTGAAAAAAACGATCAAAGTTGCATCGAAAAAACCGGTAACCAGGCAAGATCCCAAAACCAATAAGCCTGTTGTAGCGGAAGAAAAAAAGGTACCAGAGATTGCCAGAACTTCGCCAGCCCAGGAACAGCCGGAAAAGACTGATACCTCTGGGAAAACATATGCAGGAGCCACTGTAAATATGTTGCCCGGTAAGACTGTTATATATCATTTGTATGTAACTGATACAATAGTAAATTACACTGGCAGCAAAAAGCACGCTTATGCCATCAATGGTTCATTGCCTGCACCTACCTTGTATTTTACGGAAGGTGATACTGCAGCAATTTATTTGCACAACAACTTAAAGAAAGAAGAAACATCCTTGCACTGGCACGGGGTCATTCTTCCTAACCGGTTTGATGGTGTGCCATATCTCACCACTAAAAGAATAGGGCCGGGTGAAACACATCTTTATAAATTTAAAGTAGTACAGAACGGCACATATTGGTATCATTCACATACAGCCCTGCAGGAGCAATTGGGCATGTTTGGCGCTTTGATATTCAGGAAACGCAATGAATCAAATAAGCAGTTAATTAATGCGGCCAATTTTAATAATACAGACTCTAATCATGTGAATGTCGTATTAAGCGATTGGTCTGATGAAAATCCTAAGCAAACACAGCGAAGGTTTAGAACGGGTAATGACTGGTTTTCAATTCAAAAAGGTAGTACACAGAGCTATGGTGAAGCGGTAAAGGAAGGGCATTTTAAAACGAAATTGGTAAATGAGTGGAAACGGATGAAAGCAATGGATGTAAGCGACGACTGGTATCAAAAGTTCCTGGTAAACGGCCAGCCGCAAGTAGCAATGCCTCAATATAAAGCAGGAGATAAGGTTAAGCTTCATATTGTCAACGCGGGTGCATCCACATATTTCTGGTTGCAATTTGCTGGTGGTAAAATTAGTGTTGTTGGCAATGACGGAAATGATGTGGAACCCGTAGCAGTGGACAGGTTAATTATTGCACCTTCTGAAACTTTTGATTTGGAAGTAACTATTCCAAATGACATGAGCTATGAATTTAGAGCTACTTCCGAAGACCGAACCGGTGCGTCATCTCTTTGGCTGGGCAAGGGCATGAAAATGCCGGCTTCTAAGCTAAAACGTCTCAAATACTTTGAAGGCATGAAGATGATGAACAACATGATGCGCACAAATGGTACAATGAACGATATGGGCATGAAGATGAGCAACCAGACAATGGATATGAACAGTGTTATGTACCCGGAAGTCGCAGGCAGCATTGAAGAAGAAGACACTACGCCGATAAATCATTCTGAGCATGCCGGTATGGATGACATGCAAAGCATGAACAGCAATACCGGGCCGGACATGGTAACACTTAACTACGCTATGCTGCGTTCGCCCTTTATAACAGCCTTACCCGACGGACCTATGAAACAGTTACATTTTAACCTCACCGGCAACATGAACCGCTATGTGTGGACGATTGATAATAAAACTGTAAATGAAGCCGACAGGATATTGATCAGGCAGGGCGAAAACCTGCGTATCATAATTAAAAATAATTCTATGATGCGGCACCCCATGCATTTACATGGTCACGACTTTAGGGTAGTGAACGGGCAGGGTGACTATGCGCCTCTCAAAAATGTACTGGACATTATGCCGATGGAAACAGACACAATTGAGTTTGCGGCCAACCAGGAAGGGAATTGGTTCTTTCACTGCCATATACTTTTTCATATGATGGCAGGAATGGGAAGGGTATTTACATATGAAAATTCACCAGTTAACCCTGAATTGACAGATTCCCGCGCCGCATATAATATGTTTAAGAGAGACAACAACATGTATCACCTGATGGCCAAAGTGGGTTTGGAAAGCAACGGAAGTGATGGCGAAGCAATGTTGTCATCAAACAGGTACGCATTGCAGGGACTTTGGCACCTGGGTACAAATCCCCATCACGGCTATGAAGGTGAAATATCCCTGGGCAGATACATAGGTGTTAACCAGTGGTTGTATCCATACATTGGTTATGATTATCATTACAAGAAAATGGATGCCACCGAAAAGGATGGTCATGATTATAAAAATCTGTTCGGACAGGTTAGCAATAAAAACAACCGTAGCACATTTACAGTTGGTTTACAATATACCACTCCATGGCTGATGTTGGCCGATGCCAGGATAGATGGAAATGGAAAACTGCGTTTTCAATTAAGCAGAGAAGGCATTCCCATTACACCACGATTGCGGTTCAACCTGATGGGCAATACAGATAAGGAGTACATGGCAGGCTTTCAGTACATTATAAGTAAATGGATGGCCCTATCTACTCACTATGATAGCGATATGGGATTGGGAGCAGGCATTACAATAACGTATTAGCAAAAAAGACCTGGAGGGAATAAATGTTAGGCAATTGTTTATTCTTAATACTGACAAATAAAGAAAATTTTATTAGGGGATTGCAAACAGTTAGAAATGTATAAAACCCGGAATAGCTATTCTCTATTTTGTTAGGTAATGTCATTTTTTTATTATTCAGTTGTGATTCGTATCAATGGTTTCTACTTTTTTTAATAAAATATTTTGGTAGTTATTCTTCTTATCGTAATATTGCGATATAAGTTATGGGAGCAACTAAATCATACGAGTTCAGTACAAAGGAAAACAGGTTAGCCAAATATGCAAAAGCCCTGGGCCATCCGGCAAGAGTTGCCATATTAAAGTTATTGGCAACAAAAGAAAATTGCCAGTGTGGAGACATAGTAGAAGAGCTGCCACTTTCGCAAAGCACCATTTCCCAACACCTAAAGGAGTTAAAGGATGCAGGACTGGTAAAAGGAGCAATTGATGGAGCAAAAGTGTGTTACTGTATTAATGAAAAAGAATGGAAAGCAGCTCAAGTGTGGATCAACCAATTATTTGATAGCTATAAAGGCTGCAATGAATGTTGTTAGATTTTTTTTGTTCATAGTCATCGTAATATTCCGATAGTACGTAAAAACAATTAACAATAAAACGGATAAAGTAGTTGTAAGATAAAGCCCTGTTTCGGTCCTGAACTTTGTACAAGGGGTTAATTAAAATCCTAAATCATTAAATAATAATACATAAGCCATGAATACTTCACATCTTCAAACTGAAAACGAAAATGCACAATGCTGTGTGGATTATTGCAGCACAACCTACAATGTTACCGGCCAGGAAGTGGTAAACAACTATCGTTGTAGCCAACAACGTATTTCTACCGCTAATTTGTGGAAATTAAGGAATAACAAAAGAGAGTTTACCATCAGAACAAATTTTTAATAAGTCCCTTATCACACTTATGCGAATTATTAAAGCTACAGACCAGAGTCGTAATGAGATAATCAATCTTTTAAAATCAAACAACCTTCCTGCAGGAGATCTGCCTGAAGTATTGGATGAGTTTTACACAGCCTTGGATGGACAAAGGATTGTTGGTTTAATAGGCATGGAGCGGTACTCTCATTATGGCCTTCTTAGGTCTATGGTTGTTCATCCCGAGTACCGGAATAAACAAATTGCAAAAAAGCTGGTTCAGTTGTTAGAACAAAAAGCAGCCAGTTCAGGCATTATCACTATGTACCTTCTGACTGAAACCGCTGAAAAATATTTTATCAGGAATAATTACCAACTGATAACAAGGAAAGAAGTTCCGGAGGCATTATTCCGGTCATCAGAGTTCAGCCATGTTTGTCCCGTAAGTGCAACGGTCATGAAGAAAGAACTGCAAAGACAATTCACAACAGTAGTACAATAACATTTAGGTAATTATGTCAGCAAACGACTGTGCCCCGGCACTTGAAAGAAGGCGGTTAAGTTTTTTAGACAGGTATTTAACTCTTTGGATATTCCTTGCTATGGGTGTAGGCGTAGCCATAGGTTATTTCTTTCCTTCTTCCTCCTCATTTATCAATTCATTCTCTTCCGGCACAACAAACATTCCTTTGGCAGTTGGATTGATACTTATGATGTACCCACCATTTGCCAAGGTAAGGTATGAGAAGCTGAAAGAAGTATTCAGGAACACAAAGGTTTTAGGAATGTCACTGCTATTGAATTGGATCATAGGACCTATTCTTATGTTCCTGCTTTCCATTGTGTTTCTGCATGGCTACCCCGAATATATGGTGGGACTAATTTTGATTGGCCTTGCACGATGCATTGCTATGGTAATTGTATGGAATGAACTGGCAGGCGGTAGCAGGGAATATGCAGCAGGACTGGTAGCCTTAAACAGCATCTTCCAGGTATTGCTTTACAGCGTTTATGCTTATGTATTTATTACATTGCTACCACCATTGTTTGGCATCTCGGGGTCCCTGGTAAACATCACTATTGGTCAAATTGCAAAAAGCGTATTTATTTATCTTGGTATTCCCTTCGCAGCAGGAGTGCTGACAAGGCTCGTTTTACGACATAAAATGGGTGATGAGTGGTATTCTAAGAGATTCATTCCTTTTATTTCTCCCATTACCCTTATATCACTTCTTTTTACCATCGTAGTCATGTTCAGCCTTAAGGGAGAGCTGATTGTGCAAATACCATTTGATGTAATCAGGATAGCCATTCCATTGGTTATTTATTTCGCTATCATGTTCCTTCTTAGCTTTTTTATTGGCAGGAAAATGGGAGCAGACTACTCAACAAATGCCTCAATAGCTTTTACAGCAGCGGGTAATAATTTTGAATTGGCCATTGCGGTAGCTATAGGTGTATATGGAATCAACAGCGGACAAGCCTTTGCCGGTGTCATTGGACCATTGGTAGAGGTGCCTGCACTGATTGCATTGGTAAATGTTGCATTCTGGTTAAAAAAGAAATATTACACTAAAGCACAATTGCAAAAAGCCTAAGATCATTTTATGAGGATAGCACTTTTCAGCGATATACATGCCAACTTTCCAGCTTTAGAAGCATGTTTTAAGAGTATTGAAGGTCAAAAACCTGATGCCATTTATTGCCTTGGAGACCTGGTGGGTTATAACATCTGGCCCAATGAAGTGATTAACGAGATAAGAAGAAGAGGTATTCCCACCATTGCCGGCAATTATGACCAGGGTATAGGTTTGAGGAGTGATGAATGTGGCTGTGCTTATAAAACAGAAGCTGAAAAGGATATGGGCAAAATATCCATTTCCTATACAAATTCTATTGTAAAGGAGGATGAACGAAATTATTTAAGAACCTTACCTGCACACATCAAAGTGGAGTTCCAGTTAAATCATGATAAAATAAATCTTTTATTGGTTCACGGAAGTCCCAGGAAGATCAATGAATATTTGTTTGAGGACAGGGAAGAAAAAAGCCTGTTGCGAATTATGGAACAAGCAGATGCAGATATTATGTGTTTCGGGCATACACACAAGCCCTATCACAAGGTATTACCAACAGAGGAAAGAGAAAATACACATTACCGTCATGCCATCAATATCGGTTCTGTTGGAAAACCAAAGGACAATAATCCCAAAGGTTGCTATGTAATGCTGACAATTAACCATAATAGCAGTATTTTAAACAAGGACACTGTGCAGGTAGAATTTATCAGGTTCCAATATGATATTGAAAAAGCAGCAAAGGCAATTGAGGAAAGTCCATTGCCCAACGAATATGCTGATATGCTGCGAAAAGGAGGGTAGTACTCCTGGTAAATGTGTTGTCTTGCGGCCTTTACACCTAATCATGACGGCAAGAATGAAACGTTTGCTCCGAAAATGAATGGTTGCCGTGTGGAATCACTTCGTTTTATGATTTACGACAGGTGGGGAGAACTGTTGTTTGAATCAAATCAACCGAATGTAGGATGGAATGGCCTATATAAAGGAATACTTCAACCTGAGGATTTTATGTCTATTACTGCTGCTATATAACGGACGATGGTGTTTCAAGGCAACAAAAAGGAACCTTTATTCTTATCAGGTAAGGCCATTCTTTATTAATGTACTATTCAGACATTATAAGCACATAAACAAGAGGATCAATGTTTTTTAATTTGTTATGGTCAACTTAAGGTTGAATTGTTTTCAAATAATCCATCATGATTTTTATTCCTTCCCTGGGCGTTGTGGCATAGATACCAAACTTGTTTTCAAATTTGCTGCTGTCAAACACATAATCTATTTCATTTTGATACATCATCTCCGGAAACTCTTTTAGCTCAGGAGTAAATAAGCCAAGGATAGATAACATCCCTGTGGGAATTTTTTGTAATCGTGGAGCTACTTGCAGTTCGTTTGCAATGAGCTCAATCCATTGCCTGTTGGTTAATGGTTCTTTAGTAGTAGGTAAATGCCACACCTGGTTATACGCATCCGCAGTGTTGCCAAGCAAAGCAGTGGCCCGCGCTGCATCTGGTGTAAAAGTATATGTATGTATCTTGTCAGGATTTCCAAATACCATAGCCTTTTTGCCTTTAAGCAAATTTTTAGCAGCGGTTTCTGCCAACATACTTTTACTGGTATCTGGCCCATAAAAATCCGCCGACCGGGCAATGATCGCCTGGAGATTTCCCTGCATTACTTCATTTGTGATCATTTCATGAAGTTGTTTTCGTATCATACCTTTTTTACTGGGAGGGTCAAGAGGAGCAGCTTCCGTCATATGTGGAATGGCTGATTTTGCATACATATATACATTATCAAAAAACACCAGCCTTGACCCATGCAACTTACATGCATCTATAACCGCCTTCAAAAAAGGAGGCCATACCTTTTGCCACACTTTAAAACTATAATCAAAACCTATGGTTATATATACGACTTCACTACCAGAAATAGCCCTGTCAATCTTATTGAATTGTTGAACATCTAGCGGATATAAGTCATCTGATTCATTTACTTTTTGGGGATGCCGGCTCACCAGCTTTAACTGATTTGTATATTTATTTAATTCTTTTGCGAGTGGCAGGCCTATAGTACCACCCGAGCCAATGATTGTTTGCATGACATTTTGGTTGACAGGCTTAAAGCTTATCACTTTTTACCATATTGAATCCAAAGATAGTTATGAATTCATGGAAAGGTTTCGAGATATCATTCAACCCTAATCTGGCAACATTATTGGGAAAATCTGCAAACCCGAATTGAGAGTATTTAATCAACAAAGCATACAATAATCAACTGTTTCTTGTCTTGATAAATTCTATAATATCACAAGATATCCAGGCTATTATATTAAAGGCAAATATGCCTAAACAGAGGTAGAGGTTCATAGGAATATTGGTTTATACCAAATTAAGTACCTGAAGGATTTTATGCAAGAGAAATTACTTATTCAGGAGCTTCTTTTTAAGCAATTAAGCATTAGTACTTATTCGTTTTAAACTATTTTCTTATTATAACGAAAGATTGGTAATTAAAAATCAGGCATGGGCAATGAGCAATATGTTGAGAAAGACATAAAAAAGGTTCTACTGTTTGTAGAACCTTTAGTGTGACCCCGCCAGGATTCAAACCTGGAACCTTTTGATCCGTAGTCAAATACTCTATTCAGTTGAGCTACGGGGCCATTTATTTCGGGTGGCAAATATAGGGGAAAAAATAAAAGGAAACAGTTCGATCAGGATCTTATTGATAAATTTTTGCGGAAGCTTTCTCAATTGTTTTTTTAGGTAGCAGCCAGGCCAGTGCCGCACCTACCTTATTCAAAAATCCTGTAATAACTTCCGTTTTTCCTTTAAACATTGCATTAACAGCAATTTTGGCTACTTCAGCAGGCTGCATATTAAATTTTCCAGCCAACTCAAGGCCTTTGGCTCCTATATTGGCACGTTCAACAAAGGAAGTGTCTGTAGCGCCAGGACTAACACATGTAACCGATACTGTCGTGCCTTTAAGCTCAAGGTGCAATCCCCTGGAGAACTGTAATACAAAAGATTTGGAAGCTGCATAGGCACTTAGAAAAGGAACAGCCTGGTAGGCTGCAGAGGAAGCTATATTCAATATATAGGCCCGTGAATGTTTTTTTAAATCTGGTAGAAAATGATAAGTCATTTCAACTACTACATTCATATTTAGCTGCATCATGTTCAGGTGTTCTTCCAGCGAATATTTGTCAAAAGCTCCGCTCAAACCATACCCTGCATTATTTACCAATATATTCACATCATATCCATTCGACCTGCACCAGTTAAAAACCTGCAGAGGGGCGTTGGGGGCTGAAAGGTCCAATGAAAGGTAATGGCAATTCACTCCATACTCATTCCGGATATTCTCAGAAAGGGAGCGGAGAAGTTCTTCATTCCTGGCCACCAATAAAAGATCCGTTTTTCTAGAGGCTAATTCAAGGGCAATAGATTTCCCTATGCCTTTACTGGCACCTGTGACTAAAGCAAATGACATGTTATAGGATTAATTCTGAACAGTTGACGCAAATCTATGGTAGAATGGCGTTTTGCTGTTTTTATCTTTTGGCATATACTTCCCTGTAACAACAGGAACATACATAACACGGCGGCGGCTCTTTTCACCAAAATATGGTGATTGCTGCACGCGGTGCCATAAACGGCCATCATGCACGGTAAGATCGCCGGCCTCAATGTCAAGACCTACTTCACGAGGATCAGGCTTATGGTCGATAAAGTATTTTTTACCAAACAATAAACGCAGCATTCCCTGCTTATGAGTACCCGGTAGAACTCTTAAACCACCGTTTTCAAAGGGAACTGTGTCCAGGTGGATGCCTACGTTAAGCATAGGCATAATACGCTGACCTAGGAAAAGATCCCTTGGGCTATCTGTATGCCAACCCATTTGAGAGAAAGCACTATTAGGCGTGCGTATATAATTATTTAAAACAAGTCCGTCTTTTTCATCCTCACCAATACGGCCTTCATATGGACGTACAAGGTCAGTTAAGGCTTGTAAACGGGGGTCCTGTAAGAACTCATGTAAAATAGCGCTGTGCTGCGATACAAAGCAAAGCCTTTGTATGACTTTATTGTCATGCTCATCCTTTCCAAATTTTAAAGGAATTCCATTGACCTTATCAAGGCCTGCATCTAACCACTCTTTTTCTATTCTCTGGGTCTCTTTAAGAAACAGATCTACCGTTTCTTTGGTAATGAACTTCTTGAAAATGATCAAACCATTCTTATCGAAAAAATTCAATTGTTCTTCCGTCAATTTATCCGTAAGAGTGTAATTTGGTACCTGCAGTTTGTTCATGGCTTGTACTTTTTTTGTCCTTTCAAGGTATTTAAGTGTGTGAATCAATTATTCTTTCTCCTCTAACCTGTTAACGTTCAATCGGTTCTATAATTGATATTGGCTTCGAATTTACAATTTTCTTTGCTATGTAAAAGCAAATGATTGTAAATACCGGGGCAGCAATGACATCAATTGTATAATGTACATGCTGAACCAGCACTAAAAAGCCAATTGCAATAGTACAGAAAAGTGCTATCAGCTTATCAAGTTTTCGACGAAAACATAAAAAGAATAGACACTGTGCCGAGGTATGTCCGGAATAAAATAGGTCTTTTGTTATGAATGATTTACCATAAAATGAATTGGAAATAGGATCAATAAGTGGTATCAGGTTATGAGGAGGGTCCAGTGGAACCAGGGAAATAGTGATAAACCGGCTAGCAGATAACAATATGAAACCATACATGAACGTGAGGAACAAGGTAGGGCTTTGGACACTTCTTACCAGGAAAAAAATGGTTATAGACCATATAATAGTAAAAATGGGAATGGAAACATCCCTGGGTTGAAGCTGGTCTAATACCCAGTCATTGAGCACTTCGCCATCCCTTAATTCAATATGCTGAAAGAAAAAGGGGAAGCTTACGAGTACCACACCTAACAAAATGATACCTACATACAACCTGATCTTAAAGGCATCATCCTTTAAACTCTCCGTCCATGAAGGTTCTTTATAGGTTGGTGATAGATCCACTGGAAATTTTGTGCAAAATAAAAAATGACCCTGATAAACACGTCATTAGATGTTTATCCTGCATCACATTTAGTCTTTATTTAGCTTAAATCAATAACTCCACCGCACAAACGCTTCAATAGCTGCATAATGGGTTAAACCTAACTGGGCATATAGATTGGCAGTGGCCGCATTTCTTTCTTCTGCCCGCTGCCAAAATTCCCTTGAGTCACTTCCCTGGAAAGGCACCATATCTTTTTGAGACTGGTGAATAAAAATACCATAGCGCTTTTTTAATACCTGGTCCGGGCTCATTGGAACAGCCATTTCTATTTCATCGATATTCCATTCCTGCCAGGCACCCTTATACAACCATAGCCAGCAATTTTTAATCCATGGGTCACCCGCAGCTTTAATTCGCTTTAATGCTTCCAGCACAACGTCCAGGCATACCTTGTGCGTTCCATGGGGATCGGCAAGATCGCCAGCACAAAACAGCTGGTGGGGCTTGATTTCTCTTAATAATTCTATCGTCAACTCAATATCCTTTTCTTCCATTGGTTTTTTTTCAATGGTGCCGGTTTCATAAAAAGGGAGGTTCTGAAAATGTATGTTCTTTTCAGGAATGCCTACATACCTACAGGTAGCTCTTGCTTCACATCTCCTGATCAAGCCCTTGATGGAACGGATCTGCGGTGTATCTATGCTATTGGTTTTCTTTCTTGACAGGTAGTTCCTTACTTCATCCAGAATTTTTTCAGATCTGTCATTATTGATTCCAGCAATGTCCTCGAAACCAACAGCAAAATCCAGGAATCTTGTTACAAATTCGTCAGTTACTGCAATGTTTCCAGAAGTCTGGTAGGCTACATGCACATCATGTCCCTGGTCTCTCAGGCGTTGAAAAGTACCACCCATACTGATAATATCATCATCGGGGTGAGGGGAGAATATAATCACCCTTTTTGGAAATGGTTCAGACCGTTCAGGATGAGTTGGAAGCTGGGCATCGGGTTTGCCACCTGGCCATCCCGTTATAGAATCTCTTAATAAATAAAAAACCTGGAGGTTGATCTCGTATGCATCGCCTTCTTCCACGATCAGGTCTCCCAATCCAAACTCGTTATAATCGTTATTAGTCAATGAGAGAATAGGTTTTTTAAGCTTAAGTGCCATATTAACCACCGCTTTTTTGATCATGGCAGATGTCCATTCAATTTCGCCCGTAAGCCAGGGAGATTTGAACCTGGTAAGGTCTGATGCAGCCACATGGTCAACAATAAAAGTGCAATCACTATGTTGCTGCAGTAAGCTTGCTGGCACACTTTCACTAACAGCGCCCTCTACAGAGCGTTGAATCACTTCAGATTTGGAAGGACCCCAGGCAAGCAATATGATGCGCTTGGCTTTTAAAATAGTGCTTATGCCCATGGTAATTGCTAGCCTGGGCACTTCCGAAATATTGGCAAACTCGTAGGCATTGGCAAGGCGCGTGGAATTCTCCAGGTTGATTAGCCTTGTTTTTGAATAAATGCTGGAGCCGGGTTCGTTAAAACCAATGTGACCATTATTACCTATCCCTAATACCTGCAGGTCAATGCCGCCGGCCTCTTCTATTTTTTTCTCATATTCCGCACAATGTTTTTTTATCTCCTCCTTTGGTAATTCACCATTGGGTAGGTTAATGTTTTTCTTATCAATGTCAATATGGTCAAATAAATGCCTGTGCATATAATTATTATAACTCTGCCAGGCATCTTTTTCTAAAGGATAGTACTCGTCGAGGTTAAAGGATATAACATTTTTAAAACTTAATCCTTCCTCTTTATGCATACGTACCAATTCTACGTACAGGCTTTTTGGTGTAGAGCCTGTTGCCAACCCTAATACACAATTCTCATTTTTTGATTGTTTATCTCGGATAAGCCTGGCGATTTCTGCGGCGGCAAATTTTGATCCTTCTACAGCACCATCAAAGATCTTTACCGGGATTCTTTCAAACGCGTCTATTAAATTAATATCTGTCATTTCAAATCAAACATTGGTTTTGGCTGCTAAAGATACGGGTGTAGAATATTTTTTTATGTTAGCATCCTGTGGTTGCATATTTGTAAATATTTTCATTCCTATGAATAACAGTGATTTTCCAGCGTTGTGCAATCGTTTGCCTATTTTAAAATACCTGGATCTCGTCTGCAAATAACCAGGCTTTATTTCCGGCACCAGCCTGGCCATCAGGAATATCTCCATAGTTCTTTGCGGTTAATTTTATGTACCTGGCATTGGTTGGAGGAAATGTTACGGTGATCCAACCCATAGTCAATGTATCAGTTTTAAATTCTGTGGATCTTCCAATGCTTATGAAATTTGTTCCATCAGTTGATCCCATCACTTCAACATATTTTGGCAGATAGATCCAGCTTCCATTTTGCTCCAGGGTATGCATTCTTGTACTTGAGACGGACTGGATTTTTCCAAGGTCTATGGTTGCTTCCAGGTCATCACCTACCCAACCCATCCAATCCGGGAAACTTAAACCTTTATTAGAATACACTCCATTTACGAGGCTAAAGCTTCCATTTTGACCCGGGTATTTGCTGTTGGGAGGAGTTACAATGGTTATTGGTTTACCAGTTGCCTTGTTTACAAAATATTCTATATGTATGCCACGTCCTATTAATTTGTCTTTACCTGACTTATTTTGCTCTTTGTTTGCAACCTGTTGGGCAGTATATGTACCTGCTGGACCGAGTACAAAATTGATACTATCTGAACGCAAATAATGTACATCATGTAAAGCTCCTGTTATTTTTACTGTAGTACCTCTTTTTTTGGGTATTATTGTCCAACTCACGGAATGATTATTACCTGGTTTTAATTGAGCATCCAGATCGTAAAATGCCTGGCTGAAATTAGCACCCCATAATCCATATCTCTTAAATTGGATAGGAAGCCTGGCTTCAAAACTGCTCCATGACCTTGATACCTTTGGGCTCCAAAGGACCTCGGACAGGGCACTCATTCGCGGAAATATCATGTATTCCACCTTGGACGGGTAATGTATATATTCAGTCCATAGATTTGCCTGTGCTCCTTTCACATATGTCGAATCTGAACTGTTCAGTTCTGAGGGAATGGGTTCATATTTATAAACTGTTTCCAATGGTGTAAATCCCCCAATAGTAACCGAATCCTCGTTCCTTGTTTGTGAATGGTCAAAATAAACATACTCGCCTGGAGTCATAATTACATTATGATTTTGCTTGGCTGCTTCTATGCCTCCTTTTTCTCCACGCCAACTCATTACCCATGCATTTGGTGCCAATCCTCCTTCTAAAATTTCGTCCCAACCAATAAGTGTACGACCTTTTTTATTCAAGTATTTCTCCATTCTTTGAATGAAATAACTCTGTAGCTCATGCTCATTTGAAAGCCCTTCTGCTTTCATTCGGGCCTGGCATTTAGAGCATCGTTTCCAATTAGTTTTAGGGCACTCATCCCCACCTACGTGAATATATTGCGAAGGAAATAATGGAAGCACTTCATCTATCACGTCTTGCAAAAATTTGAAAGTAGAATCAGTGCCTGCACAGAAAACATCATCAAATACTCCCCAGGTTTCCTGAACTTTCTTTCCTTTCATTGATTGGCTCAGCCTGGAAGGGTAGGAGGGAATGATTGTTTCTTCCGATGGAAAACAACTTAACCAGGGATATGCAGCAATGGCAGCGGATGCATGACCGGGCATTTCAATTTCGGGAACCACGGTAATATGCCGGTCAGCTGCATATTGAACAATCTCCTTTACCTGGTCCTGGGTATAAAAGCCACCATATTTCAAATTGTCATTACCAATGCCCGGATAGCGCCCAATGATAGTACCATTTCTGTAAGCACCAACTTGAGTTAATAGTGGATATTTTTTGATCTCAATTCGCCATCCCTGATCATCTGTCAAATGCCAATGAAAAAAGTTCATTTTATGCAATGCCAAATAGTCTATGTATTTTTTAATAAAAGCAATAGGAAAGAAATGTCGTGCTACGTCGAGGTGCATGCCCCTGTAATCATACCTTGGATAGTCATTCATAGTTACAAAAGGAACCAGTAGTGACCTTGTATTTTTATTACCCTTATCAATTCCATTTACTGGCAATAATTGGATCAGGCTTTGGATACCATAAAATGTTCCTGCATAAGTATCCCCTTCAATGAGAACACCGTTTTTATTAACCTCAAGAGAATAAGCGTCCTTGCCAGGTGCTTTTATGAATTTCCGGGTAGTTAATTTAATGAAACCTTTAAGTGCCTTATTTGATACTGGCAAACTAATTCCATATATTTTAGTAAGGTAGTCATTCAGAAACTTTGCTGCTTTAAGATCTTCAGGATCTTTTGCAATAAGCACTGTTGTTGGTGAAATAGCAAAATTACCCTTATGTACGGCCATACTAACAGGTTGCGGAATTACTAAAGTGTTCTGTGCTCCACTAAACTTATTGATACTAAAAACTATCAATAAGATAAATACCCTGATGTGCATCTTCTGACTAATAACATTATACAATTTCATTGTTTCTTATTTCATTACTGGTACACTGATGCTGGAAGGGTAGGTAGAATTATGGTAGATCCTGATATCTGCTTTTTGAAAATCTGCATCTTTCGCTTCGTAGATATCTATAAACTTTTGGGGATTCCTGTCTGCCAGGGGAAACCAGCTGCTTTGGATCTGTACCATGACCCTATGCCCTTTTTTAAAAGTGTGGGCAATATCAGGTAAGGAAAATTGTACGGCTTCCACTTTTCCTGGCTTAAAAGGTTCTGGCTTTTCAAAAGATTTTCTGAATTTGCCTCTCATTATTTCTCCACGCACCAGCATTTGGTAGCCTTTCATTGGATAATCTGGAAGTGAAGAGGGAGTTGGATAGCTGAAGTTATCTGGAAATACATCAATCAGTTTTACAACAAAATCTGCATCAGAAGTGGATATGGATACAAATAAGTTGGCTTTCAAAGCCCCGCCCAATGTTAGGTCATTTTGCAAAGGTTCTGTTTCGAAAACCAATACATCTGGCCTGCGTGAAGCAAAGCGCTGGTCATCTGTCATGTATTCCCTGGTTCTGCCTTCATGAACATCTTCTGTATAAGGAACAGGGCGAGTAGGATCACTGGTATATTGTGTAAATGGCATTCCTGAATTTGACTTTTTCCAGTCAAGTTTGCCATTGGATTGAAGAAAAAGTTCCTGTGTAGCTGAATTAACTGGAGGCCATTGCTGCAATTTGTGCCAGGCATTCTCTCCACTAAAAAAAACAGTTGCCTCAGCAAGATCTTTTAAAGAACCTTTGTCTTTTAAATAGTAATTGAAAAATGGTACTTCAATATTGTCCTGGTACCACTCTGAAGTTTTAGAACCCCATCTGACATTTCCAAGATTACTGCCATCTCCTCTGCCTCCCCATTGGCCGTGAAACCATGGGCCCATAACCAGCCTGTTGTTATTCTTTGCTTTAGATTCTATAGCCTTATAAAGATTCCACGCCCCAAAGCAATCTTCCGCATCAAATAGACCCCCAACCACCAGGGTGTTAGTTGATGATGGAATAGCCTGGACAAAATTTCTTGTGTTCCGTGCTTTCCACCATTCATCCAGATTTGGATGTGACATTAAATCATTCCAGAAAGGAATGGTTTCTGGCATAAGCTTCGTAAGGTTTTGTAAAGCACCTGTGCGCAGGAAAAAGTCATAATTGTCTGCTCCTGGTATGGAATATCCAGGCAATCCGGACATAGATGGTTTCAATCGCGGCCTGCCAAAGCTTGAATAGAATGAAAAGGCATCCATTGGCATGAATACTCCGTTGTGATGGAAATCATCGCCCATAAACCAATCGGTTACCGGTGCCTGGGGACTTACAGCCTTAATAGCCGGATGGCCGCTAAGCGCAGCCATGGTAGAATAGAATCCAGGGTAAGAAATTCCAAATACGCCTACACGGCCATTATTCCCTGGTACATTTTTTACCAACCAGTCAACGGCATCATAAGTATCACTGGCTTCATCAACCTGGCTTCCGGTTTTATTAACATTATATGGCCTCACATCCATATAATCACCCTCGCTCATATATTTGCCCCTTACATCCTGTACCACCATAATATAGTTCTCACGCATGTACAACCGGTAATAGCTATTCCAAAAGCTTTCTGGGAAATTAGTTTCTCCGTATGGCCCTGCAGAATAGGGGGTACGTTTCATTAAGATGGGATGTTTTTCAGAACTATCTTTTGGTAGGTATACAGCGGTGAAAAGCTTATTACCATCCCGCATAGGGATCATCTTTTCAATTTTGTAATAGTTATCTTTTATCCAGGCGCTATCAAGGGTATTGGTTTGAGCAGAGCAAAAAACAGTTATAGTTAAGAAGAAGAATACTGTGAAGAATGCTTTCATATTTAGTATTAAAAGCACCTAAGTTATATATTTATCAATTTAGAAGAGACGTAAGTATTCTATTTGTTTTCAACAATAGTTATTAGTCTTTAGCCGGGGAGATTTATTGTAAACGAATAGCGGTAAATTTTAATTACCTAATAACATTCCGTGCTATTTGCTATAAAATATCTGCAGCAAGGAATCTGTTATAATTATAGGTTTATATGAATGGATAACTATTAAACTTTTTACATCCATTCAGTTTCGAAATGCCTGAAATATGTTTTAAGTTTTTTATATAGCCTGCGGAAGGTTTGTATCTCTTCCCTTAGTTCTGAATGATTATCCATGCGTATGCTATCTATAACGCCGCCCGAAAGATCATAAACAAAAGCAGCCAATTGTCTTTCACTGATATTAAGTTTATGCTTTAAAATATCAATTACTTCTTTCTGACAAATAAACTGGTTCTGAAAATGTTCTATTTGCACCTGGACACCCTGCCTCGTATTCCTTGATACCAGATCCTCCAGGTGACTTTCGAAAATTTTAATTTCTTCCTTGTAAAAGATCAATTCACGAACCCATAACTGGTATTCCAGGTGAAGGCTACGGATAGAAACAGTCTGGTACATAATGCCCTATTTTAATTATGTAAAGCAACTATTTACTCCACCCCTGTAAACTGACCATTGTTTGTCATTTTTATGATTGTTGTCAATTGCTTTTACAGCTTTCAATAAAGGTCAGATTCAAACTTTTTGAACTTTTCCTTAAATGTTTCATATTCCTTCTTAAAATTATTTATAGAATCCCTGAACTGGTAATGATCTGCTACAATAATATTCTCAAGATCAGCAGTACGATCAGACTTAGCATACATGGCCATTTTAGCTTCGGCACTTTGTAATTCATTTAGCATATTGGTTACCTGGTCACTCATTCGTGCAAACTGGTTTTGAAAATAACCAGCCTCGTCTGATTCTTGCAAACTCGTGTTGCGTGATATCAATTCTTCAAGGTGTTTTTGAAAGATAGCTGTTTCATCACTATAAAACCTGAGTTCATTTAGCCAGAGTTGGTTGTCGAGGTGAGCTTGTGTAAATGAATTATTCTGTTCCATAAAAGAGTCTTTAGATGTCAAAGTTGCATTCTTTTTTAGGAACTGTTATGGTGATAACATTTACTTTCTCCTAGTTTAGTAATATAGAAATATAAAATAAACAGTAAATAACCTTCTATATATGCCTTAGATTACTGCCATTGAGATATAGTTATCACAAAAAAGAACAATTAAGTAATACGGGTCTTAATATCAGGCAAAAAAGTTTCCCTTAGTTCATAGGAACTTCCATTAATAAGATTTCACAAGGAGTTAAAGCTTGCATGGTAAATGTTTCAGAATCACGAATTCCAAGGCCATCACGTCGATGCAGTTCATTTTCTCCTATCATGAGATCCCCTTCCAAAACGAAAGCATAGACACCATTCCCATTCTTTTTGATTTCATAATTCATTTCTTTGCCAGCATCAAGCTTTGATAGGTAAAACCAGGCATCCTGGTGCAACTGCACTCCTCCATCATTCGTTCCTAAAGGTGATACTACTGTAGCTAATTTATTATGCTTTTCATCTGGGGAAATGCTTTTTTGATCATAACGCGGTTGTACATTTTTCTTATTTGGCAATACCCATATCTGTAAAAACTTAACCTGCCTGTCTGCATTCTTATTTTTCTCTGAATGAATGATGCCCGTTCCCGCACTCATTACCTGCACATCCCCTTGATTGATCACTGCTATTGTGCCCATACTGTCTCCATGTTCAAGGTCCCCCTCAAGAGGAATAGAAACAATTTCCATGTTATTATGAGGATGCTTTCCAAAGCCCATTCCGGGGGCTACAGTATCATCATTCAATACACGCAAAGCACCAAATTGCATCCTTTCAGGATTATGATACCCGGCAAAAGAAAAGGTATGCCAGGAATCAAGCCATCCATGATCAGCATGTCCTCTTGTATTGGCTTTATGTAATTCTGTTACCATTAAATTCTTCTTTATTGAATATCTACAGGTTATAACCAACTACCCATTTATTCTAAGTGTTTTCTATAGGAATGAAATGATTTAGGCAGTAACTTTTTCCATTGTCAATCTTTCACCCAGCCATAGAAATTCAGAAAGAAAGACGTCAATAGATTTTTGAAATGTCCCATCTACAAGGTTTCCATCTACATCAAACTTCTTGTCAATATGAGGGGTTAATAACATATAAGGAGAAGCTATTCCAAACAATGCCATTATAAATTGCTGCAATTGCATGGCAGCGCGCACTCCGCCTAAAGCACCTGGTGAAGCTGTAGCAATTCCAAAAACCTTACGGTGCTGCTTTGGGAAATGATCAAACATATTTTGCATAGCTGGAGAATAGCTTCCATTATATTCAGGAGTTACAATAATGTAAGCATCAGCATTGAACATCCTTGTTGCCAATTCTTTATACTTATCGGGTGTATCTTCAACTGAAGTAAAAACTTTTTGAACCCCGGGCATAGCATATTGCCTGACATCAATTAAACCAACCTCATGCTCTGTGTTTTCCTTTAATTCTTTTTCCAGGAATAAGGCTAACCTGTTAGTGGTACTATTGTGACGAGGACTGCCTGATATTATTTCAATTTTCATACATTTCTTTTAATAACAGTGTTTAAACATCAAACCTGATGCCCTTTTCTGTTTGCTGACTAAATGGCACTACAATTCATCATTATTCAAGTTAATTTGTTGCCGGTTTTTGCGTAAACGCATATTTATAAGCTCTACCACAAGGCTAAAAGCAATAGCAGAATATATATAGCTTTTATTGATATGCTGATGGAAACCTTCTGCTACTAACATCATTCCAATCATTATAAGAAAAGCAAGTGCCAGGATTTGTAGGGTGGGGTGCTTATTGATAAATCTACTGATGGCTCCGGAGAAAAAGATCATGATAAGCATGGAAACAACAACCGCCAGGATCATAATCAGTACATTATCCACCAATCCTATGGCTGTTAAAATAGAATCAAAAGAAAATACTGCATCTACAAGTACTATTTGAATAATAACTGATCTGAAGGCAGATGGAGCTATTGTACTATGTGGCTTGCTGGCAATATTTAGTTTCTGGTGTATTTCCAGTGTACTCTTAAAAATAAGAAAAATACCTCCTGCTATCAGTATTATATCTTTCCAACTGATACCAATTGCCTGGCCATCATCCTTAATAAACGGGATGGTAAATAATGGAGTGGTCAACTTTATGATCCAGGTGATGGTAAGCAACAGGATTATCCTGAACACCATAGCTAACAGTAGTCCTAAAGTTCTTGCCTTACCTTGTTGTTGCTCTGGTAATTTATTCGATACTATGGAAATAAAAATAATATTATCAACCCCTAAAATAATTTCCAGGGCAGTTAAAGTTAATAGAGCTGTCAGCACACCAGGGTCAGAAAAGTTTGGCAGGTCAAAAAGAAGAATCATATCTGTTTATTTGGTTATTCTTAAAATTCAATAGTTTCACAGTTCTCATTTCATTTCATTACAAACATCGATAATAAAAATATGTTCACACGTAGAAGATTCCTGCACGCATCCGCGTTGAGCTCCCTGGGATTTGTTTTAAAAAATCCTCTTATAAGAGAAATTGATGCAACTAATGTAAAAAATAGTCCTATTGTTATTTCTACATGGGCCCCTAATGTCAAAGCCAATGCAGAAGCATGGAAGATACTGGGAATGGGCGGAAAAGCATTGGATGCAGTAGAAGCAGGAGTACAAATACCTGAAAGTGATCCTTCCGACCAAAGTGTGGGTTATGGGGGTTTGCCAGACAGGGATGGGAAGGTAACACTAGATGCCTGCATCATGAATGGAAATGGCGATTGTGGTGCAGTAATGTTTTTAGAAAGTATCATGCATCCAATTAAAATTGCCAGGTTGGTAATGGAAAAAACACCACATGTGCAACTGGCAGGAGAGGGGGCTTTGCAGTTTGCTTTGGCTAACGGGTACAAAATGGAAAACCTGTTAACCCCTGAAAGCGAAAAAGCATATAAGGAATGGCTTAAAAATTCAAAGTACGACCCCATGACAATTCCCAAATTACTGGAACAAAAAAATGAGCCGGGACAAATTAATAATCATGATACCATAGGAATGTTAGCCATGGATGCAAACGGAGGTCTAAGCGGAGCCTGCACCACCAGCGGAATGGCTTATAAAATGCGGGGAAGGGTGGGCGATTCACCTATTATAGGAGCAGGTCTTTTTGTTGATAGCGATGCTGGTGCTGCCACATCTACAGGTGTAGGCGAGGAAGTGGTGCGTATTTGTGGATCTCACACCGTGGTAGAATACCTGCGCCAGGGATTCAGTCCGGAACTGGCTTGTAAAAAGACAGTGGAACGCATCATTAAAAAACGGGGAAAGAGTGCCAGGGATTTGCAGGTTGGGTTTATTGCAATGAATACAAGAGGAGAATTTGGGGGATATGCTCTCCAAAAAGGGTTTACCTATGCCGTGCAAACAAAAGCTGGTAGCAAGGTCTTCCATTCTAAAAGCTTTTATTAACAGTAACACTTTCCATATCTTTTCCTATATCATTAAAAAACTAAGAAGTGCATTTTATAATTGAAATAGCTACTAATGACTTTGTAACTACAAAAGCTGCGGTAGACGGGGGCGCTGACCGTATTGAATTATGTGGTGCCTTGTCCGAAGGAGGTATTACCCCATCTTATGGTATAATTAAAAATTGCAGGGAGGCATTCACTACTCAGTTGTTTCCTATCATCAGGCCAAGGGGTGGTGATTTTTTATATACCGAGCAGGAATTTATGGTGATGTTGGATGATGTAAAGAAATGCAAAGAATTGGGTTGCGATGGAGTGGTAATTGGTTTACTGGACAAGCAGGGAAATATTGATACTGAAAGAACGGCAAGGTTGATTGATGAAGCATATCCACTTAGGATAACTTTTCACAGGGCTTTTGACAGGTGTAATGATCCCTTTTTAGCTTTGGAACAATTAATAAAACTGGGTTGTGAAAGGATATTGACCTCCGGGCAAAAACCCAATGTAATGGACGGGATCGAACTTGTTACGCAATTAATTGCGGCCGCAAATGGCAGGATCATTATTATGCCTGGAAGTGGTGTACGTAAGGAAAACATAAAAGAATTGGCAGGGAAAACCGGGGCTATAGAATTTCATTCTTCCCTAAGAGGAAAAGCATCCTCAGAAATGGATTTTATTCATCCAGAATTTGCTGGTAACATGGAAAGCTATAGCAACCCATCACTTTCGCCCGTGGATGTTATTGACCTGCGTACCGCTTTAAATTCTTAATAATTTCTAAATTAAATACCTGTATTAGACTAAGCCTTGTTAAATAACAGGGCTTAGTCTTTTTATAACTAATTACTACACTTTTCTGGCGTAATATTACGTTACTGTTATAAACACAGCGATTTCTGTATATTCTCAAAACATTTTATCACCAATCGCAAAAATATTTTAATGCTAAGAAAATTATTATCGCTTTTATTGGGTCATCCGAAACCTAAACCAGCCTATGCATTTGTTCCCAAGCCTAATAATAAGATCCCTCAAAAAAGATCTAATTAATCATATTCCTCATCCTTAATTGATTAACCATGAAAATTCTACTGACATTTCTATTAAGTTCTTTTTTAACAAGCTCGTCCTTATGGCTTTCTAATATCGACCAGGCTAAAAAAGAAGCAACAGAATCTCATAAAAATATATTAGTTAATTTCTCCGGCTCTGACTGGTGTGGACCTTGCATTAGAATGCACAAGGAAATATTTGAATCTGAAGCCTTTACCAAATATGCACCTGATAATCTTGTTTTAGTGAATGCTGACTTCCCCCGCCTTAAAAAGAACCAGCTGTCTAAAGAGCAAACAAAATTGAATGAATCATTAGCCGACAAATACAATCCTGGTGGAAAATTCCCCTATACTGTATTGTTAGATGCAAATGGTAAAGTTTTAAAATCATGGGAGGGATATGCTCCTATGAGTCCTGATAAATTCATCGAGGATGTAAACAGCGCTGCTCATGGAGCCCGCTAATATAAAAGAAACTAATCTACACAAAAAGATCATAAAGCTAATGGGCAACCGTTTTGAAATAACGGTTGCCCATACGGACACTTACACGGCTGAAACCTGCATTGACGCTGCTATAGCAGAAATAAGCCGGATAGAACAATTACTTACTACTTTCAAAGAATCCAGTCAGACTAATCAGGTAAATGCCATGGCTGGCATAAAGCCTGTGCAGGTAGATAAGGAAGTCTTCGATCTGGTTTTCCGCTCCAAAAAGATCTCCCACATTACCCAGGGTGCATTTGATATTAGTTATGGTTCAATTGATAAGGCCTTTTGGAATTTCGATACCAATATGAAGTCCTTGCCTGATGCTGAAAATGCCAAATGCTCCATACGGCTGATCAATTACAATAATATAATACTTGACGAAAAGGAAAGCACCATTTACCTGAAGGAGAAAGGCATGCGTATTGGGTTTGGAGGTATAGGAAAGGGGTATGCAGCAGACCGTGCCAGGCAGGTACTTATTGAAAAAGGCATATCCAAGGCCGTTGTTAATGCTGCAGGAGATCTTATAACCCTGGGCACTCAGCCCGATGGCCAGCCCTGGACCGTTGGCATTGCTGACCCTGCAACAAAGTATTATCCTTTTTCTCAATTAGCTATCAGTAATAAAGCTGTTGCCACTTCAGGCAATTATGAAAAGTTTGTAATTATTGATGGCAAGAAATATTCTCATACCATTGACCCTAAGACTGGTTTTCCAGTGTCTGGCATTAAAAGTGTAACGATAATTAGTCCCAGTGCTGAATTGGCCGATGCAATGACTACCCCCGTTATGGTAATGGGTGTAAAAGCGGGATTAAATATGATCAACCAGTTAAAAGAACTGGCTTGCATTATTATTGATGATGATAATAAATTGTATACTTCAAACAATGTAAAAATAAGCGAGATATGAAATGGCAAGCGATAGGCATATGTCTTTTGATTGGGTCAGCTGTATTCACTTCGTGCCAGTCTGTTAAAGAATACCAGAAGAATAAGATTAATGATACAGAAATGGAACTGGCAGCCCGCAAAGTTCAAAAGTTTGAAATGAATTTCCAGGTATACCGGGAAGGAGCTTCAGGCGCCAATGGTGGCAAAACAGGTGGTGGGTGTGGATGTAATTAATATATAATAAAGGAAATGAGAAAGCT
Organism: Flavisolibacter ginsengisoli DSM 18119; assembly: GCF_900129295.1. Taxonomy (GTDB): domain Bacteria; phylum Bacteroidota; class Bacteroidia; order Chitinophagales; family Chitinophagaceae; genus Flavisolibacter; species Flavisolibacter ginsengisoli. Next base: position 152,306 of record NZ_FQUU01000011.1, read on the forward strand.
TACGCTAACGGCCATAGGAATGTACATTGGTATACTAAGTGCATTTTCTCAAAATACTGATACTTCAGCCTATAAAAGCAGGAAACTGCAGCTTGACGAAATTGATTTTGTTTCGGGCTACTATAAACAAAATGGCAATAATTCGGCAGTAACAGGTGGTATTGGAACAGAGAGCCTTACTGATTTTGCCAATACTATAGAATTGAAGTTCTCTAAATACGACAAGAAATTGCATAAGAATAACCTGTCTTTTGAACTGGGAGTTGATCATTACTCTTCTGCCTCTTCAGATAAAATAGATCCTTATACTATTTCTTCTGCATCATCAGCAGATACAAGAATATATCCCTCTGTTGCCTGGAGTGTGCAAAATGAAGAAAAAAGAACAACGTTTGGCTTGAATGCTTCTTTCTCCAATGAATTTGACTACAGGTCTTTCGGAATTGGTACCAGCTTTACAAAGGCTTCAAAAGATAACAACAGGGAATTTACCGGCAAACTGCAAGCATACCTGGACCAATGGTCGGTAATTCTTCCTATTGAATTAAGGCAGAATACAGGAAATAATAGGGAGCATGACGACTACCCCTCTGAACCGAGGAATTCTTATAATGCCTCTTTATCCCTTTCGCAAGTTGTCAATAGAAACTTCCAGGTATTGCTGGTAGCTGAACCCACATACCAGAATGGCTTATTGGCTACCAAATACCAGCGGGTTTATTTCACAGACGGATCTCTTCAATCTGAAACATTGCCTGATCATCGCTTTAAAATACCGGTAGGATTAAGAGCTAATTACTTTTTTGGGGATAAGGTTATATTGCGATCATTTTACAGGTATTACCAGGATGATTGGGGACTGATTGCCCACACCATAGATCTTGAGGCTCCAATAAAGATCACGCCTTTCTTTTCCCTGAGTCCTTTTTACAGGTACTATACTCAAAATGGAATTGACTATTTTGCTCCTTACGGCGCCCACAAACCAGGAGAGGCATTCTTTTCAAGTGATTATGACCTTTCAAAATTTACAAGCAATTATCTGGGTGCAGGTATAAGACTTTCACCTCCTAAAGGAGTTTTTGGAATCCAAAAATTAAACAGCCTGGAATTAAGATATGGTCATTATAATAGGAGTAATGGTCTGAATTCCAACCAGTTATCAATTGCACTTAAAATAAAATAGAATGCTTTAAAAATAAGAATGCCCTGGAAATTGTCCTAATGAAAATCACTTGCATTTATGCAATAGTTATTGACTCATCAAGGTAAACATCCTGTATAGCGTTCAATAAATGCACTCCTTCACCAAATGGTCTTTGAAAAGCTTTGCGACCCAGGATCAACCCCGTTCCTCCAGCTCTTTTATTTATCACAGCAGTGATTACTGCATCTTTTAAATCACTTTCCCCCTTGCTTTCACCGCCGCTGTTAATCAGACCCACACGACCGTTATAACAGTTTAGCACCTGGTAGCGGGTAAGGTCTATGGGATGGTCAGTTGTTAATTTGTCATAAACAAGATGACTGGTCTTTCCAAATTGAACAGCATTATATCCTCCATTATTAGTGGGCAATTTCTGTTTTATAATATCTGCCTGTATGGTTACTCCTAAATGATTGGCCTGGCCCGTGAGATCAGCCGCGGTGGAATAATCTATACCATCTACCTTGAATGCATTATTTCGCAGGTAGCACCATAGAATGGTTGCCATACCCAATTCATGTGCCTGTTCAAAAGCCTCTGATATTTCCTTCAATTGCCTGGTACTTTCGGCGCTTCCCCAGTAAATAGTTGCTCCAACGGCTACTGCGCCCATGTTCCAGGCAGACCTAACTGTGCCAAAAAGAGTTTGGTCATATTTATTGGGATAACTGAGGAGTTCATTGTGATTGAGCTTTACAATAAATGGTATTTTATGTGCATACTTCCTGCTCATAATGCCAAGTACTCCAAATGTTGAAGCCACTGCATTACATCCTCCTTCAATAGCCAGCCGGATTATATTGTCAGGATCGAAATAAATTGGGTTGGGAGCAAACGAAGCGCCGGCACTATGTTCTATTCCCTGGTCAACAGGAAATATGCTGCAATATCCCGTTCCGGATAACCTGCCGTGATTCATCAGGTTTTGAAGGCTGCGCAATACCTGGTTGTTCCTATTGCTGTTTACCCATATTTCATCTATGTGATGCGGCGAGGGTAAATGCAGCACTGATTTATCAATGGTAGTACAGGAATGAGTTAAAAGGTACTCGGCTTTATCACCTAAAAGTTCCCTGGTAGTTGCGGGCATAATCGTTAGCGTTTAATAAAACAATATGCAGGCAAAGATAAGAGAGAGCCAAAAAATAGAATAATCTTGCCCGAGTGCAGGACAATTAAAAAAACCTGTTACCAGGAAGTTAGCATGCATTTCTACAGTACTTAATTAAACTTTCCAGTAACAGGTTATTACAAAAAATATTATGCTCAGGCGTTGCGGTTGATGCAGTTCAGATCTTCAAAGGCGATCTCGAGCCTTTTTGAAAAGCTTTCTTCAGCTTTGCGTAACCAAACCCTTGGATCGTAAAATTTCTTATTTGGCTTATCTTCTCCTTCAGGGTTACCTAACTGTCCTTGCAAATACCCTTCATTCTTTTTATAAAACTCAAGGATACCATCCCAGAATGCCCACTGAAGGTCAGTGTCAATATTCATTTTAATGGCACCGTAACTGATTGCCTCACGTATCTGGTTTTGCGGAGAACCACTTCCTCCATGAAATACAAAATAGACAGGCTTCTCGGCTGTGCCATAATGTTGTTGAATATATTCCTGGCTATTCCGAAGAATATCTGGTCTCAATTCCACATTACCAGGTTTGTATACACCGTGTACATTGCCAAAAGCAGCAGCAATTGTAAATAGGTTACTTACTTTTTTCAGTTCTTCGTAGGCATAGGCTACTTCTTTAGGCTGGGTATACAATTTATCATTTTCTACACCGCTGTTATCAACTCCATCTTCCTCGCCACCTGTAACGCCTAATTCTATCTCAATTGCCATTCCCAGAGGGGCCATGCGCTTGAAAAATTGAACCGAGGTCTCAATATTTTCTTCAATAGGCTCTTCAGAAAGATCCAGCATATGAGAACTGAAAAGAGGTTGTCCTTTCTCCTTAAAATATTTTTCTCCTGCATCTATTAAACCACTAATCCATGGCAACCATTTTTTGGCAGCATGGTCGGTGTGCAAAACAACAGGTACTCCATAATATTTCGCTACGTTATGAATATGTAATGCCCCTGAAATTCCTCCTGAAATATTGCCCTGCAATTTATCATTTGGCATTCCTTTACCTGCTATGAACTGTGCACCGCCATTTGAGAACTGTATGATCACGGGAGAGTTAACCTTTGCTGCTGTTTCTAATGTGGCATTAATGCTGTTAGTGCCAATAGTGTTAACAGCTGGCAAGGCGAATCCATTGTCTTTGGCATCTTTTAAAAGTGCTTCAAGTTCTTCGCCAAAAAGCACACCTGGTTGATATTTTTTCATTCTTAACTCTTTCGGGTTTAATTGTTTAATGTGGTTCCCAAAAGCAGGCAATCGTTCTTAAGCGGCGCTAAGATAAGGCAGTAAGGAGATAAAAAAAGATAATTATTGTCATATTGTCTTGTCCGTGAGCTTTCCCAAATTTCGCTGAATACGTGACAGGTGAGGTTTTAAACTATACCGCATTGTCTGTTTCACCAGGTCTCCCATTGTCCTGCAGCGCAGGAATATTTTAGCATCGAAATGCTCATAAAGCTCTTTCCTTAATTGATCTACTTTTTCATCTGTTGAAATCACATCCAGGGCCATAATATCCAGCAGGTCTTTGATCCTGTACCTTGATGAAGCCATGCGATAGGCAATAAGTGTTCTTTCCTCGGCCTGGTATTGTTCGATAGAATCTTTATTTAAATATTTTAAAGTAAGCTCTACATAAGGAAGGTTTTCCTTAAAGAATTGGGGTAGGTACATGTTTTTTCTGCCTTCGTAAGATTGTTGGTCAAAATCAATGGCCCGGATCCGGTATTGGTAATCTTCAATATCAGGCGTAAAGTTCACCACAAAATTATAACTACGCATATCTCCAAGCAACCTCACAAAGCATCGCTCATTGAATTTGACAAACTCCTTGGCCAGGCGGATCTTGTTGGTTTCAGGTCTTTCCAGGTAATCCTTTATAAATATGTCTCCGGGTAGCCCTGGGATGTGTTCTTCCACCAGTGTATTTTTCCCGGTAAAAAAAGTGAGCGCATTAGGCGAAAGCAAGTGCTCCAGTTCCAGGCCATAAACCCTTGAAGCATCTTCCTTTTTTATATAATAATGATCATAGTTATCATTAAAACGATTTACTATGCGGATGCGAAAAGGATTGGAGTTTCCAAAAGTGCAATAGTCTATCCGGGCTACATCCAGGTGCTTGGTAAATGTATAGTCTCCTTCAGTTTTTAATAACGCATATAAATTGATCAGTCCCTGTTTGATATACTCCCAGTCTCGCATATCATAAAGCGCTTTTTCCCACAGCGTATCCTGTCCATTCTTATCTTTTAACGGTATTGAATAGGTAATATTAAGCAGGTCGTTATAAGAAAGGGGAAGGTTGACTTCACGACCATTCAGCTTTAAATAATTGCGCAAGGATTTATTAACCGGGTAAAAAAACTTCTTCTTTGAGGGTTTATCTGGCTCCTGCATCATCTAAAATAAGTATTATGCCGTTATTTGATTATGAAGATTCAAAAAGTAAGCAGGTGCTTTTTCCAACCTGCTGCCGTACCAGCTAAACATTTCTCCGTCTACCAATAAAAATTGAAAACCCGGCAATTGTTCTTTTAGTTCTTCTATGTGCTTTTGCCCGAAAGGGTAGGGTTCAGATGAAAGTAAAATGAGGACATTGCCTCCATTGGAGGCTGATCTGAGTGATAGAATGTCGTCTGCTGAAATAACAGGATAACGAGCTTTGTTTTTAAATAGGTTGATGAACCCGGCATATTCCATCATTTCATTGATAAAAGTATCGCCACCTGCTGCCATAAGTGGATCTTTCCATATAAAGTATACAGCTTGTTTTTTATTTTGTATGACTGCCTTTAATTGGTTGAATTCCTTTTCAATGCTGTTGCAAAGTTCGATAGCTTTTTCTTCTTTACCTGTAATGTTGCCTATAGATCTAATCATGGACATTGCTCCATTCATATCATTTATATCACTTATCCAAACAGGAAGATCGCGTGCTAATAGATTGATCTGTTCTTCAACATTTTCTTCCCTGTTGGCAATAACAAGGTCGGGCTGCAAATTCCTGATCTTTTCCAGGTCCAGGTTTTTGGTGCCACCAACTCTTGTTTTGGTCCTGAACCATATTGCGGGATGTATACAAAATTTGGTAATACCTATAACCTCATTATTTAGCCCCAGGTCAAATAACAATTCTGTTTGAGATGGAACCAAAGAAATGATCTTTTTTGGAATAGAAGGAATTTGCACACTACGCATCAACTGATCTGTATATACTGGCATTGATGCAATTTATACAATGAGAAATTGCTGCTGGTAAAACATCAGTAAAAAATGAACAGAAGATAATGGAGGATGAAGTAGTTAAGGAATTTCAGTTGTGTAATACTGCCATTTCACTACCACCGTCCTCCTGCTTTATTTTGTAATAACGCAGGAGGATAGATTCATAAACCAGCGTGAGCCGGAACATGGTGATAGGATAAGATTTTTCTTCGTCGGAACGGTTTTCAAAGGACTGGATGGCTTAACTAAGGATTGGATTTTAAAAACGGGATTTCAAGGATACAACTAACAGCTATTATTGGTTTTCAAAGGATCTTTCCTAAATAGGAGAAGTTGATTGATATTGGATTCTAACCGTGGTTTTTCGAAGGATCTGGATAATGTTTTACTGGACGGTTTTAGTATACCTTTCGGTATCTTGGATCTTGGATTTTGGTTTTGCTTTTCCTGGATATTGGTTGTTTATACCAATCAACTTCTGAACACAAAGCTAATTGCAACAAGCAAACCGTACAATTGCATGATTACTCTATTTTGATCTTATGGTAAATACTGTAGCTATAGTAAAGCATCGTATACCCATTGCGGATAATAACGTATCAGCAATGAGTGATTTTACGATAGGGCATTCAACAACATAAAACTGAGCAAAGTAATAATGCCAGGTAAAAATCACAAAAGCCTTATTGGAAAAGGCTTTTGTGACGAATAGTAGTACAAATATTTTATTTGGTCAGCACGGATAATTACGAAGCAGGTCATAATTATATTCCATTTATAACACCTATGAATACGCTAAGTAATTCCACTTAATAATAAAAATCATCAAATCAGGTGTCAGGCAAGAGCCTGGATTATATCGTATTTGGTAACGATATTCAAACTTCCACTTTCATCTTTTGCCAATACAGCTCCATTTTCCTTATTGATCAATGTACCCAACTTTTCAATGGGTGTATCAAATGCCACCATAGGAAAAGCTTTCTCCATAACCTGCTCTATCTTCTCCGTCCTGATCTCAGGATTGCTGAAAACTTTTTGAAATAAGCCACCTTCACTGACAGATCCAATGATCTCGTCATCTTTGTTTATAACAGGAATATGTTCTATATCGTATTTCTTCATTAGTTCAACAGCATCTGCTACGGATTGAGTAGGCTCAATGGTGATCAGTTTTTGTTTTCCCCTGGCATTCACCACATCTTTAAAAGATTTAACATCAAAAAATCCACGCTCTGCCATCCATTGGTCATTATACACTTTATTTACATAACGACTTCCATGATCATGCAAAATGGCAACAACCACATCACCTTTTTTCAGCTTATCCTTTAATTGCATAAGACCTTGTATGCAGCTTCCTGCACTGTAGCCACAGAATAAGGCTTCCTCTTTTGCCAGTCGCCTTGTCATTACTGCACCATCTTTATCTGTTACCTGTTCAAAATGATCGATCACGCTCATGTCATAATTCTGCGGCACAAAATCTTCTCCAAAGCCTTCCGAAACATAGGGATGAACTTCATTCATATCCAGTTCCCCTGTTCTGAAATATTTGGTGAGCAGGGAACCATATACATCTATCGCCCAGATCTGGATGTTCGGATTCATTTCTTTTAGATACTGCGCAGTGCCGGTCACTGTTCCACCGGTACCAGCGGTAACTACCAAATGCGTGATCTTGCCCTCTGTTTGTTTCCAGATCTCAGGTCCGGTACTTTCATAATGTGCCTGGCGGTTAGCAAGATTGTCATACTGGTTCATGAGAAAGGAATTGGGTATTTCTCTTTGTAATCTTGCCGCTACAGAATAATAGCTTCTTGGATCCTCGGGTTCCACATTAGTAGGGCATACTATCACTTCGGCTCCTAACGCCCTTAATATATCAACCTTTGATTGTGATTGTTTATCAGTAGTGCTGAAAATGCACTTGTAACCCTTTACCACTGCAGCCATTGCCAGCCCCATTCCTGTATTTCCTGATGTACATTCTATTATAGTGCCTCCGGGCTTTAATTTGCCTTCAGCCTCAGCTACTTCCACCATTTTAACCGCCATCCTGTCTTTAATAGAATTCCCGGGGTTGAAATATTCCACCTTCGCGTAAACGTCACAAGGAAGATCCTTTGTGATCTTATTTAATTTTACTAAAGGTGTATTACCAATGGTTTCCAATATATTATTCTTTACATCCATGCGGTTCATTTTGAGCCGCCAAAGGTACTATAGTATCCTCATCTTTTCATTGCCCGGTTAATTGGTATAAAACCTGTATAATAATGCCAGTTAAAAACAGTTGATATAAAACTGCCACAACAAGCTCTTATGACAACTTTTCCCGGAAAAACAATAAAACAAACATCCGATTTTGGAAGGATATTTCCAGCTTCCTAAAGGGATGTCTCGTTCCAGAAAAAGTTTACAGACAAACTGTCAATTTTATGGAAAGGTTCATTAAAAAACACGGCAAGCGGTGGGTTTGGAGTCCAACTTTTAAGATGCATGTAGCAAGGACTGTTCTGGATAAGGGTTTATCTTACCTGGAGGCAGCAGAGCTATTCAATATTAAGCGGGTAAAAACTGTTGGTGAATGGGTTAAGCAGTTTCGTAAGGAACTTGCAGGTTCAAATGCTATCGACATGGTTACTCAGTCCTCCCCAACTGGTGCTGTGGATCTTTCATTATCTGATCACATCACTGAGCTACAAA
>NZ_FQUU01000001.1 GCF_900129295.1 Flavisolibacter ginsengisoli DSM 18119
CGCAGGACAGAGCTACACCATACAACCTGCAGACGTTACACCGCCTGTGGTATCCAGCATCAACCGCCAGACACCATCCACACAGGTCACCTCCGCCACTTCAGTGGTGTACAGGGCTACCTTCTCAGAGACAGTCAGTGGCGTGGACGCTACAGACTTCACCCTTACTGTGCTTAGTGGTAATCCATCGGGAACCATCAGCAATGTGGCTGCCGTTGCAGGCACCAGCAATGCAGCCTATGATGTGACAGTGAGCAGTATTAGTGGAGCAGGTGACCTGCGCCTGGATCTAAAAGCCAGTGGCACCGGCATCACCGATGCTTCAGCAAATCCTATCTCAGGTGGCTTCACCTCCGGACAGAGCTATACCATACAACCAGTATCAACACAACCTGGTTTTGCTTCTGTAACACTTCTTGGTTCCATACCAATAGCCGAAAAAACCGCAGATAAACCCCAGGCTAAAGCATGGAAGTATGCAAACAGGTGGTGGTGTGTTTTATCGGCCACAAGCGGTACGCAAATCTTCCGTTTAGATGGTACTTCCTGGACTTCGGTATTAACTCTTACAACAAAAAGTTCAAGGCCAGATTGCTGGATAGTAGGTAATGTGGTACATATCCTGCTTTATAAAGGTGCTTCAAACAATTCATTCATATATTCGATAGAATATGATCCAGCTACAAATGCTTATAAACTTTGGAGCCAAAGACAGTCAGCAGTTACATTGTCTTTTCCTGCAGGTTCTGAAACAGCAGATCTGACTGTTGATGGACAAGGTAGGATGTGGGCAGCTTCTGCAGGAGTAAGCGAAGTTTATGTATGGTGGAGTGATGCTCCCTACTCTACCTGGAGCGCACCTATCATTATTGCCACAGGAGTAAAGGATGACGATATTTGTGCTATAACAGCAATACCTAATAAAGGAAAGATTGGAATATTCTGGTCTAATCAAAACACTAAACGGTTTGGCTTCAAAACACATAATGATGGCGCTAGTCCTTCTAACTGGTCTGCAGATGAAGTCCCTGCTTCCCAATCAGCCATTGATAATACTACAGCAGGCATGGCCGATGATCACATGAATTTAAAAGTTGCCAGCGATGGAACCTTGTATTGTGCCGCAAAAACAAGTTATAATACAAACGGTTTTTCAAAGCTTATATTACTTATAAGACGTCCAAATGGTACCTGGGATAACGCATATCCAGTTACTATGAACCCCGAGGGAACTCAGCCCATAGTTATTCTAAATGAAACATTAGGTAAGTTGAAAGTGGTCTATGCAACAGTAGAAAATGGTGGCGATATAGTCTATCGCGAGAGTTCGACTTCAAACATATCTTTTGGTTCACCAAAGCTTTTATTCGGCAACAATGGCAAACTTTATGATTATGTTACAAGCACACATCAGAATTATAATCCGGATATTGTTTTGATAGCTACTAATTTAAGCACCAATCCATTACAGGCTGTAAGTGTTTTGGCAACGGATGGAAATAATGCCCTTTCAAGTATTTCACCTTCCAGAACACCGAAAGATCAAAACCTTGAGGTGCAACAATCAAAGGCTATACTAAAGGCATATCCAAATCCTTCTACAGGAAATACAAGAATTGATTTTTCACTTACAGAGTCCAATGCTTACGCAATTACGTTGTATGATGCAAAAGGCACAAAACTTTTTGTACTCAGTCAGGGATGGGCGGAAGCTAAAGTGCAAAATACAATATGGCTTAATACTTCCTCGTTAGCCAACGGTTTATATTTAATAAACATTAAAACCAATAATGTTAGTCAAACGCTTAAGCTATTAGTGAAACAATGAACTAAAATTATCTTTTGTAGAAAGTTGGAATTAGGCAATACTATACTATATCCAGCTATATAAGTGTACTTACACATTACCCAATTACAATTAAATAATAATGAAGGTTTAAGCTTCTGATTGCAATTCTTTTTTTCAATAGTTCTCAAATGAGAAACACCAGCCTTCTCCATGTAATGGAGGAGGCTTTTTTTTTGAAAGTGGTGAATGAACAATTAGACCTGGCCAGGCTAAAGAATTTCTTAGCATGCTACAACTTCCCTGTTTTCATTTGAATGCGCAATCCTTTATTGTTTTGCCATAAGTGCCCTATTGGAATTCATTACTAATATTTATTAGGATTTCAATGATTTCGGCAGTAATATTTATCCACAGTCCACTCTAAACTCTTTTAAGGAAAAACAAGACACCAACCCAAAACAGGGATGTCCCGAAGATATCCCGAGGATATCCCGAGGATAAGCCGACGATAAGCCGACTCTTATAGAGTCGGGATATCCTCGGCTTATCTATGGCTGATGTATGACATATGGTTGGGACTTGGTAAGAGGAATTTCCGGTGTTGGGAGTTGGAAAGTTGGAGCAATGCAGGTTTGCATTAAAATTACTGGGAGAAAAGTTTATATTAAGCATTATTGGAAGCTTAACTTTAGATAGCAGGTAAACATATTTATGCTCCGGAAATTCATTGGCAGGAACTTTAATATATTATTCTATAAAGGTTTGATGGAAACACTACAAATGAGATTTATGTCATTGCTTTTATTTGCAATGCTACTTTTCACGTGTTACCAGGGATATTCTCAAAAACTTACCAGGCTTACTTCACCGGATGGGAGTATAGAATATGTTTTCCAACTTAAGAATCATCTTCCGGAATACAGTGTTTTTTACAAGCGGATAGCGCTCATAAAGAATTCAGGCCTGGGTTGGGCATTTAAGGAAAAAGGAAGCTTAAGGTATAACCTCAAAGTTCTTACTGTTAGTATTAGTGAGGGAACAGAAAGTTATAAGTTGCCATTAGGAAAAACCAGTTCTGTCAATGCTCATTATAAACAGTTGATCATTCCCCTGGAAGAAAGAAAAGTAAACGGAAGAAAATTAAACTTAATAGTCAGGGCATTTAATGATGGGCTAGCATTTCGTTATGAAGTGCCAGTACAAAAAAACTGGCAGGCATTTACATTGACAGACGAAGACACCCAGTTTAAATTAGAAGGAGATCCCAAGGTACGGGCCTTGTTCCTTCCAAATTATACTACTTCACATGAGGGCGAATACAGCTACCTGGCCTTGAGTAAAGTAAAGGAAGACACATTAATGGATATGCCAGCATTATTTGAATTTCCGGGCAATACTTATATGGCCATTACTGAAGCAGCCTTACTTGATTTTGCGGGTATGTACCTATGCAAGCAAAACGGCGTTCTTAGAAGCATGCTTTCTCCCCTGCCCGGCCAGCAGGATCTTAAAGTAAAAGCAAGGCTACCTCATCAAAGTCCCTGGCGGGTGTTGATGATCAGCGACAGGATCGGTTCACTGATTGAGACAAATATTTTAACCACCTTAAGCCCTCCCTGCAAATTAAAAGATGTATCATGGATCTGGCCAGGTAAAACCACATTCCCCTGGTGGAACGGTAGTATTATACCAGATACAACATTTGCTCCGGGCAACAATTTTGAAAACAACCAGTATTATATAGATTTCTGTGCCCGCAATGGATTGGAATATCACACAGTAGTGGAAAGTTGTGGTCATGAATGGTATACCAATGACGGAGAAGGTTACCAGCCGGGAGCACATGCAGATGTTACAAAACCAGTAAGTGGGATTGATATGAAGCAGATCTGCGATTATGCCAAAAGCAAAGGTGTAGGTGTCAGGGTTTGGGTTCACTGGAAAGCCTTATATCCTCAACTCGATACTGCCTTTGTGGTGTTTGAAAAATGGGGACTTTCGGGAATGATGGTTGATTTCATGGACAGGGATGACCAGGAAATGGTGAACATACAAGAAGAGATTTTACAAAAAGCAGCTGCCCACAAACTTCATATTCAATACCATGGAGCCTATAAACCTACCGGCTTATCGCGTACCTACCCAAACGAAATTACACGGGAAGGCACATTGAATTATGAAGTGAATAAATGGGAAAAGCGTATCACGCCTGATCATGATCTGAATATTATTTTTACCCGGATGCTTGCCGGGCCTACAGATTATCACCTGGGCGGATTCAGGGCTGTTCCTGATTCCCTGTTCAAAGTTCAATACACGAGGCCTTTACAATTAGGCACACGATGCCATATGCTTGCTATGTATGTTGTTTTGGAAAATTACTTAGGCATGGTCTGCGATTATCCGGCTGCCTATGAAGGACAACCCGGATTTGAATTTCTTAAAATGGTGCCTACCGTATGGGATGAAACAAAAGTACTGGAGGCTAAGGTTGGTGAATATATTGTCATTGCCAGGAGAAAGGGAAACGACTGGTTTATTGGTGCCCTCACAGGTCATAAAGGCCGGGTTATAAAATTCGATTGTAATTTTCTTGGAAAAGGAACCTGGGAAACCACTACCTTTTCAGACACCGAAGATGCCGGCATTAATCCCAACAAGGTTGATAAACAAATCAAAATGATTGCACCTAATGCACACATTGAATTCAAACTGGCTTCGGGTGGCGGAGCTGTCATGCACATTGTAAAGAAATAATTTATTCAAATATTATATTATCATGGAGAATGTACCTGCTCATAAAATATTAACTATAGATATTGGCGGCTCACATGTAAAAGCTGTGATATTAGATGCCCAGGGTGCACTTATAAGTGACTACAAAAGAGTGCCTACTCCTGTTCCTGCAACCCCTGAAGCAATACTCACTGCAATAAAACGTATAGTTACCGAATTTAGTTTTGATAAAGTATCTGTGGGTTTCCCGGGATATGTAAAAAACGGGATTGTTGAAACTGCACCTAATTTAGGAACTGAATCATGGATTCATTATAACCTGGCCGAGGCTATTTCACAAATCTTACAAAAGCCTGTAAAACTGGTGAATGATGCTGACCTGCAAGGATTGGGTCTTGCCAAAGGCAAAGGGCTGGAATTAGTGATCACATTAGGGACAGGTTTTGGAACAGCGCTGATCAATAACGGCATTCTTATGCCGCATTTAGAACTGGCACATCACCCTGTAACAAAAAAGAAAACCTATGATGAATACATAGGGCAAAAGGCGCTGGATAAAATAGGTAAAAAACGATGGAACAAAAGAATGGAAAAAGTTATAAGGATATTAAAAGTTGTCTTTCACTATGATTCTTTATTTATAAGTGGAGGCAACGCTGATAAATTAGATTTCAAACTTGATTCAAACATTACTATCGATTCCAACAGGGATGGCATAAAAGGCGGAGCTAAACTTTGGACATCGTAAAGCTTACAATTGATTTTAGATACTGTCCCGGATAAGGCATGTCAACAAAGCTGTCCACCCGGTCTGGTGGCTGGCACCCAACCCTCTTGAAGTGTCACCATGAAAATATTCATGAAATAACACAAGCTCTTTGTTTTCTGCTCTATTATAGAAATTGTTATACATTCCATATAAAGGCCTCATACCCTCATCATTTTGCAAAAAAATACTTATTAATCTATCAGTAAGGAAGTTGGCTACCTCTTTTAAATTCATTTGGTTGCCAGAGCCCCTTGGACAATCAATAAGAAGACTTTCACCGTAAAAAGCATAATACTTATGAATAGCTTTAATTATTAAATAATTGATTGGCATCCATACTGGTCCACGCCAATTAGAATTACCCCCAAAAAGGCCGGAAGTTGAGTCACCCGGATCATATTGCACATGAAATTGTGCCCCTTCTATATTGGCATTGTAAGGATGATCACCGTAGTACCTGGACAAGGCTCTTATTCCCCCCGGAGAAAGAAATTCTGATTCATCAAGTAATCGTTCCAATAGTTTTACCAGCTTATCCTTGTGAACAAGAGATAAAAGGATCAGATCCTGGTGAGCATTTTCTTCGTTAGGCAAATACATATTGTTATGCATCCTGTATTCCTTCAACCAGCCCATTCTTTTTTTCAGATCATTCAACTGTTGCAGTTTTTCCTTGCTTAAAACTGATACTGCCAACAAAGGTGTGATACCCACTATGGAACGAACTTTAAGAGGCATGGTAGTTGATCCATTTATCAAAAGCATATCGTAAAAGAACTGGTCTTCCTGGTTCCAGAGGCCTAATCCATTCAAAGCTTCTGCAATCAACACGAAATGTTCATAAAACTTGGTGCAGCTATCCTCGAATGACGGATCGTGAACAGCTATTTCAAGTGCCATATCCATCATGTTCAATGCATACATGCCCATCCAGCTGGTACCATCCGCCTGTTCCAAAATAACACCAGCAGGTGTATTACTCCGGTTAAAAACTCCAATATTATCAAGTCCTAAAAACCCACCTTCAAAAATATTGTTGCCATTGATATCTGCCCTGTTTGTCCACCAGGTAAAATTCAAAATGAGCTTTTGGAATATCTTTTTCAAAAAAGAAATATCCCCGGTTCCCTTGTTCTCCTTTTCAATGCGATAGACCTCCATGGCACAAAAAGCATGGACCGGTGGGTTGACATCACTAAAATTCCATTCATAGGCAGGTAATTGTCCCTGGGGATTCATATACCATTCCCGCATAATCAAGATCATTTGATGCTTGGCATAAACGGGATCAATCATGGCCATTGGGATACAATGAAATGCCGTATCCCATGCTGCATACCAGGGATACTCCCATTTATCAGGCATCACAATAATATCCTGGTTTTTTAAATATTTCCAGTTATGGTTTCGCCCATTTAACCTTTCATCACTTACAGGGGTAATCCCATCAGAATTGTTTATCCAACGCTCCAAATCATAATGATAATATTGCTTGTTCCACAGCAGCCCTGCGTATGCCTGCCGCTGAATATTTTTCAACTCAGGTTTAAGGTTTTCAGTAATTACAGAAGCATAAAATTCATCGGCTTCCCTTCTTCTCAGGTTAAACAGGTCTTTAAAATTTTCTTCAAAGGGGGTTTGAACAAATTGGTCTGAAAGGCGCAAGTATATGTCTTTTGATGTACCGGGTTCAATAGTCAATTGATAGAGCGGTGAAAATTTAGTTCCTTCATTTTGGGAGGCAACCAACTTCAGGTCATTGTTAATAACTGCCTCGTGAAAGGCATCCTTTACACGGCTGTATGCATTTGGCGTTCCAAATAACTTTTCTGAGTTGGTTTCATTTTCTGTAAATAAAAGTGCTGATGCTTCTTCAAAATAAAAAAAGTAGGACCCAAGCCGTTCATGTTCTGCTTTAACGGTTTGGTTGTCTACAAGGCTTAATAAGGGTCTTTCTTTTAATCCACCATACTGCCAGCGGTTATAAAACCATAAAGTGGGCAACAAAGAAATAGGGGCGGATTCATTTCCCCTATTACTGATCCTGATCTTTATAAATATGTCAGTGTCGGTCTTTTTTGCATATTCTACTTCAACATCAAAATATTTATTATCGTCAAATATGCCAGTATCCAGTATTTCGTATTCAGGTTCCTGCCTGGATCTTTGTTTATTTTTTTCAATTAATTCTAAATAAGGAAAAGCGGGCTGGGGGTATTTATAGAGATACCGCATATAATAGTGAGACGGTACATTGTCGAGGTAATAATAAAGCTCCTTTACATCTTCGCCATGATTACCTTCCGGGTTGGTAAGGCCAAACAAACGCTCCTTTAAAATGGGATCTTTATGATTCCAGACTGCTATGGCAAAACAAAGGTTTTGATAAAAATCACTGATACCGGCCAATCCATCCTCTCCCCAACGATAGGACCTGCTACGGGAGTGGTCATGAGGAAAGTAATTCCAGGCATCCCCGTTCTGGCTATAATCTTCTCTTATTGTCCCCCATTGACGTTCACTGAGATAAGGCCCCCACTTTGCAAGAGGGACATCTTTAACAGCATTTTGCTGTAAGCGCCGGGCTTCTGCATTAGGTGTATCGTCCATTTCCATGAACTATAAAAATACTTATAAGGAATTGCCTTTATGATTAAATGTCAGGTAATAGCACTTGATTAAACTATCAAAGGCAAAGAAGGATCAATTCCCAGAACTTTTTATATAGATTAGACGAAGTGTAAATCTCTATTTGTATTGTTTCAACAAAGCCCTGGCTTTTTTCCCTGATTCTTTAAGGTCCTTTTTGCTCCAGTTTCCATTGGATTTAGCACTGGGATAGAGTACAGAGCAGGTTTCATCCTTATCAGACACTGACCAGGTGATCCAACTAATCTTATTTTGTTCTGCCCAGTCTATCCATTTGAGCCATTCGGTTTCATTCAATGTACCATTACCAGTTGCCTCCATTCCTGCAGATTCTGATATAAATATGGGTATTCCTTTATTGAGAGCATAGTTACAACGATCCCTGAGATCCTGTTTGTGAGTGGTCGCATAAAAATGAACTGTATACATGAGATTGTCAAAGCCAGCCAAAGGAGCATCAGCCACAAGGTGAATATCCTGGTCCCAATGTGGATTGCCTACCAAAATAATATTATCCGGATCGTGTTTCCTGATCACCTGGATCACTTCCGTTGCATAGTTTTTTACATCTTGCCAGCTTTCCTGGTCAGGCTCATTAAAAATTTCATAGATGATGTTAGGGTATTTCCCATACTCACACGCCATTTGCGCAAAGAAGGTTTTTGCTTCCGCCAGGTTGATATTATGACTATGCCAGTCGATGATCACGTAGATACCCGATTTGATGGCTCCATCCACAACCGCCTTAATTTTCTTTGCAGCACCCTCAGGGTCTTCCTTATAACCTCCTTTTGGTTCCACTCCCATGGCTGCCCGGACAACGGAACAATTCCAATCGCTGGCAAGCCAGGCAACCGCACCGGGATTGTAAAAACGTGGCCAGAAGTTATGCCATCCAAAACTCATTCCACGCAATACCAGCGGCGAGCCTTTTTCATCGCATAATTGAGAGCCTTTTACCTGGAGTTGGCCATGAACTTTTACTGGTTGTGCATATACAAACCGCAATACGAAAACAAAAAAGGTTAACAGGAAGAGGTATTTAAATTTCATGATTTTTTATTAAAAACCAACAGGAATATAAATGAGAAATCTTAATGAATCATGTATCGTTAAAATAATTGAAATCATTGTTGGAATAGTACCGGAAAATACACGTAAAATAACATGAATACGTCCGATAGCATTTTAATTCAATTTTTAATATTATTGCAGTATTCAACCAAACCCAAATGAAAATATTGTTTACCCTTACTGCTTTTTTTATAACCCTTGTGAGCTGCCTGTCACAGAAAACTGCCGATTTTATAAAAGGTAGCCTGGTAAATGTTAGTTTTTTACTATCAAAAATAATGAGGCTATCATAATAGCTTGTATGTAAACTTCCACAGGATACAATACATTACAACCACTGCTTTTATTAACCAAAACATAAAGAAAATGAAATTAAAGTCTTGCGCTTTTTTATTGATGTTAGCTTCTTTTTTAACTCAAACAAGCAAAGCTCAAAATTGCGATCCCTGGATTGTACAGATATATAAAGAATTATACAATGCTACACCTACTGCAAAGGAATGTGATATCAAAAATTATAACAACGGTAGCTGGAATAGTTATAATGAGCTCAAGGGATATATTAAACAATACAAAACTTTTGGAACGGGGCAAAAGATCAACCTGACCTGGCAATACACTCCTTCAGAAGTTACAGGCGACCAATGGATCACCCAAATTTATAAGGAGGAATATGGCCGGAAGCCTAATGCATGGGAATATAATATTCAAAACTATAATGAAGGCCATTGGCGTACATATGATGAACTAAAAAACCTGATCAGGCAATACCAATCCAGTGTGGCCAGCGCAGGAATGTTTTTAGATCTGTATGACCTGGGCAATGGACGTTTTGTAGTAGATCTGAAGATCAATGGAAAATCGGTAGCTGTAAGTATGATTGAGGGACGAGGTGGCAATGTTGTAGCATCCGGAGGTGCCAATGTGGTTGCTGCAGGTGGTGGCAATGTTGTAGCCTCAGGTGGTGCTAATGTGGTAGCTTCGGGCGGAGGAAATGTAATAGCACCAGGTGGTGGAAACCTGGTAATTAACCCCAATGTCCAGGGTTTCAGACCAGGATCTATTTATCGTATTCAATCCGGAGCCAACAGAACTATTAAAACCACAGGAAGAGGTGGTATTATAATCAGATAATTATTTAAAAGAAAAACCATCGTTGGTCGATGGTTTTTCTTTACTTCTTTGCAGTTACGTGCTGCTGTTAAACCTTTCAGGATTTCTCCTTGATCACCAAAAAAATACTTTCAGTACTGCCGGTAACTTCATGCAGTACGTTCACTGGTATTTCAAACGTAGAGAACTCTTTCAATTCCGTTCTGCTTCCTTCCATTTCGAAAATTATTGAACCCTTTAATACTACCAGTAAAGCTGGAATAGGCGATAGATGTTTTTTTAATACCTGGTCTTTCTTCAGGCCTATTGCAATCACATTGCTTTTCTCTGTGTTTTTGATCTGCAATACCGCAGGTTTTTCATCTGACAATTGTAATGCTTCCGTAATGACCATATATTAATTTTAAATTTTCGCTCAATAATTTATGGGAAACTATTTATCTACTGAAAATTTATAAACAGAATTAGAGTGATATTCCTTGCCTGGTTGCAAAACAGTACTGGGAAAAGAAGGCTGATTAGGTGAATCAGGGAAATGCTGTGTTTCAAGGCAGAAAGCAGTTCGGAACTCATCTTTTGCACCAGTTTTAAAACTGTTCTGACCCTGCATAAAATTACCTCCATAGAACTGCAAACCCGGTTCTGTAGTAAAGATGTCCATAACAATCCCGGATTTTTCTCCCTTAATAGTAGCTGCATGTATCAATCCTGTTTTTCCATTGGCATCAAGGACAAAATTGTGATCATAACCTTTACCAAATTTCAGTTGCTCATTCTTATCGTTAACCCTTTTGCCAATAGCAGAAGGCTGGCGAAAATCAAATGGTGTTCCTGACACTGGTTCTATTTTACCCGTAGGAATCAGGGTTGAATCAACAGGCGAATAATTACCGGCATTTACCTGCAACAGGTGATCATTGATAGTACCACTACCCTCTCCATTTAAATTAAAGAAAGCATGATTGGTAAGATTGACAACGGTCTTTTTATCCGTCGTGGCCTTATAATCCATATTCAATCCATTATCTGCACTCAATGAATAGGTCACTGTAACATTCAAATTTCCAGGGAAACCTTCTTCACCATCTTTTGACAAATAATTCAGTATAAGTGTTGAATCATTTGGCTGGCTGGCATCCCATACTACTTCCTGGAATCCATTTTTACCCCCATGCAATGTATTGCGCCCATTATTTGCAGACAATGTATATTCTTTTCCGTCAAGGCTAAACCTGGCATTGGCGATTCGGTTTCCATACCGGCCGATAGTTCCGCCAAAGTATCTTTCTGTTGCTTTCTGGTATCCTTCCTGGCTATCAAAACCTACGACAACATCCACTGGCTTTCCATCTTTTCCGGGTACCAGCAAACTTACCAGCCGACCTCCATAATTAGTAAAGGCAGCTGCCATCCCGTTATGATTCTTTAAAACATATAAACGCGTAGACTTGCCATTTAAAGTATCAGAAAATTTTCCCGGATCTGGCAAGGCATATCCTTTGGCTTGAGATTTTTCCTGTGGCTCCTTTGTATTACTGTTCCCATCATTACAGGCCGAAAAAAAAGTAAATAAAACCAGGGAACTGGAAATAAGCAGTGTGTTGTGACGCTTCATATTGAGTCGGAGTTTAATAATTGAGCTTAATATTGGTGACAGTAGTAGGTAACCAAACCTGCATGGAACTTGCTCCCCTGTTATTCCATGAATAGTATGGAATAGCGGTTACTTTTTGAGTAGTGGTGGAAACAGATTTTCCATCTGCACTTACCTGTACAACATTAGCATCAAAGTTAATGGTACTGACACCCCCTAATAAGCCAGGTTGAAATGTTGATTCGAACTTTGGTTGTGCAGGCATAATGATATTCCAGGCATTGTCATTATTATCCTTTCCTTCCACGCAATAAACCAATGGACCATACTGTAATGCTATCCTGTCCTTATCCTGCTTTACCTCGGGGTTGCTGATCACCTGCCTTACTTCCATTGGAAATTGTATGGTTATGACATCTCCTTTTCTCCAAGTCCTGTTTATCACAGCATAACCATCATTAATAGAATAGTCAGCTGCCTTACCATTTACACTGAACACTGGTTTAATTTCTTTGGTTTCTGCATATTGGTATAACTTGCCCGGAACGGGTTGATTCAACCATCCGGGAATACGCAGGTGCATACCAAATGTTTTCTTTTTTGCAGGATCCACCGTAATGCTCACATCGCCTTTCCAGGGATAGCCTGATTGCATATTTAAACCAATCGTGTTGCCATCTACTTTTACTTTGGTACTGCTTCCGATGAACAGGTTGACCCAGACACCTTTATCTCCTGTGCTATAAATGTAATTGCCCAGGGAGGCTACCAAACGTGCAATATTAGATGGGCAACATGCGGTTCCGAACCATTCACGACGATTTTGTGTTCCGGCTGAAGCCAATGGATTACCATAGAAGAACCGATCTCCACTTAAAGAGAGACCATCAAGGGCTCCATTGTATAAGCTCCTTTCCAATACATCTATATATTTTGCATTTCCTGTAAGCATATTCATACGCTGGTTCCAGAAGACCATTCCAACAGAAGCGCAGGTTTCACAATAAGCCTGGTCATTTGGCAGGTCATAATCATCACCAAAGCCCTCATTCTTTGCCAATGCTCCTATGCCACCTGTCAGGTACATATTTCTATATACCACATCTTCCCAAACGGCATTCATGGCATTCATGTAACCTGCATCACCGGTAACCGCTGCTACATCAGCTGTTCCGGTATATAAGTACATAGCCCGGACAGCATGCCCTGTTATATCTCTCTGATCCTTTACAGGTAATTCATCCTGGCAATATTTTGGATCTTTCCACTGGTCCCAGATAACTCCTTTTCCATAACCATGACCACGTTGGTCCAGAAACCATTTGGCTTCCTGGAGGTATTTGTCCTTGTTGGTAAGATGATACAATTTCATCAAGGCAAGTTCTATTTCCTGGTGACCTGAAACCCAATGACGATCTTTCAAGCGGAACACTGAATCTATATGGTCTGCCAGCTTAATGGCCACATCCAATATCTTTCTTTTACCGGTTGTATTATAGTAAGCGATGGCAGCCTCAATGAGATGACCAGCACAATAATCTTCATGCTTCTCCATATCGGTCCACCGATTTTCCAGACCAGTTAGTGTATAATAGGTATTGAGATACCCATCTGGTAACTGTGCGGCAGCAATTTTATCTATCCATTCATCTGCTTTTCGTTCAATTGCTGAATCGGGATGGTTACGTAAAGAATAGGCCATCGCTTCCAACGCTTTGTATACATCAGAATCATCATAGTAAACACCTTCATGTTTGCCTTTGGTGTGCAGGGCTGCTCTTTCAAAATTGCGAATGCGCCCCGTTTTATTTTCTGTATAATCAATGCAGGCACGAAGTGTGACATCTGCAACTTTATTCATTTTTGGCGTCCAGAAGTTATCATTGATATATACTTCTGAAAAGTTTACGGGATATAATTTTTGAAGAGAGCCGGTCTGTGCCTGTGCTCCATTGCAAATAAGAATGAACGAAAATGTCTTCAGCCAGTTTTTGATCATAATGAATGGATTAACTCATTTATTAAATGTTATGCGAATTTCTTTGCTTATATATTTTTCGCCGGAGGAAGGAAAATCAACCTGAAAGGTATAAACGTTTTCTTTTCCTGCTTTCAAAACTGCTCCTTCAACTTTTCCAGGTGGAGTATATGCTACCATGTTAAAGGTATGCATTGTACCAGGTCGACCTTCAATAATGGCTTTATATTGATTTACCTCCAGGACCTCTGATAATATTCTTGCTCCATGAGATATGTCACTCGGCTGCGGCAAAACCACTATTGGTAAGGCCCCTATACCTGCTTCATGATCTATTGAAATGACAGTTTTGCCTTTCCCTATGTTTGTTTTGAATTGAAGCGTAATCCCTTCGGCATTATTCACAATGGTATAATTCGTGGCCATACCATTCACCAATACCTTTTTAATCTTTGTTCCCAATGGAAGTTTTGGATTGAAATTCAAATTCAGCGGTCCATTGCTACTTAATGAATAGCTGGTATTGTTGAGGGCCCTTTGCAAATGCATATCAAGGACCCGGTTCCCCATCTTAATATTTCTTACTGTAGCGAACTTCCAATCCCATGGAAAATAGGGGGAAAGTGAAATGGTATTGGTCATGGCATCCGGATATAGACCGAGCATGCCCTCGATAGCTGGTTGTAATACCATGGTTTCACTCCAGCATTGCTGGCTGCATACCCCATTTGGCTTATATTGGTCACCATTCAGTGTTTCTTCAACGCTGCCCAGGCCCCAGTTTCGGTAAACCAGCAAATTATTCATGATATGCTGAAAACCGGCCTTGTTATTACCAGTTTTAAACTCTGATAGCGCAGCCCAGCCGCCATAGAGTGGCCAAACCATGCCTGCATGGTAACTGCCTGACCTGTATTTTGATGAACTATCTTCTATCATGCGTATGCCCCAATCGGTTGAAAAATGATTACCGGCCAGCCGGTCATTTACTTTCCTGACTTTGGAACTGTCAATAACGGAATTGAGATAAATAGGAACTGTTGCCAATACAGTAGCATCGGGCATAAATGATCCATCTATCATTTTTCCATTATTGTAGAACTGTTGGTTTTGGTTCCAGAAATCTTTATCAATAATGAGTTTCACTTTTTCAGCATCCGTGCTGTATTGTTTGGCAAGTTTATTAATCTTCAGATGGCTGGCCATATAATTAGCGGCATCCAATGCTGCGGCCCAACAGCCAGCCAGGTAAAATTCTGTATGTGTACCAAACAAGCTTCCTCCCTCGATCCAACCATGGCCAACGTTGGTATTTTCAATTAACCCTTCTCCGTCTGTATCTGTAGCATAACAAAAATCAATTGCTTTCTTAATGGCTACCCAATTCCTGCTGATGAAATCAATATCGCCACTGTAGCGCATGTAATGCGCAGCCAGGATCACAAATAGCGGGGTAGCGTCCGAGGCATCATAATGGGCAACACCACTGGAGGTTAGTTCATGGTAGATTTTACCATTGATATCCTGGTAACGGATAAGAGTTTCCAGCATGCCTTTGACATTTTTATAATCACCATAAGCGTCAATGGCCATAGAACTCCATTCACCATCCCTTCCAAAATACCAGGCATAGCCCGGGCGCCCACTTATTGCATGCCGGCCGTTCCATCCACGGGCAGTGGTGCCAAAACCAGCCATCAGGGCAGTACCAATACCTGGTGTTGTTTGCCAGAATTGATCGGTGCGGGCCAGTGCCCATTTGTAACCTATATTGAATTGTGAATCCGGGGTTTCAAAGCTTAAATGTTCATTGATAAGGGATTGGTAATAGCCATTGGTCTTTTCAAACAAACGTGACATTTGAGCCTGTTTAGCAGATAGAAGGCTTAATGCTTCCTTGTAGGAATTCGTACTACCAGCAATGTAAACATTCAGCACTCTATTATCCTTCACAGAAAACCTGTTTTGAATATTTACCTGGTTCTTTTCAATACTGGCGGTTGCTGTTTCCGACAATGGCGCCTGACTATACATCACCACGGTACTTAACTCACCATTCTGACCAGTAATGATATGGCTGTTAGAAGCTTTATTAAACCCATACTGAATACTTCCAGTAGCAGTATAGTTGTAAGGCCACATAAAACGAAGGCTTGAGGCATAGTCTATCACCAGTTCCTTAATATCATCACCTTCTATTTCAAAATGCGCCACACCTGCAGGGTCTTCAAAAGAAACTGTGTAAATTTCTTTTAGTATCGAATTTCTGATCTTATAATTTCTGATTAAATATTCCGGAGCAATGGTGGCAGATACCGGCAAATTCTTAACCCATGTAATAGAATCCGTCCCTTTTAATCTTACACCTACTGAAAAATCCCGCAAGGCCATGAAGGGATGCATCCATATTTCATCAACACCACTGTTCATTTTACCCATCCATAATATCTTGCGGCCTACAAGGTCATAAAAATCTTTTGAAGCACTGTCCTGGTGCTGTGCAATGGTTGGTTTGGGAAGGTTCCATTTTCCAGGTTGAATACTTTTTACCGGTGTTGCAATGAAAGCAAAAGGACTAATGTTCGTTTCCTTAAAATCCCAAACATAGTTTTTACTCTTTTTGAGTTTGCCTGCAGCATATAAAAAAACGTAATTCGTAAATTTTTGCAAATGCTGCCTGTTATAATTATCTGCAGCGTAGTAAAGGTAGCTGCCGGCAGCAATGATCTTTCCCTTACCCAAATTATATTCCAGGAGGAGTTTGCTTGATTCCGTAAAAGTGATATAGGTCCATTGAATACCTATAACATTTGCTTTCGCAGGAATGCTGTTGCCAAAGAAACCATGCTTTCGCACAATATGATCCTTTTTTTGCTTGCTGGTATATACTCCACCTAACAAACCATCAAAAATAGGATGGGATTTAAAAGAGTGAAAACCAAGAGGTCTTCCAAAACCTTCATCTATTACGGTATCTCTTTGCAACTGAAATGCATTGGGTTCGATTCCCCAATCATTTAATAAAGGAACTGCTTCCATAGACAGGAATACACTACCGCCTCCTTTCACAAATGCTTTGATGGAAGCACCCAATGCCTTTTCGAAAACGGTAAGATCTGCCGTATCTGTACGATGGTACCAGACCTGGTTGAAATGATGTAAGGCAGCTCTCTTTTTTAAATCGCTTAATGAAACCTGCTGAATGCTAAACTGTTTATTTTTTTCCAGCATTTGGATCATAGCTGAGAGTTCTGCCGGAGCACAATGATCTTTTACAATAGCAATACGAATTGGCTGTGCCTGAAGTACATTCAGACTAACAATAAAAAAACAAATGGTCAATATGGATTTTAAAAACGGGGTAAGCTTCATGATCTGAATGAAATAATAATAGAAATAGAATAAGGTTGTTGTAATCAAATATCACAACAACCTTTCAATTTATTGAGCATCTTTCACGCAACGAAAACCAACTGTTGCATTACGTTCAAATCCCTGCGATACTCGTAATAATTGTTGCCTGTAGTGCAGTTCACGCGGACCACCCTGCACATACCACCAGCTGCTTGAAGGCTTAAAATAGCTGCCACCCTTCATAATGATGTATCGAAAACTTCCATTCATATAAAGGTCATTGGTCAATTGCCATACAGACCCTACCAGGTCCTGCAAGCCATATGGATTAGCGCCTTTACTGTAAGAACCCACCGGGTGCAGCCTGCCATCTCCAAGGTTGCACATGGAAGAATCTATTCCTTCAATAGCTGATGTAGATAATGTATTTGTTACATATTCAACTTTACGTTTGACGGGCGTGGCCTGTACCCAGGGCCATTCATTCAACGAAGGCGTTTGCGCAGCATATTGCCATTCTAATTCTGTTGGTAATCTTTTGCCTGCCCATTTCGCATAAGCCCTGGCATCTTCGTAGCTGACATAGATAACAGGATATTGCTCCTCTCCTTTTTTGATCTTTCCTTTTACCCAATGTTTCAGGTAATTAGCGGTATCTGACGGCCTGTACCCGGTAGCATCAATAAACTTTTTATACTGTGCATTGGTAACAGGAAACTTATCCATAAAAAATGATTTCATTTCAAAGCTGCTATCTACGTCCTGTTTTGGATAAGGAATGAATTCATCTCCATTGCTGGCCTTGAAAGTAAATTTGCCTGCCGGAATATTTACCATACCCTGGGGAAAACTATTAGCGGGAGAAGTTGTTTCAAGTTTGGAAATGCGTCTTGCTTCACCTCTTTGAACAGTAACTATTGTCTCATCCAGCAATATTCCATTATCCATTAACTGAATAACAAAATCTCCTTCAAATCGCCCAAATTGATCACTTAATAAAATTTCATTTTTCCCCGGCTTTAACATCAATGGTTTTTTCGCATACGATGGCGCTCCAGCCCAAATGCGTAATTCAGTTCCTTTTTGTGCTGTCTGAATAACCAGCTTATCTCCATTTCGATGAGCATTGATCAGTAAAGGCAACTGCGCTATACAGTCCACTTCACCTTCGTTATTGGTTCCTAAATATGCCTGATTGAATGCATTGGTTTCGGCATTTATCCACCACTCACCATTTTGCTCATTCGGCTGAACAAGGCGATGGTGCCAGAGATCAACAAAATGCTGGCTGGCAGCAGGCTGTACGCTAAATAATTGTCCTTTATAGCCTGCAGGGCGGATACTATAAATGGTATAAATAATTTTACCATCCTGGGGCCATTTATTTACCCAAATACTATCGGTAGAAGTTGGGATCAAAGGCTCCCAGTTACGGGAAGTAAAATTGTTAGTGTTCTCTCGTAGGATTCTTGTTGTACGTCCAAGGTATTTATATTGTTCTTCAGCCCAGTCAGGCTGGCCTGGTGCCATGATATTGATCTCTGTACCATAGCCATTAAAGAATGAGGTTGCAAATTCCCGCTGAATTGGCTCTTTAAAAAGCTCCGCTACTCTATAAATAGCAAATTCCGGTTTGATCAGCTTATTCAAATTGAGCATTGGCGCATAATACAATGCATTATGTACACGGCCTGATGGAATTCCTGCCATATCTTTTGGTACGGCCATGCCTTCACTGTACATTATCACTCCTTTTCTCACCTTGTCAGCAGATTGCTGAAGCTCTTTACTTGCTTCTGCCTTTGTATCCAGCACAACACCATCGGCCGCAGTTGCTGCGATCAGATCAGAAATGCCTCCAAAATGATTCTCGCTTCGAGTGCTTTCATCCCAGGGATTATAACATACAAAGAATTTGATATTCTGCTTATGGAGTTCGTCTGACAATTGATGAATCTTTTTAGTGCCACCAGGCAGATCCTGGAAAAGATCGAATTGGTTTCGTTGATCAAGGCCCAGTGTTGGCCAGGTTGGCCAAATGCTGATCACATCATCACCGCCATAAAGCTTTTTACCTCTTTCAACAAATTCATTCAGGTGAAACTTGCCATCTTTATAATCATAGTAAAACTTATCCCATGTCATCATAATATGCATAACATAAGAATGACGTATCCATTTCAAATCTTCTCTTTCAAAAAGACTGTTATCAAATTTCTCCACATCATACAACATTCTTCCCTGGAAAATTTGAGCCAATGCATCCTGCCATTTTGATGGTGCTGATTCTGCATAGAAATTATAAGTAACAGAACCTCCGGGGTATAAAATAGTTTCAAACCGTGTTCGTGTACCCTTTTTTATGCTTGCCCTGTTGCGACGCACAAGTCCTGTAACTGAAAGATCATTCTTTAAATTAAATGAACAATACCCCAAATCCCAGGCATTGTCCGGCACTATAACATTTACCGGCAATTTACCAGGAACAAACAAGTGGGTACGGGATAATTCATGATCTCCTTTACCCGTGATATAGATATGGTCTGAAGAAACACCAAAAGGAACTACATTTTCCAGGGTAATTGTATCTGCTGTAACATTGGTAAAAAGCAAGACTCCACGCAAGCCATTAGTGTTCTCTGACATTTCCTGCCAATGCAGGTTGACCTTGCTTTCGTTTCGGGATGATGTGTATTGTTTTTTATTTACAATAAAACTGGCCACAGGCAAATCTTTGGACAAACTAATTTTATCGGATCCCAAAATAACTTTCTCGACTTCCATTGAGTCCTTATCAAAACCAAGAGCTGAAAGTTTTTGCTGGGCAAATGGCTTTACATTGAACGCAACTGAACAGATCAATAAACAAAATAATTTTCTCATGTTGAACAAATAATACAGGATGGTATAAAAAGTACACTAAACAAAGGAAATTGAATATTAAAGCTTTCTTTTAAAAAGGATATTATAATATTATATCAATGAATCAATCTATGGTTTCCCATCATGTTATATTAGCATGGAATTTAGAGTTTGACTTTAAGCTCACCCGGTGGTAATGAAGCACCCCGGAGCAAGAAGATGACATTTCCAGGAAGATTATAGCTACCAGTCTTCTATGAGTATAGATTACTCTCATATTTTTTAATTGGTTTAGGAATCAAATAAAAATCTGCATCTCGTAAGGCTTAAAGTTACCCGCGCCTGCGATCAAAGAAGGTTTTGCAGTAAGATTTTTAATCAATTTAGCCGATAACGTTGCCGGTAACGTTATCGCAGAGGAATGAGTAATATTAGTATGCGGGAATGTCTGCCTACTGCTTGAATAGACCCAAAGTCTATTTTAAAGTAAAAACTATGTGGTTATTACAACACTTTGGTTACTAAAGCTAAACGGATAGTTGGCTGCCGGGTGGCCGGATACTTATTATTTGCTTGAATTCCGGATAACCAATTTTGTCCGAAGGCGGAATGTCTGGCAAGGAAAATTTTTATTTTGAATTTCATCGATCAATATTCCCATGGCCAGTTTACCCACTTCATATCCGGGTTGCATAACTGTTGTTAATGAAGGCTCAACATAACCGCTCACGGGATCATCATTAAAACCTACCACCCTGACATCTTCGGGCACTTTAATGCCTTTACTTTTTAAATACTTTAATACGATAACTGCCGAAAGATCATTGATACAAAAAATAGCATCTACTGCAGGCTTTACCGACATAATTTTCTTTACGGCCATTAAGGCATTTTCTTCAAAGGCCTTTGCAATTACAATTAAATCGGGATCTATTGGCAAATTATGATCTTTTAATGCACCCAGGTAGCCATTCATTCTGTTTACCGAAACAGATAAATCCGTTGGCCCGGTAATGTGAGCAATTCTTTTACATCCTTTCCTGATCAAATGTTTTACAGCATTATATGCGCCCTCATATTCATCAACGATTACTTTACTGCAGGAAAAACCGTTCAATATGCGATCATACATTACAATTGGAATACCTTTTTGTCTTATTTTTTCAAATTCACAAATATCACTGGATTCCTTTGATACTGAAACCAGTAAACCCTCGACATTACTGGCTACCAGCTTTTTAATACTGCTGATCTCCTGTGCTAGTGTTTCGTTGCTTTGGCAAAACATTACATGGTAATTAAATTCACTTGCTACATCTGTCATACCAGCCAAGGCCTGAGAAAAATAATTGGAATGAATTGCAGGAACAATCACTCCTATCATTTTTGTTTGCTTTTTCACCAGGCTTTGAGCAATAAAATTGGGCTCATAATTCAATTCTTCAGCCAATTTCAGAACTGCCTCTTTTGTTTCCCGATTGATATCCGAAGCGTTCCTCAATGCCCGTGATACAGTAGAAATAGAAATATTCAAGAGGCGGGCCAGATCCTTTATGGTCACTTGATCACTTCGCATTTTCAAATATCGCTTTATTTCGAGAACGTTACCGGTAACGTTCTCTTAAAAAACAATGCTGGTAAGGCATTGCCTACTCTTCAATTGTTATAGTTTAGAGCTTTTGTTAATATACTTTAAGTGTATTTTCCTTAGAAGAATTGAACCCTTCTATTTACACCATCAAATAAAATCAACAAGATTTACATGAAGAAACTTTTTTTTCTGTTACCTGCGCTGATGCTGGCAGTCATTACAGGCTATTCAAAGCCACCAGCTGATTCAATTAAAAACCTCTATTTACAAAACAGATATCCGCTCAGTTCAAAACCTTATATGGAACTACCCTTAGGAGCCATTAAACCCAGGGGTTGGTTACTCAATCAACTAAAAACAATGAAAACCGGGATGGCCGGCCAGTTAGATAAGCTTTACCCGGCCGTGTTGGGCAAACGTAATGGCTGGTTAGGAGGAGATGGAGATGTATGGGAAAGAGGACCTTACTGGCTAGATGGATTAGTTCCTTTGGCCTATATCCTCGATGATCATGAATTAAAGGAAAAAGCGCAAACCTGGATTGAATGGTCTTTGACTCACCAAATGAATGATGGTTATTTTGGACCGATTCCCCCCGAAAAAGAACCAGCTCCTGAGCCTGGACTACAAAGAAACAGGGCCCGTGACTGGTGGCCTAAAATGGTAATGTTAAAAGTCTTACAGCAATATTATAATGCTACGCATGACAAAAGGGTAATCGATCTTATGCTGAAATATGCACATTACCAGTTAAAAACCCTTCCTGTTACACCACTTGGCTATTATTCCTGGTGGGGGGCCCAACGAGCCGGAGATAATTTATTGGTTGTGCATTGGCTATACAACCTGACAGGCGAGAAGTTTTTGCTGGACCTGGCTAATATTATTCATAAGCAATCCTACGACTGGACAGCAAGTTTTTTATATTCAGACCTGTTACAATCAGAGTATAAATTTCATGGGGTAAACCTGGCACAGGGCATTAAAGAGCCTGTAATTTATTATCAGCAGGATCATGACCAAAAATATGTGGATGCCGTAAAAAAGGCTTTTCAAAACATACGCGACTTCCAGGGCCAGGCCCAGGGCATGTATGGTGCGGATGAATTAACCCGCGGCAACGATCCGGTGCAGGGGTCAGAACTTTGTTCTGCTACAGAATTAATGTATTCTCTTGAGAATATGATGGCTATCACTGCTGATGTAAGCATGATGGATCATCTTGAGAAGATCGCTTATAATGCTTTGCCCACCCAGATCGACGACGAATATATGAATCGCCAGTACTATCAACAGGCCAACCAGGTAATGATCACAAGGCACAACAGGAACTTTGTAACAGCCTATGATGGAACGGACCAGTGTTTTGGCCTGCTGACCGGTTATCCATGTTGCACAACCAACATGCACCAGGGATGGCCAAAGTTTGTGCAAAGCCTGTGGTTTGCTACTGAAGATAATGGACTTGCTGCATTGGTATTTGGAGCATCTGAAGTAAATGCAAAAGTGGGAGATGGAACAGAAATAAAGTTTATAGAAGAAACATCTTATCCATTCAATGATGAAATCAACTTCATATATAAAGCGAAAAAACAGGTTTTGTTCCCACTTCATCTTCGCATTCCTTCATGGTGTAACCAGGCAATCATAACGATCAATGGAGAAAAATGGACAGAATCCAAAGGCGGCCAGATCATAAAGATCAACCGAAAATGGAAAGATGGTGACAAAGTATCCCTGACGCTGCCAATGCAAGTTACCACCAGCCGATGGTTCAATAATTCAGTAGCTGTTGACAGGGGCCCATTGGTATATGCTTTAAAAGTTGAAGAAGACTGGAAAAATGTCAATGGAACAGACAGGTACGGAAGCTATAAAGAAGTCAGACCCCTTTCGCCATGGAATTTTGGGCTGGCCCAATCTTCTTTAAAAAATATTGAATCGGGATTCCAGGTTTCAATGAAAAAGAACATTGGTGATCAACCCTGGAACTTAAGCAATGCACCCATTGAAATTAAAACCAAGGGTAAACTGATACCTGAATGGAAACTATATAACGAAACCGCTGGACCTTTACCTTATAGCAATATAGAGTATCTGAAAAATGAACCGGAAATAGAAATTACCCTGATTCCATATGGGTGCACTACCTTAAGGATTAGCCAGTTCCCTGTAGTTGAATAAACTGATATCTCCATAAACAAATTAAAAGTTACCGGCAGTTTACACTGCTTCTTTTGCAAAGCAGAAGGCCTTAAGAAATTAAGGCCTTCATTTTTTATTTACAATAAGAAGCAGGTAAATTATACGCTAGAACTATAAAACGTCATATGCTTTACCCCACGTTCAAAGAAACATTATTTCTTTTCCACAGGTTGTAATGAAAAGAAAAGCATTCCATAGCCTCCATATTGAGCCTGAACCACACGAATGGAATGTTTTCCATTTAAGGAAATAAATGCGTCATTATGATAATCAGCGTCATAAATGATCTTAGTTGGATCCCAACTATTAATGACCAGCTTCCCATCTATAAATACCTTTACCATCTCCGATGCGCTGATTCCTAATCTGTATAACCCGGCCGGAACATTGATATCCGTGGTGGACTCTGTAACTATTTTTTCAGTTGGGATGTTCTTTCCAAATCCTTTTTCAAATACTGAACTCAGATCATGTCCTTCCGTAGTTTTTACAGGCATTGATTGCTGCAAACTATTGTAATAATTTTCATTTTTTACCGGGTCGTGGGTAGAATCTATTACAAACCATTTCATCTTCCAATTATATGATGGATTAAATTCTCTGTAATGAAAAAGATAGGCTTTCCCAGCAGGGTATAGTTTCCCAAAAGGAGAAACAATACTTTCCCCATTATATTCCAATTCAATATCAATATCCTTCATAGCAGAAGTATCTTTAACAAAACTAAGTATACCGGGTATAAAACCCGAAGCAGCAGAAGGTTGAGTGACTCCTTTGATATGCTTGATTTTCCATTTACCAGGTTTGCCAATAATATCAAAGTATAGTCTGCCGCTATCTGCTTTAGTTAACCAAAGCATAGGATAGTCAAAATTATAGGGCCCCCAAGGCGTCATCATTATATATTTCTTACCTTTTGGCTTTCCTGCAGGAATCATTGCATTTTGACCATTGGGTATTCCTGCCAAAACAGGATAAAAACTACTGTCATTAACCAGTGCTACACCGTCCCCGGTTTTTTCAATAACAATATCTTTTACTGTGGAATCAAATTTTTGCTGAAAGGAACTTTCAGTAACCTTATTATTGGTAAAAACTACATGGGCAGTATTATTTATTGAAATAACATTCCGCAAACCATTAAAGCTATTATTGGCAATAGTATAGCTCATGCTACGGGTATCTCTTTGTTTTAAAAATCCATTGTCCTTCGGACGATTGGGAGATGACCATAATTCAAGGCCAACTTTGTCGCCATTAAATTGGTTTTGGGCAATAATATTGTTATTACCATGTTCAATAGCTATAGCTGATAAATTATCAGCAAAATCATTATTAGCAATAATTGTGTTGTAGCTAAAACCGGCCCATATTCCATGCCAGCAGTCATGCATTTTATTGTTTATAACCTTATTCCTACTGAAGGTGATCTCAACTGCATTAGTTGGTGCATAGGAAAAATCGTTGCCATATATAAGGTTATCATTGCAACCACCTTCACCAGTGTCCATTGTTGATTGCCCTGCCCATAAAAACAAACCATCGCCGGAATGCGTAACTGAATTGTAAGCAAAAACATTGTTGCTGCTATTTTCAAAGACCAGTATTCCGGCAGAATCCTGGCCCCGGTAATAAACGCCAAAACTAAACCCACGTACGTTCCAATCCACCTTATTATACATGATCCTGTTTCCGCTGCTGCGATACATCCCTATTCCCAGGCCTGAATTGAAAGAAAAATTATTATTGTAAATCAATCCACCATTACAATTCGTCATCATTAAACCACACTGGCCATTCGTAACTGTTGTGTTGTGAATATCCATACTATCGCAATCACGTAAATAGATACCTGCTCCAAAACGAAGCCATTCGTCCCCTTCGTTGTGATGATAGCTTTGCCAATCAGCCAGGTCTTCCCGCTGCCTGTTACTATTTAAATGCTGCCTGAAATTATAGCTAAAATCAGCATTGTTTATATGCAGTCCATTGATCCCGCGAGCCATCAGTCCTACTTTATAGCCTTTTACAGTTAGGTTCTTCAGGGTTATATTGCGTCCGTTTTTAATAATTATACATGTCCCTTGAAACCGATCAGGATTTTCTTCATCGCGATTCCCTGAAATAACTGCTCCATTAAAATCAACCGTAATATTATTTCCTTCAATGATTATTGCTCCCTGGGATAAGGAATCTGCACCATCTAAATGATAAGTCCCCTTTTTTATGGTCACAGAATGCGTAATATGCATGTTACTATGTAATGGGACACTCTTTTGTCCTAATGATGCCAGGGGGATCAAAACAAATGATCCAAAAAGTAAAAACAAGAATAAGTGTAAGGTGAATTTCATTTCTGCAAATAGAATTAAATGAGCAGGACACCTTGTGAGGTGTCCTGTAGATGTAATGAATTATTTAAGATGTTTACTATGTTTATTTTTTAACTGCTGTTCCTTTTTCATGGCTGCATTATAATCAACCACGTATTCCCACCAGTTATTCAGATGTCCATCTTTGACATTGATCCCCTTATAATGAGGCAAATGCCTGAACCACCATGACATATAGCCTGAGTGACTGCATTGCCATTCATTACAATCAACTTCCCTGGCTTTTTTACCTTCTCTTTTTATATTGGGATAACTATACCATAGGTCGGCGTAAGTGGAAACGGTCCTTTTGTTTATCCAATCATAATCTGAATTTCCATTGGGTGGATAATGGATATTACCAACCTGTGCATTTCCGGGGGATACCTTGTCAATAGTTGTATAAATCTCCCAGTTATTAGGATCGGCAGCCTTATTATCCCAGCGGCCATATACTTTGCGCATGATTGACTCAACTCTATGACCATAACTTTCAAGCGCCATTGACATTTCTCTTTCGTAATTCAATCCCATAACAACCAGCAAATCCTTACAGCTTGTATTGGTTACGGGGTCTGAATTCAACCAGAAAGCATTTTCGCCTGCAAATGTAGATTCATACCCACCGGCATAAGGAAAAGACCACAACCAAACCTCGTTGATCTCATTTCGGTCTCTCATCTCGCAAAATCCATAATGTTGAATGAAAGCATTATAGTCAAACTGGGTACCATCTTTCTTTAATGTTGCCCATCCTGGTTCGGAAAGCAATGAAACAAGCTTATCCAATGACAGTAGCTCAGTTGAATTTTTCAGCTTTGTAAAAAAAATATTCTCGTCATAAATTTTTACAAATTCATATTTTACTACGCCATGACTGATAGCATTTAAGCTATCCCTGTATTGTTCAGCTAATTTCCAGGGATCGTTCCATTGAAATGTATAACCTGGTGTTTTGAATAATTCATGCATTCTCTTATTACCCATTGATGGTATCCTGGGATCTTGCATTACCACTGCCACTTTTACAATTTGGGGAGAAGCCAGCTTTTGCTTTTGGGCAAATGATGTTAGCAAGCATAAGATAAAGGTTGCTGTACACATTACTTTGAAAGCTACCTGCCGATTTGCTATTAGCAGAAGCGTATTACTATAAATAAATTTGCCTGGAAACTCAGTTTTCTTTTTTGTTGGTGTATATATCATTTTACCCAAATTGGTACGTAAATATGTTCAAAAGGTTCTTCAAGAATATTACACATATTTAATAAGCAAAAGATTATTAAATATGTGTATATGGAAACTTACACGAGATGACCCAGGTGCCGCTTTCCTTAAATAAAATTTTAGAGCGTAAACGGATAAACCATTTGGAAGCACCCCAGGAGTCAGCTGGCCATGGATTTAAAAATGGATACTTTTTATCATAATAAACACCCTGGTGAAGGGCCGCTGTATCAAGTTTGTCAAAACCCATTGTACCTCCCTTTAAGTAGGAAAGCAGATCCTGGCGTGTTGGCCATGGGGTCATTGGAAATTCAATCATGGCTCCTTCAGCTGTATTCTGCCGGTTTACTGCATAATCAAAATAACTCTCTGTGCCTGTGGAATACGTTCTATAATCCTGGGCGGGGAAAACCTTCCCGTCAGCATCCTTATACTGGATCAGTAATTTAATACCTGTTGATGGTTCATCACTGAGCTTATAAACATCCAGCAATTCTTTGCCATTTCTTTCATAAATATTCTGGTGTCTCTGCAGGTCATTATCAGTTATGTTATCATACAAGGTAAATGTAGTTGCACCTCCACCATTTACAAGTATTATTGCGACTACAGCATTATAAAATATGAATGGTTGAGATTCAGACGTTAATTTCAACTTGGCATAATCCTTATAGATCTTTTCACCATAGGAATTTTTCACTTTCACATCCACATGATATACATCTCCAGGCTGCTTCAGGTTACTGGTAGTTTCCAGGAATTGCAGCATTCCATTCACTGGGTTGATACTAACCGGAGGCAGTTCCGTGGTACTGATTTTTGCCTTAACCAATGCCATGGTGGTGTCCGTCTTATTGTCATATGGCTTGATCCATGTGTTATATGGATACTTTGTAAAAAATTGTTCTGACCTGTTTCCATTTTTATCCCGGATATTTTCCAGCGTAAAAAGGCATGGTTCGGAAGAACCATCCAGCCAGGCAACATTACTATTCCCTTTGGATCCTAATGCAAGGTTTATAGTATCTGTACCTTTTAAATATAGGTCGTTACTTAAAAATCCTTTTTGTTCCGGTACCTTATAACATCCCGCCAGGGCCAGCATTAATACTGAATAAACTATATTTTTTTTCATTTTTTTACTGATTTTAAAGTTGCACACCATTGTAAGAATAATTAGTTCTTCCCTACAACAGATCGTCTGCTCTTGTTCCAAAGAAAAATAAGGAATGATAATAATAGTGGTCGGTAAAATTATAATCTCCACTATAAATTACATGTACTACGCCGGTTGTAGTAATTACATCCGAGATGTACATTTTATAAACCTGGTCACATTCAGGCTTATCATATCCCAACATTACTCTTTGCTGAGGATCCATTTCCCAATTAGCACCTCTTTTGAAATGAACAGTTACCCTAACCGGTTTGGTCTGCATGAAATTGGCATACTGGTATCCTTCTCCGGGTTGGCCTCCCCCATCCCATGCCGTTCCCGGATCTGCCACGCTTTCATCAAGGCTTAAACGTAGGGAATCCCCTGCATGATGGGTAGCTAATATTATCCCTGATGCAGGAATACTGTCGCTTGCAAACTTATTATCAACAATATACATTCCCAGTTGGTCCAGTTCATCTACCGGAATGTCTTCTATAGTAAGAGGCCTGGCGTTAGGATCTAAACGTAACGCACGGTTATTTTTTCTCCTCAAATACCTGTTTACCGCATAATTGCTGGGAGCAATTATCGTTACATTGCCATTCACTTCATTGATTTTGCCGGCTCTTTCAATCAACCTTGCAGTTTCTGAAGTAGCCTCAAAGGACTTCAGAAAGTCGTAAGTGGTTTGATTTACTTTATTTGTTTCATTCTTTTCTCCACCAATTACATACTTGTCTTTGGAGCAAGAGTTGGCAGTGACAAGGCATATTGGTAGTAAGAAGAATATAATTGCTTTTCTCATTTGTAAGTCTTTAAGTTTTTTACCAAACTGTTTTTCCATTCCAAAAAGGTGTTTGCGTAAGCATTTTATTGGTAGTTAAAATATTACTACTTACAGGCCAGTAATATCCTTTTTGAGCATACCTGTCAGGGGTCATTACGGAGGAAACAGGGAAGTAATTATTCCGGACATAATCAAAGAACAATTTTCCCTCACCTATTAGCTCACTGGTGCGTTGTTGTAATACTTCAGTCATAGGATCAGAACCTGAATAAGTTTCCAATCCTGCTCTTGTCCGAATTTCATTAATTATTGACAAGGCATTTCCTGGCTGATTATTTTTAATAAAAGCTTCTGCAAATAGCAATTTAACGTCCGTGTAACGAAATACAGGAATGTTACAATCTGCGAAATAGGCAACATATTCATTCCATTGCCGGGAAGGGTCAGGAGAAAAATTAGCAAATTTTGTCATCCAGGTTACCATGTTCCTGTCTGTTGCAGTCGGGCTGACATCTGAGAATGGCTCATCATAATTAGATTCCCATGCAGTCCAGAACAAATCAGCTCTTGCATCATCAGGATATTCCGGATAAATCAAAGCTTTTTTAGAAGCCGGGACAAAGTTGATGCTGCTTGCACGATCCTTTGATACATCACCATCTATAGGAAGCAATTTGCATGTGAGGTATTGAATTCCGCCCTGGTCAACCCGGTAAGATTCATTTTGTTCAGTTGAAATGTTTAATTCAAATACTGCTTCAGATGATCTGCCCTTATACATTTGCCGAACCAAATCAGCACTTGCATAACTAGCCAGGCTATAGTTTCCATGTTCAACAACGTCCTGCAGTGCAGTTACAGCATTAGTAATATAAGAAGCATTGGTTTGACCGTCTCTTTGCTTTAAAAAGGCCATCCATAAATTAGCGTACCCAGATAATGCCAGTGCACTACCCTTATTGGCACGGATACCCCATTTGGAACTTCCGGGGATACCGAAGGCAAGCCCGTTCACAGCTTTTGTAACGTCAGCCAAAACATTGTCCATGATCTGTATATCCGTTGATCGTGGGGTATTTACCAGTTCATTATTTGCTGTTATGACCTGGCTTGAACTTTCAATGGATTCAATCATCAAAGGTGCATTCCCCCATATGGTGGCTATATTATAATATGTCAAGGCACGGAGAAAATATGCTTCTCCCAATAATTCCTCTTTTTGACCTTTCGCAAAAAGTTTATCATCCATGCTCTGGATATGCGTAATAACCAGGTTGGCCTGGGCAATTACTTTATAAAAACCACTCCAGTCAGCATACGATTCTATAGCGCCCCATGATTTGCGGGTACCATTAATATTAGAGTAATCACCTGGCAGGTAAAAATTAGGATCAGAACCACCGTTCCATCCCCTGTTGATCAACCCAGTAGTGACATCACCCCTGTTATACATTTGAGCATTTACCATTAAACCCCGGTATAAAGAATAGGTGCCGATCAGTGCTCTTTCTGCATCCTGGGATGTTTTCCAATAAACCTCATTATAAACCAGGTCAACCTGGGAAGGTGATAAAAAACTTTTTTTACAACTGCTTACTATCATTGCAACCAGAAGCAGTATCACTATATTTTTCTTCATCATGATTTTAAGAATATTAAAGTTGAACGTTTAAGCCAACAACAAGACTCCTGTTTATTGGGTAACCTTGTCCATTATAATAACCCGTTTTTGTGACCATTCTTGGATCAGGAACATTAGAGGCTTTCCACATATAAGCATTCCTAACTGTAGAAAAAACATTCACTCTTGTAAATCCAATATGCTCTGACCATTTTTGTGGGATGTTATAGGA
This sequence comes from Flavisolibacter ginsengisoli DSM 18119, assembly GCF_900129295.1. Lineage (GTDB taxonomy): Bacteria > Bacteroidota > Bacteroidia > Chitinophagales > Chitinophagaceae > Flavisolibacter > Flavisolibacter ginsengisoli. The sequence goes on from NZ_FQUU01000001.1 coordinate 31,113, forward strand.
GAGTGTGATGTCATCAACGCTCCAATAATCTCCTTTTTCAAGGAACATTGAAGATGCTCTAAAAGAACGGGCGCTTCCCCCATCACTATAACTGATATACCGCATAGGATAATAAGCATTATCTCCTGGCTTTTCCCAAAAGTTAATTGACCCGCTTAAATCGTATAATGCTTTAGTAAAAAATGCAGTATTATCATCATACTGAGACAATACCTGCTGTAATGATGTATTAAAAATATAATTGCCGAATGCAAAGGAACTCTGAACCCTCAGGTTAAGATTTTTATACTTAATATTTGTTTGAAATCCACCTTGGATCTTAGGTTCCGGCGATTTACCCTGGATTATTTTTTTATCATTGCCATAGTCAGCACCATCTATCAGGTAATCACCATTTACATCAGTAAACATGGGCATTCCAGGAAATATTTTTCCCTGTTGATTGATAGCCAGGCCTGCATCGGCGCCATAATATTTCATACGTTCACCAGTCATAGGATTTACAGGCAGATCATCTATGCTCTGCAACGGTCCCAGGTACTCATAGGTATAATATTGAAATGCAGGTTGACCTACAACAAATGCATAATTACTTGTAATATAATCACGTCCACCATTGCCTAGTTTGGCTATTGAAGTACTGTTCTTGGAAAAATTCAATGTCATATCCCATTGAAAAGGACTGGTACGCGGAAATAAATATCCGGTAACTCCAAACTCCCATCCATTGCTGATCATATCAACAAGATTGGAACGGATGGAATTATAGCCTACCTGGGAAGGCAATTCTGAAACAAAGACAGAACCCGAAGTATACCTTGAATAAATATCGCCGGTTACATATATCCTGTGATTAAAAAATTCCAGGTCAATACCATAGTCGACTTCCTTGGACTTACTCCATGACAAGGATTTATTGGCTATTTTATTGAAGTCAGCCAGCAATGCACCAACGCCTCCATATGTCTTAACGTCTATTTTGTTAGCGTAAATATTATTTATACCCGCTCCAATATTTGTATTTGAAATAAAGGAATTGTACTGTAATAATGGATCAGCGGCTATACTTCCTGAAGCGCCATATGATACACGAAATTTACCAAAAGAAAGTACATTCTTTAAAGGTTTCAAAAATGGTTCTTCAGAAAATACCCATATGACTTAACTGATGGGAATGTAGCCCATTTGTTATTTTCTCCAAAACGGGACGAAGCATCGCGCCTTAAAACAGCTTCGATTTTGTACCGGTCTTTATAACCATATGAAACATTTCCGAAATAGGAAAGCAAATTTGATTGTACGATATCACTATACCCATTAACGTTTTCTTTCTTAAACCCTTGTACAACGCGGATATAATCGCTTGGTCCACCTTCACCGTATAAAAGAGACATAGACTCCTGGTCCATATTTACCTCTGATCCAAGTAAAGCTGTGATATCATGCTGATTAAACCTTTTATTATAGCTTAAAAACGAATGGGCGTTTAAGGTAAAGTTTCCGCTGTTGGATGATTCCGCATAAGACAAGCCATTATCAGTGGCAGAAGATGGAACAAAGTATTCTTTCTTACCAAAAGTTCCTGACACAGAGCCCTGGTTGTCTAAAGTCAGACCTGGGGCCAGGTCAATCCGTAAAACTTCACTTAAAGACCCCTGGTAGGTTTTATTATTATTATAGGTATTTCCAAGTTTACCAGATAACAAAGACAACTCTTCCGGAGTTTTATAAAACAAAGAAGACGGAAGATCAGTAGGACTGGTAGGGAAAGAACGCAAATTATCTGACTGACCTCCCTGGCGTGTTAAATAACTTAATCTTAGAGACAGATCATTATGCAGTTTTTTGCTGATCTCTGTAGTAAGGCTCGAATTCATTGTAACCCTGTTGAATCCAAAACCAACCAATACACCTTTTTCCTTGTAATAGCCAAGGCTGGTACGGAAGGCATTCTTTTCATTGCCTCCGTCCATACTTAAATTATATTGTTGTGTAACGCCTGGTTGGTAAAACATTTTCTGGTAGTCATAGGCATTATTAAAAGCAGGATTGTACTTATCTGTTAATACTGCAGGCAACATATATCCTTTGACCTCAAGTCCATTTCTAACATCAACCCAGGCCTGCTCTCCGAAAAGACTTTTAAAACTTTCATTGTACAATCGCAGCTTTTCATCCCTTTCTGCCTGGCCAATGAATACCTTAAGTTTAGTTGGTTCAAAGTTGATTCCTGTAGAAGAACCTATATTGAAACGTGTCTTCCTGTTGCCACCTCTTTTGGTTTTAATGATAACAACACCATTAGCTCCACGGGATCCATAAATAGCAGTAGCTGCCGCATCTTTTAAGATATCCAGCGATTGAATATCATCCGGATTGAGTGTTGCAAAAAAATCATTCTGGGTAACATCAAAACCTGCAAGATCTTCCAGTGATACAGGTACTCCATCAACTATATATAATGGATTACTCAGACCAGTGACATCACTCGCGTCTGAGAGGTTTGTATTACCCCGAACCACCAGGCCACCACCCGCTCCACCTGGCAAGCCGGTGCGAACAATTGCCTGCACTCCAGGGGCTTTACCTGCTAACACATTAAGCAATGATGAAGTGGGAATGTTTTCCAGGTCTTTTGTTTTGATGGAAGCTATGGACCCGGTAACGGCCTTTTTAATAACACTGCTGTAACCTACCACTACAACCTCATTCAGGTTTTTATCTTCTGCTTTTAGCTTAACATTAATTACAGTTCTGTTATTAACCGGGATTTCCTGTGTAAGATATCCGATCCTGGAAAAAATCAATATGTCATTTCCATTGGCCAATATATTAAAATGGCCGTTCGAATCTACAGTTTGACCCCGTTTGGAGTTTTTAATAAGTATTGACCCTCCGCTAATGGCTGAACCATTTTCAGCATCACTTACAGTTCCTCTTACAGCATGTGTTTGTGCATTTAATTCTGGTGTCGCAAAAAACAAAAGAGGAATCCAGAAAATCAACCTGGAGAATTTTCTCATAATTAGACAAGTGTGTTAGTTAATAAAATTGATGGATGAAATCGAGCAATTACCGGAGTCAAATTAGATAATTATGTAGTACACCATTGGTTTCACAAGCCTATTGCAGCCGGTAACGTTTCCGGTAACGTTACCGGCTACAATTTGTATTGATAAAACGGAATTTTAATAAGACAGGAAACTGAATGAACTGCAAAATCCAAATTCAGAAATAAGACAATAGCGAATTGACTTATGCTTATTTAGATCCAATGCCAGATTTTTAGAAAAAAATGACAATAAAGAGATAGAAATTGAACGACACACTGGCGAAGCTCTGAAAACTGTTTACTAAAACATTGGAAGGGATAATGCCCGGGTCTGTGAAATAATAACCTTTAAAATATAATGGCCACTATCCCGTAGTCTTCAGCTTAGCGATTTATAAGAAGTTAAATACTTCCATGATAAATTAGAGAAGGAATATATAGCAGATCAACAAACCAACATCACAGGTTCTTCCAATTCATGGATCAATTGTTCTCCTTTTTCCAATGCCATTTCATTGATAGGAAGCAGGTGATGGTATTTTTCAGGCAATACTTTTTTCAAAGCCTCCAATATGGAATCAAGGCTTACTACTGGTTTTAAATGCAGGTAGGCACCAAGGATGATCATATTCATGATCCTGGCATTCTTCATCTTCAGCGCCTCTGCAGTGGCAGGTATACCAACAATAGCGATGTCTTTTCGATCACTGGGGCGTAAAATTGTCCCCGATTCATACAGTAACAATCCTCCAGGCTTAACCCTTGTCGCAAATTTGTCCATAGAGGGCTGGTTCAACACTATAGCTGTGTCAAAACAGGAAAGTATTGGAGAACTGATCTTATTATCCGAAATAATAGTTATGCAATTTGCAGTTCCTCCCCTCATTTCCGGCCCATAAGAAGGCATCCATGAGATCTCTTTTCCTTCTACCATTCCTGCATAAGCCAGGGTCATTCCCATTGATAATACCCCTTGTCCTCCAAAACCTGCTACGATAAGTTCTTCTAACATGTTATGCCTCCTTTAGATTTTTAAGATCTTCCGCTTTTGGCAGCTTAATATCCCCGACAGGAAAAGTCTTCATCATCTGTTCTTCTACAAAACCTGTACACTCAATAGGTGTCATTTTCCAGTTAGATGGACAATTGCCAACTATCTCTACCAGGCAAGTGCCTTTTTTTAACCTTTGATAATTAAAAGCATTTTGAAGCGCTTTTTTAGTCCTTCTAACACCATTGGCATTATTCACAGCCTGCCTCGTTACATAAAATGCACCGGGCAATGGTGCAACCAGTTCTGATATTTTAATAGGGTGTCCATGAATATTTGTATCCCTGCCTGCAGGACTTGTAGTGGTTTGCATGCCAGTCAAAGTGGTCGGTGCCATCTGACCACTGGTCATTCCATAAACCGCATTATTAATAAAAACAATCAGAATATTTTCTCCACGATTAATTGCATGAATCGTTTCAGCTATTCCTATGGCTGCAAGGTCCCCATCACCCTGGTAAGTAAATACATATTTATCTGGCAATAATCGTTTGATTCCAGTGGCTACAGCAGCTGCCCTTCCATGCGCTGCCTGTTGCATATCAATGTCCATATAATCATAAGCAAATACAGAACAACCAACTGGTGCCACTCCAATGGTTTGTTCCTGTATATCCATTTCTTCTATTATCTCCATTAAGAGTTTATGAACAAGGCTGTGGTAACATCCAGGACAATAATGCATATCAACATCGATAAGGGTTCCTGGTTTTTGATATACAGTTTCATAGGGCTCACCAATTATATTATTATCCTTTTCCTGGATAATATCAATGTTTGATCTTTCTTCAATTGTCATGGTGATACTTTATTAAAGTTTCTAAATGTTCAGCAATGCTTTCCGGTGTAGGCATCATGCCACCCATTCTTCCATAGAATTCAACCGGAACCTTTCCATTAACGGCAAGTCTTACATCCTCTACCATTTGTCCACTGTTTAATTCCACACTTAAGACCAGCTTTAATTGCGGCGCCAATTCCGCCAGGCGTTTTGAGGGATAAGGAAACAAGGTTATGGGTCGCAACAATCCCACCTTAATACCTTTTGCTCTTGAGATATCCATAGCTTTTTGACAGATCCTTGCACTTAATCCATAGGCTACAAATAAATATTCAGCATCAGTAGTATTCATTTCCTCAAAACGGACTTCATTTTCCCGCATTAACCTGAACTTAGCTTCCAGTTTCTGGTTGTGCTGTTCCATTTGTTCAGGCTGAATGAAAAGAGAGGTTATATAATTGCGGCTCCTGGTTTTTGGTTTGCCTATAGTAGCCCAGCTTGATTTATCCACCCTTGGAGGCTGATAGGCATGGAACTGCACTTTTTCCATCATCTGGCCAATTGCTCCATCAGATAATAGCAATACCGGGTTTCGGTATTTATCTGCAAGGTCAAATCCAAGGAACACATGATCGGCCATTTCCTGCACTGAAGATGGTGCCAACACAATTAATTTATAATCTCCATGACCACCTCCCTTCACAGATTGGAAATAATCACCCTGCCCGGGCTGAATGGTTCCCAAACCAGGACCCGCACGATTTACATTTACTACCAGGCAAGGCAATTCAGCACCAGCCATATAAGATATACATTCCTGCATCAGGCTTATGCCCGGGGATGATGAGGATGTCATGGCACGAAATCCAGCTCCGGCAGCACCATATACCATATTAATTGATGCTACTTCACTTTCCGCCTGCAAAACCACACCCCCTCTAACGGGCATTTCACGGGCTAAATATTCCAACACTTCTGATTGAGGTGTGATAGGGTAACCGAAATATGCATCACAACCGGCTAGTATAGCCGCTTCAGCCAAGGCTTCGTTACCCTTCATCAATTTAGTTTCTGTCATAATGCAAATTATTTTTAAGAACTGATAGCATACTATTCCTCCTTACCTATAGATTTATCTGCCGATTTTTTCTTAAGTGGCGTTCTATATACTGAGATCACTGCATCAGGGCAAACAAGGGCGCAGTTGACACAGCCGGTACATAGATCATTATTGGCTACGATGTAGCGATAACCCTTAAGATTAATATGATTGGAAACAGAAAGAACACCCTCCTTACATGCCAGGGTACATAATTCGCATCCTTTGCATTTTTGAATATTGATCTCAACCTTACCCTTAACCTTTCTTTCTTTTACAGAAGCAGCAATCGTTTGTTGTTCCATGGTAATGGAATTTGGTGAAGTGATAACCTATCCAAATGTCGGCAGAAGCTTTATTGAAATGTAATGGAATTGTCATATGACTGTATGATTATTATCAACTTTGCAGGTAAATCAATGCTCGAAAAAAATGCAGGTATTAATATCTTATTCAAAATCCGGCAATTAAGAAAAACTTTCATAAAAAGTAAGCAGGGTTATTCTGTGAAGATTGCCTAATCAAGAAATGCATATACGTGCATCTACAGCGATTAATGATGTAGAGTTGCCAATAAAAGGATTAATATCCATTTCCGTTATTTCAGGAACCATCTGTAAGAGAGCGCTGATTTTTAAAATAGCATCTACAATAAGTTCTTCATTTACTCCTTCCTTTCCACGTATGCCTTTTATCAAAGGATATGATCTTAAATGCCTGATCATTGAAATAGCTTCATCTCTTCCCACCGGCGCAAGTCCTGAAGAAATGTCTTTGAATACTTCTATAAATATGCCTCCCAGGCCACATAATACCTGGTGGCCAAATTTATCTTCCGCTTTTGCACCAACATAGATTTCAGAACCGGTCAGCTGTTGTTGCATAATAACTCCATTAGCACCCGGCATGGCTATTAACTTTTCAAAGACCGTTTCTAATAATTGAAAACTGGTAATACCGGGTACAACTCCACCACTATCTGATTTATGCAATATGCCAGAAACCTTTAAAACAAGTGGAAAGCCTAGTTCATTAGCACTTAACAAAGCTTCCTCTTTTGAAGTTACTACAGCCTGCGCAACTGTGGCTATGCCTGCTGATTGCAACAATTCAAACACTTGCCCAGGTTGTAAATATCCTTTTGGAGACTGGTCTATAATTTCTATCGCTTTAGCTTGTTGTATTTTAGGTAGGACCGCCTCAGGAAAAGGTGGTTTCATTTTGTTAACCCTGCTTAACACATATCCAAAACTTACTTCATCAGTAAAATTCACATGACCCATGGATTGAAAATGACTTACTTCTTCTGCTGCCTGGATGGCTGATGGGAGAATTGGGAATATGGGTTTACGGGAAGTACGCATTTTTTCATGCAACAACATATAAACATCATCCACACTCCACATACCCGTTGTTCCAAATACAACAACTGCCGCATCAATTTCTTCAAAATCATTTTCTACCGCATCCAATATTTCTCCCAGTTGTTCGGCAGTTCCGGTTGCCAGAAAATCAATTGGATTAGATACTGTTGATCCGGGATACAGCTTCGACAATAACATGGCTGCTTTATCCCCCTGGAGTTGCGGCACTTTCATTCCATTTTTTACCAGGATATCTGTCAACATCACCCCTGGACCTCCTGCATGTGTGATCACTGCAATACGATCGCCCTTCAGTGGTGGAATAGTGAAAATAGCAGCAACATAAACCAGTTCTACACGGCTATAGCACCTGATAATGCCTGCCTTTCTAAACAAGGCACTGACTGCAGAATTAGAACCGGCGAGAGCCCCGGTATGTGAAGAAACCGCTCTTGATCCAGCCTCAGTGTTTCCTGATTTAATAGCCGCAATCCTGCACCCCTTATTTACCAGTGACCGCGCATGCTTTAAAAAACGTTTTGGATCAGTAATTTGCTCCATGTAAAGGAGCTTTATTTTTGAACTTCTCTTTTCATCAAAGGTTTCATCCCAATACTGTAGTACATCCTCTACTCCCACTTGTGCACTGTTTCCAACAGAGAAAATATCCCGGAACTTTAATCCCCTGGGAATAGCCATCTCAAGAATATAAACCATTGTTGCACCAGAAGCAGACACACAATCACATCCCTTTGGATCGTAGGCAGGAATAGGGCCTGCAAAGACTCCCTTGTATGTTCCTGTGATCACACCAATACAATTAGGCCCTACCAATGTACCACCAACATCATTCACAATTTTAACACAGCGCTTTTCCAGGCATTTGCCCTCTGCACCTGTTTCACTAAATCCTGCCGAAAACAAAATAAAGGCCTTACATTTTTTTTCGTATGCCAGTATTCTCATCACAGCCTCCACCTGGTTAGCAGGGATGGCTATAATAGCAAGGCTAACCTCTGGTATTAAATTGCAGTTTGCAAAACAGGGAACGCCCTGCACTTCCCTTTCTTTTGGATTAACCCCAAATATTTTCCCTGCAAAATTATTTTTTAGAATATTATATAAGACCTTTCCCCCTGGTTTCGAAGTGTCATTAGAGGCACCTACAATCACTATGCTTTCAGGATCTAATAATTCTTTTGTGATCATACTTAAAATCAGCCTGGGCCGACTGGCCTAAAGTAAACTTTAGCTGGTTTACAAAACCTGATAAGCATCAGTTGGTGAAGCAGCATAGATCAGGGCGGAAATTCTATTTATAAATATTTCCCAGGTCTTTTTCAAAAAGCGTATAGGGATCATTATAGAATTTTATGAAATCAGGCACGCTGTTGTGCCCGGGGAATGGAGCATAATAATGCGTAGGACTTTGTGCATCATTGCGCCATACCAACACATAACAAAGTTGCTTATTCCCTGAATGCATAACTTTGAGCAACACTTCCATCCACCAATTAGGGTTAGGCAAAGACTCAAGCCCCGTTTCTGTAAATGCTGCTAATTTCCCATTCTTACGTGCATAATCACTTATAATCTGGAGCTTTTTTGATGCCTGGTCCAAATTGTAACCATCCCTGCCCATATCTCCATAATTATCCATTCCTAACAGGTCAACCCAACCATCACCCGGGTATCTTTCAAGGTATTCAGCAGTGGTTGTAAATTTATTATCAGGAGAAAAAGCATAGATGAAATTGTGCACACCCATAGAATCTCTTAAATAGGAGACGGTAAATTGCCATAAACTTATAAATTCCTCTCTTGTGCAATGAGGCTTTCCCCACCAGAACCATTCGCCATCAAACTCATGGAATGGCCGGAAAATCATAGGAACAAGCTTTCCATCCGCACCTCTTGTATTATTTGCCCAGTTGGCAATACTCCTTAGAATTTCCTTGTAAGTATCATGCGCTTTACCACCTGGTATTATGTATTTAACTGCAGGAAGAGAAACCGAATCTTTCCAATAAAATCCTCCTGTCGATACAGGGTTAGGAAAATGCCAGGCAACAGTAATAATACCACCCCTGTTATAAGTATCAATTACTGTTTTCCTTACCTCTGTTTTTGTTTTTTCAACATCCGCGGCAGGTCGTCCGCTAAATCCACTAAGATCCACCCCTATTACTCCCGGATGGCTACCCGTCACAGACTTCACATCTGACCTGTTCTCATCCCCTACCCAACCATGTCCATATTCAGTAGCATGCTGATGTCCAAACACCGTATGGTGCTTTGCTAATTTCTTCAAATTCTTATATAAAGCTTTCGTTTCCTTTGTAGCCTTTGCATCAACAGGTCCTTGGGACTGCGCCATGACGAAATGGCTAGCTGAAATGCTTAATACCAGGATCAGCAAACGGGTATGGATCATACATGAAATGTTTTTATACCGTAATTTAATAAACACATTGTATTCCTGCGAGATATATTATCTTGAATCTCCAAAGGTGGATAGCGTTGTATTCACAAGCTTACATATGAAATTCAGGCAACTCTTTTTATTCCTTCTTGCATTTTCTTTCCAGGTTGGGTTACTTGCCCAAACCAGACCTTCCTGCCTTGCTAGCAAAAAAATCATATACCATAGTTCTAAGGCTGCAGAAGTATACCTGGTATGGGGCATCAATTATTGGCAAACTCCCTCTTCCCTTTTGCTTCCGAAAAACAGCATCATTAAAAATAAATTCGCTTACACCCCTCTGGTAAGATCCGGTAACAATTATACCGTTTCTATTACCATTCCCTGTGATACAAGGCTTGATTATTATTTCTGGATATCAAAAGATAACAAAGGAAATACAGTGGATGGTTGGGATACCAATAATAACAACAATTACTATACGGTCAATGGCAATAATGAAAATATAGATATAAGCGATACCAATTTAAAATTTTATAATAAACCTTTTTCAATCATTGAAAAGGGAAAACTATTTCTCTTTTTTTCATTCTTTGCATTCCTTATTGCCGCAGCCTGGTACCGTAAAACCAGGAATGTAAAAGCATATAATTTTTTACCGGGCTTATTCCTCACAGCACTGGTCTTTATTGTACTTTCCAGGTTTGAAATTTCAGGCTATTCGAAGTTATCCTTTCCTATTTCTATTGGCACTTTGTTTCCAGACCTGGTTTGGCTGGCTCTGGTATTAATTTTCACCGCGTTACTGCAATACATTTTCAGAAATAGAAAAAGCTTTTCTATAAGTATAGTGATTGGTTACGGCATTATACTTTTGATTTCCATCGGCATTTCTTTACTAAATATTGAAGTTGTCAGGCAATTAGGCACACCTTTTAGCTATAAATGGCTTTATTATTCCGATTTTCTTAAAGGCAATGATGCGCAGGTTGGTGCTGCTAAAACATTAACCCCATGGTATATCAAAAACTTATTAGCGCTCCTTTCCAGCTTTGTGTTGCTTGGTTTTGCAGTATCTATCCTATTCTCCCAGTTCCGCCAATTTAAGTCAGGCAGGATTGCTTTTTATTGCATCCTGTTTCTTACTGTCATTGCAAGCTATGGGCTATACCTTAACTTGCATTTTCCATCTTCAAAAATTCAGAACCCGGTATTTGCTTTTGTTTCTTCAATGGTTGACCCTCCCGGCAAAAACAAATTGTCGAAAATGCCAATTCCTGATTCCGTTAAAAGTTATTTCACACCTGCACAAGCGCCAATTAGTAATACCATCTATGACAGTCTACATCCAATAGAAAATGTCATTGTTTTCGTTTCTGAATCGACACCTTCCCGGTATATCAGTTTGTATGATTCCTTATATAATTGCACACCTGGCTTAAAGAAATGGCAATCTATATCCAGGATGTATAGTAATATGTATGCCCACATTCCCAGTACACCCAACTCAATGCTTTCCATATTATCCGGTATATATCCCATGATCGATTACAGGTCGGCATTGCTTGAAAAGGTTCAATTACCCTCACCTTCGCTACCACAATTATTAAGATCAAAGGATTGGAAAACATCATTATTCTTTTCATCAGATCTTGATTATGCTGGTATGCGTAAATATGCCACAGCTCAAAATTTTACTACCGTTGAAGACAACCGCTCTATACCATGCAAACAAACATATACAGTAACGCATTCAAATATCGACGGCCTGGATGATTCCTGTATTGTTACCAGGTATTTGGATTGGCTGCGAAATAGCCAGGGGCAAAAGACATTTAGCCTGCTATGGACAAATCAAACACACAACCCGTACTATACTGTTACAAATGTTCACTATAGCAGCGATGAAACATTAAACAGGTATCTTAACGCCCTGCATCATACTGATAAAGTTTTTGACCAGCTATTGACCTCCTTAAGCAAGGCAGGCACCTTAAACAAAACTCTTGTCATATTTATTGCAGATCACGGTGAAGCATTTAATACGCACGACCAGAAATTACATGCCTCAAAGGTTTACGAAGAAAATGTTCACATTCCATGCATATTGTACAATCCTCTATTATTTAATGGTAAAAGCAATAATGATATATACGGCCTGGTAGATATAGCACCCACGGTTGCCCAGGTTTTAGGCATGAATATACCATCTCACTGGCAGGGCAATAGTTTGCTTACAAATAAAAATAAATCCTCCCGGACATTTTTCATCAGTCCCTATACTGACCTTTTAATGGGTACGCGTCATGGCAAGTGGAAATATATTTATAATGTTGATACAGAAGAGGAAGAGTTATTTGACCTTGATACGGACCCCGCGGAATTAAATAACAGAAAGAATGAATTCAGTCAAATAGCCTTGCAGGAAAAACAAATGCTGGGCGGATGGTTACAATATGTAGATGGTAATTATAAAGCCTGGTCTAAGTAAAAAAAATGATACTGTATTCCTGCCTCTGTTTATAAGGTTTTATTCCTGGCCTTATTCGGTAAAAGATGGCTTTTGAATGTTTAAAACGTGGTTAACAGGCTTAAGAATCCTATACCTTTGCCGCTTATTTACGTTTAATGTCAAGATCACATAACAGGGTTACAGTTGCCGGATTACTTATCGCATTAGGGATTATTTACGGCGATATAGGCACTTCTCCTCTTTACGTACTCAATGCCATTACAAGTGGAAAGGTCATTTCGGAAGAATTGATCATAGGAGCATTATCCTGTATCATATGGACACTGACCCTTCAAACCACAATAAAGTACGTTATTCTTACACTGCAGGCTGATAACCGTGGTGAGGGGGGCGTCTTCTCATTATATGCACTTGTGCGGAGACGAAAAAAATGGCTTGTCATTCCAGCTATGATTGGAGGTGCTGCCTTGCTGGCTGATGGAATGATCACTCCACCCATTTCTGTTACTTCTGCTATTGAAGGTTTAAAACAGGTGCCTTCTCTTTCGCACATAAGCCAGGGCACTATTGTATATATAGTAATAGGAATACTTTCATTCTTATTCTTTATACAGCAGTTTGGAACCGCTTTTATAGGCAGGTTCTTTGGCCCGCTCATGAGCATTTGGTTTATTATGTTGGCACTATTGGGCGTAATACATTTTGCAGATGATATGCATGTATTTCGTGCCTTAAACCCCTACTACGGAATAAAGTTGTTGGCTACTTATCCCGGCGGGTTTTATATTTTGGGGGGCGTCTTTCTTTGCACGACGGGTGCTGAAGCATTGTATTCAGATCTTGGACATTGCGGCAAATGGAATATCCGTTATTCCTGGGTGTTTGTAAAGACCTGCCTGATTTTAAATTATTTTGGGCAAGGGGCCTGGCTTTTAAGCAACTATAATGGCAAACGTATTACTGCATCATTGATAGAATCTGGTTTTAATCCTTTCTATGGATTGATGCCGCACTGGTTTCTTTATTTCGGCATTGCTATAGCAACAGCTGCAGCCATTATTGCCAGCCAGGCATTAATATCAGGGTCTTTCACCCTGATCAGTGAATCTATAAGGCTCAACCTGTGGCCTAAATTAAGGATCGTTTACCCAACTGAAGCAAGAGGCCAACTCTTTATCCCTGCTATCAATTTTATTCTTTTTTTAGGTTGCATCGGAATTGTTTTGCATTTTAAAAAGGCATCCAATATGGAGGCTGCGTATGGACTTGCCATCACCTTATGCATGATCGCTACTTCTATTCTTTTTGCCAACTACCTGGTTCTTCATCGTGCTAAAAGGCCCATTGTTTACTTGTACCTGGCTGTTTATTTCACTTTAGAATTCAGCTTTTTATTTGCCAACATGGAAAAGTTTCCCCATGGAGGTTACGTAACAGTGATCATTGGAGGTTTATTATTCCTGGTAATGTTTAATTGGTTCAAAGCCCGGAAGATCAAAAACAGGTACATAGAATTCGTCAAGCTGGAGAATTATATTCCAAAGATCCAGGAGTTGAGCAATGATCGTAGCGTACCCAAGTATTCCACTCACCTTGTTTACCTAACCAGTGCAGATAATCCAAATGAAATTGAACATAAGATCATTTATTCCATTCTAAATAAGAAGCCAAAAAGAGCTGATATATATTGGCTTGTTCATGTGGATACCCTTGATGATCCCTATACTTCTGAATATTCTGTAGAGCATATCATTCCTAATGATATTATCAGGGTTGAGTTCAGGCTGGGTTTCAGGGTTCAACCCAGGATCAACCTGCTGTTTAAAAAAGTGGTAGAGGACCTTGTAAAAAACAGGGAAGTGAATGTAATCAGCAGGTATGAAAGCCTGGAAAAAACAAATACCATAGGCGACTTTCAGTTCATAGTTATGGAAAAATACTTAAGCCAGGATAATGATCTTCCAATTTTTGAACGATTGGTAATGAAAGTACATTTCTGGCTAAAAGCTATTAGCCTTTCAGAAGAAAAAGGTTTTGGACTTGACCTCAGTAATGTAACAGTAGAAAAATTCCCTCTTATTGTAGCACCAGTAACCAATGTAAGGCTAAAGCGAATTGAAAAGGGCTGATCCAAGCAGTTGACAACCTATCTTTTTCAAATTCATGCAATTAGCGGGACATGAAATAGATAATAAGGAAAAACAATAAAAAGTTCACCAGGCAAATAAGCATGGATGAATATTCTTTGAAAAATGAAGTTGGTCTCATAATAAAATGCTTTTCATGAATGGTTAACTATCAGACGATCTGTTGAAAATGATTGTTACACCATTTTTGAAGTTTTTCTGTAAGGATGAAAGGAGCTGTTTAAAATTAAGGGGCCGGAATAAAAATTCAGCCCCGTTTTAATCCAATATCCTATGAAAAACCAGTGCTAAAGTATATTTATAGCGATTACTGGCCTAAGGTGAAAACACCTAACTTATTACGTACATTTTCTTCGTTTGCAGTGAGATCATAACCCCTTATAAGTCAACCGGAAAAAGAATATTTATCCGAATAAATTCAAGATATTCTATCGCCATGAACCGTCGGTTATTGTTTGGTTATGTATCCAAACAAACCATCTTGCTCATCATTAGGACCCGCAGCGAAATACAGGCGATTAGGATCAATAGTAGAGGTAGCTGGAGGAAAACTGATACCCCATAACTTTTCAATTACTATTGGAGCTCCATGTGACCGTAATTGACCTAAAAACCTGCCTTCTGTTGAATATGCATTGATTCGCCCATCTCCTAGGTTACCCACTAATACAGCAGCTTGTGCCGCCCCGCTTTCATCCGTAAAAAAACCTGCAGGTGCCCAGGCCACACCCCATGGTGCATTTAATTGACCTTGGGAAACAAACCGGTTTATTAATGTTCCCATGGCATCATAGATATCTACATAGCCATTGCCAGGCTTGGCTACCTCATCTCCATCAGCACCGAGTTTTGCATACATTACGTATAGCATACCACCCACATTTTGAATATTAAAGGGTGAATAATCAGATGGTAAAGCAGGATCTGTAAAGGACATCTGAACTGAATTAAAATCCTTGTCCCAAACATCTATTTTTCCTTGGCTGAAATTGGCAGCATACAAATAATAGGCTCCTGAAGATGCCCTGGCCATTGCTAATCCTGTATAAGAAGCGGCAGAGGCATTATTTGCTATAACAAGGGCATTATTACCCGCTGCACCATTCCATCCGGAAATGACACCGTCTGCCCCTGCAAACATAAATCTAGCGGAAGTGTTGTCCGGTAGTTTAAAATCTGTGGTATTAGGGTCAATATTCAATACAGTTCCTGTGGGATTTCCACCCATGCTGCTTCCTGGAGATGGTATGGCTACTTCTGGACGTGCTGGAATTAAATTACCGTCCATGTCATACACAGAAGATACATGCCCTTCCTGCGAACTTACCCAGGCAATTCCGTTTGCACTGAATGCTATTCCCCACGCATTCATTAAATGTGGATCAATATGAGCTGCCCCATAATTTCCATTGTTTGCAACAAGATTTACCTGTACAAAATCTTTTAATGTCCGGGGATCTTTATAGGGTTGCTGTTTTGATAAGCTTGTAGCATTATCAGCTACAGCTGTTGTTTCTTTTTGACATCCTGGTAAAAAGATTAAAGACCCTAACAATGAAATAGCAGATAAGGTTTGAAATACCTGGTTGTACAACCTGTTCATATAGTTAAGTTTTAATGACAACTTTACTTCAAACAATAGTTATCCAGGTCGGATAAGCCATATCAGTAAACGGCCTGCATTAAAAACGTTGGTATGAAACGAAAGGTTGCCTTTCCTAAAATCAGAGAGGGATCATTAAAGGCACTATAAGGATTATTATATCAGCAAAAAGGAAGTAATGGAGAGATATCTATTTTGTTTAAGTAAGGTTTCAACTCTTCAGTGGAATGAAAGGTTTTGATGTAACCTATCTGCTCCTCCTGGTAATCGTAATAAACCTCCGCATAAAAAGAGTCTATTTGGTATAAAAGTAAAATATATTGATCCTTCAACCGGTTAGCAACATAAACACCATAGTCAAGGATCATTTTCTTTTTGGCCTGTTTTGTTTCGTATTTAAATTCCTGTAGCAGCATCTTAAAGTGGTTGATATAGGTTTGAAATAGGATTTTAAATTAAAACAGATTAAGTCCATAAAATATAAAATAAGACCAAATGGGTAAAAACGTAGTTAAGTTCCTGGTACTTAGTAAGCAAGCCCTGCTGTTGTTATTTAATAAAGTTTTGCCACCAGTTGTTAATTTGCACCCGTTGTTTAAATACTTCTTGTTGTATTTTTACAAACTAGCAATTAGTTACCCTAACAGGCAAATCCTTAACCATGACCAATGTTGATGCATTTAATCAACTTCCTATCAATTCTATAATCCTTGCTGATGATGATCGGGATGATCATGACTTTTTCAAAGATGCACTTGGAGAAATAGCTCCAATGGTACGGTTAAGTATTGTAGAGGATGGAGAAGCACTTCTTAAACTTTTAAAGCACTATGTTCCTGACTTCATATTTCTTGACCTTGACATGCCCTGCAAAAATGGATTGGAATGTTTAACCGAGATCAGGAACAATCCTATATTGAATTCCATTCCCATCGTTATTTTTTCCAGTACCTCCAGGCCGGCAAATATTGATACTGCTTATGAAATGGGGGCAGACCTGTTTTTTATAAAGCCTTCTAACTATAATGACCTTGTAAGTTCTATAAAAGCCATACTGTCTTTAGACTGGAAAAATCCTTCGGTTGTAAAAGAACAATATTTCATCAATGGCAGGTATGCCGCCTTTTTGTAATCATCCATCCAACGCAAAAAGTTTTTGATATAATTCAATCCATAACTTCTACGTTCCATTTATTGCGTATAAGATAGGTCGCAAGGATCATTTTCATCCTTTCCATAGTGATCTTTAAATGAAGTGCTAACAGCGCAAAGATCTTAGTCTTCTTATCATTTATCTGTCCATCCAGCAAAACCACTTCGCTGACCATTGCAAATAAGGTTTCACGAAATTCTTCTGTTATCAATGCTGAACAATATTCTATGATCTCTGCTGGTTCATGGCTTGCCTGGAGAGCAATTGCTTTTTTGGTCATTTCATTAAGATCACTCCCCCGAAACCGTGAACAAAGAACTACAGCCCTGGAAAGATGTTCTATCTGTTGCTGCGAGATATTGCCTGATTGTTGCATGGCAGCCGAGAATAATATCGTTACTGCGGCTTCCTGTTCATTTTCTATAGGTAGTTCCATAATTTTTGTCCTTACCAGCGTTTTCCAGCTGCTTTCATTCAGTAGTGTAAAAATAACGCTCCGGAAATAAACCAGGTAATAGCGCACTTATTACATAGCTCTTATTGCAATACGTAAAAGGGGACTATAGAGTCCCCTGCAAATTTTTTACAAATATGATAGCCTTATTTCTTCTTGGATAATTGTTCTTCCTGTATTTGTTCAGTAATGGCATCATTTAATACATCTTCTGCACTGTGTATCCAAAGGGGTAATACCGAAGCTGATGTCTTCCATTTGCCTTCCACATCTTTATACATCTGGAATATGATGCGGTTGCCCTTATCATCTGGTACATCTACATGGTATTTAATTTCCGCCCCTGCCGACAATTGGCGAAAATTAAATTCTCTTTGCCTTTCACCCGCTTTGATCACTTTTGAAAAATAACTGCTCATAATGCTCTTTGCTTAAAATTTCTTTTCACTTACCAATAAACCTGCTATGGCTCGATTAACACATCCTTTTGATTGTTCATCCTGATAATCTTTAATTTTTCAAATAACAGGACAACAGGGTAGATAGGGTCAAACTCTCCCTTTTTCATAGCAAAATTGCTACGCGAAGGAAATTTGTGATGGTTATTATGATAACCCTCCCCCAACATTAGCAAATCTACCTTAAATAAATTACGGGAAGTGTTATCTGTTTCAAAATTTATATTTCCATATTTATGAGCAAACCAGTTAATGATCACCCCATGAATTGGCCCCATGGCAATATGAAAGGGAATAAGAAGAAACCACCAGGCTGATGGGGCAAAAATGATATACAAAGATATGTATATACAGCTCCACAATATTCTCGACCACCATGTATTGCCCCAAAGATCAAAACTGGTCCACTCAGGCACATTCCTGGTGAATTTGGGGTCAACAGTTGCCCTGTTTCGTAATATGCCAACATAGGTAACGCTGGTACGCCACATCATTGCCAGCACAGTTTTATCGAAGGAAGGCGAATGCGGATCCTTTTCTGTATCTGTATAAGCATGGTGCACCCTGTGCATTATGCCATAGACCCTGGGGCTCATGTATGAAGAACCTTGCGTGATGTAAGAAAAAATAAAAAAGAACCTTTCCCACCCCCTATTCATCTTAAAGGCGCCATGGGCTGCATAACGATGGTGGAAAAAGGATTGAGCAAATAATGATAAATACCAATGTGCAATGAAAAATACCAATATAAAAATCACAGACTGTAGAACATTTGGGGTGAAGTACTAATCTGGCAAAAATCGTTCAAATTTTAAATCAACGGCAGCTTTTTTTTAGTTTCCCGCTTATTCATATCCTTTCATATTCATCAGGTCTATTACCAGGTTGAAAGAATCAAGGGAGGAAGTGTTATTGATCTTAAAAGGTTTGAGAATATACCCGGAAACTCCCAATTTCTTCGCAGCTTCCTTATCCACCTTTTCATCAGATGTAGTGATCATAAAACATTTAATTTTCTTCCATTCCGGCGTATCCCTGATCACCTGTAAAAATTCAAGCCCGTTCATGCGTGGCATATTTATATCGATCAGAATAATATCAGGCAAATTTTCCAAAGTCACCTCGTGGTTACCTTTCATCATGTCTATGGCTTCCTCTCCGTTTTTAGCAACTACCAGTTTATACAAAACATTTAGTTTATCCAGCGATCGCTTGATATCCATAGCATCAAGCTGATCATCCTCAACCAATAAAATTGTTGTTATTCTACTCATACTATTATTTTTTCCATGTAAAAGAAAAGATAGATCCTGTGCCTGCTTCTGATTCCAGTTTTATTTCTTCCCCTCTTGAATCCAGAATTTTTTTAACTATAGCTAATCCCACACCTGTACTTTCAAAACTATCGCGTTCCTTCAGTGTCTGGAAGATCATGAATATTTTTTCGTGGTAATTTTTGCTAATACCAGGCCCATTATCTGAAACAAAGAATTCCCAATGGCCGGGATATTCCTTATGGTACACTTTCACGAGACCATTTGTCTTATCATTATATTTTAAAGCATTATCAATAAGATTGGAAAAAACCTGGAGCAAGGGCAGCTTTACCGAATAGATTACGGGCATTGCTTCCGAAATGTTTATGGTAGTCCCTTCCTTCATTGAGAAATTTTCCAACACTTCTTTAAGCAATGCTTTTGTATCAATTTTTTCTTCTCCTTCTTCCTCCTTTCCCACCCTTGCATAGGAAAGCAATCCCTGTATCAGGCTTTCACCTCTTATCACCCTTCCTTTTATCAAACGAATGTATTCTGCCACTTTAGGAGTTAATTCGTCCTTATGGTCTTCTTCAATCCAACTCACCACATTATCTATACCCCTTAAAGGTGCCTTCATATCATGCGAAACTATATGTGCAAACTGGTCCAGCTCCCTGTTCTTTTTGGTTAACTCATTAATATTAGAGGAAAGTGTTTTTGCCATATAATTCAATGAGCGCGCAAGTCCGCTTAATTCATCCTTACCAGTTTCTTCGGTAGATACATTGTAGTTACCTGCGGCAATGCTGTCTGCCATACGCACCATCTTAAGTATTCTTTTTGAAATCCTTATGGTTAGAAAGGCCACGATAAAAAGAGCCATGAGTACACTAAAAGTGATCATGAAAAAAGAAATGGTTTTTGTCATCTGCAAAGAATCATTCAACAATTTCTCACGCTCAGATCTTTTTTCATACTCAATATTCACAAATTCCCTTATTTCTTCCTGCAGCCTGGTATTTAATTTACGTTCATCACTAGACTGCATTTTTTCTCTATACAGTTTATTGAAATATGGAAGGTTGACATCCGAGGCTTCCGCACCAATTTTTGCCTGGCGCAGGGGCTGTCCAAATTCTGATAACCACCTGTTATTCAAGCTGGCTATATCAACAAGCAGCTTATATTGCCTGGAAGTGGTGTCAAGCTGATTGAATAAATCAGTAAGTATAAGTTTGTTTTCTGTGGCGGCGGAATCATATGCCTGCAGAAATGAATCTTCTCCAGTCAGCAAAAACCCCCGTAACCCACTTCCCATATTGATAGTATTTCTCTGGAAGCGGTTGCTACTCCTTACAATATTTCCTGACTGGTTAACGAAATCAGTATTTTCCTTTACTCTTTCTGA
This sequence comes from Flavisolibacter ginsengisoli DSM 18119, assembly GCF_900129295.1. Lineage (GTDB taxonomy): Bacteria > Bacteroidota > Bacteroidia > Chitinophagales > Chitinophagaceae > Flavisolibacter > Flavisolibacter ginsengisoli. The sequence continues at coordinate 51,837 of NZ_FQUU01000001.1, forward strand.
AAGGCGGAAATTAATAAAGGTGGTAAATGCAAAAAGCAAGAGTATGGACAAAAAACTAAGAAAAATAAGGTAGGAAATGCGCATGCAAGGGTGGTTAAGGGCCGCAATGTAAAAAAATATAAATTTTAATTCCAGTTACCAGCTCCCAATAGTGCATTTATAAGGGAATTCTAATACCAGGCAACTAAGCACATTCTTGTGCACATTCAAAAAATAAATAAAAAAACAGGACAATAAATATTGGTGTGCATTACTGTTGTGCTAGATTATTTCGTAACTTGATGTAGAGGTGCATACTCAAAATATCAGAAATTGTCGGAAATCCTTAAGAAATATAGAAGTTATAAGGGGTTTTCAATATAGAAAGGGCAAATAAACTCAGGCATTATTTTTTAATAACCATACTTGCATCCATTCCCTTCTAAACTACTCTAATACATTTCTAAACATTATAAACTTTATTGTTATGGTAGAAAATCGTAACCAGGAGGAGTCCAGGGATATGAATCAAAAAAGCCGTAGAGGATTTGCGGCTATGGACCCGGAAAGACAAAGACAAATTGCCAGTGAAGGTGGACGTGCTGCCCACAAACAGGGTGTAGCCCACGAATGGAGTGCTGAAGAAGCCAGGCAAGCAGGCCGCAAAGGCGGCCAAAACTCTAAAGGCACAAGGACAAGGGATACGTCAGTCAGGGGAGAAATGGATTAAAACAATTTGGCTCCGAAAACAAAATCTTAAAAGCCTTCTTAAACTGGAAGGCTTTTTTATTTCCTGTTTGCATAGGCTATCCTTATCCCTACTTCACAGCATGCCTATTATTTAAAAAATCTAAATACTGGCTGCCTGGCTGGACAATACATTTACACAGTTCAACCTTCCGCCCTTACCTGGCTGATTATATATTTCAGGGCAATGCACAGTGTATCAATCATCAGTTCTACCGATGCGTAAATATAATTCCCAAAAGAAACCCCGAATCAAGGTTTAAACATTGCATAGCCGTTTTCATTAAGATTATAATTCAGGATATTGTAAGAGGCCAGCCAATAAATTTCCAGGTAAGTTCCTTCAATTATGCAACGGCTATGTAACGGCTATGTAACGGCTCTGTGCCGCCTATGTAACGGCTCTTTAAAGAGGCGTTACATACCTGTTAGAAAGGTGCCAGATGACTGGTTAAATAATGGTTGTTAAGACAATTATGGTGGTAGAAAAAATGTTTCAGCACCTTTCAGTCACAAATTGAGGTTAGTGATCTGTGCTTCCGGAAACTAACTAAAGCCCGGATTTTATATTAAGGGGAAATAATGGTCTTATTTAATAAGCCTCCAATCTGCCTTTATCACTCATAATTTATAAGTATATATATCAACCCTTCTACCTTGTGGAGAAATTAAATAAAGATACATTATTTATATTCTTTATAAGTTTTTTTGGTTTAATTTATAGGGGCATCAGTAAATAAAAAACGTTCTGCGGGTAACAGAACGTTTTTTATCTTCAGAAGCGAAGTTTATTCACCTCCACGGCCTTTATTTCCTCCGCCACTACTGCTCCTTCCTCCACTTTGAGAGGCTTCTCCACCTTTCTTGGAAATGTCCTTTTTGGTGCGATCACTTGCAGAGGACATTCCTCTTTCAGACTTTCCGCCTTGATTTCCACTATTATTTCCACCTTGGGTACTACGCCCAGATCCCTGGTTTTCACTTGAACTTCTTGGCATAATGGTTCAATTTTGAGTTAATAAATAAGAGAACTATTTTATATTGAAGTATTAAATAAATATAAAAGCCCCATGGACCATGAGGCTTATTTAGGATTATCTTTTATTTCCCCTGTTCTTCAGAAATTCTTCGATTTTTTCCCTGCTATTTCCAACCTGCTGGATAGCTTTCCGAACTTCTTCCTGGGAAACTCCCATTTTTTCAGCAATATGTTGCAATTCATATGCTTCGTTGCCCGCCACCCTGGAACGGTCGCGGCCATCTCTTAGATTTTTATCATCTGCCATAAGAAATGTTTTCAAAATAATATAAAATATTGTGCCATAGCATGAATCAATGTAATATTAATTCCTATATACAAACAGCGGATTATACAGCCCTTTTTAAACAGGTTAAACTTTGCAATGCCTGGGATTGATGCTTAAGAACGCATTCTGTTACGGCTACATAATTTTCTACCAATACTACTATTAATGAACCTGGCTTCCTGTGAAGGATAGCATGTTCTACCGCATCACATTCGCACCCTATGAATTGAATTGGTTTAGCAGGATCTATTTCCCTGATCCCGGTTGTCAACAGCTCATCCATTTCCTCCTTTGACCTTCCTCTCATGTCTTCATCATGGCGGATTATGATTTCATCAAATATGCGGGCAGCTTCTTCTGCCAGTGCAATAATATCCTTATCCCGCCTGTCACCTACTCCTGTGATAATACCTACTTTACAACTTTGTTCAAAGGAATTTATAAATTTACCCAGGGCCTTTAATCCATGTGGATTATGGGCATAATCGATCATGACCGTGCAATCATTCAATTCAATTATATTGGCCCTGCCTGGGGTGGTTTCACTTGAAGGAACGAAAGTTTGCAATGCTGTGCGTATAACACTAAGCCTTATATTATTTGTATAAGCTGCAAGCATAGCGGCTAAAACATTTGCAATGTTATAATCTGCCTTACCACCAAAAGTTATAGGAATATTCTGCATCTCCTCAATAGGTACGATGTGATCTGCCACCCTTAAAATCAAGTAACCCTCCTCCGGGTAAGCAGCAATACCACCCTGACTGCAATGTTGCTCTATTCTATCACTGTTACTAAATAAAGAAAACAACGCCACTTTACATTTCACGTTTTCTTTCATGGCGTATACGAGGTCATCATCCGCATTAAGAATAGCATAACCATTAATGTTTACACTTTCCGGAACCACTGATTTCACCCTGGCAAGTTTTTCAATGGTATTGATGCCCTGCAAACCCAGGTGATCTTCAGCTACATTGGTTACTATGGCAGTATTGCACTGATCGAATGCTAATCCTGATCTCAGAATGCCACCCCTGGCTGTTTCCAAAACAGCGAATTCAACAGAAATATCCTTAAGTATGGTTTCAGCTGATTGAGGACCGGAACAATCACCTTTGTATACCAATTCATTACCTATATAAATGCCATCTGTAGTTGTATAACCTGTTACAAATCCTGCAGCCTTTGCCATATGCGCCATTAAGCGGGTGGTGGTTGTTTTACCATTTGTACCCGTAACAGCTACTATTGGAATTCTTGAATCTGTACCCTCGGGAAACAACATATCAATTACAGGTTGCGCCACATTCCTTGGAGTACCTGAATTTGGTTCAAAATGCATCCTGAATCCCGGGGCAGCATTTACCTCCAGTACCACTCCACCGTTTTCGATTAAAGGATGGGAAAGATCTGGCGCCATCACATCAACACCACATATATCCAACCCAATGGCCCTGGCAGCTCTTTCAAATAAAACAATATTGGAAGGGTGCACTTCGTCTGTGACATCGGTAGCAGTACCGCCAGTGCTTAAGTTAGCAGTAGGCTTAAGGTAACATATGCGACCAGCTGAAAGCACGGAATCCAAATTGAGCCCTTGCTTGTTTAAATATTCAAGGCATACATCATTGATCTCTATACATGTCAGTACATTGTCATGCCCTTTGCCCCTTCGAGGATCACAGTTAACAATTTCAATCAATTCCCTGATAGTATGATGCCCGTCGCCTGAAACAGATGCCGGTGTGCGAAGAGAAGCTGCTACGAATTTATTATTGATAACAAGAACCCTAAAATCTTTACCCTTAACGTATTTTTCAACTATAATTTTTTCTGAATAAAGTTTTGCACGTTCAAAACCCTTCACGGCCTCTTCCCAGGATTCAACATTTATTGTAGCACCTTTTCCATGATTTCCGTCAACAGGCTTCAACACAATGGGGTAACCAATAACATCTATTACTTCTTTCAGTTTTTCCACAGAAGAAACAATTTCTCCCTGTGGGACAGGAATATATGCCCCTGTTAATATCTTCTTGGTCCTGTGCTTATCACAGGCTATATCGACGGCTATAGAACTGCTACATCCTGTGAGGGTAGCTTCAATTCTTTTTTGCCTGCATCCATACCCCAATTGCACGTAGGCTTCTTCGTCAAGCCGAAAAGCAGGTATTCCTCTTTTCTTTGCTTCCTGAACTATAGCATTGGTACTTGGCCCTAATCTTTCCTGCATCCAGAGTTTCTTTATCTCAAAAATGTCAGTTTCCAGGTCGTAAGATCCACCATCAATTAAGGTTTCAGCTATCCTTACAGCTGCTTGGGCAGCATAAAAGCCTTCCTTTTCCTCAGCATATTCAAAAACGACGTGGTAAATACCTGCCTTTCCAGTGCCACGCGTTTGACCAAAACCTAAGTTAATACCTGCAAGCGATTGAATTTCCAAAGCGATATGCTCAATTACATGGCCCATCCAGGTTCCTCTTTTTACTCTTTCAAAGAAACCGCCGGGCTTGCCTTCACTGCACCTATGCTCATATAACGAAGGAAATAAGGACTGCAACCTTTCACTAAAGCCATTAATTTTATTTGTAGGGAAATTTTCAAGGTCTTCAAGATCAAGGGTCATTTGGATCAAATTCCCGCGCTTGATAGACCAGAAATTGGGGCCTCTAAGCGCCTTCAACTCCAAAACTTTCATATAACAATACTTGGTTCGATTGTATTTATTATAAAATTTATACCAATTATTGCATTGGTAACCATAATGATGTTACTAACGAATGGCATGCATTTTTTTAAAACATGTATATGCAAAGTCCAAAAGGTTATTTAATTGCTATAGGTGGTGCTGAAGACAAGGGATCAGAAGCAGAAAAGGAAAGACAAAACAGTTTAGACTTCTTTAAAGAAGGTATTCTGCAGCAGATAGTGGACCTGGCAGGAAAAAAGTCAACCCCTAAAATTGAAGTAGTAACTACAGCCTCTTCCATACCGGATGAAGTAGCCCAGATTTACAAAAAAGCTTTCAAAAAACTTGGCCTGGTAGATATCGGCCATTTAAAGATCACCAATCGAGAAGAAGCTGATAGTAAAAAGACCCTGGAACGCCTGGAAAAATGCAATTGTATTCTTTTTTCTGGTGGAGATCAACTGCGCCTTTGTTCCATAGTAGGAGGAACTGAATTTCTGGATATTTTGAGGGAACGATTTGAAAAAGAACATTTTGTTATAGCTGGCACAAGCGCTGGAGCAGCTTGCATGGGCAATACCATGATTGCCGGTGGAGAGGAATCCAAGGCATATCTGAAAGGTCGGGTTGAATTAAGTATAGGGCTAAGCTTTTTGAGAGATGTGATCATTGATACGCATTTTGATGCAAGGGGAAGATTTGGCAGACTGGCACAAGCCATTGCAGCCCAACCTGGCGCTATTGGTATAGGACTGGATGAAGACACCGGTATAGTAATAGAAAAAGGGAGGATGCTGAGAGCTATAGGTTCAAGCAGTGTAGTGATAGTAGATGGCAGTAGCATCAGTCATAATAATATAGCAGATATCAAGTCAGGTATGCCCATATCTATTTCCAGCCTGGAAGTAAGTATTATGACCAACTCCGATGTTTATGATATAGATACAAGGGAATTTGTTGGTGTGAAATTTAATCATCATGAAAATTAAAAGAAGAACTACTCCTCCTGCAACTTATTTTATTGCTCGGGGCAAAAAAAAACTCCATAGTTTTTAAAGCTATGGAGGGTATCATATAAGTTGGTAGAACTGGCTTAATTAGCAGTAAATTCCGGCTCTGTAAATTTCTTTTCCCTGGCCAGTAATTCAACATCAGGTTTAGATTCATCAACCAAAGGAACTTTGCCCCTGTTCTTTCTTACTATCCTGGAGAATAAAGATATTTCCCTGTCAAAAAGGAATCGAAGCCATAATTTAGTCCAGGACCTGTGAGACGCAAGGGAATCGTAGAATACGGGTGCTGTGCTTTTGATTTGTGGCAACTTATTCCAGGGAACTGAAGGAAAATCATGATGCTCATTGTGAAAGCCTACATTAAAAGCAACTGTATTCAGTACTCCATAATAACTATAGGTTTCCTGTTCTCCATGCGTGAGGTAATGTTCCTGTATCCAACGTCCACCCAATGGATGTAAACCCACTGAAAAGAAGAAAGATGCCGTTAGAAAAGCCACTGCTTTTATACCTACAAAATACCAAATGGCAGCCATAAAAATGATCTGAACACCCCAGTTCAAAGCGATCCACCCATCAAATGGCTTGATTTCCTTTAAACGGGATACCCTGAAAGCCTGGAAGAATGGATAAAAAAGAAACCATATGGATTTGCCAATAAAGTTATTGTTGATAAGACGTGCTTCCCAGCGGTTAGGCAGGTCAGCATCCAGTTCATGAATGCCCTGGAAAGAATGATGCTTGATATGATAACGTTCAAATGATACAGAACTTGCAAAAACCTGCGGAATATTGGCAAAAATGCCGGCAAGCCTGTTGGCTACCTGGTTTTTAAAGATCAGGCGATGAGCGCATTCATGGATCATTACAAACAATGCATGATCTATAAAGGCCCCTGCAAAGTAAGCTGCAACCAATAAAAGCCACCAGGGTTTATCAGCAAGATAAATGGCTCCACCAACCTGCAGACCCACCAACAAAAGGATAAACCAGAAGGTGTTTGGATTCTTACCTATTAATTTCCTTACATCGGGATGTTGCTTTAGTATCTGCTTGGTTCTAATTCTGTGAGGTTCTGACGAATCAGAATAGATAAAATCTCTTTTCCGCATTAGTTTTAAAATAAGGTTTAAAAATAAGGAAGGTATCCGCGAATATTCTAAAATATTAATTAATATCTTTTCAGAAACAGGTAATTGGGAATATATTTTGGTAAAGCGGCCTTAGCAGTCTTGTAAGGACGTGATATCTATTTCCTCCAGGTATGGCTCCAGGGCACTGGTTTCAGCAAATCCTCTAAATCCCTGGATCATGCAAAAGCTGTTGTTATAAAATACTTCGGCATAAAAAATATTGATCTGGTAAAGGAAGATTGTGAAGTCTTTATAAACCCTTTCAGCGACTAAAACCCCATAATTTAATAGTGTTTCAGCCTGTTGAATTTCATCCTGTTCATTGAAGTCATCCAGTGTCATGAACCGGCAAGATAAAAATCCTATTTAAACAAAGCAATTGAACTTCTGAAAAGAACTCACATATTTTTTAAATGTATAAGAAATAAATCCAACCCATTATATCAGTTATGGCACATTAATTTGTGCAATAAAGGCAAAACAGATAGGTATTATGATTCAACCAGAGACGGCAATTGATGATAAAATACATTGGTATAAGGATGCTATCATTTATGAACTTCATATAAAAGCTTTTAGCGATAGCAATGGAGATGGCATTGGCGACTTTGAAGGTTTGCTGACCAAACTGGATTATTTACAAGAGTTGGGGATCACAGCTATCTGGCTACTGCCCTTCTATCCTTCGCCATTGAAGGATGATGGTTACGATATCTCTGATTATTATACAATAAACAGTAGTTATGGTACTATAGAACAATTTCAGCGATTACTGGAAGAAGCCCATAAGCGCCAGCTAAAAGTGATTACAGAATTGGTTATCAACCATACCTCTGACCAGCATCCCTGGTTCCAGAGAGCAAGGACAGCCCCTAAAGGTTCAATAGAAAGAGATTTTTACGTCTGGAGCGATGATCCGGAACTTTATAAAGAAGTGCGCATCATTTTCCAGGATTTTGAAACTTCAAACTGGAGCTGGGATCCTGTAGCACAACAATATTACTGGCATCGGTTTTTCCATCACCAGCCCGACCTGAATTATGACAGCCCGGTGGTACAACACGAGGTATTAAACATTCTTGATTATTGGTGCCAGATGGGTGTGGATGGATTCAGGCTGGATGCTGTACCCTATCTTTTTGAAAGGGAGGGCACAAATGGGGAGAACCTTCCTGAAACTCATGCTTTTTTAAAAAAGCTAAGGGCACATATTGATGAAAAGTTTCCTGGAACCGTTTTTCTTGCAGAAGCCAACATGTGGCCAGAAGATTCTGCTTCTTATTTTGGAAACGGGGATGAGTGCCATATGAATTACCATTTTCCTGTGATGCCACGTATGTTCATGGCATTACAAAGGGAAGACAGGTATCCTATCACTGATATATTTGAGCAGACACCTTCCATACCGGAAACCTGCCAATGGGCGATGTTCCTGCGCAACCATGATGAATTGACGCTGGAAATGGTAACTGATGAAGAAAGAGATTATATGTATAAGGTCTATGCCAAGGATCCAAAAGCACGGATCAATTTGGGCATCAGGCACAGGCTGGCTCCTTTGATGGATAATGACCGAAGGAAAATTGAACTCATGAACTCACTCCTATTCTCCATGCCTGGCACCCCTGTGATCTATTATGGTGATGAAATTGGCATGGGAGATAATTTTTATCTTGGAGACCGCAATGGTGTAAGAACACCCATGCAATGGTCGCCGGACCGCAATGCTGGATTTTCCGCAGCGAATCCCCATAGTTTATACCTGCCTGTTATAATAGACCCGGAATATAATTATGAAGCTGTAAATGTGGAATTACAACGAAGGAATACCTCCTCCCTATTCTGGTATATGAAACGCATTATTACACTCCGGAAAAATTATAAAGCTTTCGGAAGAGGTGATATGAAATTTCTTCATGTGGATAATCCTAAGATATTGGCTTTTACACGCACGTATCAAAATGAGACCTTACTGGTAGTGGTCAATCTTTCAAAATATTCCCAATCAAGCGAAATACCCCTTCATTCCTTTGCCGGCTATGTGCCTATAGAAGTTTTCAGCAAAAACCCCTTTCCTACAATCAAAGAAGATGCGCCCTACTTTTTTACACTAGGACCGCATTCCTTTCTCTGGTTTGAATTACAACCGGCTTTTGAACCTTCAAATGAAGGGGAAAAATTGTATGAATACTCCCTATCATCAATAGGTGATGTGGAAAGCAAGAGTTTCCTGGCAGAATTGGAGAAAAACATATTACCACATTACTTATACAAAACCAACTGGTTTGTTGGAAAAGAAAGAAGCATACACGACATTTCAATTATTGAAAATAACAGGATAACCATTGCAACAAACGAGATAAACCTGTTACTGCTTGAAGTTAACTATGAAAATGGGTTGCCGGAAAATTATATTCTACCCATAACAGTGGCTAAGGACCCATTAATGAAAACTATAAAAGAAAATTATAGTGAGTCGGTGATAGCTTTATTAAAATCTGGTAATGAACGCGCTTTGTTATGTGATGCTTTTTATATTCCTGAATTTCAGCAATGGATATTCAGGAACTTACAATCAAATAGTACAATAAAGTTACCAGGTTCATTACTTCAATTTACGGCTGAAGAAGCAGTGAAAAGCTATACCGCAGGTACAGAGTTAAAGTCCAGGATTCATCCGGGACATCAAAAAAACACATCCATTGCTTTTGATAACAGGTTCTTTTTGAAGTTGTACAGGAAGGTTGACAGTGATATCAATCCTGATGTTGAACTTTCGTATTACCTGGCTAAGAGAACAGCATTTACCTACACCCCTTTATACCTTGGCAAACTGGAATGGCAAATAGCAAAAAGGTCTTTTGTTTTAGGACAAATTCAGGAAATGGTGGAGAATCATGGTGATGGACGTACCTATATGACGGAACGTCTCAATAATTATATTGAACGGATATTAGCCAAGAATCATTATAACAATAACTTACCGGAATGCTTTTCAAGTCTAACGGAGCCATTGTCCTATGATCAATTGCCCCAGGAGTTGCAAACATTATTAGGAGGGCCTGCTTCGGAACAAAGCCAGTTGTTAGGTAAAAGGGTAGCCATGATGCATATTGCATTATCGTCAGGGAAAGACAAAGATTTTGTTCCGGAAGAATTTTCACTTCATTACCAGCGTTCCCTTTTTTCGTCTATGCAATCAATGGTAAGGGAAACCTTTCAAAATATTAGTAAAGTTCCGCCAGGTACAAGAAATGAAAACTTTCATCAACTGAAAGAAATTGTAAATAAAAAAGATATACTGCTGAACATATTAAAAGAGATATATAGCAAGAAAATAGAAGCAAGTAAAATACGAATACATGGTAATCTTCACCTCCAGCAGATCTTATTTACCGGGAAAGATATTGCAATACATGATTTTGGTGGTAACCCACATCGCAATTACAGTGAAAGAAGACTAAAGCGATCGGCATTCCGTGATGTAGCATCAATGATACGATCATTTTATTATGTTGCCCATAAGACCTTTCTTAATAGCAACCAGTTTGATAAAGATGAAATGAATGCATTACTGCCTTTTGCTACAATATGGTCACACTATATGAGCGGGTTCTTTTTAAAGGCATACCTGGAAAAAAGTAAGGGCAATAGCTTTATTCCTGAAAACAGGTCTGAACTTGAAATATTGATCAGGACCCAACTTTTAGAAGGAGCAATCAACGACCTTAATTTTGAATTAAACCATAGGCCTGAATATATTTTTATCCCATTAAAAATTATTGATGCGATAGTTAACCCGGTGGAAACAAAAAAAATCCCCGTGGCTTAACACGGGGACAAATATTGTCAGGCGATCAGTCTTGGCTGTTTGTATGGTTGATCATTATTGGACGCCTGGGTTCTCAAAGGTTCGGATAAGGATAGGATTGGATTTAAACGGTCTTCTAAGGATAATCAGAACATTGGTTATTCGAAAGGATAAGGAAAGAAGTTGACTGATATTGGATTTAGTTTTGGTTTTTCAGGACTTGGATAGTTCGGTTTTCTGGACATTGGATGGATTGATATGTATCAATCAACTTCTGACACAAAAATAGCTCAGCCTGCTATACAAGGCAATGGCATTTTTGCCCTATTTTTTTATTATGGTTTTTACTTAAAAGCCACATTATTATTAGTGTGATTACGAATCAGGGCACGTAGATATACGAAAGTTGTATAGCAGAATAAATAGAATCTAATAGTAATAGAGTTAGAGCGATCCATTGAGCCGACCCCTTTTAGTGCTGTCATATACAAACCTGACCTTTGCACTTTTCACTTCAGTGGAAGATAGAAACAATTGGTATCGCCGCTCCCCTGCAGTTACTATCAGCAATGCAGTATTAGGAGGAATAGAGCCGAGATTTTCAGCGATCATTTCAACTTCCTGGAATCTATGTTGCAGGTCGATAGTTACTGTTGCAGTTATAGGCTTAGCTGTTAATCTTTGGTGTGTTAGAATCATCTGGCCGTTTACAAGCACCGAAATAGAATCTCCATCTATTTCATTATTATCATAGAAATCCAGCCTGAGTGTACCCGTATCTACCGCAACTTCAGGTATTTCCTTAAATGCAGATTCTTTGATTCGTGATAACACGATAGTGCCGTCTTCACAACTAATGTTGGTTCCTAAAATCACACCTGTCCATCCACCAGAAAGTGTTTCTAATTTGCCTTCACGCCTATAAACAAGCTGGTATTTTTTTATGCATACCCTACACTCCGGCCGGATTTTAAAAGTTGTAACTTCTTCTTCCTGCATCACTATTTTTTTCTCATCAGGGTTATACGACCCCTTAAAGTTCTTTTTTACATAGTTATCAATATCCATATAATGATACGAATCCCCAGTTACTTCTGTTCCTGAATTGGTTATTTGTAATTCGATATTATTTATGGGGAAACAGCCACCGGCCATTGTAAGGGTTCCTTTCCAGAATCCATTTATATTTTGTGCATTGATACATTGTGATAATAATAAAAGAACCAGTATGACAAGGTTGCGTTTCACATAAGGAATTTACTACTATTTCCTGCGGTGGATTCACAAAGTTATGTGAACCCTATTGACGGAACATTCATAAAGCTCTTATAATAAAACAGTAAAGCCAGGAATCCTGGCTTTACTCAATCAATGAAAAAGAATACTTATGACTTCTTATGCTAATTAACAATTTCCTCTTCAACCAACCCTTCTTTTGTAGCTACCAAAAGGGTACCCTGTACATATTTTTCATTATGTTGGGTGGCATCTAGCCCTTCTTCTTCTTCTTTGCCGCTTACCCGGATAGGCACGAAGAAATTGATCAATTTAAAAATGAGAAAAGAAACCGTAAAGCTATAGGTTACTGCTATTGCCATTGCCTTAGCCTGTATAAGGAAAAATGAAAAATTTCCATTGGCCCAACCATTAGCACCTGCAGCATTAACAGCTGTGGTAGCAAAAATTCCAGTCATAAGCATGCCCACCATTCCACCAATACCATGGCAGGGAAAAACGTCCAGGGTATCATCTACATCAGATTTGGATTTGAAATGCACTGCCAGGTTAGAGATTACAGCAGCTACCACACCTATAAAAATACTTTGAGGGATAGCTACAAATCCGGCAGCAGGGGTAATAGCCACCAGGCCAACAACCGCACCTACACAAAAACCTACAACAGAGGGCTTCTTACCTCTCATGATATCGAAGAACATCCATGACAGGCCAGCAGCCGCTGCTGCAGTATTAGTAGTGGAGAAGGCGGAAACTGCAAGCGCATTAGCACCTAATGCAGATCCTGCATTAAAACCGAACCATCCAAACCAAAGAAGACCTGTTCCTATCAATACATAAGGTATATTGGCAGGTACATTTTCCTTTTGTTCAATATGAGATTGTCTTCTTTTTAATACAAGAGCACCTGCAAGTGCAGCACATCCTGCAGAAATATGTACAACAGTTCCCCCTGCAAAATCCAGTGCTCCCATTTTAAACAAAAATCCATTTGGGTGCCAGCTCCAATGGGCTAAGGGTGCATATACCAATAAACTAAAAAGAACAGTAAATAAAACATAGGCAGTAAATCGCATTCTTTCGGCAATGGCACCTACAACTAATCCAGGAGTAATAATAGCAAACATCAATTGAAACATGGAAAATAATGGCTTTGGAATTGTTGTAGCCAGCCCCCATGGCTCACCTGAAGCAACATCCTTATAAAAAAGATGTGTCATGGGGTTACCTATAAATCCACCAATAGAAGTTCCGAAACATAAACTATAACCAACTACGATCCACAAAACACCAACCACCCCTGCAGCTACAATACTCTTCATCATAGTAGAGAGTACATTTTTACGGTTTACCATACCCCCATAAAAAAACGCAAGGCCAGGGGTCATGAGAAAAACAAGAGCAGTGGAAACAAGGATCCATGCTATATCTGCACTATTATATTGCCCTTTATCAAAATTGGGGAGAGAAGGTACAAATACGGCTGCTAATGCTATGCAGGCCAATACAAGAAAAGGAGCGGAAGATTTTAAGTTCAGTTTTTTCATTGATTTAATATTTATAGTGAATAATTCATTTAGAATTGATAAACAGCCGCTAATAAAATATTGGATGCGGTTTTGGAAGGGTTGCTGTTTTTATTGGTGAACAGGTATTTACTTGCCTTATCTATTCGGAGCTCGGGAATGAAAATAAAATTGTCGACTTTGAAATTTGCAGATAGCGTACTCGCTATTACTGTACCACCAACGGGGGATGAACTGTATACTTTTAAACCATCTTTATCACTGAAGTATTCCTCCCTGAGTGTTAGACCGAAATGAGAAGAAGCATCAAAATTCAGGTATAATGCAGAGCCCCACCAGTTCTTATTCTTATCATATGCCTTATTCCCCAGGTAAATACTGGTATTGTTATAAGTTCCATTGAAAGCAAGGTTGAAATGATCTGAAAGCTTACTGGTAAAAACTACATCATATTGTTTTGTTTTTGTAGTATCTATATTCTCACTGTTTACATAGTTAAAATAGGCTTTGAAAACATCAGATGGGGCAAAGCTATACTGAGCTATGAATGCTTTTTTATTGATGAATCCATCAGGTACATATTTGTAATCCGTAGGATTGGCCAGGCCTATCATTAATCCATGAGGACCATAATTCGCTTCACCTTTTACCCCTGTATGTGAAAACGGTCCATTGGTAAACATATAGGACATACTATAGTTACGGTTCAAATAGGCATCAAGAACTTCATATCCTACATGTGTTGACCAACTACCTGCAGTAAACTTCAACCAACTTGCAGGAGAATAACTAATATATAATTGCTTAATGGCGGCTGATATACCATCATCAGTATAGGAAAACTCTTTTGCTCTTTTTCCAAAGCCAAGGTCAGTTACCAATTCCACCTTAGGTGTTTTATAATCGAATTTTACACTGGCCATGCCTGGTTCGAAAGTGTTGTGTGAATTGGTGAAAGAAGTAAGGTTGTTGGATTTTGATTTTCCAAAATCGTATTTATAATAAACATCGGCAGACCCTGAAATAATAAGCGAAGGTTTGGTTAAGGAATCTTGTGCAAATGCCATATTTAAGGCTGATACGGCAATGCCTGAAGAGATAATTTTTCTTAACATTGTGATGGTATTTAAGTTAAAAAAGAAGGTATTGCCTGCCCTAAGCTTGTTCCAGAAGCTTAAATAGTTGCAAGCAATACCTTTTGTTTATTTGTTCTTTCTGCTTTCTCCGCGGAAATCACAGAATTAGATTTTTCTGTAAAACTTTTACAAACCGTAAATCTTTCTATTACCAGCCCAATTTATCCCAGCTTTTACATCATTTACTTTTCTAAAAGTAGTTAACCTATACATTTATTTCAAATATTTTTTATGATAATGTGTGTTTCATGTTTAAAATTCTACCTATTAAAACAAATAATCTGATTAATTACATGGTTTAAAGTTAAATCGCAATACTTTATTCAAATATTTGGGCATAAATAATATATATTATTCAATTTAATATTAAAGAAGCCAAAGGTCTTATTACTACTTCCAGTACATTCCTTTATGCTTTAGAAACCGTAATTCTTGAAAATAATGGAGTGGAAAAGGGATTTTACTCTGTGCTGAATTAGTATATTCGTAAGGTTCGCTTGCTATCAATTATTCAACAGTTAACGCCTTAAAGTAATTAGATATGGTAAGCAACACAGGTCTTTATTCTCCCTCCTTTGAACACGATTCCTGCGGAATAGGTTTTGTTGCCAATATAAAAAGTTCCAAATCTCACCAGATTGTTTCAGATGCATTAACCATTCTCGAAAACATGGAGCACAGGGGTGCTTGTGGATGTGAGAATAATACCGGTGATGGTGCCGGAATAATGATACAGGTACCTCATGAATTCTTTTTTGATGAGTGTAGTAAACTGGGAGTTCACCTACCCGCCTTTGGAAAATATGGTATAGGCGTTTTATTTTTTCCTAAGGATATCCGGCTGAAAGAAGAATGCAGGGATATCTTCAATCGCTGTGCTGAAAAGTTGTCATTGGAAGTATTAGTATACAGAAAAGTTCCGGTTGATGCAGATACTATAGGCTTTACTGCACTGAGCGTGGAGCCGGAGATGGAACATGTAATTGTTACTTGTCCAGACCACATAACCAATCCGGAAGATTTTGAACGTAAACTGTTTTTGTTACGCAATTATGCTTCACATACTATAAATAATACAGTAAAACGTGATGCAGTTGGATTTTACATAGCGTCACTTTCCTATAAAACAATTGTATATAAAGGCCAGCTAACCAGCAAACAGGTAAGAGAATATTTTCCTGACCTAAGGAATAAAAGAATGGTATCAGCATTTGGACTGGTACACTCACGCTTTGCTACCAATACGTTTCCTTCCTGGAAGTTGGCTCAACCATTTCGGTTTATTGCGCATAATGGTGAAATCAATACACTACAGGGTAATTTAAACTGGCTTAAGACAAGTGAAAGAAATTTCACTTCGCCCTACTTCACAAAAGAAGAGATGGACATGCTTTTGCCAATCATTACTGAAGGGCAGTCTGATTCAGCCTGCCTTGATAATATGATAGAGCTCCTGACACTTTGCGGCAGATCTCTTCCTCATGTAATGATGATGCTTATACCTGAAGCCTGGGATGATAATGATCTTATGGATCCTTTGAAAAAAGCCTTTTATGAATTTCATGCCTCATTTATGGAACCCTGGGATGGACCGGCTTCCATCTCATTCACCAATGGAAAGATAATAGGTGCTACCCTGGATAGAAATGGCCTAAGGCCTTCCCGCTATTGCGTTACCAAAGACGACAGGGTTATAATGGCGTCGGAAACTGGTGTACTTCCTGTTGATCCTTCTATGATCCTTGAAAAGGGAAGACTACAGCCAGGTAAAATGTTTGTGGTGGACCTGGAACAGGGAAGAATTATAAGTGATGAAGAATTAAAACAAACCATTTGTTCACAGAAACCATATGGTGACTGGTTAAATAAATATAAGATCAGGCTGGAAGAACTTCCCGAACCCCGTGTACAATTTACAGATCTGCATCATGAACAGGTTTTTAAATACCAGAAAGCTTTTGGATATTCTGCAGAGGACCTTGATACAATCATAACTCCCATGGCGCTTGATGGTAAAGAACCACTAGGATCAATGGGTTCTGATGTTCCCCTGGCTATCTTAAGTGATCAGCCCCAACACCTGAGCAGCTATTTTAAACAGTTGTTTGCACAGGTCACCAACCCTCCTATTGATCCCATAAGAGAGAGAATGGTGATGTCGCTGGCAACTTTTGTTGGTAACAATGGTAATTTATTAAACGAAGATCCCCTGTCCTGCCATAGTGTGGCTTTAAAACAGCCCGTACTTTCCAACCATGAAATGGAGACACTGCGGAGTATAGATACGGGTATTTTCCAGGCTAAGACTTTGCAATCCTATTTCCGCGCAGATGGCAGAAATGGTTCATTAAAAAGAGGGCTTGACCGTTTATGCCGTTATGCTACAGATGCAGTTGAGGATGGGTTTGAAGTATTGATCATTTCTGACCGGGCCATTGATTCAGAACACGCACCTATTCCTTCGTTATTAGCTACTGCGGCTGTTCACCATCACCTTATCAGAAAAGGACTTCGTGGCCAGGTTGGGCTGGTTATTGAAGCAGGAGATGTCTGGGAGGTTCATCACTTTGCGTGCCTGATCGGTTTTGGAGCTACTGCTATTAATCCATACCTGGCATTATCTACTATTAATGATCTTAATGAATCTAAAAAGCTGGGGCATGTTCATGATGTAAAGCAGTTGACAAAAAATTACATCAAGGCTGTCAATGATGGATTGTTGAAAGTGTTTTCAAAAATGGGCATCTCGACGCTTCAGTCCTACCAGGGTGCGCAAATCTTTGAGATCATAGGGCTGAACAGATCTGTAGTGGATCAATACTTCACAGGCGCCACTTCAAGGATTGAAGGAATGGGCATTGATGAAATAGCTAAAGAAGCATTGGCCAAACACCATTTTGCATTTACTAAAAAAACACAACCCATAGAGCGCTTACCCATAGGTGGTATCTATGAATGGAAACGAAAAGGTGAGTTTCATTTATTTAATCCTCAAACCATTCATTTGTTGCAGTATGCTACCAAAATGAATGATTATACAACTTTTAAAAAATATTCTAAGCTTGTTAATGACCAGTCCCAACGGGCCTGTACGTTGAGAAGCCTGTTCCAGTTTAAAAGGAACCGCCAGGCTATTTCCATTGAAGAAGTAGAACCTGCAGAAAACATATATAAGAGGTTTGCTACCGGCGCTATGAGCTTTGGGTCGATCTCTCATGAAGCCCATTCCACGCTTGCCATAGCAATGAATCGTATTGGCGCAAAAAGCAATACTGGTGAAGGTGGGGAAGATGAACTCAGGTATGAGCCTTTGCCTAATGGCGATTCGATGAGATCAGCCATCAAGCAAGTGGCGTCTGCCCGTTTTGGTGTAACGAGTTATTATCTTTCCATGGCAGATGAGTTGCAGATCAAAATGGCCCAGGGAGCAAAACCTGGAGAGGGAGGACAATTACCCGGCCACAAAGTAGATGAATGGATAGGAAAGGTTCGGCATTCAACTCCGGGTGTTGGTTTGATTTCTCCACCCCCACATCATGACATTTATTCTATTGAAGATCTTGCCCAGTTAATCTTTGATTTAAAAAATGCTAACCGTGAAGCAAGGATCAGTGTGAAGCTGGTTTCAAAAGCTGGAGTAGGCACTATTGCTGCGGGTGTAGCCAAAGCCAAGGCGGATGTTATTTTGATAGCTGGACATGATGGAGGCACAGGGGCTTCACCTATCAGCTCCATCAAACATGCAGGCTTACCCTGGGAAATGGGTCTTGCAGAAACACATCAGACCCTGGTAAAAAATAAATTAAGAAGCAGGGTCGTAGTGCAATCAGACGGCCAGTTAAGAACAGGAAGAGATATTGCCATCGCCACTTTGTTGGGGGCGGAAGAATGGGGAATAGCAACTGCTGCCCTTATCGTGGAAGGCTGTATCATGATGCGTAAATGCCATTTAAATACCTGCCCTGTAGGTATAGCTACACAAGATGCAGAATTAAGAAAACGTTTTAATGGTGATGCCGATCATGTAGTTAACTTTTTCAGGTTTATAACCGAGGAATTAAGAGAGATAATGGCAGAACTAGGATTCCGTACCATTAATGAAATGGTGGGTCAGGTAGACAGTCTTGAAGCACGTCCGGATATTAAGCATTGGAAATATAGCAAACTTGACCTTTCACCTATTCTCTATAAAGAACCGCTTTCGTTATATACAGGTTTGTATAAGCAGGAAGAACAAGACCATGGATTAGAGAATATTCTTGATTGGAAATTAATTGAAGCTGCAAAACCTGCCCTGGAAAACAATGAAACTATTTCGGCTGCATTTAAAATACTAAATACAGATCGCACAGCCGGAACATTATTATCTAATGAGATTTCAAAAAAGTTCAAGTCTGCAGGGCTGCCTGATGATACCATTCATTTCAAATTTACTGGCACTGCAGGCCAAAGCTTTGGAGCTTTTGGGGCTAATGGCCTTACCCTTGAATTGGAAGGTGATGCAAACGACTATTTCGGAAAGGGACTTTCAGGAGCAAGGCTAGTAGTATATCCGCCAACTCAATCAACCTTTTCTCCGGAAGAAAATATTATTATCGGCAATGTTGCATTTTACGGCGCCACATCAGGCAATGCATATATAAGAGGAAAAGCAGGAGAGCGTTTTTGCGTACGCAATTCAGGTGTTAATGCTGTGGTGGAAAGTATAGGCGATCATGGCTGCGAATATATGACCGGGGGAAGGGTAGTTATTTTAGGTGAAACAGGTAGAAATTTTGCTGCTGGTATGAGTGGAGGTATTGCCTATGTGTACAATACAAAAGCGAATTTCGACATAATGTGCAATAAAGAAATGGTTGACCTTGACCTGGTAGAAGAAGCTGACATAGATGAAATAAAAAAAATGATTATGGATCACTACAGGTTTACCGGAAGTACGGTTGCCAAATTTATCCTCGATGATTTTGACAACCAGCTTAAGAATTTCATCAAAGTTTTTCCTAAAGATTACAAAAAAGTTCTGCAAGCTGACCTACGAAGAGAGCTTCAGAAAAACATCGCTTAAGGACGCTTGCTTTTGCTGCTATTTGAAGCTAACGATTGCTGCTATATTGATTCGTGTATTACTGTAAAATAAAAACATTATTTCATGGGCAAAACAACAGGGTTTTTAGAATTTACACGTGAACTTCCGGATAAAAGACCGGTACAGGAAAGAATTCATGACTATAATGAATTTGTTCAGCGGTACAGTGAGCAAAAGCTCCATGAACAATCTGCCAGGTGCATGAATTGTGGTGTTCCATTTTGCCATAATGGTTGCCCGTTGGGAAATTTCATTCCTGAATTTAATGATGCAGTATATAGGGGCCAGTGGGAAGAAGCATATGAACTGCTGAGTTTTACAAATAATTTCCCTGAATTCACGGGACGCATCTGCCCTGCCCCATGCGAAAGCTCTTGCGTACTGGGCATCAATCAGCCGGCCATAACTATTGAAGAAATAGAAAAGCATATTATTGAAATAGCTTTTGAAAAAGGCTTGGTAAAGCCTAACAAACCAACTTTCCAGACAGGCAAAAAAGTGGCAGTCATCGGTTCAGGACCTGCAGGTCTTGCGGCAGCTGCTCAACTAAATTATGCTGGTCATTCTGTCACGGTTTTTGAAAGAGATGAAAAACCGGGTGGTTTGTTAAGATATGGAATACCGGATTTTAAATTAGAGAAATGGGTAATAGAAAGACGCATATCAATTTTAGAACAAGAAGGGATCGTTTTTAAATGCAATGCTAATGTTGGAGTGAACATTCGCATCAATGATATTTTAAGAGAATACCAGGCTGTTGTTCTCGCCGGGGGATCCACTATACCGAGAAATCTTGACATTCCAGGCAGGGATCTTAAAGGAGTGCACTTTGCCATGGATTTTTTGAAACAGCAGAACAAACGGGTAAGCCAGCATGCAGTTGAAGGAGAGGACATACTCGCAGCGGGCAAAAACGTAATAGTAATTGGTGGAGGAGATACAGGTAGTGATTGTATTGGAACTTCCAACAGGCAAGGCGCTGCATCAGTCACTCAATTTGAATTACTTCCCAAACCTGCATCAGAAAGAACTCCGTTCATGCCATGGCCTACTTATCCAATGATTTTAAAAGTGACCTCTTCGCATGAAGAAGGTGCTGACAGGCATTGGGCTATAGCTACCAAGGAATTCATTGGTGATGATAAGGGTAATCTCAAAGGTTTGAAAGTGGTAAACCTGGAATGGAAATTAACTGCTGACGGGAAAACAGCCGGCTTTAGTGAAATCCCAGGTTCAGAAAAAGAGCTGCCTTGTGAATTGGCCCTATTGGCAATGGGTTTTATTCATCCGCAACACCAGGGATTGATCAATGAGTTGGCTGTAGAACTAGATGAAAGAGGCAATGTTAAAGCTTCAGAAACATCCTACCAAACCAATATTTCCAAGATATTTTCCGCAGGTGATATGAGAAGAGGTCAATCACTGGTGGTATGGGCCATCAGTGAAGGAAGGGAATGCGCCCGCAAAGTAGATGAGTTTCTTATGGGTGCTTCCTCCCTGGAATCAAAAGATCAAAGTTACCTCTCACGGCAGGTACAATTTTAATATTATTGTGCTCTGTCTTTAGTATAGAACAGAGCACAATATTAATTATACTGAATTTCTTCCCGCATTAATAATACCAAAGGAACTTCTGACTACCAGGTGCTCTAATATTTCTTTTTCTTCAGCATTCATATGCTGCACTTCTCTCATCCTTGTTAAGGCATATTGCTGAATGGTAGTCAATGGGAGCACTATCTTTTCCCGCATTTGTATGGAAAGCTGCTCAACTGGATAATTACTCATTAACTCATTTTGTCCTGATAATTTTAGAAGATACCTGTTTGTACGTTCAAACTCTTCGTATATAATATTCCAGATCTCTCCATATTGAGGATGTTCAGACAAATAAGCAGTGAGAGGAAAGAAATTTTTTTTCATTGCCATCTCACAGTTATCAATGAGTGTTTTAACATAAGGTGAAAGCAAGTAAATCTTTCTTACCTCCTCAAACTTACCGGCTTTATCCATTTTTTCCAGTGCTGTACCTAAGCCATAAAAACCAGGTACATTTTGCTTTAATTGACTCCAGGCACCTACGAAAGGAATGGCCCTAAGATCAGTAAGCGAAAGTTTGTAGGATTTACCTCTCTTCGAGGGGCGGCTACTTATGTTTGTTTCACTATAAAAGTTTAAAGGACTGACTTGAGATAGATAATCAAGGAAATAGGGATGTTCCTTTAGCTGTTTATAGCTCTCAAAACTATAGTTAGCTACTTCTTCGATGACCTTTTCCTGCTCAGGAGTTAAATTCTTTTGGGATTCAGCAAAAACATCATTGGATATACCGGCATTAAGCAACTGCTCAATATTAAATTGGGCAGAATCAACAGTTCCAAAGTTAGAACTAACTGTTTGCCCCTGTATGGTCAATTGAATTTCCCTTGATGAAATCCTTTTTCCCATGGATGCATAAAACTTATGAGTTTTTCCTCCGCCCCGCGCTGGAGGGCCACCCCTGCCATCAAAGAATATTACATTGATACCATATTCTTTAGAAACAGCTGTAAGTTCTTCCTTTGCCTTATAAATACCCCAGTTGGCCATCAGGTAACCCCCATCTTTAGTACCATCAGAAAACCCAACCATTATTGTTTGAATATTATTACGTTGCTGTAAATGTGCATTGTAGGTTGTATTCCTATATAATGAACGCATTACATTAGAAGCATTTTTCAGATCATCGACTGTTTCAAACAAAGGCACAATATCTATAGGTAAATTATTCTTATCCCAACCAGCAATCAAAAACAACCCAAATACCTCCATTACATTTAACGCGCTATCGCAATGGCTGATAATATAACGATCACAACCTTCTGGTCCATTGAATTGTTGTATGGTCCTGATCGCATCTATAGAAAGTAAGGTATCTTTTACTATATCTTCAAACAATTCAATATTTACAGGAGCTGCGATGTTTGTAAGTACATTGATCTTTTCCTCATTTCCAAGCTGGGCGTAATTTGAAGGTAGTACGTCAGATTTTTCAGCAATAGTTTCCAACACCTGGTTGTGCACGGAACTATCCTGCCTTATATCCAATGAAGCAAAATGCAAACCGAAAACCTGCACTTTATTAATAAAATTATCCAACAAGTGCAGGAATAACCCATTGTGTTGGTGAACGATGATTTCCCTGATCTCAAAAAGAGATTGTAGTATCTCTGACCTTGTAAGGTTTGTTCGTTCGCCGGGTATAAAAATGTTGCGGTATAATATAGATTCCAGGTCAGCTAGTATAACATCTACGCCTTTAAAAGTTAACCTGCGTTTTAGTCTTCTGACATCCAGGTAATAACATTTTATAATACTGGAACGTAAGGCTTCGGCAACACGTAAAGTAATGTCTGTGGTAACATATGGATTTCCATCTCGGTCTCCTCCCGGCCAGAAGCCCATTTTAATAATAGGATTGCTATTAAGATCAACATCTACAAAATGGTCTTTCAAATAATAGATGATTCGGCCCACAGCATTATAGAAAACATTTTCAAGATACCATACCAGGCTTATAGCTTCATCATATGGTGTCGGCTTATGTTTTTTAAATAATGGTGTTTTTCCCAATTGCTGCAGGTACATATTAATAAGCCCTGCATTGTTATCTTTTAAAGCTTTAGCCAGGTCATTAATAATAGCCAAAACTGGCCCGGGATAAAACTGTGTAGGATGTGCTGTGAGAACAACTGATACTGCAAAATCTTTAAGTGTCTTCAGCAGTTCCTTCTGCTTGCCTTGCTGGATCACCTCTGTTTCTAGCTGTTTAAGTGTTCCTATTCCTACCACATCATGGGTTTCTTTAAATGCTGCATCTTCAAGTGCATCAAATAGGACTACCTGTCTTTCAGCATATTGAACAAAACGAAAAAGCAAGTCAGTTTTTTCCTGCTGGGTTTTTACAGTTGTAAACCTTTCAAAGAAATCTTCAACAATAAAGCTTGGGCTTTGTTTCTTCTTAAACTGCTCCTCGGCATGGTTTAAAAAAAGTGACAATAATATCCCGGTTTTTTCAATCCTGTGAAAAGGAAGAGAAGTAAACAGGCTATTGTATAACTGAAATTTTATACCGACATGATTCCTAAAATTTTCTAAAGCCCGGGCTGAAAGATGGTCCATATTAATAAATTTAAACAAAAAACAATAGCAAGCTTCCCGTTTAAATATAATGGTGCTTTGATGAGCCGGTTGTAAGCAACTTAATAAACTAAATAAGAGTGGATTTTCTTAGTTCAATATTTAATAAATTGACATCTGAGGGAATCTTCTCGGTCACATAATCACAGATAAGGTCACCAATGGTTGAGGTAAAATAATAATTTACAGGATCAATATCCTTAGTCACGAATTTCGAATTCAGTGTCCAGTCTACTGCTGCCCGCACTAGGTTAGCCTCTTCATACAATTTAAAATGATCAAGCATCATGGCTGCAGATAAGATGGAGCCAACAGGATTAGCAATATCTTTCCCTGCAGCCTTGGGATAGGATCCATGAATAGGTTCAAATAAGGCTGAAGAAACACCAATGGAAGCGGAAGGAAGCAATCCCAGTGAGCCGCTGATTACACTTGCCTCATCACTTATAATATCTCCAAACATATTTTCCGTAAGGATCACATCAAATTGCCCGGGATTTAGAATAATCTGCATGGCTGCATTATCTACAAAAAGATAATCAACAGTAACATCTGTATATTCTTTCGAAATCTCCTGCACGACCTTTCTCCATAGTCTTGAGGTTTCAAGTACATTGGCTTTATCTACAAGAGTCAGTTTCTTCTTTCTTTGTTGAGCTGATTGAAAAGCCAGGTGTGCTATCCGCTCTATTTCAGTTTTAGTATAACTGCAAAGATCAGAAGCTTCAGTATAATCTGCATTAACCTCTTTTTTGCCGAAATAAATTCCACCGGTAAGTTCCCTATAAATAATGAAATCCACACCTTGCAGTTGCTGGCTTTTTAAAGGGGATAAATGCTCAAGTGATGAATAAGTATTAACAGGGCGAATATTGGCAAATAATTGCAGTGTTTTTCTTAATTGAAGCAAGCCCTGCTCAGGGCGAACTTTTGCTGTCGGATCGTTATCATACTTTGGATGACCAATAGCTCCAAATAAAACAGCATCGCTATCAAGGCAGGTGGTAATTGTTTCTTCAGGCAAAGCACTACCCGTCTTATCTATAGCATCTGCGCCCATCAGGCCATAATTATATATGAATCGATGTCCAAATTGTTTAGCAATGCAATTCAAAACTTTAATAGACTGCTGGGTAACTTCTGGTCCTATACCATCTCCTAAAATAACTGCGATCTTCTTTTCCATAACCTACTTTCTTTAATACTGTTGTTGTTCATATTGTTCGATATCTTCCTTTATGCTCAAAAGAAAATCTATATCATCATATCCATTAAGCAGGCAGGTTTTTTTATAATTATTGATCTGGAAAACCTCCTTTTGTCCTGTATTGTCGATTGTTATTGATTGATCTTCCAGGTTAACTGTCAATGATGCATCCGGATGTTGCTTAAATAGCTCCTGGAGAAATGATTCACTTACCTGTACTGGAAGAACCCCGTTATTTAATGCATTATTCTTAAAGATGTCTGCAAAAAAACTACTAACAACCACAGTGAATCCATAATCATGGATAGCCCAGGCAGCGTGTTCCCTTGAGGACCCACAACCAAAATTTTTACCTGCTACCAATATTTTACCTTGATAAACGCGTTGATTAAGTACAAATTCCTTTACCGGTCTCGATTCTTCGCCATTTTCATAACGCCAGTCACGAAAAAGATTCTTTCCAAACCCCTCCTTAGTAGTAGCTTTTAAAAACCGCGCTGGAATGATTTGGTCCGTATCAATATTCTCCATTGCAAGAGGAACAAATGTGCTATGTATGATCTTTATCGGTTCCATATTAAAAAGCTTTATTTTATGGAGTCATTTATTGCTCCATCAATTCACGAACGTCCGAAACTACCCCCGTTATGGCTGCAGCGGCAGCGGTTAAAGGGCTAGCCAATAAAGTTCGTGCACCTGCGCCCTGTCGTCCTTCAAAGTTCCTGTTGCTGGTAGATATACAATATTCTCCAGATGGTATTTTATCCTCATTCATACCCAGGCAGGCACTGCAGCCAGCCTGGCGAACTTCGAAACCAGCTTCTTCAAAAATGCGATTCAGACCTTCTTCTTTTGCCTGGGCAGCCACCTGTTGTGATCCGGGAACTATCATGACCTTAACATTTTCACTTTTCTTCCGTCCTTTAACAACACTGGCAACTAGGCGAAGATCTTCAATACGTGAATTGGTGCAACTGCCTATAAATACATTTTGGACCGGCATTCCTTTAAGCGGTTTACCTGCCTGAAGTCCCATATATTCCAGCGCTTTGATAATATTTTTTCTTTCACCTTCTTCCGTAATAGATTCAATCGAGGGTATCAATGCATTTATGGCAATTCCAAGCCCTGGATTAGTGCCATATGTGATCATTGGTTCAATATTTTCTGCATTGATAGCGATTTCTTTATCGAATTGAGCATCTTCATCGCTAAACAACTGTTTCCATTGACTTGTTTTCCGTTCCCATTCTTCTCCACTTGGGGCAAAATGCCTTCCCTTTATATAATTGAAGGTTGTTTCATCAGGAGCAATCATACCTCCCCTGGCTCCCATTTCTATACTCATATTGCATATGGTCATACGTGACTCCATCGACAGAGATCTTATGGCAGAACCAGCAAATTCAATAAAATAACCTGTGCCACCACTGGCAGAGATCTTAGATATGATATACAGGATAATATCCTTTGACACAACACCTTTATTCAGGGAACCTTCTATATTAATGCGCATTAATTTAGGCCTGTTCTGCAATAAGCATTGAGAAGCAAAGACCATTTCCACTTCACTTGTTCCTATACCAAAGGCTATAGAACCAAAAGCGCCATGTGTGGAAGTATGGCTATCTCCACAAACTATAGTCATACCCGGCTGAGTGATGCCCAGTTCAGGACCGATTACATGAACTATTCCCTGGAAGGGATGCCCCAGTCCATATAGCTCAACGCCAAAGTTCTTACAGTTTTCAATCAACTGGTCAACCTGCAACCTGGATAAACGGTCTTTTATAGGCAGGTGTTGATCTTTGGTAGGTACATTATGGTCCGCCGTAGCAATAGTCCTATCAGGACGAAACAATGCCAGGCCTCGCTTTGCAAGCCCAGCAAATGCCTGTGGGCTCGTTACTTCATGGATAAAATGCTTATCAATATATAATACATCAGGGCCATCTTCTATGGTACGCACCACATGCTTATCCCAGATCTTTTCAAACAGTGTTTTTCCCATAATTATTAAGCTACTCTTTGTATTTCAGGTTGGTATTCCCTGGCCAACTGCGCCAGGTCTTCTTCCATAACCTCTTTTTTTGAATCCGCCAGTTTTAAAAAGGCCAGATACAATATATCAATATCATCGCGTGTATATTGAAACCCTAATTTGTGAAACCTATGTGCAAGGGCACTACGTCCACTTCTTGCTGTTAATACGATCTTGCTTTCTTCAGCTCCTACTTCTTCCGGATTAATAATCTCGTAAGTTTGAGCATCTTTAAGAAACCCATCCTGGTGAATACCTGACGAATGTGAGAATGCATTGGCTCCAACAATGGCTTTATTGGGCTGAACAGGCATTCGCATTGTTTCTGACACTTTCCTGCTTAAAGGGTTTAATTGTTTGGAATTTATGTCAGTGTAAAGGTCAAGGTCCTTATGCTGCTTCAGTATCATGACAACTTCCTCCAGCGAAGTATTACCAGCTCTTTCACCAAGTCCATTGATCGTACATTCTATTTGCCTTGCACCGCTTATGACCCCGGAAATAGAATTGGCGGTAGCCAACCCAAGATCATTATGACAATGACAGGATATAACAGCCCTATCAATATTACTAACATGGTTGACAAGGTAGGATATCTTTTCACCATATTGCTGCGGAAGACAATAGCCTGTCGTATCGGGAATATTAACCGTAGTGGCGCCCGCGGCTATAACTGCTTCTATTACCCTTGCCAAATATTCATTATCAGTTCTGCCTGCATCTTCTGCGTAAAATTCCACATCATCTGTGAAATTACGCGCCCATTTTACACATTGTACTGCCCTATTCAAAATGTCTTCCCTTGTGGAATTGAACTTGCTTTTTATATGATAGTCTGAAGTACCTATTCCTGTATGTATTCTCCCCCTTCTGGCATACTTCAAAGCCTGGGCGGCCACCTCGATATCCTTTTGCACCGCACGGCTAAGGCCACAAATAACAGCATCCTTAATAGTCCTGGATATTTGCGTAACAGATTCAAAGTCGCCAGGACTTGATATAGGGAATCCGGCCTCTATTATATCAACTCCTAGGCTTTCAAGTTCAAGGGCGAGCTCTACTTTTTCACTAGTATTCAACTTGCAGCCAGGTACTTGTTCCCCATCACGAAGTGTGGTATCGAATATGTAAATTTTTTGTGAAGGCATACAAAAATGTTGTATGTATTTTTGAATAAAAGAAATCTATTGTATTATAACCCCGAAAATAGACGGTATAATGCCTTTTTAGGCTATCATCTTTTAAGGGTTTTCCGGCTTCAACACAGTCCGATTATAAGCCGAAACACTTAACTGCATTGAATTTGATAAAATTTCTGATACGATGCCCAATCAACAAAACGACTCACTGTTTACACTGATCCAATCCCTTACCAAAACGGAAAAACGCTATTTTTCATTGTATATAGCTCAACAGCACTCCGAGAACATTAGTAAATACATGAAGCTGTTTACCGTCATGGAAAAGATGAATTCCTATGATGAAAAGCAGATATTAAAAAAAGAACCTTCCATTAAGCCCTCCCAGTTATCCAATTTAAAAGCACATTTATACAAGGAATTACTTACGGCATTAAGACTATGTCATAGCGGAAAATTTGGTGAGATCCAGATAAGGGAACAAATAGACTTTGCCCGCATATTGTATAACAGGGGCCTCGTAACGCAAAGCCTTAAGATCCTTGAGAAAGCTAAACAGGTTGCCAAGACAAACAGTCATTTTATTTTGACCCTGGAAATATTGCAGTTTGAGAAGAATATTGAAGCCAGGCATATAACAAGAAGTATTAAAGGGCGGGCCGAAGAGCTGGAAAAAGAAACAGAATATATCATTAAACAGGTGGACGAAGTGGCCCAACTTTCGTCCCTGGCCTTGCGTATGTATGGACTATACCTTGAAAAAGGCCATATTAAAAATGAAAAGGAAAGTAAGGCTCTTGAGAAGTTTTTCAAAACCAGGCTCCAGGATATTCAATATGACCAGGTAAGTTTTTTTGGAAAGGCATATCTCCATCAGTCTTATTGCTGGTATTATTACATCCAACTTGATTTTCCTTCTTATTTCGCACATGCACAAAAATGGGTCAACCTTTTCATCCATCATCCGAAGGTTAAAGAAGAAGACCCCTTACTCTATGTCAAAGCATTGCATAATTTATTAAATGCTCTATTCATTATTGGAAAACAAGACAGGTTGAAACAGGAAATCGAAAGACTGGAAGAAGTGTACCAGGAGGCAGGACAACATCAAAACCTGGAAATCCAAACATTTATTTACCTGTATACAGCAAAGATCAATTTTCATTTTCTGACAGGCACTTTTACAAAAGGACTGAAGATTATTCCAGAGATAGAAAAAGGATTAAAGGAGTACCAGCGCTATATTGACACCCATCGTATCATGATCTTTCATTTCAAGATAGCCTGCCTCTATTTTGGTGCTGGTGATAATGAGAATTGTATTTTATATCTCAATAAAATTATAAACCTGAAGGTGGGTCATTTACGTACAGACATCCAATGTTTTGCCCGCCTCCTTCATTTAATTGCTCATTATGAATTGGGCAATACGGATATCCTGGAACACCTTATAAAGTCGGTTTACCGGTTCCTTTCTAAAATGGATAGTCTTGATGAAGTACAATTACAAATACTCCGTTTTCTGCGCAGGTCATTAACCTCCCGCCCAAAAGATCTTATTCAAAGCTTTATGGAATTAAAAGAGAAACTGGAAAAGATATCAGAAAGCAAATACGCAAGGCGGTCCTATCAATACCTTGACATTGTTTCCTGGTTGGAAAGTAAAATAAAACGTAAACCGGTGGAGTATATCGTTCAAAGCAGGCATCATACCCATTCTGCCTGATCAACCATACATCGCCAGTAAAATTATTAGTGCTGCAAAAAATTCTATGCAGGCATCAACCTATTGCTCCTTATCTTCACGGCCTTTAAAATATACTTACTTGTTGCATGGCATTACTTGAAAAACAATTGGAAGTTAAAGAATCCACCATACCTAATTCCGGCAAGGGTTTATTTACCACGGCATTTATTCCAAAGGGAACAAGGATTGTTGAATACAAAGGGAGAATCACTACCTGGAAAGAAGTAAAAAATGACAGCGGCAATGGGTACATCTATACCATCAATAACAACCATGTGATAGATGCCCAAAAAACATTAAAAGCGCTTGCCCGTTATGCCAATGATGCCCGCGGACTTATAAGAATAAAAGGCGTAACAAATAATTGCACTTATGTTAATGATGGACTCAAAGCCTATATCGAATCTATAAAGGATATCCCTGCAGGTGCGGAGATATTTGTTGATTATGGTAAAGAATATTGGGATGTTGTCAGGGAAAACCTGAAAAGAGATAAACAAAAGAATTCCAAAGCAAGTGCCAAATCAAAAAGAGCATGATTATACAGGATTTTCCAGCAAAGCATTGCATCGAACCCTGAATGCGCTATTTCCACTCAACCACTACCTTAATTTCTTCGGGTGTAGGGTGTTTTAATGCCCTGGAAAAATCTTTATACGGCACTCTGTCTGTTATAACCGATTTTATCACTGAAGGCCATCTTTCCAGGCTCCCCTGCAAATCTGCCACTGCCATTTGGTAGTGATGAAGGCTTGCATTTACACTTCCAAGTAAAACCTGGTTTTTCAAAACCAATTGCTTCATAAGGCTATCTGCGGACAAATTTAAAGGCCTGTTACCACCAGGTATCCCGGTAGCCACATAAATACCATTTACAGCCAGGGCATCGATCAATTGCAATTGTAAATCGGCAATTCCTGTAGCTTCAAAAATAAAATCTGCTTCACCATAGGTTGTATCAATATCTGACACCTGGATCTTTCTTCCATCAAGGTATTTCCCTCCTATCTGTTTTAGTAATTGAGACCGCAGGGAATCTTCATCAACTATATCCAGTCCAATCACTTCAGCTCCACGCAGCCGCAATGCAAAAGCAGCCATTAATCCTATTGGGCCAAGGCCTGCAATAAGCGCTTTTTTCCCTTCCAGCCAATTTTTGTTATTTGTAAAAGAACCAAGTCTTGCTTGCTGTATTTGCATGGATTCATCAATAGCCTTTGAAGCAACTGACATAGGTTCTGTTAAAACACCTATTTCTTTCATGCCCTCAGGCACCTTTACAAGGTATTGTTCCTCGTCCACAACATATTCTGACTGGAAGCCATTGGCAGCTTTAATACCCCTTTCAGTATAATTACCTGTATAACACATATCACTTCTTCCATTCCTGCAGGCATCGCATTCACCACATCCCCTTCTTACCATAAAAACACCATAATCCCCTTTTTGTACTTTTGTCACTGCATTTCCTGTTTCAGTAACCTGGCCAAACATCTCATGACCAATCACTAATTGTTTTTGACCTTCTGGTGCGTCGGCCCTTCCCCCTGATACTTCTTCCCGGTCTGTACCACATATTCCTACTTCCCATACTTTTAATTTGACCTGGTTGGGAGAACTAATGACTGGTTCTTGAACTTCAATTAATGAAACTTCAGTTGTTCCCGGAATTAATGCAATGGCTTTCATAAATTAAGGTTTAGGCTTTTATTCCTGCTGTCGTTTAATTGCTGGTTTAAGTTGTAAGCTGCACTGATCAATCCCAGGTGTGTAAAAGCCTGTGGGAAATTACCCAGGTGCTCACCTTCAAAACCTAATTGCTCTGAATATAAACCCAGGTGGTTGGCGTACCCTAACATCTTCTCAAAGTAAAACCGCGCCTTTTCCAATTGTCCGGATCTTGACAGGCATTCCACATACCAGAATGAACACATAGAGAAAGTTCCCTCATGGCTGATTAGGCCATCAGGTGCCGCTACTTCTGGTCTATACCTGTATACAAGTGAATCTGATACCAATTCCTCTTCAATTCTTTTTAATGTAGATAGCCAGCGTGGGTCTTTGGGACTAATAAACCTTGCCAATGGCATAAGTAAAGAGGAAGCGTCAACTGTTGTTGCACCTGGATATTGCATGAACGCTTTATATTCATCACTCCAAAAATCTGTATAAATACTATTATAAATTTTGTCCCTTTGCACCTTCCAGTGTCCATTAATAGGAAACGATCGTTGCCGTGCAATTTTTATCGCCCGGTCAAGTGCTACCCAACAATACATACGAGAATACAAAAAATTCTTTTTACCACCCCTCACTTCCCAAATGCCTTCATCGGGCTGGTTCCAGTTTTCACTCAACCAATCCATCTGCTCACTCAGGTCTTTCCAAAAATCATAGGAAATAGGTTCTCCATATTTGTTATACAGGTAAACAGAGTCCATCAATTCGCCATAGATGTCCAGTTGTAATTGACTATATGCATTATTACCTATGCGAACAGGCGATGACTTTTTGTATCCTTCAAGATTGTCCAATATTTTTTCTTCCAATTGACGGTCCCCATCAATACTATACATAATTCCCAGCCTGTTTTTCCCTTTAATATCCCGGCACAATTTTTCCACCCAATTCATAAAAGCTCCAGCCTCTTTAGTATATCCCAATCGTAGCAATGCATAAACAGTAAAGGACGCATCCCTTATCCAAGTGAACCTGTAATCCCAGTTGCGCTTAAAACCGATACTCTCTGGTAAGCTAAAAGTTGGTGCTGCAACGATGGAACCATAACGAAACGAAGTCAACAGTTTTAAGACTAGTGCAGAACGGTTTACTATTTCCATCCACCTTCCTTTATAGTTAGACTGCGCAATCCAGTTCTTCCAATAATTCATTGTCCGGAATAAGCTTTCTGTAACAAATTCCTTGAAGTTTCGTTCATTACCTGGCTGTTTATCAATGTGTTCTAATAAAAAGTCTGCTGTTTCATTAGGCTTTAAAGTAAATTCAGCAATAACATGATCATTTATTATTTGAAGCGGCACGGTACTTAATAAACGTAACTCCGTTTTATCCTCTCCCTGGCTGGTAAATATTACCTCCATATCTGAACGCTTATCTATGGTATGCAAACTTCTGGCATAATTAAACCTTGGCTCGCAATGCATTTTATACTTTACGTTCCCACGTATGGTTGTTACCCGTCTTATCAATTCTTTCCCACTGTACAATTCTTCAACAGGCATAAAATCCGTGATCTCTCCAACACCATCCTTTGACAAAAACCTGGTTAACAATACATTTGTATCCGGAACATACAATTGCTTTGTCTTCATTTCATCGAAGGCCGGAGTAATCAAAAATCGTCCACCTTTGTCTGCATCAAGCAGTGCAGCAAATATTGATGGAGAATCAAAATTGGGGAAACACATAAAATCTATTGAACCACTAAGGCTTACCAACGCGATAGTATTTAAATCCCCAACAATCCCATAATTTTCAATAGGCTGATACCTCATACATGTTTTTATACAATAGGCATTCCAGCCTTTCCTATAAAATATTTATAATCCCCTAATTCTAATTCAATTATAATATCAATTGACTTTTTAGAATAAACTAAAATCTAATTAAAGGAAACTTTTGATAACTCATCAGTTGAAAATATTACTGTGACTGATATACGAAAGAATAGCCCGGTATCGGATACAAGTTTAAATTTCTTATTAAAGTGATCCAATTCTCACTTTATCACCATTCCTATTTGGACAAGTGGCCATCCTGTTATTATCTGGCAATATAGTTGAACCGTGCTTATAAAGCATCGCTTTTACTCAGGTAAATCTTTTGGAATTTGAAGTTTTTAATTATTTACACTGCCGCTTTCTAACCATACTTCGGGGACTATCATAACAAATATTCAATATTTAATGGAAAAAGATAACGCATATAATCTAAAGGATTTCACGAAAAAGGCATGGATCGCTGGAGGTATACTTGCATTTATCCTCATACTATTATTATTATTTAAAGCTACTTTCAATGTACTATTGTTAATACTGGCTGGTACCCTTATTGCCGTTTTCTTTAGAGGTTTCTCCGGATTGATTAAACGCAAAACAAAATGGAAAACGGGCACTTCATTGATCATTTCAGTGACAATATCCCTTTTATTTCTAATCCTAATATTTTGGTTGATGGGATCCAAATTGGCAACACAAGTAACACAATTCAATGAATCATTTCCTACAACAATAGAGAACGCCAAACAACAATTGAATAAAACCGAAATTGGTAAACAGGTAGTGCAAAAATTATCATCAGAAAAAACCCATAAAAAACTAACATCGGTTGCCCAAACATTCTTTAAAACAAGTTTCGGAGTGTTGGGTGATATATATGTGATCTTATTCATTGGGCTCTTCTTTACTGTTTCTCCTGGTGTTTATAAGAAAGGATTGGTAAAACTTGTACCTGCAGCAGGAAAACATACAGCAGAAGATATACTCGAAAAAATGGCAGGCAACCTGGAGAAATGGTTAAAGGGAAAATTATTTGCAATGCTTGTTGTCTTTGTGCTTACAGCCACTGGTTTACTTATCATTGGGGTACCTATGTGGCTGGTCCTTGCGCTTATTGCAGGCATACTTAATTTCATTCCCAATTTTGGCCCCCTGATAGCTCTTATACCTGCTGTACTGGTAGCCTTATTACAGGGACCATCAACAGCAGCATGGGTGGCGGGCTTATATATATTTGTTCAAATAGCTGAAAGCAATTTCATTACACCAATGGTTCAGCAAAAATTGATCAACATTCCCCCTGCCCTAATCATCATTGCGCAATTGATGATAGCCCCACTCTCGGGTGGGTGGGGCCTGGTAGTTGCCACTCCGTTAATGATCCTCATCATAGTGCTTGTTCAGGAATTGTATATTAAAAAACAGCAGGCCTGAATTATTGCAATCATGAATTGAGACCTAATTAAAAACTTTTGAATAGCAAAGCGTATTCAAAAGTTTTAATTAAATGAGTAAACTTTTAACCAGCCTTATTATAATTTTCAACTTCATCCAATTGCCCTTCTTCTACCCGCACAATTATCCATTTCTTCAATCCCTCCAGGTTCACCACCCATAGATCCCTGTTATCCATCTTTACATTCACAGCTCTTGTAATATTGTAGTCCGGGTATGCTGACATTACCTGTGTTTTTATCTCTTCCGGAAGATTGTTTTCCTTCCCAAATCGAATATGGTAAACCATTCTTCCATTCTTTTTGAATAGGGCATTGTTTTTCATATCTCCTGTAATAAAAGTTACCAGGTAATTTTTATTCATGCGGTACCATTGAGGATCCATAGCATCCTTAAACCTTTTTTCAAAAGCATCCGTAACAGCTTTATTGACATTAGATTTGGCATAAATAACAATAGGCTCCATCATCTTCATGGTATCTTCCTGGGCAAACGTTGTATGGAAAAAGCCAGTCAAAACCAATGCAAGACTTATGGGAGCAAAAAGACTTTTTTTCATATAATTATTTTTTAGTTCAAGAAAAGTACAATGTGAAGTTTCCAATAAATAAAGAATCATTACAATGACCATTGTCAAAAACAACGGTGATGCCTGTCAGTGAGACCAGGGTTTACAAATAATTATCTCTGCTATAAACCAGTTTAAAATAATTTGACTTTGGCCAGGCATATACCTGAGAGGTTAGGCTAAAATTTTCGAATAAGATACTTTTTAGAAAACTCAGCAACAACTACATATAGAACCACTACAAGTATAATAGCTATCAATACCATTATGGGAAGTGGAGAAAGTTCAAAAAGGTGAGCAATAGGAAGATAAGGTAAAATAACCGCAACAATAAATGTAAATAATGAGGCCCATAACAGGTATGTTGAAGGCTTGCTTTTAAAAAATGGACGCCTGGTACGAATGACAAGCAAAATAAGTATTTCGGTTAACAGGCTTTCAAGGAACCATGCAGTTCTAAATTCTTTCACATTAGCATGAAAGTAATAATACAGTAGCCCAAAAGTTGCAAAATCAAAAACAGAACTCTGCAAACCAAAAACAACCATAAATCTCCGGATATTGGAAATGCTCCATTTTTTGGGCTCATGAACCAACTCATCATCCACCTTATCTGATGCGATAGTTATGGCAGGAAGGTCGGAAAGAAAATTATTGAGAAGTATTTGCACTGGCAATAAAGGTAAAAAAGGCAATAACAGGGAAGCAATTGCCATGCTGAACATATTTCCAAAATTGGCACTGGTGGTAACAAAAATGTATTTCAATGTGTTGGCAAAGGTCTTTCTGCCCTCCTCTATACCTTCATTGATCACATTAATATCCTGGTCAAGCAAAACCAGGTCAGCAGCTTCTTTTGCTACATCTACTGCATTCTGAATAGAAATGCCTACATCTGCAGCTTTTAATGCATTGGCATCATTAATTCCATCGCCAAGGTATCCAACACAAGACCCTGAACTTTGAAAAGCTTTAACGATCCTTTCTTTTTGCGAAGGTAATATCTCAGCAAACACATCCACTTCACTGCATTTTCTTTGCAACGCTTCTGTAGTCATATTATTCAGGTCTGATCCTTTCAAAATTTCACTGTGTTTTAAATGGATCTGCTTTGCCAGGTAACCAGCAACAAGGCCGTTGTCGCCAGTTATAATTTTTAAAGAAATACCCTTTGCCCTTAAATTTTCAATGGAGCCCATTATCCCGGATTTAATTGGGTCGGAAAAAACAAGAAACCCAAAAAAGATCATTTCCCGTTCATCATCCTTATTTATAACAGGATCCCCGGTTACATCTTTGTAGCTCACCGCTATTACACGGAAACCTTCATTACTGAAGTGGTCGTACTGTTGCAATATTTTTTGGCGTTCATTCTCTATAGGCAACACCATATCAGACCCACTTGCAACACTTGTACAAACCTGCAGGATATTATTTACAGCACCCTTTGTGATCATAGTATGCTTATTAGCTGAAGCAACAACAATACTCAAGCGTTTGCGTATAAAATCATAAGGCACTTCATCGCATTTATCAAACCCATTAATATCTATATTGGTCAGCTGCCTGATAGAGGCATCAATGGGATTAGCAAAGCCAGTCTCGAAGGTTGCATTCAGGAATGCATATCGTAGAAGCTTCTCATTTTCTTTACCATCAATATCACAACTGCAATTAAGTTTTACAATCCCTTCCGTTATGGTACCTGTTTTATCAGAACATAAAATATCTATTGCTCCGAGGTTTTGAATAGCGCTTAGCTTTTTCACAATCACTTTTCTTGAGGCCATTCTTTTTGCTCCGGCAGCCAGGGTAATCGTCATAATAGCAGGTAATAATTCGGGTGTCAATCCCACGGTTAATGCCAGGGCAAATAATATAGATTCAATAAAGGATCGGTGAAAGACAATATTCAGAATAAGAATGATGCCTGTAAATAATATGGTTAACCTCATTAATAAATTGCCAAATTGAATAACACCTTTTTCAAAAGCAGTCAAAGGTGAAGCCTTATCAAGTGAACTTGCGATTTTGCCTAGTTCTGCTTCAGCCGCTGTGTTTACGCATACTATAGTGGCCGTACCATTAATGACACTTGTTCCTTTAAAGACGGAATTGGTAACTTTTGAAAGTACTTTAGCATCAGAGGATCCTGCAAACTTTTCAGCAGGAAAAGACTCCCCCGTCAATGTTGATTCATTAACGTGCAGATCATTCGCTTTCAATATAAGTGCATCTGCGGGAATAATATCCCCGGCATTTAAAAGAACTATGTCGCCAGGCACTACCTCATCAACTGGAATTTCGTATTCTTTATGATCTCTGGAAACCATCGCCATACTATGTACAAGAGCTATCAGTTTTTGCACTGCCTTGCCAGCATTTCGTTCCTGAAAGAAGCCAAGGATACCTGTAGTAACCAGTACAGTAAGAATTATAATGCTATCAGAATACTCTTTTAAAAAGATTGATAATATAACGGCAAATACCAGTAATAAAATAAGAGGACTTTTGAATTGAGATGCAAGAAGCTTAAAGTCTGCAAGCCAGGGTTTTACTAATTTTTGCCTGCTTTTTTGTGCTTTAAGTCTTTTTTGAGCTTCAGTTTCTGATAAACCTTCCTCAGATGAATGAATTCTTTCTAAAAGATCATCAGTATCCAGTAGCCAAAATTGTGGTATAGCTTCCAATTCGGAAATTATATAATGCAAAATAGAAGAAGTATTGATTTAATACACTAACCATAGTCACCACTTTTACTGATCAGCATCATTCTTACGAAATCTTCATCCATTACCCTAAAATTTAAAAAGGTGAATAGAATATTCCACACTATATAGATTCAATTCATTAATTAAAGTTCAAAATTTATGGCATGTTATTAGAAAAACTTAGGTATCACATTTATTTGGTTGAAAAGGTAAACAGCTTGCTGATTTTGAAGAGTCCGGGTACGAGAAAAGGCTGTTTACCTTTCTATATTTTCACACTTGAGCTTTCTAATATCATGAATGCAGCAATTTTCAATAAACTAGACACAGAATCGCAAATAAACATTGCTATGTCACAAGGCACCTTCCTGGCTCAGTCTAATAAATATAATTTACACTTATACCTGTTTCAACTTGATAAAACTTATATTGAACTATTCAGTAAAGATGACTCCGGAGAAATCATTACAGTACGAGCCTTCGAAGACACCTCACACTTAGAGATCTATCTCCAGGAAATTGACATATCTTCTTTATTGGAAGTTTGTTGATCACTTACCCTAAATTCAATAATCACCTTATAGATATTAATAGGTGCCCGATTGAGAAGTAAATGGAACAAACCGGTTGTTCATGAAATAATATTTGCAATCAGATTGTTGTTGTTTCCATTCCATTGTTAAAATGGATTCAAGTGCGTTTTGCAAGTGAAAAGAATTAAAAGGCTTTACCATGTAAAGGTCTGCCTGGTGCAGGTAACTTTTCTGAATATCTGTCATATGGGTAGAACTACTATAGACTACGATGGTCAAATGTTTGAATTTATCCTGCTTCCTTATTTCAGATAGGCATTCAAACCCATTTTTACCAGGCATATTCAGATCCAGGAATAATAGATCAGGGGTATGATCAGAAAGAAAATTTATAAGTTCTTCTCCATCTTTCACAATGGATAGTGATCGAACAGCATCCACCTTTTTAAGCACGTAGTGAAACAAGAGACCGTGGTCCCGGTCATCATCAGCTAAAACAACGTGATGTAATTCAAGAGCGCTCATTTTGCCCGTAACAATTTCAATGTAAAATGTATTGTTTCTATACGAAAGACTTGTTGTAATTATTGCGCCTGTCTTATAAAATTATACTATTAAATATCACCTTAGTTTAAGTTCTGCTTTTAAAACTTTAATCCTCTGCCATATACTACTTAAGGCATGAATATCCGCATTTGTCTTAAGAGCCTGCGTATATTCCTCCTCTAGTTGTGAGATACGTTCTTCGATCTCATTATTGGCCATTTGTTTTTCATCAGTATTCACTCCAATCCTTTTCCTTATTTAAACAATTTAGATACCAAGCTCTGTAAATACCCTGATAAAAGTTGATCTTCAGTGAGTTATAAACTATTTAATGCCAAGAGCAACAAGTGTGGAATTGAGAAAATTTGTAGAAAAAATACTATTTCCCCATTCCGATTTTATAAATAATTGGTGATTCGTTTGGCTTCTATGTATAGGTATGAGGATCCTAAGAAAAACTATGGCCTTAAATACAATTACCTTAAATACTTCTTTGACAATACTTTTACTGGCACACAATCGAAGTGTCAGAATGTTGCAAATAATTTATAGTTTCCCTCTGTATGATCACTTCAACGATCTCTCTTGGCTGTATAAGAATGGAAGCTGGTTTTGAAAGAATAAATTTTTGGTTCTGATCGCCCTCTATTGAAATAACCAGCCATACATTTCCTTCATTGCATTGTTCCTCACTCAAACTATCATTTGTCAAAAAATAATCAATCCTGCAGTCTTCAGCATTTGAGTGAAAAAAGTATTGGTACAAGGTATTTAGCTGCATAGGTTAGATTTGAGTTCAAGATAGAAACGATATTTCTATTCCCGGGAATATACATTTCCACAAAAAAACTTTGAACACTCCTGTAGCCCTTACCAGTAAAGCACTATACTACGAAAGTGGAATTTATACACAACATATAAATTTTACTACTTTCAGGAAAGCGATAAAAAAAATAGTTTCAAAAGTGTGCGCCATTCTATGTACACAATAAGCATAATACATGTCTTGAATAATAACCCTGATCAAATAAATTTTCATAAAAGAATTGCAGCACTGTTACAATTAAAAGGTAGCAGGTGAAATTAAAAGTAACCTGGTTATTTTCCTACCAGCGCTTCGTATAATATCTCAACAGGATGGAGCGCTTTCCTGGACGTGCCATCTTTTATTTGATGGCGGCAGCTGGTGCCTGGTGCAGCAATTATTATATCATCCGCTTGTTCACGCACAGAAGGAAACAAAACCAATTCTCCTATTTGCATAGAGATTGCATAATGTTCTTTTTCATATCCGAATGATCCCGCCATTCCGCAACAACCAGAAGGAATAACCTGAACCTTATAATTCTTAGGGAAAGACAAAACCTGAATGGAAGATTTAAGTGCATTCCACGCTTTTTGCTGGCAATGACCATGAAGCTTTATAGTGCGCTCACTGGAAGTAAACATCTCCTTATTGATATTTCCCCTATCCATTTCTCTTGCCAGGAATTCTTCCACAAGAAAGGTATTTTGTGATAGAAGCTTTGCATCATCCAATTTTTCTTGATCTACCAGGTCTAAGTATTCATCCCTGAAAGTGAGGATAGCAGAAGGCTCTATGCCTATCATTGGTGTAGTTGCTGTAATCACACTACTTAACAAGTCAACATTTTTATTAGCTATCTTTTTTGCCTTTCTCAATAATCCCTTGGATAGCCAGGTTCGACCGCTTTCGTCATGCTCTGTCAATAATACTTTATAACCCAGTTGCTCCAGTAACAGTATCGTTCGGATTCCTAATTCAACATCTGTATAATTGGTAAATTCATCGCAAAATAAATATACCGTTCTATTAAGATCAGTAAGGGCCTTGGACGCCACATGTTTTTTGTACCATCGACGCAAGGTGGTGCTATAGAGCGTGGGCATTGAGCGCTGAATTGCAAAACCCGAAAGCTTTTTTATAAACTGGCTTATGCCGGCACCCGTCATTGCATAATTATATAAACCTGGCACTAAAGCACCAAGGCTGGCACTTGCAGTAAATCTAGCTATAAGTTGGGAACGGAAAGGAACACCATTGGCATCATAATAATGTTGCAAAAATTCTGCTTTCAGCTTGGCCATATCAACATTAGACGGGCATTCACTTTTGCATCCCTTACAACTTAAACACAGGTCCATCACCTCCTTTATCTCCTGGTGATCGAAACGATTTAATTTTGTTGAATGGGTAAGAAATTCACGCAGAATATTCGCCCTTGCTCTTGTTGTATCCTTCTCATTACGCGTTGCCATGAAGGATGGGCACATGGTTCCCCCCGATAGCTGCGTTTTACGGCAATCACCAGAACCATTACATTGTTCTGCATGTTGCAAAACATCCTGGTTTTCGTACCTGAAAATTGTTTGAAATGGAGGAGTCTTTTGGCCAGGTGTATACCGAAGCATTTTGTTCATTGGCGGCGTATCCACAATCTTATGAGGATTGAAAATATTAGATGGATCCCAGCTTCGTTTGATTTCTTTCAGCAATTCGTAATTCTTTTCACCAACCATGAAAGGAATGAATTCACCTCTCAACCTGCCGTCTCCGTGTTCACCACTTAAAGATCCCTTGTACTTTTTTACAAGGATAGCTATTTCTTCCGCTATTTGGCGAAACAAGCGGTTGCCCTCTTCAGTTTTCAGATTAATGATTGGCCGCAAGTGTATTTCGCCAGATCCGGCATGCGCATAGTGAACAGAATACAGGCCATATTTTTTAAGTATCTCATTAAACTCCCTTATGTAAGCCGGGAGGTCTTGCACATCCACTGCAGTGTCTTCAATCACAGCCACTGCTTTTTCATCACCTGGCAAATTGCTTAATAATCCAAGGCCTGCTTTCCGCAAGGTCCATATCTTCTTGGTATCATCTCCAAACAATAAGGGAAAATGATAGCCTAATCCATGTCCTCTCATTTCCGTTTCTACATGTTGGGCTATCTCCATTACTTCTGCCCTTGTTGTCCGGGCATATTCTATCACCAGAATGGCTCCGGGATCACCTAACACAAAAAAACGGTTCTGAGATTGCTCGATATTGTCCTTAGTACACTCGAGAATATAATGATCTATCAGTTCACTAGCACTGGGAGCATATTTCAATGCAATTAAATTAGCCCTTAATGCTTCATCTATAGAATGAAAATGCACGCACAAAAGACCAGCTTCTTTGGGTGGCAGGGGCACTACATTCAACCTGATCTCCACAAGAAATGCCAGGGTGCCTTCCGACCCCGCTAACAATGTACAGAAATTAAAATCTTCTCCACCAGCTGTAAAAGGCGCCTGCTCAAGTAACAGGTCAATAGCATAACCTGTATTACGCCTCTCAATGCTCCTTTTTGGAAAATCTTTTCTTATGGACTCCTGGTTCTCGTATTGGCTTAATAGTTTCCTTGTGCTTTTGTATATGGAGGATTCCAACGTATCTCCTTCGCATTTCTGGTGAAATGCCTCGAGGTCCATGGCTTTAAAGACCGCTTCTGAGCCATCACTTAAAATAGCGTGTACTTCCAGTAAATGTTCCCTGGTACTACCATAAACTACAGAGTTGGACCCACAGGAATTGTTCCCCACCATGCCACCAATCATCGCCCTGTTGGCAGTAGATGTTTCAGGGCCAAAAAACAAACCATGTGGTTTTAAATACAGGTTTAATTCATCACGAATAACACCAGGCTGCACGCTCACCCAACCCTCATCCGTATTCAGTTGCAATATCTGGTTAAAATATTTTGACACATCTACTACAATGCCTTCCCCCACCACCTGGCCTGCCAGTGAAGTACCTGCAGTCCTGGGAATAAGAGAGGTATGTTCCGCTTTGGCAAACGCCACCAATTTCTTTATATCTGCCTTTGACTTTGGCATAGCAACAGCCAATGGCATTTCACGATAGGCTGAAGCATCTGTCGCATAAAGAATGCGCATAGTATCATCATAGAATAACTCACCTTCCAATTCTATTGCTAATTGTTGAAGTTTTTCCTTCATTTCGTGAAAGTTAATTGAATATCCATTATCAGCTATTCTAAGTTATTGAATCATAAATTGTCACCCTTATTGACCTGCATATCTTATTCAATATTATTAAGAATTAAATTTAATAGCATATTCCAAAACCCAGGATGATTAAAAAAAGATGTCAATTTGGTTATGTATTTGAACAATTACATTAATATCAATTCCTAAAGAATTTATTTATCTATCATTTCCTATACAATCTCATTGATAAAAAATGATTATTTTTTCTCTTGTAAATTAAATTACATGCAAACCAACTTACCAATATCAGATCCAATTGTAATAGAAGTACTACTTGATGCGCCTGTAGAAAAAGTATGGAAAGCAATTACAGATAAAGAAGACAT
This sequence comes from Flavisolibacter ginsengisoli DSM 18119, assembly GCF_900129295.1. Classification (GTDB taxonomy): domain Bacteria; phylum Bacteroidota; class Bacteroidia; order Chitinophagales; family Chitinophagaceae; genus Flavisolibacter; species Flavisolibacter ginsengisoli. The sequence continues at coordinate 95,547 of NZ_FQUU01000001.1, forward strand.
GAAAAAATGGTATTTCGATATGGAAGCATTCAAACCAGAGGTTGGTTTCACCTTTACGTTCTTAGGAGAAAAGGATGGGCGAAAATTTGTTCACCTGTGTACAATAAAGGAAGTCGAGATCAATAAAATGCTAAGTCATACCTGGACATATGAGGGTGTAGTAGGAGAAACAATGGTTCATTTTGCATTATATCCACAGGGTAAGCAAACTAAGCTACGGCTAACCCATGAAGGATTGGAAATGCTTCCCCAAACTGAAGACTTCGCTAAAGAGAACTTTATGAAAGGATGGACATATATTATTGAAACTTCTCTCAAAAACTTTATAACTGCTGGTAATATTTAAAGAGGATTTTTTTGCCCTTGAGGATGTAGAACCCGGAGTATTTACTTATTTTATCCCTTATCAAGACACACTCTACAGCAATTACCATGTATGATTATTACACTTTAGAAATTTATTTTAAAGGTATATTGGTAATTAATGTAAACTGTTTGAGGAAAAATCGTTTTTGGCACCCATCTTGACCTTAATCAATTGGCTTTATAATCTATGACTATTTCTGATAGTCTTAGATGGATGTAGACTTAAACAATAATACCAGGGCTGAATTTCCATTCGGCCCTTCTTTATTATTAATGCTTTAATTAGTTCAAATAAGTTTGGAAACGCATGGAAGTGTAATACTATCTTTCTTTTTCCCTATCTGTGCTTTCTTCATTATCCCTTGAGGTAGGAGTAAACCGAACGGTGCAATGTTCAGTATCACTGTTTAAAGTACATTTATATTCACCTTCTTTCACTACCGCTTTGGTAAGAAGTAAATTCAATAACACCTCTCCTGTCCTGTTCATTGGGATATCATCTCGCATTATTCTTCATTATGGCCCATTAAGTCCAATCATCGTGCCCTCCTGTAAAAAACTTTGTTTATTCTAGATGTAGACAGAAATACAACTATCCTAAACAATAGAATTCAGCTCATCCTTAAGTTTAAAGGAAAAAGCTCATTTTATTGTATAAAGGATTATAGCTGTTTTAATAGAAAGCATCATTTCTCAATCCCATCATGAGGAAATCTATAGTCAAAAATTACAAAGCAAAACAGCTTTATACAAACTACCTTGATAATTCCTGGTGACAATTAAACTATATGCTCAACTTAAAGTCAGTAAGATGCGGCGTTTGCCGGAAACAAATACTTGTTTAATTAAAGAAACTGTAAATAATGAATTTTATAACTATAGCCTTCACTTCCATGGAACAGCTTTGGGAATTTAAACAATTAACCAATACATTGAATTGCAGGATCAACTCGGTTGATTGTACCATTACCTCTGAATTTAATGAAGCTCAGGTTAAATTAGCTGAAACTATGTTCCAGGCAAGGGCTGTAGAAAACGAAAGATTAAAAGCCTTTGCATCATGATCTTTTTGTCTAACCCTATTCATTTCCTTCTCTTTTATTAAGGCTTGTTTGCCAAATAACATAAAAGCGCTTTCTTTAGAGTATACGATAGTCAATAGATATTGGACCTATGGGAATTCCCCATGTTCATACTATTTTCGCGCACTTACCAATGAAAAAGCAATGAATTACACGCTTGACCAGGTGAATAAAGACAAACTGGCGAAACTAAATGAACTTACTAAAGGAAAATACAAAGCCTTTTTATATGATTGCGATGGCACCCTGGCTGATAATATGGGGGCTCATAAGGCCGCATTCGTCAAAGTAGCAGCAAGTCATGGTATTAAACTGGATGATTCAATTATAGATGAGCTGGCTGGCTGGCCTACAGTGCTGGTAGTAGAAGAAATTTGCAAAAGATATTCAGTAACCCTTGATATCCCCAATTTTGCACAATCAAAATCCAGGCTTTTTGTTGAAGAATTTATTTCAGAAACGCTTCCTATTCCTTTTGTGGTAGAACACCTGAGGTTACATGCTGGTGAAATAAAAATAGGTGTCGTATCAGGAGGCAGCCGCTCTACTGTTACAAAAACCCTCTCTATTCTTGGCATTGATCATTTGATTGAAGTGCTTGTATGCGCAGGAGAAACCCCTAACGGCAAACCATTCCCCGACCCTTTTTTATATGCAGCAAAGCAATTAGGAGTAGAACCCAAAGATTGTATGGTGTTTGAAGACGGCGAGCCGGGTGTGCAGGCAGCTATCAGTGCCGGTATGGATTGGATCCGTGTGGATCAATTGTAGTTGAACTAAAGTATCTGTATTAAATTCCATCCCAAGTACAGTAAGGTTGGTTTTTACAAAGCATGTTTATTGTTGAATTGCCTGTATTATTTCTTTAAGCATCAGGTTTTCATCTATGGTGTGCAATCCCAACCTGACCACCACCAGCTTTTTGGAAGGAATGATATAGATATCCTGACCACCATATCCATCCGCAAAGAACATGTCATTAGGCACATCAGGATACATGCGTTTAGAGGGGTCTTTTTTATCATATCCATTCAACCAGAACTGGTAACCATAGTGCTTTAATTTATCAGCCACGGATGGCTGCACGCTCTGCTGCACCCAATCTTTAGGCAATATCTGTTCTCCTTTCCACAAACCATTATAATAATACAATAAGCCAAACCTGGCAAAGTCCCTGGCTGTAGCATAACTATATGAAGATCCAATAAAAGTACCCCAGGCATCAGGCTCCAGCAATGTTGAGTACATATGAAGCTTATGGAACAATTCTTTGTAAGGAAAGGCTACATAATCTTTATCGCCTACAGTCTGCCTGATAATGCGGCTTAGAATATTACTGTTACCGCTGGAATAATTAAATTCAGTACCGGGCTCATATTTTAAAGGAAGGCTTGCTGTGAAGCTGGCCATGTCTCCACTCTTGAATAACATATTGGTAACCTCAGAAGGCTTCGTATAGTTTTCTTCAAAATCCAGCCCGCTTGTTTGCTGCAGCAGATCTTTCAACCTGATCTTTTGCTTTTTTGTATGTTGCCATTCAGGCACCGGTGCAGGTGCATCCACATTTAGTTTTCCCTGCTGCACCAATACCCCTATTAAAGCACCGGTCAGGCTTTTGGAAATTGACCAACCCAACATTACAGTATGTTCATCAAAACCGTTTGCATATTGCTCTCCAACTAACTTACCGTCAAATACTACCAGCATCGCCCTGGTATATGTGGACTTCCCATCTTTTTGGGCATGCATGGAATGATCAATGGCCTGTTGCAACAATGGCCTGTTGATCCCACCAGGCGCAGAATCCCTTACCTGGTCTCCATAAGGCCATGAAAGACTATCCAACTGTATGGTTGGTGTATCCGCCAACTGGTATACCTGCTTTCTCAATGCCTCTTCTGTGATATCGTTTATTAAGGTGCAACCAAGGCCTGAACGGTAAATGGCTTTACGTTTTGCCAATCCCCATACAGACCCGGTAACAGATGAATCATTCATATTAACTGTATACTTACCAATTGTAAAAGGAAATTCGCCCAGGTCTTCCTTTAACACTGTGGCAACGTCACGGTGTTGCACAAATACGGCAGATGCCAGGTTTTTTGCGCCATATCCGCTGATGATGGGGAAAGCCTGCCAGGCATATATAATACCTGCAACAACCAGGAACACTATCACTAAAACTATAATACGTGAGATGAACTTCTTTGCAGGCATTTAATATATTGTAGTTATAGCTGCAAAATACAATAACCTGGCTTTTAAGCTTTATGGTTAAAAACAATGTTTATAGGCCAATAGATAATAAAACAACCTCAAAAAGGTATATATACGCACCTTTGACAGGTAATCATTCATAGAAGATCGAGTTGTTTACCTCTTGTCCCGCAATGTCGCTTGCTATAGTTTTGTATCAGAAGTTGATTGGTAGTTAAGCATTATCAATCAGATCCAATTCCTGAAGAAAAACCAATAATCCAAACAATCCAACAGGAAAACCAAAAACCAAAATCCAATATCAGTCAACTTCTTTTTTTTCCATTTCCTTTGAAAGACAAAAAGATCCATTAGCCCGGTTAAACCAATTCAATCCTATCCAAAACCAACGGCATCCAATGATCCTTAACCATAGGAATCCGCCAAATTCGACTTTAATCATATTGATGCCCCTCAAAAAGGGGCATCTTTTATATGGCATTGCTTGCTGGCTTTATTGCATTGTTATCATCATAGTATCCATCATTTCATTAACAATTAGTCCTGCTTTACTAAAATATCCGTCAAATAGTATTGGAGCATTTAAGGTAATGGATAATTAAAAAACTGATTTTAAAATAATTATAATGTTGATTAGCATATTGGCTGCCGATAACAAAGATGGAAGCATTGCTACTGTACAAATTCAGTTGGTCATGCCATGCTTTTACAAATGCACTTCTTGGACAAAGTTTTTGTAATGCTCAACAAGATTTGAAAAATCTTTGTCATTATATTTAAATCCTAGTTGATTGCTTAAGTCAAAATATTGAATTAATCCGTTTGTAAATCCAATAACAAATAATGCTTTTATCCATCTGCCAGGAAATCTGTAAACATAAAAAGTTTCTTGAATTTCATTCCAATTGAATACTTCGTCGTTTATAGTTAGATCTTTAGATGTAAAAATGATTGGTGAAGTCAAACTTTTTATAGTCAAGTTTTTGTATCCAACAAATAGAAACAATATTATAAGAGAAGAGGGAACTATTACGCCAAAGATATTAACATCGTTGCTTTTAAGATCATTGACAATACCATAAATTAACGGTCCTAATATTAGAAAAGCCATAACAATCCATATGAATAAGTCAAGTTGTATGTTGCGATGAATTCTAAAAGGTTTATCATTTAAATCAAACTTAATTTTTGTGTTGGCAGCAACTTCTTTTGTCGTTTTAATTAGAGATTTTGGTGTCAACAAAACTCTCTTAGCTTTTTCTGTCTCTAAGATTTTATTCAGGAACTTTTGTTCCCATAAATCGTCGGTCATTAGTAAGGTTGTATTTTTTTCGCTCAACACATAAATATATGATGTAGGATTTAACCTATCAATAAAAACAGCTTTTGATTCACAATTACTTCTTACTAAACTTTTTGTATTGTAGTTAGCATAATCCACCCTGCTCTTACTTCATAATTCTTAATTCTCCGATAATAGTACAACGCCTTTGAAACGCCTTTGCGCCGCCTATGTACCGCCTTTGTGCCGCCTTTTATAAAGCGGCGGTGCATACGCATAGCATGGTCTTTTCATAGATTGATTACTGGTGTATAGATTTGCTTATTACTAAATTATTTAGTATTTTAGCATTGTAATTAAATCCAAATCTTTAAAAACCCAATCTTATGGCCAAATTAACAGGTCTGCTTTCCTTTACAGGCAAACTACAAGGCATATCCGCCCATAATCGAAGAGGCACTAATGCCATCATCATCAAACCACGCTATGGTCCCAGCAAAAAGGATATTGATACCAAACCCTCGTATGCCAATACACGAAGGGTCAATAAAGAATTTGGCGGACGCTCTACCGCTTCTAAATATATCAGGGATGGATACCTTGCCTTAAAACAAATATTAGATCCTGATAACCTTGGCAGGCTCAATGCTTTACTTCAAGCTATCCAGGTACTGGATAGGGATAATGTATATGGCCAACGCTCAGTAGCCCTTTCCTTAAACAGGGGCTTATTGGAAGGCTTTAATTTAAATGCATGGCACCCTTTTGAATCCATGGTGCATAATCCTATTGGTTTTACTATTTCAAGGGAAGCGTTAAAAGCTATGGTTACAGTACCTCCCCTGCTGCCAGGTGTAAACTTCTTCCCTCCAGGCAAACATTCTTTCTTCAGGATGGTGGCCTCACTAAGCATAGTGCCGGATTTGCATTATCATGAAAATAAGTATAGGCCCCGGGAAAGTTATGGCGTGTTGCACCCACAGGTAATAAGGTCAGAATGGATGGCAGTGAATTCAGGCAGTGAGGCTGTAAGTATGGAGCTCCAAATGCGTGAAGCCCCACCCAATGAGGAGTTTAGCCTTGTACTTACCATTGGCATTCAGATGGGAACTGCTCAAAGCACCAGTGTAATACAGTGCGTAAAATATGCCGGCGGCGGCAAAATACTGGCAGTGGTATAAGAAAGGAGGAAGAGGTCAGAAACAAATAGCTTCTCTAACCTTAATCCACATGCGTAGTTATCCTAAACTGCAGGCTTTAGTGCAGATTTGAAAATGATTCAAGGAGGTTTTTATAAACAGCGCTCGTATAAAGAGGTTCCTGTCATTAAATTGATCAGCAGCCAACTATTAGGAATTTTAGCCTGGCTCCATATTAGGGCTCTGCCAGGATGTTTCAATGACAACCCTGCAGATAAGTAAACAAATAGATTATTGCTTAGCTGTCAACTTACAGTGATGGAAACTGGAAATAATTAACTGCTCATGTTATAGAACAAGGTCCATGGTGAATCTATTACCGTTTATAGAAGTAGCTTTGCAACAGCGACGCTTTCCCATTTCAACTCATCATGCTTTGATTGACGTATGTTCCGTATCCCACCCAGGGAATAATGGATAATTAAACTTATTGATTTCTTACTTTTTAAATATACAATATGAAACAGTTAGAAAATAAGGTGGCGATCATTACAGGCGCTGGTTCGGGAATTGGAAGATCAACTGCAATGCTGTTTGCATCTGAGGGGGCAAAGGTGGTCATATCTGACGTTAACGAAGCACATGGCAATAGTGTTGTAGATGAGATAACAAAAAATGGAGGTGCTGCATCATTCATAAAAGCCGATTCTTCAAAGCCTGAAGATAACGAGGCACTTGTAAAGCAAACATTGGACAAATATGGCGCATTGGATATAGCAGTAAATAATGCAGGCATTGGAGGCCCGTTGGCAGTTACGGGTGAATACCCGCTAGATGGATGGAAGAAAGTTATTGATATAAATCTCTCCGGGGTATTTTATGGATTGCGTTATCAAATACCTGCCATGCTGAAAAACGGGGGAAGTATCATAAACGTAGCATCGATACTGGGCCAGGTCGCCACTAAATTTTCCCCAGCATATGTGGCTGCCAAGCATGGCGTTGTGGGGTTAACAAGAGCTGCTGCCCTGGAATATGCAGATAAAAAGATACGTGTTAATTCTATAGGGCCAGGTTATATCAAAACACCCTTAGTAATGGATTCGCTTGATGCATCTACTTTGAATGGATTGGTCGGATTACATCCCATAGGACGGTTGGGCGAATCTGAAGAAGTTGCAGAATTATTACTCTGGCTAGCCTCTTCAAAAGCTTCTTTTATAACGGGTGCCTACTACCCTATTGACGGTGGCTACCTGGCACAATAAGACTACTTTTTAAAGATGTAGTTGGTGGGATAATCAATAGAAAATAACTTACCTATATGAAAACGTAGCAGGTGCTCTATTGGGTAATCCTGGTAAGTTATGTGTACGCATAGGCTTACAATAGATTCTATTACCTCCCTGGCGTAACGTATGTGGATCTAAAGGGCATATACTCCATGTGCTGCCAATACTTTTAGATCATAAAGATTTTTATCATTTTGAACAAGGTGAGGTATCTGCTGCTGCATCCTTTTCCTTATCGAAATGATACCCTTTTCACTCCTGGTTAACCCAATTTTACGGAGGTCATGGTTAGTGATCCCCCTACTGCTTTATCATTGAAAACTGAGACCTCATCTTTATTGTTCTTTAACCCCAGGGTGTACATCAAAGGCAGGTAGTGTTCAGGTGTAGGTATGGCAAGCATTGCTTCCCTGCCTAAACTGTTATAATTGATCAAAGGTTTATGGTCACCGGATTGAATCAGCTCTTTAAATTTATCATTCATTTTTATCGTCCAGTCATAAGCATACTCCGGGTCATTCAATTTATCCCAGGCTACCATTCTCAGGTTGTGCACCATGTTACCACTACCGATGATCAATACACCTTTTTTTCTAAGTGCATTTAACTCTTTGGCAAGGTCATAATGATATTGAGGACCTTTTGTATAGTCAATACTTAATTGTAATACAGGGATATTAGCTTCCGGGTACATATGTCTTACCACTGTCCAGGCACCATGATCTAAACCCCAGTCATGGTCCAGGTCAACATGTGCTGAGTGCAATAAAGCAGCGGTTTCTTTTGCCAGTACCGGGTTTCCCGGAGCCTTATATTGAACATCGAAAAGCTCTTGTGGGAATCCGCCAAAATCATGAATAGTCCGGGGAAAGTCCATAGCCGTTATCTGCGTGCCTTTGGTGAACCAATGGGCTGAAATAACCAACACCGCTTTAGGTGTTGGTATTTCTTTGGCCATTTGTGTCCATCTGCGACTGAACTCTGTATCTTCAATTCCATTCATAGGTGAACCATGCCCAATGAACAGAACAGGCATTAATTGCTCCTGTTGGTCCAGGTTATTTGTAAATGATCTGAATGATGATAATGTGGTCATACCTACTACTCCTTTCAAAATTGTTTTAATAAAAAGTTTTCTTCTCATAATCAAAGGCAGGCTAATATTAATTCTATTTTCATTGTACCATGTTTAATAACTTATTGATTCAGGGCCATAGCCGTTCTTTTTATGCTGTAGTTACCAGGTTGTTTTTTGCCCTGGAGCAGGTAATCAATTGAAAACTTGCCACTGCCGGCAAACAATAATACCAGGTACACCAGCAAATATTGGAAGGCAAGTTCCTGCTTTGCAAAAGGATCGGCTGCGTGAATGAATACCAATGCTATGACCATGGTAATGATCAGTGGAATGACTGCCAACCGGGTAGCAAATCCTGCTAACAGCAGTATAGAACAAAACACTTCGGCAAAGACTGCAAGACCTAAAGAAAGTTCAGCGCTCATGCCCAATATGGGAGGAAACTGTACAGGCGCACCAGATAAAAGCATGAGCAATTTCGGGATGCCATGTGTTAACATAAAGGCTGCAATTCCAGTCCTGGCCACTAACAATGCAATGTCAGTGGCACTACTAGTCGTATTAACATTCAATATCTTCTTCATTAGCGTTTATTTTATTTGTTTTCATTTTGAATGAATTCACCATCAGCTTTGATCATTACTTCATTACTGATCATAGGTGCAGGAAATTTAGGCCCAATATTAAAGTCAGAACGATTAATCGTACCTGTTACCTGGAAGCCTGCTGTTTGATTCTTACTCATTGGATTTTCTATAGTTCCTTTATACAAAAGATCCATAGTTACTGGCTTTGTAATACCGTGAAGCGTAAGATCACCGGTAAGCTTGTATTTGTTTTTGCCTGCGGGTTTTACTGCTGTGCTTTTGAAATTCATTGTGGGATATTTTTCCACATCAAAAAAGTCTGCACTTTTCAGGTGGTTATTTCTTGCTTCCACTCTTGTATCGATAGAGGCTGTTTTAGCACTTAGCTCAATTACGGCATCACTAAAGTCAGGCTTTGAAGATTGCAGGGTTACATCAAAGTCATTAAAAGTTCCGGAAACATCATTGATACCAAGGTGTGATACTGTAAATCCCAATTGTGAATGCGGATCATCATTCTGCCAGGTTGGTAAAACTGTGGTGAATGCTGTTAGCGTAACAATTGCTGCGAGAATCAGGGCGATTTTTTTCATGTTGTATAATTTTTATTTTTATGTCAGGAGATTAATTATGTAAGATCTTCCAACCGGCCAGCCAGTTGTAATTGTTTTTCATTCCCAGCTGTATCAATAACAGTTGCATATTTTCCAATGTTCTGCTAACTGAAAGATCACCAGCAATGATGGGATTGAAGCCTGAAGTAGCTACGAGTTCGGATACTGTTTGTAAAGCTTCTTCATCATTACCCGCCACGAAAGCATCGACCTGGGCACCATTGATAACCGGGGCACTAAAGTCTGCAGCGAACGTAGTATTGAAAGCCTTTACTATTTTAGAGTTCGGCAGTAGCTTTTGAAGTTCTTCTGCAGCACTGGTACCAGGTGCTGTTACCAATCCATCGTAGTTTTGATTAAGTGGATTAGCAATAGAGATCACTATTTTCTGGCTGGCTACTTCTTTGATCTGAGGAGCGATATCTTTTTCTGCCTCATATGGCACAGCCAGGATAATGATATCAGCTTCCCAGCTGGCCTCTGTGGGACATATGACCGATTCAACTTCAGCCTTGGGGCTTTGGCTTTGAATATCCTTAACAAGGGCATCCATCTTTTCCTGGTTGTTTGCCTTTAAAAGCAACCTGTATGGCCCTTTAGCTATTGATTTTGCTATGGCAGAGCCCATATTGCCTGTGGCTCCTATTATTGCTATGGTTTGTTTAGTTTGCATGATCCTTAATTTGATCATACAAAGCTACCGTTACCCTTACCCCTTACCATTGCGTTAGGATAAGAAATGGTGTTGACATATATCAATGAAAGGAGGTGAAAAAGAAGTTTGGTTAACAGTTCCATTAACATCATCTCTATAGGGATACTATGTTAACTTATTAACTGACATACATAGACGTGACGTATATCACGGGTAATGATTATCTTATCTACCAGCTTTGCATTAAATTAAGAGCATGGAACTAGCTGGTTATATCGCATCCTTATTTATTGGCATCTCCCTTGGCCTGATTGGTGGCGGAGGATCCATATTAACTGTGCCTGTAATGGTGTATCTTTTTGGACTACAACCTTTGCTTGCTACCTCTTATTCCCTGTTTGTAGTTGGATCAACAAGTTTTGTAGGCGCTTTTAATAATCTGCGGAAAGGGATGGTGAATGTAAAAGCAGCCCTGCTTTTTGGTGCTTCTTCCATTGCCACTGTATTTCTTACCCGAAAATTCCTTGTACCTGCAATACCGAAAGATATTTTTACTATCAGGGGATTTACTATTACTGAATCAATGCTAACCATGGTATTGTTTGCCATATTGATGCTGGTTGCCTCAGTTAGTATGATCCGAAATAAAAAGGTTGTCAAACATGAGGAAGAGAACAAGGACCACTTCCGGTTTGGCAAGCTGGTGACCTATGGAATTACCATTGGACTGGTTACCGGGTTGTTGGGTGCGGGCGGAGGTTTCCTGTTGATACCGGCCCTGGTGCTACTATTAAAGTTGCCAATGAAGAAAGCAATTGGAACATCTCTTATGATCATTGCATTGAATTCACTTGTTGGATTTACAGGGGACCTGGGGCATTTTTCCATTGACTGGTTCTTCCTTGTAAAAGTAACAGCCATTGCCATTGCAGGGATCTTTATAGGGGGTGCTTTGAGCAAAAAAATTCCAGGTGAGAAGTTGAAGAAAGGCTTTGGATGGTTTGTGCTGGTAATGGGTATTTACATCATTGTTAAGGAAACGGTATTAAAGTAAGATAGCAGGCCGGTTGTGACTGCTATCACGAAATAAGAAATGAACAGTAATGAATTTTACTATAATAATTTAAAAATTACAAAATGAAAATAGAACAGATCTACACCGGATGTTTGGCACAGGGTGCCTACTATATAGAAAGCGAAGGTGAAGCTGTGATCATTGATCCATTGAGGGAAGTGGAATCTTATATAAAAAAAGCCGAGCAGGATGGCGCAAAGATCAAGTATGTTTTTGAAACACATTTTCATGCTGATTTCGTTTCTGGTCACCTGGACCTTTCCAGGCAAACCGGGGCAGCCATTATATATGGGCCCAATGCGAATCCATCCTTTGATGCAATTATAGCAAAAGACAATGAAGTATTTAAAGTGGGTAAAGTTAGCTTCAAAGTGCTTCATACGCCAGGGCATACAATGGAAAGCACCTGCTACCTGCTACGTGATGAGGAAGGAAGAGATTATGCGCTTTTCTCCGGTGATACTTTATTTATTGGAGATGTAGGCAGGCCTGACCTGGCACAGAAAGCTGCACATATGACACAGGAAGAACTGGCAGGAACATTATATGATTCATTGCGCAATAAGGTTATGCCCCTCAGTGACAATGTAATTGTCTACCCGGCCCATGGCGCAGGAAGTGCCTGTGGCAAGAACATGAGTAAAGAAACTTCTGATACACTGGGTCATCAAAAGCAAACAAACTATGCATTGCGGGCTAATATGAAAAAGGAAGAATTCATTAAGGAAGTGACAGAAGGATTAACTACGCCCCCGGCATATTTTCCTCTTAATGTGATGATGAATAAAGAGGGTTATGAGAGCATTGCTGAAGTGATGCAAAGAGGCAGGCATGCGCTTTCTCCCGAAGCCTTTGAAACGGCTGCTAATGAAACAGGTGCCATAGTCCTGGATACAAGAGATGCTCAAATGTTTGCAAAAGGGTTTATTCCCAACTCCATCAATATTGGCATTGACGGTAGCTTTGCTCCTTGGGTGGGAGCATTGATACCTGACATTAAGCAGCAAATATTATTGGTAACTGATGAAGGCCGTGAAGAAGAAGTCATCACGCGCCTGGCCCGTGTAGGATATGATTATACCATTGGGTACCTGGAAGGTGGCTTTGAGGCCTGGAAAGCAGCAGGAAAAGATATTGACAAGATCACCTCGATTTCTGCAGAAGAATTCAGCGCGCAATTAAAAGACAAGAAAACTAAAGTATTGGATGTGCGAAAGCCAGGTGAATACCAAAGCGAACATGTGGAAGGTGCTCTGAATACACCATTAGACAATATCAATGATCACCTGTCTTCGCTGGACAAAGACCAGCCTTATTTTGTTCATTGTGCAGGGGGTTACAGATCTATGATATTCAGCTCCATATTAAAAGCCAGGGGATTTGACAAACTGGTAGATATTAAAGGTGGCTTTAAAGCAATTAAGGAAGTTGGATCTATCCCTGTAACCGATTATGTATGTCCAACTACATTGGTTAATAAATAAATAGTTTAACCCAGGGGAAACAAAACATTTCTCCTTTTAAAAACAAGAAAAGAATACTATGAAAAACATACCCGAAAATGCAACCATACTTGATGTACGGACAAAAGAAGAATTTTCAGGAGGACATTACCCAGATGCCATCAATATCCCTTTAGACGAATTGCCGCAAAGGATTAATGAAATCAAAGAGATGAAACAACCAATCGTGGCCTATTGCCGTAGCGGTAATCGCAGTGAAATGGCTGTTTCCATCTTAAAACAAAACAGGCTTACAGAAGTATACAATGCAGGTGGCCTGAGCGATCTTTTACAACAAAAAAAATAACTAATGCTTTCATTTTTTAAACGATTGTTCCAACAAAGCTATGAGGGCCTTGAAAAGGCATTTCAAAAAGGGGCAGTGATCGTTGATGTCCGTACTAAATCCGAATATCAGCAAGGTCATGTTGCAGATTCAAAAAACATCCCGCTCAATGAGATCAAAATTAAATTAGACACGATCCGTAAATGGAATAAGCCTGTAATCACTGTATGCAGGAGTGGCAGCCGAAGCGCCATGGCAAAAAACCTGTTAAAGTCAGCAGGAATAGAAGTCTATAATGGCGGTGCTTGGACATCACTGAATAGAAAATAAAGAACATCAGGAATTGAAGTTATACTTCCCTGTAATACTTTAATTCAGGAGAATAGAATTGGCGAGGTTGAGGTTTCTGCCATCATCCCCTTGAACTCCATTTGTGCCATTGACAACCCCAAATTGAAGTCTTTGGCAAAAACAGTCAGTGGAAAATTAAAATAGGTCGTTGACAGCTAATAGCCTGATGGTTGGAGTATTTAATTCGTAATCATAGATATCAATGTGCTTCCTGCGCCATTTCAATCGTACTGTGGTGAATGTTGTTGTGTTCCAGCTCGTGTTTGATTTCAGCAATGACATCCAACTTCCGGGTAAAAGGTAAGTGCTCATCAATAACCACATGAGCCGTCAATGCATTTTCCGTGGTACTTAATGGCCACACATGGACGTGATGAACATGCTTTACATGGGGTACTTTTTTAATTAACTTTTTGATGGCTTCCAGTTCTATCCCAACGGGCACGGCATCAATGGTCATTTTAAAGCTGTCTCTTAGTAAACCCCAGGTGCTTATTAAAATCACAACCATGATAGCAAGGCCAATAGCAGGGTCAATCCAATAGAGGTGAGTGCGGGAAATAATAATGCCGGCTACAACAACCCCTAACGACACCAATGCATCTGCCAGTAAATGCAGGTAAGCAGCTTTGGAGTTCAGTTCCTGCTTTTGCCTGAAGAATAAAAATGCAGAAACACTATTGACAACTATTCCCAGGCCAGCTACCCAGGCAATCACATCACCCTGCACCGGTTCGGGGCGAGCAAGGCGGGTGCCTGCCTCATAACCCAGGATGCCAATGGCTACCAGCAATACAACTGCATTCAACAGGGCAGCCAATACGGTGGTTTTTTTATAACCATAGGTGTATACCGCACTGGACTTCTTTTTAGCCATCCAGAAAGCCACCATTGATATGACTAAGCTTGCCACATCACTCAAATTATGCCCCGCATCTGTGAGTAGGGCCATAGAATTGTAGATAAGGCCTGCTACCAACTCCGCTACTACAAATGCCAGGTTCAAGCCTATACCGATCAAAAAAACATTTTGATTGCTTTTATTGATCTGCACTGAATGAGAATGGCCATGATCATGGCTATGTGAATGTTCCATTTTAAAATTTTATCTTAACTCCACCATTTATAACAAATCCTTCCGTGTGTGTCCATATCTCATCAAAAACCGGGTCTAGATGTGAGCCATTCACCACATTTTTATACCTGCTTTGCCTGGTATCTGTAAAGTTCTCCAGGTTGACAAATAAAGAAAACTTTTTGAAGATCTTCTCGGCCATAAATCCATACTCTGCAAATGAAGGGGTTTTTGTTCCATCATGCAAATACTGCCTGCCAGTAAAATATCCTTCCAGGCCCAACTTTATGGAGCCTTCCCGCTCATAGATCATCGCCGTATTGAGTTTATCCCGCGGCACTAAAGGCAAAAATTGTTCTCCTGTGAGGTATTTGGCCCTGGTATCTGTAAATGTATACCCAAGGAAAAGCTTGAAATTCTCTTTGAAGATAAATTTTGCATTGGTTTCAAAGCCCCCACTCTGCACCGGCGATGATGCGTTGATGAACCTGTATTGATCGGTCATAAATTTCTCTAATACCAGGGGGGTGCTGATCCATGTATAAAAGAACATGTGGTTGAAAGAAAATACCAGGTCTTCGCTGATATTGGTTCTGAAGTTCACATCAGCGGTTCCACCGTAGCTTTTTTCGGAGCTTACTTTACTTAATTGTGACAGGTTTTGGTATTGCATGGTTTCCGTTTCCTCGGTGAACAAGGTAGGTGTTTTATAGCCCATGCCTGCACCCACTCTTGAAGACCATTGAGGACTGAATTTTACCAACAGGGAAACCCTTGGCAATACAAATACTTCCGTGTTGGAATAAAGTGTATTCCTATAATTGGCAATATCAACCCGAAGGCCACTTTCCAGTTTTACTTTATCTGTAGCGTCCCATGTATGCTGCCCGTATAATCCTCCGGTGCTGGAAGTATTATCTTTATTGCTGTTCCCTTTATTTTTATCGTTGAACTGATCGTAAATGAAATTGGCACCCAGCACAAAAGCATGTTTGTTGCCATTGCTCACCCATGAAACATCTGAGAAGCTATTGTAGTTAACGCCTGCAAATGTATAGCTAGGTATATTGATGGTTCGATAAAAAACGCTGAAACTTTGCCTGGCTATAAACCTGTTCTTATCATCTAACTTTTTGTCCAGCTCGAAACTGCTGCTATTTCGAATGGATTTGTTTTTCTCAAAGTACTGGTGCGAGGCATCTCCCTTTCCTTTGATCACCTGAATATCTCCACCTGTTCTTTCCCCCGTTGTAAAGCTATTACTGATGGTGATAGTAGTTTTTTCATTTGGGTAGATGAACAGTCTTGGGTTTATTATAAACTCATTGGATTTGGGTACTTCGGTAAATTCATCTTTATCCACATCGAAAGCATTGGACCGGTTGTACAGGGCAAGCAGGGTATAACCCAGTTTCTTCCCCCTAGCAGAAGCAAATCCACCGATATTGCTTTGACCAATATTTGACTGGTTAAGGATCAAACTGTATTCTGGCATGGTACGAGGTGTTTTTGAAATAAAGTTTACAACACCTGCTATAGCGCCACCTCCATACAAGGGCGATGCCGGGCCCTTAATGATCTCCACCTTCTTTAAGTCAAGAGGTGGTATTTCCAACACACTCAACCCACTGGAAAAATTGCCAAAGTTGGGAAAGCCATCTTTTAGCAGTTGAGTGTACCTGCTATCAAGCCCCTGTATTCTGATGCTTGCATTCCCAGAAGTCGCCGATGTTTGCTGTACCTGGATGCCCGTGCTTTCATGCAAGATCATAGCCACATTGGAAGGTCTCATATTGGTCTTCTCGTCGATCTCTTCAAGAGAGATGGTTTCTACCCTGGTTGGAACATTAGCAATTGCCCTGCTTGTCCTGGTGGATTGCACAATGATTTGTTCCATTTCATGTTCAATGCTTTCCAGTTCAATTTCAAGGGTATCTGAACTACATGGTATGGTTAATTTGATTTGCTTTTCTTCATAAGCTGCCGCGGTGATCAATAAAATGTATTCACCGTATGCAGGGAAAGGTATTATTAAGTGGCCCATCGAATCGGCTGTATAACCATTACCGGTTCCTTTTATTACAATGCTGGCTGGTACAGGAGATTTGTCCTCACTTTTTATTTGAACGTGCAGGGTTTGTTGTGCCCTGGTAATGTAGCTGAAACCTGATAGAAGTAATAATATGAATAACCGCATGTTGTAATGCCTTAATTGTATAAGGGAACGAATAGAATAAGAGGGTTTGCACTGCAAACCATAAGAGGTAGAAGAATTAACTAAAGCGTGGCGGCTGCCAGAACGAGGAAGCATACGAAGTAAGATGGAAGTTCAGGATTCTTTCATGGTGCACTTGCTTTTCTGATACAGGCAAAACCAATTGTATAGGTTTTGACAGTCCAACAAAGCCGGGGCAAGTAGCGCAGGCAAAGAAAGGCGAACAATTGCCTTCAGGCTGGTGCTTTTCATGACTGGAAGATGTGGCCAACTGGTCTGCACAGCATTCATCAACAATACAGCAGGGAAATAATGTTCCTGCTGTCGTTATAATCAACAATATGACAACCAAAAAGTTTTTCAATCGGGCCAAAGGTATAACAACAGCAACTTTAGATACAAAACAATGTTTGTAGCAGGGTTGCAGTCTATATGATTTCTTAATCATTATTTAAAACACAAAGCGATGGCCTTGATCAATACATTATTCTTCCTGGGAAAAGGTGATCGGTTGACGGTGAAAGGATTTTACATACCTACCATGAGACCTGGCAGGTATCCATTTGGGAGCTTTATAAAAAGCATTCAATGCGATCTTATCAAATTCCGGATGCAGAGGAATACTCACGAAAGGATCTGTAATATTGCCCTCCTCATCTATATACCAATCCACTGTTACTACTGCCTGCCCTGGTGTATCAAATTTCCATTGGGAGGGGAAATAAACTGATTTTGATAAATATTTCATCCATGCTTTCGGACCACCAGGAAAGCTGGCTTCTTTATCTGTACAAGAAGTATCTTTTATCGCTGCACCAGTTTCTGTATAATATTGCCTGGAAACCAGTTTGCCATGATCATATATTTCTACCGAACTCGTTTGACCATTCCTGTGAAAATATCTCCACTTGCCATCATGTTGAAAGTTGACAAACCTGCCTGCTGCTGCCGGAACTCCATTATCAAACCAGCTTACCATAACTCCACTCCCATCGGTCTGCCAGACGACTGAATCCATTAGATAACCATTAGGATACCACATCTTACGGTTGCCAACAGGATTCCCTCTTACATGAAAAGCAGAATCACTCATCATGCCATTATAATGATAACTCAACCACAACCCTTCCCTGCTTCCTTTTTCATAATTACCAACTGCCTGCAATATTCCATTGGCATGATAATAATGAAACTCACCCTGCGGCGTTTTATAACTGGTATCGGTATAGGCACCATCCATTTGTAATCTGCCGGTGCTGGCAAAATAATCTTTACGCCGCCATAGTCCATCCTTTTGCTCAATCACAGAATAATAACGTGCATTGGAAGCATCCGTACTTTTCCAGTTCCAGTCAAAGTACTGCGTTAGTTTTTGGGCAGAAGAAAATAGAGCCAGGAAAAAAAATATACAAACCAGGGTAGCAGATTTCATCGGGACAATTAAAATGTTACGATTTAATTAATGGTTGTATGAGTTGTACTAGTCAACTCCAATTCATTTAGTAAAATATTTGATGGATATAAATAAATAACCTTTGTTCCTGCCAGGTAATCACCCAGGCGTCTTTGCAAATTGAAAAAACTGACCTGTACTTCCACTGGCCACAGAATAATTAAAATATTCCGGACAAAACATTTCCCAACAGATGCAGGCAGGTTGGTTTTATTATCAACCACCTGGAGTTTTAGAATTCTTTTGGCAGGGCTTCTACCTTTAAAACTATCTTTCAAGAAGTATACGAACATCAGGCCCAGGAATAAAAACTGGTACCCGGCAGATTGCTGGAGGTCTCTTTGCCCTTCAATGGAAGCATTAACCAATGTCAATGCCAAAATAGGGACAAGCAGTGCAAGGCACATAATAAAATGATCCAGTAACATGGATCCTAATCTTACAGCTAACCTGGGTTTATCAAAATACATAGGGAGGCAGTAGATTTTGCAAGTGTTAGTAAAAAGGAAACCAGGATAACCTGCATTCCAAAAGCCTTCAAATTATATTATTGATTGTATAGATGCAAGCAGCCAGGGATCTAAAGGATCACATAATTACTTAACAGTTTCCCAACCATCCAACACCCTTTGCCAACCTTTTAACTTGTTAATCCCCGGAGTATTGTTCGTCGGTTACCTTTTCCATCCAGTCAACCACTGTGCCATTCAGATTTTCCTGTATGGCCATATGTGTCATTCCGGTTTTCGCCGTGGCTCCATGCCAGTGCTTTTCATTGGGCTCAAACCAAACGATATCACCTGGATGTACTTCCTCGACAGGACCACCCTGCCGCTGCACCCAACCGCAACCAGCTGTAATGATCAAAGTCTGGCCGAGGGGATGTGTATGCCAGGCCGTCCTGGCCCCTGGTTCAAATGTAACGCTGGCGGATGCGGCACGCCTGGCTTCGTTGGCTGCGAATAAAGGATCTATCCGAACCGCTCCGGTGAACCAATCTTCAGGACCTTTGGCAGAGGGCTGAGTACCAACTCTTGTTATTTCCATTAAGATCATTTTTAAATTTGATAATAAAGATTATGTTCTTGCTTTCCAAATAAGCAAGACAAGCTCTTTAACTATATCTATCTATTAAAATAGTTAACATGGCATTGTAAAAAGCATAATATTTATGAGGCCTGGCTCTTATCTTTTTAAAGAAGCCATATCAATAACAAAACGGTACTTGACATCACCTTTCAATAAACGTTCGTAAGCTTCATTGATTTGCTGTATGTTGATCATCTCTATATCTGCAACAATGTTATGTTTACCACAGAAGTCAAGCATTTCCTGTGTTTCTGCAATGCCGCCAATCATTGAACCAGCAAAACTTCTGCGGTAAGGGATAAGGCTGAATGCGGCTACCGGAAGCGGATGCTCCGGTGCTCCTACCAGGGCCAATGTACCATCTACCCTTAACAAGCTTAAATAAGCATTGATATCATGCTGGGCGGAAACTGCATCTAATATAAAATTCAGCTTGCCTGCATAACGACCCATCTGTTCTTCATCTTTTGACAGCACCACGTCATCTGCACCAAGGCGCCTGGCATCTTCCACCTTGGAAAGTGATGTAGTAAATACAATCACTTCTGCACCCATCGCCTTTGCAATTTTAACCCCCATATGTCCAAGGCCTCCAATACCAACAATCCCAACCTTTTTACCCGGACCCACATTCCAATGCTTTAAAGGAGAATAAGTAGTAATGCCAGCACAAAGCAAGGGTGCTGTAGCTGCAAGGTCAAGGTTTTCAGGTACCCGCAAAACGAAGGCCTCAGTGACAACAATACTTTCTGAATACCCGCCATAGGTTTGCGTGCCAAGGTATTTATCAGGTGAGTTATATGTACCTGTATTTCCTTCTTCACAGTATTGCTCCAGGTCTTCTTTACAATAGTCGCATTCACGGCAACTATCTACCATACAACCTACTGCAGCAAGGTCACCCACCTTAAATTTTTTAACATGTTCACCAACGTTAACAACTCTGCCCACAATTTCATGACCAGGCACACAGGGATAGACCGTACCATGCCATTCATTCCTTGCTGTGTGAAGGTCTGAGTGGCAAACACCACAATAAAGGATGTCAATTTCAACATCATGTGGTTTAGGTTTCCTGCGATGAATATTCAATTGGTTTAAGGGCGCATCTGCTGCACTGGTGCCGAATGCTTTCACTTCTTTTGTTTTGATGGTAGTTGCACCTTCGGGTGTGGTTCTTACTGATTCCATATTTCTAATTTTATGTTGATTGGTCAAAAGAATAATTTGTTAATTGATATATCTACCAAATTCACCAGGTTCAAAAATTTCTCTATGATCATGGGCTGAAAGATTTTTGATTTTACAGCTCATCCATAGTCACTGTATAAGATAATTCCAGCAAAGGTATTTTAGAATCGCCTCCTGCTGCAATGATTGTTAAACCCATCATTAAGAAATTAACTTCAACCATTCTCAGCGTTTTTGGGCACTGCTGATCTTCGTATAAACTATGAATGGATTTGCATATCCGAAAGAGTCAGGAATACATTAAAGGGTTTGACTTTACGCCTGTCATGATCACAATCCCGAAGTCTGATAACGGTCACTAGTTCCTTTGACGTCGCTCATTTTGTGGCAGGCAAAAGAACAATAGTTTCACAAAGGGACGTTTATATAGAATACTATTTATGAAGCCAGTTCGTAAATATGGCTTGCTGATCATTGCATTCCTGCTTACAGCCGGGATCAATGCACAGGTAAAAGATTCCCTGAAGGGCTGGACTTTAACGGACTGCATCAATTATGCAGGAGACCACAACCTGCAGGTGCGTACACTCCGCCTGAACGGCCAGGCAGCAGAGCAGGAATTGCTGCTGGCAAGAGGTTTAAAAATTCCTTCACTCTCTTTCAACCTTTCTAATGTATTTAACCACGCTAATAATCCTGTTAGTGATCATAACCTGGTGAGCCAGTTAACATCCAGTGGCGTCTATGCCCTCAGTTCCACTCTTGTTATATGGAACGACAATTTCATCAACAAAACTATAGAGCAGCGGAAATTATCCATGGAACTGGCCAACCTGCAGGTAGAGCAATCACTCAACAACATGACACTGCAAATCACGCAGTATTATCTTTCCATTTTACTGGATAAGGAAAACATTCAATATTTTAAGGATCTTGTGTCCACCTCTGAGGCAAGAGTACAGCAGGGCGAAATTTTTTATAAGGCCGGTAGCATGGCCAAAAAAGAATTGTTGCAATTGCAGGCCCAACTCGCCAGCGACCGTTACCTGCTGGTGCAAATTCAAAATGCCATTCGTAAGTCACTGCTCTTGTTGAAACAAAGCCTTCAATTGCCTGCAGATCTTTCATTTGATATTGCTACACCAGACACCCTTGTGGTAATCAAAAACCTTTTACCCTTTTTCGAGGTACGGCAAGCTGCCTTAAATAACTTCCCCGATATGAAAATTGGTAAAATTAGTGCAGAGATAGCTTCGCTTGACATAGTCAAAGCCTCTGCAGGCTTCAAACCTATGCTTTCGGCAAGCGGCAACCTGGCTACTGGCTACAGCAATGTGCTCACTAATGCTGTAGCGCCCAAGACGGGGTATTTTACACAAACCGGTGATAATTTTTACCAGCGTATTGGATTAACATTATCTATTCCCATCTTTTCCAATTATGTCAATAAAGTGAACCGTGCTAAAGCGACCATTGCGTATAAAGAATCTTTGCTTAACTGGCAGAATGATCAACTGGTTTTATCCCAGGCGGTGGAGCAGGCTTACCTTCAGGCAAGCAATGCCATACAATCTTACCGGGCGGCTTCAGAACAATTGAATGCGGCTACGGAAAGCTACCGCATCTCCAACGAACAATTCAGGCTTGGAGCTATCAATAGTTATGACCTGCTGCAACAGCGCAATCAATACGTTCAGGCAGTGCAGGCCTTCACGCAAGCAAAATACAGTGCAGTGCTTCAGCAAAAAATTTATGAGTTCTACCTGGGCCAGCCCATACGATTACAATGAAATGACATGAAAAAACGATCCATTATATTAATTGCCTTACTGATCCTGGCAGCAGTGGCTACAGTCATTTATTTTAGAAACAATAATAAAACAAGGCCCGTGGATCTGCAAACAACCAAAGCACAATACGGTTATATAGGGAAATCAGTAACGGCTACGGGTACCATTCAGCCTGTAGACACTGTAATCGTTGGTGCACAGGTTTCAGGTGTGGTGAAGGCAGTGTATGCGGATTTCAACAACACAGTGAAAAAAGGACAACTTCTGGCTAAGGTAGATCCATCCATCGTCAGCACTCAAATTGAACAGGCAAAAGCCACACTGGCCAATGCACAAAGCAACCTGGAATACCAGGTAACCAATTTCAACCGCCAGCAACAATTGTTTGATCTTGGGGCTATTTCAAAAGCCGACTACCAGTTGGCACTCAATCAATACAACATCGCCAAAGCAGTAGTGAACAATGCTTCGGCGCAGGTGAAGCTATCTCAACGCAATTTGTATTACACCAACATTTATTCGCCCATCACCGGAGTGGTACTTAACAAAAACATAAGTGCGGGACAGACCATTGCTTCCAGTTTCAGCTCACCCACCTTGTTTGTCATTGCCAAAGACCTTTCCAAAATCCAGGTGAATGCCAATGTGGATGAAGCTGACATTGGTGGTGTGAAACCCGGCCAGCATGTAAGCTTTACAGTGGATGCTTTCCCAGATGAACTGTTTTATGGAACCGTTCAGAAGATCTACCTCCATCCCTACGTTTCTGCCAATGTGGTAACCTATCCAACTTTGATCACCATCGACAACCGCCAGATGAAGCTCAGGCCCGGCATGACGGCAAGTATTACTATTTACACGCAGGAAGACAGCAATGCCTTGTTGATACCAGCAAAAGCACTACGATTTAAACCCGACAGTTCCTTACTGATAAAATACGTGCTAAAAAAAGCAGAAAGACTGCAGCATTCACAGCTGGAAAAAAATGCTTCACGTGGAGACAGTAGTGCTACAGGCAAAAATGAGAACAATAGAACCATTGCAATGATATGGATAAAATCAGGCGATACGCTTATTCAAAAGAAAGTCTGGACCGGCATGAATGATGGCACCTCTGCACAGGTAATAAAAGGCCTTAAAACGGATGAGGAAGTCATTACAGGTGTGAATGGAAATGGGAATGCAACAGCAACTAACGCACAGCGAAGTCCCTTTATGCCCCAGATGCGAAGACAATCCGGCGGAGGACAAAGACAGAGAACGAACTAAAATAATTCCTGTGGAATCAATGATTGTTGATATCAGAAATCTTCGGCGTGAATTCAGGATGGGTGAAGAGATGGTGCGGGCACTCAATGACATCAGTTTTACCATTACTGCAGGTGAGTTCGTGACCATCATGGGTAGCAGCGGCTCAGGCAAAACAACACTGTTGAACATCATGGACTGTCTGGATCGCCCAACAAGCGGTGAATATTTTCTGGATGGCGTAGATGTTAGCCAACTTTCGAAGAACGAACTGGCAGGGTACCACAACAGGAAACTGGGATTTATATTTCAAGCGTACAACCTACTGGCCAGGACCTCTGCATTAGAGAATGTTGAATTGCCACTGATGTACAACAAGAAATTTTCGCCCCGGCAACGAAGGGACAAGGCCATGGAGACTTTGAAAAATGTCAGGCTTGCTGACAGGATGCACCATATGCCCAGCCAGCTTTCGGGAGGACAGCAACAGCGGGTGGCCATCGCAAGAGCACTGGTTAATGACCCCGTGATGGTGCTTGCGGATGAAGCAACCGGAAATCTTGATTCAAGAACGTCCTATGAGATCATGATGCTGATCCAGGAGTTGAATGAGATGCACGGAAAGACGATCGTATTTGTAACGCACGAACCTGATATTGCTTTGTTCAGCAAGCGCACCATCACCCTGCGTGATGGAAAGATCATTAAAGATGCCAACAATAACCATGTACGCAACGCTAAAGAAGTGCTGGCAAATCTTGCTTCATTAACAGAAATACAGAACCCATGAAGATCGTCAACTTGTTACGCATTGCTTTACGGGCCATCAGGCGCAATAAGATGCGCTCTTTTCTCACCATGCTTGGGATCATTATTGGTGTGGGAGCGGTAATTGCCATGATAGCTATTGGCCAGGGCTCCAAACAAAGTATTCAAAGCCAGATCACGGCCATGGGCAGCAACATGATCACGATCCGCCCGAACAGCAATATACAGGGCGGAGCCCGGATGGATGCAGGCAATGTGCAAACACTATCAGAGCCTGATGTAACAGCCCTTCGGAATAATGCCGCATCCATCAGCGCCCTTTCACCGCTGGTATCAGCCAGGGGCCAGGCCATCAATGGTCCTGACAACTGGACAAGCAGCCTCCAGGGGGTCTCCAGCGATTACCTCTCTATTCGAAGCTGGCCGCTGAAGGAAGGAGTTGTGTTTACAGACCAGGATGTAAAAGCAGCAACCAAAGTCTGCCTGGTTGGGCAAACTGTAGCCAGCAATCTTTTCCCTAACGGTGATGATCCTGTGGGAAAAACAATTCGCTTTAAAAACATTCCCTTCCGTATCATTGGACTGCTTGATAAAAAGGGCGAGAATGCTTTTGGACAAGACCAGGATGATATTATCCTGACACCTTTTACTACCGTACAGAAAAGGATCAGTGCCACCATTTATTACCAGGCCATTTTTGCTTCTGCCATTAATGACCAGTCAACTTCCAATGCAGTGGATGAAATTCAACAAATCCTTCGCACCAGTCACCGTTTACAAAAAGGCATGGATGATGATTTTACCGTGCGCACACAGGCAGAACTGATCAGCACCTTTACTTCAACCAGCCAGATCCTGACAGTGTTGCTGGCAGTTATTGCAGGCATATCCCTGGTTGTTGGTGGTATAGGGATTATGAATATCATGTATGTTTCAGTAACGGAACGCACCAAAGAAATAGGTTTGCGTATGTCAGTAGGTGCCAGGGGCGTTGACATCCTGATGCAGTTTTTAATTGAAGCTATTGTCATCAGCATCACCGGCGGATTGATTGGCGTGGTATTAGGCATTGCAGCTACAAGGGGGGTCTCATTGTTCCTGCACTGGCCCACCCTGATCACGCAGTCATCAGTGGTATTATCATTTATGGTCTGTTTTATTACCGGCGTTTTCTTTGGATACTACCCCGCTTTAAAAGCCTCGAGACTGGACCCGATAGAAGCCTTGCATTACGAATGAATAAATAGAAAATGGCTATGGCTCTCCTGCTTACAACACAATACCTTACCAAACGCTTTCATGCGTTCACAGCCCTTGACGCCCTGACAATTTCTATTGAAGAAGGAGAGATCTTCTCCCTGTTGGGACCAAATGGAGCCGGCAAATCAACCTGCATCAAATTGCTGACCACTCTTTTGAAACCATCTTCAGGAGATGCCATTATAGATGGTGTAAGTGTGGTGGACCATCCGTTCCGGATCAGGAGACTGATTGGCTATGTGCCACAAATGATTTCCGTGGATGGAACCCTGACCGGTTATGAGAACCTGTTGCTCTTTGCGAAACTTTATGACCTTCCTTCGCAAGAAGCAAAGCAACGGGTGAATGAATACCTTGGGTTCATGGAACTGCAGGAGGCGGCCCACAAACCCGTGCGTACCTATTCAGGAGGCATGATCCGAAGACTGGAGATTGCGCAATCCATGATGCACCGGCCGAAGATGTTATTCCTGGATGAACCCACCACAGGCCTTGATCCTATTGGGGTTCAAACAGTTTGGCAGCACATTCTCGAATTGAAAAAACAGTTCAATACCACCATTCTTTTAACAACGCACATCATGGATGAAGCAGATAAGCTCTCCGATCATGTAGCCTTTCTTTCCAGGGGCAAATTAGCAGCTGTTGGAACACCGGAAGAATTAAAGAAATCAGTACAGAGCATTGACAGTAGTATGGAGGACGTATTTATTCATTATACAAAGGAATCGCCCGACAGCGAACGAGGATTTCATGAAGTGGCAACTGAAAGGAAAACGACCAGACGACTGGGATAAACAAAAGCATATGATACGCTTTATCAGGAAAACGACGGTTATTGCTGAATTGGAACTGCGTAAGATTCTTCATGATCCAACCGAGATCCTGCTCAGAGGCGTGCAACCGGCGCTCTGGCTGCTGATCTTCGGACAGGTGTTCCAGCGCATGCACCCTATTAATGACAGCATTCCCTACATTGATTTTATGACTCCGGGTATATTGGCTCAAAGTGTATTGTTTATTTCTATCTTCTTTGGCATTGCCATAATCTGGGAAAGAGATCTTGGGTTGACACAAAAGTTTTTGGTAACCCCTACACCCCGTACCGCTCTTGTGCTGGGAAAAGCCTTATCTGCCGGACTGCGTTCCCTGCCAGTCATGTTGATTATTTATATCCTGGCAGCTTTGCTCAAAGTGCATCTGAACCTGCACCCGCTTGCCATTCTAACTGTTGCCCTCACTGTTATTTTAGGAGCTGTTCTATTTTCCACTTTCTCGCTAATCATTGCTTGCCTTGTAAAAACAAGGGAACGATTTATGGGTATTGGCCAGGTATTAACCATGCCTCTTTTTTTTGCCAGCAACGCCATCTACCCTATTAACATCATGCCCCGATGGCTGCAGGTTCTTTCGCATGGCAATCCCCTCACCTTTATGATCAATATTCTGCGTCATAATATGCTTCATAGTTCCATAGCGGTAAATGATTTACCAGATACGGGTTTACTCTTTCTCATATCTTCCTTCCTGGTTGTAATTGGAGGTTCCTTATATAAACGGGTGGTTACCTGAAAAAATTCATGCACGAAAATATAACGAAAGCAGCGCAATGTTAAACATTCTCCAACCTGTGAAACGTTCGCTTCCATCTCCTATAAAAGAACAAGCCCAGGGGCATGGGAAGCCAGAATGATAAGAACCTATACAACAAGGTAACAACAACTGCACTACCCAATGGTAGGTGCAGCATGGTAAAAAAGAAAACCATACTGCTTTCATACAGAACTAATGAACCGGGAAGAAACGGCAGCAGGGAAACGATCTGAGTGCATACCAGGCCAAGCAGGACCAAATAAAAAGGAACTGAAACACCCAATCCTTTAAACAAAGCAAAGAGCGTCAATGCATCCGGTGCGGCTTTTGATATCTGCAAAAAATACACGTTCAGCATTAAGCCTTTCTCCGACCTGATCAAACTTGCCAGTTGCATGCCCTGGCCTGCAACCGTGGGACGTGGTATATTTTTATAACGTCTTTCTACAAGCTTAGCCAGCCACCTGCTTTTTTTCAACCGTGAATACAGGCGGCTAAAATAATTTTTCCTTCCAGCAAGGGCTATTAAGACACTAAAAAAAAGGTAGGCAGCAAGTCCCAGAACTAAAGTGGTAATAATTACATGTGGTGAATGCGTAATAAAGAAGGCCGTTAGCAGCAATAAAATAATCAGGGTTTCAATGGCAGCATAATATGAAAGCAACTCTGCAAGATCAGTGAAAAAGCATCACTTGCAGGAACGTTAAAAGATGAAACGTAACGAAAGAAGAATGCATTTCCGCTGATACCTGCACTGGGTACTGTTTGATTGAAAAAAAGAGAAACTATGGATGCCTTAACCAGTGACCCTATACCTGGTAAGTTGACCAAATGAAAAGCCTGTAATAATAACCGGTAAATAAAGGCTGTAAAAAAATATGTAGCCAATTGAGCTACAATGGCTGCCACCAGCCAGGCAGGCTGAACATGCCGTAACAGTAGGAAGTCTTTTTCAATTCCTGAGAAATGTTTTATAACCAAAACAAAAACAACAATAAAGAAGACAAAATATACAAGCCAGTAATGGCTTTTGACATCATTGACCGGAGCTGAGATTTGTTCACTACTATTGTTTGCAGTACTGTTCATTTGAACTGCTGGTATTCAGTAAAACAGCATTGTTTTGTACCCATTTCAAAAGAAAATCATTCAAAGCTATTCGAAATTCAACTCCAAATAACTGACAGTACTCATAGTTGAATAGCTAGCTACAATATGTTAATGAGGTTTTCATAGTGGCGAGTGCTTAAAGTGAACTCTTCCTTTAGTCAAAGCTAATGTGAAAGTAAAGTAAGAACACAGGCCATAAAGCCGGGAAGCTTAACAGGAAATACAGGATGAAAGAACGGAAATTACAACAAGCTGACTGTTCGGAAGGAATTGGTGTCAATCTTTTAATGGGGTAGGATTTTCCCAATTTCAAATCATAATGACAGTCTGAAGTTTACACTGCAAACTTCAGTTGTGTTTGGTCTGGTGTGATTACTTGAATCAAGGACTGGACAAAAATTGTACGTAAGTATTGAAAACTGGCAAGCGCTCTTAATGTAAACCAGGTGCAATCCATACTACATTCAGATTTCTTTCCAGTAAAACATGTAACACACTCCTATTTATGAAAAGTACATTGTTTTATTTTTCAATCTCCATTCGTTTATTTTGATTGGGTTAATAGCTATGCTTTACACATTACAGTTGTCTCTATAAGTTTTTGCAATGTCTGGTCATTCTGATTTGCAAATACTAAATAATAATTTGTTGTTTTCATATGGCATATGCTTTGTCACAGTTGTAGCATGTACCGAAAATTTATGTTTGCCACAGGAATTGAGAACAGTGTTCCGGTAGTAGGGCAAGCTAAAAGAAGAGTAGATGAACTTGAAAAATGTGGCCATTATAAATATTGGCAGAAGGATTTTGATCTCGTAAAGGAATTAGGAATCCAGTTCTTGAGGTATGGTCCGCCAATCTATAAAACATTTCTTGGCCCTGGAAAATATGATTGGACATTTGCAGACTTAACCTTTGAATATTTAAAAAAGCAGGAAATACTTCCTATAACAGATCTCTGTCATTTTGGTGTACCGGACTGGATAGGCGATTTTCAAAATCCGGATTTTCCTGAACTGTTTGCTCAGTACGCCGGCGATTTTGCCAAACGTTTTCATTGGATACAGTTATATACACCTGTAAATGAAATGTACATTACCGCCCTTTTTTCTTCTTATTATGGATGGTGGAATGAACAGCTTACAACGGATTATTCATTTGTAACTGCATTGAAGCATATTGTAAAGGCAAATGTACTGGCAATGAAGGCCATCATAAATGTAAGGCCAGACGCTATTTTTATACAAAGCGAATCTTCTGAATACTACCATGCAGAAAACCCAAAAGCAATTAAACCAGCAGAATTAATGAATGCAAGAAGGTTTTTATCGCTTGATCTGAATTATGGTAAACGTATCGATTCCGAAATGTATGAATACCTTATGGATAACGGGATGACCAGGAAAGAATACCATTTCTTTCTGAATAATCACCTGAAACGCCATTGCATAATGGGCAATGATTATTATATCACAAATGAGCACCGGGTATCCGCTAACGGTTCCACCAGGGCGGCAGGTGAAATATTTGGTTACCATGTAATCACTTCGCAGTACTATGAACGTTATAAGCTCCCGGTAATGCATACAGAAACCAATCTTAAACAAGGACCAAATGGAGATGAAGCTATAAACTGGCTTTGGAAGGAATGGGCCAATGTCTTAAGAGTTAGAAATGATGGTGTTCCGATTGTCGGTTTTACGTGGTATTCTCTTACAGACCAGGTTGATTGGGATTCTGCTCTCAGGGAAGATAATAATAATGTTAACCCACTTGGGTTATTTGATCTCGACAGGAATATCCGGCCTGTTGGAAAAGCCTATAAACAACTCATAAAAGACTGGAGGGAAGTATTACCAACGCATAGCGATTGTCTCAAAGTGCCAATCCAGGTACCATCCAATAATAAAGAAACCAAAGAGGATAATGCAAAGAAAGATGAGGATAATGAAAATAAAACAGATACAAAAACATTGCTTCAGGCAAGTAAAAATACAATATGAGATTCAGTAATAAAACAGTGATAGTAACAGGTGGTGCAGGTGGCATTGGCCTGGCCATTGCTACAAGGTTTGCTTCAGAAGGCGCCAATATAGTATTGGCAGATATAAATATGGAACAATTGACCAAAGGAGCTGAAACTCTTAAATCTAATGGAGCCAGGAAAGTTTGGTTAAGTCAATGTGATGTAAGTAAGGAACCGCAGGTTGAAACCACAGTCAATGGGGCTATTGAACAATTTGGTACATTAGATATAATAGTTAACAATGCAGGATTAATGATCTTCAAAAAACTACAGGAAACAACAGGGGAAGATTGGAATCGCATCCTTAATGTAGATCTTTTAGGCGCTTTCTATTTTACCAAGCATGGATTTCTTACAATGAAAAAAGGGGGTTCCATCATAAATATTTCGAGCATACACGCACTTGAAACTACCCCTAATGTTACTACTTATGCAGCAGCGAAGGCCGCGTTGCTTTCTCTTACAAGGTCATCTTCAATAGAAGGCAAGCCAAAAGGTATCCGGGTGAATGCCATTTTACCTGGCGCTATAGATACACCAATGCTTTGGGAAAATCCAAACATAAAAGCTGGCCTCGAAGAAATAAATAAAGACAGCGTAGGCAAACCTGAAGACATTGCAGGAGTTGTTGCATTTCTTGCTTCAGAAGATGCCGCTTTTGTGCAGGGAGCCATGATTGAAGTGGACGGAGGAAGGTTAGACAGGTTATAATTGAAATAATAAAAGATGAAGGAAATAGCAGAAATTGTAACCAAACATTTAAGCAGCACTGTTGAGGTATTGGCAGCGTTTGTAATAGGTGTAGCCCTTTTAAAGTTTTTGTATAAATACCTAAGACATCTTTTCACTCCAAATGATGGTATTACTAACCAGACCATCAGAATACATTTTGGCAGCGCATTAACTGTAGCCTTAGAACTTTTGCTGGCCGCGGATATATTGGCTACAGCCATTGCACCTACCTGGGATGATATTGGAAAACTGGCTTCTATTGCCGTATTAAGAACTGCTTTAAACTATTTCCTTGAACGAGAGTTAAAGAATAATGAACCGAATGAAACAAGGATTGATAGCGGTAAGGAACTAGAGCAATCTTAAAATAAAGCATTCCTGACTTATAGATTGAACCCAAAGTCGTCAATTACCCTTAATTAAAACCGGATAAATATTAACTACACTATTCATCGATCGGTTTGCTAAAATCTTAATACGGCTTAATAATCAACTATAGTTTAGATATCCGTGATCAAAAAACAGCAATAGCATGGATTTTCGTCTTACTCATCTCTCGCTTATTAATTTCTGTGGTAGCTAAACATACGTTCGTCTCATTAATTAAAAAAAAGTAAATGGGGTAAATACCTTTACAAGCGGATAGCACTCTACTTTGTATGAATGATGACGATTGATATAACTAATGCAAAGATTTTCAACAAGAGAAAAAATGTCGTTTTTATACCACTTAGCCTTCTTGAGAATACAGAAATTTATATGAGTATCCAAATCAGATTTCATTAAGCTATTTAAAGTGTTGGAATAGCATTCACTTAAAGGCTATTTGGATGCTCATATAGGCTGATAAAGCTTATTTCCTTAATCTAAATTTCGATGATTATTATAAATAAAATTCTGATTCCTTAAATATCACTTGTTATGAAAATATTTATTCTTTCCCTTGTTTTATATTCAACCGTTACTGCCAAATTGAATGCGCAAACCAATTCACCAGGCATCCGCATATACAGTGAATCGAAGCAGATCTTTGAAGAAGATGAAATGCTTAAAAAAGTTGTAGATGATGTGTATTTTGAAAAAATAGATCAATTAAAGAGTAAGATTATAGAACGTATTAAAACAGACATTAAATCGCTGACGAATCAGACATCTAGAGCTGAAAAGATAACCTTATCGATTCAAACGAATATGTCTGTTTATGAAAAAGATGGCAAACCATACTTAAGCTATACAATTCCTGGTAATAAAATTGATTTTAGTGTTACTACGCCGGATCATCCATTAATTCCTGGCTTGGGAATGAGCAGGAGCTTGGATCCTGAGATCAGCCTCACTTTCGACGTTAGTGCTCAATTGCCATTGATTCAAAATGGCACCGTTGAGTCATTGAAATTTACCAACCCTGTGTGGAATATTACTTTTACCCATTGGAAAGGTGAACGTTTAAATCCCATCTCTATTACAAAATCTGATATCGAGTATTGGGTCAAAGGATTACTCGAAACATCTTTCTTCCCTATTTATGTTTCGCTAAATGATGCTTCTCGCAGGCTTACAGACTACATCAGCTCTGCTGTAATAAACAATGGAAACCTTGCAAAGGAACTGGCTCTTGATGAAACACGCCAACTTCAGGCAAAAGCTGACCAGGTTAGCCAGAAGATTATTTTTATCCATAACTACAGCAAGGAAGGCATGGTAAAGCGTGTATCAACCAATAAGGCAGGAACTGCAGGGAACGAATCAAAAATAAATAGCGGTATTAAACCGGTATATACCACTTCAGCTACTGAGGCATTAAAATCGTCAAAAATTAATGTCGGAAACAAAAAACAGATCAAACCTGTTCACTGATTTTAACTATAATATCTAACCAGCTATTACTTCACTGAGACATATGTATCATTAAAATTAATCTGCAAAAAATAGTATGAAAGTTTTGTCTTTATATACCATAGTTTTTTTCATTGGAATGTCTGCCTCAGCCCAATCTGGAAGTATTCAACTTAAAGTAATATCAGGTAATAAATTACTTTATATAGGTGAACAAGGAAAGCTTGAGGAAATCTTTCACGACCATTTTTATATCAGGAAACGCGAGTTGGAAGACCGTATAACAGAGTCAATAGTTGAAAGTATGAAAGGCCGCACCAGTCAGGGCTTAAGAGATTTAAATATCAGGTTTATGAATCCTATTTTTTCAGTTTTTCAAGTAGATTCTGATGTCTTAGTAAGTATTACCATTCCTGGCAATAAAGTCTCTTATTATATAACAACCCCTGATTATATAGGCATTGGCAAAGACAGAAGCGAAGACCCTTTCATCTCTTTTAATTATACCATAAAAGGAATATTTAAAATTTCTCAACAAGGCGAGGCGGAAAGTATAGAGTTCCAATCTCCATATTGGTCATATAAGGTGGAAGAAAATAATTCAAAGAAATTGCAGAGTTTAAAATGGGGTAAATACCTCAATGATGATATTAGAGGCCTGGTTTCGACAATAAAAGA
Source organism: Flavisolibacter ginsengisoli DSM 18119 (assembly GCF_900129295.1). Classification (GTDB taxonomy): domain Bacteria; phylum Bacteroidota; class Bacteroidia; order Chitinophagales; family Chitinophagaceae; genus Flavisolibacter; species Flavisolibacter ginsengisoli. The sequence goes on from NZ_FQUU01000001.1 coordinate 129,137, forward strand.
ACAATATAAACTATTAGATGAAGTGAAAGATAAATTCAACAATTATCTTGATAAAAAAATTATAGAAAATATAAGTCTCCAAAAAGAACTGCTGGTCGATGAAAATAATAAATTGTATGTAAGTACAGAAGGTGATAAAACATTAGTTTTTAAGCATGATTACAGTTCCGCTGGCATTCTAAAGAGAAGTGCGGGTACAGATGCTTCAGTCATCAATGAAAAAGTCAATACACACACAACTATTTCAACTTCGACAAATCCAAGTGATATTAATAAAAAAACTCCCAACACTAATGCACGTCCCAAGCTGCCTAATTCACCTAAACCCATAGATTTCAAAAAGGGATCGTCAGGAACAAAAAAGAATACTTCTCTCAAGCTATAAGTAAAGTATTCTTGTTCTCAATAAATCTTCACTTAATGTTACTTTAAATAAAGGAAAGTTGATCAAAAACTCCTCAAATTTCTTTTGTAATACTCCCTGGAGTAGATAAATATATACCCGGGCTTTTTTTATTGGGTTTCCCTATCAAGTGAAATTTTAAGAACTGAAAGACGTCACTATCAGTTTTGCTTTTGGGTTTTGCAAAAATTTGAAACTTTGGAATGGACTCTTTATTCATAATATCAAAATCAAATTTCCTACATACCAGCTAAAGCTTCGGGGGGCGGACGGAGAGAGAGGGATTAGTTACACTGATCCCATAAAGTGGAGGCTACAAGCCAATGAATGTTCCGGCAAATAATTTAAGCCATAAATATTGAAAGGTCCTAAACTATAAGTCTTTTCTTCATAAATGCCCTGCCTGAACCGAACTTTAAATATTTTTCAAATGCAAAAGCTTTGTATTTGTTCTTAAAAGCACAGTAGAATATTATTTCAACGGGCAATCTTGAACTCGTTGCTGGAACATAACCATTTGAATGCCTTTGTAATATTTCTTTTAAATTTTCTGTACAACCTGTGTAGGATAAACCATCATTACATTGTAAAATATAAACATAATGCATGGATTAAATGTAGAACGCCTGGAAGGAAATTGCAAGAGTTCTAAATCTGTAGCTCACCTCGTCCGCCGAAGCCCGCGGGGAATTAAGACTGAAAGCTATAAAAGCAAAGCCCGCCTTCGCTAAAGCTTCGGCGGGCGGAGGCGGAGAGAGAGGGATTCGAACCCCCGGACCTGTTACAGTCAACGGTTTTCAAGACCGCCGCATTCGACCGCTCTGCCATCTCTCCGGCGCAAATATAGATGGCAGGCGGAAACCAACAAAATCATTTTCAATAGTTTGCTATTTTTTTTCTTCGCCGTCTTTCTCTTTGATCAATACCAAACTTCCCAAATCTATCTGCATCGGCAACATACCGATCTTCACAACAGCCTTCTTGCCTCGCAGCTCCAGCACCTCACCCACCTGCAAATTCTTTTTCATCTTCACCTTATCCCCCACCTTGATATCACCATTCACCTCTTCATATTTTGAATCCAATTGCTTCTGTTTTTTACTCACCACCTTCTGCTCATTCTTTTTAAATAGCAGCGAGGCCATCTCCCGCACCACCTTATTTTTATCTTCTGTCTTTTTCCACTCTATCACTATCTGCCTCAGTTTGCGTTCCATATCCTTTAAATATGCTATGCGATCCTCTGTCACTTTATTCTGTTGCTGCAAAACCTCCACCTGCTGGCGGTGCCGCTCCTGGTCCATCACCAACTGCATTTCTTTTTTCAAGCGCTCATTTTCCTTCAACAGCCGATGCAGATCTCTTTCTTTTTGTTGCACCACCTGCAGATCCTGTTCGGTCCTGTTCAATAATTTATCCAGCCGAAAGTGATCCTCATCTACCAATGCTCTTGCTTTCTGTATTAGTTTCCTATCAAGGCCAATCCTTTCTGCAATGGAAAATGTATAGGAACTCCCAGGTTTGCCAATCGCAAGTTTATACAGGGGCAAGAGATTCTTTTCATCAAAGGCCATAGCCCCATTGACAATGCCGGGTGTCTTGTTGGCCATTACCTTCAGGTTCAGGTAGTGTGTGGTCACAATTCCAATAGCATGCTTGCGTGCCAGCTCCTCCATGATCACTTCTGCAAAAGCACCTCCAAGGTTAGGATCACTACCGCTACCCAATTCGTCAATAAAGAATAAGGTTCTTCCATTGGCGTTCTCCATAAAGTACTTCATGCTCAGTAAATGGCTGCTATAAGTGCTTAACTCAAACTCTATGCTTTGCGTGTCACCAATATGTATCATTAGTTGCTTAAAGATGCCAAACTGGGAGGAGGGATTCACTGGAACCAGCAAACCACTCTGCACCATCATCTGCAACAAACCCACGGTTTTCATGGTAACCGTTTTGCCCCCGGCATTTGGACCGGAGATAACCAATACCCTGTTCTTTTCATCAAGCGTAAGGTCAACGGGGATTGTAGGCTTACCAGCTCTCAGGTTATATAAATACAATAAGGGATGACAGGCTTTCACAAGGTGCACCAGCGCCTTATCACTTACCAACGGGTATTCCCCCTTTATATCAATGGCAAATGCCGCCTTGGCCCTGATAAAATCATATTCTCCAACAACAGTATGATAGACAGAAAGCAATGCAGAATAGGCAGAAAGTTGTTTGGTGAGTTGCTTCAGTATGCGATACACTTCCTTGCGCTCCGCATTTTCCAGTTCGTGCAACTGGTTATTAAGGTCAATTGTTTCTTCAGGCTCAATAAAAGCTGTACGCCTGCTATCGCTCTCACCATGAAGGATGCCTTTCACCATTCTTTTTTGTTCGGCAAATACAGCTACCACCCTCCGGCCACTCATAAAGCTTTCCTCAATATCTGCGAGGTAGCCCTGCTTGTTTAATTTGCTTATGATGCGTTCAAATGCCTTGCGTAACTCATTTCTCTTGCGGTAGAGACCCATCCGTATTGATGACAGTTCATCACTGGCATTGTCCTTCACAGTACCTGTTTCATCTACCACATCATCAATCATTTTCAGTATGGCCTTTTCATAATAGGTGCCGGCAATTACTTCAAGAAGTCCAGGATATGCCTCCCGTCTTTCCGGATCGAACCACCGAAAAATGCTTTCCATGGTCAATGCCAGCTTGCGCAGGGCCACCAATTGCTCACCGGCAAGCACAGCTCCTTCTATTTGTAATAACCTGATCTCTTTGGATAGATTTAAAATATAATCGTTTGGAAAATAAATTCCATTTTGTAACAACTGGCGAAACTCATGGGATTGCCTCAGTTCCCGGTCAATGAATTCTTTCCGGGTATGTATGCGCAGGTCATCTGCCCTGGATTTGGAATATTCAAAACGGCATTTCTCATGCAGCAATGATTTAATCTTGTCAAACTCCAACTGTACCGATGCCGATTCTGGATATAGTTTCATGCAAATACGCTAATAAACAGGTTTTGTCAAAGGTAAAGGCTCTATTTGTTCTAAAATTGGGTTAAAGCACCTCCAACCTTGTGTTAAAACTTTTTTGTTGGGATTTCATTATATACTTTCAGATGGAAATTTGTTCTCCCAAGTAATTGTATGATATCTAAAACCATTTTTTCTGTTCTTAGTTTCTGCACGTTATTTGCGTGTAACTCCGAAAAAAGCTATACAGCTATGAGCTCTTCCCTGATCAATTCCGTCGAAAGAACAAATACAGATACTGCTACGTTTGGCACCGGTTGCTTCTGGTGTACTGAAGCTGTATTTGAACAACTCAATGGAGTATTAAGCGTTACTTCTGGTTATTCAGGCGGATCAGTAGTAAAACCTACCTACAAAGAAGTATGTACCGGGGAAACAGGTCATGCAGAGTGTGTACAGGTGGTGTATGAGCCAGCCAAGATATCATACGAGGAATTACTTGAGGTATTCTTCCAGGTCCATGACCCAACTAGCCTGAACCGCCAGGGTGCAGATGTTGGCACGCAATACAGGAGTGCCATTTTCTACCACAACGATGAGCAAAAAGAAAAAGCTCTTTTTTATAAAAAAGAACTGGACAAAAGCGGTGCCTACAATAAACCAATTGTAACAGAGGTAACTGCATTCACCAAATTTTATCCTGCAGAGAACTATCACCAGGAATACTACGAACTGAATAAGAATACGAATCCTTATTGCTCTGTAGTTATCCGGCCGAAACTGGAAAAGTTTGAAAAGGTCTTTTCCAAAAAATTAAAAAGCAATAACTAAGCATATTTATTAAGCCCTGGTTACAGGGCTTTTTCTTGCCCCAAACCTAAGGACGCCGGGAAAGGATATCTAACAGATAGACTTAATTATTTATAGTGCACCTCCCCGAAAGACCCTGCAGGCTTCTGTGTATTCCATTGAATTTTTAAAATGTCTTTCTGTGAAGTATATTGTTGAGCCAACATTAACTGGTATCAATGAAAAAACTATTAGTATTTATTCTGCTCCTTCCTGCATGCTTTGTATCCTGGTCGCAAAAAGGTCTTCCTTCCTTGACCATACTTACCCAGGGTAATAAAATATCATTGCGTGGATTAAGCGTTGTCAATGACAACGTGGTCTGGGTCAGTGGAAGCAATGGCACAGTAGGAAGATCCACCAATGGAGGAAAAGACTGGCGTTGGCTGAAAGTTAAAGGTTTTGAAAAAACAGACTTCCGTGATATAGAAGCTTTTGATGGTAGCACTGCCATTATAATGGGTGTGGGAGAACCTGCCTACATATTAAGAACGGTTGATGGTGGTGACACCTGGAAGGTAGTGTATGAAAATAAAGCAAAAGGCATGTTCCTTGATGCCATGGAATTCTGGAACAGGGATGCAGGCATTGTGATCGGCGATCCTACTAACGGCAAATTCTTCATTGCCCGCACATTCGATGGTGGTAACACCTGGAAAGAGATTCCTGATCAATATAAACCAGTAGCAGACAGCGGGGAAGCCTGCTTTGCTGCCAGCGGCACCAATATCCGTGCCCTTAGTAATGACGAAGCGGTATTTGTAACCGGGGGATTGACCTCTCATATATTCATCAGGGATCAAAAGATCTCCCTGCCTATGATACATGGAAAAGAAACTACCGGCCCCAATTCCATAGCCGTTTGGGATCGTTATCATAAAAAAGGTGGTGATAAATTAGTGATCGTGGGCGGAGATTTTTCAGCCGATACTTCTTCCCTTAAAAATTGCTTTTACAGCAACGACAGGGGCAAAACATGGAAAGCTTCTAAAACCCCTCCCAAAGGATACCACAGTTGCGTTGAGTTCCTCGCTAAAAAACAATTGGTTACATGCGGACTTACCGGGGTTGATTACACTTTCGATGGGGGTAATACCTGGATACCTATATCATCGGAGAGTTTCCACGTGGTGCGCATCGCCAAATTTGGCACTACTGTTTACCTGGCTGGCACCAATGGCAAGATCGGGAAACTGGTGTATAGTGGCAAGGTCAGGAAGTAATATAGAACTATGATTTTTAGGATTAATAAGGATTATTGAGGAGGGGATAAAATATGGAACAATAGAACAAGGAATGTAAAGGTGGTTAATCCGGAGATGCATGTTATTGCTTTCCTATCTTAAAACGAGTATCAGGAATTTCCAGGATCTTCAAGATTAATATTCTGTATAATAATCAAATATCAAAAGGGATACTCTATAGTAGTTTTATTTTTTTCTGCGCTATCTGGCTTTACAAACAAGAATTAAATTACCACACCTTCTCTCACAACTTTTGCATGTGTGTATGTATACAGAACCATTGTTTTCTGCCCTAAGTTTTAAAATTCGAATAGTCTAAAAAAACAGACCCTAAAACAAGCCCTTTTGGCCTGGCACTTCAAAAATCCTCAAATTTTGGTCTTAAGGGGCATTGCCTGTTAGTACCAGAGGAGTCCTGTGCTAATATTCAAAATTTTTCCTGCCAAAATTCCAGATTCCTTTATTGTAAAAACCAACCCGGGCAGGAGATATCCCGAAGATATCCCGAGGATATCCCGAGGATAAGCCGACGATAAGCCGACTCTTATAGAGTCGGGATATCCTCGGCTCATCTATGGCTTATGTATAAGATAAAGTTGAGATAAGGTAGGAATAGGCCTATTCCTGGTTAGATCAAAAAGTAAATATTTGTAGCAATTATTCCATTGAATTATTGGAACTGGCTTAAGGTTATAGCCCATAATGGAAGGTGATATCCTTAACATATGGGTCAAAGGCAATTTTCCGGGCTACAGACTCCCGGCTCCAGGCTCAACTCCTGCCCTTCACCTTTATCTCCGCCAATCTTTTTTTTCCATGCAACAACACCTTTAGGGTTCTCCTTTTTAAGGAAATAGAAACACCTTCTTCATGTTCATCTATATGATGACGATAGGCAGATAGAATATCTTTATATGATAACACCCCGGTTATTTTATTATCATCATGATCAACCACAGGCAATACATCTACATTCTCTTTTGCCATAACTTCCACGGCAGCCTTCAGTGAATCTTCATTGGTAATAGCTATAGGCTTTCTTTTGATCAGTGAACCGATAGTATTCTGTTCTTTTTGGTGCATACTGAAAAGGCTGGAAGAACTAATGATGCCATTAAACACACCTTCCTTGCTGACTACTATATAATAGTTGCGCTGCTGGTCCTTGTGTGATTGCAACCATTGACGTACTTCCTCAATAGTGGTATCAGCGCACAACACTGTGCCATTTTCCTTGGTCACCTGCTGCACAATCATTTTGTCCAATATATCAGGTTCATAGGAATGTGGCGTTTTCACGCCTCTTCTTGCGATCTTTTCTGTCATGATGGTATTTTCCATAAGCAGGAAGGAAACAAAATAGGCACCTATACAGGCTGCCAAAAGTGGAAGCAAGGCATTGGACTGTCCTGTAGATTCAATAGCAAAGATGATGGACGTAAGCAGGGCACGCGACGCGCCGGCAAACATGGCCGACATGCCTATCAACGCGGCCATAGGTAAGGTAACACCAGCATTGGGAAACATGTATATAATGAACGTACCTAATAATGCGCCTGTAGCCCCACCTATCGTTAACAATGGAGCAAGGGTACCGCCGGAGGTTCCGCTTCCCAGGGCAATGGCCCAGGAAATGAACTTCATAAAGCAAAGGGAAGCTACGATCTGAAAGGTCATGGTTCCCGAAAGAATATCAGTAATATTATCGTACCCTACCCCCAGTGTCCGTGGTGCGAAATATCCGACAATACCTACCAAAAGACCACCAATGGCTGGCCACCACATCCAGTGTATGGGTAGCTTCTCAAAGGCATCCTCGATGAAGTAAACGATCTTGGTAACCCCGGCAGCTATGAGCCCTATAACGATACCTATAACACTGTAAATAGCTAATGCTGTATTACCCGGCATTTCAAGTTGGGGCATAGGGAAGACAGGGCCGGCTTCAAATAATAGGTGATGCCCCGCAGAGCCGGTGATGCATGCCAATGCAACAGGAAGTATGGATCGGGGTGAAAATTCAAACAACAATAATTCTATGGCCAGGAATATGGCTGCAATAGGGCTTCCAAATATGGCAGACATACCTGCTGTGGCACCAGCAGCCAATAAAACTTTTCTTTCGTAATGAGATATCTTTAAAAGCTGACCCAGCGTAGAACCCAGGGCGCCACCTGTAGCAATGATGGGTCCTTCTGCACCAAACGGTCCACCGGTACCAATAGAAACCGCCGAGGAAATAGGCTTAAGATAGGTAATGGATGGTCTTATCTTACTTTTATTGGTAAGAATCTGTTCCATAGCCTCGGGAATACCATGTCCCCTTATGGCCTTTGATCCATATAATGCCATCAAGCCAACAATTACTCCACCAATGGCAGGCACTAAAATCACAAACAGGCCATACGTGTTAGTAGCAGGGCTGGAATGTGCAAATGAGAACTGGTGGTGGAAAGAAAGGTTTGTAATTAGGTTGATGAGGTAAACTAAAAACTTTGCAATAAAACTGATGCAAATACCAATAGCTATGGCTAAGGCAGAAATATAGAGCAGCCTGGATTTATCTGCAGGTATTCTGAAAGAATTATCCTCTTTGAATGATTCATCAAAAGATATGGAAATGGGAATGCCATTGTGTGCTAAAGGTTTTTGTTTCATCTGGTCTGTTATATAAAATGGTTGTTTACAATTGTTATCAGGATTGTTTTTTACTGAATTGCTGAAGCCGATCACTATCGTTGATCTTTATAGATTTACCATTGGTAGTAATGATCTTCTCTTCGGCCAATTCATTGAAGAACTTAAAAACCGTTTCATAGGTGGTACCCGCATAGGAAGCAATATCCTGCCTGGTGATGGTGGCTGCGATATGTTGATCATGATTCACCCCAAATATGTTTCTCAATTCCAACAGGGCCTCTGCTACCCTGCCTTTTACTTCCATATGGGCAAGGTCACGCATACGCATTTCAGCTTTTTGCAATTCAGTGGCATAAAAATGCATGAGCTTATAGGTTAGCTCATGGTTTGTTTTCAATGTTGCCTCCAGGAAATCATTGCTGATAAAACAGGCTTTGGAATCTTCAAGGGCAGTGGCGCCGATAGGATATTCTACTACTCCACCCAAGCCTCTGTGACCTAATATGTCGCCTGCTTTAGCAAACCTTAATATGAGTTGCTTCTGTTCGCCCCATTGCTTGTATACCTTAACTGAACCGGTATATATAAAATAAATGCCTTTCACGGGGTCTCCTTCCCTGAATATGTCTTCCCCTTTTTTAAATTGATAGGTTTTTTTATGAAGTGCAATTGCCTCTTTCCAGGCGGGGATACAAAAACTGCATAAAAAACAACTGTTAACGTTGCACGCTGCCTCCTGCATGCGCAAAAGTACTGGTTTTATACAAAAAGAGCACATCCATAACAATGCTCAGCTCATGTTTTACCACAAGTTTTAGTTATTAACCTTCAATTTAATATTGCGCAGGCAAGCTTTTTGTATATTAAGTATTAAGTTTGCACACCATCCAATTATCACCCCGGGGCGCTATCGGATAACTATCCTTTAACTTTTATAAACTGATAAATCAATTATATGAATTACGATTATTTTCCTCAATCTGTTTTTTCCAGGACTTTACTCACTTCAGTATTTGCTGGTATCCTTGCAACACTGGGGTGCCTGATTTATGATGTCATTTTTCGACAATCAACCCATTTTAACCTGAACCCATTAATCAACGTGTCTACACTGATATTTGCAGTAAACCTTATATTTTTAGTAATTGGGGCGTGTTACTATGCATTTAAAAAGATGTTCAATAAAGGTGACCTTGTGTTTTCCATTGTATTTATACTATTGACCTTATTCTGTGCATGGAGAGGCGAGGCTGCCCATAGAAGCGCAGATAAGGTATTAAATTCTGAATTTCACACGCTTTTGCTGGGTGTTATTTTAATAATGGGATTCACGGCTTCTATTATCATCCCGGTTTTGTTCAATAACAGGAAATTCAGGGATTTCGTAGTCTGATTTTCATGCCGTAACTATAATAATAAGTTTGTAAATACCTGGCTCTGGCCGGGTATTTCCTTTATTACTCAATTACTTGTTTTTACAAAGCCAGGTTTTCTAACAAGGGTTGTTTTTTGATAAGCGCATCAAGTAGTGTTGCCTGGTTAAGTGCCCTGTTGAAGTTATGCCCGGGGTACTTAGCACCATAATAAATATCATTGTTCAGATGATCAGTGAGAAAGCGAAGTGCCTGCATATAGATCATGAACTCACCGGCATAAAAGAAATGTTCTTTTTCCGTCCCCGTCAGATCTGCCTTCATTTCCTGGTAATATCCCTGAACAATAGCTTTATAAAACTCATCACGCACTTCTATTTTGGAAAGATCAGTTTCTTCTTCATTTACAGGTGACAGGTAAGTGCGCATCATATCACCCACATCACTTATAAAATAACCGGGCATTAAAGTATCCAGGTCAATAACGCAAATGCCTTTATCATCCTTATCAAACAATACGTTACTGATCTTTGTATCGTGGTGGGTAACCCGTAATTTAAACTCCGGATTCTGCCTGATGCTTTTATATTCATCTACAATGAATGAACGTAATTGCAATTGTTCTATTAATCTCTGCGAATTCCTTATCCGTTCCGTATTTCCATTTTTCAGCGCAAGCAGGAATTGATTATAACGCAGTTCCAGGTCATGAAATGAAGGAATAGTGAGCTTTAGCTGAGTGATATCCATGCCGGAAAGCAGTGATGTAAACCGGCCAAATTGGAGTGCAGCTTCATATGCCTGTGCGGGCGTATGCACCACATCTATTGAATGTGAACCCGGCACAAAAGAGAACATCCTGTAAAAGCCCTTATCTTTTACATAAATCATCTGGCTTCCTTCGGTGGAGGTTAACGGTGCAATAAAAGGATAGGAAGGATGATTTTGCTTTAGATAGGCAGCAACCAACTGTATGTTGAATGCAATAGCTTCAGGATCCAGGAACACAGCATCATTTATTCTTTGTAAAATAAAGGAATCACCAGGTGTTGTTACCTTCCAGGTATTGTTGATCAATCCTGTACCAAATGGTTCCAATATTGAAGTTTCCTCCTTCAATCCGTATGCAGGCAAAACAAATTCAGGCATGTCCAATATATTATTACAATGAGGTTTAAAATTAAAGTACAAAGATGCTGTGAAGTTGATCTAACGAAAGTTATAGCAAAGAAACGAACAGGAAAGGTGCAATCGAGTGCGCAAGATCATTATACCCGTGCATTGCCATGCATGACCAATGTTGCAGGCATTTCTTCTACATAGGTAGTGTCTATAAGATTATTCTCCGTTTTATCGTGGAGCAATTTGATCATGATCTCCATAGCTCTTTCACCCTGACCATAAGGGTATTGTTCAATGGATACCAATGGTGGAAATGCAGTGTAATTAGTGATGGGCAGGTTGGCATAACTGACGAAGATAATATCTTTATTGACCTGTATACCCTGCTGTTGCGCATATTGTACAGCATCCATATGCACGTAATCATTAAAAGTGATAATAGCCACAGGAGGATGTTTCAAAGCGAGGAGGCTCCTCATAGCTGCATAAGTACCTTCACGGGAAAGGTTTGTCTTTTCCACCATTTGCATATCAACCTTTAATTTTCTTTTGGATAAGCCTTCTATATAGCCATTGAGTCTTTCCTTGCTGGCTGCTAACTTATCAGGGCCATTAATCAGCGCTATGCGTTTATATCCCCTGCTGATCAGCCATCCCACCATATCTATCGTCCCTTTGTATAGATTGCAATACACCTTGTTGACCTTCTCAAATGGTGGCACACGGTCAAAATACACTATGGGAATATTGTATTTTTCAAGTGCCGTCAAATGATCATATTTGTTGGTTTGCTTTGACAGTGAAATGATAAGGCCATCAACTCTTTGTTTTTTCATTGCTTCCACCACGTTCTTTTCCTTTTCAGGATCATCATAGCTTTGGCCAAAAAGTATGGTATAATTGTGCTCTGTAGCTGCTGATTCAATGCCGCTGATGGCTTCTGAAAAGAATTCTTCCCTAATAGAGGGAAGGATCACACCAATAACAAATGTCTTTTTCTGTTTAAAAAATATAGCCTGGGCATTGGGCTCATAATTAAGTTCTTTAGCAAGTTCCTGCACTCTTGTCTTGGTGCGGAGACCTATACGTGGATGATCACTCAAAGCCCTTGAAACAGTAGATACAGATACATTCAATCGCCTGGCAATCTCTTTTATAGTAGGAAGCTTTTTATCCATATCAGGAATCACAATTTACACAAAAGAAAAACAGGCTAGCCTGGCAAATTATTATGCTATTTGAAATCGAGGATGCCAAAGCAATGTAGCAAGTGAAAATTAGGTTCAGCAGAATCAACATTCTTCCAGCATATAAAATGGGGCTCAGGCAAAAGATCGCCGCATTTATAAAAATTTGCAAGGCATTGACGTCCTTTCAGGTTATCAATGGAGGAATGTAAAAATACCTGCATTGGTATGCGCAATGTTAGTTCCCAATACTTGTTTTCATCTCCGGATTTATTCTGTATCAGGCAATAGGTACCAATGGTTTGAATAAGTGGCGCCGGCAACAAACGCCGTTCAGTTTTTGAACTGCCATAACCCACTAAAGCAGTACCTGTGCAATTGAATTCAAAATTATAATAGTACTTGCCGTCGAACGAAATAAAGAACTCTACGCATGAGTCTTGCCACACAGGACCATTTATCTCTGTAGCAGCAGCTCTTACATATCTTTCCTTCACATTGAATTTGATATAGATGGCAGATTGACTGTAGGCAATAGAGAAACTGACAACCGGCTGATAGGGATAAGAGTCTTTCCATGGTGCATATTGAAGGAAAGATGTTTCCATGGAATCCAGTGCCTGTGCAACTGATGCCATTGAATATCCTGCAGCATCTGCTATAAATTGTATAGGTAATGGTTGCTTGGTATCAATGGCAGAAGACAACTGGTGGACTGTATTCATAATAGAAAGTAAAAAAGGGCCGTAGTTAAAACAACAGCCCGCTAAACGAATGCTTATTTCGAAAATTAAAACTCTGTTTGATCAATAACCTTAACTCCATAGGGAAGTTTGTCATCAAACTTAATCAAATTGTTTATTTTATAACTATGCAAACGATTGAGCAAATTTGTGATTGCGCAACCGTTTGTGCTCTGAAACCAACAGGTCATTTACTATATTTAAAAACAGTAACAAGCTACTATGAATCAAATCAAGACCTCGAACCGTTCTGCGATAGTCATAATAGGCATTTTGTTTTTTGTATTTGGTTTTGTGACCTGGCTGAATGGTCCATTGATCACCTATGTAAAACTTGCTTTTGGACTTAATACAGACTCAAAGGCTTTTCTTGTAACTACTGCCTTTTACATGGCCTATTTTTTCCTTGCCTTACCCTCTTCCTGGATACTGGAAAGAACAGGTATGAAAAAAGGGATGGCTATAGGACTACTGGCAATGGCCGTAGGCACATTCCTGTTTGGCCAGTTTGCCACACACCGCAATTATCCTGCATCATTAACAGGCTTATTTATAATTGGTAGCGGACTTTCTTTATTGCAAACAGCATCGAATCCTTATGTGAGCATATTAGGTCCCATTGAAAGTGCAGCGCAGCGCATCAGTATCATGGGAATATGTAATAAAGTGGCCGGTATCATCTCTCCTATCATTTTAAGCCTTGTAGTTTTAAAAGGGATCAACCAACTGGAAGATAAAGTGAAATCTGCCCCTGACCTGGTTACCAAAGAATCTATATTGAATGAATTTGCCTCCAAAGTATATGTGCCTTATGTGATCATGGCAGTGATCCTGGTATTACTGGCCGTTTGGATAATTCGTTCATCATTACCCGAGATAAAGGCATCTGAGCAAAATGTACAACCAGGAGCTGAGAAAGGAGCTAAAGAAAAGACAAGTATTTACCAATTTCCACATTTATGGCTTGGCGCCTTATGCATTTTTGTTTATGTAGGTGTAGAGGTAATGGCAGGCGATGCTATTGGAACTTATGGAAAAGGATTTCACATACCTACAGATGAAACTAAATACTTTACTTCCTTTACACTTGGAGCTATGCTGGTTGGCTATATTATTGGGCTGGCTACCATACCAAAATTCATTTCGCAGCAAAAAGCATTGCGTATTTCAGCAATACTTGGCATCTTGTTTTCCACTGCAGCTTTTCTTACAAAAGGATATGTATCTGTGGCTTTTGTGGCAGCACTTGGATTGGCCAATGCAATGATGTGGCCCGCCATTTTTCCTTTAGCCATCAGCGGACTTGGAAGGTTTACAGAAAAAGGTTCTGCCCTGTTGATCATGGGCATAGCAGGAGGAGCTATCATTCCTAAGGTTTTTGCCAGCCTCAAGGAATCCTATAATTTCATGGCAGTGTTTTTTGCTTTAATGGTACCCTGTTACTTATATATCCTGTATTATGCTATAAAAGGTTATACCGCAGGGAAACAAACGCCAAAGCTGACAGGCGACCTGGTTAATTCCAAAAGGCCTACTATGGATGTTGTATAATAACTATGAATTCCTATACACAAACCAGCCTCGCATGAGGCTGTTTTTTTTAGATATAGGCACTGCAATTATTCAGCGGCTGTATCAACAGGCAAATTATCTGTGCGGAAAGGAACTACCGGCAATCCTTCTTTACTAAAAAGGTTTCCGATAGCAGAATTGGAAAATGCATAGCGAACATATACGGGCTCTTTTACTTTTTTATTCCATACAACTAATTTATCATTCTCCAGTTTCGATTCAGCCGGATAAAAGATGCCGTCTGTCCCGGCAATGAATAATTCATTTACTTTCTTTCCTTTAACCTTCAAGCCAGTATATAAATTGGAAAAAAGGATATAGGCTTTCCCATTCTTTACTTTCATGGAATTATAAACAGGAAACCTGCCTTTAACGTCTTTATGATAGGTAGCATCTAATGCAAGATTGGCAAGCCGAATGCCTACATCATACTTATTCTTTGGATGAATATCATTTACATCCTTTACCAGGTCGTCTATTACAACCATGCCTGTATTTTGCAAGGACGTTGCTTTTAATTGTTGTTCCCTTAGCAGTGCACCAACATTCCGGTTGCCATATTTATAGGGTGCTATTTGCACCAGGTAGAATGGAAAGTTATGCTGCCACTGTTCGCGCCATGAAGTGATCATTGATTGTAATAAGGCGCTGTAAGTGTTGGGGGAAGCGGTATTACTTTCCCCCTGGTACCAGATGGCTCCTGCAATCGAGAAGGGCGTTACAGGTGAAATCATGGCATTATATGTAAGACCAGGTAATATAGGCCACCAGGGAGATGTGGTTTGTTTTGTTGATGCCTGCTTTAGCACTGTATCAGCATTTATTACTTGTGTGGGTGTCCATGCTTCCGCAGGTGTACCACTCCAACAGGCGCTGATCAACCCAATAGGAACATTGAGCTGTTTTTGTAAATGCCTGCCAAAATAATAACCTACTGCACTGAATGACTTCCATGTATTACTGTCGCAGACTACCCAATTTGCCCGCACCTTTTCCTGTGGATATAGAGCAGTAGTTCGGGGAATATTAAAGAACCGGATATTGTTGTTTGCAGTAGTGGCAGTATCCTGTGCCTGGTGTTCCAGTCCCCAGTTATAATTGAATTCCATATTGGACTGGCCGGAACAAACCCAAACCTCTCCAATCAATACATTATCCAGGATAATCGTATTATCCCCTTTAATTGTAATGGTATACGGACCGCCTGCAATTGGTGTGTCAAAATTCAACTGCCATTTTCCATTGCCATCAGTAATGGTTGAATCTGTGCGGGCATTCCAGGATGGAGAAATGAATACCTTCTCACCTGGATTGCCCCAACCCCAGAACTTAGTGGAAGATTGTTGCTGCAGCACCATATTGCTGCCAATAACTGCGGGCAATATTACATTGGCACTGGCTTTTAATTGCAAAAAGATAATTGACAAAAGCAGTATTCTGTTCATGAAATTTTATTTTGTTAATGCCGGGGCTCACATTATTTGCGAAGGCGAAGTAATAAGATATCGTGAGCAGGTATGGAGACATTTAAAGGATCTTTAGTGGTACCCCTGTCCTTCTTCAACCACAAATCGCGCAATGAATAAGTCGCAATATTGGTATTGAGCGTTCTTTTAGCCACCGTATCTGTTACTACCATTTCCCCCCAATTGATATTTACCATTTTAGGTGAAACACTCCTGTTTAAAAACCCTACAGACCAATCACCATTCTTCAAAGGCTTGATCCATGTTTGTACACTATCCTTCATATTATATTTGAGTGCCTGGATACCTAACGGATCCTGGTTCACCGCTATCACTTCCTTATTGGCCAAAACTTTCCTGGTTTCCCGCGACATAGTACGCAGGTCATTACCAGCAATCAAAGGCGCGCACAACATAGCCCACATGGAAAAGTGTGACCTGTCTTCTGCAGGTGTCATTTTACCATTTCCTATCTCCAGCATATCAGGATCATTCCAGTGGCCGGGTCCAGCATAAGCACGCAAGGTATCCTGCATATCGAGGATCTGCATAGCTCCCAATGATTTCCAGGACCCATGATCTTCCAAACAATCAAAGCAGTTGGATATGTCACCTGTTGTTCTCCACAAATGACCTACAGAAGGACCCCACAACCAAGGTTTATCTGTACCCCATTCACATATGCTCAAAACTACCGGCCTGCCAGCTTTCCGGATGGCAGCTGACATAGTTTTGTAAGCACCTTCACCTTTCAGTCCATCTGTATTGCACCAATCGTATTTTAAATAATCTATTCCCCAGCTGGCATAGGTGAGTGCATCCTGGTATTCATAGCCCCTGCTTCCAGGGCGGCCGCCGCAGGTTTGCCAGCCTGCATCTGAATATATACCCAATTTCAACCCCTTAGAATGTACATAGTCGGACAGTGCCTTCATGCCTGAAGGAAAGCGTTTAACATCAGGGTGTATGAAGCCAAGGCTGTCACGGGTGCCGTGCCAGCAATCATCAATATTGATATAGGTGTAACCCGCATCCTTCATACCCGAGGATACCATAGCATCAGCCATTTGCCTTATCATTGCTTCATCCACATTGCAGGCGAATTTATTCCAGCTATTCCATCCCATAGGAGGTGTTAAAGCCAGTTCCTCAAATTTCTGCGCATAAGTACTATTTACAATAAAGAGTATAAAGATCCAACAGTATTTCATTGCGATATGGTTAATATATCCTTTTAAAAGCAGGAATTAAAAAGTTTTGGAACTGGTAACCACAAAGTTTGCAGAGAGGTTGCCCACCTGGACTTTGAATTCACCCTCTTCTACAACTTTTTTATTTTGCGGGTTTACAAAAGCCAGGTCTTTTATAGGGATTTGAAGCTGTATGGTTTTTGCAACTCCGGGTGCCAGGTCAATCTTTTCAAATCCACGCAACCTTTTTACATCCGGTGTAAATGAAGCAATAAGGTCTGAAATATAAACCTGCACGGTTTCCTTCCCTTCGCGGCTACCGGAATTTGTAATAGTAACCGAAACTGTTACTTTTTCATCTGGTTTAAAACTTGTTTTATTTAAAGAGAGGTTGCTATAAGTGAAATTGGTGTACGACAAACCAAATCCAAAAGGGTATTGAGGATTGGTGTTACCACCCTGGGGGTTGTCTGCACCTTCTGAAGGCTTATGAATGTACCCTGCAAGGTCATTCGTATACCTCGGGTAAGTTATAGGTAATTTACCACTGGGGTTTATATCCCCGGATAAGATATCAGCTAAGGCATCGCCACCAAAATTAGAAGGAAGGTAAATATCCAGCACAGCGGCAGCCCCAGTTTCTATCTTTCTGATAATGCGCGGGCGCCCTTCATTTAAAATGAGTATCACTGGCTTACCGGTTTTATACAGCGCTTCTGCCAATAGCAGCTGGTTATCTGACAAACTGAGGTCATTAAGATTGCCTGGAGTTTCTGTATAGCTATTCTCACCGAGGCACAACAAAACATAATCCACATTTCTTGCTGCCTGCACAGCAGAATCAATATTGGTCACAGAATCTTCATAATACTGGCCTTTCATTTTATACACCACGCCTTCAACGTATTGAACATTTGCAGGACCAAATTCTTTCTGCACTGCCTTAAGGATAGTATTATAATTGCCAGTATATTCTTCTGTTCTTTCACCCTGCCATGTATAACTCCAACCTCCGTTGAGAGTGCGCATGGAGTTGGCATTAGGTCCGGTTACCAGGAGTTTAGCTTCCTTGCGTAGAGGCAAGGTATTATTGTTATTCTTTAATAGCGTAATGGATTCGGCTGCCATATTATAGGCGGCTTTTCTGAATTCCAGGCTGCCGAATTTAGGATAATCCTTAACGTAAGTCACTGGTGTGTTAAAGAGATCAAGTTCATATTTAACTCTTAATATACGGCGTACAGCATCATCAATTCTTGACTGGCTTACTTTTCCTTCTTTAACCAGGGCAATAAGGTCACGTGTAAAGCCTTTATAGTCATAGGGGATCATTGACATATCTATGCCCGCATTGATAGAAAGCATAATGGCTTCTTTGATGTTTTTTGTGATCCTGTCGCGGCGGTAAACGTTTTCTATGTCCTGCCAATCAGTAACAATAAAACCTGTAAAGCCTAATTCATTTTTTAATATATCGGTAAGAATATGTTTGTTGACATGCGTGGGTATTCCATTGATCAATGCTGAATTTACCATTACATTTCTTGCACCCGCTTTTACAGCTGCGGCAAATGGGGGCAAATGATATTCGCGCAGGTATTGCTCGGGTATCCATGCATCTGTACGGTCCTTTCCTGATTTAGGATCAGAATAAGCCATGTAGTGCTTCAGGCTCACGGCTAATTTTTCCTTACTGCCCAAAGGATCCTGGATGCCTTTGACAAACTGTACACCCATTTCGGAAATAAGGTAAGGGTCTTCGCCATAACCTTCCCATATTCGTGGCCATTGGGGGTTGGTGCCAAGATCTAAAACCGGAGAAAATGTCCATGGCACACCAGCTGCTCTTGACTCATAAGCGGTAATAACAGCACCCTCATGAACGAGTTGCCTGTTCCAGGTTGCAGCCTGTCCTATCTCCTGGGGAAACAAGGTAGTGCCATTGACATAGTTAACTCCATGGACATTATCCAATCCATAAAGAACCGGGATCTTCAACCTTGTTTTTTGTGCCTGTACCTGTATATCAGCTATCATACGGTTCCAATCCTCTACAGATTGAACCCCTGGTGTATTTAAAATAGATCCCACCTTATAATTCACTACCGCGTCCGCCATTTTATCCGAGAAGCTGAACACGCCATTTTTGGATCCCCCTAATGATTCTATGGAAACCTGCGCCATCTGCCCTACTTTCTCCTCCAGTGTCATTTGCTTTAAAAGCCTGTCAATTTTTGTTTCAATAGAAGGATTAAGTTGTGCCTTAACCGTGAGATTTAATGACAATAATGAAAATGTGCCAATCATCATTACTTTCTGAAAACCATTATTAGCCATGACCCTTTTATTTTTTTGTATTGAATCAGAATTGTTCATAAAACGCATTTAAGTTACGCACTATCAAGAGGATGTATGAAACGGATCCGAGTGTTTCCATAGAGAGCCATAAACTTCTCAATGAATTATGGCGTATTTCATTTTAAAGATGCAATACGCCTTATCACTTCAATGCACGCACGGCTATTATGATAGGGACATTTCCAAATGCCTACCTTATCTTCCCGGGTCATAGGAGCATAATCTTTCTCTACACCCCAGTACCATTCACCCCCCTTTTTATCGAGTATATGATCCTTAACGAATTGCCAGCTTTTCAATGAGTGTTGCAGATAAACATCCTCACCTGAGATCTGCCAGGCATTCAGAAATCCTACCATTGCTTCAGCCTGGGGCCATGAATGTTTTTGACGGATCCAGTGATTATTAACAGGATCGTATTCATACCAAAGACCTCCATCATCATCCAAACCTTCACAGGCGGCTTCTGTCAATAGAATTGTTTGGTATTTGACTTCTTCAAGTAAAGATTTATTGCCTACCAGTTCGGCAGCCTCCTGGACCAGCCATGCAGCTTCAATATCATGTCCGTAAGAGATTACTTCTGACCTTTTGTTCCAACTGTCATCGAAGAATAGTACCAGGTGATGGGTATCCGGAGAGATAATATGGTCTAGAAATAATTGAATAAGTTCCTCTACTTGTTGTTTAAGTTTCTCATCCGGCCATATGGTGTACAAATTGGCAAAGGCTTCCAGTACATGGAGGTGGGTATTCATGGATTTTCTCTCATTGGCATCTTTTGCACTGAGCCTTAAATCACCTAATTCTTTCCAATCACGGGAAAGGGCCTCAATATACCCTCCATATTTACTATCATAGCTATGGTTTACAATATCCCGATAAAGACCGATAGCTGTTTGCTTCAGTGCTTCATCTGGCCATATCTTATACAATTCAGACATACCATAGACTGCAAAGGCAAGCGCATAGACCTGCATTTTTGTATCCAGTGGTGTGCCATTATAATCAACGGTCCAGTAAATACCTCCATACTCTTTATCAAGGAAATAAGTTTGAATGTAATCGTAGGCTCTTTTAGCAATATCCAGATGCTCCTTGTTGTGTGTAACCTGGAAGGCCGCGGAAAAGGCCCAAAGAATGCGGCTATTAAGAACAGAACCTTTTGGAGCTTCAGGATAAGGTTTATTATCATGGTCTATCTTACCAATGAAACCTCCATTCGTTATGTCGGGTGCATTTTGCTTCCAGTAAGAAAGAATGCTTTCCAACTGATCTTGCATTTCCCGGCTATATTCCATCAATATATTTTCCATAAATAATCAGGTTCCTGATTTGCCAATGACCTTAAACATGTTCTATGAATTTACATGAGAAATGGAATGCCCATTCAAGACAGTTCCGGATGATAAATTCGACTCAATAATACCATTCAATACCTGCACTGATGATGCCGAAGAATATCCGTCTTCAGGTGTATTCATTACATAATCAAGCAATTTTTCTATTGTTGTGGTGGCTACATGCTGACGGGTATCGGAGGAAGCATAATAAATAAATACTTTCCCATCTTCATCTGCGATCCAGCCATTACTGAACACTACATTTGATACGTCGCCTATTCTTTCTTCCCCTTCAGGTGCCATAAAATAACCTGCTGGCTTATGCGTAATCATTGTGAGATCATGCAGATCTGTCATGAACATATACAGTACATAACGCAAACCAGCAGCTGTATTGCGTACACCATGTGCAAGGTGCAACCAACCCTTATTGGTTTTGATGGGCGCAGGTCCTAATCCATTCTTGGCCTCATATACGGTATGGTATTTCTTGGGATCAATAACGATCTCTTTGTCTATAACTGCATTTTCAATAGTATCACAAACCCCAAAGCCTACACCCCCACCTTTTCCAGTGTTAATAAAGCCATCCTGTGGCCTGGTATAAAAAGCATATTTCCCATTGACGAACTCAGGATGAAGCACAACGTTACGCTGCTGAGGGGATGGGGTTTTCAGGTCAGGCAAACGTTCCCATTGTTTCAGGTCTTTGGTACGTGCTATGCCGCATTGTGCAATGGCAGAAGACTGATCCCCTTCAGCTGCTGCGGGGTCCTTGCGTTCAGTACAAAATATACCATAGATCCATCCATCTTCGTGCTGCACCAGGCGCATATCATAGATATTACCATCTGGCTCCTTGTTCTCAGGCATATTGATAGGATAATCCCAAAACCTGAAATTGTCCACCCCGTTATCACTTTCAGCAACTGCAAAAAATGATTTCCTGTCCCAACCTTCTACCCTGCCTACAATGATATACTTACCTCCAAACCTGATTGCCCCTGAATTAAATACTGCATTAATACCAAACCTTTCCATCAAATGCGGATTAGTCAAAGGATTTAGATCATATCTCCAAAATAAAGGCGTGTGCTGAGCGGTGAGAATAGGGTATTCATACCGGTCATATATACCATTACCTATCCCTTGCTGTATGTTTTTTCTTTGGACCAACTCTTCATGAGCTTTTTCAAGTGCCTTCCAACGCTTTTCAAATTGTGTACTCATATGCTTATTTTTTTCAGCCTTAGGCTGTTTCAAATTCATAGTTAATTTTCCAGTTTGTTCCACCATGTTCTTTTTAATATTATAATGACTACAACCAGGATAAGAACAGTTATTAAAAGTGGAAGCTTCATCCACAATACCAGGTACATTGGAAATATCGTCAGGCATAATTGTGCGATCATGCCAAGTAAAACATTGAACATATCCAGTTTAAAACGCTTGTTGGGTTCAAATGAGGGATCATCCTGTATAACCTGTACATGAATAGGTTTCCAGAATCCCCATGGCCTGACAGTGCTGTAGAATCTTTTTAATACATCTGTATCGGTTGGTGGTGCAGTAAAAGTACCTACAAGGCATCCAGCTATAGACAGCAGAAAAAGTACTGGGAAATAATAAAGAAACTCTACGCCCGAGAAGAACCTGGAAAAGATCAATGCCCCGGCAATGCCAGTGAGCATTCCATAATAAAATCCGTTCGCATTGAAACGCCACCAATACCACTTCAATACATTCGCGGCAATATAACCACCATAGAGGCCTGAAACTATCCATTGCAATATGCTGTTTACATCCCTGGCAAAGAACCCCAACGTTACACCAATACTTACAACGATGACACCTGTTATATAGTTCATGGTCATAACCCGTTTATTGGAAGCACCGGGATTAACATATTTCAGGTATATATCATTAACTATATATGCCTGCGCAGCGTTAAGTGTACCGGAAAAAGTGCCCATGAATGCACCTAACAAACCTGTAAGCACCAGGCCCAATATACCTACTGGTAAAAAATTATTGATGGTTGCAGGCAGCACCTTTTCAAAGTCAGCTCCACCGGTGCCATTTGATACATTCAATTGCTGATAATACAATAAGCCAAGTACTGTTAAACCAATTACCATGGAATACCTGACAGGTAACAGAACAATGGATACAAAGCCTGTCATTTTAGAAGCTTCCTTTGGCGATCTTGTAGATAGAATCTTTTGCATGTCATAGTTAGGCGCAGGCCCTGCCAGGGATGCAAATACACCTTTAAAAAGCATCATCATAAAAAACAATCCAAATATTCCATATCCATCATCCGCAATCTTTTTATTGGCATCGTTGATGATACCACGCCAGTCCATTTTCAGGTTCCATCCAAAGAATGGATCACCCCAGCCATGTGGTACATTCAAAGTCTTTCCTTGCAAATGGATAACTGCTATAATGGCTATTGCGATGCAACCAACGGTCATGATCAGGTATTTGATCAGGTCACCCAAAACAATACTGTGCATGCCTCCTAGGATAGAATAGAACATGGCAAAAAGCGTGAAGATGATCCCATAAAAATGGGCAACATATTCAGGAGCTACATGAAAAGGCACATAAGGTTGCACCAGGTTCCACGGTACAAATATCTCTATGAACTTTCCTAACCCAACAAAACCATAAGCCAGGAAACCCAGGCATCCAATCAGTGCGAAAGCCACAACGATCTTATAGGAACCTTGAACTCCTTTACCTTTAATTCCAAAACGCGTAGCCAACCATTCTGCCCCCGTATTGGCATTGGAACGTCTGAGCCATTTTGCAAGGAACATCATATTAAACACCTGGTTGAAAACAGGCCACAACCATGGTATCCAAATGCTTTTCATGCCATAAACAAAACAGAGAGATACCATCCACATAGTGCCACTGATATCAAACATGTCTGAGGCATCGCTTAATCCCAGGAGATACCAAGGCAGTTGTTTACCTCCCAATAAATAGCTTTCCTGGTTTTGTCTTGCCTTCTTTCTCAAAAACCAGCCTATCATAACCATCAACACCAGGTAGGAAACAATTATGGCTATATCTATCAGTTGTAGTTTCATTTAGTACTTCTATTAGTTCATGTATAGTGCAAGCCACTATTGGATTTTGTAAACATTTGGTAGTTTATCATTAAATATTATGTAGGGGTTGGATTTAAATTGCTGGAAGTCACCAACTGCAGCATGCCCTGGATACGGTGTCCAAAAAGCATTAGTTGTATTAGCCCACACAAGTACATATGCCAGATCAATATTTTGATACTGAAGGATCTTCAGTAGCTTTTGTGTATACCAGTTGGTCATGGAAAGGTTTTGTAAACCTGTTTCAGTTAAGGCTGCTACTTTTTTCTTTGCAATGGCATAATCGGAAACCAACTTTAATTTTTGGGCAGCTATGGATAGGTCTGATCCACTAGTAACATCACCATAATTATCTGTGCCTACCACATCCACATATGCATCACCAGGATATCGCTGCAGGTATTGTCCTTCGGTGGTAAAGTTTTTATCAGGCGACCATGCATATAGAAAATTATGTACACCAAGGCTATCACGCAAATAAGTAACCGTAAACTGGTATAACGCCTTATACTGATCCGGGGTACAATGCGATGCTCCCCACCAGAACCAATCTCCATCAAATTCATGGAAGGGACGGAAAATTACAGGTATTAACTTCCCATCAGCTCCAATCAATCCTTTGGCAAAATCTGCCACTTCTTTTAAAGAGTTTTTATATGTAGCATTATAACTTCCTCCCGGAATGATCTGGCTAACAGCCTCTACTGGTGAATCATTCCAATAGAAACCTCCCTTAGATACAGGATTTGCATAATGCCAGGCATAGGTATTGATTCCTCCCCTGTTGTATGCATCTACAGTTAGATCATGTGCTACCTGTTTTTCATAATCATACCAGGCACCATCAGCAAAATTGGCTATGTGCAGAAAATCATGGCCATAGACAGCAGGATAAGCCCCTGTCACTTCCTTTACATCAGACCTTTCCCTGGAAACTCCAGGATACTGTTGTTCATTGGCCCATCCATAACCTCTTTTGGTATCATCCTGGTGCCCAAAAAGAATATTTGATTTAGATATCTTTTTCAGGTTGTAGAACAGTGCTGCAGTTTCGTCACTACTATTCTTATCAACAAGCATATCCTTTACAGCTGATAGAGTAGGCGGTGCTTCAGGTACTATAACTACCGGCGGCTGTTGTATGGGCGCAGGATCTGTAAATACACCTTTACTTTTTTTGCATGCAAGATTTACCATGCAGAGTACCAAAAGTGTAATAGAGTTCAGGTAAATTGTTTTTGATCCCATTTTCATAAACTCCTTATTTATAGAGGTTTTGTTTTGTTATATCTGACTGGAATAATGTGCGTTTCAGCTTGAAAAATTCCTGGAAATCTTTTGCAGAGACCTGCCCCCTGAATGGTGCATAATAATGCATATGACCTCCTGGTTGCAAACCATGATTTCGCCATGCAAGCACATAGGATATCTTGTGATCACCAATTGCTTTCCAAAGTGTGTTTGTCCACCATTCTGCATAAGGAATGGCTTCATATCCCGTTTCTGCAAGAGCTGGTATCTTATTTTTTTCCCGGGCTATTTCTTCAAGAATAGTTAACCGCCTGTCAACATTTTTCAAAAAAGATGAATCATTCCGGGGATCTCCATATTGATATGCATCGAAGCTTATTATATCCACCACATCATCACCAGGATATCTTTCAAGGTAACTTTCCCTGGAATCAAAATCTGCGGTATTATATACATATATCAGGTTATTTACTTTCCTGGTATTACGCAGGTAATCAATTGTAAATCGCCAAAGCAGTTTATACTCAACCGGTGTGCAGGTATTCCGGCACCACCAAAACCAGTTACCTGTCAATTCATGAAAAGGCCTGAACAAAACAGGTATTAATTCTCCATTTTTGCCCTTTAAAGAGAGCATAAAATCAGCTATCTTATCAAGCCAGCTTTGATACAACTCATGTCTGTTGCCTCCCGGTAAAATAGATTGAACAGCTCCATGTGTTGTATCCCAGGCTGATTCGCCGTTGACAGGATTGTCTGCATGCCAGCTAAGCGTAATGACGCCTCCTCTGTCATATCCCTGCCTGATATATTTCCGAATTTTATCAAAAGGAACACTGTCAAGATTATAAGGCAGCTCGTGTTCAATATTACCAAGTTCCCAACCATATACAGCCGGATAATCATTGGTAACTTCTTTAATATCACTTTTGCCATCAATATATTTCCATCCAACACCATAGGCCAGATCGTCCTGGTGTCCAAATAAAATACCACTTACTAATAATTTTTTCAGGTTAGCATACAGGTTCCTGGTTTCCTTTGTGGCCCTGGTATCCGCAGTAATATTTATTTTATTCTGTGGATGCATCAACTCACTTGTATAATGATAAATAAGATTCCAGGTTGTACTGTCCCTGTCAAATACTGAATTCAAACCTTGTTCCTCCATAGGTGGATCACCCATAAAATCATCGCCCTTTTTCCAGAATACGTGGCCTTTAACGGGCCTGGCAATGCCAGCAAAAGCCCAAAAATTAACTCCACCTATTACTCCCCCTGTATCTGCACTATTTTTTAAATAGGAGAATATCGTGTTATAGTATTGATCCCTTAAAACAGTTTTACTATTAACATCAAAGGAGTGACCATCACGTGGTAAACCAAATTCTTCAACAACCAACGGCTTTTGCAGCTTTTGTGCAACAGCCATATGCCTGGTGATATAATCTTTTGTCTTGCTGATCACCATTGAAAAATCAGCTTCCATAGAAGCCTCTTTAAACCAACCCCAGTTCTTTGGCCAAATATGAATGGTCAGGTAGTCAATATTTGAATCAGCATGAACTGATTCAAAAAGTTGCATGCTTTCTGTTCCAACTTCTCCTTCATGACCCGTAGTAATTAAATGGTTTTTATCCTTTGATTTAATAAATGCTGCAACAGAAGAAACCCATGCCTGGTATGCATCATTTGATGCGGACCTCATAGGCCTTGGCTCATTAGCCAGTTCCCAGGCCATAATAGCTGGTTCATTCATATATTTTCTGCCGTTGACACTATTTACATGATCCAATATATAGCGCACCTGTTTTAAATAATCTTCTTTGCATGGTGGGCACGTATAAAAACGACTTACATAATCACGTTGTTCATCCCAGCTTAACTTTCTTCTTAATACAGAGTCTTGTAATAGACCATTCCAGTTCAGGTATTGCAAAAAGCCTCCCGTCCACTCCCAATTATTACTCAGGAATAAAACGGCTTTCATGTTTCGCTTATCCAACTCAACTAATAATATATCCAACCCTTTTAATACACTGGCATCAAACTTTCCTTTTGAGGCTTGTAAAGGAGGATTTACCCTTGGAACCCCGCTTATTTGTCCACTACCTTCAGCGCCAGCCATTACTCTTACGTTTGTGATGCCTTTTGACCTTAAAAAATCTAATTCTATACGAAGTCTTTCAATTCCATTATGGTCTGCTGCTGGTAATGCCAACAATCCTCCATACCAATAATTGGCACCTGTATAATAGTAAGGTTGACCTTTCAAATAGAACTGGTGCCCTTTACGTTGCACAAAGTCTTGTCCGTAAACATTTGCAAAAGAGATCCAGCAAAAGACAAGAGTAATAACCTGTTTAAAAAATCGCATCACCTGCTGTATTATTTCACCCTTACGGACCAATGAAAAGAAATGGATTAAAAAAAACTGGTTCATTTACAATTAACATTGTAATGAACCAGCAACTGAACACTGCTTATGAAAAAGAACTATTTAATAAGTATAACATCATCGAAGTAAAAAGTTTCATCCTGCGGGTCTGGTCCTTTGATCCACCAGCCTAATTGTTTCAACACAGGGCCCTTGCTCCAAAGATCGAGAGAAGAAAGAGGTATCTTGAAATAGGTCCATACATTAGCAGGAACCGTGATAGGTGCTGATTGGTCAGAGTTGCCGTACCCACCGGCACGTGAATCACCTGTTATATAAAGTGTGTAGGTTTGAGAACCGCCCTTGACCCAAAATGACAGGTATTTATATTCCGGGGAATAACTCATTCCAGGCCACCAATTTGCCAATCCGTTCGCCCACCAGTTGCCTTTGGCATAGGTAGCTTTAAATGATTTCGATCCTGATTTAGATACATCGGTAGCGATACCTGCAGGCCCCCATGAACCATTGTCAAACCCATTCATATATCCTTCCGTAAAAATGGCATATGCATTATCCATATTTACAAATTCCTGTGAAGTAGTAATGGTACCCGAAGCATTCGTTATATCAAGCTTTGCACTGTTCACGGTTGCAGCAGGCATTGATATAACCAGGGATTTCTTCGATTTGGAAACAATAGTTGCTTCTGTATTAGTTCCACTTAATACCACCTTGCTTACATCACCAAGGTTGTTTCCTGTGATTGTGATCTCAGTGCCTTGTGTAAAGTTATAGTTGGATACATCAGAAATGGTTGCCAGTGCTATTACACTGAAGGGGATAGAAAACTCTTTCCCAATGCTATTGGTAAAAACTATATGCTGAGGCCCACCATTGGCAGTATCTGGAACACGGAACACAATTGCTTTGTCCGTATTGAAGTTGGGATTGAAAGTAACTGGTACGTTTCCTTTATCAAATACAATTCGGGTGATTTGACCAAGGCCACTACCGGTTACAGTAAGGACTGCATTGCCGGGTCCTTCCCCTGGATCGATAGCATCTGCTTTAGGGCTTGAAGAAGCTTCAGGTGTGTTATTTTTTTCCTTTGTACAGGAAGTAAAGGTTCCTGAAGAAAGAATTGTTATAAAGAGCAATAAGATTGATATTTTTTTCATAATCTTTTTTTTGAATGGTTCGACATTCCAGATTAATAATATGCTACCGCAGGTTCTGATTTTAATAATTTAGGATTGATGACTGTTTCGGCCTGAGGTATAGGCAGGAACAGTTGGTCAGGAGAGGTTAATGTGGCCCTGAAACTTGCCAGTTCTTTATTACCACTATAAGTTCCTCTCTCCTGGGCTTCTATCATTTGTTTGGCTTTTTCAAAACCCTGGCGTTGAATATCGAACCAGTAATCTCCTTCAAAAGCAAATTCCACTTTACGTTCATGTAAAATATCATCCCTGGTTATAGATGAAACCGGATCCAAACCTGCACGGGTATGAACTGCATTATATGCAGCTACTGCAGCCGCGTCACTGGTAGAAGAACTACTACCCATCACAGATTCGGCGTAGATCAACAATACATCTGCATAGCGAAGGATGAATGTTGGCATACTGCTATGCGAACTTGAATTCACAGGTTCTTCTGCCCTATTGGGTCCTACAACATATTTCAGGATACTAGACCTGGTTCCGGTTTTAATATGGAAATCATCTGTGTTCCCGGTGGTATCATAAGTAAATCCATTAGGAAAATTTACATTTATCCAATCTGCCCTGTGAAATCCTTGTTCCATTACCGACCAGTCTCTTCTTTTATCACCAGGTGCATAACCTGTTGCAGGATTAAGCATATCAATAGAAGGCACAGCAGCTGAATATCCATTACCAAAAGTTGGTGCAGGTTTGAGAAGGGGTTGTGGTCCTACATATAACTGGAAACGATTTCCTCCGTTCCATCCCATGGCAGTAAGCCACTGCAATGCAAACAGAGATTCTTTATTGCCTATGGCCCTGGTACTGCTTGTAAATAACTTACCATAATCAGGATCTAAACCAATAGTACCTTTTGCGTTGGCATAATCTATCACTTCCTTTGCCTTGGCTTTGGCATTGTCGTAATCCTTCATATATAAATAGATCTTAGCCATCAGGCCCTTGGCAGAATAACGGGTAACTCTTCCTGGCTGGTAAGATTCTTCAGGCAGGTTGGCTTCAGCAAATTTCAGATCTTCAATAGCAAATCGCAATACATCCTTTTGAAAGTATTTGGGCACCAATGCTCCACCAGGTTCTGTAAGTTTTAATGGATTATCTACAATGGGTGCATCCCCAAAAGTGCGACCTATATAGAAATAGGCAAACCCACGTATGAACTTAGCTTCAGCAATACCCAGGGTTAGAAATGGCTGATCGCCTAACTGGGTTTTCTTTTTTTCAAAAGCCTGTATCAATACTGCAGCATTTCCAGCAGCTTTATAACATGACTTCCATGTTTGTGCTATCAGGCCATCTGTACTTTGAATATTGAAATTGTAGAATGAGTTGTATTGGTCATTTCCTGCCACGCCTGTTACCGTCCCGCCTAATACATCACCTATCGAAATAAAGGCTTTGTCAAACCAATCTGTCCAAACAGCGTTGTACAACAGACCGGTAGCACCGTTTACCTGGGAGGCATTCGTATAATAATTATCAACAGTGGGGGTTGTTTGAGAAGGTGTATCTAAAAAGTTCTTCTTACATGAAACGCCCGCAGTTAGTGTTGCACAGATCAATAATATATTTCTGAGTTTCATTGTCTAGTTTTTGCAGTGATCAAAATTCAATATTGGCACCAACAGTATAGGTACGTGGATTAGGATAGTGACCCATATCTACGTTTACAAATGTTGCCTGGTTATTATAGGCCCCTAATTCCGGATCATAACCTGAATAGCCAGTAAACGTTTTCAGGTTCTGAACAGAAACATATATTCTTGCATTGGTCAACTTCGCCTTGCTGATCAGCGTTTTTGGTAGATTATAACCCAGGGAAACATTTTGAATTCTAAAGAAGGAACCATCCTCTATAAACCTGTCTGATATCCTGTAGTTATTGCCATGCCATTGGTTAAATCTTGGTAATGTTCCATTAGGATTTGCAGGGGTGTATCTATCCAATACGGTAACCAGCTGATTATTGTATGGGCTGCTCAATCTTTCAGTATACATTCTTGTATAGTTAAAAATATCTGCACCATAACTACCGTAAACAAATACTGAGAAGTCGAAATTTTTAAAATTCACTGTATTGGTCATACCATAAGTGAACTTTGGATTGGGATCACCGATAACTGTAACATCTTTATCATCTATGATCTTGTCCCCATTCAGGTCTTTGAAACGTACATCACCCAGCCACAATTTCCTGGGATCTACCGGTAAGCCATAGTTGATGCCATTGTTCAATTCGTCGGGCGATCTGAACAAACCATCTGTCACATATCCATAGAAAGTTCCCATGGCTCTTCCAGGTTGTGTCAGGGTTACAAGATTGATAGCTCCATATTCATTCACTTCACCTTTTAATGTTGCCTTATCGTCATTTAGCCTGTCCAGGTTATTTTTATAATGGCTAAAAGTTGCAGTGGTTTTCCAGCTTAGATCTTGTCCCTGGATATTATAACTGGTGAGTGAAACATCAATTCCCTTATTGGTCATTTGACCTGCATTTGTAACAGGCGTCTGGATATCATTCCATTCTGTACCCAATCCAGAATAATTACCTAACTGGTTTGGCAGTATAAAATCGGAAGAAATCTTTTTAAAATAGTCTACTGAAATATCCAGTCTTTTATTGAGTATGGAAGCGTCTATTCCTGCGTTATAAGTGATGGTACGGGACCAGGCAAGGTTTGGATTTTCCACATTGCGTGGCAGACCGCCAGGTCCAAATGGCGCTTGTCCATATAATACAATATTTGAACTATACAAGTTTGCACCATTGGCATTTTGAGCACCTACTTCACCAACACCTAACCGCAACTTCAGGTAACTGAGATTTTTAATGCTTTTAGCAAAAGATTCATTTGTAATGGTCCATGATGCAGAAGCTGCAGGAAAATAGCCCCATCGTTTTCCGGGCCCGAAGGTGCTTGATCCATCCGCCCTGATAGATGCACTTAAAGCATAGCGGTTGTCAAAGGAATAATTAACGCGACCGAAATATGACTCCATTCTCCAGTCTCCCGCACCTGCAGCAGTTCCTTCACCATTATCTGATCCTGCCTGGCCCGCATTAATAGAAGGCAGGTTCAATGTCAGGTTATCCCTTGTCAATTGCACATAGTCGTAATGAGATGATTGGGCCTCATGACCAACTGTGGCATTGAACCAATGTTTTCCAAATCCACCACTATAATTGAAATAGTTATTGACCGCCCAGTAAAGGCTGTTATTCCTTTCTTCCCTTAAACGGCTTGGACTTAATATAATAGCCTTTGTACTGTCATTTTGAATAAAAGGCTGGAATGCTTTATTATCCCCCAGGTTAAAGTTGAAGTTGAATTCGTTACGTAACGTCAACCCTTTAAAAAATCCGATCTCACCATATAATGCGCCAAATGCCCTGGTACTTACTGCCCTTACATCTCTTAAGCGGGCGAGGGCCACAGGATTGTTAGGATTACCGAATTGGTTTCCTGCTACATTTATGGTGGAAATGTAATTACCATAAATATCTTTTACCGGGGTTGCTGGACTATTATAAAGAACCACACTGGTTACCGCATCAAAACCATCTGAAAGACCAATCTTTTGATTACTGCGGGATAGGTTGGCACTGATACCGGTTTTAAACCAGCTTTTTATCTGGTGGTCCAGGTTGAATTTAAGGTTATACCTTTTGAATTTTGTTTCTACAAGGGTACCAACCTGGTCGAAATAATTGCCTGAGAAATAATAATTGGTTTTACCTTGTCCACCGGAAAAAGATAACTGGTGATTCTGCATCAAACCAGTTTGATAAATCTCATCCTGCCAGTCTGTACCAGGTCCTAACACAGAAGGATTCTTAAATTCTCCTACACTATCCATTCCGCTTCCTGCTGCTCTTACCTCTCCTACTAATGAATTAAGATAAGTAGCATACTGGCTCAGGTTCATTACATCCAGTTTCTTAGGTATCTGTTGCCATCCAAAATAAGTGTCATAAGCTATTTTTCCTTCACCTCCACGTCCTCTTTTCGTAGTAATAAGGATCACACCATTTGCTCCCTTGGAACCATAAATAGCTTGTGCGGATGCATCTTTAAGAATGTCTATTGAGGCTATATCCGATGGATTGATCATGGCAAGGGCACTTTGCGTGGTAGAACCTGACCCACCCCCTAATGCATTTTGTTGGAGTGAATTATTTTCACCACCCATCTGAACGCCGTCAATTACATATAAAGGTTCATTACTTCCGGTAGCATTAGTGATACCACGAATACGCACTGATACCCCTCCACCTGGCTGACCACCGTTGTTAGTCACGGTAACTCCTGCAACCTTACCTTGTATAGCCTGGTCTGCACCTGCAACGGGCAAGTTTTTAATGTCTTTTTCATTTACGGAAGAAATGGAAGTAGTTACGTTAGAACGGCGGGCTGTACCATAACCTATCACTACGACTTCTCCCAACGATGTGCTGTTGGCTTTTAAATTTACATCCACCAGGCCTCTACCCTGGATCGGCACCTCTTTTTGTTCCATTCCTATGTAGGAGATCACCAATATGTTCCCTGCATCAGGAACACTGATAGTGTATTGGCCCTTTGCCCCTGTAGTCGTGGCCATACGTGTGCCTTTTACTGTAACAGTTGCTCCGGTTAACGGAAGTCCATTTTCATCGGAAACTGTACCTGAGACTTGTTTGTTTTGTGCAAATAAGATTGAAAATGACAGCGTACAAAAAAGAAGTACTACCGCCCGGAAGAATTTGTATTTCCTCATATAGCAAGTGTTTGTCCAAAAGTATTTCTAATTTAACCTCAACCTTAATACTATTTTAGCTATTAAATATATTTTTTCTTAAGCTTATACCTTTTTATAAAACTGAAATTCATGAAATACTTACCTGACCTATGTTTCAGAAGATTCTCAGCATTAATTGTATTGTGATACTTTATTAATATTGAATAATATTTTTTTTAACCTTTGTAATGCAATTTGAACTATGACAACATGAAATCAAAGCTTTTAAGGGAGATAACCCCTTTAACCCAAAGTGACTGCTTTACTGTTTTTTCGAGAATAAAACAGGAGTTCGACTTTCCCCTTCATTATCATGAAGAGTTTGAATTGAACTTTATCCAGAATGCTAAGGGTGCAAAAAGAGTTATAGGCGATCATATGGAAGAGATCGATGACCTGGAACTTGTGCTCGTAGGGCCAAACCTGCAGCATGGATGGTTTACAAACAAATTACAGGGAAAGGAAGTCAAGGAGATTACAATTCAATTTCATCGCGACCTGATAGATGAGAAATTTCTGCAGCGTAACCAAATGAGCTTTGTGAGGATCATGTTCGAACATTCACTAAGGGGGATCTTATTTTCACAGGAAACTATAACCGCAATTATGCCCCGCCTCAAAGAACTTCCTCAAAAAAGGGGATTTGATTCTGTTTTGGAATTGCTGTCTATTCTGCACGACCTTTCCACTTCCAGGAATATGAAGACTCTTTCAGATTCTTCTTTTAGTAATGCTGAAACAATTTCCTATAACAGCCGCAGGGTTACTACCGTTATGGATTACCTGAATAAGAATTTTGAAAAAAATGTATCTCTTAGCGAAGCTGCAAAGCTTGTAGCCATGTCTGAGGTGGCGTTCAGCCGATTTTTTAAACTTAGGACGGGAAAAACTTTTGTAGATACTTTAAACGAAGTGAGACTGGGTCATGCATCCCGCATGCTTATAGAAACAACGCAAAGCATAAATGAAGTTGCCTACAAATGTGGATTTAATAATATGTCCAATTTCAACAGGACATTTAAAAAGAAAAAGGATTGCACGCCAAAAGAGTTCAGGCATGAATATACCTCATCTGGGGTGAGAACATTCATTTAGTATATGTTATGAATTAAGCAAGTCCTTATCAATCATTCGCTTGGTAAAGAATTATAATTTAAGTAATTACCTATAATTGAATTCAAACTAAAGCCGGCAATTTGAAGCAGTTTTTCCCCAATTGATAAATTCCATTGTAAAGAATCGATTATTATAACCTGACTTACAGGCCTTAATGGTGTTTAATTTCAGGCATACTTTTTTGCTATACTCTACTACAAGGATATCATCATTAAAGGAATTTTTGAATTAAAGATCAACAGTTAAACAGTTATACCATGAAAACCAGGATTGGGATTCTTTCCATTGTTCTTAGTTTAATGACCATTACCAGCTATGCACAAAAAACGGATACATTGGCTAAAAAGCTTGACAGCCTAAGTAACAAAACTGATTCGGCAGGAGGGCAAAAGAATGTTACTAACCCTGCAGCTTATACACAAAAGACCCAACTGACGCCTAAAACATATTTTATATTACTTGGAAGTGACGTAAAGCAGGCATTCACCAAACCGTTCCACATGAAGGCCCGGGATTGGAAATACCTGGGGGCAGCCGCTGTTGTAACCGGCGGGTTGTTGTTTGCCGATAAACCTGTTCAGCAATTTGCCTTACGATTTAGAAATGACCACCCTGGATTACAAAATACCAGTAAATACATAACGAATTTTGGAGGATTATATGAATTGTACACGCTTTCTGCCTTTGGTGCTTATGGGTTCATATTTAAGAATGAAAAAATGAAAAATACAACCCTACTGGCATCTCAAGCCTATATTACAGGTGCAGCCGTTCAAAGTGTTATGAAGCTCTTGTCAGGCCGTACAAGGCCCTCATCTTATGATCCAAACACAATAGCCCAACCAACTTTTAAAGGGCCATTTTCCAAGGTCAGTACAAATTATGGCGGAGGTAAAACCACAAGTTCTTTTCCTTCAGGTCATACAACTGTGGCTTTTGCTGCCGCCACTGTATTTGCCATGGAATATAAAAACCGTCCCTGGATCCCCATATTTGCATATAGTGCAGCCAGTTTAATTGGACTTAGTCGAATCACGGAGAACAAACACTGGACAACCGATGTGGTAGTAGGTGCTGCTTTAGGTTATCTTACAGGAAGACAGGTAGTGAATAATTACCACCGGTATGCTGAATTGAAAGCACCCAAACAGCAAAAGTCCCTTTCAGTGAACCTGCAATACAATTTCGGCCATATTATGCCAGGATTGGTTTACAAGTTTTAATATGAACAGTTCAACATCAGCTGTTACCCAAAAAGCAAAAGGATTATCCGTAAGGTTTCTCATTGTAGCAGGAATATTTCTTGCAGCATTATTCATTTTCATTTTTATTGCCAATGAAATGGTACTGGAGAATGAGAACCACCTGGACCATATTGCATTTACTGATTTAAAGTCCATTACCAATCCTTCTACTACCTATTGGATGACCTTTATTACTTTTTTCGGCTCCTCATATTTCCTTTTGCCAGCCTATATTTTTTTAATACTGTACTTTCTTGTCTTTAAAAAGAACAGGAAATTATCATTGGATGTGGCCTCCATAGGCATTACAAGCGGTATCATTTTATTCTCCTTAAAAGCTATATTTCACCGGCATCGACCACTTGACCCCCTTGTTCAAAATGTCAATGGATTCAGTTTCCCCAGCGGCCATTCATTTTCTTCCTTTACTTTTTTTGGGCTTCTCATTTTTATTCTCTGGAACCATAATATGAACCCTATTGTGCGATGGATCTTTACCATTTTCTTTTTTCTATTTGCCTGCGCCATTGCATTTAGCAGGGTGTACCTGCATGTTCATTATGCCAGTGATGTCATAGCAGGCCTTTGTTTATGTATTGTCTGGCTGGGTGCCTCATTATGGCTGCTGAAGAAATATGGGAAAAAAGCAAATGAAAATATCCCTGCCTAATCATATAACATTCATTAATTGTATAAATTCTTTTAACCTAAGATCATGTGGTGGATATACGCTTTATTTTCTGCCTTCTTTGCAGCCCTGACAGCCATATTTGCGAAAGTGGGTATAAAAGGAGTTGATACAGACCTGGCTACAGCTATTAGAACCGTTGTCATCCTGGTCATTGCGTGGGCAATTGCTTTTGCAAGGGGTGGTGTAGCCACCATTCAAACCCTGTCAAGGCAAAACATCTTATTTCTGTGTTTATCAGGAATTGCCACGGGTCTCTCCTGGATAT
Organism: Flavisolibacter ginsengisoli DSM 18119; assembly: GCF_900129295.1. Classification (GTDB taxonomy): domain Bacteria; phylum Bacteroidota; class Bacteroidia; order Chitinophagales; family Chitinophagaceae; genus Flavisolibacter; species Flavisolibacter ginsengisoli. The sequence continues at coordinate 165,679 of NZ_FQUU01000001.1, forward strand.
TTTATTTTAAAGCCTTACAGTTAGGAAAGGTGTCCCAGGTTGCACCCGTTGACAAATTAAGCGTAGCACTGGCTATTATCCTATCCATTCTTTTCCTGGGTGAAGCATTGACCTGGAAAACCGGAGTTGGTGCATTACTTATTATCTCAGGCACCCTGGTCTTGATCCTTTAATAACAGTAATAAAAAAACCCTGGACATCACAGGGTTTTAAAATGAAATACTTGTAAGTTTTATCAAGGTATTAATTCAAATATATCCTTCAACCGAATATCATTAGATGAAGAACCGATCATCAGATCAAATTGACCAGGTTGTGTGATCCATTGCAGTTTTTCATTGTAAAAAGAAAGCTTCTCCTTATCTATAACGAATTGTACTACCTTACTTTCTCCTGGTTGCAATAATATCTTTTTAAAATCCTTTAATTCCTTAACTGGTCTTACCGGTTGTGCCACTTTATCTCTAATGTATAACTGTACCACTTCTTCACCAGCCAACTTCCCTGAATTGGTAATGGTGCAATTCACTGTTATTTTACCCGTACTCTTCATTTTATTGGAACTTAGCTTTAGAGCTGAATAGCTGAAACTGGTATAGCTTAGTCCATATCCAAACTCATATTGAGGATAAATGGAAAGATCGGTATAAGCTGATCGATAGAACCTGTCACTATCATTTAGTGCAGGCCGGCCTGTATTGAAATGACTATAATAAATGGGTATCTGGCCTTCAGTTCTTGGAAAACTGATAGGTAGTTTTGCAGAAGGATTGTAATCTCCAAAAAGAACATCAGCAATGGCATTACCTGCTTCACTTCCCAACCACCAGGTATAGAGAATGGCAGGCACATGTTCTGCTGTCCAGTTAAATACCAGGGGTCTACCGGCATTGATCAGGACCACCACAGGTTTTCCGGTGCCCTGGATGGCTTTAACCAATTCTTCCTGTACACCAGGCAAATGAATATTTGAACGGCTTTTAGCTTCACCACTCATATCTCTTTTTTCCCCAATACTCATGATTACCACATCTGCCTGTTGTGCCGTGGCTACAGCTTCTGCAAATCCAGCACGGCTGGTATCTTCAATTCCACACCCCCGGGCATATAGCAATCTGGCAGAAGAACCCAGTTTATTTTGGATACCCTGCCATTGAGAAACAATATAATTGGAATCAGGAAATTCAATAGACCAGAATCCAAGGTTTTCACGCACGCTTTGGCCAATAGGACCAATTACAGCGATGGTCCTGGTATCTTTCTTTAAGGGCAGCAAACCACCTTCATTCTTTAGCAATACAATACTCTTCTTTGCCATGTCCCGGGCAGCTGCAGTGTGAGCAGGGTCATTCATATTCTGCTTTTCTCTTTCAGCATTGCTATACCTGAACGGATCCTCAAATAAACCCAATTCAAACTTTTTTCTTAATATTCTTCTAACTGCATCATTTACCACAGAGAGCGGAACTTTTCCTTCCTTAACAAGTCTTGGCAGGTTATTAATGTAGCTGCGGCTTTCCATGTCCATGTCACTACCTGCCAATGAGGCTTTCCATGCTGCCTCGTAATTGTCTTTCACAAAACCATGAGGTATCATTTCACCGATAGATCCCCAATCACTTACTATAAATCCCTGGAACTTCCATTTACCTTTTAGTATGTCTCTTTGAAGCATTTTACTCGCGGAGGCTGGAATTCCATTGAGGTCATTAAAGGAATTCATAAATGTAGCAGCTCCTGCTTCTGCAGCCGCCTTAAATGGTGGAAGGTACACTTCCCACAACATCCTGTCACTCATATCAACTGAGTTATAATCGCGGCCACCAACAGCTGCACCATAAGCTGCAAAATGTTTGGCACACGCCATTACAGCATCAAGATTTCCCAATCCTTTACCCTGGAATCCTTTAACCCTTGCAGCGGCAATCAATGAACCCAGGTAAGGATCCTCACCTGCCCCCTCCATCACACGGCCCCATCTTGGATCCCTTGCAATGTCTACCATAGGCGCAAATGTCCAGTGAATACCGGCAGCAGCAGCTTCTGTGGCTGCTACACGAGCTGAAAGTTCTATTGCCGTCATATCCCAGCTTGCTGCCTCCCCCAGTGGGATAGGAAATGTGGTACGGTAACCATGGATCACATCCTGTCCAAATAATAGAGGGATCTTCAACCTGGTTTTCATGGCCAGTTCCTGCAACTCCCTGGTGTGTGCTACACCGTTAATATTCAGCATAGACCCCACTTTTCCTTCCCGTATCTGTCCTAATAAATTATTTTCCTCAGTTATAGGTCCTGTATGTTCCCAAACTCCTGAATACTGGTTCATCTGGCCAACTTTCTCTTCAAGGGTCATCAATTTCATTACAGAATCAATTCTTTGCTCTATTGATTTCTTTTGTGCAAAAGCGCTAGGTGTTATCACCAGGAAGGATATGAATAGTAATAGCGATACCCATCTTAACTTTCTTAGCATCATGCTTATAATCTTTTAATTTTAATATTCCTGAACCACACGTCTGCACCGTGGTCCTGCAATGAAATACGTCCTTTTTTGAATGTTCCGAAATCAGGCATGGTTGCAAACTTGCTCCCGGCTATTAACTTCCTCCATGCATCATCCCACAAAGTGGTTGAAATGACATGTTCATTATTAAGGTAAAGATCCAGTTTGCCATGATCTGCAATGATCTCTACAGCATTCCATTCACCTGCGGGCTTTACGGAATTTTTACTGACAGGAATAAGGTCGTATAAGGATCCGGCACTTGTAAGCGGAGACTTTCCATCAGGATGGCCTACATTGTCCACCACCTGCATTTCAGGACCGGTTTCCCATGGATATTTATATTTTGCAGTATCCTCTTTCACGTAAAACATGATACCACTATTGCCTCCTTTGGATATCTTCCAGTCAAGTTTTAAATGAAAGTTCTCATACTCTTTATCTGTAACAATATCTCCACCATTCTTTGTCTGCCAATCGCTTTTTACTGATGCATCAAGATGCAGGGCACTATCTTCCATTTTCCAGGCCTTTCCCAGGCTATCTTTTCCGTAACTATGCCATCCTGATGAGGTAACACCATCAAACAGCGATTCCCATTCAGCATCTTTCTGGGTAATGGCGGTTGATTTTGCATCTTTCCGGCCAGTATCAGAAGAATTACAGGCAGATAACATGGTGAAGGCAACTGCCATTGGTAAAAGAATTCTCTTAATCATATGAATGAATGTATTTTATAGATTTCCTTTCTTCATTTCGCTCACTGCAAAATTGGCTGCTCTTGCGGTCAGGGCCATGTATAATAACGAAGGACTTTGATTGCCTGTACTTGTCATACAGGCACCGTCTGTTACAAATACATTCTGGCAATGATGCATCTGGTTATGCTTGTTTAACAAAGATGTCTTAGGGTCTTTGCCCATGCGACAACCTCCCATTTCATGGATATCAAGGCCGGGAGCCTGGTGGTTATCATATTGATTGATATTCTTTACACCCGCCTTCTCCAGCATTTCTGCACTTTGTTGCAGAAAATCCTTGATCATCTTTTCATCATTGTCATCGTAATCCACAGACATTACCAGTAATGGAATTCCCCATTGGTCTTTCTGATCCTTACTCAGTCTTACATGATTTGTTTCCTTAGGAATGGTTTCACCCTGCATGTACATATAGGTACCCCACCCACCCGGTTCCGACATGGCATCCTTATATGCACCACCAATGGTCTCTGGCAATGTTTCTTCGTTTACTGACCCCCGGTATGCCCCCATGAATGTGGTAAAGCCCCCTACATAATCCATATCATGCTTATACAGGTTGCGGTAATTAGCTAAAATGGGCTCCGTGGGGTTTTTACCATAGAAATATTTATCCTCCATGCCCTCCAATTGTCCATTTACAGATGCCCGGTAGTTATGGTGAGCTACAAACTTTCCTAAAAGACCACTATCGTTACCCAATCCATTAGGAAATCTTGTTGAAGTAGAATTCAAAAGTACAAGGTTGCTGTTCAAGGCAGAAGCGTTCACAAATATCACCCTGGCAAAGAAGTCCGTTGATTCCTTTGTATTGCTATCTATTATACGAACGCCAACAGCTTTCTGTTTTTTCTCATCGTATATAATTGAATGCACCACAGAAAACGGGCGTACCGTTAATTTCCCTGTGGCTTTTGCCCACGGAATTGTAGAAGAAACCGAACTGAAATATCCACCGAACGGACAACCTCTCATGCATAAATTCCTGGCCTGGCACTTGGCCCTCCCCTGTTTATAATGTACTTCCGTAGGGGCTGTAAGATGTGCCCAGCGTGCATGAACCAGGTGCCTGTCTTTATAATTACTACTGACAGACTTTTGTATTTTATCTTCAGCACAATTGAAATCAAATGGAGGCATAAACTCTCCATCTGGCATTGCTTCTATACCATCCCTGGTGCCACATACCCCGATGAACTTCTCCACATGAGAATACCATGGCGCTATTTCCTGGTAATTGATAGGCCATTCAATGCCATAGCCCAAACGGGCACCCGAAGTAAACTCATTTTCACTCCAGCGTTGGCAGGCCCTCCCCCAGGTTAATGATTTCCCACCTACCTGGTAACCCCTGATCCAATCAAAAGGTTTTTCCTGTATATAGGGATGGTCTTTATCCTTAATGAAGAAATGTGCTGTATCTTCTCCAAATCCTGCTGCCTTACTGATCAATGGATTTTCCTGTAAGAATTCCTTTGTCATACGTCCGCGATGGACAAATTCCCATGGAGCTTTTGTGGCTGTAGGATAATCTTTATTATGCTCAACATTTCTACCTCTTTCGAGAACCAGTGTTTTTAAACCATGGTCACACAATTCCTTGGCAGCCCATCCCCCACTGATTCCGGAACCGATTACTATGGCATCATAACTATTTTGCTGGTTGCCTTTTGAGGAGATATTTATAGATAAAGAATCACCGGGCATAAGATGGATATTTAATGATTGGGATTGGTTTTGGAAGGTAAACATTTTTGATTGTGCAAGTGCTGATTTTTCTATTAATACGAAATGCCTTTATTTTATCTTCTCACACAATCTTTAATTATGCCTCCAATTAAAATTGCTATACTGGGAGCAGGTTTCATTAGTGAAATTCACTGTGAAAGCTACCATCGCTTTGTTCCTAATGCTGAAGTTGTTGCGGTTTACACACGCAATGCTGAAAAGGCGCAATCGTTTGCACAAAAACACAATATAGCTCAATGGTTTGACGACCTTGATGCCATAATAAAACTTTCAGGTGCTGATGTGATAGATATATGCCTGCCCAATTTTTTACATGCTGAGGCTACACTGAAGGCGGCGGCTGCAGGTAAACACATTATTATTGAAAAACCCCTCGCTGTAACACTGGAGGAAGCTGATGCCATGATCAGCGCCTGTAATAAAGCAGGTGTTAAATTAATGTATGCCGAGGAACTATGCTTTGCTCCCAAATATGAAAGGGTCAGGCAAATGGTAAATGAAGGAGCTATAGGAGATATTTATATGCTGAAGCAATCTGAAAAACATTCCGGGCCACACTCTGACTGGTTTTATGATATCAACCTTTCAGGTGGGGGTGTTTTAATGGATATGGGATGCCATGGCATTGCATGGTTCAGGTGGATGCTAAAAAATGCAAAGGCAAAAACTGTTTATGCCACCATGTCTACCGTGTATCATAAACAACGTACAAAAGCCGAAGATAATTCAGTAGTAATCATTGAATTTGAAAATGGCGTAACGGGTGTAGTAGAAAACAGTTGGGCTAAACACGGAGGCATGGACGACCGCAGCGAAGTATATGGTACTGGTGGTGTTGTCTATGCTGATTTATTTATGGGTAATGCTGCAATCGCCTATAGCAAGAATGGTTATGGGTATGCCATGGAAAAAGCAGATACCACTGTTGGCTGGACCTTTACAATTTTTGAAGAAGCTTTCAACCAGGGTTATCCGCAGGAATTAAAACACTTTATTGACTGCGTTGAAAATGATAAGGAACCGCTGGTTTCCGGAGAAGACGGGAGGGCCGTCCTGGAGATCATCTATGCTGCCTATGCTTCTGCAGCACAGGGAAAAAAGATAGCATTACCGTTCTCACCTAATGTAAAAAAACCTATTGATCTTTGGCTGGAGGCAGCTCCTGCACAATAAACAACAACATTTATAATGAATATCGTCATCAATGAAAGCTATAAAGCTATGTCTGAAAAGGCTGCTACTGACTTGATCAATCTAATGGAGCATTCAGCGTCTAAGCTGGTTTGTCTTGCTTCAGGAGATACACCATCCGGATTATTTACAGAATTGGTGACCAGGCAAAAGAATGGCAGCATAAATATAAACCAATGGAAGTTTGTTGGGCTTGATGAATGGGGAGGAATGAATGGTGCTGACGAGGGTAGCTGCAGGTATCATATCAATAAACAATTCTTTACTCCCCTGCAGATTCCAGAAAACAACATCTGTTTTTTTGACGGCCGTGCCAACCTGTTAGATGAATGCCGACGCACAGAGGAGTTTATTAAAAAACACAATGGAATAGATGTTGTGATACTTGGGTTAGGATTAAATGGACATGTAGGCATGAATGAGCCGGGGGCATCCATAATGGAGCATTCTCATGTGGCTGCAATAGATGAAGAAACACAGCGTGTAGGTCAAAAGTATTTTACTTCACCCCATGACATTTCACAGGGTATTACACTAGGCCTGGGTAATATTTTAGAAGCCAGGCATGTTATTCTTCTGGTAAGTGGTGCCCACAAAGCAAATATTGTTAAATGCATTATTGAAGAAGAACCCAATGATAAAATACCAGCAAGCCTTTTACAATCGCACCCTTCTTTGACCATTTATCTTGATAAGGAAGCAGCTCAACTTTTGAATAAACCTGCCATATGAAGCAGGGTTCAATCATTGGATTAGACCTTGGAGGTACTAATATTCGCGGAGGTCGTATAGAAGATACGGCTCTGGAAGGTGTTCTTTCAAAAAAGCTCACTGCTCATCATGATGCTAACGAAGTTTTACAACAACTTTTTGACATTACAGACGCGCTTATTACACCTCCAACAACAGCAATAGGCATTGGTGTACCAGGGTTAGTGGACCTTAAGACAGGAACTGTTTTTGATGTGGTGAATATTCCCTCCTGGAAAAAGATCGCCTTACAGCAGATCATGGAAGAACGATATCACCTTCCTGTTCTTATTAACAATGATGCAAATTGTTTTGCATTGGGCGAATATTATTTTGGCAAGGGCCGGGGCGCAGGTTCTATGGTCGGACTTACCATAGGTACGGGACTTGGTTCGGGATTAATACTCAATAAACAATTATTTACAGGTAGCCATTGTGGTGCAGGTGAATTCGGTATGATACCATATATGGACCAATGCATTGAATATTACGCAAGTGGACAGTTCTTCAGGAATGTTTACGGAATAGAAGGTGAAGTTGCTTTCCAGAGAGCCCTCAATGGTGTCACCGAAGCCATTGATATATATGCCGTATTCGGAACACACCTTGGGAATGCTATCAAGACCATATTGTTTGCTTTGGACGTGGAACTCATCATATTGGGCGGATCTGTAAGTAAAGCATTTACGCTTTTCGAAAAAACAATGTGGAACTCTATTATGGAATTCCCCTATAAAGAGACCGCCAATAGTTTAAAGATCGAAGTTTCAGATTTAGAAAACAGTGGTATAGTTGGAGCAGCGGCCTTACATTATAACCTCAATGTTATAGAGCATTCTTCTTAAGCCTTGTATTTACTGTTTATCTATCCTGGTCAATTTTAATACAAATCCACCACCCGGTGCCATGAAAACTTTCAAAGGCTGGCCTTTTTGCCATTTAAAATTTTCAATGATATAATCTGAAGGATACTTATCTGCATTAATACCATCCCTGCACAACACGGCATTATACGTACCAGGATCGATCCTATCAGTGGCAAGTTCTATTTCTCTAGGGGTCCAGTTTGTCATACCACCTATATACCAATCCTTTCCATTTTTCCTTGCTGTAACAATAAACTCACCGATGCTTCCTTCCAATATATTTGTTTCATCCCAGGTAGTGGGAAAACTTCCCAGCAATTGCATGAACTCAGGTTCCATTAATCCCTGGGAGGGATTACCGGAAAATACCTGCAAAGGACTGTCGTATACAATAAACATAGCCATTTGATGACAACGGGTGCCCTGGCTCATTACTTTTTGATTGATAGCCCTGAATTGTTCGCGGGTTGCATTATCCAATATACCTGGCTCATAATCTAACGAACCAGCCAGCATCCTGGTAAATGGTAATGTGACATCATAACCTGGGGTAGGCTTGTCGCTCCAGATATTATATTCCGATCCTAATACGCCTTCCCTGGTGATAGCATTTGGCCAGGTACGGTTAAATCCCTTTGGAGCGAAAGCTCCATGATACATGATCATTATATGGTGGTCGGCACATGCTTTGGCAATGCGGTGATAAAAATTCACCATTAGCTGATCATCCCTGTCCATAAAATCTGTCATGATAAAATCAACTCCCCATTTATTGAACTGTTTCAAGGCACTATCCAGTTGGCGATTAAGTGTAGCGGCAAGTGTCCACATGCTTATTTTCACGCCCCTGTTCCTGGCATAGGTCGATAAGGCATCCATATTGATATCAGGGTTGATATCAAACAAGTCGTTATTATTGCTCCACCCTGCATCCATCATAATGCGATCCAATCCAAACTTCTTGGCAAAGTCAATATAGTATTTATAAGTGGCCGTATTCACACCGCTTTTGAAAGGAATATTGAACAGGTTGATACCAATGATCCATTCATCAGTGCACTTGCCCGGATGTATCCAGGTTAGATCTTTTAAAGAAGTAGGAGACCCCAGCCGGTAAACCAGGTCATTGCCCGGTAGATCCTTATCATTCCTGGCTAAGATCAGCACTCTCCAGGGAAACGCCCTGGCACCGCGTGTCCTGGCAATATACCCTGCCCTTTTAGTAACCAAATACTGGCTGTATAATCCTGATTTGAGCTTTTCTTCCAGTGGATAAGGAGCAAAAACACCTTTTAGCGACCTGCCACCTGTGCCACTAATGAACATTCCCGGGTAATCAACCAAAGCTGATTCTGTAATCCCCAGCTTAACCTCATTGCCTGTACCAGTTAAAACAGGGTTGTATGCCATAGCTGAATCCGTAAGGCTGTCAATGGCTTTAAGCTGGTAGAGTTCTTCAAAACTAGTATGGTACCTGTCTGATCCTTCCCTTGGTGACAAAAGCGGTAGTCTTACTTTTTTGCCTGCTGGAAATACAAATTCTGCTAGTTCATTGATTACTGTTATTGAATCTCTGAACGATGTTGCCCACCTATAAGCTACACCATCATTATAAACCCTGAATAGTAAGCTGTAAGGCAGCTTAAAATCTATTCTTAATTCAGTATAATGATCAGGAATTTCTTTTCTTTTCTCTGGCACTGGTGAAATGATCACCTCATTAACAACATGCAAAAAGGACCTGCGTATTTGCAGGTCCCCGGTAAGATCTTTTTTATTGGCCAACAGTAAATTTATTGCTGATGGTTCAAGTATATATTTTCCTTCAAACTTAACCGAATACTCAATTTTATTAGATAGTTGTATGTTTACTTCAATCCTTTTATCAGGTGAGCTCACCATCAAACTATCTTTTGCACTACCCTGGAAGTATAACAGGCAAGAAAAGAAGAATACTAAAGTCCTCATATAACAAAATACAAAACTTATTATTCATATTCCCGGTAAGCTCCAAAAGTCGCCAGCCTGTCCTCCCCCAGTTGGGTTGGAATATTTTCGCAATCCAGGTTTAGTTTTTTACACAGCTGCAACCAAAGCCCGGTACGTGTATAAGTTTGATGTACTTTCTGAAATTCGGTAGAAAGCAATAAATCTTTTGCTGTTGCATATTCGCCTTTATCTATCAGTAACTGTATCCTTCTTTCAATAACCCATTCATCTTTCAGGGCAGCTACTGCAGATAACCATTTTTCTCTTTCAGGAATGGTTTGCTGTCCTATGGCTCTTAATAATTTATCTCTTTCCACTATCACCTGAGGGTGTATTTGCAACCATTTCTCCTGTATGCTTTCAAAGGCCTTCTGCGCACCCGTTAAATCGCCGTTGATTTTAAGCAAACGTGCTAAAAGCACTTTGGCAACACCTTGCTTTGATAAGTTTAATTGTTGAATGGCAGCATCTTTTTCACCTCTTCCTGCTAACCAGGCTCCATAATAATATTTCCACAGTTCATTGTTCTCTCCTTTGCTCTTATTTATGGCATAGGTAAAGGCATTGCCCAAATCTTCCATGCCTGAAGGAGCCCATAGATTCTTATCGATACCTGGTGGCAAGGGTACGGCTGTTCTTTGCTGATATGCTGTACGAAGAGCATTCCAAATGCTTACTTCTTCATTCCTTGCCCATCCAAATAATGGTATTTCTTTCAATGGTCTTAACTGTTGCAGGGGAACTTTGAGTTGATAAATATTTGCTGGCGCATCCGTTGGCATCCAATATTCTATATGCCATCTTGTTTGGCCAGGTTCCATTTGAAGCTTTATAGACTGGTCACCTATTGGTCCCCCCTGAATCTCAAGGTAGGTCTGGTGTTTGGCTGTACTTAACACGGACCAGGCACTGTCACTACCCACCCCATAGCTCCATAATTTTATTCCTGAAGCAATCTTATCATCCGCTATGTGGTACAATCCGGTTCCATAGGATGGTGTATAGGCACCAAAAGCATTAACATCCTTTGTTTTCCAGAAGTAACCGGTCATTTCCTTAATATCTCCTTCTACTCTTGGTCCCTGTTTCACCCAATCAATGGTATCAATATGTGATGCGTGAGATAAGACCCTTCCCTTTGGAAAATCAAATCTTGTGTCAGGTGCAGAAGGCATGGCCGCATTAGACCATGACATCCATGGATAGGCATTCTTACCAGGGTTATGAAATACCACTCTTTCTGTAAGGTATTTATCATCGGGTCCCAATGAATACTCTACTGACCATTGCATACCAAAGCGCAATTCCCTTTCACCGCAGGTAACATACGTACGGTTGTTAATTTTATCTACCCTATAATTTACTTTCTCGTTCTGAGAAGGGGAATGAGAAATAGGAAAACTTACTTCAATACCTCCCGCCACAAAATAAAACCTGGGTAGTATCCTTGTATACCTGATAACATCCGGCACATATAGCACCTCTTTGCCTGAAGGCTTCTGGATCATGGAAAATACCTTTCCACCCAGGTCAGGGCAGATAGTTACTTTCATATGTTCATTTTCCAATTCCACAAACCTGTAACTTTTAGGCACAGGCCTGTTAGATGTTTCAGAATAACTCTGGTAGGGATACACACCATTGGGATCAAACGCTGTTGGTATAGGGCCAGAGGGTGTTAAAAGATGCGTAAGCACCACCTGTTCATAAACCTTGTAAGTAACAGGCTTTGGTCCCGGTAAGGCAAACAGTTTTTGAAAACTGAAACTACACACCAATACCAATAAGATAGTTTTAAAAGAATGCATAGAATTTAAAAAGGTTTTGTGGCCAGCTTTTCTGATAATTGGTCTACAAGATCACGGCCTTTTTGTACATCTGCCGTAATTTTCTTAGAGTCAAAATCCTTTTCGGTTAAAAAAGTTTGCAGGTGATTGTTAAGCTGGGCTATCAAATTCTTAACAGCAGGATCTTTTGAAACAGCAGCTTTTTCTTTTATGATGCGTAACTTTTCAAAATCCACAATCCCCTCTCTTAGTTTTTCAAAACGGATACAGCTATTGCCACCGGGGTAAACCAGGAAGCAGTCACCGGCAGGCCATATCTCATGCCTGGCATCACGCATAGGATCATTAGGCCATGCATCATAGGCCCATCTCAAAAATCCATCATAATTATGCGCAGCGGTGTACCAACTGATCCATCTTCCTTCCACCGGAGGTGAAAAAACAAAATTGTTTGGCACAGGAGGGTTACAGCAAACATAATAAGTTGTTGTTTGTCCTCTTTTAGACCTTTGATTCACCACATCAACATTTGATTCATTGCCATAGAGAAAGCAATAATCGTCAAGTAAAGTATCTAGCTCTTTATGCCAGTTGCCAGCATAGGTAATCTTCCATTTCTTTGAATGCTCCTTGATCACTTTAATGGCAGCCAGGGTTTGCTCCATTTCATTCTCATTTATACCGAGGTAAGTTTTTTCAAACCACCCTTTCTGGTCAAGATGCTTTCTCAGATCCGTGAGGAATATATTCCAGAAAGACTTGAACTCCTTTGATTCCGGAGGCCAGGAAACGTACACATAATTACCTGTTTTTTCGTCCATATAGCGGAACCTGAAACCCCATGGTACAGGAGTGTAAATAGTAATGGCTTTATCTATTCCAAGGTCCATACACATTTGAACATATTCATCAAATATGTTGTAATCGAATTTCCATGCACCATCCTTTTTTTTGACCCACTCAATCATTGAACCCTCGATCATATAGGAATTATCAGCCCAGGGGGAATGTACGCCATAGGTAGTGATGAATTTCCCACCAGCATCAGCATATAATTTTAAATGCTTCTTCAATAATATTTTATGTTCTTCTGACCATGGCTTCACATTGTTCTTCCATGCAATCACCCATGGGTTTTGCCATAGATCCAGGCGGTGTTTCCACTCAGTGGGCTTTGGCAATAGCTGGTTTTGAACATTTAATTTCAGGTTAAGGGTAGTGGAATATTTTTCAGACTTCACTTCCACAGTTCCCTTGTAAACTCCTGCTGCAGTTCCCGCTGGAATGTCTATGGAAATCCAAACCGGCCTGGTAGTTTTACCTGGAAGCTCAAACCTGTCAAAATTTTCAAATCTGTCAGGCATCAGGTACAGGTCTTTATAGGGACTGGCACCACAGGTAACGTCTTTAGCACCATATGGATAGTTGCTAACAACATAGTGCACCATGTTAACCTGGAAATTGTTTTTGGATATGGATTGTCCACGGCTATTCTTCAAATCATTTAATACAAATCGAACCTGGTTTAAAGTATCTGTTGACCAAATAAGTACCTGGGAGTTGATGCGTTCTCCTTTCCAGCCTGTGGCTTGCCAGGAAACAGGTTCACTTGGCAATTCAGGTACTTCACTTCTGAAATAGAGCTGGTCAGTTGATCCAAATGCAACATGCATACCTTTTTCCTGTGCTTTCCAGGCTGCAGTATTCACTGTAGTATCAAAATGATATTCATCCTGGTAGTGACCTGGAGGTACGGGAATTTTAGTAAGATCCATCTGCCCCTTATACACCTGTCCAAAGGAAACAAAAGCAAGGTTTAGTAAACCAACGATAAATAAGGCTTTCTTCATAATATATTTTCTTTAAAAAGGAATAAGGATAGGCCACAGTAGCCTATCCTCTATCTTATTAACTACAACTATTAAGATCTGCTTACCAACCTGGGTTCTGCTCTAATGTACCATGAGACAATTGCACTTGTTGCAATGGTATAGGATCAAGGTAATGTTTTGGCTGGAAACTGCGTGCAGATGCAGGTTCCGCAATGATAAATCCATTGGCATCAACCTGTATGTCTACTCCAATCTGCAGATCAGGATATTTGGTCTGGTATTCTGTGCCTACAAATTTAACTCCTTTTAAGGCCTGCGGCATAATGGTTTCAGCGGTCTTCCAGCGTCGCAAGTCTTCACGCCTGAAACCTTCGAAAGCCAGTTCCACAGTTCTTTCTCTCCTGATCTCATCAAGCATATTCAACCCATTGGCATTTACTAATGCATTCGTCAAATGAGGCATAACAGCCCTATCCCGGATCAGGTTAATAGTACGATCCAAATCACCATCAGATATAGAACCATTCTTTTCATACAGTGCTTCTGCTAGTATGAGCAACACTTCTGCATAACGGAATTCCTTGAAATCGTATTCGCCCCGGAACTGTGCAGCATCTATTGTTTCATCAAGGAACTTACGAAGCATATATCCTGTGCGTGTGGCATTACTTCCATTGAAACCCGGGAAGGTAGGCTGCCAGATTCCACCTTCAAAAAATATGGAGGATCCTGGTTCAATAAATGTCATTGACATTCTTGGGTCCCTGTCCTGGAACTCGCTCGTTAATGTACCATAACCTTTAAACAAAGGTGATTTAGTTATAGGAAGACCATCCTTTGCCAGGTATTGGTCAGCAAGGTTCTTAGTTGGTACCATAAAGTTGAACCACAATTCCCTGGTCCAGTTATGTGTTGCCCTGTTGGCATAATATCTTTTAGCCAGAATTACCTCTTTGCTGTCATCACCTTGCAGAATAAACAGGTATTTATAACTGTCTGCACCCTTATCTGTATATAATGCATATTCACCTGAAGCAATCATTTTTTCTGATGCATCAATTGCAAGCGTGAGGTATTTTGCAGCATCTCCCTGTCCATGGTATTTTGCCCATGTACCCTGGTATAATGCAGCCCTTGCCTTTAGAGCTAATGCAGCTCCCTGTGTTACCCTTCCCAACTCATCTCCGCTTAACTGGCTTTGTAAAGGCAACCTGGAAATGGCATTATCCAGGTCACTGATGATAAAGTCAATGATATCAGATTGAGAAGATTTGGCAGTGTATAACTCCGGCGAGGTTACATCCAACACTTTTTCAAGCTTGGGAACACCACCATAATTCTTCACCAGGTTCCAGTAATTGTATGCCCTGAAAAATAAAGCTTCACCTTTCCAGCGGTCAATTCCTGCACCCAATGTAGATTCCTCTGCCTTTTGCAGCAGGTAGTTGGTAGCCCTGATGTATTTATAGGAGTTATCCCACAATGGTGCATTTGCCTGTGGCAAATAGGAACCATTGCTTTTGCTCCTGTTATCAACATTAGCCGCAGCATCGGTGCCGGAACCATAGGCTATATCAGAATTATTGTCTGTGTAATTATGTGCCCCCTGCAAACCATTATAAAAGTCATTGGTGAACAGCTTGAAATCATCTGGAGTTTTCCAATATGAGGCATCAGAGATCTTATCCAGAGGATTAAGATCCAGGTTTTTTTTACACCCTGTGGATATTGCCACAAGAAGTACAAAAAAGGATAAATATTTAAAGCGGGTCATTTCAATAATTTTTAAAAGGTGATATCAATACCAAAAGAATAATAACGCTGGAACGGATAGTTACCACCCCAATCTGCAGATTCAGTATCCCATCCTCCCAGCACATGATGCTTTTCCCAGAGGTCTTGTCCGCTTACATAGATCCTTGCATTGGTAAGCGCCACCTTGCGGATAAGATTTGCCGGTAATGAATACCCTAGCTGTAGATTTTTTAAGCGTACATAAGCGGCATTGATCTTTTGCATTGTCGAAGGCTGGTAGTTCCACCAACGGATATCCCCGAATGACAAGCGTGGATATTCCGCATTTGGCCTGTCTTCATTCCATGTTTTACCATAATAAAATGCAGGCGGCTGTCTCCACCAATCACTCCATGGCATGGAATACTCACCCACCCTGAATAAAGTGCGCTTACCTACACCCTGGAAAAAAACACCGAAGTCAAAGCCTTTATATTTTGCACCAAGGTTAATGCCATAGCTATAACGGGGAGCT
Organism: Flavisolibacter ginsengisoli DSM 18119; assembly: GCF_900129295.1. Taxonomy (GTDB): domain Bacteria; phylum Bacteroidota; class Bacteroidia; order Chitinophagales; family Chitinophagaceae; genus Flavisolibacter; species Flavisolibacter ginsengisoli. The sequence continues at coordinate 181,379 of NZ_FQUU01000001.1, forward strand.
GTGTTTCCAACATAGGTTACGTCTCCATCCGTGCCTGCCTTATCACTATACAGGCTTATTTTGCCATCACCATTCAAATCCTTGAAGCGGGCATCACCAATGCCAATTCCTGAAGGAACACCTTCAAGTTTTTTGTAATCATCCAATTCTTTCTGGGTTCTGATGATACCATCAAAAACGTAAGCGAAATAACTGTTAATAGGATAACCTTCACGCGTATTGTTCATTCCAAGCGTATAGGTATTGGCTCCACCAAGATTTACCAATTTATTCTCTGCGTCACTCAAAATTACTCTTGCGGAGTATTGAAAGTCACCTACATTATCCTTCCAGCCCAGGGAAGTCTCAAAACCCCATGTTTTTAATTCACCTGCATTGGAAGATGGAGGTGTGGCTCCCAGCATGCTTGGATAGGTTACATTGATCAACATATCATTGTTGATCTTATTAAAATAATCAAATGAGAAGGTTATCTTATTTCTTAATAAGGTTGCATCAACACCCACATTCTTGTTTACTACAGTTTCCCATGTCCGGTTATAGGCAACCATTCCCTGTAGTGTAGCGGCCGGATCTTGTCTGCCTGCACCAAATGGATACACACCACCCAGGTTGATCTGTTGTATAAAATCATACAATCCAATTCCGTCCTGGTTTCCTACTTTGCCATAAGAACCCCTGAGCTTTAGTTCATTGATCCAGCTAATGTCCTGCATAAATGATTCCTTAGATAAACGCCAGCCCACAGAAACACCAGGGAACATTCCCCATCTTTTATCAGATAATTGAAAGCGTGAACTTCCGTCAAAACGAAGATTCGCTTCCAGCATGTACTTATCATCAAGTACATAACCCAACCGTGAAAAATAAGAACCAATAGCCCAATGATTAGCACCGCCCTTGGAATACATATCACCAACCCCAAGGTTAAGATCCCATACATTATCACTAACGATATTATACCTGCCCGCAGTTGTGTTTTTTAATTCATTCTTTTCATAGGACCCACCTACCATGAAATCAATGTCATGACGACCTGCAAACTTTTTATTGTATTGCAGGTAGCTGTTATAATTCTGGTAGTTTACTGTTCCATTTTGCTCTTCCAGCCAGCTTTGACCTGGATTAGCTATGCTGTAATAAGCCAACGTTCCGTCCCACTGATACAGCGGAACAGGTTTACCCATATCTGTGCTGTTCTTTGCTGTATAGTTGGTTCCAGCCTGCACATTCAACTTAAGTCCACTTACGATATCGGCTATCAATTTAAAATTGGCATTGATGTTCCTGGTATTGTAAGAAGATGTTGGAGCTTCTTTAGCAAAAGCAACTGCATTGCTCCAGCCTCCCTGTGCAAAGAATTTTCCATCTTTTGTATACACCGGGTGGTTGGGCATTCCAAAAATAGCCTCGCCTATAACCCAGTTACCTACACCTGCAATATCAGATCTGTGCTGGTGATCAAATGAAAGTTTAGATTCAAGCCTTATACCTTTGGTAAGATTGTAATCATAGTTCATTCGCAGGTTATACAGTTTATTATTATCATTGGCATATTTCACTACACCACGCTGATCACTGTAACTTCCAGATAAGTAATAGCTTGAATTAGGGCTGCTACCGGACACACTGATGGCATGTCTTTGTTGCTTACCATTCTCCAGTAATTCTTTGATCCAGTCCGTTGAAGTAAAGAACAACATCCATCCGCCATATATAGGGTGAGGTATGGGGTTGGGATCATTATTCAGGATCTTTTGGAGCAGCTCAGGCGTGTACATTGGAGCCGCTCCGTTGTGAATATTGGCCTCATTCTCCATTATAGCAAACTGGTAAGTTGTTGGACTTTCCATCATGCCACTCATTTTTGTAATGGCGAAATTGTTATTATAGGTAATCTTTGTGCTACCGCTTTTACCTCTTTTAGTAGTCACAAGGAAAACGCCACCCGCACCTCTGGCACCATAGATTGAAGCCTGTGCATCTTTCAATACAGAAATGGATTCAATATCAGAAGGGTTCAGTAAGTTAAGGTTGCCCTCAATTCCATCTATCAACACCAGCGGTGAAGCTGCGCCATTGATAGAAGAAGCACCCCTGACATTTAAATTAAAATCTTCCGAGCCAGGCTGGCCGGAATAACGTTGAATATAAGTACCGGGTACTTCACCCTGCAATGCTGCAAATGCATTGGTAATAGGTCTTGATTGAAATACTTCTGCGTTCACAGTAGATACAGAACCTGTTAAGAATTGTTTTCTACGCGTTCCATAACCCACAACAACTACATCTTCCAGTGCCCTGGCATTACCGCTTAGTGTAACAGAATAATAAGACTGGTCTCCCACTACCACTTCCTGTGGTGCAAACCCGGTATAAGTAAATACCAGTGTATCCCTTGAATTGGCACGAATACTAAAATTGCCCAGTACATCAGTGGTAACTCCTCTTGTAGTATGCTTCAGAATCACAGACACACCCTGTAGTGGCCCTTTCTCATCCCTGACCGTACCTTTTATTTCACTCTGCGCAAAGGCAGCATGACCATAAAGCAATAGCAGGAATAGAAACGCAGTAACTGCTTTTTTCATATCAGACTGTTTGGTTTTATAAATAATTATTAATGATTAAAGAAAAGTCTTCGGGCTGTTGAAGAAATAATACGGCTGCAGGATGAAAATCATTCACCTGTCCTCATTGCTAAGAATGCAGCAATCGCTATATCTATCAGCAGCAGCATGTCAAATTCTTTAAGAGAATTCTAACATATACAGCAATATAGCATGAAAGGTTAATTGAAAAATTCATTTAGGGCGGTCAAACGTTTGCGCAAAATTCATTGAAGAAAATACAATCGTTTGCGCAGACTGGCATTAATTATAATACCTCGTCTTTAAGATCAGATGCTTACACCTTAAGAGTTAACAGGGAGCAAGGAAATACAGGATATCAAGGTCCTCAATTGTTTTTGAAATTTTGTGTCCACCCGGGACAAAAGTTCTGCAGGCGCAAACAGTCTCAAAGAGAGATCCCGGTTATACCTTTTTTAAAGCACTAAGTATGTCGCTTAAAATATCTTCCTTCTTTTCCAGCCCGGCAGAGATACGAATCAATCCCGGGGTAATATTCACTTCCTGCCGCTCTGCTTCACTCAATTTTGCATGCGTGGTGCTTGCAGGATGGGAGGCAATACTTCGCGTATCGCCAAGATTCGCAGTAAGAGAGAGCATTTCTAAATTATCCAGGAAGCGCCTTCCGGCATCCAGTCCTCCTTTCAATTCAAAACAAATGATCCCTCCACCATTGATCATTTGCTTTTTAGCAATTGCATATTGAGGATGGGTGTCCAGGAATGGGTATTTCAACCTACTGATCTTTTCATGTCCTTTCAGGTGATCAGCCAGGAAGTAGGCGTTAGAAGCATGCCTTTCCATTCTTACTTCAAGCGTATCAAGGCTTTTGCTTAAAATCCATGCATTGAAAGGCGAAAGCGCAGGTCCTGTGCTGCGGCAGAATAAATAAATATCCTTTATAAGGTCTTTGCGGCCAAGGACAATGCCCCCTAAAACCCGGCCTTGTCCATCTATCCATTTTGTAGCTGAGTGAGTAACCAGGTCAACGCCATACTTTATGGGTAATTGCGCAATGGGGGTTGCAAAACAGTTATCAACATTAAGAATAAGGCCATGCTTTTTTGACAATTTGCCAGCTATTTCCAGGTCAATTATATCCAGCCCGGGATTAGTAGGTGTTTCCAGGAATATCATTTTGGTATTAGGCCTGATGGCCTTTTCCCATTCTTCAGGCTTATCTGCCGGAACGTATGTATATTCTATGCCGTACTTCGGTAAATACTTTGTAATAACAGTATGCGTGCTTCCAAAGATGGCCTTACAACACAACAAATGATCCCCGGCCTTTAGCACAGACATAAAACTTGCAAAGACAGCACTCATACCCGAGGAAGTGGCATACCCTGCCTCCGCCCCTTCCAGGATACACATCTTATCTACAAATTCCTGCACGTTGGGATTAGAGAAGCGGCTGTAAATATTATTATCATTTTCATCTGCAAAAGCAGCCCGCATCTCCTCTGCATCATCAAAACAAAAACTACTTGTCAGGAACAATGGGGAGGCATGTTCTTTTTCACCAGTTCTTTCAATTTGTGTACGTATAGCTTTTGAGATCCTGTCCATGATTCGAAATTAAAATAATAAAAAGGGAAAGAGATTATAATTGCTTTAGCCCTTCCTGGTTACAAACTGGTCATCCGTTTCGATCAATTGAAGCCATTCCTTTAAATGTGCACTTATGATGGCTGTTTCCACCAAAAAGCCGTCGTGACCATAACGGGAATCAAATTCCAGGTAGCTGGAGCAAGAGAAATTTTGAGCAATGAGCTTTTGTTCATCCACGGGACATAGAAGGTCACTGGTGATGCCCATTACCAGGGTTGGCTGTTTAATAGATTGCAAAACTGTTTCAACACTAACCGACCTGCTCCTGGCAATATTGTGCGTATCCAATGCTTTGGAAAGTATATAGTAACTAAAAGCATTAAACCTCCGGGTTAATTTGTCACCCTGGTATTTGATATACGAAGAAGCTTTAAAGTCATCCAGTTTTTCATTTCCCGGTTCGGATTGAGTGGCCATAAAAGAATCGTAACTTCTATAGGTGATCATTCCAATGGCCCTTGCTGCAGCTAATCCTTTTGCGCCGGCGCCACGGTCTCTTTTCTGCCATGTATTATCTGCTTCAATGGCCAGCCGCTGGGCAGTGTGAATAGCAATGCCCCATGGAGTTTCTCTTGCCGAAGTGGCAATCAGGAACTGCCTTTCGATCAATTGAGGTTGCATCAATGTCCATTCCAGCACCTGGTAGCCACCCATGCTCCCTCCAGCCAAAAGAAAGATCTTATCAATACCAAGATGCTTCCTCAGCAATTCATGTGCATTCACCATATCCCTGATAGTTATCAGCGGAAACTGATGGTAATATGGTTGCTTTGTAACCGGATCTATGTCTATTGGGCCTGTGGTGCCATAGGCTGAGCCCAGGATATTGGCACATATAACGAAATAATGATCGGTATCAAAGGCAAGCCCCGGGCCAATCATCCCTTTCCACCAGTCGGCGACATTAGAGTTGGCAGTAAGCGCATGGCAAACCCAGATGACATTATCTTTCTGATGATTTAGTTTTCCCCAGGTGTTGTAAGCTATAGTTATGGCTGGCAGTGTGTCACCAGCTTCTAAGGCAAAAGGTAAATTATGATGATATAACTGTGGTTTCATTGTACAACTTCATTGATCCTATCCAGGCATCAGGTCTCTTTCGAATAACAAACCGGGAATACCGGCCAAATAAAGCAATCGTTATACAATTATTAATCCCCAAAAATAAGGGAAGCCAGACCTTGGCAAAGAATAAGTTTGTGTTGAAATTACCTTATTGCCCTTCTAGGTAATGAACATTCATACAAGGTTTATATTTAGTTGGTAAAGCCATGGCTCCGCTGCCAGCCTGTTTTCATAGGCCCCATAAACTGAAATAAACAGGAATTCAGACATTACCAGGGCATTCCATTCATTAGACTGTTATTCAATAAAATAGAATCATTAAGATAAGACAGGTCCTTTTATTAACGCTGGTAACAGGAAATTATGGCAAGGATTATATATCCTTACCTCTTCCCTGCCTTTCTTTTGGGTACTTATCGCCTTTGTACCGCCTCTTTAAAGAGCCGTTACAGAGCCGTTACATAGCCGTTACATAGGCGGCACAAAGGCGTTGCATAATAGAAGGAGCTTCCTCTCTTGCATGGGAAATACATTTTATTTGTTGGTTTTGATCAAAGTTTTGCTATATCTGAATTTTATTGTGCTACAGATTTAGTGTTCTCCGAAAGATTGGCCCCGGTGTGCGTTTGGTTATTTATAAACTTCCTCTTTAAACAATGTATATTTTCTGTTAGGTTTGCCGCTAAAACGTATCGAATAATGGCTGGTTATTTTGCTAATAAGGTAGTTGTGGTTACCGGGGGCACAGACGGAATAGGAAAGGCACTGGTGGATCAATTATTGTCCGAGGGGGCGAAAGTATCTACCTGTGGACGCAATCATGATAAGTTATACAGTTTACAATCAGAATATCCATCCTATCACCTGCATACAGTGGTGGCAGATGTGAGCAATGAGAACGATTGCAGGCACTTTATAGAATCTACTATCAAGGTATTTGGAGGAATTGATATTCTGATCAATAATGCGGGAATTTCCATGAGGGCCTTATTGAAAGAAACCTCAGTGGATGTGATACGCAGGGTAATGGAGGTGAACTTTTTTGGAGCTGTTTACTGCACAAAATATGCTCTGGATGCTATTATTGAGAGAAAAGGCACTGTTGTAGGTGTGTCTTCAATTGCCGGTTATCGTGGCCTTCCGGGCCGTAGTGGATATTCTGCTTCAAAATTTGCCTTACAGGGGTGGCTGGAAGCCATTCGTACTGAACTGGTAGATGATGGTGTACATGTAATGTGGGTTTGCCCGGGCTTTACAGCTTCCAATATCAGGAATGCAGCTTTGAACAAGAAAGGCGAGGCCCAGGGAGAAACTCCCCTGGACGAAAGTTCACTAATGCCTGCCGAAGAATGCGCTGAACATATACTGAACGCCATTGAACATAAAAAGCGCACATTGGTATTGACCTTTACCGGTAAAAGAACCATTTTTATGAATAAGTTCTTCCCTGGACTGGCCGATAAACTGGTAAAGAACTTTTTCTTCAAAGAAGGTAAACTGGTAAAATAATGCAGCCAATCAACAACCAAACAGATTATTTGAAAATCTTAATCTCCATTTAATTACCCGGTTTAATGCCCTTTATAACACTTACATCTGATATTGGCGAACAAGACTACCTGGTAGGTGCTGTAAAGGGCAGGTTATTACGTATCAATCCTGAATTCAAGATCATTGATATCACCCATAAGCTGTCCCCATTTAACTATCCTCAGGCAGCTTATGTATGCCGCAATGCCATAAAAAATTTCCCTGAGTTTACCTATCATATTGTACTGGTAAATTTATTTGAATCAAAGCCTGAGCAGCTTCTATTTGCTTTCCATAAGGATCAATACCTGGTGTGTGCAGATAACGGCCTGATCGAAATGATACTGGAAGAAAAACCAGAAATGGTGCTGGGCATACCTTTAGATAAATCAGCCATCAAGAATACGCTCTATTGTATAGATGTGGCGGCAAGAGCTATCACACAATTAATGAATGGAGAACCTTTATTGAAAATAGGTATACCCGATGCCCCTTACCTGGAAAAGAATCCCCTTCGTCCCACTTCGGGCGAAGACTGGATAGAAGGGCAGATCATATTTATAGATCATTTTGAGAATGTCATTGTTAACATCACGCAGGAGCAGTTTGAAGAACAGCGTAAAGGCAGGCGCTTCAAAATAGTCTTTAAAAGAGATGAGGTTATTGAAAGGATTAGCGGAAGCTATGCAGATGTGCCACAGGGAGAAAAGCTGGTACTTTTCAACAGTGCGGGCTACATGGAGATAGCTATCAATAAAGGGAATGCCGCAGGATTATTTGGTCTGAAAGGATACAATGAAAGCAGTCAGCAGGTTTCAGTGATGGTGCAGAACAGGCTATTTTACCAGACCGTTAAAGTGTATTTTGAATGATCATCCGGATTGTGAAAATGGTATTCAGGGAAGAAGAAGTTGTAGCATTTCAACAGCTCTTTGCTGAGCGCCAATCATTGATCCGCCATTTTGAAGGTTGTACTCATCTGGAACTCTGGCAGGATGCAGGGAAACCTTTTACCTTTTTTACTTATAGCTGGTGGGATTCAGAAGAGCATTTAAATAATTACAGGAACTCGCATTTTTTTGATGATACGTGGAAGCAAACAAAAATAAAGTTTGCCGAAAAACCAGAAGCCTGGACGGTGAGATCAGTAGCCAGCCTTTGATAGGTATTAATAAACAGCTCCATTTTACCCACAGAATATTTTATACGGTAAAGAAACAACGTATAAAAAGGCAATGAGCCCGCAACAACTGTTTTAACCTTTTCCTTATTGTTTTCCCTTTAATTTAGCTCCTTCCCTATTTTTGCACGTCCCCTGCCTATAGATGTACAATAAGGGATACAATAAAGAACCAACCATCTTAGTATGAATTTCAGAAAAGTCAATAACATTACCGGCTGGGTAGTGTTTATCATCGCCTCTCTTACCTACATACTTACTGCAGAAAAATCCGGAAGCTTATGGGATTGCGGTGAGTTTGTGTCAGCCTGTTATAAAGTACAGATGCCGCACCCTCCCGGTGCTCCTTTATTCGTTTTGCTCGGAAGGTTCTTCATCATTTTATTTGGAGATAACCCAGCCAGTGCAGCCAAGGCGGTAAACATCATGAATGCGCTTGCCAGCGGCTTTACCATTTTGTTTCTTTTCTGGACCATTACGCACTTTGCACGCAAGCTGGTAACAGGTTTTCGTGAAGAACCCGATGGTCAGCAAACTTATACCATTATGGGTGCAGGTATTGTTGGAGCACTTGCCTATACTTTCACTGAATCATTCTGGTTCAGTGCTGTGGAAGGTGAAGTGTATGCGCTTTCCTCCTTTTTCACAGCGCTTGCCTTCTGGGCCATGTTGAAATGGGAAAGAGCTGATGATGCAGCAGGTAATGATCGAAACCTGAGAAACCGTGCCGACCGCTGGATCGTTTTTCTTTTCTTCGCACTTGGTTTATCCATCGGCATTCACCTGTTGGGATTATTAGTAATCCCTGCTGCAGTAATGATCTATTATTATAAGCGTTACAATTATACCCGCAATGGTGCCATCTGGGCCTTCCTGATAGGATGTATCATTGTAGGGATTGTGCAGGTAGCGGTGATTCAATGGACCGTTAAACTTGCGGGACAATTTGATATCCTATTTGTCAACAGCTTCCATCTGCCTTTCTTCTCTGGTTTTATATTTTTCTTTGTATTGATTGGCTTCCTGGTATGGCTGGGGCTAAGGTATGCAGACCGCAAGGGCTGGTCCTACCTGCGCCTGGGGCTTTGGTGCTTTTCCTTTATGATGCTTGGCTATTCGGCCTATATCACCACCATGGAACGTTCGAATGCCAATCCTTCCATTGATATGAACAATGTGGACAATCCTATGAACCTGGTTTACTACCTGGGCCGTGAGCAATATGGATCTCAACCTATACTTTTCGGGCCACATTTCCTGGCTCAGCCCACAGGCGTTAAGGAAGGTAAAATGAGGTATGCTAAGGGTGACCATGAATATGTAGAGATTGGTCGTGACCGTGAGCCCGAATATGATTCCAAGGATGTTCAACTGTTTCCCAGGGTATGGGACGGTACTAACGAGCAGGGACATGCCGATTATTATATGTCCTGGTTGAATTTACCAGTGATCACAGCAAAGCAATTAAGTATTGTAACAGCTGTTGCAGATGGAGTGATTCAAACACAGGATCAGTCAGGAAAACCAGACAGCTACGATGTTCCGGATAATTTTGCGCCAAGGGTGCAAAGAGGCCAGGTATTACAACCCGGTACGCCACTTGCTGTAAAGATCCCTTCTTTTGGCGATAACCTGAACTGGTTCTTTACCTACCAGATGGGCTTCATGTACTGGCGTTATTTTATGTGGAACTATGCAGGCCGCCAGAATGATATCCAGGGTAGTGGCAACATTCGTGATGGCAACTGGATCTCGGGCATCAAATTCATGGATGATATGCGTCTTGGCGACCAGGCAAAACTGCCTGATAGTATCCAGGATAACAAGGCTACCAATAAATTATTTTTACTTCCATTCCTGCTTGGTGTGCTGGGTTGTGTTTACCACTACTTCAGGGACCGCAGGGATTGGATCGTTACCTTTTTACTTTTCTTCTTTACGGGTATAGCCATTGTGCTTTACCTGAACCAGCCGGGTAATCAGCCCCGTGAACGTGATTATGCCTATGCAGGATCCTTCTATGCCTTTGCCATCTGGATTGGTTTGGCAGTGGTTGCCGTGGTTAGAATGGCGAGAGAAATACAGGACAAGAAGAACTTCATGAATGTTCTGCTCTATGGCGGCATTACCACATTCATAATTCTATTGCTTAGTGACCTCAATCATATGAGCGGAGGAAATGTTTTTGCGGCCATCTTAGGAGGATTGCTATTTGCAGCCATTACAGCAGCCATTACTTATGCTGTGAGGGCAGCGGGCAAAACAAACCTGAGGGTAGCTGCACTATCAGCCACCCTTTTATGCCTGGTGGCACCTGTCATTATGGGATTCCAGGAATGGAATGACCATGACCGCAGCCAAAAGACGCTGGCGCCAGATATTGCAAAAGACTATCTGAATAGCTGTCCACCCAATGCTATACTCTTCACTTTTGGTGACAATGATACGTATCCATTATGGTATGCACAGGAAGTGGAAGGCGTTCGCCCGGACATCCGTATTTTAAATACGAGTCTTTTGGGAATAGACTGGTATGTAAACCAATTGCGTTACAAGGTCAATGAAAGTGCGCCGATAGATGTTATATGGTCTGCAGACCAGATAAGAGGTGTGCCTTATATAACTTTCGAACCAAGTGGTGATCAGAATAAATATTATGACCTGCTCGATGTGATGAAGAATGTGGTAGGTAAGCAAAATCCAATTGCAACTTTCCCTGTTAAACGTTTTACAGTTCCTGTGGATGCGGCTGCTGTAAAGCAATCAGGCCTGGCAAATGCCACTGACTCTGTGGGAAGCCAGATACAACTTGAGATACCCGAGAATAAAAGCTACCTGTCGCTTGATCAACTGACCATGCTGAATATTCTTGCAGCCAATAACTGGAAACGCCCGATATGCTTTACATCTCCTTACCAGGAAATTGGCTTTGGCCCCTACCTGCGGCAGGAAGGAATGATCTTCAGGCTAACACCAGTTCGTCAACCGCAACAAAGATCTATGGATGTGAATAAAACAGATAGCCTGCTGACCAATGTGTTCAGATTTGGAGGCGCCAGCAAGCCGGGTGTTTATTTTGATGAAGAGAACAGGAGGCATTTACTCACCATTCGCCAAACCTATGCTTTGGCTGCTGCCAACCTGGCCGACCAGGGACGTAAGCAGGAAGCTGTGAACCTGTTGGAAAAAGCAGAAAAAGGCATACTGCCGGCAGATCTGCCTTATGCAATGGTTAGCCGTTTTCAATCACACAACCAGATCTCCATGTTATACCTGGAAGCTGCCTATAAAGCCGGGCATTCTACTTTGGTTAATAAATTAAAAACTGCACTGCATAAAGACCTGACAGATCAAAAGAACTATTATAATTACCTCAAAAGCGAGAAGCCTGATTACTACCCTGCTTTCCAAAACGATGAACAGGATTGCGACCAGTACCTGAGGTATCTTGAAAGCATGGAAAAAACTTATAATCCATTAGGTAACATTGTGTCAGAACATCCCGGACAAAAGGACTCTTCTGACTCTCTAAAAAAATAAAAAGCTCAACAGAATCTTAAAACCCCGGCTCAAAACCGGGGTTTTTTCTTTAACGATCTGCCATGAACAAACAATGCATAATTATTGTAGATTGTATAGCATATGAAAGGATTTCATTTTACAGGCTTTGACCCAAATGAGGATAGCAAAAGCAATTTTGAAAAACTGCTGGATCTTTTCATGCAATTGCTTACCTACACCAGTGGAGATGTTGGAGAGGCGCTTCAATGGCTGAACCAGCTTGACAGGCAATATGAACTCACCAACGAAGAATATGGAATGGGCGATTTTATAGAAGACCTGAAAGACAAGGGATATATAACGGACGATGAAGGCAAGGCAGAAATAAAGATCACACCAAAGACAGAACAGGGCATCCGTAAGCGTAGCCTGGAAGAGATCTTTGGAAAGCTTAAAAAAACCAAAAGCGGGGATCATCAAACATATAAACCCGGGCAGGGTGACGAGATTAGCCCTGACTCGAGGCCCTTTCAGTTTGGCGATATGCTGGAACAAATAGATTTTACTGAATCGATCAGGAATGCACAGATCAATCATGGTCTTGAATCCTTTACCATGCAAGAGGATGATCTGCAAATAAGGGAAACGGATTTTAAATCTCAAACATCAACTGTGCTGATGATCGATATTTCGCATTCCATGATATTATATGGTGAAGACCGTATCACCCCAGCCAAGAAAGTAGCCATGGCATTAAGTGAACTCATTACCACTAAATATCCCAAGGATACATTGGATATAGTGGTATTTGGAAATGATGCCTGGCCGGTGGAGATCAAAGACCTTCCCTATTTGCAGGTAGGCCCTTACCATACCAATACTGTGGCCGGACTGGAACTAGCCATGGATATTTTGCGGAGGAGGAAAAATCCAAATAAGCAGATCTTTATGATCACTGATGGCAAGCCTACTTGCCTCAAGATTGGAAGGAAGTATTATAAAAACAGTTTTGGTCTTGACAGGAAAGTGACCAGCAGGTGCCTTAACCTGGCTGCTCAATGTAAGAAATTAAAAATACCTATCACCACATTCATGATAGCCACTGATCCTTACTTGCAGCGATTTGTGCAGGAGTTTACGGAGACCAATAATGGCAAGGCTTATTTTGCCAGTCTTGACCGCCTGGGTGCTTTTATATTCCGTGATTTTGAAAGTGGAAAACGGAAAACGGTTTATTGAACTATATAAATCCATCCCCGGTATCAACTATTTAGTGGCAGGTTAGAATTAGATATTTACCCTTATAAGATGCAGCTCACTTCTGTTGAATATATATGATAAGAGCAAGAAAGAAGCGGTTATACTACATATCATAAAGTTTAAAGGACAGTTATATACAATTAAATACACTCAACCAGTATGGATATAAAACACATCAATACGATCAGGGAATTAAAAGAGGCTGGATACAGGTCGAAAAGCATAAAAGAAGAGATCCGGGAAAATCTTATTAAAAAGCTTCAGCAAAAGGAAGAAACATTTACAGGTATCATTGGATATGAAGACACGGTGATACCAGATGTGGAAAGAGCATTACTTAGTAAACATAACATCTTATTCCTGGGTTTAAGAGGGCAGGCAAAAACCCGGATGGCACGGCAGATGACGGAATTGCTGGATGAATATGTACCTATAATTACAGGCAGTGAGATCAACGATGATCCCCTGAAACCCATTTCAAAATATGGCAGGGAACTAATTCATGAAAAGGGAGATGACACACCAATAGAATGGATTCACAGGAGCCAACGTTATGGCGAAAAGCTGGCAACACCTGATGTAAGTGTTGCAGACCTGATTGGCGATATTGACCCAATAAAAGCTGCCAACCTCCGCCTGAGCTTTGCTGATGAAAGGGTGATACATTATGGTATCATACCCAAAACTAACAGGAGCATTTTTGTTATCAATGAATTGCCTGACCTGCAGGCAAGAATCCAGGTGGCATTATTTAACATCCTTGAAGAAGGTGATGTGCAGATCCGTGGATTCAAACTGCGTCTGCCTTTGGATATCTTGTTTGTTTTTACAGCAAACCCGGAAGATTATACCAACAGGGGATCTATTGTTACCCCATTAAAGGATCGTATTGAAAGCCAGATATTGACCCATTACCCCAAATCATTGGAAAATGCTTTGGCTATCACAGAGCAGGAAGCAGATGTAAGCGATGAACAAAAGGAAAAGATTGATATCAGTGACCTGGTGAAGCGCCTGATAGAACAGGTAGCTTTCGAAGCAAGAGGCAGCGAGTTCGTGGATAAAAAAAGTGGTGTCAGCGCAAGGCTTACGATTTCAGCCTTTGAAAATGCAGTGAGTGCTGCAGAAAGAAGATCTATCATAAATAATGAAAAGAATACGCAGATCTGGGTAAGTGACCTTGTTGGCATCATTCCATCCATAACGGGTAAGATAGAACTGGTGTATGAAGGAGAACAGGAAGGACCTTACCAGGTAGCCATGAACCTGCTTGACAAATCCATACGGTCACAATTCATTCAATATTTTCCTAACCCCGATACATTGAAAAAGCGGGCACCCAGGAAAGGTGAAACACCACAGCCTGTTGATAATCCCTACAAATCAATTATATCATGGTTTGATAAAGGAAATCATGTCAACCTGCTTTTTGGCACTACTGACAGGGATAAGATCGATGAACTGTATAAAGTAGATGGATTGCACGCCTTGGTGAAAAAAACCTTCCCTGGTGCTAACGAGAAAGAAGCTGCGTTGTTAATGGAGTTTGTATTACATGGGTTATCATCTTACTCACTGATCAGTAAAAAGATACTAGAGACCTCTGTAGAATTTAAGGACCTGATGGGTAGTATGTTGAATATTCAATCCTCCTCCTTATATGACGAAACAGATGAAGAAGATTTTGGTTAATTTTACCAACAAGCATAAAAAAAGCTTCCACAAGGGAAGCTTTTTTTATGCAGCTATATAAGCTACAAGATTATTTATCCAAAAAGGTCACTGCTCAGGTAACGATCTCCCCTATCGCAGGCTATGAATACGATAAGCCCTTCTTGTATTTCATTGGCTATCCGTAAGGCGGCACAAGCGGCACCACCACTACTCATACCAGCAAAAATGCCTTCTTCCCTTGCCAACCTGCGCGTGGTATCTACAGCCTCCTGCTGAGAAATGTCCATAATCCGGTCTACCCTGAAAGGTTCAAATATTTTTGGGAGGTAGGCCTCAGGCCAACGCCTGATACCAGGAATAGAAGCTTCTTCTGTGGGCTGGCAACCTACGATCTGTATGTCCTTATTTTGCTCTTTAAAAAACCTGCTGCAACCCATAATGGTTCCGGTAGTTCCCATAGCACTTACAAAATGGGATATTTGATGCTGGCTGTCTTTCCATATTTCCGGGCCAGTAGTAAGATAATGTGCTTTGTAATTATCGGGATTTGCAAACTGGTTCAGAAGAAAGTAACCTTTTGTTGCAGCCTTATCTTCTGCATAATCCCTGCATATCTCAATACTATCAAGCAGAGTGACCTTAGCCCCGAATGCTTCCATGGTAAGCACTCTTTCACGTGTTGAAGAAGCAGGCATTACCAGTTCGATTTCCAATCCAAAGAGTTTTGCCATCAATGCCATTGCAATACCGGTGTTGCCGCTGGTGGCCTCTATCAATTTGGTATCCCGGCTGATATCTCCACGTTCCAGTGCGCTTTTAATCATGTTTAGTGCCGGTCGATCCTTTACACTTCCACCCGGGTTATTACCTTCCAGCTTGGCAAAGATCTTAACTCCGGGGTTTGAATTCATTTTTTGCAATTCAACCATCGGCGTATTTCCAACTGTATCTAATATGCCAGCCATATTTATTTATTAAGTGTGATTAAATTTATTTTCCACAACAGTTATCTCTACGTTATGGTAGACAAGAGATCCAGGAGGAACGCTTTTCGTTAGCCATACATTACCACCAATGACAGAATGCCGGCCAATAACAGTTTCGCCACCAAGTATAGTGGCCCCTGAATAAATGATCACTTTATCCTCAACTGTAGGGTGGCGCTTTGTAAAGGCCATTGCTTTATTTACGCTTAATGCACCGAGTGTTACGCCCTGGTATATTTTCACATGGTTGCCTATCCGGGTAGTTTCGCCAATAACCACACCTGTACCATGATCGATCATAAAGTATTCTCCTATCTCAGCGGCCGGGTGTATATCAATCCCGGTTTTAGAATGGGCATATTCAGTTAGTATCCTGGGAAGTAGGGGCACATTTAATTTCAACAATACATGTGCAATACGGTAAAAGCACAGGGCATAAAAACCAGGGTAAGCCCTGATGACCTCAAATTCATTTCTAGCGGCAGGGTCGCCGTGCAGTATGGCATGTATATCGGTATTCAGTAACCGATAAATAGTGGGTATTTTACCAATAAAATCTTTCGCCACAGCTTCGTTATTACAATCATAACAAGCCTTGGTAGCATTTAATAGTTTAACCAGGTCCGTTTCCAGTTTCTGAAATCCTTCTTCAATTTCTAACGTACTGGAATAGGTGGCTTTAGAAAGTTCCGGGTATAAAAGGCATATCAGGTGAGATGCCCAGGCGGCAATAACCTCGTTGGATGGTACAACCTCCCTTTTCTGTTGTTTATCCAATATCTCCTGAAACAAGTTTTTATTCATATGTTGATCATGCCTTTAACTATGAAGTGGTTTACATAGATGGAGAAACCCTGACTACCCATGAAATATCTGTACCGCCCCTGCGCAAAGTTTCTGCTACAGAGCAATACTTTTCCATAGAAAGGGAGGCTGCTTTATCAGCTTTTTCCTTTTCAACATTTCCTGTTAACTGGAAAGTAACAGATATAGATTTCCACAAGGAAGGTATTTTATCTTTTTCCCTTTCACCTTCAATTATGATGGATAGATCTTTGATCTCCTGTCTTTGCTTCTTCAATATACTTACCATATCAATAGCACTGCAGCTTCCCAAAGCGCATAACACTAATTGCATCGGACGAAATCCCGAGCCAGATCCACCATTTTCCTTGCTGCTGTCGGTTGAGAGAATATGTCCCATCTCATCTTTTACTTCGAAGCCAAAATCACCGGTTGTTCTATTCATTTCAATCCTTGCCATTCCATTAAAATTTGTATGCTTCTGAAATCTTTATAAATTATAGTATGCCGAACTAAGTGGATTATTTATACAATAACTATACTTTCCTTCCGCTATGCTCAAGGAAAAGGTCAAAACTATCGCTCCTCAATCCAAGGCGCATGGTTTCTAAAGGAATAACCTCACGAGGCTCTATGTTACCCAGGTTGGCGTTGCAACCAAGCTGGCGGATAAAATACAATTGCTGGTCTTTTTCCGGGGCTTCCCAGATGATCTTTTCCCCAGGTATCCTTGTCAGGATTTCTTCCACAAGTCCTTCCCTTACTTCACCAGAATTTCTATAGACTCCTTCTGTACCTGTTTCTTTTGCTTCAGCAATAAGATATGCAGACCCCGCGTCCAATTCAGCCTGCATCATATTTATCCATTGATAAGGCGGGGTAACTTTTACCTTATCCTTGTCTTTAGAACCAACCTCGCTAATGACTGTACCTATTTCTGAAAGTGTTTTGATATAATGACACTTTTCTTCATGACTGATAGAAATGGCACCATCGGAAACTTCTATAAATGAAAGTTCAAATTCTTCGAGCAGTTTAATATAATCATTGTATTGACCTCTTATAACAAAGGCTTCAAAAAGGAGTCCTCCAAAAAATACGGGTACATTATTAGATTGATAAAGCTTAACTTTTTCCCTGATTTGAGGAGTGACCAGTGCCGTGCCAAATGCCAATTTCACCATATCAATATAGGGCTTGCCCACAGCTAAAAGATTTTCAGTTTCCGCGATACTCATTCCCTTATCACTTATAACCGTAAGCCCAAAGCTCCTGGGCCTGGAGGTGCGTTCAGGAATACTTGAAAGATTATAATTCATGAAACAAAATTAGCTTATAATTAAGCATGTATTAAGGTTCATTTCGTCTAATGGAGATGCCTTGAAAGTAAGCTGTTATGTATTTCCTTACAATGTATTAGCAAGCACCAATAACCTTACTAATCTATGTTAGCCAGGAAAACTTGTATGTGAAGAATGCTATAAGAAGAAGCTTACAGATCGGAATAGGCTGTAGCATGTAAAAATTCTATGTTTATATGAGAAACATTATCCTGGTATTCTGGTAAAGCAGACAGTTTTTTCCATTCGGGATCATTACCGAAAGATTTCCAATGAGCTTCCCTTGCTGCCATATTATCAAACGAGGTCATATACATTAAATTGGGCATATGGCTACCAAAAACCACCTCTGAATAAAATACGGCATTAAATCCCAGGCGTTTGAATAATGCTATCTCACCACCCTGGTTAAACATTTTTACTTTGCTTTTAAAGTACATTTCAGTAGGACTCTCATAACTACGTAATTCATAGATCCTATCCTTTATGTCGCCCGTTAGTTGGGTTTTAACAACCCTGGGCATTAATTGAAAGCTTTTTAGTAAAATGGTTTCGAATCTTATATATGGAGCATTATTGTGGGGTGCCTGCAAATAATCCTTTCCACGGTTGTTAAGCTCCACATCATTTTCCAGGTGCAGGCTTAATTTTTCTATATTCTTTAATGACTTGAAGGGTATTAGTACATAGATCTTCTTATCTATAGCTGTATCGTTGGTAATATTGGTAAATACCCCAACCATTTTGTATCCTGCTTTATGAAGGGCAGGCAGGTAGGCTTCTTCCAGGTATTGGCTGACCTGTTTTAATTGAACACTATCCTTAGCATGGTATATACGAAGTTGAATATATTGCCGTTCCTGCGCCCGTGCTTTGAGAAATGATGTACATAAACAAAAAGTAAATACAACCAACAGAATAGCAGGAAACTTCAGATTCATATCAGTGAATGTTTTAGTAAATATAAACCACTGAATGTTGCCAGATAATAAAGCGGGTCTCAAGTTTAAATGAATTAAAAAAACAGGGCTGCGATTTATTCACAGCCCTATTTACAGCATTAACGACAATATGTTAATTACTAGAATTTATAACCAAAGGACACTCCGCCATAATAGGGGACAAAAAAACCACTGCCAAAGACAGGATTGATGAAAGCCCTGAAAGTAAAACCACCATCTTTTGGCTGCATACGGTAACCAAAAAGGATATGTCCAAAAGTTTCAGCGAAATCCCCGGAACCTGTACCAATAACAGGTGTTACACCAGCGCCCATTTCAAAATAGTTCCTGGAGTCTTTACCAAGGATATAATTTAACCCGATAGGCACAAAAACAGCACCTTCCCCATCTATACTTAAACCACCAATTCCTATTCTTCCCCCAAGGCCATCTTCTTTTTTACTAAAACGGGTATCAAAATTAATAGAAGCTAACCCAGGGCCTCCTAGTTCTGCATAGATAGATTTGGCCTGAGAATAGGCACCAGTAACCATAAGGGTAACAATAAAAAGCGTCACAATTTTCTTCATAAGCTGATTTTTTGATAAAAGACCCAAACATACAATATAGTGCTGCAAACTATATATGTTAAATAAAAAAGTTATTAACCTTAATAAAGACCTTGCTTTTATGATCCGGTGATAGCTTTAGAAATAAAATAGAAATTCAATAATAGGTAAATTATTAGCACTATTTGCGCTGCTAGCATATCGAATTTAAACGCCTTTCGCAGTTTGTTTTGTTTGACAAGCATTAGTGAATAAGCTGTTGCGGTTATAATGGCAAAAATAAAAAACAAGGTTAATCCATGAAGTGTATCTACCAATGTGAATGTTGTAGATTCAGGCAAAGAAGAATCAATAATGTATTTATTGCCTATGACAGCAAACAATGAACCTACACTAAGGCCAAACCTGGAATCCATACCATCGGCGTGAATATAAAAACAAACATAAGCTATCAGGAAAGCGATATACATTCCCAGGAACATTTTCCAAAACAACCCTGCTGCGTCTCTTTTAATTCCTAATCTTACCCGGAAGGAACTATATTCTGTATGAGGGGCAACCATAGTTTCATCTCCAAAGGCGGTTTCATATTTCTTTATACCATTGGTAATAATACAACTGTCAATAGACCAACCGCTAAGCGTAAAACGGGGATCAAAATGCTTTCCGACAGAATCAGGTATAAAGACAAGGGATCTGGAGTCAAACTGAGAATTTTCTATGGAAAGCCTGAGCGTTTGCCTGTCAAAAGGAAATTTGGCAATCTTCCAGGTATCTTTCATAACGCATTGCATTTTCATTTGCATGTAAACTTCAGGGCCTGAGCTATCTACAGTAGCAAAAGACCTTGAAACGGATTTAGCCTGTGGCACTTCCAGGTTTTGCAGGAAATCAAATTTTCTGTTCCTGTATTTCAACCAAAGCCAGAAACTGATAGTGTACTCTTTTTGCTTAAAATCAATATCATGTATGCTGGTTATATATATGCCCACCTTTACAGTATCAGGCTGAGATTCCTGTGCATAAGATCTCTTATTAAAACAAATACAACAGAAAAGGAGAATGAATGACAAAAGAGACTTCATGGGTTTCGTTTTCGGATACAGGATCATTCTAAAAGCAATTTAATTTGCTTTAAGGTTAATTAAAGGGCCAAGGTAATTAAATGGACTTAAAAGTAAAAGCGATGTATGAAAGCAACTTCTTAGCCATGGTTATTGAAAATCGTAACGCCCTGTAGAAACAGGGCGTTACATTGGGAAATTAAATCTCAATACGAGATCTGCGAACTTATCATTGAAATGTTTCTTTATTGTTGCCTAAATATTATGTAAATGTTAAGCGTTTTTTCCATTGCCTTTTCTCTGTGTATGTTTAATCACTTTAGCTTCGAGGTAAAATATGATCTCTTCTGCAATGTTCTCTGCCTGGTCTCCAACACGTTCTAACCTTCTAATTATAGATAAGACATTCAGTGCCTGTTGTAAATCCTCTGGATGATCTTTGAGATAAATAATCAATAAATGATTTGCCTTCTTATTGATCTCGTCCAGAAATTCATCTCTTTTAAAAATCCCCCTTGCATCTGTAGTCTTTTCATTTTCGAAAGCTAATAGGATTTCCTCGACTAATTTCACGGCTTCACCATACATTTCAACCACCTGGGTATGGTCAAGCAATTCCTGTTTGAAAGGTTTATCTGTATCGATGATCAATTTAGCTATTCCCTCAGCTATATCACCTACTCTTTCAAGGTTAGTATTAATTTTTAAAACTGCCAGCACAAACCGCAGGTCTACAGCTACAGGGGAATAAATAGCCAGGATATTTTCTGAATTTTTATCTATCTGCAATTCTGCAGCATTCACTCTTTTTTCGATCATTACAATCTCCCTGGCGAGGTCTTTATCGAAATTCAGCAGGGCAGATAATCCTTTGGTAAGCTGGGAATGCACCAGTTGCCACATCTCAATGACCTGCTCTTTTAATTCTTTGATCTCAGTTTGAAATTGTGTCATAATTGTATTTTATGTAAAAACAGGATCAACTGAATCGTCCTGTAATATAATTCTGTGTTCTGCTGTCTTTTGGATTGATGAACATTTCCCTGGTATCATTATACTCAACCAATTCGCCAAGGAAGAAAAAAGCGGTTTTATCACTTACCCGGGCGGCCTGCTGCATATTGTGTGTAACGATAACCAGTGTATAATTCTTTTTTAGCTCGTGCATTAGCTCCTCAATACTTGAGGTAGATATCGGGTCCAGTGCAGAGGTAGGTTCGTCCATCAACAATACCTCAGGTTCCATTGCAATTGCCCGGGCAATACACAACCTTTGTTGTTGGCCGCCCGATAAAAATGTTCCTTTTTTGTGCAATGTATCCTTTACTTCATTCCAGAGCGCTGCTTTCTGCAGTGAGTGTTCAACAATCTCATCACGTTCTTTTTTAGAAAGTTTGAATCCATTGAGCTTGTACCCTGCAATCACGTTATCATAAATACTAAGGTTTGGAAAAGGATTAGGTCGTTGAAAGACCATTCCGATCTTCAGACGTACCAGAATAGGATTCAGGCTGTATAAATCTTCATCATGCAAAAGCATCTCTCCTTGCACGCTTGCGCCTGGTATTAATTCATGCATACGGTTAATGCAGCGCAGGTAGGTGGTCTTACCACAACCCGATGGACCCATAACAGCTATGATATTATTTTTCGGAATGTCCATAGAGACATTCTTAACTACATGATTGGTTCCAAAATAGGCATTGAAATTCCTGCTACTTACAATTGTACTTTCCATCTTCTAGTTATCAGCTTTGTTATTAAGTTCATTGCCAGCACCCAGATCAACAATATCAGGGATGCTCCCCAGGCCAGGTCATGCCATTCATCATAAGGGCTGGTAGCATAATTAAAAATCAGGAGGGGAAGTGTTTGCATGGGCTTTAACACATTCGTTGTCAGGTAGGGATTACCAAAAGCTGTAAATAACAGTGGAGCTGTTTCTCCTGCTATCCTTGCTATGGACAACATCACGCCTGAAAGGATTCCGCTAACACCGCAGGGAATAATAACTTTTAATATCACTTTATGGTAGGGCAATCCAAGAGCCAGACCTGCCTCTTTTAATGTATCTGGTAATAATTTTAAGGTCTCTTCGGTGGAACGAATCACTATAGGCAGCATCATCAATGCAAGTGCGATACTGCCTGAAAATGCTGAAAAGCCACCTCTGGGTTTAACCACCCAGAAATAGATGACAATACCAATGACAATTGAAGGAGTGCCCTGTAAAACATCTACGGCCAGCCGGCTCCAGTAGGAAAGCTTAGCATTTTTATTCTCGCTCAGGTATACACCACAAAGGATTCCAAAAGGGACGGCAATAATTGTAGCTAATAAAACTATCAATATACTTCCTACCAGTGCATTGGCTATTCCACCGCCCAATTCACCAACAGGCTGTGGTATGTTTGTTAAGAATTGCCAGCTCAATTTGGAAAGGCCTGTTTTTAACACATAAAATATAATAGCTATCAGCGGAATGGTAATGAGGAAGGAATAAATAGTAATGACCACCTCTGAAGCTTTGTTCCTGGCGATACGGTATTTTATCTGGTTGTGAATATTCTTCCTATTCATTTGAAAACCGTTTTATGATCATCTTGCCAAGAATATTTACCAATACAGTCACTAAAAACAGAACAAGTGCAAGTTCAATTAAAGCAGCCAGGTAAACCGACCTATCCGCTTCCGTAAATTCATTGGCAATTACACTAGCCATGGTATTGCCTGGATCGAAAATACTTTTAGGCATAATGCTGGTATTCCCAATGACCATCGTAACAGCCATGGTTTCACCTAAAGCTCTGCCCAGTGATAAAAGCATACCGGCAAATAATCCTGATTTAGTATAAGGTAAAATGACATGTTTCAAAACTTCGTAACGGGTGGCACCTAAAGAATAGGCACCTTCCTTTAAAGCAGAAGGTACCATCCTGATCAATTCCCTGCCTAAAGAAGCAGCATAGGGAATGATCATTACTGCCAGAACCAGTGAGGAAGTAAATATACCGACTCCATAAGTTGCGACTCCCAATTTAGCTTCCAGTGCCCTAACGATTGGAACTAAAACTACAAGGGCCCAGAAACCATAAATAACTGATGGAACGGCAGCTACCAGTTCAACTATATTTTTCAGTAAGCCTGATAACCACCCGGAAGGTTTATATTCTCCCAGGTAAATAGCTATGGCATAGGAAAAAGGAACTGAAATGATAAGTGCAAGGAAAGATGTGAGTAGTGTACCCACAAGAAAAGGCAGTGCACCATACACATTACTAACGGGGTCCCAGGTTCTACTCCAAAAAAAGGAAAATCCTAAAGCCTTTATAGAGGGCATGGCATGTACCACAAGAGTAATAAAAATTCCAAGGGTTATTACTACCATGACCAAAGCAATGATCACCAGCGTTCTTTTAAATGCCGTTTCGGTTCTTATCTTCCCGTACGAAAAAATCTTAGAAACTCTTTCCATGTAATTGGATAATGCTGGTGTTAACCTAATCAGTATATGGGTAACGAATCCAGTATAAAAACTATTTCTTTAAAATCGGTTGTCCATTAAATGTTGCAGACTTTAAAATATTCTCCGCGACGGTAACTGCTTCCGGAGATAGACGTGCATAATTCAATGGTTCGCAATACTCCTGACCTTCATGAATATTCCACCATAAAAGATCCAACAACTTGCCAGCTTTTTCCTGTGAACGGTTGTTATAGGATTGTTCTTTATAAATAAGCGCCCAAGAAAATCCACTGATCGGGTAACCATCAGCAGCGTCAGTATTGGTGAGCGAAATTTTTGCATCAGCCGGCAATTGAATATTACCTGCAGCACTTGTTGAAGCAACAGAAGGAGTGATAAACTTTCCAGCCTTGTTTTGTACGCTGGCAAAAGCCATTTTGTTTTGGATAGCATATGCCAGTTCAATATAACCGATAGCTCCCGGAGTTTGTTTTACTAATCCTGCCACGCCTTCATTTCCTTTACCACCAAGGCCAATAGGCCAGTTAATAGAAGAGCCTTTGCCAGGCTTTGTGTTCCATTGCGCATTTACTTTAGACAGGTAAGTTGTAAAAATGTTTGTGGTACCACTACCATCTGAACGATGTACCACAACAATTGGTGTAGAAGGCAATTGAGTGCCCGAATTAACTGCTGCAATTTGCGGATCATTCCATGTTTTAATTTTTCCTAAAAATATATTGGCAATAATCTCGGGGGTCAACTTCACAGTGTCTTTCATATTGGAAAGGTTGTAGCTTAAAACCACTGCACCTGCACACATTGGAATATGTAAAGCCGGAACGCCCATCTTTTGCTCTTGTTCTTCATTGAGGGGTGCATCAGAAGCACCGAAATCTACTGTTTTATTGGTCAATTGAAGGATACCACCTCCAGAACCAATAGACTGGTAATTTACCTGCAAACCAGTTTTCTTATGATATTCTGAAAACAGTTTAGAAAATAATGGGTAAATAAAGGTACTACCAGCACCTAAAATGGTGTTATTGTCCCCTGATCCTTTTTCAGCCATTTGCCCGGGCGTAGCATTATCGCCACCATTACAAGCCATTAAAGAAATGACCACTAATGAAAGACTAACAAAAAATACCCTTTTTAAATTTGATCTGTGTAATTGCATATTTAAGATTTTATTGAATATCTATCTACCAAAAACAAAATAAAATGTTGCCCTGTATACCAGGTCGTGATCTTTCCTGGCTTTTCCTGTAACATCATTACGCTCGCTTTCATATTGGTTATACCATATATTAGGCATAATGTGCACATTTTTGATGGGTGTAAAATCCAAGCCTGCGGTTATAAATTGCTCTTTATTATTAGGTTCAAAATTGGAAGAGAGCGGATTATAAACCTGGTAAAATTTGTCGTTGTATTTTGTATCGGGATTGTACCAATCAGACCTTGCAAAAAACCCAAGTTTATCCTTTAAAATTTGTCCCCGAACATAGGTAGAAATACCTTCTGCATCAGCATTTAATGTATCCCTGGCCGTTCCTCCAATTATTGGCCTGAGGCCCACTACATCTTCCTGTCCATGACTTTTGAAAGCTTCAACACCAAAGGTTATTCCCGGGGTGGTGTAAGCAGCGAATGCTTTAACCATGTTACGGGAATGATGAAATTCCGGGGTCCAGTTGAGGCGTTCATAGTCTGCAAAAAGACTAAATACCAGTCGTTTATCCAGAAACTTAGCATATACATCGCCGTAAAAATGTTTAAACTTATTGGTTTCCGGCCTGGCACCAGAGCCATTTCCTACCATAAGGTTATAACCATAGTTCCCGGTTTCGGGATCAAATTTACCTTGCAGCGAAAGACCCAGGTCAAAGGAAGGCATACGCCGGATATCAGCTATGGTCCTTTCTATAGAACGGTAACCCCAAACAGGTTCTTCAACCAGGGAAAAAACCGGAGTAGCAGATTGGCCTATTACAAGGTCTGTACCGTGCCAGATATTCTTCCATCGCAGATTGGCATACTTGATATAAAAAGTATATTTTCCATTAGCTGTGAGATCACCGCCGATTACACCTGAGGGAGCACCAGCATTATCTTCTGCAGCTAATAACAACTCTGCTGAAAATTTTGGATGAATATCATAGTTATACCCAAGATAGATACGACGGAACTGAAAAGCATTTCTACCCTTTTCAATACCTGTATATTGGTTTGCCCCACCCCTGCTTAGCGAATCACTATGACCTTTGTAATAATAATCTCCAAAAGAATAGCCCCATAGCTTACCGCTGGGCTTAAAGGTGGAGTCTGTTTGAGACTGTGCATTTACATTATAAACCAAACAAATGTCCATGCACGTCAATAATGTCAAATACATTAAATATTTTACCCGCATATTGATTTAATTTTCCCATTGCAAAAAGAGGAAACCAGTATTACCAAATTGTTAAGCCAGTATTACGATAATGTTATTCCTGCCTGTTAATCTTTAATCTTTGATGCAATTAATGCACCTATAGGCTAATAGAAGAAGTAATAGTTCAGTAATTGATTATGAAACATTAATGCAATAGATTTATTATTTCTATAATAATTGAGAAATAAAAACCCTGCAAGGTTCACTCATTGCATAGCGTATGCATCTAATAAATAATACAGCAGTTTAAATTATATTCACTTCCCTTTCCAGTTGTATTCCAAATTTATCATCTACTGAAGAGACAATGTCTTTACTTAACGCATAAATTTCCCCACCACTTGC
This sequence comes from Flavisolibacter ginsengisoli DSM 18119, assembly GCF_900129295.1. Classification (GTDB taxonomy): domain Bacteria; phylum Bacteroidota; class Bacteroidia; order Chitinophagales; family Chitinophagaceae; genus Flavisolibacter; species Flavisolibacter ginsengisoli. The sequence continues at coordinate 207,782 of NZ_FQUU01000001.1, forward strand.
ATTTCCGTAATTCACCAGCACCAAGGCCTGTTTGGAATAGCAACCAGCATCTCCTTTACGAAACCCTTTCCACCCGCATTGTTCTATGAGCCAACCTGCAGGTACTTTTATAAATCCTTCTCCTGCGGGAAAGGATGGCATACCTGGATATTCTTCTTCCAGCGAACGGAACTTTGATATGTCCACAACAGGGTTTTTAAAAAAGCTTCCTGCGTTCCCAATAACTTTAGGATCTGGTAGTTTTGAATTGCGTATTTCAATAACGGCTTTTGATATAGCTTCAATGCTTAGGTTCTGGATACCCATATTATCAAGTTCCTGCCTGATGGCCCCATACTTTATATTAAAAGAGGGCACCTTATTTAATCGATAAGTAACCGATGTAATAACAAATTGCCCTTTGTATTTATTTTTAAAAACACTATCACGGTAACCAAAAGCACAGTCATTTAAAGAAAACCGTGTTAGTTGTTGCTCATAAACATGGTAAGCCTCGAGTTCATGAAATATATCTTTTACTTCCACCCCGTAGGCCCCAATGTTTTGCATAGGAGATGCACCAATATTCCCTGGTATCAATGAGAGATTTTCAACCCCAGCATATCCCCGGGCTACGCAGTATATAACAAATTGATGCCAGTTTTCACCTGCCCCTGCGCGGATATACAAATAATCCTTGTCTTCATTGACCAACTCCACACCTTTTAATTCATTTTTTAAAACCAGGCCATCATAATCTTTAATCAGTAATATATTGCTTCCACCCCCGAGAACAAGAAGATCAAGATTACGTTCTTTACGATAGGCCAATAAGGATTCCAATTGCTTTAATGAAGAAAATGCTGCAAACAATCGTGCACTGGCATCAATACCAAAAGTATTATAGGATTTAAGAGAAATATTATGTTGTATCTCCATCATATCTTAATCAAACTACTCTGAATATGAATCTTTAAATAGCATCTACATCTGGAACAATAACTACTTTTTTAAACCGTGCTTCGCTGTGAAGTTGATTGCACCCATTGAGAATATCCCTCTTACACCTGGCAATTAATTGGCTGTCTCTTGGGAGTTTTATCAACAATTCCATCAGGAACATATTTCTTACACGATTGACCACTGGTTCTGCCGGGCCTACAAGATATTTTCCATAAGGCACTTCGATTGATCTGGCAAAAACATGAGCAGCATCAGTCACGACATCTCTTTCCTTATGCCTGAACTGAACCTGGATGATCCGCGAAAAGGGTGGATAAAAGAATTGTCTTCTTTTTTCAATCTCTTCATTGTACATCCCTACATAATCATGTTGTAATACATGCAGCAACACGGGATGTTTTGGATTAATGGTTTGAATTAAAACTCTTCCGGCACTATCCCTCCTACCGGCCCTGCCACTTACTTGCTCCATTAACTGGAAGGCACGCTCGTTAACACGGAAATCAGCAAAGTGGACCAAAGCATCTGCATCCAAAATACCTACCAGGTCAACATTGTCAAAATCAAGACCCTTTACTACCATCTGGGTACCAACGAGCACATCGATCTTTTTTTGCTCAAACTGTTGAATTAAAATATCATGAGCATTCTTATTCCTTACGGTGTCAATGTCCATGCGACCTATTTTCACACCTTCCAGTTCAGTTGTCAATACTTCTTCGATCTTTTCCGTTCCAAAGCTTCGCTGCACTAATTTATCACTGCCGCAAGCCTGGCAGGTTGCTGTAATGGGATAGATACTTCCACAATAATGACATTTTAATTTATTGGAGAATTTGTGATAGGTTAGAGACACATCGCAGTTCCTGCATTCTGCAATCCAACCACATACAGTGCAAACCTGGTAAGGGGCATACCCCCTACGGTTTTGAAAAAGTATAGTTTGCTTTCCTTTTGCTGCAGTTGCTTTTATCTCATCCAATAACTGGGGTGACAGCATGATCTTTTCACCTGGTTTTTTTGCTATGGTCCTTGTATCCACAATCTCCATTGCAGGAAGCTTTACATCACCAAAGCGTTCTGATAAAGTAACCAACCCATATTTATCCTGCTTTGCATTATAATAGGTTTCCAGGGAAGGTGTGGCGCTGCCCAACAACACTTTTGATTGTAACAATGATGCCATAAAGATTGCGGCATCGCGACCATGATACCTTGGAGCAGGATCCTGTTGTTTGTAAGATGAATCATGTTCTTCATCGCAAATAATCAATCCAAGATCATGATAAGGAAGGAATAAGGATGATCGGGCACCCAACACTATTTTCAACTCTCCGCTCTTCACCTTATTCCAGATCTCCACCCGTTCATTCTGACTAAACTTTGAATGATAGATCCCAATGTAACCACCAAAATGTTTTTGAAGTCTTCTGATGATCTGTGAAGTAAGCGTAATCTCGGGTAACATATAGAGCACCTGTTGCCCTTTTCGAATAAATTGCTCAATCAGTTTAATATAAACATGAGTTTTGCCGCTTGAAGTTATACCATGCAGCAGGCACACCTTCCTGGAATCAAAACACAATTGCACCTTTTGAAAAGCTTCCTGCTGTGAGGCAGTCAGATCAAAGTCAACAAAGATATCTTTTGGCGCAAAATGAAGCCTGTCAACACTTCTTTTCTCAATCCGAAGAACCCCCTTCTCTACCAGGCCTTTTAATTGAGCATCTGAGGCACTACTCTTTTTTAGCAATTCTGTCTTTGTTACTTCTCCCTGGGTTTTCATGAGGTGCAGGTAAGCCAGTAAGAGTTCCATCTGTTTAGGTGCACGGCCCCAATTATTCAATAATTCAGACAACCGGTCTTCGTTATCAAACTCATGTTCTAATAAAACGAAACTTTCCTTTTTAGAATTGAATGTCTGCTTCAGTGATTCCCACACGAAACAAAGTTTTTTCCCTATCAACCGGTTCACGATAGGATATACATGAGTGACATCAAGTATTTGCTGAACCTCGGACAATTTCAACTCATGCTTCAAAAGCAATGCTTCAGCCACCAGGTATTCTTCATTATCTAATGCCGAGAAATCATCACCAAATTCTTCATTATAAATCAGGATCGTTTCACTTGACAATTTAAAATGTGATGGCAAGGCTGCAGCCATTACTTCTCCCTCACTGCACATATAATATTCTGCCATCCATTCCCAAAACTGCAATTGATATCGTTGAATGACGGGTTCAGGATCTAGTAGATTAATGATCTCCTTGGCTTCAAAACTCGAAGGTTCATCTGAATGAATACGTTTTATTACACCTGCATATCTTTTATTTTTTCCCAGGTTGACTTCTACACGGCAGCCTACCTGTAAGCTGTCTAGCATTTTGTCAGGTATTTTCCATGTATAATTCCTGGGCAAAGCGAGCGGTATAATAACTTCTGCAAACATTTCCTACATGTAAAAATAGTGGAGAACAAAGATTAAGGATTTATAAAAAGAATATGCTTTTATTAAAAGATTAAGGGTATAGTGAGAAATTATACTTTAGCTCCTTCAGAAATGCCAGATATCCATTCTACTTCTTGCTTTATTAATTCTGCCTGCATTATGGCAAAAACTTTTTCCTTTAAGGCTGATACATCAGCCATGCTTAGACCCTCTACGGAAATCGATGGAAGGAATAAAGCCCTGCTTTTACCTGGATTTAAAGAAAATATGGAGGCATAATGCATTCGGGAATATGCATCCAGCAATAATACAGGCTTTATGGGTGTTCCTGTTTCTATGGCAATGCGAAATGCACCATCATAAAACTCTTTTAATGGTTTATGAGTAAGGTTAAAAGTACCCTCCGGAAAAACAAGTACAGATATACCTTTACGTAATACAGATTTCATAATCTGGACGCTTCTTGACCTGTTTGCTGAACTGGATCTGTCAACTGTAACAATAACGTTCTTATAAATAAAGCCAAAGATGGGAATCCGCGCCATCTCCACCTTGCCCAGTGGCTTTACAGGGTGACGGAATGCTTTTGGAATAATAGCAGAATCAAGGTATGAAATATGATTTAATACATAAATGTAAGAACGCTCCTTTTCAGGTTTTTCCAGGTATATATTATGATGACGTATGAATAAAAGGAAAAACCAAATATCCGCCCATACTACACATCCATAATAAATAAGATTACCAGCCTTTATCCTTCCCATAGGCAGTACAGCCAATGACCAAATAAATACTGGTATCATTAGAATTACAAACACCACAAAGGCATAAATAACGTACAGTATTTGAAAAGGCCTGCGAAGTGCTTGCATTAGTTAAGTATTTTCTGCGCTTTTTCGTACTTCGTTACAGGATCTCCGGGGCAATGACATTCAAAGTCCTGATCAAGATTGTAGCAGGTTATAACTTTTGTTTTATTATCACACTGGCCAAATATTACCCGAATATGTTCCCTGTCGTGGGTATAGCCCTGAACAGCATAAACCGGGCAGGGTGACTCATTTACTTCACTTTTGGAATAATTAATTTGCCCATTACGCATTATATCTTCAATATCTTCCTGGCTTATATGACGACACTTCATACGGCATTTTGCATGAACCGTATATTCGATATATGATAATGTGCGGTCAAAACCACGGTTTCTTTTGTTGGTTACTTTTCCACCCTTCTCAACATTTTGGTTATTACCATCCTGTCCCTTCCAGTGTTTTAAAAAAATTACTAGTATAGCTAACAGGATCAGTATCAGGTAAGGGGCTGCTTTTTTCATTAATGGCATTGAATTGCAAGTATAATAATTATAAATGTTAGGTTGGAATTGAAAAAGTTGAAGGCATCATTCTCCCCTTATGTAGTCCGGAGTTAAAATGCTAAGTGTTATCTATTAATTACTTCTTATTTATGAAGCATTTTATGTATATATATTAATATTATGCGATCTTAGAACCAATGAAAGACCAATCCTTGGCTGCTGAAACAGTAAACAGGAAAACATCTACTTTTCCGCAAATTGATCCACTTAAACTTCTGCAATCTATTGTTGATGTAATTTTCGTAGTAGATGAAAAAGGATATTTTCAATACGTTAGCCCGTCTTGCTATGAATTATTGGGTTATGAAGAAGTTGAAATTGTAGGCAAATCTTTTATAAACTTTATTCATCCTGATGATATAGAAAATACGGTTAAGATTGTAAAGGAGGCTACCCATAACTGCCGCACGTCCAACTTTGAAAACAGGTATATTCATAAGGATGGTTCTATCATACCTATCATTTGGTCAGGCAGGTGGGATAACAATGAAAGGATGTTGTATTGTAGTGCCAGGAATGGCTCAGAGAAATATGAGGTGGAACATAGGTTGCAAAAAGCACAGAAGATGGCCAGAGTTGCCAATTATGAATTTGACATCATTAATAATATCTATACTTATACTTCAGATACCCTATTTGAAATCTTTGGCCTGGAAAAATCAAATTATCCGCAATTCACATCCGAGGTTTTCTGGTCATTAGTTCATCCTGAAGATCTACCATTTGTAAGGCAAACAATTCTGCAACCGGATTTCATTATCAATTCACAACACGAATATCGAATTATTCGCCCTGATGGCAAGATTGCATATATCAGCAGGCATAGAGAAATAATCAGGGATGAGGAAGGAAATCCGATCAAGACTATAGGCACTTTGCAGGATATCACTATTCAAAAAACAGGGGAATTGGCTGTACAACAAAGTGAGATCCGTTTTAGATCCCTTGTAGAAAATGGAAATGACCTGGTTGGGATAATAGATTTGACTGGCAAATACATTTTTGTTGGGATGAATGTAAAGGTCCATCTAGGATATGATGCCCAGGAAATGATAGGAAAGAATGCGTTTGACTATATACACCCTGACGATTTAAGGGGAATTGCAGAAGTCTTAAATCAAATACAGTATGCACAATCTCTGAATGTTGCACCATTTCGATTCATTAATAATAAAGGTGAATACAGATGGGTAGAGACTACTGTCTCCAATCACCTGCAAAATCCTGCTATTGGCGGTCTTGTTACTAATTCGAAGGATATTACTGAGAAAAAGTTAAAGGAGGATGCACTCAGGCTAAGTGAACAACGATTCAAAGCCCTGGTACATAATGGCTCGGACCTGATCGTGATTATTGATGATAAGGGAAGCTTTAACTATATAAGTGATAATGTAAAATCAGTTTTGGGTTATATACCTGAAGAAATGATTGGCAAGAATGCATTGGAGTTCATTCATCCTGAAGATATCGAAAAAGCGTCATTTGAGATCCAAACCCTTTTACATGGGAATCGCACGCCCAAAGGAGTTCAGCACCGTTTTAAAGATAAAAATGGCAAGTGGATATGGATGGAGTCAAAAGGAAGCAATCATTTGAATAATGAAACTCTAAAAGGTATACTAGTTAACTCCCGTAATATTGATGACAGGGTAAAATTACAAGAGCGGCTGAACCAGGAACTCCTGAATAAACAGAAAGAGATCACTTCTGCAGTGATCAAGGCACAGGAAGCAGAGCGTTCACAATTAGGATTGGAACTTCATGATAATGTTAACCAGATACTAACTACTGTGAAATTGTATAATGAAATGTATTTAACAGGCTATCTCCATGATAAAGAATTATTGGTAAAGTCAACCCAGTACACCCAGGATTGTATTAATGAGATAAGGAACATTTCAAAAAGGCTTTCTGCTCCTACACTTGGAAAAATATCTATTAAAGATTCTATCAAAGAGTTAATCAATTCTATCAATATTACCAAACGCTTAGAGATCATCTACCTGCCGCATGGCATTGACAACTATACTGCTTCTGAGGATCTTCATACATCGCTTTACCGAATTGTTCAGGAAAGCCTGAATAATATTCTTAAATACTCAGGCGCCCGGATAGCAAGCGTTGAGATCATTAGGCAGGAAGGCTCGCTGGTTTTAAAGATCTGTGATAATGGGAAAGGGTTTGACACATCAACAAAAAGAGGTGGCATAGGCATAACCAATATGAAAACAAGAGCTGAGAACCTGAATGCTTCCTTCCGTTTAACAAGTTCCCCGGGCCGGGGATGCCAAATTGAGATATGTTTCCCGATTTATGAAGAAACAGATACAGAAAACTGACTTTGACATTGAATTATTTATCAGTTTGTTTTAAATAAAGCCACATTGAAAGAATTGATGAACCATCGTTTTAAAAGCAAGGGCAATGTAATGAGGATCTTTTTACCTCGCAATTTAAAACTGTTGTACTGTCATTGCACTGAATAAATAAGATTTGTAACGTTCGGTTTCCTGATATTACTCCCTGTAATAATAACTCAGGGCAAGGCTTATAATTCATCTCACTTCCTCTATAATTAATTATACCCCTTTTCATAACCAATTCAATTTCCTCATTACCTATATGGAAACATTTCATACTACATAGAGCTTTCTCCGAATATAAAATATTCTTTGGATGCCTATTAAAAAATTCAGATTTTTTTGGTTCGTGTTGAATTCGGGACACCAGAATAGCCAAAACTGTAAGTACCAGGCAAAGCGAAAAGATGACATTTTTATCTTTCATTGTCCAGAGCAATATAATTATCCCCTAAGAGATTATTGATCATATCCTTTATTGCCTGGAGCGTTATAGCCATGGCTCTTCTTAACATTTTCATAATACCTCTTTATGATTCAATCATCCTCGTCCTTTTGCCTAACTTTGGCAGCTCATGGAAAAACAGCGTTCAGTTGCCTTTCATACACTCGGTTGTAAACTGAATTTCTCGGAGACCTCAACACTTTCCAGAACCCTGGAATCGCAGGGGTTTTTGAAAAAAGAATTTGAGGAAAAAGCTGATGTATATGTTATCAACACTTGTTCAGTTACTGATAATGCTGATAAAGAATGCAGACAACTTGTAAGACGCATACAAAGAAAATCACCTGAAAGCCTTGTGGTGATAACCGGATGCTATGCTCAGCTAAAGCCTAAAGAAATATCTGATATCCCCGGTGTTGACCTTGTTTTGGGTGCAGCAGAAAAATTTAATATTGCTCAGCATCTAAAAGAATTGACAAAAGGAGATTCTGCAAGGATAAGCAGTTGTGATATTGAGGATGTGTCAGGTTTTAATGCGTCCTATTCATTAAATGACCGTACAAGAACATTTTTAAAAGTACAGGATGGTTGTGACTACACCTGCGCATTTTGCACAATCCCCATGGCACGGGGAAAAAGTCGTAGTGATAGTATAGCCAATGTCTTGCATAATGCCCGGGAACTAGCTAAAAATGGCGTCAAAGAGATTGTTTTAACAGGAGTTAACCTTGGAGACTTTGGAAAAGGTGGAGATGGAGCAAGGAAACATGCAGAAGACTTCTACAGCCTTATCCAGGAGTTGGATAAAGTGGAAGGTATTGAACGTTACCGAATCTCTTCTATCGAGCCAAATCTGTTGACTGAAGAAATAATTCAATTTGTAGCGTCAAGCAAAAAGTTCATGCCTCATTTTCATGTACCTCTCCAAAGTGGCAACAATGAGATACTGGCATTGATGCGCCGTCGGTATAAAAGAGAATTATATGCAGAACGTGTAAAATTGATCAGGGAATTAATGCCACATTGTGCCATTGGCGTGGATGTAATCGTGGGCTTTCCATCTGAATCAGATGAACATTTTAATGATACCTACGAATTTCTCCATAAGTTGGATGTATCCTATCTACATGTTTTTACTTACTCAGAAAGAGATAATACTAAAGCTCTCGAAATTAAACCTGTTGTTCCCATGTCTGTACGACATGAAAGAAATAAAGTTTTGCGAAACCTCAGCTATATGAAACTGCAATACTTTACTGAACAGCATCGTGGCCAAACAAGAAAGGTTCTATTTGAAGGACATGAAAAAGTTGGAATGATGGAAGGATATACAGATAACTATATACGGATTACCACTCCACACAATCCTGAATGGGCTAATAAAATAGTTGACTGGAAAATATAAGGTGATATAAATGAATAAATACCTGGCGATAATAGAATTTGTCTGGAATGATGAAGCCATTAAAATTATAGAGGAACACCGTGAATACATCAATAACCTGATAGATGAACAGGTGATTGAACATTATGCAGTAAGTATGGAAATACAAACTGTTTGGGTCACAATCAATGCACAAAATAAAATGTCAGCGAGAAAGCTCCTCAATAAATCTCCCTTTAAGAAATTTTGGAAATTGCAAATCCATGAACTCATTATATGGGATGGGCAGAATTATCGTTTGCCTATAGTACAGTTAAATTGAAACTTCTATCCTTTGCGAATCCATTGACCAATGGCAATAGCAAGTACTAAAAATATAGAGGCACCCGCCAAAGCAAGTTTTTTAGGGTCTTTTTTCATAGCCATAAAGGTACTGTAAATGGTTAAGATGTTTAACCAATGCAATCCTTCATAAAGGTTACTCTTTAATCAGTAAACTGTAGGATAATATGTAAGAACCTCAGGATAACCCTATTATTTTTCCATCCTCATCAATATCCATTAATTCTGCTGCCGGATGTGAAGGAAGGCCAGGCATGCGCATGATATCTCCTAATATGGGGACAATAAATCCTGCCCCGGTAGCCCATTCAAATTCCCGTACTGTAATAACGAAATCACGAGGCCGGGCTAACTTCTTTTCATCATCACTCAAACTCTTTGGCGTTTTTGCCATGCAAACAGGCATTTGTTCAAAACCCAGTTTTTTTATTTCTTTCAGCCCCTGTTTAGCCTTTTGGGAATATTCCACTCCTTTAGCGCCGTACATTTCGGTAGCAATGCAATGAATTTTTTCTTCAACCGAAATATTCCAATTGTATAAAGGTTGAAAATGGTTATTATTTTGTTCAATACAGTGAACAATTTCTGTAGCAAGTTCTATGGAACCAACGCCTCCTTCTGTAAATGCTGTTGATATCACAGCCTTTGTTCCCATTTTTTCGCAGCATAGTTTTACAAATTCTATTTCTTCTTTGCTATCTCCGGGAAAAACATTTAGCGCAATCAATGGTTGCAATCCATACATCTGAATATTCTCTATATGCTTTTGCAAATTTGATATTCCTGTTTTTACTGCTTCAATATCAGGATATGCTAACACATCCTTTTTCACCCCTCCATGATGCCTCAGGGCCCTGATGGTAGCTACAATCAAAACTGCTTCGGGCTTTAACTCTCCTGCTACACATTTAATATTAAAAAACTTCTCGGCTCCCAAATCAGCCGCGAAACCTGCCTCTGTAATAACATAATCTGATAAGGAAAGCCCCATTTTTGTAGCAATGATCGAATTGGTACCCTGTGCAATAGAAGCAAAAGGGCCCCCATGGAGTATAACAGGTGTCCCTTCAATGGTTTGAACAAGATTGGGCTTTATGGCATCTTTTAATAAAACTGCCATTGCCCCTACTGCTTTCAGGTCCCTGGCAAATACTGGCTCACCTTCATAGGTAAGGCCAATATAAATATTACCTAGTTTTTCTTTCAGGTGATTAAAATCCCTGGCAAGACACAGTATGGCCATGATTTCTGAAGCAGGCGTTATATTAAATCCATCTTCTCTTGGTATACCATTAGCCGTTCCACCAAGTCCTACTATGATTTTACGTAAAGAACGATCGTTCATATCCATAACCCGCTTTCAAACAATAGTCCTCGGATCTATATTCAAACCATTTGGATGTTGCAAATGATTATCAATGATTGCAGCCAGTAAATTATTAGCCCGTTCTATTGCAGAAATGTCACCTGTGAAGTGCAGGTTAATATCTTCCATCGGTATGACCTGAGCATAACCTCCACCTGCAGCTCCACCCTTCAATCCAAATACAGGTCCTAACGATGGTTCCCTGAGAACTGCCATTGCTTTTTTACCTATTCTATTCATTCCATCTGCCAGGCCTATACTCATTGTAGTCTTACCTTCACCTGCAGGTGTTGGTGTCATGGCTGTAACCAGTATTAAATGATTTTGCCTGATCTTATCTTCATCTATTAATGACAATGGAAGTTTAGCTTTATACTTTCCGTAATATTCCAGATCATCTTCATTAATACCGAGCTGAATGGCTATCTTCTTTATGTGCTTTATTGGCGCGCTTTGTGCAATTTCAATATCTGAAGGAAAGGTGACCATTTTACTATTATTTGATCAAAGCAAACTAGCAAAAAGTACACTTAAACATTATGAGAAGAATCACAGAAAGTACTTATCAATATCATTTGATATAGAATAAAATGAAGTAATCTCCTACGCTTAAAACATATCTTATCCTCTGAAAAGGTAAAACCCTGGTACCAACACTTTAACTAACTGATACACCTATTAATTTCCCAATGCCAAATGTTATGGCTGCTGCTATCAGGCCAAAGAGTACTTGCCTGAACCCGGAGAACCATAAATTTTTACCTGTGAATAAAGTAATGGCACTACCAATGAGGAACAGCCCTAAAGCACTAAAGATGACACTCAGTATTATAGACTTTAGACCAGTTGCGAACAGGAAGGGTGCCAATGGAATTATTGCACCTATGGAAAACAATATAAAAGAATAAACAGCCGCTTGCAACGCCGATCCTTTTAATTCTTCAGCATTAATACCCAGTTCTTCCCTCACTAAAATTTCGTGTGCTGCGCCTGTATCTTTCATTATATCGGAAGCCATCTGGTATGCCTGCGCCTCTGGAATTCCTTTGGCGATATAAATAAGGGCGATTTCCTTCATCTCTCCTTCTGGATTTGCCTTTACCTCCTCCATTTCTATAGTCATTTGATTCTCATACAATTCCTGGGAACTTTTTACTGAAATCCACTCACCAAGGGCCATAGATAATGCTCCGGCTAAAAGCCCGGCAATACCTGCCAATAAAACTTCACTACCACCAGCAGTTGCTCCAGCTACTCCCATAACAAGACTAAAGTTAGATACCAATCCATCATTTCCTCCCAGCACAGCTGCACGGATAGCATTACCACCAACAGAGCGGTGCCTACTCTCAAATTTAGAAAGTTGCATTCCCGTTACCTTACTTTGTTTCTCAAGAATGGATCGGAGAATATTTACATGTGTAGTTTCTGTACCTCTAAGTTCCTCACCGCTTTTCTTTATATTAGTAATGACCGCATTGGATATGCTTTTCTCAGTATTCATTAAGGACCCCAGAACATAATCGTAACCAAACACTTTACCAATTAAGTTTAAAGTCCTCGCACGCCATGAAGGTTTTAGCAATTGGCCCAGGTCAAGGTTTTGCTTTTTAGCAAATGCTTCAGCATGACTTTTCTCTATAGCGCTCATTTGTCGGTATACATAAGCGATTGTAGGGTCTTCTTCATGACTTGCTAATTGCTCATACAGGTAATGAGCATCGATCTCTGTTTGAATAGCTTTATTATTCACTTCCTTACTATTTATTCAAGTTGCTGGCATGATTTCAATGAACACTATTCATTGTATAATTATTGCCGGTTTATTATACAGAAGTAGTTTCTTAAATGTATATTAATTCACCATCATCAACAATAACCATGGTCATACTTATTAATGATCTATTTAAATAATAGATCTCCAGGTATTCCTGTGACTTATAAATGTTTCGGGATAAGTAAATTTGTTTCAGCGAACAAAATCCATATAATAGTGTAGGTTATTCCAATGCTTTTTTTACAATTCTGAACACCCTATAAAGTGAAGCCCCGGAAGTACCGGGGCTTCGTAAAAATCATAGCTTCGTTTTATCAAAAAGCTTTTAATTTCTGAGTAGATCCCAGGGATCTTTTATAGCCAACTCCCATTTCATTGAAAAGGAAGGCAAAACGATCAGCTATTTCATCAATGACCATTGATGTAGGCTTGCCAGCACCATGCCCTGCCTTTGTTTCTATCCTAATGACAACTGGATTGTTGCAATGCTGAGCAGCCTGTAAAGCTGCTGCAAACTTGAATGAGTGGGCAGGTACTACCCTGTCATCATGATCACCGGTAGTGATCAGAGTAGATGGATAACATACTCCTGGTTTAACATTATGAACAGGAGAGTATTTGAGCAAATAGTTAAACATTTCAGTATTATCATCAGCAGTCCCATAATCATATGCCCATCCCGCACCGGCTGTAAACTTATGGTACCGCAGCATATCCATTACTCCAACCGCTGGTAATGCTACACGGAATAGTTCCGGTCGTTGTGTCATACAGGCGCCAACAAGCAAGCCACCATTGGAAGCACCACTGATAGCGAGGAATTCCGGAGAAGTAAACTTTACTTTTATCAGGTATTCTGCAGCAGCTATATAGTCATCAAAAACATTTTGTTTATTCATTTTAGTACCGGCAAGGTGCCATTGATCTCCATATTCACCACCACCTCTTAAATTGGGTACCGCATATACACCGCCGTTTTCCATAAATACAATATTAGAAACACTAAATGAAGGCATGAGATTCACATTGAAGCCTCCGTAACCGTACAATAGAGTTGGATTCTTGCCATTTAGTACAATGCCTTTTTTATAGGTTATGATCATGGGGATCCGGGTACCATCTTTCGAAGTATAAAACACCTGCTTGCTTTCATACTGAGAAGGATCAAAAGATACTTTCGATCTTTTATAAACAGTTGAACTTCCAGTAGCTGGATTGTACTTAAATATAGTAGCTGGAAATATATAAGAGCTATAGGAATAATACACTTCCTTCGCATCTTTTTTTGAAGAAAAGCCCCTTGCACTACCCAGCCCCGGAAGCTGCACCTCTTTTTCTTTTTTACCTGACAGGTTGTACTGCACTATTTGAGATACAGCATCCTTTACATAGGAAGCAAAGAACTTATTTGCTCCAGTGGAAACATTTAATGGAAACCTGGTTTCAGGTATAATATCTTTCCAATACTCAGATGAAGGTGTCAATGCATCAGTTACCACCAGGCGATTGTTGGGAGCATTTTTATTGGTTAATATGTAGAGTTTGCCATGAGAAGCATAAACCACACTCTGGGTCGTTTCAAAACCTGTCACTATTGGAACAATAGGTGATTCTTTCTTTGTCAGGTCCTGGAAATATAATTCATTACCAGTTGTTGCAATTGCAGCCTGTATAATAAGAAAATTTTGATCTTCAGTAACATAGGCCTGCACATAGCGTCTTGGCGACTGAGCACCGCCAAAGATCAGTATATCTTCACTTTGTGGAGTATGAAGCCTATGAAAATACAATTTATGCTGGTCAGTTTTAGCTGATAATTGGCTGCCATCCTTTGGAACATCGTAGGTACTGTAAAAAAACCCCTCATTCCCTTTCCAGGATATATTGCTGAACTTAATGTTCTGAAGCGTATCGCCTACCCGTTCTTTAGTTGCAGCATTAATAACGATTATCTTACCCCAATCTGATCCCCCTTCAGAGATCATGTAAGCACACAAAGATCCATCCTTAGTAAAATGAGTACTTGATAAAGAAGTGGTACCATCCACTGAAAACCTATTGGGATCCAGGAAAACTTCAGGTTTGCCCGCAGATCGTTGCCTATAAAGTACAGACTGATTTTGTAAACCATCATTTTTATAGAAATAGGTATAATCTCCCTCTTTAAATGGAACAGAGTACTTTTCATAATTCCATAATTCTGATAAGCGCTCCTTAATAGCCTTTCGAAAAGGTATTTTTGATAGATATTTATCAGTTACTTCGTTTTCTTCCTTTACCCATGTTGCGGTTTCCTCACTCCTGTCATTCTCCATCCAGCGGTAAGGGTCCTTTACAGCCGTTCCAAATAACACATCTTCCTGGTCGCTTTTGTAGGGCCTGGGATATTGATCCTTTGTAATTCCTTGTTGGGCCATAGTAGTTAGGCTAAAGAAGCTGCATATCAATAACATTACTTTCATGAGTGATCAATTTATTGTGAGGATAATACAGCGGGTAATTGCTATAAGGCATAAAAATAGCTGCACTCCTAAATAAAAGAGATAAATATATAATATTAAAGTATTATAGCTATCCTTTTTATAGGGTCTACATATGGGCTCAATATCAAATTTACATGTAAGTAAGAGGCAGGGATTAACCCAGGTAATATAGAAACTGGTACTTATTACTTTGAAGCCATGGAATTCTCGAGCAGTTCTTCCGAAGAAGGATTACGAAGATTAGGAGTGCTACTAACAGGAATGGAAGATCTTTTTTTATTTTTCAGGCTCCTGCCCAAAAAAAGAAGGCTCAATAACCCTGACTGGCTGAATAATTTTTGTAAAAGTATAGGTATCAAAATAGAGATCATAAGGGCCAGCACCAGGATAGCCCACTTATTTTCAATCCCCATTCGTAATAATGCAATGCGTGTTCCCCCTGTAAAAAAAACATGAAATAAGAATATTTCATAAGCATATTGACCTATCCAGATAAGCATATTGCTTTTGAGGCGCAGCCTGAATAATAAATAGACACCACTGACTCCAACTACAAACGCCAGTATACTGATCCGTCCTTGCAATGGCAAAACTCCAAACCAACTAAGCTGCTGGATGCCTATTCCAATTAAGAACAGTATTGCCAGCCCAATTTCATACCCTTTCTTAAGTATTATCTTCTTATAACGAAAAAGAGAAATGCCAAATAGGAAAAAGGGAAATAAATATATAGCTCCTTTAAAACTAAAAAAATTCGGTACTGCTTCCAGGTAAGCAGAACTTATGAATAACAGGCATAGTGATGCTACTAAAGTAATAGCCCATCCTTTTAATGAATGAAAGAAAGGCTGGCTGTCAATAACAATAATTCCAAGAAAAATAATAAACAAGGAATAGATATACCAATATATATCATAGGGAAAGAAGATGTTCTTCCAAATATCTGAAAACTCTGGGGAGGAATTGGTACCCGGTGTTACAATCCTTAAGAGAAATAATAAAGTGCTGACTGTGATTAAAGGTATAAGCAGCCTTCTTATTTTATTTCTTAAAAAAACATTTCTGTTATAAAAAAAAATGGGTCTGTTAGCATATACCCATCCTGAGATCACAGTAAAAAGAGGCAAACGAATATATTCTAATGAAAAATATAAGTACCTAAAAATAGAATGATCTGCCACTTTCATTCCACCAGTATTATCAGAACCTATAATATGTCCAAAAACAACAAGGATAATTGCAATGCCTCTTAAACTCTCAACATATAAATTTTTCTTAACCGTAGTGGACTTATGCATTTTACCGAATATACTAGTGACTTACGCCATAGATTTTTTAATTGTATAGTCTTATGATCATTAGTTATTAACTATTGAACAGTTAATAAATTGCATTCACCTGCAAATCATAAGCCTGATTTAAAAAATGCGTAAAGAAAATTGAAAACCTAAATCCGTTATTGCTAGTGTAAGATATTAACAAAAGAAATTTACTAATAGCCCTCGCCTACATTTTTAATATGTTAATGTGTGTAGTTATTGTAATTAAATAATATATAGTGGAAAATATTGAGTGGATTGGTAATGGAAAAAACATAGACTTAAATACTAAGGGTTGTATTTGTTTACTGAATACTATCAGTACTTAAATACTTTACCGCCCGCCATCACCTGCCTTGTTTTTTCATCAAAGCTTGCTTTTTGTCCTGTATGCACGGCCGCATTGGTCATGATACAGGCTATAGAATGATGGTACCCGGCTTCCACAGGTGCATTGGGCTGTTTGCGGCTGCGAATACATTCCATCCAGTTACGCATGTGCGCATTGGTTAGTGCATCACCTCCGGTATTGGCAGAGGCTATAACTGGAATATTTTTATTCACAAGTTCCATTTCCGGCAACAGGTTGGCTGACATCTTCATTTCATCAGCGAAATTCTTTTGAAGTCCTCCTGCAGGTGATACTTTATTGGTGATCAGGTTCAATTCTCCCCCGTTGGAATAATAGATCTCCGAGGGATGTTCGTCACCATTATGCATACGCGATGAAAACACTACCTGGAACCCGGTTGTAAGATCATCCTTTGGGCCATAATCAAATACAGCTGTCGTGGTGTCCCAATTGCGGCGACCATCCTTCCACATATAAATGCCGCCATTGGCGACTACCGTTCTTGGGTGTGATAACCCCGAAAACCAATGCACCGTATCTATCTGGTGCGACATCCATTGACCAGGCATACCGGAAGAATAAGGCCAGAACAAGCGGTATTCCAAATACTTCCTGGGATCCCATGGTTCATAGGGCCTGTTCATCAAAAAACGCTTCCAGTCAGTATCCTGCTGTTTTATTTTAGCCACCAGTGCCGGTCTGCGCCAACGTCCCGGCTGATTGACATTCCAGCTTAATTCAACCATGGTGATCGGTCCAAATTTTCCATCACGGATAAAATCTGCTGCGGCCATATAATTAGCGCCACTTCTTCTTTGCGAACCCACCTGCACTATTTTCCCGGATGCTTTTACCGCCTTCAGCGCAGCATTGGCATCATCCATCGTTTCTGCAAATGGCTTTTCCACATACACGTCGCGACCTGCCTTTACTGCCTCAATGGTATGAAGTGCATGTTGAAAGTCCGCGGTGCTGATAATTACTGCATCAATGTCTTTATTTTCATATAAGGACTCATTATTGACATGGGCTTTCACCTCATGCCCGAATTTTTGTTGTAAAAGATCACGGCCTTCTTCCCTGCGCAATTTCCATATATCGGAAACACCCACTATATCGAAATTCAATTCTTTGTAGTGATTTAAAAAGCAGGGCAAATGGGAAAACCTGAAGCGGTCTGAAAATCCTATTACACCAACATTTACCCTGTCATTAGCACCAATAATGCGGGCATAGCTCTTCGCACTAAGACCCATAGTACCTAAATAAATTCCGGCAGCAGCCTTAGAAGAATGGACAATAAATTTTCGCCTGTTGATTGACATACAATTTGATTATAATGATTACCGATCCATTTATTTAGCACAGCGCTATACTTAGTTATTTCAATTCCTGTATCCTGATACTCCTGTAAGAAACAGCATCACCGTGATCCTGTATAAGAATATGTCCTTTTGCAGCCATACCAAACTCCGGCCATTTTTCATACTTGCTCCTGGCGACCAATGCATAGTAATAGGGAGCACCCCGCTGGTATTCCAATACTTTCCATCCGTTCAGCCAATGTTCTACCCTGTTGTCCGGATATACCACGATCATCCCCCGATTCCATTCTCCTATTGGTCGCCGGGCCCTGGGTTCCTTTGTAGAGGGTATCAGGTCATATAAAGAAGCCAGTGTCCTGTTGCCTACCACACCCAGTTTGGCATCAGGATGCCTGGCATCATCCAGGATCTGGTACTCTAACCCTATGGCTGATCCTGCATTATTTTCTTTCTCCGTTACAAAATATTTAATACCGCTGTTGGCGCCTTCAGTTAGTTTAAAATCAAATTGCAAAATGAAGGCACTATACTCCTTTTCTGTAACTATATCACCTCCATTCGAAGACTCAGCGCCCCCCGAAGGAAGGACACTTAATATGCCATCTTTAATTTGCCATCCCTTTTCCGGGAACCTGTCTTTGTACGCTCCTCTCCATCCATGGGTGGTCTGACCATCCCATAACAAAGACACGCCATTTTTTTTCTCGGCCTCAGAAACATTGTTAGGTATAAGATCGACTATAAATTGTTGGGGAGTAGCCGCAACTTTTGAAACTGCTTCCTGGATGCGAAGGCGACGCCACCGTACCTGTTTCCCTTCTTCTGCCTTCTTGCTAATGGCATGAACCTGCAATGCAATGAATCCTTTGGGCCTTACATCATCTATAACATAAGCTGCAGGCGTGCCGTTGATCCATGTGCGTATTGATGTGCCAATACATTCTATTCGCGCCTTATTCCAGCCTCCTTGTTTGAAAGCTGTTTTTGCTGAAGGATTCAGATCAAGGGGATACAACCAATCCCTGCCCGATTCATCATAGATACCGCCCGTCCACCCTCGTTGAGAAGGATCGATCTCATACTGGTAACCATGCACCCTTCCCTCCCTGTAGTCTGCCTTGCTGGCGCTCCTGAATTGTACACCTGAATTCAAACCGCTATCGACAAGGAATTCAAACTCCAAAATAAAATCACCATATTCTTTTTCAGTAGCCAGGAATGAATTGGGCTCATTCATAACCGTGGTCCCTATGATCTCACCATTTCGGGCAGTATACTTTGCTTTTCCATTTAACTGTCTCCATCCGGACAGATCTTTACCATTAAATAAATTCTTCCAAATCGATGGAGATTGTGTAGCGCCTTGTAAGCTTGCATATAAAGCTGCAATAAATAAAAAGTTTTTATACATACGGTTACCGAAGATGATAGTAATTAAAAAAGATCCGGATCAGAATTTTAAGATAAACCATTTTGTTTCAGCGGAGAAATAAATAGGCCCTGGATAAAAGAGAGCTTTTAAAACCTACTTGGATATAAAACAGGCAAAAGCCCAGAATTAGCTACAGCAAAGGATTTGAAATAACAAAACCATTTTTGCCATGGTAAAAAACAGGTAAACTTGTATGAAGTAGAGAATTGCAATTGATTAGTTTTACCATACGAAGAAAATGATCAGTACCTGTTCATTTTGACATCATTGCTCGCAGGCACTGCTACCTAAACTGGAAGCAGTTTGCAGTTTTATGAAAATGCCTCTAAAGACCATCCGCTTAAAATTATTACACGCACATGAGAGAACAAGTAGCCGGTGGTCATTGATCACTGGTTACTTTAATTCACCGCATTAAAATAGAAATCTCAATGAAAGAAATACTTCCCATAAAGACTAAACCTATGGTTTGAAAAAGATGTAGATGATATTATTAATTATCTACAGTGTGAGTTAATGCTGGGGATGTTTCTTTTTATATTCCCTGATCATTTCAAAAATAAAAAGGACCATGCCAGCACCTATCATACTGTACCCGATCATTTTAATATCACCTAAAAAAATCCCAACAGCTATCAGGGCCAGTGCGGCTAATGCTGCAGGAGTGATCCTTTTTTCGCTGTTCCTTTTTATATAACCGATAGCAGTCAAGATAGCAAAAACCCCGATCAATACCGCCATAAATAAAAAGGTCGCTTCCATTTAAACAAGTATTATGGTTGATAATATAAAGGTAAATGGAAACATTTGTAGCAGCAGTAAAAATTGTAAATCATCTCCGGAAATTAAATAGCGAAAAGACACCATCCTGCCCAGGGACCTATATAGGTGCTGCAAACTCATATCACTTGTAAATTTCAACCCTTAGCAGTTTGAACACCTTGTTTCCCAAACAATAAAAGGGCAGTTGCCAACAAACCAGCAAGAACTAAGGCAAAATCTTCCCTCATACCAAGAACAGTTGCAGCAAAAAACCCAACAAGGGACCAGGAAAAAGGAATGATTAATATTATTACCGGAACCTTTTTATCGCTCCATAAAAGAATTCCAAAACTAAATATTGTGGTGGGGCAAGGAACCCCAAATACCGGGGTTGATGGATAAACATGGCCAAACAGGTAACCTAATGCCGGGTAAATAATTAATGCAAATATTACCAATGTAGTGCCCATCATGCCTGGTTTGTTCTGTTTAACCTTATACCTGATTCTTTGTTTCAAAACACCATAGTAAAAAAACAATAGCCCCTGTATAATAAATAATATCCCAAATAAGTAAGCTGCTTTATTGATGGTACTAAAAAACAAGATGTGATAAGCTATGCCCATCCATACCCAGAAAAAAGCAAGAATTGAATTAATAACTTTATCTGACCACACACTGGTTTTTACTGATAAAAAAACAATAGCTCCAGCCAGTAAATAAAAAAGCATCTGTAGGGGAAAGATAGATTCGTTGTAGGTTTTGAAAACCCCCAAGAACTGCTCAACAGTGAATGGCAATTTCATACGAAATATTTTCGCTATTCACATACTAAGTACACTAATGCACATCAACTAAACTATGACCGCCATCAAAGAGAAAAGTGAAAGGAGTCAGTAACCCCTGCACCTATTTTCATCAATAAATTAACAGGCTTTCTCTGATACTCAATGAGGTTAAATAACTTTAGATCTTCCAACCTTTGAATGGCCAGGCTCATACTAATAGTTCATGGCCAAAATTTCCAGTGATTATATCATTTAAATGTATTTCAACCACCATTGTTTATGCCTGGATTTGTATTTACCAAACCAAAGGCAGGGCTTGTATAGGAGTACTACTACACCAATCCAAATCAAATAAACTTCCCATAGTGGTACGCCGCTTGGTATATCCTTTGGCCTTCCAAAATTGCCTGATGCAAAATTCATTTGCGTCCAGGAAAATCCCTGTAAAAACAGGACAGCCAGCATCAGCAAATGAATAAGAAAGAAATGAACCAGGAAATAAAACAAAGGAACTTTCCCGTAAACAGATACAATTTGTGATAGTTTATTCCGGCATCTTTCAGAAATAGCAAGCATAAAAAACATGATACCCAGGGTTACAAGGCAAAACTGCAATGAAGGTGGATACTTTGTAACATTCATAAAACAAAGGAAGGTAAAAACCGAAGTATTTTGAGAAGACCATTTTACAGGGTCACCATATATATTGACAAACCTCAACGCTACAAATAAACCCAATGCTATAAGACCAAATTGCATGAATAGCTTTTGCCTTTTTTCTACTGGCCATTCAAAGAATTTTCCGGAAGCAAATCCAACCAGCATGATGCCAAGCCATGGAACAGGTGGGTAAGCCATTACAAATACCCTGTTTGAAAATGGAATGGCAGTTTGGTTGAAAAAAAGAGAAAGTACAGTCTTTAATGTTGAATTGCCCGTAAGTGGAATGAGGTTGAAAAGGTTATGTCCAAAAAGAATAATTAAGCCAAGGATGCCAAGCGTTTGTATGGACACATTTAAAAAAAGCCCAAGGATTATAAAACCAAAGCCAATGGTAGCGATAACTTCAAAAAGTATAGTGTGAAAACCCGGATCAAAGAATAATGCAAAATTTACAACAATGATTTCCAGGAGAATAAGGTAAAGTCCACGTTTTAATAAAAATCTTTTACTTTTTGAGCAATCACTGCTTTTTTGTAAAGACAGATACGCAGAGGTGCCTGCTAAAAAAACAAAAGTGGGTGCGCATAAATAGGTAATCCATCTTGTAAAAAATAAAATGGGTGTAGTGGTTCCTAAATTGGTAGGGCTTTGCGTGAGCGAGTCAACATGTATCAGATCCCTTACATGATCCAGCGCCATTATCACCATAACAATTCCCCGGGTGATGTCAATAGAAGCAATTCTTTTCATTTCTTATTTATTGCTGATCGATACGGGGTATAATTTTTTCAGTGCATTATTCACAGCCTGGTGCATAATTGTTGCGTGATTTTCTTCCGGTAAATAATCAAAATACACACTAACAGCTTTACTTTTTGCGGCCATTATCTTATCGGCTAACAGGTTGGCATCCACTTCCATTACACGAGGCATTTCTGTTGAAGTTAACCCCTCTTTACCTACGCCTACATAAACATCGGTTTTATGAGTATATCCTTCCAGCAAAACTGGAGACTGCAAGCTCAATAGAGATCCATTGTCCCACCATATACTTGGACTTACAATGATATATTTATTGAAAAGGGCCGGCTTCTTTAACAAAATTTCCGTGGCCAGCAAGCCCCCCAAAGATTCACCAATGATGGTTTTGGATGCATTTACCTTATACCGGCTCTCAATAAAAGGCTGTAATTCTTTTTCAATAAAAGCAATAAATTTATCCGAGTGTCCTGTGGTAGGATATTTCTTTTTATCCTTATCAATGGTTGTAGGATAGGTAAAATCCCTCCTCCTGTCAACTGTCGCTATCCCCACAACAATTGTTTTAGGCACACGGTTGATCCATTCAAAGCTATTGAATTGATACAGGCCTACTATATGAATAAAATCTTCGTCGGCTGAACCATCCAGTAAATAAGTAACAGCATACCTTGTGGTATCGTTTTTATTATACCCTTCAGGCAGATAGATGTTCAAAGTTCTCTCCTCTCCTAAAACCTTTGATTGAATCTTTTCTATAACTCCTAATACAAAAGGTTTGGTTCCTACCGCCTGCACAGAACCCTTATCCTGGGCAAAAAGGAAGGTTGGAAGCAATGCCCAAGAAAGACATACTAGTATTTTTTTCATTTAATTTCTTGTTGTTTAACACCCGTCACAGTTACAAGAGCCCTGAAAGACTATTGTCTTAAAGTATTCCAGACTATCGGCTTAGGTTCAACAAAATAGTTATTTATTCCTAAACATCATTGCCTTCATTAGCATTAAAGAACTTTGAATCTATTGATATTATCCAATGCCATGTATTCCTGGTTCATATGTTGAATACAGAAGCATACCTGTTCTTTTCAAAATAAGAATAGGATCTAAAATTCTATTATAAAACCAATAGAGGGAGTAACTGATGCATCACTGTTATCAAGCCGCAGGGGAATTGCGTTGCTGCCATCTGGTTTTATTGGCTGACCATCTGTTGTAACAAAACCTGTATTCTCAGCATTGCGTTTAAAAGTATAGCTGTCCGGCTCCGGATTTTTAGCCAGGTACCAATTGGTTACATCTAAAAACAGGTCAATGGTAGTTCTTCTGAAATTCCATTTCTTATCAATACGGATGTCACTCGAATTGAAGCTGCCTAGTCGTAGTGTATTCAACCTTGCATAATCTAAAATTCCCTGACCGCGTGACAAGTAATTCAGTTTTGAGGCTGCTTCATCAAATGGTGTATAAGGCGCTCCACCCTGGTATCGGAATTTCAGGCCAACTTCCCAGTTTCGGGGCAACTTATAACCCATAGTTGCACTTAAAAGATGACGATTGTCCCAACTGCTTGGAATATAGAGTTGATTACGACCACTATATTCGGAACGGTAAAAAGTATAGGAAAGAATACCAAAAAAACGATCCGTTAGTTTTTGTTGTGCAAACAATTCAATTCCGTAAGCTCTCCCCTTTCCATTCGTAGTCACTGCTTCATTTCCCAATACATTAAAATCAGACCCAAGATTGGAAAGAGAAATGCCATTGCGCACAGATACCGGTACATTGTCATAATTTTTATAAAAGCCCTCTGCTGTAAATCGCAAGTCATTAGAGGGCACGAATTCGACGCCCGCAACATAATGTTCACTGCGAAGGTAGCTGCTGTTCTTATTAACCAGCACTCCGTTGTTATCTGCAAATCCAAGGATTGTATATGGAGGTATCTTATAGTAACGGCCAATTGAAATATTAGCAGTCCATCTCTCTGCTAACGTATAACTAAAGGCAACGCGGGGTGACAGGGTTTTGAAGGGATTAGATCCACCAGTAGTAAAAGTATTTATATCTGAACGTACTCCGGCGCTAATGCCAAGCCGGCCATCAAAATAACGCCGGCTTACCTGGGCAAAGGCACCCAACCGCCAGAAACTTTCCATGGGACTTATGAAGTTCAAACTTTCACCCTGCTGTATCACACTGTCATTCGCATCCTTTAATTCACGACGGATGACACTGAAAGTATGATTACTGTAATCGGCCAATTGTGCCGATGCCCCATAGGCCCACTTCCAACCATTTCGATATTTGTTCACATCAATACGGAATTTATTCTCTGTTTCTCTTGATAAGTAGGATAAGGTTTGTTCAGCTGCAACCCTGGTCTCATTATCCTGGTATTGCTGAATATCATTATCGAAAGTATTACGGCTCAGAGCCAGGTTTAAGAATCCATCTTTAATCAACCTGCGCAATGATATACCCGCAGTATAGTTCCACTGGTTGATAAAAGGATTGGAATTCAGTACATATAATTTTTCAGGCGTCGCATCTTTTATCCTGGCGAAACTAAATTGGTCAATTGCACCAAGGCCAACAAATGAAACCGTGGTTTTACTGTTCAACTGGTGGGTGATCTTCGTTTGAAAATCCCAATAATTAGGTCGAATGGGCAAATCTATTAGTGTAAAAAGCAATTGCAGGTAAGATCGCCGGGCCGATGCCAGGAAGGTGGTCTTTTTATTCGATGACAAGGGACCCTCCAGGGTAGCGGAAAGATCAGTAGCACTCAGCCGCACATTTCCTTGAACCCGGTTAGGGTTGCCGGAACGCTGGCGAAACTGGAATACTGAACTCAGGGCATTGTCATAGCGGGCCTCAAAAGCAGAGGAACTTAGTTTTACATCTTCAATGAACGATACATTCAATATACCTTGTGGGCCGCCGGAACTTCCCTGTGTTTGAAAATGGTTAATCACGGGGATCTCTATACCATCCAGGTAGAAAACATTTTCGTTGGGCGCTCCACCCCTTATAATGATATCATTTCTAAACCCTCCACCGCCTATTCCTCCTCCCACACCAGGCAATGTTTGAATAACCTTACTGATGTCAAAATTGCCCCCGGGATTACTCCTGATCTCTTCTGTAGTTAAACGCTGCACACTTAAAGGTGACTCAAGCGTTGCAGCAGCTGCCGTGCGGCGGCCTGACCGTACCACTACTTCAGAAAGTGAGGTAACATCAGGTTCCATCTCGACAGACAGGTTTATCTCGTTACCTGTGGTGACAACCAGGTTATAATAGGTTTGCGGCTTGTAACCTACACCTGTAAATACCAGGTTATATGTTTTGATATCCAGGTTGTTCAATAGAAAACCTCCCAACGAATCTGTAGTTGTGCCTTTAGTACTATCCTGCAGCAAGACTGAAATTCCAGCAAGCGGCTTTTGTGTGGCTCGATCCACAACCTTACCTGACAAGCGGCCAGTAACTTGTGCATTTATGATTGTAAAAACGAATAAAAAAATACAAGTCAGCAGTACTGGTAATGTTTTTCCTGTTGGGTAAAGCATCAGATAAATTCCTTTGTCAATCTGCTTAATGCAAATTGATAAACTTTAAGTTTAAAAGGTAAATAACATTTACAATAACACCCTTGTTCCGAAAAGGTTTAGCAATTTTTGAGTTTAACAGCTATTTATAATCTCTTATGACCCTTATAAATTCCCTGTTCCTTTTCTATCGTTAAATCAATATCACTGAATACACTGATTGATGTCATTGTTTCACAATTCATCTCTAATCAATTTTGAATACCTCCTATTCCGTAATGAAGATAAAACATCCAATACTTCTTATGATGTTACACGGAAACTAATGTGCCACACAAACTGCCTTTTGAAATAGATAGAAGAACGCTAAAACTATGATTATGAAAAAGGATGGAAAATTTTTGGTGCGGGAAAATATTGATAGTGCCACAAAAAAAGGAAGTGCCTGGGTAGATTATTATTGGTACAAGCCCGGTCAGAATGAGCCAGCCCATAAGCAAGCGTTTGTAAGAAAGGTGCAGCATGGAAATGAAACATATATTGTGGGTGCCGGTTTTTACCAGTAATGGCGAAACAAATGAAATTAAGTTTCAAGGCACAAGGGATAGCAGTTGATTATAGTATGGCAAACAGCTTGTGAGACATTATTGTTTGATGTTTCACATTTCAAGATAAAAACTCGCCTTCAAATGTTATGACAGCCTCTCCATAAATGAATACTTTGTCATTGACTAGTTCTGTAATCATCGTGCCTGTTCGTGAAGAAGACTGAAATGCTTTAAATTTTGTCTTGCCGAGTTTTTGTGCCCAATATTTAGTAAGGAATGTTTGTACACCGCCTGTTACAGGATCTTCATTTGTGCCTGCCCAGGGCCAAAAATACCGGTAGTGAAAATCAAAACCGGTGTCATTGGATCTGGCTGTAACCAAAACGCCATTGATGCCCTTGTATGAATTTATTAAAGCAACAAAATCAGGTTTCAATCCGGCAAGTGTACCCGGGTCGCTTATCTCAATAAGAATGATCTTGTTTTTGGGGCTATACCTGGCATCTAATGCCTTATCTATTCCCAAGGCACTGAATACAGGCTCAGGAACAGTAAAATCAGTTGTCTCATAGACAGGGAATTGCATCATGATCTTACCATCAACTTTCTCAATCCTTAATTCAACGTTTTCGCAATTAATGAAATTGATAGTTTCAAGGGAAGAGGTTTCAAATAGAATTTTTGATGCCCCTAATGTAGCATGACCACATAATGGAATTTCTTTTTTGGGAGTATAAAATCTAATGCTATAATTATTCCTCGAAATGTATTTGATAAACGCGGTTTCTGAAAAACCTATTTCAGTTGCAATGTTTTGCATTAATTGATTATCAATATCAGTTTCTACAATGCAAACAGCAGCAGGGTTTCCCTTGAATTTCTGATTGGTAAAAGAATCAACGAAATAAGTCTTCATGAATTTAATTTAAGAAACCATAAACATAACCCACAATAGTTTAAATATATTCCCTCAGCAGTATTACATGCTATTTAGAAATCCCCTTCATAATATTATTACCTAAATCTGTAAACTTATTAAAGGAAGCCATGTCATATTCGTTTGACAATAATACAATGCCCAAATGTAGTCCAGGACAAACTGCACAATAGCTTGAAAAGCCAAAACTTGCACCAGAGTGCCAAACTATGGATTTTCCACCAGGAAGTTTATCAACCTGCCAGAATAAAGCAGTACCAGTATGAGTTGAATCACCAAAAGAAGCCAGGTGACATAATGCAATTGTTGCATTTTTTTCATCTAAATGCATTCTGATATACTTTAACATATCGATTACTGAAGAACAAATGCCACCCGCTGGATGAAGTATGGAAAGCGTATGATTGTAGGGCATTTTTATTCCCTTATTATTATATCCTTTTGCAAAATACCTGGCCACACTATCTTCTGTGTAGGTAACATTTGTATGGGTCATAGTAAGTGGTCCAGTTATATAGTTTTTAACCAATGAACCGTATGGCTGATTATAAGTTTGTTCCAATATGAAACCTGCTAGTTGTGCGCCGGCATTTGAATACTTAAACTGGTAACCTGGTTGAAATGTCATTTTAAAATGGTGCAAATCTTTCCAAAAGCTATCTAGCGTATAATTTTGATATAGGGCCATTATTAAAGAAGGTATTGAGTCTTGCGGATTCCGAAATAAGTTTGGAATATCCGGTAATAATAAAGGCAAACCCGAAGTATGGTGTGCCAGGTGTATAATTTTTATGGCATGGCCCTGGTATTCTAAATTGGGATAAATACCAGAAAGATATTTGCGAATATCATCAGCAGGACTTACTTTTCCTTCAATGATTGCCTGCGCCAGCAGAGTTCCTGTAAATGTCTTGGAAATGGAACCAATTTCATAAATAGTACTATCTGTTGGTGGTAATTTTTTTTCTTTTTCCCGGGAGCCATAATGAAAAGTATAGGTTACTCCATCTTTGATTATGCCTAATGACAATCCAACCTGCGTAGTATCTTTCATAAATGCTTGAACCAGTTCATTAACAGTTGAATCTTTAACCGACCACGAATTACGCAATTCAATCTTCTTACGGTCTGTTTGTGCGGCTATCTGTAACGACACCAATAATACAAACAATATAAAAAACCAAGATTTCATTTTGATGTAACCATTCTAACATAAAATTATTGCCACCAATAAATATATTTACCAGGATCCTGATTTATAGATAATGTTATTATTCAGAGCCATTTATTACTATTATTAGTCAAGGATTCCATGTGTTACCCTCATGGCTCTTGTAAGGCACTTGCTTAGCAGGGAATAAACGTGCAACAATGAACTATTAATGTTTATCAATGAATCTAAGTACAACTTTATTAAATTCTGAAGGGTTCTCATACTCAAGTCCATGCGAAGTATTCGGCAGTGTGGTTCTTTCCTTATTACTAAAACAAGGTTCCATCTTATTCATTATTAAAGGAAGAAATGCAGGAGATTTGCCACCTCCCAGCAACAAGACCGGACAATTTATTTTTTTAAGATCAGTACAGGAGATGGAAGGCATAATGTTTTGAAGAGTGATATTAGCCCTGGCTTCCTGCGTATTCATCATCATTAATTCACGACCAGATTGGGACAGCCTGGAGAAGTAGGAACTGTCACCCATTACAACATCAAGAAAATAGCTAACTGCTTTTTCCTGTTCATTGTTTGCAAATGCTTGTACTGCTTTGGCAAAAGGATTTACATCATTTGGCGAAGGAGGTGGCATCAATGACATAATAGGCGGTTCCCCAAGCGTAAGACTGCGCACCAATTCAGGATGATCAATAGTGGCTAATAAGGCAATATAGGCACCGGAAGAATGCCCTACCAGGTGAGCGGGTTTAAGATTAAGCTTTTTTAAAAACGCTGCAAGGTCTTTAGCATGAGATGCGAAGGAATGTTTAGATGAATCTATTATTAGTTGTTGATTAGGCCAGGCAAAGCGACGACTATAAGCAATTACCCGGTAGTTTTGAGTAAAAGCATCCATTTGTGCGCCCCAGCTACGGTAATCACTTAATGCACCGTGCACAAAAACCACCGGATCGCCTTTCCCGATGTCGATGTAGTGAATACTGTCACCATTCACGAAAATGCTTTTGAGTTCAGACTTTATTCCTGCTTCACCTTGCGCTATGGCAGTATTGCTGTTATTGCATACACACAAATAAAACAGCGCCAGAAAAAAACTGAATGGGAAAAAGTTCTTTTTCATATTAAACTGTTTTGGTGTTCACGATTTTATGGTCTTCAGTCAGGGTTGGCTACAACTTTAAAGCATTGCGATGTGGTGGCAGTCGGTGGTGTTCCCGGTCTATCGGGGCTTATTAAAGATACAAAAGGTTGTTATTTATTTAGTTGACATGCGTAATTCGCGTGCCGAAACAATACCTGTACGAAAAATGTCAAAGCTAACAATGTGTACTGCAAAATTTTTAGCAGCAAATAAATATTGCCAGATTTTCAGCAACTTTCTTATTCCATCAGCACCCATTCATCAATGATCTTTTCCTTTGCCCTGGTCAATATGGTTTGCACTCCCAATGATCTATTACCTGCCATAAGGTGGCCTGCAAAGCAAATAGGGATCTTGTAATCTTTTGGAAACGTGCCATTAAACACAGCCTTCCAGTTATAGTCATCCATTTCATTCATAAAAAACTCTTCGGCTTCTTCATCAATAGGTTCATCAATGAGCACCAGGAATTCTTCTTTCCCAGGTATTGGTGGTTTTTCCTTCTTTTGTGCCTTGCGGGCATCTGCTTCTCTTATCATACCGGGCAGGTACAACTCCAGGTCTTCAGCAGATATGGGTATACAATGGAGGGAAGCCAAAAACGCATACAATGATCTGAGTACCTCCTCATCTTCTATTCCCAGGTTTTTAAAGGCTATGGCTTTTTTCTTACAAAGATTATAAAGTGCGTTACACCTGCGGTTGGTATAAACATAGCGGTAGATAAGGGAAGCCAGGGTATTGGCCCTTCCAAAAAAACCTGAAGCTCTCCTGGACCCTTCAAAGGCAGGATCGGAATAAAATCGATCAGTGTCCACACCGGGTTTGGTGCGTACCCAGTACTCTCCTTCAGAGCGGTAGAAGTTTATATTGCCATCAATGGTGCCAATGCCCCTGATAGGACCTACTTGTTTTGGCATAGAATAGGATTTTGTTTTATTAGCTTGCAAAATACTAAATATTTTAGTATTCTCAAATCCTATTTTCCCTTTTATTTATCCACAGGAGGGTAAACAATTATGCGTAACAGTGAGTTGGGACATAGCTCCTCCCAGGCTACCTCATAGCTACTCCCTGGCTACGGTATAGATATTCCGTGCGAACACGGAGTATCATGGGCGTTGGTAGGGAGTTGATGGGACGTTGGTAGGAAGTAGGATAGTCGGAAGTCACAAATGGCGAAAAAGAGAATTGCTTATTTCGAAGACGTTAGGTCGAAAAAACAGTTTTGATACGATCAATTCAGGCACGTAGAAATGTTCAATTTTCAATGTTCAATAACCAATTTTCAAGGAAGGCAGAACCAGGATTTGATGAAGTGGTTTGGGAGGGAACTTTATTTTATACCGGGAAGACCGACCGCTATTATATTTCTACTTTTCATCCACTGCGTGGCGAAATAGATTATGCTTATGACAGCAATGAAAATAATGGTTGAAAGAATTTCCCATTTGCTCAAACTTGTTAGTAACCAGACAATAGTTGCAATCCCAATAAAAGGAATGGTTAATCCTAATGGAATAATAAATATATTTTCTGTTTTATCAGTTTTCTTCCTTCTCATTTCGATGGTTGACAAAATAACAGCAAGGTAAATAAACAGTATGGCAGCACTGGCCATTATAGCTAATTGTTTAAAACCACCTGAAACAGAAAAAATAAAAATCAATGTGCCGTAAGTTATTACTGCCAGATAGGGTGTAGCAAATTTGGGATGTACTTTGCCGAGGAATTTCGGAAATGTACCGTCAAGTGCCCCCGCAAATAATGACCTTGGAGTAGCAAGTACGTCAGCGCCTACGGCACCAAAACAGGAAATAGCAGCTGTAGCAAGCAGCAAAGTTGCGCCAAGTGGTCCTGCAATTTTTTGTGCCACGGCTGCCAATGGGGCATCTTTAAAAATACCTATATCTCCACCCAGGATCCCCTGGGTAACCATTTGTAACAACATGTAAACGATCAGTATGATAATTCCTCCTGATAAAATACCCAAAGGAATGGTTCGTTTTGGATTTTTAAGTTCACCACTCACGCCTAGTGATGTTTCAAACCCTGCAAAGGCAAAAAATAAAATGAAGACAGTATGACTAAATATAGGCAGGGCAGGCACCTGTTCCCAAAACAAATTGTCAACTTTTACCAGCTTAAGGCCAAAAACTATGATACAGAGTAAGGGCAATAATTTTACGACAGTAATGATTTTTACAAAACCAATACCTTGTTTTGTTCCGCGAACATTTATCAGGATCATAAAACCAATTAGTACGAAAAAGAAAACAATACGTATAACCTGGTTTGCAAAAACAGGAAATACCAGGGACAATGAATCAGCTATTATATTCATCAGTGCAGCGCTTCCTAAAATGCCCCAACCAAAAAAATAGAGCCAGTTAATGATATATCCGGGAAACTTTCCGAAAGCAGCTTCAACGTATGCATAGGATCCTCCGCTGGTGGTAATACGTGTGCCGATCTCTGCATAACATAGCATAATGGCAGCCATCATAATGCTACAGAAGATATAACCGAAAACAGCAAAGGCTCCTAATTCGAGCCCCACGATCCCTGGCAAAACAAATATGCCAGCACCCATTGTACCATTAACAATTGCCAGGGCAAGTCCGCCTATGCCAATTACACGTTTTAAACCTTCCTTAGATTTGGTAATTGACATAATAGTTTGGTATTACCTATTAAGTTAGACAAGTAAAAGCAATAAAGCGGTTTTACTTTGCACAGTACATTTCAATTGATATACACTATTCAAATTACTAACTGCAGAGCTGCTTTGTCTTCAGGCAACCAGGCCACGGGCAATGCTTAATTGTTCCCGGAGCTTAAAAGGATGGATATTCAGAATGATGGCGGCTTCCAAATCATTAAAACCAATGATATCTACCAATAAATAGGTGGTCCAGGCAGGCAAATTCATTTCTCTTGTTTTGTGAATATTTAAAGCCTTGAGAATAGGTTGAATCATAAATGTATTTGGCCGGTTGCCGGCAACAGGTTTTGCAAGGAACATATCCCTGCTGACAAGGAACACACATCTCCGAACAATTTGCTTTGCCAGCCACAAACGTGGTGATATATCCCCGGCATTACCAGGAAATATAGAAGACCTTACCTGTTGCAAGATCTGGCAGGAATCAGATTCATTAAATCCAAACCCGGAAGCGATCTGTTGTAATACATGCTGATTTTTCAGCCATACATCTTCGAGCGTAATAGATAGGTTATCCATAACCGTTATTAAAAAGTTTGATACTCAATAGCGTGTAAATTCCAGGCACTGCGCTTTTGATACTGAATAGCACTAAGACCGGGAGGCATGAGCGAGCGCCAGTCACATTTCGTTTCCGTAACACCCCTCCTATAACCTGCCCTTCAGCGCCTGCCCTACAATGATTTCAGGTATTCAATAATGTCCTGCTTTTCTGCGGCAGATAAACCCAGGGAGAAATGATCATTATAGTGGTTGACAACATCCGAATAGGTAGCAAACCGCCCATCATGATAAAAACCGCCTTTTTCCCTGGCAAATAATCCTCCCAGTGGTGTGGTTCTATATTTTCCCGTAGGTGACCGCATGGCTTCAAAATCATCAATTCCCAGTTCGGCACCTGTATGCAATATATTATCTGCCAGCAAAGGAGCTGCATGGCAGGTGTTGCATTTGGCTTTTGACATAAACAACCCTTTGCCTCTTCCTGCCATTTGAACATCAAAGCTGCCTGCTGGTGGTAATGGGACTTTTATAGAATGCTGGTAAGCTCTTAATGCAGGGAGTTTTGAAGTGATCAGGTCTGGATTGTGGGTGACATTCCAAAAGCCATTTTCAACAGCTATGGGATATTTGACAGGGTTGTTCAAACGATCATCATGAAAGTTTCCTTTACCATGCATTTCAAGGTTGCCAACAAAAGCATTCCAATAACTGATATCTCCCCACCCGGTATAGGTAGTAAGATCAATGCCTTTTAATCCAAAGGCAGCAGGAATTAGATTGGCGGCTACAGAACCATCTGGTTTCAATGCCTTTCCATCCATGAACAATACGGCAGCAAATTTACCCGGTCCCCAGGCACTAAGAACAGAACGTAATGTAGGTTCATCAACATGCAGCATACTGGCAATGGGTTGTGCATTATCAGTTAATGAAATGATGGTTCCCACATTCAGATCCCTGTTTGGCCAGCCATCGAGGCGCTTCCCTATTCCCGGGGCAAAGGAATTGTCTACAGTAGAATGACAGGAAGCACAAGTGATGCCAACCGAGGTTAAATTACCAGAAGTATTAAAGGTGCCCTTTACCCCCACCACTGCATTCAATTTTAAAAGTGCAACAGTAGTTGCCGGATCATCAAGGTCAATGGCACCGGACCGAATAGCCGATACCACATCAGCTGGCAGTGCATTTGCGTCAACTTTCAATCCTACAGCGAGTGCCGTTTTAGGACTAACACCACCTCCATAACCACCATGCTTTGTTCCTAGAATAGCTTTGTCCAAATGCAGTACGCCACTCCAGAAATCCTCATCACCAAAAGTATCATGCCGAAAGATATCCTTCCCTGCAGCAATCAATGCCGGGTCATTATCCGTATTCTTGTCTTTATTATGATCATCCTTTTTGCATTGGGCAAGAATGGTAATTGTGGCCAATAAAACAATTACGATCGTTTGATTTTTGTAACGCATAGTTCTCCGGTTTACCTGGTAATAAATAATTAGTATAGAAGATTCAAGCAGCAGGAAAAGCTTCCACTTTTTATAATGTTCATTCCTGGTTTTTTCTGCCTGCTCTGTTAGAGGTACTTAAACAATAGAGCTGTTAAAAATTAAAAGGTTACAGCGAAGGGCAATAATTTTTGAACTATTTTCTTTGACCATAACCAAGGTATGGCTATTAGGGACAAACTGTCAATTATTTGGTTCTACATCAAAGCCATGTCTAAAAGATTGCGGGTGCTTTTATGCTATAGAAGAAAGGTTCATTCTGCGCTGGAAGATTATCATAGGACGGAATG
This sequence comes from Flavisolibacter ginsengisoli DSM 18119, assembly GCF_900129295.1. Taxonomy (GTDB): domain Bacteria; phylum Bacteroidota; class Bacteroidia; order Chitinophagales; family Chitinophagaceae; genus Flavisolibacter; species Flavisolibacter ginsengisoli. The sequence continues at coordinate 242,495 of NZ_FQUU01000001.1, forward strand.
GGAAACGTTTTTTCCCAGGAAACCTTACGCAACTGTGGTTTTTCCATACATGCGCATAAGGCCAACAGCTTATAATGAAATTAGCAATGGCTCAATAAGACAAAAAAGCATGTACACTATACGATTTCATTCACTTCATTTCAGTATATATAATTTTCACAGGGCACGGTTAATTGCTGTGTATATATCAACGTGAAATTTCTATGAAGAAACAATTACGGTCTTTTTAATTAACCACAACCGCAGCTTTCATAGCAGCATGATAGATACAATGGTAAGCAACCGTTCCAACCGAATTGAAAGTATGGCTGTATTTATCACCATAATTCAGATCAGTACTGGTGAAGCTGCCATCATCAGCGGTAACAGTATGAACCATATTATCATTGTTGGTCCATGTTACGGTGGTGCCAGCCTTAACAGTTAATGAGGCAGGACCAAACTTCATGCTTGCTATACTGATGTTGTTTCCTGCAGGGGCAGGAGCAGGATTATTATTATTGGTATTATTGCCATACCCATTACTGGCGTTGTTTCCTTTGCTGCATGCAATAAACAGCAGGCTTCCGCAAATAAGCAACATTACTGTCTTCAGTGAATGCCTGGTTTTCATGTTTTTATTAATAGATACGGATGCTGTTGCCTGCTGGTTGCCTGCAAGACAGTATGAACCCTGTAAATTCAGAAGAGATCAATTGGAATACTTCATGGAATAAGAATTACACTACCAATTCCCGGAGGTATTAAAATGGAAATTTTATAAGTGGAGATTTGATAAAGTTATATTATACTACCTGGTTTACTTACTACCTGGAAACCTTTGCTTTCTAGCCCTGGTCATGGGTCGCAATCATAACTTGAATATCTGCTGAAGTTGAACTCTTAAGGGTTTCAATATATAAATGTTTACCTATCAAACCATGGTTACCCTGGAAAGCCAGGAAACAGGAGCCCTGGGGCATCATATTGCCATATAAATCACTTTCCATTATATATACTTTTTCTAATGCAGGATATTTAAATACGCGGCCAACCAGGTCGATAGGGGCGTTGAGAGGCTCAGTTGTCAATTGAAGTTTTAAAGATTGAATGGTTTCATCATCTATATTGAATTCTGTACTATTTGTCATTTGTTTAGTTTTTCAGTGTTTCTAAAGGTCGCTTTTATATAAGAATTATACTTACATCATTGCATCAAAATGTTGCATTATTATTTGATTCTTTTCATGCAGTACTGTGCATCATTCGCCTTTTACCGTTTTTGCGCCCCGGCATACTAGTTTTCCTATAAAAAATACGCGCTAATGAAAGCTTCCTGCCTTCGGAAAATTGGAATAAATTCACTTACATGAAAAAGGTTCACCTGGTACTGGGCAGTGGTGGGGCCAGGGGCATGGCACATATAGGAGTAATAGACGTGCTGGAAGAAACAGGTCATGAGATCATCAGCATTACCGGCTGCTCTATGGGCGCAGTAGTGGGTGGCATGTACGCCGCAGGATACCATGCTGCTTATAAGGAATGGATGCTGAGGCTTACGAAAACATTACTCTTTAAAATATTGGATTTCACGCTTACCAGGCAAGGGTTTCTGAAAGGAGAGCGCCTTTTCAATCTATTGAAAAAAGTAACAGGGCAGCAACAAATAGAGGACCTGCATATCCCTTTTGTGGCGGTGGCCACTGATATGGTTCAAAATAAGGAAGTATATTATAGATCCGGGGATATGTATAAAGCGCTTAGAGCCTCTATTGCCATTCCGGGTGTTTTTACACCTGTGCTGGAGAATGGGCAATTTTTGGTGGATGGAGGTGTATTGAATCCCCTCCCCCTGAACCTTGTGCAGAAAAATAAGGATGAGTTTATTATTGCTGTAAATGTTAATGGAGCATCTTCCCCAACCATGACCACATTGGAGGTGAAACAGGAAGTGACAGCGCTATGGAAATGGCTCAATCCCCTTATGCAAAAAGAAAACAAACCTAAAGACCTCTTGCCTATTTCTGAATATTCTTTAAGGGAATTGCTACTCTCTTCCTATAATATGACCCAGGATCGCCTTGCTTCCTATTTATTGAAGACCTATCCTCCTGATATTTTAATAGAAATACCAAGAAACAGCTGTTCCACCTTTGAATTCTATAAGGCCAGGTATATGATAGACCTGGGCAGGAATGCATGCACCAGGGCTTTAGAACACAACCAACAACCTGATGGGAAGCCCGAAGTTGACTAACCCATCTCACGCTTAAGCCTCAGTTTCAATAACTAATATCAGTGTTAATCATAAAAAGGTCTGATGCAGGTCATCATATTTAAGTTTTATATGTCACAGCTTTGTGGGGCGAATAGAGAAACATGTGAAAACCCTGGTTGCTATATCTCTCCTTCCTGATTACCTGAATTTATTTTTTGGAGACGGCCTTTTTACCCGGCCTGTTTGTATACATACCAGTAATTATCATTTACATCCATTCTTTATAAAGAATTCAACCATCATATAAAAAGTTTATTATGAAAACGATCGTGTTTTTTTTAATAATGAGTATTTTCTCCACTACAGCCTTTGCCCAGGCAAAGCCATGTAAAAATGCCACATCACATCAAACAGCCCAGGCTTTTAAATGCAATAAAAAAACTGATGTGTCATCAAAAGAACAGGCTAAAACCGAAGTGCTCAAAATATACACCTGTCGTATGCACCCTGACGTGGTATTGGATAAAGACGGTAATTGTTATGAATGCGTCAAATCTACGTCTGTAAAGATCTATACCTGCCGCATACACCCTGATGTAGTATTAGATAAAGACGGCAACTGCTATGAATGCGCCAAAACTGCTTCGGCAAAAGGCTTTTAGTGGTTTGATAACACTCATTCATTAATCAGGATACAGTCTTGTTTGCTGAACCAACAAACCTGTATCCTACACCTGACTCAGTTAATAAATAAACTGGCCTGTTAGGGTCATCCTCTATTTTCTTTCTCAACTGGGCTACAAATACACGCAGGTATTGTGACTGGTGGATATAACCAGGCCCCCAAATAGCCCGAAGTAAGAACTGGTGGGTCAATACTTTACCTTCATTGCGCATCAATAAAGCAAGAAGACTATATTCAGTATTGGTAAGTTTGAGTACCTCCCCTTTTTTCTTAACCATCCTGTTTGTAAGGTCAATCTTGATATCTGTGAAATCTATCAATGATTCTCCTTCATCCATGCTTGAACTTCTTAATGCTGAACGGATACGCGCCAACAGTTCACCTGCACGAAATGGTTTAGATAGATAATCATTGGCTCCATTATCCAATGCCCTGATTATATCCTCTTCATTTTTCTGTACAGAAAGGATTATAACAGGATTGGTATACCACTTTCGAAGTTTCTGAAGTACAGAGTGCCCGCTTTCATCGGGAAGTCCCAAATCAAGCAATATTAATTCTGGTGGATGATTGCCAGCCATGATCAATCCTTCTTTTGCATTGCTGGCCTGCCGGACCACATAGTTATTGGTTTGTAATGTTATCTCCAAAAGCTTGCGGATCTGGGGCTCATCATCAATGACCAATATTTCCTGTCTGTTCATGTATGTAGTTAAAGGAAGTTGTTTTTACCGGTATCAAAATAATAAACCTGGCACCGCCCATGTTACTTTTTTCAAGGCTTACAGTTCCGGCTAGTGCTTCCGTAAATCCTTTCACAATTGAAAGCCCCAACCCAGATCCTGCTGTGCCTGATATTCTTGCCCTGGAGAATTTGTGAAATACATCTTTGGTCTCTTTTTCATTAAACCCCCTTCCACTATCTTCCACTATCAGCTCCAGCACATCAGCCGGGCAGGTAGCTGATACCAATATCTTACTATTGTCCTCTGTGTGAATGGCTGCATTGTTCACCAGGTTGTAGATCACCTGGTCAAGCATTCCTTTATCCAAAGAACATAAAGGCATACTTTGATTGACACTGATATCAATACTTCTATGTGGATTGTTCTCTTCCACCCTTTTCACTATATCATATATCAATTCCACCACATCGCACCAATCCTTTTTAGGTTGAATGTGACCAGACTCCAGCCTTGATATATTCAGCAAATTTTCCACCTGCTGGTTCAGGCGCAGGGAAGCTTTGGATATCTCGGCTATAAGCATATCCCTGTCGGTCTGCGTCAGGTTATTATTCAATTGTAAATTATCTGCTGCCCCTATGATGGCGGCAATAGGTGTACGCAACTCATGAGACAGAGAATTAAGTAAGGTATTATACAATGCTACGCTGTTGGCTCTTTCTTCTTTTAAACGTGAAGCTTTTTCCAGTTGCCTGATCTTGTATGTTAGCACACCATTGATCAATGCAATGACAAAATACATGGCCAGTAGAATTTTATCTTCAGTAGTTTCTACGTGCACGGTAAAGCGGGGTGGGATAAAAAAGTAACCCCAGATCATGGCGCTTAAAGTAGCGGCAAGCAATACCGGCAGGATGTCGAATGTTATGGCCAGGAAGGACACAGTCAATAATAATATCAGGGCAATGACACGGTAGCCCATAAAATGAGATAGTGCGAAACAAACTGCAGATACCATGATCACAATAGCTGTACTGTACAGGTACTGCTTTCCTTTTTTAACTGTATGCATCAAATAGGTACTCATGGCTGAAAACTATACAAAAGTAAATGTCTATACAGGATGAAAATGATTAAAAAAGGGGTGTAAAGATTTTATAAAGATTTGAGGGACAAATGGTCCAATATTCCCAAATATCCGGGGCATCACTATAGTTTTGATCTTTTGAATATTTATTGAATGTCTTCACACAACAGGGTTTCGCTGGCTGGATTTTTAATTGCATTGGGAATCATTTATGGAGATATCGGTACTTCACCGTTGTACGTTTTGAATGCCATTATCAGCGGAAAAACCATTACCGAAAACCTGGTAATAGGATCCTTATCGCTCATTATATGGACACTAACCTTACAAACAACAGTGAAATATGTGATCCTCACCTTGCAGGCTGACAACCGGGGTGAAGGTGGAATATTTTCTTTATTCGCCCTGGTGCGCCGCAGGAAAAGATGGCTGGTGATTCCGGCTATGATGGGTGGTGCGGCACTGCTGGCTGATGGTATGATCACACCTCCTATTTCGGTGACCTCCGCTATCGAGGGATTAAAGCAAATACCATCACTGGGTCATATCAGTCAATGGACCATTATTTATATCGTTATTGGTATTTTATCAATGCTGTTCTTTATCCAGCAATTTGGAACTGCTTTTATCGGGCGTTTTTTCGGGCCTGTCATGACAGCCTGGTTCTTAATGCTGGCCACACTGGGTGCTTTTCATTTCATGGACCAGTTAACCGTTTTCAAGGCCTTCAATCCCTATTATGGTATCAGGTTATTAATGACCTATCCTAATGGGTTTTATATTTTAGGTGGTGTATTTCTTTGCACTACAGGAGCGGAGGCATTGTATTCTGACCTTGGACACTGTGGCAAATGGAACATACGATACTCGTGGATCTTTGTAAAATCATGCCTGGTGATCAATTACCTGGGTCAGGGAGCCTGGCTGCTTTCACACCATGCAGGAGAGCGGATATCATCGGCCATGATAGAAGGAGGCTTTAATCCTTTTTACGGTGTAATGCCCGACTGGTTTTTATATTTCGGCATTGCCATTGCAACGGCGGCGACAATTATTGCCAGCCAGGCATTGATATCAGGTTCCTTTACACTTGTCAGTGAGGCCATGCGTCTTAATCTATGGCCCAAACTGAAGATCAGCTATCCTACGGAGGCAAAAGGACAACTATATGTACCAGCAGTGAACCTGCTGATCTACCTGGGATGTATCGGTATCGTTTTGCATTTTCAAAAAGCTTCCAATATGGAGGCTGCTTATGGCCTGGCTATCACTATTACCATGATTGCCACTTCCATCCTGTTTTCCAACTACCTTGTCATACGCCGTACCCGGAGCGTGCTTGTTTATTTATACCTATTGGTGTACCTGACCATTGAAGTGAGTTTCCTTTATGCAAACATGGATAAGTTTCCGCATGGAGGTTATGTTACGGTATTGGTTGGCGGGCTGCTGTTTATGGTCATGTACAACTGGTTCAGAGCCCGGAAGATCAAAAACAGGTATATTGAATTCGTCAGGCTGGACCATTATATTCCTAAAATACAGGAATTAAGCAATGACAGGTCTGTGATCAAATATGCCACTCACCTGGTATACCTGACAAGTGCCGATAATCCAAAAGAAATAGAGCATAAGATCATTTATTCCATACTTAATAAAAAACCAAAAAGAGCGGATATATATTGGTTCATACATGTTGATACAGTTGATGATCCTTATACTTCAGAATATAAAGTTGATCATATCATACCCAATGACATCATCAGGGTGGAGTTCCGGTTGGGGTTCCGGGTGCAACCACGCATTAACCTGTTGTTCCGCAAAGTGGTGGAAGATCTGGTTGCTAATAAAGAAGTCAATGTAATGAGCCGCTATGAAAGTCTTGAGAAAGATAAGGTGATGGGTGATTTTCAATTTATTGTTTTGGAAAAATACCTAAGCCAGGACAATGACTTGCCAATAATAGAAAGAATGATCATGAAACTGCATTTTTGGATAAAAGCAATTAGTCTTTCAGAAGAAAGAGGATTTGGATTGGACCCCGGCAGTGTCACAGTTGAAAAGTTTCCTTTGATCGTTTCACCGGTTACTAACCTGAAACTGAAGAGAGTTGAAAAACAATATGGTTAACTCCAAACAGAAACTAAAAGACCTGTTTTTTATTTTGCTTTCCTGGCTGATAGCACTGTCCCTTGTGTATATTATCATAGTCAAATTCAGGATATTGCTTCACAGGTAATTCCCATTTATTCGGGTAAGGGTTTAACCAGGGGAGATTTCCCGCCCCTTATAGCTCATTCTATTTTCTGAAATGTACAGACCAGGATTTAGTTATTTTCCCATTTTGTATAATGGAGACAACTTATCCTTTTCTAAAGCCTAAACAAGCTCCCCTCCATTCTTAAAATTCTAAAGATTACCCGGTAATTAATTGGAATTGGTATAATATTTTAAATAATGAAGTACTACCCTTTTAAAGTATTTACTATTAAATCAAAAATTCTAACTAATGGATAGTATCAATCAACAGCAAGAAGAAAAAAATCATGAAGACCTGAGCGCTGTGAATGCAGGTAAAAAAATAAAGGAATTGGCAGGCAAAAGCAACACCTGCTTTTTCTGCACAGATATCCAAAGCGGGAAACCTCTTACTGTAAGGCCCATGTCTGTTCAGAAAATGGATGAGGAAGGAAACTTTTGGTTTTTAAGTGCCTCTGACAGTTATAAAAACAAAGAGTTAACAGCGGATAATAAAGTTCATTTATTATTCCAGGGTTCAGCACATTCCGACTTTTTAAGTATATATGGCGAAGCGGATATTTCAACAGATAAAGAATTGATCAAAGAACTTTGGGAACCGATCTTAAAGACCTGGTTTACTGAAGGTGTAGACGATCCAAGGATAACGGTTATCCATGTAAAAACGAATGAAGGATATTATTGGGATAACAAACACGGCAATGCGGTGGCATTAATGAAAATGGCAGCGGGTGCAGTACTAGGCAAAACAATGGATGATTCTATTGAAGGCAGGCTGAAACCATAAAACCTTACGGGTATCTATAACCGGGTATGAAACCCTTTCAATAATTCATACCCGGTAGATATCCCAGAACATTTCACACATCTGCTGCTATTCTTTTTTGCAATTATTACTCAGGTACCGGAAACAACACCTATCATAATTTCATCAGGCACAGGCATCACCAGTGATCCTTCCCCTTTTACGTTTTCATAAGCTCCTGTACCAGATAAAATTTTCCAGCGTCCATTCAATGTACCCATGTTACAATTCATTCGTATAGTAAGCGTACCATCCGGAAGTTCAAGCACGAGGTTACAATGTAAGGCCATACCTAAGGCTTCTGTTTGCATTACAAAGGTCCCGGTTTGGCTTATGGCACCAATAATAGAAACAGTCCCCGTAAAGGTTGTTCCATCGGGATAAGCCCCTGTAATGGAAGTATGGATAGTAACCGGAGCATTCCCGCCAGCCCGGAAAGATAGATGTTGATTGAGCTTTTGATCCTGTCTTTTATTAAAACTGCTTAAACTAATTAAAGAAAGCAGGGCTACTGCAATAACTGATGCAGAAACAAATGTTCTTTTCATTGTCAAAAGTTTAATTGTTAGAAAATGGAGTTCACAATGGAAAGGAAAATATGTTCATAGTTGCAGGACTTTGATCGGCCAAAATGGTAGTAAATTATTTGAAATGGCAAGGGATATATGTTTCCAACAGGAAGTAAAATTTTTGCCTGTTAAAGCTACCATTTATATAGTGAAAACAACACAGATCAGTTAGTTTATATATCCACCTTATTACTCATCTATGTTTTACTGTTCACCTTTTTTAGCATAGCTGTCAAATTTATTTTTATAAACCTGTAACCAATTGATCACTCACCTGCTCTATTCCTACAAAAACCACAATTTATGTCAACGATTACAGCCAATTATGCCCATGAGGTATCAACAGTAGCTATCAGCAATAGACAAAAAGTAATAAACATACTTAAATGGACTTATGGCCTTGTACCCATTGCAGCAGGAGCAGATAAGTTCACTCACATATTGACCAATTGGGATCAATACCTGGCGCCTGTGGTAACAAGGAGCATCCCGGTGCAACCACATACTTTCATGAGTATAGTTGGTATTATTGAAATTGTGGCAGGTATTATTCTATTAACAAGACCAAAGCTGGGAAGTATAATTGTAGGGTGCTGGCTATGTGGTATAGCAATCAATTTGATATTAACAGGTCAATTTTTTGATATTGCCGTGCGGGATATAGTAATGGCCATTGGTGCCTTTTGCCTGCATCTTTTATTGCGGAATGAAAATGAAAGGATATCCTGATTAGTTGTATTTGCTTTATATATTTATCCAATTCCATTATTAAATGCCAGGCAACATGCCTGGCATTTTGCTTTATTGCTTCCTGTTAACATGGCAAGATCACGAACAGACTTATCCTTTATTAGCAAACTTATATGCCTCTAACTGTAAACAATAACCTCAATAATTCCACTGATAGCTATTTGGCTAACCAGTGACAGCTATCAGCAAAACTTATGAAGTTGGTCAGGTAATCCGTTCTTGGTGACACTTGTCACGGTGATGTGCTTTTTGCGCATGGAATTTTGTGGCTGAAATATAAAACCTCAAAATATCATGAAACGTTTGGTTATACTAGGTGCAGGAACAGCAGGAACAATGATGGCAAACCACCTGGATCATGAGCTGAATCCATCAGAATGGGAAATAGTAATAATAGATGAAAGAAAAGAACATTATTACCAGCCGGGATATCTTTTTTTACCTTTTGATATCTATACACCTGAAGACATTATAAAACCCATACAGAAGTTTATCCCTAAAAAAGTACAACTACTCAATGAAAAAATAGAAAAGATCAATGCAAAAGAAAACGAGGTATGGTTAAGTAAGGGAGAAAGCCTCCATTATGATGTACTCATTATTGCAACGGGTGCTAAAATAGCACCTGGAGAAATACAGGGAATGCAGGGCGAAGAATGGTACCGCACCGTTTTTGATTTTTACACATTTGAAGGCGCATTGGCATTGAGAGATAAACTACGTGTATGGGAAGGTGGCAAACTGGTGGTTCATATCACTGAAATGCCTATTAAATGCCCGGTAGCCCCCCTGGAATTTGCCTTTCTTGCTGATTCTTTCTTCAGGCATAAAAAAATGCGTGACAAAGTTGAGATCACCTATGTCACTCCATTAGACGGCGCCTTCACTAAACCCAGGGCTACAGCGGCATTGAATCATTTACTGGAAGAAAAGAATATTGCTATTGAAAGTGATTTTGCTATTGCCGAGGTGGACAATGAAAACAAAAAGATCATTGACTATGGCGGCAGGGAAATTCCATTTGACCTGCTGGTAACTGTTCCAACCAATAAGGGAGATGAACTGATGGAAAGATCGGGACTTGGTGATGAACTGAATTATGTGCCCACAAATAAAAGCACCCTTCAATCCATGGCTTTCCCTGACATTTTTGTCTTAGGGGATGCAAGCAACATCCCTGCATCAAAAGCAGGATCTGTAGCGCATTTTCAAGCGGAAGTACTCACAAAAAATATACTCAGTTATATCAAAGGCGAACCCATGAAAGAAGAATTTGACGGCCATGCCAATTGCTTTGTGGAGACAGGCAACGGTAAGGCACTATTGATTGACTTCAATTACACACATGAACCTGTAGAAGGAAGTTTTCCTTTCAGTGGCTTTGGTCCTTTGTCCCTGCTTAAAGAGAGCCGCATGAATCATATAGGGAAGCTCGCCTTCAAATGGGTCTACTGGAATGTATTATTAAAAGGAATTCCCATACCCTTCGTTCCTGCCAAAATGCAGGAAGCGGGAAAACATTTTTAAATAACTATCAAATACTATTATATGGAAAAAGCTATCTGTAATACCACAATCGAGGTCAATGAAGAAGGATTTATGATCAACTTCTCAGAATGGAACAAAGAGATCGGGGAAGAGTTGGCCCGGGAGGCTATGATAGAATTGTCAGAACGCCATTGGGAGATCATAGAATATATACAGGACGAGCACAGAAAAGAAGTGCCCCTAAGTATAAGAAAGATTGGCAAAAGCGGTGTTGTGGACATCAAGGAATTTTATGCGTTGTTTCCCAAAGCTCCGTTGAAGACAGCTACTAAAATAGCCGGTGTTCCAAAACCCGCCAGTTGTATTTAATTATTCATTTCTAAAAATCAAGTTATGTTGGAGAATAATGGCCAGATCAATAAAATGATGATCATCCTTTCAAAAGCAACCCTCGAAAATGTTTATGCTGCATTTGTATTAGCCAATGGCGCAAGGATGGAGGGTATAGAAGCAGAAATATTCTTCACCTTTTTTGGCCTGGAGTCTATCCACAAGAAAAAACTTCCACACCTGCATGTTGCCACTGTTGGTAATCCGGCCATGCATATTCCAACCATGATAGGTGGACTACCGGGTATGGAGGCTATGGCTACCAAAATGATGAAGAAAGAAATGGAAAAAATGGATATGCCTGATGTATATGAATTCCTGTGTATGCTGAAAGATTCAGGGGTGAAGCTATGGGCCTGCAAACTGGCAATGGATATGTTTCATTATACTAAGGAAGATATGTTCGAGGATATTGATGGCATTATCACCGTTGGAGATTTTTATAAGAAGGCTGAAGGAGTAGGAACGCATATGCTGTTTATTTAAGGCGAAGAATACTTATAACGGTAAATTGGTTGGAACTTGCAATAGCCATATCACAGGCAGCCATGAGGAAATAAAAATGAACCAGGCAACCTATTGTTGATTGATACGTTTTATACCTGATGGTATTACTATGCATGTAAAAAAGATAATTATCCAATGGATCCTATGTAGCTTGTTGTTTCTTTGCTTTGGATGCCTAAAGGCACAGATATCAGAAAGAAAAGACTGGCATCTGGTAAAACAAAAAAATGGCATTGAGGTTTTTACTGCTTCTGGCGGACATGATGGAGTAAAGCTCATCAAAGTAATTGCGGAGATGAACGGTAGCCTTCAAAGGGTGAAAGAGATATTTACTAATATTCCCCTCCAGGAATCATGGGTCTTTGCAACCAAAAAATCTTACCTGGTAAAAAAACTGGATGAGAACAGCATGTTGTATTATAATGAAACGGGATTACCATGGCCAGCCAGTAATAGGGATGTGGTGATTCGTATGGTCATTGAGAAGGATGCTTCGCACAAATCGCTTCAGATCAGGCAGGAAGCAGAACCAGGTAACCTCCCTGTCAATAAGGGACTGGTAAGGGTACAACATCTTTCAGGTCATTGGATCTTCACTGAAACAGGGAATAATAAATTAAAGACAGTTTATTTCCTGGATGTGGATCCGGGAGGATCTTTGCCAGCCTGGGTGGTTAATTTATTTATAGCCAAAGGGCCATACGAAACGTTTGTAAAATTGCAGCGATTGCTGAATCGATAATTGTTTATTCATAATTAATTAATTCTCCAATAGCGTTTGCCATTCAGGCAACCTCCCCGTGGGAAAAATCTCAATCTTTTATAGAAAGAAATTTTTTCTCTTCATGTTCATTAGCAAGCACCTTACGAATCGCGTTTACTTTAAATTCAATATAGTTCCCATCTTTTTTTGTTGGGCAAACCATCAAATCATCTATAAAGCTAATAGGGGCAATGCTTGAAATGTCAGTAAGGTCGCCCACTTTTAAATTAATGGTCTCTTCTTTATGGTAATTAAAATGAAAGCGGTATTCACTTTCAGGACGGTATAAATTATCTTTTTGAAAACAAGTTTTATAACCCGTGAAATTTGAAAAGTCTTTGTATTCAATTGAACCATGATGCAATGATAGCCCCTCATTTATAGCCGCAGCTTTCACTCTTGAAACAAACTCATTTGAATTATGTATCAAAACAAAACAGTTTCCAAAACCTTTAATATGAGGATGAACTTTTTTGGGTTGATTAACAGGGCAGTCCCAAAGGTTTATTCCAGTCATACAAAAGAGATTTCCCATAGCTTCATTAGGACTATTATTAATCCTGGTATCTTCAGCAAAACCGAAACGCTTATATTCTGTTTCTGGTGCATCTATACTTTTAAAACTTATTTCACATTGACCTAAATATTTGGTATAAGTTACCCCTTCCAAAATATCGCGCCTTTGATTATCCTCAATTGTTGCAAAATGTTTTACTGTCTTACAATGAATTATCCCATCATGGTGTAATGCGCGAATATGTTCATATTTTCCAACCTTTATAAAACAACCGTTGAAATACATAACTTAAGTTACTAAAATAATATAATCATAATACTGAACTTAATGTTAAAGCAAATTGTAGGAAGACGGAAAGAACAAAGGATCCCTTTAAAGAAATAGGTTATATATACAATTTAATATAATTTATACACGTGCATGCCGGTTTTCAACTAAACCCTATATGATTTGATTTTTTCCGTAACACTTCCGAAGTTCACCTCCAGTATAACCAATATAGTAGCAATCCCAGGTTGGCGAATACAATATGTAGGTATAAAAGGCATAAAAAAACCTCAGTGTTTACTGAGGTTATTATTGTGGGAGTTGATCCCGCATGTTGCGGGAAACCGCCGACCCTTCCGCCTTTAAGCGGAATGCCCTGAACCAGCAATAAGCTTTTGAATTTTTATTTTGCTCTTCCATGCTTTTATTTCCTTTTCCCGTTTGTAGGCCAACTCTTTGTTATCTAAGGTTTCCTTATAAACTATCTCCCAATCACCAGTTTTACCAGTAAATCCTTTATGGTTTGAATTATGTTTACGCAATCGCTCCTGAAGTTCATCTCCAGTATGACCAATATAGTAACGACCCCTGGTTGGCGAATACAATATGTAGGTGTAAAAAGGCATAAAAAAACCTCAGTATTTACTGAGGTTATTATTGTGGGAGTTGATCCCGCATGTTGCGGCAAACCGCCGACCCTTCCGCCTTTAAGCGGAATGCCCTGAACCAGCAATAAGCTTTTGAATTTTTATTTTGCTCTTCCATGCTTTTATTTCCTTTTCCCGTTTGTAGGCCAACTCTTTGTTATCTAAGGTTTCCTTATAAACTATCTCCCAATCACCGGTTTTACCAGTAAATCCTTTATGGTTTGAATTATGTTTACGCAATCGCTCGTGAAGTTCATCTCCAGTATGACCAATATAGTAACGATCTCTGGTTGGGGAATACAATATGTAGGTGCAAACAGGCATAAAAAAACCTCAGTGTTTACTGAGGTTATTATTGTGGGAGTTGACGGGTTCGAACCGCCGACCCTCTGCTTGTAAGGCAGATGCTCTGAACCAGCTGAGCTAAACTCCCAATATTTTTAAGATCTTTTCCCGAACCGTCGACCCTTCCGCCTTGAAGCGGAATGCTCTGAACCAGCTGAGCTAAACTCCCAATATTTATAAGATCTTTACCCGAACCGTCGACCCTTCCGCCTTGAAGCGGAATGCTCTGAACCAGCTGAGCTAAACTCCCTTTTTTTGATTTGGGAGTGCGAAGATAAGGGCTGAGCCTTTTTCTAAAAAATTTTTTTGAATTATTTCTTATTCAATGTATTAAAAGCCCTGTATAGCGCTATTTCAGCCAAAAATATTCCACTTATTGAGCATTATTTCACAAATAAACCATGCTCAATTCACCTGTACCCTTTCCCTGGCATCATCGCCCGATGAGTGATTTCTTTTTCCTTTTAATTTATCATTACCGAAATTCTGAGACCAGGTTAGCCGGATGGTTGGGTAACTGAACTGTAGCCTGGCCATGACCACAAGGTTTTGATCGGGCAGGTCAATGCTTGGTTTAAACTTCAGGCTATTCAGCACATTATCATACGCAAGGCGAAGGGATGAGCGCATTTTACCGAATTTCTTTTGTACACCAAGATCCAGCACTCCGAATGAATTGGATTTGTAAATGCCAAACAAACCGGGTGAACGGAAAAAGCCTGACACTTCCATCGAAAACTCATTAGGTAACTTAAAGGTTTGGGTGCTACGACCAAAGAATGTTTTTTGCTTCAACACCAGCGGATCGCCTTTATAGATCGCATTCAGCTCCTGCGAAGTTGCAAATAAATTGTTTTGCATATTCCACCATTTGGTAACCCTTATGGGTAATGACACAATGATGTTAAAGGTTTTGCGGTTGTCCTGGTTCTCTGCTGCCAGTGTTTGCTTATTGGTAACAGGATCTACCTTGGGAGAAAAGTTAGTTATAGGATCCTGTTCCAGGGTGTACTGGAATGAAAGCACGAAACTCTTAAACAGGTAATCTGTTTTAAAATCATTGGAAATGGCGGGTTGCAAACCCGGATTACCTGAGAATAAGGTATTAGGGTCTACAAAGATGACGAAGGGGGCCATGTCATTGAAAGTGGGCCTGGTAATACGGCGGCTGTAAGACAGGTTAAATGAATTTTTATCATTGATCTTATGGGAGTAGAAAGCTGTTGGAAAGAAATTGCCATAGTGCCTGTCAACGATCCCTTTTTGCACTTCGGTATTAAGGGTTGAATTGGTACGTTCATAACGCATGCCCAGCTTCATGTTATTCTTTTCATTCAGTGATATGCCGACAGAGGCATAACCTGCAAAGATGGATTCTTCCAGGTTATAATTAGCTGTTAGCTCTGCATCCTTGATCCATGACCCCTGCAGGTAATTCTGTACGGATACATTGTTATTAAAACGGGAGACAGTTCCCTTGACACCAGCTTCCAGGTCTACTTTTCTTCCCAATTTCCTGGAGTAATCAGCATTGCTGACCCAGAATTTGATAGGAGTTTCTTTGCCGCTTTTTGTTAACTGGTCATAGAGGGATACGTTATTGCCATTGAAATAGTAATTATTATAATCAACAGGATTATCGTCCTTGTAAAATATATAATCGGCATCAAAACTGATCTTTTCACGATCACTAAAATTGTAAATAAAGTTTCCATTGAAACTATAATTGCGCAGGTTATGCACTTCCCTGTTTTTTATCCGTACGATTGTATCGAGCACATGATCCAGGTAAATGTTGGAGTTATTGTTGGCATCCATGGTCCACCGGCGGTCGAAGGCAGAAAATAATATTCCGGCTACCATTTTTTTATTCACCTGGTAATCCATCCCTAATCTTAGGTTCGAAAAATAAACTAATGGGTCCCTTTTAGAAACGATATCGCTTTCCACCTGTGTGCCCTGTTTATCTACCTTTCTGTAAAAGGCAAATTCCTGTTCAATGGCGTTCCTTGAAAATGAAACATCTCCAAAGAAATTGGTCTTCAGTGTCCGGTGATTAAAATTAAGGCTAGGTGAAAGCGAAAGACCATTGCCATAACCCACTGTTGCCGTATAGGTACCATTGGTACCAAAAAGTGTGTTTTCTTTCAGCACTATATTGATATAACCCGCATTACCTTCCGCATCATACTTGGAAGGTGGAGTAGTAATGAGTTCTATCTTTTCTATATTGCCTGCACTCATGCCAGCCAATAGCTGAACAAGGGCAGCCATAGGCATGCGGCTGATCTTATCATTGATCATAACCACCACTCCATCTTTCCCATTCATAGAAAGCGAATTGTTTTGCCGGTCAACAGTGATGCCAGGTGATCGTTCCAAAACATCCAACGCAGTGCTACCAACTCCTGTTATACTGGAAGCTACATTAATCACCATGCGGTCCATCTTTTGTTCAAATAATGGCTTTTTAGCGGTGACCGTAACGGCCTGCAGGTCAGCCTGCTTTTCGGCAAGCCTGATGGATGGAAGTTGCACCTCTTTTTTGCTGTCGTACTCAAATGAATCAGTATAAACAGGCTTATACCCAACTCCTGTAGACATTACACGGTATTTGCCAGGTGGAATATTGGCAAACAAGAACATCCCCGTTTTGTCAGTTAATGAACCTTTGATCAATACCGAATCAGAGGAGTTGGTTAATAAAACACTGGCATTAGGCATAGGCTTTTGATTGGCATCAAGTACCACACCCCTAATTATAGGTTGCGCTACACCGTAATGGCATGAAAGTATTATTATAAATAAACAGCTCAGAACACGCTGAAGTAGTTGGCTTGACTTACCCTGAGACATATGTTATCCCTTTATATGGTTAAATAGCAATCAACAGCAGTGTTAAATAGAGAATGGATCGGGGTGGAACGGGATCTTTACGTAGAGGGGATCAGTATCGTAGAGCAGATAGCGTATTGAATAGGGAGGAAAGCAGGATAAAAGTAATAAGAATTAAAATGGTAGTTACTATAAATATTACGGAATAGGGCAACTAAAATTTGAACGGCTTTTAGATGTGAGCGATGGCTCAGTAATATAGATAATGAATCATCATTTTTAAACATATAATCTTAACACAGCAGATATGGCAATTGAGTATCTTTAATCAACAAGATGTTTTATGCATTTCAACCTTCCTGTAACAATCCTTGTAATCATAGTGTTGTTAATCATAATCATAGTATTAGTGTATAAAAACCAAAAAGATAAAAAGGAGTTGGAGCAAAAGTTGAATGCAGATTATGAAAAACAAAAACATCATGAGGACGATGTTGATACAACTATTTAAACCAATAATGAATTCCCAGTATGGCTTCACGCATAATTCACCATGTATTTTTCTGGCTTAAAAATCCATCATCTAAAGAAGACCTGGATCGATTACTGAAAGGATTAGAAAGTTTGAGGTCCATTGAGGTAATTGAAGCTATCTATATAGGGGTTCCGGCGCCAACAGAAAAAAGACCAGTGATCGATGACAGCTACAGTGCATCGGAGTTATTGTTTTTCAAAGACCTGGAAGCGCAGCGCACCTACCAGGACCATCCTGTTCACCAGCAATTTATTGCGGATTGTTCTTCACTTTGGGAAAAGGTACTAGTATATGATATTGAGGTTAAGGATTAGCATACCTGTAATAAGAGTATTGTAAAGCATTATGGCAATAAAAAAAGCTCCAGTCACATAGGGTGCGGAGCTTAATAGTGATCAAAAAACAACAACCTCATGTTAAAACAAAAGGACAGAGCTATTGACGGATTATAGATCCTTCAACAGGATATGGATTTTTGACCCTACATAGATAATTTATTTGTTGAAATATTACAAACAGTTTTGCATTTTTTATTGAACATAATTTATATTCTATTGATTTTCAATAATAGATTAATTGAAGTTTAAGCAACTTTTTCTTCCACTACTACTGCATCAAAACCAGAAACAGCCAGTTGGATCTGCGCATCATTAAATTCTGCTATAAGCGTAAGCTGGAGGGTATTTATCTTGAAATTGCTGGTATTGGTCGTTAGCTTGAACTCCCATAGCACATTAAAGGATGGAAAACGGAGTGTAACAGTTTTCATAACAGGGGTACGTTTTGATTAAAAGCCGCAGGCAAAATACAAGAAAGGATGTGAAACTGCAAGTGAAAGGTCAAAAAGAAGGGCTGGGGTAGAAACCTCAGCCCGTTTAAGCCGTATCCTAATTATGAAAACCTAAAAAGACTTTTAACCTGAAAGGTCAAAAATGGTTTTCCTCAAAAAATAGTCCCCTTAACAAAGGGGACAATATGTTCAGGCGATAATGTGTCATAATCTGTGTTAATCGATACCGGATGCCTGGATCTTCTATAGGTTTGGAAACTGATGGATGAAAAAGCCTTCGTAAGGAAAAGGAAGAAGTTGATCGATATTGGATTATTTCGGTTACCGGTCTTTTACTGGATGGATCATACATTCAAAGGGCGCTCTTCCTGGGATACTGGATAGATTGATATAATCAATCAACTTCTGTTACAAAGCTATATTACTTAACCAGGCCCGTCAATGGCATTTATGCTTCATTTTCCAATTAGGATATCTACGTAAACAAGGGAGGACTTCTACTAGTGTTCTACGTAAATTTACGAATATTCTTTCATTATACGGCCACAGCAATAGGCTAACGGCAATTAAATATTCAAAATATTGGTCGATATTTTTCCATCAAATTGAATATGTATTTATCCAGAACTTTTACTTGCTTAACAATGATCGGATTTATTTTATTTCATTTTCTTTTAGGGTAAACTATCCTTTTTCCTGGGTTCAATTCTGTAATCCTCATCAGTTAATCCCGACACGCCTTTTTTCTTTTTTATGTTGGGTTCAGAATCTTTCTTAGCCGCAGCTGGCGGAATAATGATCACATCTCCCCTATCCTTGATCAGCGCATTGCTATCCGGAGGAATGATTGTTGGTTGCGCATAGCTATTTGAATCTAATTGCCTTAAAGTTGGTGTAATAACAGTCTTCATCGACTGTGATGGTTGTTGAACTTTTTTTCCGAAAGGTGGCGGATCAGTATCTTCCTTTTTTGGAACAATGAAGGGTGCGGTTGTGGGATGGGTTATTTTTTTAGTAGTTGTTTGTTCTTTGGTAAGTATAGAATAAACTAATAATGCGGTTAAAAAAACTATGCTGATAGCCCCTAACATCAATGGTCCGGGTTTTGGTAAACGGGGAGGTTGAGTAGCATCTACGTCGCCTTCCGATGGCATATCAATATCAAGCTGAAATTCAATACGCTTCCAGATGGCTGCCTCCATATCCGGCAATGGAAGGATTTCCAGCTTTCCGGCTATAGTTTGTTCATATGTAAGCTTTTGATTCATCCTGTTCTTAAATACTGTATTTGTTTTTGCAGTGTTTTTCTTGCTTCACTCAGGTGCCATTTCGAGGTACCTTCGCTGATACCCAATTGATGGGCGATTTCCCGGTGGTTATATCCTTCCACCGCGTAAAGAACAAAGACGGCATGCGTAGCGGGAGGTAATTTCTTAATGATCTCCATGATCTCTTCTGCACCCATTTCTTCAAGCACACTATTGTTAATGGTGGGCTCAGCTACGGTTTCCAGCTCAACGTTCTCACTAAAGCGGTAACGGCCTTTAATGTGATCCAAACCTTCATTGACAACGATCCTTTTGAGCCATGCATGAAAAGACCCTTTGGATGGGTCGAAGGTCCTGATACTTTTAAATACTTTTATAAAGGCCTGGCTGAGAATATCTGCAGCATCATGTTCATCACGGGAATAACGAAGGGCTATCTTCATAGCAAAGCCGAAGAACTGGTGATACAACCCATGCTGCGCCTTGCGGTCATTCGCCAGACAGCCTTCTATAAGTTGGTTGATATCCTGTTCTACGGCCTGCATGAAAGGAAGTGGTTTAAAATTCCTGTTGCCACCATCTTATTGATGGCCCGTTATCTTGCTATTGTGGGCTGAAAACAAATCGGGTCGAATCTCCATCACCATGGTTGATGGTATACCCAAAAGAGTTATTGTCCACTTTGAGATTATTCCCAATGACGCTCAGCCCCATGGATGCCAACCCGATCCTGATCTTTGTATCATTATTTAATAATTCATATATACCATCAGTGCCGGATTCTCCGCTTTGATCAATATAGGTTATAGAGCCATCTGATTTGTAGGTTTGACGAATCATGGAATAGTCTTCCTGGTTGTCCGCTGCCCCACGCTGGTAGGAAATGGAAGCATCCCCTGAAATATATTCGGTGACCTTTTCCATTTGCCAGGTATGGGCCATAAGATCCTTTTTAACGATAGATTCTTTTGCAGGCACATCATCTTTTTTGCAGGAACTAATGCCTATCATACCGATTGCAGCCACCAGGGCAATTGATTTCATTTTGTAATTCATTTGAATAAAATTTAAGGTTAAGGGTGATGGTTTGATTGTTTATTTATAGAAGTATTTAGCTGTATTTTATTTGTCAAGCTGGTCCCTGTCTTTCTCCACATCCTGCATTTTTTTCAACAGAATTGCAGAAGAAATAGCAGACAATATCATTTTTTCTTTAGGTTCCAGGTCATTGTAGATCCAGAGATTGTTGTCCAATATATCAATGATGGCCACTACCCCACCGTCCCATTGTAGTTCATATCCAGATAACATTTTGCCACCAAAGACCCTGGTTTGCCTGCCGCTTTTTGTGGTCAGCTTTTCAATGCGTAAAGGACGGATGGCAATATTATCTTTCCCATTAGTGGCATATCCTTCCTCTTCAACATAGGGTCTATCAAATATTCCATGAGCTGTATCCTTATTTATATCATAAGAGTTGACAAGGACCAATGACCAGGGTTCGGCATCTTTCTCTACAGGTAATATGGCGGCAGTAAATGCATAATCGTATTTCTTTGTCTTTGATGCATTGCCTATCCAGGGATTATTGCTTTTATACACCAGTTGTTTCTCACTGAACTTTTCTGTGGCAAATACTTCCGCTATGTTATTGCCGTCACTGATACTATACTGGAATTTACTACGCTGTTTATTGATATTGTTATCCGTGGAGATATCAAAAACTTTCAATACCGCTTCCTCAGGTCGAATACGGAATTTAGTGTACTGTAGCGAAGATGAAAAATCCCAGCCTCTTTTGATAGTAGATGTGGTATAAGTACCAAAACTTAATTTTTGTCCAACCTGCCAGCCATTGATGCCTTTAACAGGCATCCTGGTAGCCTGAGTACTGAATTTTTCAGGCACGGAGAGTTTGGCTGTAGTGCAGGAAAACAATAATAATAGCAGGCTTAGTGTTCCCATGTATCTATAAGTTAACACTGCCCTGGTTTTTCCTACTGTTCTATTGTTTGTAAGATTCTTTTTCATTTTGATCATTTATAGGAATACCCCTGTTTCTCACTAAACCGTTGGGTAAGAATAATTGCATTAACAAAACTTTTACAAATTCCTCTTAATGAGCAAAATTGCTACAGGTCATGAATGAATACTTTTCAATGTGCATGAATACGCATTATCGTAGAATGAAATGAAATAAGGAGATGTTGAATTCATTCCATGAAAATAACAGGCTGCAAATAATTGTAGCCCTGGACATAATCTTCTTTCTCTTACTATTGCCTTAATGTTGAGGGATTGGAGTAATAATCCAGAACTTTTTTTCTTAAAACAAAATCATATTTAGCAATGATCAGGTTGATATTGGCCCTGTCGAGCCTATCCTTTGCCGTTAGATAATCTATAGATGTGCCGACTCCTGAATTGTATCTTACTTCTGCCGCTTTGAAAGATTCATCATAGGCGGCTACCTGTTCCAGGAGAACTTTATAACGGTCATATGCATTTGTCATATTGAGGTAGGCCTGGTCAATCTGTTGCTCTAGCAACGTCTTGGTTCTTTCTTCTTCCAGTTCACTGTTCTTTAATTGTATATCAGCCAGTTTTACACGGTTGCGCTGTTGCAACCTGTTGAAGATAGGGATACTAATGCCCAGTCCCACAGATGTGGAAACATTGTTCTTTAGCTGGTTGTCATATGAGATCTTTCCCGCAGCATTTTGTGCAATACTGGAATAGTTGGTATTGAGACCCCCGCCAATTGATACAGTTGGGAATAAAGCACCCCTTGCAGCTTTTGAACCATAAGCAAAGCTTTTAGTTTGCAACTCCACTGATTTAACGAGTGGGAATTGTTCTAACGCACTTTGATATACCTCCTGTGAGGAAGCAGTATAATTAGCCAGGAACTCACTTACATCAATGCGTTCAAGCTTCATGTTCTTGTCATATTGTTTATTCATTAGCTGCGCCAGAGATAATTTGGATTCTTCCAAAGCAGTTTTAGCTGATACTATAGCCAATTGGTCATTCATGTATTGTCCTTTCAGATCTGAAAACTCTGAAGGCTTAATGGCTCCCTGCTTATTTAAAACATCGAGTCTTTCCAATTGCTTTTGGCTTACGCCGGCCTGGTTCATTGCCGAAGCAACAAGATCTTCATTATTCAATACCTGCAGGTAGGCTAAAATCACATTCAGTACCAGGTTGTCTTTTGCCTGCTGCCAGGTCAATTTGCTTGACTCATAAGCCGCTTCATTTTGCTTCACAGTACTTTGAATGCTTCCACCGTTAAATAGCACGAAGCCGCTATTCAACTGGTAATTGGCGGAATTAAGGTTTTGGTTGACATAACCATTAGAAGAAGGATCTATGCTTCTACCATTATATATTCCATGTGTGACATCTGCGGTCAGGTAAGGTAACCGGTTTAACATAGCCTGGTTCAGGTAAACTTTCGAAGTTTGAACCAACAAGCCACTTTGTTTAACAGGAATATTGGAAGATAAAGCGGTATCAATAGCCTGCTGCAATGTATAGGTCTGGGCATGACTGTTGACTCCTGCTAATAGAAATAAAAAGCTCAATACACGGTTCATGGTTAAACTTGTTTTAAAGGTTTCTCAGAAATTGACTCTACCCGTCCATCAAGCAGGTTGATGATACGATGGCCATAGTCGGCATTTTTTTCTGAATGTGTCACCTGCACAATGGTAACACCTTCTTCTTCATTTATTTTTTGAAAGAGATCCATGATCTCTTCACCCTGTTTGGAGTTAAGATTTCCGGTCGGCTCATCTGCCAAAAGCAGTTTGGGTTTAGCGATAAGCGCTCTTACAATACCCACCAGTTGTTGCTGACCACCGGAAAGCTGTGAAGGAAAAAGATCCTTTTTGCCTACTATATTGAATTTATCCAGCATGTCAGAGACCATTGCCTTCCTTTCAGAAGATTTCACATCCTGGTATAAAAGTGGAGTTTCAATATTCTCATAAACAGTCAATTCGTCAATAAGATGATAAGCCTGGAAAATAAAACCAATATTCTTCTTATACAATTCGGTCCTGTGCTTTTCTCTCAGATCATATACCGCCTGGTCAAAAAACTGGTAGGAACCCTCTGATGGCAGATCAAGCATACCTATGATATTTAAAAGGGTGGTTTTACCTGAACCTGAAGGACCCATAATCGAAACAAACTCACCTTCCGTAATTTTTATGTTAATGTCTTTCAGGATGAATGTAGGCTTTCCTCCTACATTGTACCATTTTGATATATGCTGAAGTTGTATCATAACGAGGTATTATTAATATTGATTTTTGGTTTAAAGCATATAGGTTATACATGTACGTTATTCGCTTCTCAGGTTTTTAACAGGATTGGATAGGGCTGCCTTGATAGATTTGTATCCCACGGTAAGCCAGGCCAGTATGATCGATGCAGCGATGGCAAGAACGAAAACTCCGGGGCCCATATTCACCCTGAATACAAAGTTATTGAGCCAGCCATTCATTAAATAATAGGCAACCGGAACGGCTATTGCAAATGCAATAATGATGAGCAGGGTGAACTCTTTAGAAAAAAGGTAAATAATATGTGCAGCAGAAGCTCCCAAAACTTTCCGTATACCAACTTCCTTTGTTCTTTGCACAGCCATAAAAGAAACCAGTCCATAGAGACCAAGACATGAAATAAAAATGGCTATGCCGGCAAATATTTTGTAGAGCAAGGAAAGTTGTTGTTCCTGCCTGTAAAAATTATTGATGTTCTCGTCCATGAATGCACTGGTATAAGCGTATTCAGGGTTTACCTTATTCCATGCCTCCTGCACGGCAGCCTGTATGCGGGAAAGGTTATTCGTCTTCAGTTTGATTCCGGTAGTGCTGTAATATTTACTCCTCTCACCCAGCAATAAGGGCTGAAGGTCCTGGCGAAGCGAATTGCTTTTAAAATCTTTTACCACTCCTACAATAGTTCTCCAGGGGCTCCTGCCAGTCCGTATTTCTTTACCAATAGCAGTGGTGGGATCTTTTACGTTCAATTTGCGCAGAAGCGTTTCATTGATAACTACCTCATTCATAGTGTCGCTTTTCTCATACCATCTGCCTGCTGCCAGTTGCAACCCATAGGTCTTGATATAATCCTCATCCCCCAGTTTCATGAATATGGAGAAATCTTCATCGGGCCTGTGATCATAGGCGAAATTGCTGGCCCAGTTATTATCTGATGAAGGCACATCAGAACTGAAGCTTACAGATTGAATACCCGGGATCTGCAACAATTGCTGTTTGAATGCTGGCTGCCTGCCAACGATAACACTATCGGCATTGCTGTTCAATACAAGGATAGCCTCCTTGTTAAAGCCGAGGTCTGCGTGCTGGACAAAATTCATTTGGCTGACTGCCACAATAGTACCGATGATCAATATTTGAGAGATAGCAAATTGCAATACAACTAATCCTCTTCTTAGAGAAATGCCACCTACAGTAGCGGATGTGATTTTGTTTTTTAAGGCCAGGGAAGGGTTGAACCTGGATACAACGAACGAAGGATAAAAACCGGAAAGTATAGTAACCACTATGGTTATTACCATAGCGAAAGCAAAAGATTGCCAGCTAAAAAGATTGATTGGCTCCTGGATAGAAGCAATGTGGTTAATATAAGGCATGCAAATCCAGGCTATGGCAAATGCCAGGGCCATGGATATTAAAACAATGATACCCGTCTCGCCCAATACTTGCCAGAACAATTGAATACGATTACTTCCAAGCACCTTTCTTACTCCTACTTCTTTTGACCTACTCACTGCCTGCGCAGTGGATAAATTGATGAAGTTGATACAGGCCATAATGATGATAAAGATGCCGATGAGAGACAAGGTCCATAGTGTAGCCCTGCTGGTAATGTGATCTCCAAAATTATTAAAGCGGGTATCGAAATGGATATCAGATAAAGGTTGTAAGAAGTTGCTGCGAATCGAACTGCTTTTCTTGGTATAATATTTTTTACTAAAGCTTTCAAACTGTTGGCTTACAACAGCAGGCTTTACTCCTTCCGGGAGTAATACATAAATCTGGAAATTGCTGGTAGTGGCACCCCAATCAGTTGTATAGCCATAAATACCGGGTTGCTTCTTAAATGATTCAAAAGAAGTGACAACAGCAAAAGGAAAATCCGTATTGGCCGGAGGCGTTTCAATAATTCCTGCAACACGAGAAGTAATAGAATTATCCAGCTTCAGGTATTGACCCACGGCTTCCTTCCAATTGCCAAAATATTTTTCTGCCATTTGACGCGAAAGCACAGTATTATTGGGCTCTGCCAGGACTGCTGGCGTTCCCGCCAGCCATTTATATTGGAAAACACTAAAGAATTGCGGATCTGCATAAAATATTCCTGATCCTTCAATAAACTTTTTATCCGACACCAGGTTTTCGCTGTTCCTTCCAAGCACTGTAACCTGGCTATTGTAATTAGCATATAAAGCTCCTGTTGTCAACTGGGGAAAATCTAAACGTATGGCATCCAGTGCAGGATAAGGAATACCTGCATTGTAACCCATGTCATCAGGATATTTATCCTGGGTGACCACGCGGAATATCCTGTCATTTTCAGGCAGAAAACGGTCATAACTTTTTTCGTAACTAACCACCGTAAACAATAAAAGACAGGCAGCAATACCTATTGCCAGCCCGGTAATATTGATGGTGGTGTAAGCTTTACGCCTTACCAGGTTTCTCCATGCTATTCTTATATAATTCCTGATCATCTTTATTTATTTATCAAATGGCCCGACCGAAGTATGATCCAGCCAGAAACTTAAACTAATACCAGCATTTGTATCAAAGCCGTACCAGTTTTTTTGACTATTGAAATACAATCTTTTATGCTTTCCTGGAATATATAAGTGTTCGGTTTTGATACAGTGGTTGTTCATTTTTGTATAGTTAAAGGCTGCATTCCACACCTTATTCTGTTCGCAAATTTTTCGTTGGGTTGGCAAGTGCTGTTCTGGATGCCTGCAGTGAGATGAGCACAAAGCTCAATAAGGACAAAAACATTAAGGAATATATGAATGGTAACAATGTAATTGGTACTCTGTATGCATAATTATTCAGCCAATCCTGCATAATTTTCCAGGCAACAGGGATGGAAAGTAAACTACCAAAGATCATTATGGGTAAAAAGTCTTTAATAAAAAGGTAACAGATAGAAGGAATGGTGGCGCCAAGTACTTTACGTATGCCAATCTCCTTTGTTCTTTTTTGAACACTTAAGGAAACAAGGCCTACCACACCAAGGACCACAATGACCAGGGCCAGGATGGTTGCTAATTGAGATGCTTTCTTTAAGCGTATTTCTGACTGGTAAAGCCTTGCAAGAGTATCATCTATAAACCCATATTCAAATGCTGAACCCGGAAGCAAGACTGACCATTTTTTGCGCAGCGCCTCTATAGAACCTGCCACATTTCCGGGCCTTAATTTAAAAGAAAGGAAGCGATACCGCTTATTGAGTGAAACATGTGAAATGACTGTTGGCTGTATTTTGTCCTTCATAGAGGCAGAGTGAAAATCTTTGACCACCCCAACAATGTTCATTGGAAAATTTCCCGGAAAGAATACCCTTTTTCCAATAGCTTCTTCAGGCTCCTTCCATCCGAAAGCTTTGACTGCCGATTCGTTAATCACCAGGTTAAGCGTATCCCTGTTATCCCTGAAGTACCTGCCGGTAATTATGGGTATTCCATAAGTGGCGCAATAATTTTCATCTGCTTCCATTTGCTCTGTATTGACAGCGTCTGTTGAATCCTTTCCTTCTTTATATACAGGGAGAAAACCATTATCCCACCCATTGGGTATCTGCCAGGAAAGGCTTACATGAGTTACTTGTGGCAATGAAGCAAATTCCCTGGCTATTGCCTGCATATGATTAGCGCCTGCACCTGTCCAATCCCTTGGTACCTGTGCGGTAACCACGAATGTCTTATCATAACCAAGGTCCCTGGTAAAAAAATAAGCCACCTGGCCAGTCACGACCAGGGTTCCTGCCAATACAAGTGAGGCAGTAAAAAACTGGAATCCTAATAAACCTGTTCTTAAATATGTTTTTTCTTTTACCTGCAATTTTCCTTTGAGCGATTCAACAGCCTTAAATGCAGATAATACCAGGGAAGGATAAATACCTGCCAGGAACGCCACCAGCAATACTAATACCAATGCTGCAACTCCAAAAGAAAAAGGTAACTCATTAAGTGAGGGAACCGGTTTTAAAAGGATACCTGATACAAATGGACGGGCTAAAGAATAAATGAAAATAGCAATTACGGATGACAGCAGCACCATAACAAAAGATTCCACAAGAAATTGAACGATCAATTGTTTGCGGGTACCACCCATTACTTTTCTAATACCGATCTCCCTGATTCGACTTGAAGAACGACTAATGGAAAGTGTAATAAAATTGATAAGGGCCATTGCCAATAAAAACAATGCAATAAATGAAATGGTATACAACATCTTTTTTACCGAACCATTATCTTTTTCCAGGTAATATGTTTGTAACGGTGCAAGCCATGGTTGCATATTATTAGCTATCATTGCAGACGCGTTCTTTACCAGCAATTGTTGCATGGGCTTTTGTAAAGCTTCCGGCGAAACACCCTCCCTTAATTGAATGTAGTCAACGATATATGGATTGTTCCAGTCTTCAAGGTTCCTTCCGAAAAAATCAATACTGGCATCTGAGACAAAGAATCCATTATCATTCTCCCTGTTCAGAAAAGTTACTGAATTTTCATTCGGGGCCTGTAAAACACCAGTGATCAAAAAATCATGACTGGTTCCTGTAAAACTTTGTAAGCTGAGGGTCTGGCCCACCACATCTTTTTTACCAAAGTATTTAAGCGCTTTATCTTCCCTGATCAATATAGTATATGGTTGTTCAAGGGCTGAAGATGGATCTCCATATAATAAATGAAACCCAAACATTGTAAGAAACGTACTGTCTCCAATCTGCAAGCCTTCCCGGAATACCTTATCACCTTTGGATACATTAGTTGTAACTCCATCCCAACGGTAATAATTTGCTACAAGATGAGGGTATTGCTCTTTTAGTGCTTTGGCTAATGGACCAACGGTAGTTATATCCAATCCCATATCAGGGTTGGCCCATTTGCTTTGTATGATATATTGGTTCTTGTAATCTGCCAGGTTCTTATTCACCCTGGTTTCTTTCCAGGCAAATGCCCCGATCAAAAAAGTAAAAGCAAGGCCTATAGATAAACCACCCAGATTTAATAAAGGATAGAACCAGTTTTTGGTACAATTTCTCCAGGCGATCCTGATATAATTGGTGATCATTGTCTTTATTCTGTTCTTAGGTTTTTAACAGGATTGGCCATCGCTGCCTTAATAGCCTGGAAACTGATAGTGACCAACGCTATCAATAGCGCAATAGCTGCAGCTACCATAAATACCCACCAGGACATATTGGTTCTGAAGGCAAAATCTTCCAGCCAGTTATGCATGGCCCACCAGGCTAATGGAAAGGCGATACAGGCCGACAAGGCTACGAGCAACAAAAAATCCTTGGATAACAAGCCTACAATGTTACCTATCGAGGCACCCAAAACCTTGCGTATACCGATCTCCTTGATACGCTGCTCAGCCGCATAGGTAACCAATCCAAACAAGCCCAGGCAGGCAATGACTATGGCTAGTATGGCAAATGTTATGGCAACCTTTGCTACCCTTTGTTCACCCCGGTACATCTCATCAAACGAATCATCCAAAAACCTGTAGCTGAAAGGCATTCCCGGGGCCATTGACTTCCATTTTGACTGCACCTGGCTGACAAGTGCAGAGATGTTGGCAGTTTGTACTTTAAAGGAAGTGAGCCAGGGACTATTCCCCAAGACCATATATAGAGGACCTATGGATTGACGCAAAGATTCGAAATTAAAGTTTTGAACCACCCCTATGATCTCAAAAGCTAAGGGTTTATTTTCATCATTGTAGATGTAGATCTTTTTACCAACAGGCTTATCAAACGCTAGCAATTTTGCTGCAGTTTCGTTAATGATAATGGCTGAAGAATCAGATCCATACCCGGGAGAAAAATTCCTTCCCTGGACAATGTGCATACCCAGGGTGTTGAGGTAATCATAGTCAATAGCCCATCGTTGCATATTGATTCCGTTTTTAGAATCAATCACAGGAGTTTTGCTAACCGAGTTATCATTCCTGGAAGAATTGGAAACCGGCAAGAAACCACTGATTGTTCCA
Organism: Flavisolibacter ginsengisoli DSM 18119; assembly: GCF_900129295.1. Taxonomy (GTDB): domain Bacteria; phylum Bacteroidota; class Bacteroidia; order Chitinophagales; family Chitinophagaceae; genus Flavisolibacter; species Flavisolibacter ginsengisoli. Next base: position 272,171 of record NZ_FQUU01000001.1, read on the forward strand.
CTGATCACTCCCTGCATGTTCAGCACTTCATTTTTAAAAGACCGGACATTATTACCCAGCGCACCTGTACCATTGATGATCAGAACCTGCTCTTTATTAAATCCCAACTTCTTATTTTGAATATAATTCAATTGCCGGTAAACTATGATAGTACCTATGATAAGGATAATGGAAGTAGCAAATTGAAAAACAACAAGGGCACTTCTCAAACTGCTTTTTTTGAAACCCGTACTTGCTGAACCTTTGAGTACCGCTATTGGTTTAAACCCCGATAAGAATAATGCCGGGTAAGCACCTGCCAGCAAACCAACAATAAACGGCAGGACAATTAAAAAAGGAAGAATTTTTTTTCCCAGTAACTCCTTAATAGAAAGAGATTTTGCGGCTACATCATTGAATAAAGGCAATACAAGGAATGCAATGCATACAGCCAGAAAGAGTGCAATTAATACCGTGACCAACGATTCGATCAAAAACTGGTAGACAAGTGTCTTCCTTTCGGTGCCAAGAACCTTTCGTATTCCCACCTCCTTGGCCCGGTTGGCAGAACGTGCCGTAGAAAGGTTCATAAAATTGATACAAGCTATGAGGAGTACAATGAAAGCTACAGCGCTGAAAACATATACATACTGGATATTGCCATTTACAGACAATTCTGGAAACCTGTCTGAACGCAGGTGAATGTCAGTCAGCGGCATCAGGCTATACTCCAGTTTATTACCTGCTTTTTCAAATTCTTCCATGCTGTTGATCTGCATGAATTGCTTTGCCTGCGGGACCAGGTATTTAGCCACTACCGTTTTAAAATTCTTTTCAAAAGCCTTATAGTCTGATCCTTCCTTTAATACAATATAGGTTTGAAAATTATTGCTTAAGAAGTTGCCCCATTTGTAATCGGCATTATCCATGCTGAACATAAAATCAAAATGGAAGTGAGAGTTCCTGGGTATGTCTTTAATAACAGCCGTTACTTTATAAGGAATTTTATCCGCTTCGATGATCTTATTCAAAGCATGCGTGGTACCAAAATATTTTTGGGCAGTGGAAGCAGTGATAACCACTGTATTTGGTTCATTCAGTGCAGTCCTGGCATTGCCTTCAAGGGAAGGCAATGTAAATACATTGAAAAAAGTAGAGTCAACGTGTGCCACATTTGGCTCCTCTATAAACTGTGCACCTTTCCTGATCAGTTTTGATCCGCTGGAAGCATACATGCGTGTATATTCTTCCACCTGCGGGTAATCTCTTTTTAATGTAGGTCCCATGGGATCACTGGCTACAGTCAGGTGAAGATCTCCCCCGCCAAACCTAATATCAGTATTTACCCTGTAGATCCTGTCCGCTTTTTCATTATATGTATCGTAGCTCAGTTCATCAACCACATATAATACAATCAATAAGCAGGTTGCCAAACCAATGGCCAGGCCAAATATATTGATGGCTGAAAAGCTTTTGTTCTTCCAGAGGTTACGTATTGCAACCTTAAGATAGTTCCTGAGCATAAAAAAGATTTAGTGGTTTCTAACGCTCATGCCATGATAAAAAAATTTACAAAGGTCACAGACTATATTAAACCTCATTCAGATCGTAAACTGTTAACAGGATTAGCTAAGGCTGCCCTTAGTGAGTTTAGCCACACGATCACCATGGTTAAAAGCAGTACACCTGCGCAACTACCGGCAAACAACCAGATGGTGATAGTGACCCTGTATTCATAACCCTCCAGCCAGTTATGCAATATCCACCAGGTAACAGGGATGCTGATCAATGCTGCCAGCAATACCAGGTAGAGGAACTCTTTGGATATTAAAAACAATAACTGGCGAATAGAAGCCCCAAGAACCTTGCGGATACCAATTTCTTTAAATCGCTTTTCAATAGTAAATGCAGTGAGACCGGAGAGGCCAAGGCAACAAATGAATATGGCCAGGCCGGCAAATAAATTGGTAAGCTTACCAATCAAGTCTTCTGTTACAAACTTCTGGTTGAACTGCTGGTCGACAAAGCTAAAATCAAATGGATATTGTGGATTGTATTTTTTAAAGATGGTTTCTATATGCGAAAGGGCTTGTTGTGGCTGCACACCATCTTTTAACCGTACAAGAAAAAATGCAGAGCCTCTTCTCTCCAGCAATACCATCATGGGCTTTACAGGTGCATAAGGAGATGTCATGACAATATTATCTGTAATCCCCACAACTGTATATTTCCTGTTTCCATATTGCATCTCCATACCAATTGGATCTTTTAATTGCATAATGGACACGGCTTCCTTATTCAGCAACATTACAGAAGTATCACCCGGTGTATTCATAAAGTCCCGGCCCTGTATCATCCTGGCACCTACAGTTTTCCCAAAATCAATATCACTGCGCATTGCGCTCATGATCAGGTCTGCATTTTGTGGCTTTCCTTTCCAGTTAGGCGCAGGTGTATAGTTCCAGATATCAGTTACGGGAGAAGAGGTGCGGGTAACTGCAGATACCAATCCTGTCTGGATCAATTCATTTCTGATCACTTCTGCATTTTTATTGGCATCGTCAGATGAAGGAATGGATATAAGATTATTGGGATTATATCCCAGGTCCCGCCCTTTTACATGCTGGATCTGCTGGTATACAAGGATAGTGGATGATATCAATAAAACGGAAATACTGAACTGCAGAACAACCAATACTTTCCGGGGGATGGATGCGTTTTTCCCTGCAAGAAAAGTTCCTTTCAACACTTTAACAGGATTAAAAGAAGACAGGTATAAGGCAGGATAGCTTCCGGCAACCAGGCCTGTAACCACAATTAACATAATGGCAAGCAAAATGAACAATGGATCCAGTATATCAAGATGGAGTTGTTTATTGATCATACTGTTGAATAGTGGCAGTAACAGGAATACTGCACCAACAGATAAGAGGAAGGCAATGAAAGAAAAGATCATTGACTCACTGTAAAACTGTAAAAGCAATTGCTTTCTCTCAGATCCAAGCGTCTTACGAATACCAACCTCTTTAGCCCTCTTCTCAGATTTTGCTGTACTCAGATTCATGAAATTAACGCAGGCTATTAATAGAATGATAATGGCAATGACAGTAAATAATTTGACATAGGATATCATCCCTCCTGTATTGACGCCATGTTTAAAATCACTATACAATCTCCATTTATCCATCGGATGAAGGAAATAGACAAAATTCTTTTTCTCTCCCCTGCTATTGGCTAAAACAGATATCTGTTTATTCAAGGCAGTAACATCTGTACCTGGCTGGAGCTTTATGAAAGTCTGACTGAAACAATTCACCCAATCGGTACTTGCCTGCTTTACAAAATCACTGGAGGGATTAAATGGCAAGAGTGCATTGAACTGTATGGAAGAATTAGCGGGTACATCCTCCACCACAGCACTTACGGTATAATCCGAATGATTATCGACACGCACTACTTTTCCAAGCGGGTCAGCATCTCCAAATAAAGACCTGGCAGTGGAAGCAGTTAAAATAATATCCTCCGGGTTGGCCAGGGCCCTGGCTGCTGAACCTTTCACCACCTTCCATTGAAACACATCATTGTATTCCTGCGAAACATTCAAGGCTCTTCTTTTAATGATCGTTTCATTGTATTTTAAAATAATATCACTGCCATAATTATCTGTAGTGGCATTTTTTACCTGTGGAAAGTTTCTTTTAAGCTCCTCTGCTAATGGAAATGGCACAGACTTATCTGTGTTTACTTCCCCATTAAAATCTCTATTCACCATAACCTGGTAAATATCCTGGTGGTCAGGGTGAAACTTATCCCAGTTCAATTCATCCTGTACCCATAAAAGGATCAACATGGTGCAGGTCATGCCGATGGTAAGACCTGATAGGTTAGTGATGGAAAATGCTTTATTTCTCCAGATGTTTCTCCAGGCAATTTTCAAATAGCTTTTGAACATATCTTCTGATTTAACCAGTTAACAATATTTATACTTGTTGCCATTATATCTTACTCAGTTCTTAGACTTTTTACCGGATTGGCAAGTGCAGCCCTGATAGCCTGGAAACTCACTGTTATGAATGCAATGGCTAATGCTGCCAGGGTGGCAATAAAAAACACCCCTATGCTGATAGTAATCCTATAGGGAAAATCATCCAGCCAGTTATTCATGGCCCACCAGGCAATTGGAAAAGCTATAATGGAAGCCAGCAGCACCAGGAATAAAAAATTACGGGAAAGCAATCCAACTATATTCAGGATGCCTGCACCCAAAACTTTGCGTATACCAATTTCTTTTACTCTTTGTTCGGCACTCAGCGCAGCCAGGGCAAACAACCCCATACACCCTATGACAATGGCCATGATGGTGAAAGCCCAGAGCAGGCTACCCAGTTTTTCTTCCGAGCGGTACATGGCATCATAACTTTCATCCATGAATTGATACGCCAGGGGGTATCCGGGAGAGAACTGGTTCCAAACCTTATTGATAAAGGCAATAGTAGATTTAATATCGTCTGGCCTGATCTTAACGGCAACTTTATAGACTACCTTGGGATATATCTGTATCACCGATGCCATGATCTTTTCATGAAGACTTTTATAGTTGAAGTCCTGAACCACACCAATGACCCTTCCCTCTTTCACAGGATGCAATGAATCAGGTTCCCACTTATCCCAGTTTAATCGTTGTCCCAGGGCTTTTTCCGGAGTTCCAAAACCAAGATCCTTTACCGCTGTTTCATTGATTATAAAAGCCTGTTCTTCATCGGTTGCCATTTCCCGGGAGAAATCCCTTCCCGCAATAAGCCGAAGTCCAAGCGTTTTTATATAGTCATGATCACCAATGAAAACATTCGCAGGATAGTTTTTATTTCCATCCTTTCCTGGAATAGTAATATTGTCACCTGCAAACTGATCTCCAGGCAATCCATATCCCGAGGTTACAGAAACAATATTGGTGGAATTCCGTAGTTCAGATTTAAATGTTTCAAGGTTTTTCTCCACATCGCCACGGACCTGGAAGTATAATACCTGCTCTTTTTGAAACCCAAGGTCCTTGTTATTCATGTACCTTATCTGCCGGTAAACTATGAGGGAGGATACGATCAGTAAGGCAGATAATGCAAATTGAATAACAACAAGTCCCTTACGCAACCAACCGGCACGTATGCTGTTTCCGGTGATCTTCATTGATTTTAAAACCTTGATAGGTTGGAAACCTGAAAGAACAAATGCGGGATATATACCTGCAAGTATGCCGATAATTATCCCGGAAACCAACAAGGCGCACGCAATCCCTGGGTCTGTAAGTGGATTAAATCTTATGGATTTGCCGGTAAAACTATTGAGAGAAGGTATTATTAAACAAGTTGCTATGGTAGCAATCATTACAGACAACACTGAAAGCAGCACTGTTTCACCGATGAATTGAATAATCAATTGTTTGCGGTCAGCACCAATTACCTTTCTTATACCTATTTCCTTTGCTCTTCTAAAGGATCTTGCGGTAGCAAGATTAATAAAGTTGAAACAGGCAATGATCAAAACAAACAAGGCAATAATAGATAGGCCTTTCACATAGGTCTCATTTCCTCTTATGGCATTATCATAAACAAAATCAGCTGACTGCAGGTGGATGTTTTGTAAGGGCTGGAAATAAGGCATTATAGTTGTCCCCGTTTGTTGCTGCCTGGGGATTATTTCTTTTTTTACATATGCCTGGAATTTATCCTGAAGTCTTTGAACATTTGAACCGGCCTTCAGCCTGGCATAGGTATAAAACTGGCTCCAGTCCCAGCTCTGCATTCTTTCAGCGGCTATACCTGCAGAAGAAAGAGACATGAGGTAATGAAAATCCAAATGAAAATGCCTAGGTAATGGACCCAGCACTCCTGTAACTATAAAGTCCTCTTTATCAATTTTTATAGTTTTCCCAATAGGATCCTCCTTCCCAAAATAACGTTTAGCAAGTTCACTGGTGATTACCATCGAGGATGGCATTGTCAGCGCAGTTGCAGGATCACCTTTATCAAAGGCCAGCGGAAATATTTTAAAAAATGAAGCTTCTGCAAACCAACCTTTTTCCTCGTAATCGGACTTTTGATTGACCTCGAAAAGAAACTTATCAGCAGACATTAAAATCCTTGCTGTAGTATCCACCTCGGGATAGTGTTGGTCCAAATAACTGGCTATTGCAGGGGCTACAACAGCAGCCTTCGTGACTGTATTATTATCATTTCGCACCGTATACACCCGGTATACGTTTTCTCCGCCTGTGATTGACTGATCAAACTTTAATTCATCCCATACAAACAATGCAATAACCAGGCAACCGGTTATGCCAATAGCAAGACTGGCAATATTGACCAGTGAAAAACCTTTAGAGCGAAGCAGGTTGCGAAAAGCAGTTTTAAAATAATTCTTAAACATTCAATTATTTGTTGCGGTTTACTCAGTCCTAAGATTCTTAACAGGGTTGGTCATAGCTGCCTTGATGGCCTGGAAACTAACTGTGAGAATGGCAATGGAAATAGCACTCATTCCGGCAAGGACAAATACCCACCATTCCAGGTTTACCCTGTAAGGATAATTCTGCAACCATTTATACATGGTAAAACCAGCAATTGGCGAAGCAATCAGCAGCGCAATAATGACAAGTTTTAAAAAGTCTTTTGAGAGTAAAGTGGTAATACTGGTTACTGATGCACCCAGCACCTTGCGCACACCAATTTCCTTAATGCGGTTCTGTGCCATGTAGGCTGCTAATCCAAAAAGCCCCAGGCAGGATATGAAAATGGTTAACCCGGCAAACAATGCTGTAAGTATGCCAGTCCTTTTCTCATCATCAAACTTCCTGGCATATTCTTCATCCACGAACTTATATTCAAAAGGATATTCAGGATTATATTTTTTAAATATGCTCTCTGCAACTTTAAGATTTGATTCGGTAGATTTTGCAGGGTTTAATTTAATATGCATCACATTAAGCCATCCCCTGGCCCCCTCAACCACCATTGGCTTCAAGGGATAATAAGGTGATTGCAGGATGAAATCCTTAATTACGCCCACCACATGCCATTCAACGCCAATATCTTTTATCAACTGTCCAATGGGTTCCTTAAAATTCATGGCCTTAACAGCAGATTCATTTAACAATACTGCTGTGGAATCTGTAGGGAATTGCTTCAGATCGAAATCCCGTCCTTTTACCAATTGGAATCCGGCTGTTTTAACAATATTCTGATCAGCTGAAAACCTGTCAAAATCTGTTTTATCGTTTGGATCCTTTCCAGCCCATTGAAAGTCCCAACTGTCACTCCATCCCTGCGTAATAGGTGCGCTGGTCTTACTTACAGATGTAGCTACTCCTGCATTAAGTAATTCATTTTTCACCAGTTCATAATTCTTACCAAGGTCACCCGAAAGCATATGATACACCAAATTATTCTTGTCATATCCAGCTTCACGCTCCCTGGCATAGCTGATCTGGTGTTTAACTACCAATGTGCCTATGATGAGGATAATGGCAAAAGAAAACTGCAGAACCACCAATATTTTGCGTGGTGCTATCAAAGCCTTACTGGACCTGAATATTCCTTTTAAAACTTTTACAGGTTGGAATGAAGAAAGGAAGAAGGCAGGATAACTTCCTGCAATAATACCAGTCAGCAAAATAAACCCCAGTGCAAATACCCAATTGCGGTAGTTGCCATAATCAATAAAAAGCTCCTTATCTGTAAGTTTGTTAAATGCAGGTAAGCTCACCTGTACTATGAGGACGGCCAATATACCAGCTATCAATGCCAGTAGAACAGACTCGCCAATGAACTGCCCTACAAGTGCACTTTTTGGAGCTCCAACAACTTTGCGGATACCTACTTCTTTTGCACGTTTTTCACTTCGTGCAGTACTCAGGTTCATAAAATTGATACAGGCTATCAGCAATATGAATACAGCAATAATCCCAAACAGCCTTACAAATTCAATACGTCCGCCATCTTCAACACCTTCCTTAAAACTGGAATACAGGCGCCAGCGACTCATGGGGTAGACGAACATTTCGCCTTCCTTATCACTATCTGCATAGCGCTGACGGATCGTTTTCAATTTTGTATTCAAAGCAACCACGGAAGCATTTGGCTTTAGCATTACATAGGTACGCGTTGAATTGTTGCCCCAGCTGGCATCATCTTCACCCACATATCTTAAATAGGACCAGGGCAATAAGTATTCAAATTTGAAACGGGTATTATTGGGCAGATCTTTCAGCAGGCCGGTGACCTGGAAATTATCTTTGTTATCAAGCTTAAGGACCTTGCCCATTGGATCTTCGTCTCCATATAGCTTTTTCGCCAGCTTTTCCGTGATTACTATAGAGTGCATATCCATCAATGCGGTTTTTGGATTGCCTTTGATCAATGGAAAGCTAAACACCTGCAGAAAATTGGAGTCTACCATATTCCCACTTACAGTCAATCGCTTATCTCCTACACTAAAAAGATAAACATGGTCCCAGTACACACGCACCGCCTGTTCTACCTCAGGATAATCTTTCTCCAATGTGCGCGCCAATATTTTGGGGGTTGTGTTCCATGCCTGCAGTTTGCCGCTGAAATGAGCCTTATTCCAGGCTTCATAAATACGGTCCTTCTTTTCATGAAACTGTTCATAGCTTACTTCATTCTGTATCCATAACAAGATCAAAATAGCACTGGCCATGCCTATGGCAAGACCAGAAATATTGATTATGGAAAAAGCCTTATTGCGAAGCAGGTTTCGAAAGGCGATCTTGAGGTAATTTTTAAGCATAGTCCGTTGGTTTAGTACATAATAGTTCTGGTGATCAATCCCTCTCTATTCAGTTCTTAAATTTTTAACAGGATTGGCTCTTGCAGCTTTGACCGCCTGGAACCCGATTGTGGCAAATGCAACCAATGCAGCCATAAACCCGGCAAACAGGAATACCCACCAGGGAATATTGATGCGATAGGCAAAATCTTCAAGCCATTTGTTCATGGCAAACCAGGCCACAGGAAATGCAATGATGCCTGCTATAAGTACAAGCTTCAGAAAGTCTTTTGAGAGCAGCGTAACAATAGTACTCACAGTAGCCCCTAACACCTTGCGTATGCCAATCTCCTTTATCCTTTGACTGATGGTGAATGCTGATAATCCCAATAGCCCAAGACAGGCAATGAAAATGGCAATGAAAGAGAAAATAGTGAAAATGCTTTCCTGCCTGTGTTCTGACTGGTATAAACGTGAGAAGTTCTCATCGAGAAAAGTATAATCAAAAGGAATTTCGGGTAGGAATTGTTTCCATGTGGATTCAATATGAGCAATAGCAGCTGGAATGCTACCTGAAACCTTAATGGAAATCCTGCCGAAATTGTTTCCATTCTGGGGAATAAACAATATAAGAGGCAGGATACGCTGGTGCATGGATTCAAAATGAAAATCATTGAAAACACCTACCAACTGGCCTTTCTTCCTGCCATATTGAAACTGTTTGCCAATAGCTTCTTCATTGGATTTCAATCCTAATACTTTTACAGCAGCCTCATTTACCAGGAAAGCCGAAGTATCCATGCCATAGCTTTTGGAAAAATTTCTTCCCTGCACCATTCCAACACCATAAGTAGGTATAAAATCCTCGTCGGCAACCACAAACTTTATATCGGCCTGGATAGGCGTCAATGAATCACCCCTGTTTATTTGAGATCCCATCGCATCGAGCAAACGTCCTGATGGTATTCTTGAAGAACGGGTGACGCCCTTGATGCCAGGATTATCCAGTAATTGCGTTTTAAAAGATTCATACTTGTCATTTAGACCTGCATTGTACGCAAGTGTGATCACATGATCTTTATTAAAGCCTAATGCTTTCTGCTGCATATACCGCAGCTGCTGGAAAACAATAGTTGTACAAATAATGAGTATAATCGAAATGGAAAATTGGACTACTACCAGTGCTTTACGGAATGACAGGCTATGACCTCCTACCTTCATTATGCCTTTCAATACCTTAATAGGTTGGAAGGAAGAAAGGAATAGTGCCGGGTAGATGCCCGAAAGGATACCAATAACAAATGGTAAGGATAATAAAGGCAATAAGAACTGCCATTTGAACAAACTGCTTATTGAAAGACCCTGTCCTGAAATGTCATTCAGCCAGGGAAGGGCAAGCCTGGTGAGCAGAATGGCCAATAAGGTCGCTATCCAGCAAATAAGGACTGATTCGCAAAGGAATTGTAATACGAGCTCTTTTTTTTGAGCACCTACCACCTTGCGGATCCCGATCTCCTTTCCACGTAAAACAGATCTTGCCGTGGAAAGATTCATATAATTGATACAGGCTATCAACAGTATGAATAGTGCTATGGCAGAGAAAACATACACCCTTTTAATGTCTCCATTTTCTTCTGCTTCATCATCCATATGAGACAACAGGTGGATATCTGAAAGTTTACGCAAAGACAAGCTGGTATATTGTGAAGGTTTGTACTTGTCACCATCATTGATATGCCTGTTCAAAAAAGCAGGTAACTGGGCCTCCAGTTTGGAAGGGTCATATCCCTGCGGTAAAAGAACATAAGTAAAGAAGGCGTTATTGCCCCAGTTGGTTGCCAGGTTATTCGCGCCATACACTGCCGTGTCATTCAATGTATTAAATGAGATCATCAACTCTGGATGCAGGTGTGCATTGGAAGGAAAAGATTTGTAAACACCAGTAACTTTCAGGTCAAACTGGTTATTCATTCTCACAATCTTATTCAGTGGCTCATCGTTGCCAAAATATTTTTTAGCAAGATCTTCCGTAAGCATGACAGAATAAGGATCGTTCAATGCTTTGGCGGGATTGCCTTTTGTCACCTGTACATTGAACACATCAAACAAATGCTCGTCGGCGAAATAGGAATTTTGCTCATTGAACTTTTTATCCTCATAACGGAAAGGTGTAGGACTGTTTTGCAACAGGCGTGTAACCTGTCTGATCTCTTTAAAATCATTTTTAAGTAATGGGCCCACTGGTGGTGCCACTGCGGCAAGCTTTAAATTAAGCGCCCCCGTTTCAGGATTTACAAAAGTCCTTTCAACCCTGAATATGTGATCGGCATTTGTATTATACCGGTCATAACTCAATTCATTGATTATATATGTGCTGATCAGCAGGCAACAGGTTAATCCCAGTGTTAACCCGAACAGATTTATGAAGGAAATGAACTTGTACTTTACCAGGTTCCTGAATGCTATTTTAAAATAATTATAGAACATAGAACAGGTTTATTCGCTTCTTAATGTTTTGACCGGGTTGCTAAGTGCCGCCCTTGATGCATTTAGGCTTACAGTTAGCAGTGCAATAAAAAGAATGACAATACCTACCATGGCAAACACACCTACACTTATATCCGTGCGGTAACTATAATTTTGCAACCATTTATTCATTCCCCACCAGGCTATGGGAATAGCTACCACAAAGGCCAGGGCAACCAACCATAAAAATTCTTTAGACATGAGCAATAATAATTGCTGCAGTGAAGCACCAAGCACTTTGCGGATCCCAATCTCCTTGCGGCGTCGTTCAATGGAAGATGCCACGAGTCCAAACAATCCAAGACAGCAAATGAATATGGCCAGCCCGGCAAAGATTACAGACAGCTTGCCAATCAGTTGTTCGTTGATGAACTTCTGGTTAAACTCTTCATCAATGAATTTGTATTCAAATGGATATTCAATACTGTATTTCTTATAAGTGTTTTCTACGGCTGCCAATGCATTTTTAAGGTCTGCATTTTTAGCAAGACGCAGGTTCAGCCTTCCTGACCATTTATTCTCATACACCAGCATCAATGGATCTGCGGGCTTATAGGGAGAAGTGATGACCATATCATCCAGCACACCAACAATTGTCCGTTCTTTGCCCGCCCAGTTGATCTTTGTACCCACAGGTGTCTTTAAGCCCATAAGTTTGATCGCTTCTTTATTAAAAACTACGGCATTGGAATCGCCACTACGGAAATCCCTGCCATCAAGTATTTTAGTCCGTACTGTTTGAGCAAAATCTTCATTGGTAAAGATGAATCCAATAACCAAATTGGAACTAGGCGGAGCACCTACCCACCTGATACCTGAAGTGGACATGTAAATATCTGTGATTGGGCTGGATGTGCGGTTAACCGACGATACAAGCCCTGTCTGCAGCAGGTCGTTTTTTAATGCATCAAAACTCTTATCGGTTGCAGGGGTTGAATTGACCATTACCAGGTTATCCTGGTCATATCCCAGATCCCGGTCCTTTACATATTGCAACTGTTTATAGATAACTACCGTAGCTGATATCAAAATGATGGAAGCAATAAACTGGAAGGTCACCAGTATCTTTCTTGGCAATAAGGCTTGCTTACCAGGCAGGAAGGTTCCTTTCAATACTTTTATGGGATTGAAGCCTGATAAATAAAATGCAGGGTAACTTCCGGCCACAAGGCCTGTGACCAATATCATTGCAGCAACAAGTACCCAGGTGACAGGTTGTTTAAAAGGTATAACAAGATCTTCTTTCAATAATTGACTAAAGGTTGGCACCAGTGCAATGACTATGACTGCTGCAAGAACAAATGCTAAAACAGAAAGCAAAAGCGATTCTGATATGAACTGGTAAAGTAATTGTTTGCGCTCAGAGCCCAGTGTTTTGCGAATACCTACTTCCTTGGCTCTTTTCTCAGAACGAGCTGTAGATAGGTTCATAAAATTGACACAAGCAATGATCAGTATGATCACCGCTATCCAGGTAAAAAGATATACATATTCAATTCTGCCGCCGGTATTAACGCCATTGCTGAAATCTCCATATAACCTCCATTTACTCATTGGATGTAATACAATACTTCCCCTTGTAGTAGGGTTCTCGCCTTCTGTATGCTCCTGTACCAGTTTCATAACTTTAGATGCCAGTGCAGGGATATTAGTACCGCTATGCGTTTGAAAGAACACACGGTTGCCGCAATTCACCCATTCAGTCTCAGATTTAATAATGTCAGGAGAAGAGGGATTAAAGGGAATGATCCCTTCAAACTGTAAGGTTGAATTCCTTGGGACGTCTTTGATGACAGCTTTGACATAGGCCGTTCTATGGTTGTTAATTTCAACAGGCTGGTTGATCACGTTCACGTTTCCAAACAAAGCCTTAGCTGTTGATTCAGTGAGAATGACTGCATCGGCATCTTTTACAGCTGTAGATAGATTACCCTGCAAGGGTTCATAACTAAAGATGTCAAAAAACTCTGGTGATACAGTAAGTGTGGATTTATTCAATCGCTTATCCCCTGATCTAAATAAGGTGGTCTCTCCAAAAGACACAATGGCTGCATGTTCTATTTCCGGGAAGCTGGCTTTGGCAGCCTTAGGCAATGGATACATCATATCCTGCCCGGTATTGATCTCGCCATTGAAATCACGATTACACATTACATGGTAAATAGTATCGTAATTTTTATTATTCCGATCCCATGAGCGTTCGTTATACACCCATACCAGGATCAGTAAAGTGCAGGCCATTCCAATGGTGAGACCTGCGATATTGATAAAAGAAAAAACTTTATGCTTAACAAGGTTGCGCCAGGCAAGCTTAATATAAGTGGTGAACATGTAATTGGTTTTGTGGTTAGATCCTCCTGTGCATTAGGTCAGTTGTCAAACCATGATATTTTCCAGTACGGTCTGTCCGTCAAGCATGCGAACAATGCGGTGACTATACCTGGCATCATGCTCAGAGTGCGTTACCATTACCACCGTTGTACCTTGTTCATTAAGGTCTGTCAGCATTTGCATGACTTCATTACCATTACTGGAATCCAGGTTACCGGTAGGTTCATCAGCCAATATCAGCTTAGGATTATTCACCACAGCCCTGGCCACTGCCACACGCTGTTGCTGACCTCCGGAAAGCTGTTGAGGGTAGTGATTGCGGCGGTGCATGATCTGCATTTTATCCAGCACTTCTTCCACTCTTTGTTTGCGTTCTGAAGGTCTTGCACCTAAATAGATCAATGGCAGTTCTACATTTTCAAAAACAGTCAATTCATCAATCAGGTTAAAGCTCTGGAAAACAAATCCAATATTTCTTTTGCGCAGGTCTGCTCTTTTTCTTTCATTGAAATCAGCTACCTCAATTCCATTGAACAAAAAGCTTCCGCTATCCGGATCGTCAAGCAGCCCCAGGATATTTAATAAAGTGGATTTGCCACAACCTGAGGGGCCCATAATAGCGACAAATTCACCCTCAGCTACGGAAAGGGAAAGTTTGTTCAGTGCTACTGTTTCCACATCTTCAGTACGATAGATCTTTTCGAGGTTTTTAATCTTTATCATTTTGATTTTTTTATAAACAGTTTGGATTAATTGAAATGCATTAAAAGGTTTCCAGGCAGGATCTGGAAAGCCACAATTTCTTTCTTCACTTCCGGTTTTCTTTCCCTGATCTTTTGAAAACAGGCTGTTGTGATACAATGAACACCTAAAAGAGGGATCATTAAAAAGAAGAGTTTCATGGCAGAAGGTTTACAAGTATATGTTGTTGGTTTTTGAACTTTATTTTTTAAGCACCAGTTCCTGCATATTCCCATAGTTCTCGTAACTGGAGGTCACGATCTTATCGCCGGGCTGCAGGCCGCTCAGCACTTCATAATAATCAGGATTCTGGCGGCCCAGCTGCACATCTACTTTATATGCGGTTTTTCCATCTTTGTCAACTTTGAATACCCAATTACCGCCTGTTTGCTGGTAAAACCCACCCTTAGCCAGTAATAAAGCCTGGGTTTCATCGCTCAATGCAAGGCGTATCTGCAAGGTTTGACCACGACGTATACCCTCGGGTACCGCATCGATGAATTCCATATCAACCTGGAATCGTCCACTGTTCACCTGTGTGAATACCTTGTTGATCTTTAACTTGTAATTTTTGCCTGCGAAGGATGTTTCACCCATGAGGCCAATGAATACCCTTGAGATATAATGTTCATCTACATCAACACGTACCTTATAGCCGCTTAATACATCTATCTGGCCCAGGCGTTCGCCTTTATTTTTACTCTGCCCCACCTCGGCATCCAGTGATGTCAGTTGACCATCAATGGGAGCTCTTACGATCAGGTCACCTACTTTCTTGCGCATCACGTTCAGTGCGTTCTGTGATCCCAGGTAAGATTGTTGGGCCTGTGAGATCTGTTGGGCATTGGAAGATTCGTCCTGCTTCAGGATCTTTTCTGTAAGCCCCTTCTTTTCCAGTTGATAGTTATAATTGTTTTCTGATTGCTTAAATTCCTGCAGGCCAATAGCTTTTTGTTCATACAGGGTCTTGTTCAATTCATAGATCCTTTTGGCTTCCTTCAGCTGGTTATCCACATCTGTCATCTGGTTCAGCTTTGTAGTAGTATTCTGCTGTGCTGCATTCCTGGCTATCTGCATTTGGGTCAATAAATTGTACACAGAGGTTTGTTGATTCACGAGGCTCAGAGCCAGGTCCGTATTCGATAGGCGGAGGATTGGCTGTCCCTTTTTAACAATGGCCCCGTCATCAACCAACTTCTCTTCCACCCTTCCACCCTCGATGGCATCAAGGTAAATTGTTGTCAGGGGAAGCACCACTCCGTTTACAGGGATAAATTCCTGGAAAGCGCCTTTCTTTACTTCACTGATCGTAATGCGCTCAGCATCTACATTCAGCTTGGCCTTACCTGAGGTGAAATAAAGGCTGCCGGTAATGAGCAGCACAAGTCCTGCAATACCTGCAATGGTGAGAATCCTCTTTTGAGTCCACTTCTTTTTTTCAATTTTTCTATCCACGGAGCGTTAGATTTTATGGTTTTAACTTAAACTGGTTCTTTTTAACAGGCACCGAAACTTATTGTCCGGTGATCGCTTTGTTACATCACTGAGTCGAAACCAATGCCAATGTTTGACGATTATGGTTTTCAATAAGTTACATTTTTTGCAATCTACGAAGCTGTTCGTTACCGTACAGAAAGTGTACGCTTTTGATACACCGTACCACTGTACACCTAAAATGGAGACTTCATTTTCAAAGGCTTGCATTACTGGCATATTTGTAGTTTCGCTACTACCAAATCATTCTACTATTAGTTATGTCTTTAAAAACTGCTTCAGTCCTGGTTATTGATGACGATATCGATGTGTTGACCGCAGTGCGATTGTTATTACGCCCCGAGGTGAAAGAAATTGTCACGGAAAAGAATCCTGAGAACATAAGATCAATTTTAGCTAAACAGGAATTTGACGTCATTCTGCTTGACATGAACTTCAATAGTTCCATCAATACTGGCAATGAGGGCATCTTCTGGCTTAAAAAGATAAAAGAAGAATTCCGGTCCACGGCTGCGGTTATTATGATAACCGCATATGGTGATATTGACCTGGCTATCCGTTCCCTGAAAGAAGGAGCTTTTGATTTTGTAGTAAAGCCCTGGCATAATGAAAGACTGATCACTACCATTAAAGAAGCCGTAAAAAGAAAAGAAAACAAAGGGACTGGTGCTATTGCCCTACCGTCTTCATCTTTATTTGAAACAGAGCTGCTGGGTAAGTCAGAATGTATGCAGGATATTTTTTATAAGATCCAGAAGATTGCTCCCACAGATGCAAACATTCTCATATTGGGAGAAAATGGTACCGGTAAGGAATTGATCGCAAAAGCCATTCATCATTTTTCGGGCAGGTCAACCCAGCCATTTGTAAAAGTTGATGTTGGGGCTCTGACAGATTCATTATTTGAAAGTGAACTATTTGGCCATAAAAAAGGAGCTTTTACGGACGCCCGCGAGGACCGTATGGGCCGATTTGAATTGGCTAATGGTGGTACGCTTTTCCTTGATGAAATAGGAAATATCTCCTTGCACCAGCAGGCAAAGCTGCTGAGTGTTTTACAAAATCGTACAGTGACGCGCCTGGGAAGCAACGAATCCATTCCAATTGACATAAGGCTTGTATGCGCTACCAACATTCCAATTTCTGAATTGGCCAATGAAGCCAGGTTTAGAAAAGACCTTATCTATCGCATCAATACGGTAGAGATCATTATACCCCCCCTGCGCAAAAGGGAAAAGGATATAATTCTCCTGGCAAAGCATTTCAGCAAGATATATAGTAATAAATACCTCAAGCCCACCCTTGATTTTGATGATAAGGCAATTGATAAACTGATGGGCTACAACTATCCCGGAAATGTAAGAGAACTTCAATATACCATTGAAAGGGCTGTGATCATGTCTGATGGCAATATTTTAACTGCAAAGGATATTATATTTTCTCCTATTGAACAAACAATGGCAACAGAAGAAGTTCAATTCTCAAACCTGGGAGCAGTGGAAAAAAACACCATCCTGCGTGTTATAGAGAAGCATAGTGGAAACATTTCTAAAGCAGCAAAAGAGTTAGGCATTACCAGAACAGCTTTATACAGGCGTTTGAATAAATACGATATTTAATACGCCTTATATCTCATTTTCTATTCCCTATCCATCTATTTATTCTATATGATCTTTAAAGATTTTCAGTGGCGCATTTTATCCCGTGTTTTGCTCCTTGTAATAACTTTAACTGCTGCTTCCTTTTTCCTGGTAAAGCAATGGCATGTTTACCTTGCGCTCATTTCACCTCTTGTTATTTACCAGATCATAGAATTTCTGCGATTTCAGAAAAAGACATATGATGAAGTTAACCAGTTTGTTGAGGCTGTACATTATCGTGATTTCTCCCGCTATTTCGATGTCAAACATGCCTCAGCAGATATTCAGCCACTGCGGAAAGGATTTAATGAGATCAACAGCACCTTCAAAGTAATATCAAAGGAAAAAGAAACTCAATACCAGTACCTCCAGAAAATACTTGAACTGGTTGGTACCGGGATCCTTTCCTACGAAATGGAAACCGGCGAAGTGGTTTGGATGAATGAATCATTAAAGAATATGCTTCAGTTGCCATACCTGAAAACCATTCATTCATTTGAGAAAAGGGATAGCATGTTATTTACAGAAATTTATGAGCTAAGGCCAGGGGAAAGCAAGATCGCTATTGCTCATTTAGAAAAGTCACACTTCAAAATATTACTATCAGCTACTGCTTTTCAAACAGAAGGCAAGAAATTTAAGCTGGTTGCTTTCCAAAATGTAAATGAAGCCCTGGATGAAACGGAATCGCGTGCCTGGCAAAAGCTTTTGAGTGTTATGACACACGAGATCATGAATTCTGTAGCTCCGATTTCTTCTCTTGCTGAAACATTGAAAAAAAGACTTACCTCCACTGATACCAATACCCTTGAAGACCTGGAATTAGGTATCGAAACCATCCAGCGAAGAAGTGAAGGACTGCTCAAATTTGCAGAGACATATCGTAACCTCAATAAGATTACAAAGCTCAACCTTCAAAAGGTGTATATAAGGGAACTGTTTGGCAACCTGCACCAGTTAATGGCTCCAACTTTTGAGCAAAAGGGTATTGAGCTTGAGATCATATTAAAGGATACCGATCTTATGCTTGAAGCAGATCCCAGTCTCATAGAACAGGTATTGATCAATCTTATCGTTAATGCTATTGAAGCAGTTAAGGATCAGTTGGAACCCAGGATCATATTATCTGCTGAACAACCACTGAATAAAAAAGTTATTCTTAAAGTAGCTGACAATGGACCTGGCATTCCAGAAGAAGTGTTAGATAAGATATTTATACCCTTTTTCAGTACCAAAAAAAGCGGGAGTGGAATTGGACTCAGTCTTTGTAAACAGATCATTATGCTGCACCGTGGCAACATCCAGGTTCAGTCCATAGAAGGGAAAGGAACTGTTTTTTCCATGCAATTTTAAACACCACTCTTCAGATTACTTCCAAATCCTTATTCTTGCAAAATGAACACAGAGCAGCAGGAAGCATTTATGCGTGAAGCTATAGCCTTATCCTTAACCAATATCAAAACTTGTAAAGGGGGCCCTTTTGGTGCTGTCATTGTTAAAAATGGTGAAATCATAGCAAGGGGTGCTAACAATGTGACCTCTACCAATGATCCTACTGCGCATGCTGAAGTGGTTGCCATCCGACAGGCCTGTGAGCATTTGCAAACATTCCAGTTAACAGGATGCGAGATATATGCCAGTTGTGAACCCTGCCCCATGTGCCTGGGGGCCATATATTGGGCAAGACTGGACAAATTATACTATGCCAATACAAAAACAGATGCCGCGGCCATCAATTTTGATGATAAGTTTATCTATGAAGAATTGGAAAAGCCTTTGGAGCACCGCACACTCTTTACCCAACAATTATTGAGAGACGAAGCCCTGGAGGCATTTAAAAAATGGTCTCAAATGGATGAGAAAATAGAGTATTAGGCATTTGTTAATTAAAACAGGAATATCTCCCTGTAAAATGCCAAATCAAACCTGATTTAGCAGTTTGTAATTTCAAACATTCTGCAGGGATAATTACCTTTGAATCATGAAAGGTTCTGAAAAGATATCACCTTTTGAAATGGATGACGTCCTTGTTGATACGATGGACCCATTTCATCTGATCGTGTGGAATGATGAGGTAAACACTTTTGAATGGGTCATTGAATCCCTAATGGAGGTTTGTGACCATAGCTACGAACAGGCCGAACAATGTGCCTATATCATACATTACAAAGGGAAATATGCAGTTAAGCATGGCTCCTATGAGAACCTGAAACCAATGTGTGATGCCATCACGGAGAGAGGGATTGGCGCTACCCTTGAGACTGTTCCTGCTTAATCACTTAAAACCTGGTTTAAAAACGAGTGCCCAAATAATGTGGCAGTACCGTACGCCAGGTATTCCAGTCATGCGGCCATTCAGATCCCCAAATATCCAACTCGTAATTGATCCCTTTATTATATAGCAGAGAAGCAAAACTTCGGCTTGCATTGGGATCTTCATAAGCACCGCTACCACTGAAAATATGGATATGCTGACTTCTTCGTATTTGCTCCAGGATGGAGTGGTCAGTTAAATTGGGCAGGTAATGCTGCGGACTGTTGAAATATACATCATCATCATAATATCCCTTTGTATATTCTGTAAGATCGTAAACCCCACTCAGGGCGATCACTCCATTAAGCAGGTCAGGTCTTTTTAAAAAAAGGTTCATACTATGTAAGGCGCCAAAAGAAGCACCACAAATAATTATTGGGGTCTCAGGACTGGTATGAGTCCTTATAAAAGGTATTACTTCCTGGTAAACATACTCATTGAATTGCTGGTGACGGATGATCTTATGGCGGGGATCCATTTCGTTATTCATCCAGCTTTCATTGTTTATACTGTTAATAGAGAAAACTTTTACTTTCCCACCATCAATAAACGGGGAAAGAGCATCCATCAGCTGAAACCTCTCATATTCCAGGTAATCTGCAGCAGCTGTTGGAACAAGTAACAAAGCAAAACCATAATGGCCATAAACTGCTATAGGCATCTCCTTGCTAAGTCTTGGGCTATACCATGAAGTGATCTGTCTTTCCATGAAATCAATATTATCAGTGTAATTGAATGATCCGGATCAAAGAATTAAGATACAATAATAACAAGGGGTGACGAGTAAAATTCCTTTTTCTTGATTTTATAAATATTAAGTATTAAGTTATACCTGTTTAACTGCGAATCAGTATTTTCATTTATTGTTACATCAGCCGGCATGCAAGATCAGCACCAGATAGATGCCTCTTTTACGGATGGCGCTCCTCTGTCCGAGGAAATTGCCTTACAGCTTATAATTAATAACCTGGATGATGTATTCTTTCTAATAGACAAAGAACTTAAGATTGTCATTTGTAGCGAGGTAACCAAAAAAACCGTAAAGCAACACCTGGGTTATACTATTAGGCCGGGCATGTCTATATTGGAACTGGTACCACTGGAAAGACGTAAATTTCTTAAAGAGGTTTATGCGGAAGTTTTGCATGGAAAAGAACGCTGGACTGAAGTTGAGGTTCCTATAAACGGTACTGCGAATTACTTCGAGAGCTATTTTAAGCCAGCGAAAAATCAAAAAAAGGAGATCATAGGTGTGCTGGTCAGTACAAGAAATATCACTGGGAAAAAACAGGCTGATTTAGAACAATCAAAAATAAAAGAAAGCCTCAGACTATCTGAACAACAATACAGGACCTTATTTGATAGCAATCCACTGCCCTGCTGGATCTATGACCTTGAAACGCAAAAATTCCTGGAAGTAAATGAAGCCGCCATCAAACATTATGGATATACTCATGATGAATTCCTGCAATTAACCATTTTTGATATACAGGCCGAAGAGAACATTGAAAAATTAAAGAAAAGGACAATTAATAGGGTACAAAAAACCTATTCTTTAAATAACTGGCAACATAAATTAAAGGATGGGCGGATCATCTTTGTTGACCTGCGCATCAACTGTATAAACTACCATGGTAAGGAAGCTAACCTGGTGGTGGCACATGATGTAACCCCAAAAGTAGTAACAGAGAATGAATTGCGTAAAAGCAACGAACGCTTTCGCCTGGCAGCAAAGGCTTCTTCTGAAGCGCTTTGGGAATGGGATGTAATAACCAAAGAAGCCTATATCAGTTCCACCTATACTGACATGATGGGATGGAGAGCAGATGAGTTCAGGAAGTTTGACGAATGGTACGATTATATCCATCCGGATGATAAAGAGGAAACAATAAGAACATACCAGGACGCAATTGACAATCCTAAAACAGAGCGTTGGGAAAAAGAATACCGCTATCTCAAATCCGATGGCAGTTATGCCTATGTAAATGATAAAGCAGTGATCCTGAGAAATAATAAGGGGGAGGCCATAAAAGTAACAGGGGCGCTGCAAAATATTACCGAACAGAAACGCATTGAAGCTGAATTAAAGAAAAGCAATATGCGCTTTCAACTGGCCAGCCGTGCGGCATCAGATGCAATTTATGAATGGGATATTATTGCCAACGAATTTTACTGGAGCGATAGCCTCCAGTCATTGTTTGGCTATCACCCTTCAGAAGTGAATATAGAAACCTGGAAAGAATTGTTACATCCGGCTGAAAGTCAAAAAACTATTCAAAGCCTTGAAGATACCCTGGCCCACCCCCGTAAAAAGATCTGGAACCAGGAGTACAGGTTGAAACGTGCGGATGGAAAGTTCAGCTATGTACTTGAAAGAGGTTTTATCGTCCGTGATGAAGAGGGAAAAGCGCTTCGTATGATCGGCTCATTGCAGGATATTTCTGACCGGAAATTTCATGAGCAGTTATTGTCCCTTGAAAGATCTATCCTCGAACTTTCAGCCAATCCTGGCATTGAACTGAAAGAAGTGGTAGATAAGCTTTTAAAAGGCATAGAGGAAATCCACACGCATTCTATTACTTCCGTTCTGTTGCTGAAAGATGATAAGATAATTGAACACCTGGCCTCTCCCAGCCTGCCGCCAGGTTATGCAGAGGCTATCAATGGCACACCCATTGGAGCGGCAGCTGGAAGCTGCGGCACAGCCATGTTCCTGAAAAAACCTGTCATTACCTCAGATATAGACAAAGATCCCCTGTGGTCAAAATACAAACATATTGCTGCACGCTTTGGTCTGAAAGCATGTTGGGCACTACCCATCATCCATAGCTCAGGCAAGGTACTGGGAAGCTTTGCTATATACCACAAAACCCCTCAAATACCAGACAATAATGAATTAGCTACCGTTGAGCGACTGCGCAATATTTTGAGGATTGTCATGGAGAACAGGTGGTCATTACAGGAGATAAGGCTGGCAAATGAGCGGTTTGATATTATGATGATGGCCACACATGACCTTATCTGGGACTGGAACCTGGAGACTAATTTTGTTTACCGCGAAGGAACAGGACTTAAAAAAGTGTTTGGCGTAGAAAAAAATGAAACAATTGAAAATATCAATGAATGGATAAAGCGGTTGCACCCAGATGATGTCCAGAAAGTCAAAAAAGTGATGGCGCACATCATGAATGCTGTCCACGAGAATAACTTTGACGTAGAATACCGCTTTAGAAGAGATGATGGCACTTATACTTTCGTCTATGACAGGGGCGTACTTATCAGGAATAAAGAAGGAAAACCAATTAGAATGATCGGTGCTGCCCAGGATGTTTCTGAAAGAAAACGGTTGGAAAAAGAACTACTGAATAATGAACTGGAACACCAGAAGGCCATCAACCTGGCCACCGTTGAAACACAGGAACAGGAAAGAAGCGAAATTGGCAAGGAACTTCACGATAATGTAAACCAGGTTTTGACCACCACTAAGCTATACCTTGATCTGGCTATCAGTAATCCCGAGTTGCGTGATGAAATGGTATTGAAATCCAATAAGAATATTATAAATGTTATTAATGAGATAAGGCAACTTTCCCGTTCTTTAATGAATCCCAGCATTGGCGATCTGGGCTTGATAGACTCTATACACGATCTCATCGAAAATATCAACCTCACCCGTAAACTTCATGTAAGTTTGCAATCGAAGTCAGAAATTGAGGATCTTTTAGATAAAAATCAGAAACTTACAATTTTTAGAATCATCCAGGAGGCACTTAATAACGCTATAAAGCACGCAAAGGCCACAAAGGTTAGTATTAAGATATTATATAATACTACAATGGTTGAAGTTGTAATTGAAGATAACGGGATAGGATTTAATCTTCAGAAAGTTAAAAAAGGGGCTGGACTTAAAAATATTCAAAACCGGATTTACCTTATCAATGGTACACACAATATTGAAAGTGCACCATCTAAGGGATCAAAAATAATTATCAATTTCCCTTTTAAACAAAATAGCATATCCTAACTAACTATGGAAAAGATCACCATCCTTATTGCAGATGACCACACATTAGTGAGAGAAACCTGGAGTTTTATTTTAAACACAGACCCCCGTTTTAAGGTGATTGCTGAAAGCGGAAGTGGCGAAGATGCCGTGGAACTTGCCAAGCAACTGCGTCCCCAGGTAGTCATTATGGATATCAATCTACCTGGAATGAATGGTATTGAAGCTACCCAGTTGATCCGAAAATATTCTCCGGTTTCCAAAATCCTGGGCGTCTCTCTTCATACTCAACCCACATATGCCCGCAAGATGATCCAGAAAGGTGCTATGGGTTATGTAACCAAAAACTCTTCCCGCGAGGAAATGTTCAAAGCCATCATGGAGATCCAGAATGGCCGTAAATACATTTGTGATGAGATTAAAAACATTCTTTCCGAGCAGGTGATCAGTGGAGAAGACAATCAGAACGGGCTTAATTCCCTGTCTCAAAGAGAAATAGAGATCATTGCCTTTATCAAAAAAGGTCACTCTTCCAAAGAAATTGCGGACTCTTTGAATATTTCAGTGAAAACCGTAGAAGTGCACCGCTACAACATCCTTAAAAAGCTGAACCTTAAGAACGCTGCTGCCCTCGTAAACTTTATAAACAACAGCCAGCTGGAATTCGAAAATTAATACAGGATGCCGGTTAACTTTTGTCTCTAAAAGCAGGGACAAGGTTTACAAGCTTATCTAAATCATATAATTGGTGTGCAGATGCTAAATTTGCACACCAATTATATTTATAAGCATGAGCACTACTTTATCAAAGAATTTCGAACCCGGGACTGTAGAGGAACATTGGTACCAGCATTGGATGGACAAGGGATATTTTAAGAGTACTCCAGATGAAAGGCCTGCCTTTACAGTGGTCATTCCCCCACCCAACGTTACAGGTGTACTGCACATGGGACATACCCTTAACGAGACCGTGCAGGATGTGCTCGTGCGCAATGCCAGGATGAATGGCTTCAATGCCTGCTGGGTGCCCGGCAGTGACCATGCTTCCATTGCCACAGAAGCCAAAGTGGTACAAATGCTTGAAAAGGAAAAAGGCATTTCCAAACATGAACTGACCAGGGAAACTTTCCTGGAACATGCCTTTGAATGGAAGGAGAAATACGGTGGTATTATCTACCACCAGATCAAAAAGCTGGGTTGCAGTGTGGACTGGGATCGGGTTACCTTTACAATGGACCAACACTACTACCAGGCAGTCATAAAAGTCTTTATTGATCTTTATAATAAAGGAATGATCTACAGGGGTGCCCGCATGATCAACTGGGACCCCGCAGCAGAAACAGCCCTAAGCGATGAGGAAGTGGAATACAGGGATCTCCAGGGAAAGCTTTATTACGTACGATACAAAGTGGCAGGCAGCGATGAATATATTACCATAGCCACGCAACGGCCTGAGACTATTATGGGTGATACCGCAGTTTGCGTCAACCCCACTGATGAACGCTACCAGCATTTAAAAGGAAAGAAGATCATTGTACCTCTTGTTAACCGTGAAGTACCTCTTATTTTCGATGACTATGTGGATCCCACATTTGGAACAGGCGCATTGAAAGTAACGCCAGCACATGATATCAATGACTATAATCTTGGCCTGAAACATAACCTGCCCGCTATTGATACATTGAATCCCAATGGTACCCTAAGCGAAGCTGCTGAAGTGTTTGTAGGTATGGACCGTTTTGAGGCCCGTAAAGCATCTGTTCAGCAATTAAAAGAGGAAGGTGCACTTGTAAAAGAAGAAGAATACTGCACTCGTCTTGGATTTTCTCAAAGAACCAATGTTGTGGTGGAACCCCGCATATCTACCCAATGGTTTGTAAAAATGCGTGGCCTTGCAGATAAAGCACTGCAGGCAGTAAGTAGCGGCGAAGTAAAGATCCACCCGGAAGAACGCTTCCTGGCCACCTATAAATACTGGCTGGAGAATGTAAAAGACTGGTGCATCAGCAGGCAGCTCTGGTGGGGCCAGCGAATCCCTGCCTGGTATGATAAGGATGGCAGATTTGTAGTGGCCGCAACCGAAGATGAGGCTATAGCACTTTTTCAGTCAACCCATGCTACCAGTATATCTAATGGCCAGCTAACACAGGATGAAGATGTGCTCGATACCTGGTTCTCGTCCTGGCTTTGGCCAATAGAAGTGTTTAACGGTATCACACAACCGGATAATCCAGAGATCAACTATTACTATCCCACATCTGTCCTGGTAACGGGACAGGATATAATCTTCTTTTGGGTAGCCCGCATGATCATGGCTGGCGAAGAGTACATGCATCAAAAACCTTTTGATGATGTTTACTTCACAGGGATGGTGCGCGACAAGCAGGGCAGGAAAATGAGCAAGAGTCTTGGTAATTCTCCCGACCTGTTAGACCTTATCTCCCGCTTTGGTGCTGACGCCGTGCGCTTTGGCATCCTCATCTCCTCCCCCGCCGGCAACGACCTGCTTTTTGACGATAGCAGTTGTGAACAGGGCCGCAATTTTAATAACAAATTGTGGAACGCCCTAAAGCTGGTAAAGATGTGGGAAGCCAATGGAGCCATACAAAAAGATACCAAAGGTGATGATTTTGAAAAAGCTTCCCTCGCAGTGCATTGGTTTGAAACCAGGCTGGCTGAAGTGCAGGAACAACTGAAAGGCATGTATAAGGAATTCCGCCTGAGTGAAGCATTAAAAACTATCTACTCCCTGATCTGGGATGATTTCTGTAGCTGGTACCTGGAGTGGGTGAAACCACCCTATGGAGAAAAAATAGATGAGTACCTGTTGGAATCAACTATTGATTTCTTTGAGCAATTGATGCAATTATTGCATCCTTTCATGCCCTTTGTAACAGAAGAAATATACCACCATTTGCGCCAACGTGCTGATGGCGATGACCTTACTAACAAACAATTGGGAGAGGTAGGACATGCACACCAAAGAAGTACTACGTTACAGCAAAGCCAGTTAATGCAATTGGGCAGCCTGCTTAAAGAAACCATTACGGCTATAAGAGATACCAGGGCCAAAAATAATATCAAGCCTAAGGAATCCGTGAAGCTGCACATACAAACATCAGAGCAGTCAAATTACCGGCTGGCGCAACATATCATGGGAAAGCAGGTTAATGCAGCAGAAATACTTTTTACAACAGATGTTGTTCCAAATACCATTACAGTGTTAGTGGGTACAGATAAGTTTTACCTGGAAACAGAAACAGAAGTAGATCCTGCAGCACAAAAAGAACAAATGCTGAAAGACCTTGAATACCTTAAAGGCTTCCTGGTTTCCGTTGAAAAGAAGTTAAGCAATGAACGCTTTGTGCAGAATGCCAAACCTGAAGTAGTGGAAGTTGAAAGGAAGAAAAAAGCCGATGCGGAAGACAAGATCAAAGCAATTGAGGAAAGCCTGGCTTCTCTTTCTTAAATGAAAAATAAATCAGGGCAATGGTTATGGGAAAGCAAGAAATGACACTTGTAGCTCACCTAATCTTTTGTATCCCTTTGCATTCATGTGAATAGCATCGTGGTAATACAATTGCTTGTTATAAATATTATAGCCTCCTGTATAGAATTGATCAAGAACCGGTATGCCATGAAGTGCACATATTTGCTTTTGCATTTCAACATACCGGTTCATTCCATTCTCATAATAAGGATCATATCCACCCCGGTCGTTAAAAGCTTTGCTTGATGTGAAAAAGTAAATAGCAGCCTGCGGATTTATCTCATAAATCCTTTTGATACAATAGTTAATTCCTCCTGCCTGGGTAGTTAACTTAGTTGTATCATAACCATCAAATTCTGTGTAATCGGTATAATTTCCAATAGCCCTATGGTTTGTATAATCGTTTGTAGAAGCCCAAAGAATATAGATATCAAATACGCCTGCCTCATTTACCTGTTGTTGAAGGGATTTTCCCTGCAGTGAAGAAAAGCCTGCTCCACCCACTCCATAATTTGTAATGGTCATGCCAAGGTATTTTTTCCATAAGGCTTTGGCTGTATCACTTGCCGGTATCACAGAAACTGAGCCCCCAAAGACCGCTACAGACTTTCCATAATTAAAAGATCCTTTAAGATCAGTCAATTCCATTCTGCCTTGTGAAAAGGCAGTATTCATGACTAACAGCCACAAAATGAGCATGCAATTAATCCTTACTTTCATAACAAAACTGATTTATTTCTTTCTCGTTCACATCTTATGTACCCTGGAGCTATTGAAATATACTTATTCAATGTAGCTCTTATAAAGCATTTCTATTGCTACTCAATTGTTCTGCCAGGCCTATTAAAATTCCTTCAGGACCACGGATGTAACAAAGCCTGTACAATTCCTGGTACTTAACCACTTCCCCGACGAGTTCCGCACCAATTTTCAGGAGCCTCGCTAAAGTGTCATCTATATCCACCACGGTAAACATAACCCGTAAATAGCCAAGTGCATTCACAGGAGCTTTGCGGTGATCAGCAATAACAGGAGGAGTTAGAAATCGCGAGAGCTCAAGCCTGCTATGTCCATCAGGTGTGACCATCATTGCAATTTCCACCTGCTGGTTTCCAAGCCCTGTAACACGGCCAGCCCATTCCCCTTCTATGGTGGCCCGCCCTTCAAGCAGAAGACCAAGCTCAGTGAAAAAAGAAATGGCCTCATCAAGCGATTCCACAACAATACCCACATTATCCATGCGCATTAATTTGTTATTTCCTTCAGCCATTATTTATTGATTTATTAAGTTATTATGCCGGTTTAAACTTGTATTCATTGAAAACGATTGCCTGGATGTGGACAGTCCAATAGTTCATAATGAAAAAGCACCGGGCATAGGATAGAATTGTATTGTTGAGCATACAAAATACTAAATTTTTTGGTAATTAAAAAACCTGTGATCATCCTTTACTTATCCACATTTTGTAAATTCAACTATATCTAAATGTTAGCCCACTTATAGCTACAACCGGGCAAAGCCCGGGCTCCTTCCTATCTGAGGTATAGATACTCCGTGCTGGTACGGAGTATCTATACCGTAGCCATACCGGAGGTAGCTGGATGATAAGGAGGAGATAGTAAGGTAAAACAAGAGAACTGAGCGTATCGGACGATGGAGGATAAAATAATAGAGGCTTTTTTGTAAAAGTTTTTTCTAAGCGTACGGTAAAATAATGCTCAATAATAACTTTTCCAGGGTCAAAGCATAAGGAAGAGAACGACTGTTACCAAAAATGGATAACAAAGGATGTGAGGCGAGGATAAAAGCAAAGAACAATCACTCATTGTAATCATCCCAATACTGCCTTCGCCCCTTTATAAAAATCCATATAAATCATATAAATCTTTGCTCTCCCTTAATGCTGCAACAGGTTTACTGGCAATATGAATTCAAACCAGTTATTCCCCTTTTTATCGCGGGGATAGAAACCATCATCAAGCAGGTGGCTTACCCTGAAGCCAAAAGATACGGGCAGCTGGTTCCACCATTTGGTGTCAAAGTACAATTCACCTCCAACACTGCGTAGATCGGCACTCTTTGTCTTCGAATTTGAATAGACACGGGCCATGTCATAAAAAATATTACCTCTCAACCGCTGGATGAAAACAATACTTGCCAGGCCAAAGTCAGGATATAGAATGGGAAAATGATAATTGCCTGCCAGTTTCCACATACGTGAGAAATAATAATCATCGTATCCGCGGGCACCAGGAAAGTGATTGCTAAAAACAAGGTTATTGGTATCTGTTTGCTGGAAACTACCGTTCAATACAATGCTATGGTTGCCAAAAGAGGGCAGGAACACAAAACTGTTGGCATACAACTGGTACCCTTTATCTGTAAGCAGGTCCCTGTACTGGATGCCTGTTGTCCATCCCAGCTTTGGATATATTTGTTGCACCGCCTTTGGTAAATAATGTGACCAGGAAAGAAAATGCCTTAAATAGCTGTTATTCTTTGACAGGAAAGAATCTTTAAATAACCCTGTAGGCATTAGCCTGTTAAACACGAAGTCAGAACCAATATTGAAATTCTTGTAGGTTTTACCCTGTGTGAAATCCAGTGGAATGGAAAACCCTCCCCTAACTTCAGCCTGGTCAAGTGTCAATGTTCCCGGGGACAGATCTACATGCCTATTGTAAGTGTACTCTGCACCTGCGCTAAGCACGGGAAATAATCCTCCATAAAATATATTCCAGCCCAAACCATGAGAATCCTCATCCTGGTTGTAACGGTAGAAAAGCTCATTGGAAAAAGTATTAAGTATATTATCACTGTACAGGCTAAACGTAAATTCAGGATCTGCATAATCAGGCGCCCAGCTATGAAAACGAAAAAGTCCTGTTGACTGGCTGTAGCGTTTTTCTCCAAACCTGCGGTTGGTACCGCTGAGAAGATCTTTTGTATCAGCCACAGGATAAAGCAGCGTCTCTTCCTGCCAGGCAAGTGGACTGATTTCGCTGCCTGTTTTACTACCAACCACTTCATTACGTAACCTTATACCTTCAGCTGTAAAATGAGACCACACCAGTGAATCTCCCATCACTGATGGATAATAATTCCCCGTTCTGTCATTGGTTAGCTGGTAGATCTTTTTATCCTTTAAGCCCACCGAATAGATATCATCATTAGCACCGGCATTGGAAATAAAATAAACCCTGTCATTAGCTACAAAAGTTTGTCCTAACGTATGGCTGGAAAAAGGAACGATCTCCTCCCAACTGTTATCAGCCAGGTTCAGCAACTGCAGGGCGATCTTTGATCCGGGTGTACGTGTCGTAACCACTACCCTGTTCTCATCAACGAAACGGGGATTACTATAATAATATTCATTAACCGAAGGAATATTTTGAAGCACGGTACCATCAGAAGCTTTCAGCACCTGTAATTCTGTTTGTAATGAGTCATTGATATGTACCGCTATGATCTTTTCACCAGAAGGCGAAAGATCAGGAGTATAATATTTTGCTTTGCGGGTGATACGCTTTTCAGCCCCTGTGTTCACATTCATCAATATAATGTCACTGTGATCGGTCAGCGTCCATCGTGGATTGGTACTATAGCTTGTATAGGCCAACTTTCCCTTGCGATAGCTAAACCAGTCTTCCTGGCTGATATTTCGTTGATTGAGCCTGTGCTCACCTTTGCTATCCCTTATATAAAATGCAGGAATTTTATTATAGGCCGTTTTGAAATAAAGCAATGAATCCTTCGATATGTATTGCGGGAAATAATAGTTGGCCACACGGGTATGTGTACTCGCTCTTGTATCCTTGTTTACTCCCAGCTTTTCCCTATAGTATTGAAAGGCATCGTTGCGAAAGGTCTTATAATCTACTCCGGAATATTTTTTTACAGCACGCTGAAAGGGATAGAATAAACCTTTAAAAGCACTCGCATCCTGTGTCACCTTTCCCCAGAATTCGGGTCCATATTTTAAATAGCCATAGTTGGCCAGCAGGTAACCTAGTTGATAATGATCCGGCACATAATCTTTCATGGAACCATTGCGCAGTTTCATCCAGCTATAGTTCTTTCCTTCCAGCCAAAGACTGTTGTATCCACTTAAAAACAAAGGAAGCCTTCCCCTGCCCTGCTCTGTATAAGCCGTTTCTGCATGCACTGCATCACCTTCAAAGAACCAATCAGGGATGCTCAGTGCATTGGCCAGCGCCAATCCCTGCTCACCAAATAAATAATAAAATCCTTTGCTCAACCCGTGATTAAAATTGCTGTATTGTTGCACATGGCGGTATTCGTGCAAGGCAAGGTTTTCATGCCAGGGTAGGTTGCCAAACTCCAGGTTGTTCGATGCAGGAACCAAATAGTATTCACTCCGAAAAGGTGCCAGCCCTACATAACCATTAGCAAGGGTAGTCCGGCTTTGAAGGACCACGTTGATCTTGCGCAGTTTATTGCCTAAAGAGAAAGTTTTATCTGCAGCCTGCCTGTGAATCAATGTGGCTATACGTTCAGCCTCAGCTTCAGCTCCTTTTGTATAAATGATACGTGCTGTATCAGTATTGATCTGTTTCCACCTGGTTGATGGAGGAAATCCCCCAAAATTCTGCGCCAATGCTATTGAACACATTCCAAGGCATAGAGCTAAAATAGCACCTTTCATTTTCATGGAAAAAAGATACAACTGTTCGTGCAAATGAATTCAAATACAAAAGCAAAGCAAATATCAGGATGAAAAAAATACTGCTATGCTAATTATTGGCATGTATGCTTAGCTTTTTAGCAATCTCTTCTCCAATGGATTCTGATGAATATCCATACCCGTTTACCAACACACCTTTTAACCCGGTTTTTGATTCAATACCATACACAATGGCTTCATCACCCGGATCGCTGTTGCCTTCAAAACGGATCACTTCCTTTATTTCAAAATCTTCTGCTGAAAACTTCCTGGTGTTGCAGATAATGCAATTTTCCTGGAGATTGAAGTCTTCTGTATAACCTTTCTTTCTTAGCTCTTCGAGGGCATGCGCCACAGAATCGTATTGATACATAAGTTTTAATTTACCTGGTAATCGCATTTCAATGTTATGGAAGCCGTCTTTTCCTTTGCTGAAGTATTAAATACGCCTCCATAGCTGTAATCTTCATTGGAATTTTTACCAGTGATCTGGAAAACGCCCATGTTGGCCTTCTTCACCCTTCCCAGGCTGGCTTCTGAATTTTTCGCAATGCTTTCAGCTCTTTGCCTGGCATCCGCGGCTGCCCTGGCCAGCAAATCGATCTTTAACTCATTTAAACCTGAGTAATAATAAGCAGGCGGAGTAGAGTTTAATTCGATGCCCTTCTGAAGCAGACCTGTTATCTCTCTTGAAAGCTTTTCCACGATGGGTATATTACGCGAGTCAACGGTTACAGTTCCGGTAAGGTTATAGCCACTGAATCGGGTGCCAATGCTGCGGCCATTATTATCAAAGATGGTTTCATAGTTCCTTTGCATATCCACCGAGCTGAATAAGATGGAACTATCGGCAATGCCGGCATTGTTTAAATAGTTTTTGATTTCACTCTCATCGGCTTTCAGTTGCGCATAGGCGCTTTTCAGATCTGAGCCAGAACGTGTAAATGTTCCTTTCCATACGATCTGGTCAGAAACAAAATCTTTTTCAGCAAGCCCGGTAACAGTAATGGTTTCACCGGAACGAAACTTATACTTCAGTGTAGCCGCGGCAAGCAGGGTACAAATAATAACAGCAATAGCGACGATAAGAAAACCAATATAACGCATAAGAGATAGTAATGAGTTGGAACAATTTACGAAATAATAAAAACTGGTGCGCCAACAAGTCCTTGTTTAACATTTTGTAGTACAGCGAGGCTTACCACACCAGTTGGTGTGTTTGTTTGATAACGCCCATCACAAAAACGCTTTGCACATTACCAATGTTCTCGATCTGGCTTAGTCGGTTCACGTGAAAGTCATAATAAGCGTCCATATTTTCTGCCACCACTTTCAACATAAAGTCAAACTCGCCGGAGATAGTAAGGCATTCTATAACTTCATTCATCTCCTGTATTGATTTTATGAATTTATTTCCAGCCATCTTGCTGTGCTGCCTCAGGGAAATATAGCAGATTACCATCAGTCCCTTCTTTACTTTGGCACCATCTAAAAGTGTTACGTATTGCCTGATCACTCCGCGCTCCTCCATTCGCCGGATCCTTTCATGAACAGGCGTTGTGCTGAGGTGCACTTTCTCTGCAATTTCCTTGATGGTGATACGGGCGTTGTGTTGCAATAGCTGCAGTATCTCCAGGTCGGTTTTATCCAGTGTAGTTGATTCTTCTTTTGAGGAGCGTTTTGGCATGCTTGAAAAGGCGTTTATCCTACAAAACTGTCCAATTCTATTCTTTTTTCCCAATTATTTTAATTGTGAAAGAATTTTATTCTATCTGTTTACCTTTGGCAACTTAAATAAAGCATATGTCTACGATAGCAAAATCAAACATTAATTTCTCCCTTCCCAACAAGGTGAAGGATATGGGTCTTGCAGACTGGGGTCGCAAGGAAATCAGGCTTGCAGAAGCTGAAATGCCTGGACTGATGGCCATCCGTGAGGAATACGGCCCATCACAGCCATTAAAGGGCGCCCGCATAGCAGGTTGCCTGCATATGACCATACAGACAGCTGTGTTGATAGAAACACTGGTTGCATTGGGTGCAGAAGTGAAGTGGAGTTCCTGTAATATCTTCTCTACGCAGGATCATGCCGCTGCAGCCATCGCCGCTGCTGGTATTGGTGTATTTGCATGGAAAGGACAAAGCATTGAAGAAGCTGACTGGTGCATCGAGCAGACACTGTTCTTTGGTGCTGCCGACCGTCCGCTGAACATGATCCTTGATGATGGTGGCGACCTCACTAACATGGTGCTGGATAAATATCCTGAGTTGATACAGCATATAAAAGGTATCTCTGAAGAAACTACTACCGGTGTTCACCGTTTATATGAAAGAATGGCCAAAGGCACATTGCCTGTTCCGGCTATTAATGTTAATGATTCTGTTACCAAGTCGAAGTTCGATAATAAATACGGTTGTAAGGAATCACTTGTTGATGCTATCCGCCGCGCAACTGATGTAATGATGGCAGGCAAGGTTGCTGTTGTAGGTTCTTACGGTGATGTAGGTAAAGGTTCTGCTGCATCCCTGAAGGGTGCCGGCTGCCGTGTTATCGTTACCGAGATTGATCCTATCTGTGCCCTGCAGGCAGCTATGGACGGATTTGAAGTAAAGAAAATGATCAATGCCGTTAAAGAAGCTGACATCATCGTTACCGCTTCCGGTTGCCGCGACCTGATCACAGGTGAGCATTTCAAACTGATGAAGGACAAAGCCATTGTTTGTAATATTGGTCACTTTGATATCGAGATAGATGTTGCCTGGTTAAATGAAAATTATGGTCATACCAAAGACACCGTTAAGCCACAGGTAGATATTTATAATATAGATGGAAAAGATATCATCTTGTTAGCTGAAGGCCGCCTGGTGAACCTTGGTTGTGCTACAGGCCACCCAAGCTTTGTGATGAGTAATTCTTTCTCTAACCAAACCCTCGCCCAGATAGAGCTCTGGACAAACGGGGATGCCTATGAGAACAAGGTATATGTGCTTCCAAAACATTTGGATGAGAAGGTTGCCCGTTTGCACCTGGCCAAGATCGGTGTGGAACTGGATGAACTTACACCTGCACAGGCTGAATACTTAGGAATACCTCAGAATGGTCCATTTAAACCGGAACATTACAGGTACTAAGAAATAAGTCAAAAATCAAAAGTAAAAAGTAAAAACCCTTGCGAGTGCAGGGGTTTTTATATTTTGGAATTCCTGGGAATTAAATCTTAATGGACTATAGACTGTTTCCATTAAACAGAATTTGCAATTATTCTAGTAAAATTATCATGCTCACTATGCAGGCCCAATGGATTGTTTTATTGATCCATATGTTTTATAATTGCAGGAATGAAAACTATTCTTGCCGCCTGTTTACTTTTCCTGTTACCTCTCTTTGCATTTTGTCAAAACTATTCCAAGGGCTCAAAGGTTGAGATCAAGTGGGGCTCCGGCTGGTATAAGGGGAGCGTAATTGATACTAAGAGTAATCAATATAAGGTGAGCTACGATGGTTACAGTTCCTCCTGGGATGAATGGGTAAAGGCTGACCGGTTGAGAACACCCGGCGCTGTGGCAAAGCCTGCGACACCTGTGAAGGCTGCCACCTTAAGCGAACCGGTGGATCTGCCCGTAGCAAAATACCATGCCTTTCAAAGCAACGGCGCTGGCTTTTCCTATCAATATACCTTGATACTGAATAGTACCACCTCCTATAGCATTAACAAACATGCAGGAGATTATAATTACAACCGGTCGACAGGGGTAATTAATTTTACCAGCGGACCTATAAAAGGTTTTACAGGCATCTATCGTTTGAAGAATCCTAACAATCCAAAGGATCCTCCCACCATTGTTATAGATTTTAACGGTAATGTACCAGTGCTGGGCCAAATCAATAAAAATTACATATACGCTTACCTGCAGAAAAAATAGCCGCTAACTAAAAGGCTTTTTAAAACTTATTATTAATTCTATTACGGCTTTGAGGAAACACCAGCCGTAGTTTTTATAGATTTTGCCATTGGAATGACTGTACTTAATGTCTTTATACTCAGTTAAGGCAAATTGTGTAACTCCAAAAATTGTGTTTACATTTTACCTGCATAGGCTGTTAATCACAAGCTATTATAGCTAAGCAACATTTTTTCAAATGATTTCCCGGTTTGTATGCTTCAGATGGAATGTTCAGCAGCCATAGATTTAGATATAACCATAGCTGCAGCCGAAGCCAGCAATTGCACGCCTTCCATTTCTTCAGCCGAAGGTTGCTTATGATCGCGGTAATAGGTGCCAAATGTTCCCAATACCTTGTTACCTCCTGTTATAATAGGCATGCTCCATGCACCTACAAACCCTAAAGATGTAGGAAGATGACGAAGTTCAGCCCATTTATTATCCGCATAGAAGCTGGGTGTGATCACTACCTTACCCGTAGCAGCGGCAGCAGCGCAGGTGCCAACATTGGGATGGGGTTTGAGTCCGTCTATAGCCTGCAGGTAATCCTGTGGTAGCTTTGGTGAAGCACCATTTCTAAGCAGACCCTCTTCATCCAATAAAAGAATGGAAACAACTGCGTCATAACCTGCTGCTGTTTCTGCAGCGGAAGCCAGGAAACTCAATATGTCAACCTTACACACTCCATTATCAAACATCTTTAGAGCTTCATTATATGCAGATCTATAAATCGAAGAAAACATACAGTATAAATATAGGGAAAAAGATCGTTTTTAAATGAAAGGCATTTGCAAAGTAAGGATGTACTCAACAGTGGTAAATTTCATAATAAAATTTCAACTGAATACCTTAGAACTCATATTGTTTGCTTTGCATAGCAAATACATTTTAAAACAATTCATGTTTTTATTATACCAATTCATTCAAACTCCTGAGGCAGGAAAAAGGAGCATGTAATAGTTTCGTTGCAGTAACTAAAACGAATAGCAGCAGTCTTTAATTCAAGGAAGCTCAACCCCGTAAGGTTGGGCTTTTCTATAGAAATTATAAAGACAGTAACTATTCAAACTAAGTGTACAAAATTTCCTTACCACAAAAAGAACACAATAATGCAACGAAAATTAAACCTGTTTTTATCAGCTACCTTTCTTATATCACTTTGCTTACTGAATGCCTGTAAAAAGGAAAGCGCTGTAACACAACCAACAGCTGAAACTGTAACCCCATTTCCTACAGCTATTGGAAGTCCGGTGGGCAATGCACAAACAAAAGAGATTGGAACAGCCGGTGGTTCAATTACCACTCCTGATGGAAGGATTACCCTGGCCATACCTGCAGGTGCTTTAAGTTCCAGTACTTCCATTTCCATCCAGCCTATTGAAAACACTACGCCGTTGGGCATTGGCTTTTCATATGATTTTCTTCCTAATGGACAACAGTTTGCAAAGCCCGTTATAGTTACCCTACATTATAACAATGAAGAACTGGCAGGCACAGCACCGGAACTCCTCGAATTTGGATATCAGAACAATCAAAATGTATGGAGGGGCGCTGGTAACCTTTTGGTAAATAAAACTGCACAAACAGTTTCAGCCTCTATTAAACATTTCAGCAGGTGGTCCTTTTACGCCACCTTCAAAATGACGCCCGAACAAAAAACCCTACTGGTTAATCAAACTGCATTACTACAGGTTATGAAGTTGCCTTACAGCGAAGATCCTGATCCGAATAATTTAGAGGAATTGTTGCACGTATTGGGACAACCACAATTACTTGCTGCAGATAAAGTAAGCAACTGGCTGGTTAATGGACAACAAAGCAGGCAGGCAAACAGTAACGGATGGCTGAGCGGAAGCAGCGCCAATGAAAAACAATATCATGCACCTGCAGATATACCTGCCAGCAACCCTGTAGCCGTGAGTGCCGACATCAATACAGGAAAAGGCAGCATTACAGTAGTGTCTCACATGAATGTGCAAAAGGAAGTATCCTTTGAATTTAGCTGTAATGGACAAAGCTTTAAAGATCTGGACGGTACCGTTACCGCATCCACATCAGCAGGTACCTTATACGTTTTTATGATGTCAAAAGTAATTACGGGGGATAAAATTCCCAGCCTGGTGTTGGAAATGGGTGAAGGATTTCATGGAAAAGGAAGTTATGCATTTGGAGAGAAAAACCTGGTAGCCTGTTCTGTCACTACATACCCGTATGAATGGCATACAGAATATTATGAAGAAGATTCTGCAATGCCCAAATTTGGAAGTGGAACAGTCACTATTGATACCTGGGGAAATATTGGTGAACTGGTATCAGGAACTATTTCCGGCACCCTGCATTTCCAGAAAACAGTGCTAAATGTTACTGAGCACAAAACGGCTGCCCTCAATGCCAGGTTTTCTTATATCAGGAATGAATAGCCAGGATAATTGCTTTACTCAAACTACGATCTGCATCTCTATTTACCTTACTAATATCCCGGGTTTCAACCTGGGATATTTTATTATACTACAAATAACCCACACCACTAAGCCATACAATGTCATTCATTTGCCCATATTTTTTCAATAGTGCCTCCTACACTATCCGTTAAATGAAGCCTCCAAAATGTCCTAAATACGATTATCACTTGGCACCAACATTGCATTCCACATTCATATGTTTGATAAAAATCTACTGATTACCATAGGCGACCAATTAAAGGGCAAGGAACAATCGGTTGCCACTGCAGAAAGTGTTACAAGCGGCCTGCTACAATGCGCATTTAGTAATATACCAGATGCCTCAAATTTCTTCCAGGGAGGTATTACTGCTTACAATGTGGGCCAGAAATGCCGTCATCTCCTGGTAGAACCTCTGCATGCCATTGCAAATGACTCTGTTTCTGAAAAAGTGGCAAGGGACCTTGCGAGTAATGTTTGCAACCTCTTCACCAGCAACTATGGTATAGGCATAGTTGGTTATGCTGCTACCATGCCTGAAAAGAATATCAATTCACTATTTGCTTATTATGCTATTGCCTTTGAAGGAGAGATCATCCATGCAGGGAAAATAACCACGGAGGCAAAAGAAGGGTTTCCTGCCCAACTTTATTTTACAGAAGAACTGCTAAGAGAGTTTTTAACCTGTCTTAAAGCAATCAAAATACTGTAAAATGAGTTGACAAATAGATTGAGGAAAAATTATCAACTCAAAATGCCCAGGACATATGTAAACTTAGCTGCGCTGTGAAAAAAGACCAAGATCATTGAGTAAATAGCCGTTTGGTAGGGTGAAATATTTCTCAACCACCAAACAGCTTAAACAATATAGAACAACAATACTTCTTGTAACTATTGAAATTAGTTGACCGGCCTACAGTCATTATTGTACACATCAAAAACACTGTTCAGGTAATTAGGGTCTTTTTTTATAGCTTTCCTGATCTGCCTATTACTGAGATCTATCATACTAACAGCCCGGGGACAATCGCTCACTGCTTTTTTAATATCCTTTTGTCCAGCCATAGCAGTCATAATACCATCATCCCCTTTCTGTGTATAATGGTCAGTTCTTACATACGATCGCGTTCTTGTAAAACCTCCTCTGTCTGTAGTGGTTGATGAAACATTTGTATACTTTATATACACATTCAACTTTCCATGCACAATCCTTTTGATGTATTCATTTTTCAACCTACCATAAAACAGATCATTGTAGCGGTATCCTCTAATATCTGAAATTTTAAAATCCTGTTTGTCGATCGATATTTTATCCTTTGCCAATAAGCCGGACTGCCATTTTACCTTTTCACCATAAATCCTGGTGCCGTCATTTTTTTCAAGGTAATTTCTTTTATCTGTTTTGTCTTCCACCTTGTTACCAGCGTTGAAGGCTCCCATATGGATCTTGTTCACCGCTGAGCCTAGCGCCAGTGAAATAAAAACAACTAAGGTGCAAACGGAAAGCAGTTTCTTTTTAAAATCTTTCATAATAATCAGTATAAAAAGGGTTTTGGTTGATTTGTAATGCCAGTAGAAAAAACAGTAAATAAACAACTACATCCCCAAGGTCTCCCGTGCCGGCGACCAGGTGCCAGTATTGAAATAATTCAAACAGGATGGAAATAACAATGGTGAGCACTATCCAGGTCAGGTTGGATTTCCTGTCCCAGATAATAAGTATGCATGAAAGAAATGCATATGCCCACAATCCATCTGCCAAATGGTTTTGCAGTAACATGGGAAGCACATGGGCATCCCCGGTTATATAAATGATGCAGCCCAGTATAACAGGAACGATAGTGTGTAAGATGAAGTCAATCGTTTTAAAATATTTTATCCTTTTCATGTACGGAAAGCGCACAAGATATAAGGAATTAAAAATAATAAAAGGCGATTCAACAATATTGTAAGTTTAATTTACACGACTAAGAATTTTCACTTAGCGGAGTGATCAAAACCATTGCATTGCTTTGGCTATCTCCGCTTGTTTTGTATTTTAGATACTTCAACAAATAACCCCTATTTTATGAAACAACTGCTTTATGGCACCCTGTTCTTTTTCGTATTAGCCTCTGTTTTTACAAGCTGTAAAAAAGATGATTCTACCAGTAATGGTGGTTACTATATTAAAGGAAAGAAAGACGGTGTGGCTTTTACGTACTCCTCAAATGCGATGGCAATGATCACTGACTATACCTCTTCAGGTGCAGGGCTCCAGCTTTCACTTATGGCCAATCCAAAACCTGTCAGCGCATCCAATATGGAAGGCCTTGGGGTTTCCATTAATTTTTCCAATGGAGTGAGCATAGTACCCGGTACTTATACGGAAGACTATTCCGGTTATGATTACACAGCCGCTGGTGTATACAACCCTAACAGTAATACCATTGTATGGGGCGCAGGTATTCACTATCCCACTGTGAAACCTTTAAAGATCATTATAGCTACCAAAACAGCAACTGAGATGACAGGCACCATTGAAGGGGCCTTTTACAAACAGGATGTATCCACGGGACAATTATATGATGATTATACCCTGTTCACAGAATGCGAATTCAAACTGCCCGTTAAATAGATTAAAATTAGTTATATAGCAAAGCCCCATTAGGGGCTTTTTTAATGGTATAGGTTAATGCTATTTTTTTTCTACAAAAGAATTTGTAACTTAAATCAGTCATAAGATTTGCTAGCATTCTTTACAGTTTTACGCCCTATCATTAAGAAAAGTAAAGGCAGGAATAAATCGAAATATTTGATCTTTCCAAAATATATGATCATTTGCCCTGCGAGGAACAACCCCATAACCTGTAGTAAACTTCCGCCTTCCCTCCTGGAATCCATCTGACCCCGAATACAACAGCTACCGCTCCCTGGATTTCCATGTTATTAGTTAACCAACAATACTTTTCGTTATGAGAAAGTCTAACCTTTTATTATGCCTGGTCAGTATTGCTTTACTGCAGGTGCAGTGCAACAGTAATGAACCCAAGACCCTTGTAGCTGGCGAATCTACCTTTAATGGTTTTGAATCACAGGTAGAATGGGGTCGCCACCTGGTAATTGTCAGTGCCTGTCATGATTGCCACAGTCCCAAAAAAATGACCGCTGAAGGTATGGTCATTGACAGCTCGCGCATGCTATCAGGACATATAGCAGGGTCTCCCGAACCCAATGTGAACAAAAAGGAAATGCAGCAAAAAGGGCTGGTGGTAACCAACGATCTTACAACCTGGGTGGGGCCATGGGGGACTTCGTATACAGCCAACCTGACCTCTGATGCAACAGGCATTGGCAACTGGACCGAAGCACAGTTTATGCTCGCCA
This sequence comes from Flavisolibacter ginsengisoli DSM 18119, assembly GCF_900129295.1. Taxonomy (GTDB): domain Bacteria; phylum Bacteroidota; class Bacteroidia; order Chitinophagales; family Chitinophagaceae; genus Flavisolibacter; species Flavisolibacter ginsengisoli. The sequence continues at coordinate 313,907 of NZ_FQUU01000001.1, forward strand.
TTAAAGAAGGAAAATATAAAGGCCTTCCCGGTTCCAGGAACCTTCTGCCACCTATGCCATGGCAGATGTACAGGAATTTAACAGACGAAGAATTGAAGGCCATTTTCGCCTATCTGCAAACTACCAACCCCGTTAAGAATATAGTACCGCAACCTTTACCACCCGCGGCTAAATAAGAAATTACAATTATAAACCCACAGGTCTTCCATGCAGGTGCATGCAGACTAGTGGGTTTATTTATTATGAGTAAACTTATCGAAAGACAGGCTAATCCAGGCCATATTATTGCACTACAAAAGTCACATCTGTAAAACTGCCATTGGTAACAGTTTTGGTACCTGTCGCGTTGGAACCTGCAGCCGGGGCAGTAAAGGAAAAAGTTCCTGACATTTTTTTGGAACTCACATCATACTTGGTTATCGTTATTGTAACAGTTCCATCACCCATAGAAGACATCCACAATGCCCCATCCTTATTGATATAAATACCAGAGGTTTCATCATTGGTTGCACCCGTGTAGGTACCTACTGCTGCTGGCCCGGTAAGGGATATACTATTATCCTGTGCATCAGTTGCTGAAAGAAAAAAACTGTGTGAATCGATGCTGGAAACTGCGCCGGCTTCTTTGGATTGAAAATTAACACCATCCACTTTGGCAGTAAGCGCTGCACTGGTTGGGTTAACTATTGGGTCGGTTGAATCTTTGTCTTTTTTACAGGCAGAAAATACTACAATAAGCGCCAGTAAAGCACTGGAAAGAATTCTTGATCTCATACTCATTTTGATTTTTAAATGGTTAATTGTAGCGCAAAAATCATCAACACAGTCTACTTCTATTTAAGCAATACTGATGATTTACAGAAATACGTAGAAGTACCGGGTTATGCCAATAGCGAACATTGTGATAGTTCCCGAATTTGATACTGTGTTATAAACAATTATCATTGCATGGTAACCATGAAAATAAAAATTACGGTCCTGTTATATTGTATCTGCTTTTGCCTGGTAATGAATGCCCAGGATTCCCAATTATTGAAAGGTAATTTAGGAACTCACCCTATTGTGATGTATATAACCTATGACCTGGATAGTGCTATCTACATTAGATATTTTTATGAACATCAAAGAAGGGATATAGAACTGAACGGCACAATAAACAATAAAGGTCTGATCACGGTTGTGTGTTATAACAATGTTGACGAACGATTCGATAGCAGCTCGGAAAAATTTGAATTAAGTAAAGTTAAGGATGGTTATTCCGGGATATGGATCAGCAATAAAAGAATTTTACCAGTGCAATTACAACCTCTGATAGCTAATGGTATCAAAAACCCTTATGCCGGACATCCCGGAATGAAACCAATAAGATCAAACCCTCTTGATTACGTTCGAACTGCAGCTTTGGGATTTATTAAAGATTCTACTACACGTAAGCGTAATTTCTTCCTGGACTGGTATCATGAAAAATACTCAGGCATTAGTTTATTCAGGCTCAGGAAAAAGACCATGGATGCAAGGATCAATAAAATAAATCGTGAACTGGAAGCTATGCACGTTATTGAAAGCAATGCAGCCTTATCCTGCACTTCCCCCATAGGTGAGAGCCAATACGATTTGCAGATCGATCATGTTTTTATGAACAATGATCTTCTGAGTATAAACCTGGTATCCAGCTTCTATTGCGGAGGGGCACACCCTGATTTTGGTTCCACAGGATACAACTTTGATCTTCATACAGGCACTTTGCTGGAACTGGAAGATATATTATGGTTTGGCAAAAGAGCCAGGCCAGCGGCTAACACCATTGCCTGGTTTAATTACCGGGACTCGGTATTTGCTCCAAAACTGATAGCCGTACTGAATAAATTATACCCTGGTAAAATGAAAACTACGATTAGTGAAGATGAGTGTGATTATTCGAATCCTGAGGTTTGGAGTATTCCAAACTGGTACTTTACACCGAAAGGATTATACCTGGGGGCTTATTTTGCACGTTATGCCAGGAGTTGTGATGAACCGGAATGGTCTGTCATCCCTTATAAGATCCTCAAAAAATATATACATCCTAACGTAAAGATCAAATTCCCGGAATAAGAAATATTTCTGTATTGATTTCCTGGTGGCCCGATATCCGGGTGAACTTTAAGCAATTAACCTGTCAGCCCATTTTCATTTTATAATATCTTCATCCTCTATTGATATTTGAATTATGGCCGGAAGAACCGATTACATAAGCTGGGACGAATATTTCATGGGTGTTGCCTTATTAAGTGGATTGCGCAGCAAGGATCCTTCCACACAAGTGGGTGCCTGCATTGTGAACAGCCAGAACAAGATCGTGGGAGCAGGATATAACGGCCTGCCCATGGGATGCAGCGATGAAGACTTCCCCTGGGAGAAAACGGGAGACTTCCTGCAGACCAAGTACCCCTATGTATGCCATGCGGAACTTAACGCCATCCTTAATAATATCGGTATGGACCTGACAGGTTGCCGTATCTATACAGCTTTGTTTCCCTGCAATGAATGCAGTAAGGCCATCATACAATCAGGAATCAAGGAAGTGATATTCTTAAGTGATAAATACGATGGTACCCATGTTTCCATTGCCAGTAAGCGTATGCTGGATACTGCAAAAGTTTCCTACCGCAAAGTGGAAGCAAAGCGGGGACATATCCAGTTATCATTTGACGAAAAGGATGTGTGATATTTCCAGAAGCTTCTCTTCCGATTTCAATTATTAAGTAAAGCAATAAATAGCTTAGGCCTGTTAACAACAATGGTTCATAATAGGCTTAGCTGTAGATGAAATGCAAAATTTCTATCCCTAACTTTACAGCATGCTTACCCGAAACATACCATCTACAGGCGAAACTTTGCCGGTGATTGGGCTCGGTACCTGGCAGACATTTGATGTAGCACCGGCACGATACCCCCTATTAAAGGAAGTGCTGGAAACACTGTATGCTGCTGGTGGAAGACTGATCGATTCTTCACCCATGTATGGACGCTCTGAAGAAGTAGTAGGCGATATAACCAGCTCCATGCCAGAACAAAATGATTTCTTCTATGCTACCAAGGTATGGACACAGGGGGCATCAGCCGGAAAGTCACAAATAGCGGAATCATTCAGGCTGATGAAACGTAAGGTTATGGACCTGGTGCAGATCCATAATTTGCTGGACTGGCATATTCACCTGCCTTACCTGCGCGAATTGAAAGAGGAAGGCAAATTGCGCTATGTTGGCATAACCCATTACCAGGACAGCAGTCATGATGACCTTGCTAAATTGATCCGCAATGAGCCTATAGATTTCGTACAGTTCAATTACTCCATTCTTTCACGACATGCTGAAAAATCCCTGCTGCCACTTTGCGCCGATGAAGGAGTGGCAACGCTGATCAACCGGCCATTTGGTGAAGGCAGCCATTTACGCAAGGTGACGCATTTGCCCCTGCCTTCCTGGGCTGCTGATTGGGGTATAGACAATTGGGGTAGTTTTTTTCTGAAGTTTATCCTGGCACACCCTGCCGTGACCTGCGTAATCCCTGCTACCAGCGACAGGCAACATGCTATAGAGAATTTGCAGGCAGCCAATGGCCCCCTTCCAGATGTAGGCACACTGAAGAAAATGGTTGCCTATGTGGAACATGCCAACTAACCCCTAAATGATACGGATACCAGGTTGTATCCATACTCCTGGATTGCACTTTACCCTTTTTTACAACTATAGCTTAAGACTATAATGCCTGGTTACAAACCAAACGCAACCTATCATGAGTATAATCAAATGGGCGTTTCTACCATCATATAAGATTATAAAAGCGAAATAAGGCTGTTTCAATGCATGGAATAGTATATCGGGAATTTGAGAAAGACTTTGAAGCAAGCAATTATAATGACTTTTTCAGCCATTGTAAAAGCCCACCAAAGGAGAGGATGTCCCGAAGATATCCCGAGGATATCCCGAGGATAAGCCGACGATAAGCCGACTCTTATAGAGTCGGGATATCCCCGGGATATCTATAGCTTATGTATGGGATATGGATGGCAAAAGCTGCCATTTGGCCCGGCTGTTCATGGTTTTTCGTTTATTGTAACTGGTTCCTTAGCTATTACTAGTTTTCAAGGGTCAATTGGCATTTGATTAAGGTTACAGAGCTTTCTTTATAAGCAAATTTTATCAAATCATAGTTTTAGAGCCAGGTAGTAAAACCTTGTATATACCGCGTCGGGATATTACATTTTTTACATAAAATATTCACCCCCTATTTATGGCTTTTGATTGTTTCTTACAAGCCCTGGATATCCATTTAAAAAAAATATTTATTTATTTATTTTAGCGCCATGAAAAATCTTTCAACCCTTTGTATAACTGTTTTGCTTTTCAGTATACTGTCATTATATTCCTGTCAGAAAGAACAAAGTTTTGAACAAAACCAATCGGGTGCCACCGGGGGAAACAATTCATTCATTCCTGGCTGGACTTTTAAGAATAATGACAAGACCTTTACAGGTTGCGTTGATACAGCTTATTTTGATCAATCCACTGGTATCAAAGTACTATCTATAGAAGGCAGTGATGCACCTGGCAATGCTTTCATGATCTTTCTTTACTCCCCTTCCGGCAATATTACCAAAACAACATACACAGGTGCACAAGGTTCAGGCATCATTGTAAGCGATAGCACCGGCAATACCTATATTTCAGGAGCTACTGCTTCCACCTTCTCGTTTACGGTAACGGCCATTACAGATACTTCGATCAGCGGAAACTTTTCAGCTTCACTTACTGACCCGGTAACCAATGCAGCCTATATGATCACGAGCGGAACTGTCAATGCATTGATTGGTAAAGCCAATGGCTGTTCACAAAACACAGGTGGAAATACGGGCGGTGGTACAGGAGGTGGTACCGGAGGAAACACGGGAGGAAATACCGGGTCCACTTCAGAGTATACATTGGTAAGTTCTGGTACTGCCTGTGCCGATGTGAGCCTGGAAGGAAATTACAATACAGGTGTAGCCTTGACGTCAGCCAATAAAGCTATCATCCAGGTGAATGTTATTAAAACGGGTACGTGGAATATAACTTCCGAAACAGTAAATGGAATAAAATTCAGTGGAAGTGGCACTTTCTCAACTACAGGCGCTCAATCCATTATTCTTTCTGGTTCTGGAACGCCTGCCGAAACCGGAAGTTTTGACTTTCCTTTTTCTACAGGCACTGCAGATTGCAATTTTACCGTTTCCGTTATTGGTGCAGGTACTGCAAGCTGTAACCCGACTGACAATACAGCAAACTTTTCTAGTGTTGGAACTGTTAGTTTTTATTCAGTAGCGCATGACCCCAATGTCGGTGGGTATACGATCACTGCCAATGGCATGGGCGGTGATCTGAGCCTGCAATTTGCCGGTACTACCCAGCCTAAACCCGGGGTTTACCATGTGAAGCAGGTAGGCGGAGCCAGTGCAGTTGATGATGTGGCTGTGTATGCTGTGGCGGGTAGTATTTTATGGCAATCTTCCCAGGGTAATGTGTATGTTACTGTTACCAATAACAAAGTAACTGCAGTAATATGTGATGTTCCTTTTTCAGGATCCCTGGGTGGTCCCTCATTTACAACTAAGCTCACTGCGAAGATCACCGAGAAGTAATTTTATGAATTAGTTTAAGTCAACTGCTTTTGTGTTGGTCATAAAACCAGTTGTCATATAAAGCATAGTGGTAACCAGGTTATTTCGATTTCGTCCATTCTGGCAGGCCGCTCACAAATACCTTTGCTGAGAACTTTCCAAGTTTCTATTATTACCTAATGAGATCTCGATACTTTTTTCTCCACGGCCATACCTCAACACTTAAACCTTGATCATTTAACGTTTATATTCTTTGCTGGGAACCTCATCCGGACAAGTTTAATTATGAAATCTTTCAATAATATAACTGACAGCCATCATTGAATAGCATTCCAGGTATTTCTAATTTGATTTATATAAAGCAGGGTGAAAAATAGAATAACATCTATTGTACATTTTGTATTCAGTATAGTATTGGTTCTGACCACGTATATTTCCAAAGCGGGGATGCAGGACAGCATTGTACCGGCGGTTTTTAGTGACCGTACCATGGTTAATCCTATAACAGTTTCTGAATCACCTATCAAAAGTATATTGATAGCGAAGAAACATTTCTCAAGAGGATTGAAAGAGCTTTTTGCTGCACAAGTTTTTCCCTGGAGCTATAACCGGTACGTGCGAAAGGCGGATTTTGCGAAGATCTCTTTTGGTTCTATTGGTACCAACCTGAAACCCTCCAGCTGGCAATGGGATGATAACAAGTTTATCAACAACCATATTTCTCACCCTTATCATGGCAACATTTATTTTAATGCATTTCGCACCAACGGATATGGATTCTGGAGATCAGTTCCAGGTACTTTTGGCGGCGCGTTATTCTGGGAACTTTTTTGCGAGACCCACTACCCTGCCCCTAATGACATGGTAAATACCAGCCTTGGAGGAATTGCTATAGGAGAAATGACCTACAGGTTATCCAATGCCCTGGTCAAAAGACCGCACAGGGGGCTTAAAGGTCAATTTCTTGAAGCGCTGGCACTTATAGTCAATCCATTGAATGGATACAACCGTATTGCAGATAAAAAATGGAACCAGTACTTCCGTGACAATATCAACCAGGAAGATTTCATTGCAGAAAATGATATTGGTTCCCGGCAATATGTGAACAGGAGCAATGGCAAATTAGAGAAATGGAAGAATGAATTGTTTACAAGGATAAACCTTGAATATGGCGATCCATTTAAAAATATCAAAACTCCTTTTGGTTATTTCTCTACAACCATTGAAGCGGGTTCCTCAGCGCAATTAAATATGGTACGTATCAAGGCTCCGTTATATGGCTGGAAAATTACGAGTAAGGATCAAAGCAAGCATATTACCAACGTTACCATGAGCTTTGATTTTTACAAGAACCAGGCTTTTACTTATAGTGCACAAAGCTTTCACTATAACCTGGTTTCAATGTTTAAAAAAGGAATACTGACTCAGGCAAGAACCAGTATCGGTGCAGGAGTAATTGCGCTGGCGGCAGTACCAAATGAATACCTCTATTATGGTGAGGGAAGAAATTATGACTATGGTTGCGGCCTGGGTATCGCTACTGCTGCCAGGCTTGTCATTTCCAACCGTTTGATCCACATTCTGCAGTATCGCAGGGGATGGTTTAAAACCATTAACGGATATAACTCATCCTACTTCCTTGGCACCACTAATTCAGAATTAAAATACAATTTGTGGAAGAACTTCCTGGTAGCTTTTGAATGGGGTACCTATTTTTTAAAAGGCAGGTATGTAGGCTTTCAGGACATCAATAAAAGATACACCTATGTAAGGTTATCAATGGAATATACCTTTAGTCTTTGAGAGATTGCAACTTTAAATATTCATACTTCATTGTTACTGGTGGTAGCATATTATTGGCAGACAATCATGTCGCATTATCATATTACCCTTTCCATTTAACTTTTGAAACTTTTAACTAGTAAACCACGCATGGTTAATTTGTCAACCATTAAACTTATCAACCTTATTTTCCCATTTCCATATTTCATTTTACATTGGTCATTCAACTTCTTAACTTGTTGACCAGTTTTCATTAATCAATCATTATTCCTCAAAATGAACAGACTATTAATTATTGTATGCTCCTTCACTTTCATGAACGCAGGGGCGCAACATGCCCTGACAGCAAAGGACTATGCACAGGCAGAGAAGTTCCTGGGTTATAATACCCAGTCGCTGGTAGACCATGCCCCAGCCCAACCGAACTGGTTGCCGGGTGACCGTTTCTGGTACCGCACCCTAACCCCTAATGGAAGTGAGTACATAATAGTAGACCCTGCAAAAGGAAAACGTACGGCAGCTTTTGACAAAGAAAAGCTGGCGAAAGCCCTTTCTGATGCAACAGGGCAATCCTTTTCGGGTGCAATGCTTTCTTTGTCGTCCTTCAACTTTTCTGATGATGCCAAATCCTTCACCTTTACAACAAATGGGCAACAGTGGAAGGCCAACCTGAAGGACTATTCATTGACGAAAGATTCTTCAACTGCAAAAAACAACACAGGCATGTCACGCCGGTCACGTAGCAGGAACAATGAAGTGCTATCGCCTGATGGAAGCAAGGCAGCCTTTATAAAAGATTATAACCTGTGGGTGCGGAATGTGAAGACCGGGCAGGAAAAACAATTGACAACAGATGGCATAAAGGATTTTGGTTATGCTACCGATAACGCCGGGTGGAAAAGCAGTGATGCTGCCATCCTTAAGTGGTCGCCCGATTCAAAGAAAATAGCCAGTTTCAAACAGGACCAGCGAAATGTAGGTGATATGTACCTGGTTTCTACCAATGTAGGCCACCCCACTTTAAAAGCGTGGAAGTACCCTCTTCCCGGGGATTCCGTCATTGCAATGATACATCGTGTGATCATTAACGTTGATGAACCAAAGGTCATTCCACTTAACATTCCGGCTGACCCACACAGGGCTACGCTAAGTGATGATATTTCCAGCAGTGGCACGTTTGATGATGTTGACTGGAGCCCTGATGGTTCACAACTTGCCTTTGTATCAACTTCCCGTGATCACAAGCAGGAGAAGGTTCGTATAGCCAATGCAGCCACAGGTGAAGTGCGTGAAGTGTTTGAAGAGACTGTACCTACACAATTTGAATCGGGTCAAGGTACCATCAACTGGAAATATTTACCTAAGACCAACGAGATCATCTGGTATTCAGAAAGAGACAATTGGGGGCACCTGTACCTTTATGATGCCGCCACCGGGAAAGTAAAAAATCAAATTACAAAAGGCGACTGGCTGGTAAGCGAGGTACTGAAAGTGGATGATAAAAAAAGAGAGATCTACTTCTATGCCTTCGGGTTACAACAAGAGAATCCTTATTTCCAGTCCTTATATAAGATAGGTTTTGATGGAAAGGGACTAACCTTACTGACACCAGGTGAAGGTTACCATATGGTCAGTTTTTCTCCATCAGGCAATTATTTTGTGGACAACTACTCCAAACCAGATGTATCCTTTGTTACTGTATTGCGCAACAGTAAAGGGAAACAGATCACAGAACTGGAAAGAACAGATGTATCAAGATTGAAGGCTGAAGGATGGAAACCGCCAATGCCGATAAGTGTAAAGGCACATGATGGAAAAACGGACCTATATGGTTTGCTGTATACGCCTACACAGCTTGATCCTTCCAAAAAATATCCCATCATTGATTATATCTATCCAGGTCCCCAGGGTGGAAGCATGGGCGGCAACTGGTTTTTTAATGCATCGCGGGGCGACAACCAGGCACTGGCCGAACTGGGATTTGTAGTATTGGTACTGGAAGGCAGCAGCAATCCTTTACGCTCTAAGAGCTTCCACGATATGTATTACCCAAACATGTCTGAGAATACACTGCCCGACCAGGTAACAGGTATCAGGCAACTGGCACAGCGCTTTTCCTATATTGATACCAGCCGCATTGGTATTTGGGGGCATTCTGGCGGAGGCTTTGCCACTGCCGCAGCTATGTTTCGCTATCCTGATTTTTTCAAGGTTGGTATCTCCGAATCGGGTAACCATGAGAACAGGAATTATGAAGATGACTGGGGTGAACGCTACATTGGATTATTGACCAAGAACCCTGATGGTACAGACAATTACACTGCACAGGCCAACCAGTTGTATGCAAAGAACCTTAAAGGCAAACTGATGCTGGCTCATGGCATGATGGATGATAATGTGCCTCCTTACAATACACTGCTGGTAGTGGAGGCGCTTGAAAAAGCCAATAAGGATTATGACCTTGTCATCTTTCCTAATAGTGCTCATGGTTATGGGCCATATAGCTACTACATGATGCGCCGTCGCTGGGATTATTTTGTAAAGAATCTTCTGGGTGCCGAGCCTCCCAAAGAATATAAACTGGAACCCAAAAGTGATCCAAGGATGAAGTGAAGAGGCCAGGTAAAATGTAAAGTGTACAGTAAAAGATGATTCCTGGGAAGAAATCATTTTCTTAAGGAAAATATAAACGGCGGTCAAAATTGACTGCCGTTTTTTATAAAAGAAGTGGGATGTTGAAGTCCTGGCAAAGCAGTTAAATGGCAACCTTATCATAACAATACAAGTTCCAATGTGTCAATGAAAATATTATATTCGGGAACAAACCACCATTGATGAAAGTATTGATCATTTTATGCACAGTTTTCCTATGCATTTCAACGAAGGCTCAAGAGTGTAATTGCAACAAAGAGTTAGGTTATATTCAGCAATTTATGGAGCAGAATTATGTAGGCTTTAAGGATAAAATAAATCCACAGACAAGGTTATCTTATTTGAAAATGAAAGCTGGTCTTCAGAAGCTTTCGAAAGCGCCTGGTGCCGCAACTCAGTGCCTGCTGATGATATCCAAATACCTTGATTGGTTTAGGGATAATCATATTCAAATACGGGCATCATTTGATGCTACAAAAACAGATACTGCTCTTGCTTTAAAAACTACGTTGACATCAGTTACATCCCAAAAATTAAATTCACTTAGATCTTCCAAAGGAATAGAAGGCATTTACAATTTTCAATTTGATTCTGCTTACCAGATTGCAGTGATACATGAACCAGGAAAGCTTTACGACTATAAAGGAGTAATCCTTCATTCTAAACTCTCTCACTGGAAGCCAGGAATGATAAAGTTCCTTGCGTATAAGATCAATGACAGCCTATATAAAGGTGTACTTTTTATGCGCAACCATATGCCTAAAGTAGACTACTTCTTTATGGGAAAGAATACTATAGGCGGTGACTGGCTAAGGGAAGGGTCAGTTAAAGACACGACAACCTATAATTATGAACCTGTAGCCTCCAGGCTGTTAAATAACCAGACCCTGTATATGAAGATCTCCAGCTTTGCTCCCTCTAATGCAAAAAATATAGATTCGATGGTAAAGCACAGAGATAAAGAATTGAGGTCACTTCCTTACCTGGTACTTGACCTGAGGAATAATGGTGGCGGATCGGACTTTACCTACTCACCACTTTTACCCTATTTATATACATCCCCCGTTAAGAACATTGGTGTTGATGTTTATTCCACTGATGCCACTATTGCTGGTTGGAAATTGATTCTTAAAGACAATGATATTCCTGAAAGTAGCAAGGAAGAGATAAGAACAATGATAGCAAAAATGGAAGCTGGTAAAGGAACCTTTGTGAACATTGTTGATGACACCATTGATTCCAGCTTTCAATCGTTGACCAATCCAGCAAGAATTGTAATACTCGTAGATAAGAATTGTGCCAGTACTACAGAACAATTTCTGCTTTTTGCCCGGCAGAGCAGCAAGGTTATTATTGCTGGTGAAAAAACGCAAGGCACCCTTGATTATTCCAATATGCGTGAGGCATCCTTTTCCTGTATGCCTTATAAATTAGAATTTGCCACCACTCGTAGCCGAAGATTAGATATTGGCCAGGGTATCGACAATATGGGCATTAAGCCAAATTATCACCTGCAGCCGGGAATAGATTGGATAAAAGAGGCACTGAAACTGTTAAAGAAGAAGAAATAAAGATATATAAATAAAAAAAGGCCGGATCGCTCCGGCCTGATTCATAGTTAACCTTAAAAAATATTTATTGGGCAGTCAAAACACCCGTCATGCTTTGGTAGTGACCAGGGAAACTGCAGATAAATGTGTAAGAACCTGCAGGCACTGTAAATTCAATGGTATCAGATTCACCAGGGCCTAACAATTTAGTATGTGCCAGAATATTGGCATCACCCGCAGGAATATGCTCAGGAGCGGAAATGGCTTCCTTGGCGAATGCTGCCAGGTCAGTACCATCTTTTAAAAGCACAAAATTATGCGCCATCGATTCTTTAGGCATAGTGCCCACGTTCTTTAATGTAAGTGTCACTTTTTCACCAGCTTTTACATTAAGCTCAATGGTGCTGAATTTCAATTGGTCATTGGCTGTCAATTCGATCACGTTGGAAACATTAGCAGCCGGTGCTTCTGAAGGCTTTGCCGTGGTAGTAGTTGTTTCTTCAGTTTTCTTCTGTTCATTGTTACCACAGGATGCAAAGAAAAAGGGCAAAGCAAGGGCCGATAATACGAGTAGTTTTTTCATTTCGTTTATTTTGTATTGAAGCCGCAAAGTTACCACGCTAAATAGGATAGGTTTTTGAAATGCGGAAAATTAGAACATGATTTTTATCATGTTTTCAAGGGGTGTTAGACCTTGAAGCTTCTTCGGCCCCAGTTCCTTTAACAATAAACTGCCGGGATTGGTCAGCCATACAGATCTGGCAAATTCATTATCTTCCCTTCAAACTGTTACTATGAATCTAATAAGGGGTTTGCTTACCATAATATTGATCTCATTTGGCCTATGTTTATCTGCACAAAAGCAATTCAATGTATTACTGGTCACTACCACCAGGGGTTGGCATCATGAATCTGTTCATTATGGAGTAGTAGCTATGGAGCAGCTTGCTATCAAGCACAATTTTGGTTTGACACTGTTTGAAGATCCCGCCAGTTTTACAGACAAGAATCTGGAAAAATACCAGGTGGTACTGTTCTTAAATACAACAGGGGATATTTTTGATTCTGCACAGCAAAAAGTAATGGAACGCTTCATTCGTTCCGGGAAGGGTTTCGTAGGCATTCATAGTGCCTCGGATACAGAATACGATTGGGACTGGTATAATAAGCTTGTAGGGCGCATGTTCCATATACACCCGGTTATTCAAACAGCAAGGTTAAAGGTATTGGATGGCACATTTCCTGGATTAAATGGATTTGCCAATGGAAAGCTTTGGACTGACGAATGGTATGAGTTTGGCCCTGAAAAAATTCAAGGTCTTAATTATGTTTTAGGTGTGGATGAAACAAGTTACAATCCCAAAGTGCAATGGGGAGATAAAAAAGGAGAAGGCATGGGTGCATTACATCCAGTATCCTGGTATCACAACTACGATGGGGGACGTTCATTTTATACGGCACTCGGACATTTGCCTGCCATCTATTCAGACCCTGTGTTCCTGGATCATGTATTTGCAGGCATCCGTTGGGCCGCAACGGGAAAGAAATAATAAAGAAGTTTTGATCAGGAAACAATATGGCCCCGGAAGTAACCAGGGCCATTTTATTGAGAAAGAGAATATTGTAGTGGTCAGTTATTTTGCTTTCTTACATATTTTGTAAGGATCACTATCACCTGACCTTCTATCCGCCCTTCTATTTGTTCTGTATTATTTTCAACAAGCCTGATATTTCTTACTACTGTTCCTAATTTAGCATTCAGCGTTGAACCTTTTACATCCAGTGATTTTGTCAATACAACAGTATCATCGGAATGAAGCACCACTCCATAGGCATCTTTATGCAAGTCCACAGTTCCATCACTTTCATGATCGCCTGTAGCTTTTGCCCAGGTCAGCTTCTCCTCATCGAGGTATAAAAGGTCAAGGTTATCAGCAGCCCAGCTTTCATTGCGCAATCGGTTCAGCATTCTCCAGGCTACTACCTGCACACCCGGTACTTCGCTCCACATGGTTTCAGATAAGATCTTCCAGTGATTGCCATCCAGTTCTTCCTTCTTTTCCACCTGGGCCTCGCATTTAGCGCATATCATGATGCAGTTGTCTTCACTCCTGGTATCCTGTGGCTGCACTTCATACAATTTCAAGACTGTTGCAGATCCACACAGTTCACATTTGTTACCACTTCTTTGAAGCAGTACTTCTTCGAGCTTCATGTTATTTGGATTTTGGGGGCGAAGGTAATGGTTCCAATGCATTGCTGGCTACACCAATTGGCTATTAAGATTAACAACTGATCCATTCCGTTTCTCAAAAAATTTTGCTATTCAGGAATTAATTGGAACAAGAAATATATATTCTTTATAATTTACAATTACAATTGGATGATCATGATCATGGATAATTTTATAAAGAGCCTGGATAGCGATCACCCACCTTCCCCTATATCAATTTACTTGCAGGCTTTATGGTATGATGCAAAAGGAAACTGGGAGCAGGCGCACCAACTGGTACAGGACATAGAGACTGCAGAAGGATCCTTGATACATGCGTATCTGCATAGAAAGGAAGGCGATATTGCCAATGCAGGTTACTGGTACAGGAGGGCAGGTAAGTTACTGCCGGAAATATCGCTGAAGCAGGAATGGGAAAATATCGTCAAAGCCTTTTTACTATAAACGTGGCAGAGACATTATTACTTCAATTTGATCTTTCCCACACCTTGTTTTGTAATTTTTACAGGTTTAATAAAGCCTTTTTCATCGAAGTACATTTTGTCTATACAAACTACTCTATGATTTGCGGCCTTTTCACCTAATGGGCGGCGATGATAAATGATATACCATTGATCCTTACCAGGAACCTGTACCACTGAATGGTGCCCTGCTCCTGTTGCCACAGTAGAATCCTGTTTCAGGATAGTTCCTATGCGCTCAAAAGGACCAAAAGGTGAATCAGCCATAGCATATGCTACTCTGTAATTAGGACCGCCCCACCCCCCTTCAGACCACATAAAATAGTATTTGTTTTTACGGGTGAACAGCACAGGTCCTTCAACATAATCTTTGGATGTAATCTCTTTAAATAGCTGTCCATCTTTTAAAGGCTGCAAACCTGTAAAATCATCTTTTAACCTTACTATGTTACAATGTCCCCATCCCCCATAGATCATATAATACTCACCATCCTTATCACGAAATACAAACTGGTCTATGGGTTGCGCCCCATTCTCAACCGTACCAATCAATGGCTTGCCAATGTAATCTGTAAAGGGACCTCCAGGATCATTGGAAACAGCTACACCTATACCACCGATTTCACCAGGATGAACATCATTAGCGCTAAAGAATAAATAATACTTTCCGTTTTTGGATATTATGGCAGGTGCCCAGATAGCTTTGGTGGCCCATTTAACTGATGCGGTATCCAGTATATGCTTATGGGTTTTCCATTTTACTCCATCACTGGAGGAAAAAGCATTTAGGTATACCTGTTGCTCATAAGGTGCCGAATAGGTGGGATAGATCCATAATTGCTTATTAAAAATGGCACCTTCCGGATCGGCATACCAACCTGGAATAACCGGGTTGGAACGAGAAACAAATACGGATTTCTGCGCTTGCGCATATATAGAAGAGAAAAATAAATAGAATATAATTGCTACTAGCCTGTTCATTTGGGGAATTTGATTAAGCATTAAAAGTATTGAATATCATATTATTTTTTTAAGTGCTACAAAATTTAAAGCAGAGAGCCAGGGAAATCTAAATTATGGCATGGAATTTTAATTGCTGTGGAGCATTCCCGGTTGAATGACATAAGTTAGGCCGGGCATTATTTTAAATTAAAATTTTAAGTATGAAGACATTTATTTTAATAGCGGGTATAGCTGCTAGCCTTATTGCCTGTAATAATGAATCAAAAGAAACAACAACAGTTGAACAGGATACTGTGTCTGATACAGCTACTACAACAAATACAACAACCACTACCACAACTTATACACCAGCAGAAGGAGATGTTTCTTACAGGAATGGAAATGTAGTAGTGTGGAGAAACAATGAATGGACGAAAACTGATAAGGATGTAACGCTTGATAATGGTGTGGTTGTACATAAAGATGGCAAGGTGGAAAAAGATCATAATGTTGTGGTACTGGATGATGGAGAAGTGGTAAATAAATCAGGCAGGTTTTTCGACAAAGCTGGCAATGCTATAGATAATGCCTGGGATGCCACCAAAGAAGGAGCTAAAAAAGCTGGTAATGCCATAGAAAAAGGAGCCAATAAAGTTGGTGAAAAAGCAAAAGATGTATTTGATAAAGATGATAAAAAGGAACATAAATAATTCTATAAACATTTACTTGTAATTACCTCACTTCGTAAACCGATCTTATTTACATTTTTTTACGCTTAACCAATTGTGTTAGAGCAAGATAGCAGTTGTGTAACCTTTCATGAATATATGAAAAAGCAGTGGCATCATTTTAGTGTAAATAAGTAATAACACTAAAAAGTACAACTATGAAAAAGATAATAGGTATAGCACTGGTAGCTATTTTGGGTTTAAATGCTCCGGCATTTGCTCAAAACAAAGTGGATAAGGCTGGCAAAGCCGTAAAAAAAGGTGCATCAAAAGCCTGGCATGGCACTAAAAAAGGCGCCAAGGCAGTAGGTAATAAAACTGCGCAAGTAGCCTCAAAAGGCAAAGCCCGGGTTACGGATAAAAAATCTGATGTGTGGATAGGCCCTGAAGGCCAAACTATATATGTTTCTGGTGATAACCGATATTATTGGGTTAATGGTAAGGGAAAACATATTTACGTAAGTGAGGCCGCTTTAAAAGCCAGGAATAAAGACTAGGCGTTACCAACTTTTAAAAGGTCATCATCTGTTGCTCAGATCATTAGGGCAACAAATGATGATCTTTTATTTTGCAGCTATTCCTTATATGCTCACCAATATTTATTATAACTATTAGCTGCTATTTATTATAACTATTAGCTGCTGTAAGCTTCTTTATAGCAGTAACTTAAAATTTACCAATACAGATTAAAATTAACTCCTTCTATTGCAGACGAGCAATGTATGGAGCAGGAAACCTATGCATATGCCTGCTATTATTTGCCTGGTGTTGTCAACAGGTATAAATCTTGTGCAACCAGGTGTTATTTCGTAAACACCTTTGGCACGGGCATACATACCACCGCCTCCTCCCGCTCCTTCCCCTATGGGTTGATCTTCCTGGGTAATAGCATTACTATCACCATGTTTCTTATTTTTCTTTCCCTGTCCAAATCCTCCACCTAGTCCATAAGCTATTCTTGCCACAGGAATAATGGTTTTATCGCCGGCTCTAATAGGCTCACCAAAAATATTTTTTACTGACGCTGATTGTTGAAAACCAGATGCCAGTTTTTCTATGAAATTTTGATCAGGCATATAGTTTGATTTAAATGATTTAGCAGAACGTTTACGATACAAACATTGATCTGTAAGATTCAACTTGTACAAAGCTCGCTTTTTCACCTAAATCAGAACTCAGCAACAGCGTTGATTACATGGTTATAATAATTCAGAAAAAAATGTTTCCAGGTTAACAGAATCAATTACTACCTTTCAATAGGCTTTACCATGATCTGTAAGATCATCCAATCTTTCCCCTGCGCATAACTCCCCTAGTCCGGCATTTACATTTTTAAACCAAAACAATAATATGAAACAGTTGATCATTTGTTACTGTCTGGCGTTCTTTTTATTCTCATGCAAAGACAATGAAACAAAAACCAAAGGCATGGCTACAGTTGCCACAGACAGTACTACTACAAAAACAGCGACAGATCTCCCTTACCAGGCTTTATATTCAAGCGAATGGAATAATGATGTTTCAGATGCAGACCTTAAAATGGTTTTAACTACTTACAAAGACTGGGAGAATAATAATTTGAGCGGTCTTTTGAAATCCATGGCGGATTCAGTTGAAATTGATATGTCTTCAGGGGAGCATTCCAAAAAAACCAATGCCGACCTGGGGAAGATGTGGTCTACTTACAGGGACAGTTTGAGTTCAGTTAAAATTACTATGCATGCATGGAACAAAATGCATTCTATTGACAAGAAAGACAATTATATCGTTACCTGGTATGACGAAACTGATACATACAAAAACGGCAAAGTAGATTCAGCGAGTTATCATGATATCAACCAGGTAAAGGATGGAAAGATCAACTGGTATTCCCAATACAAAAGACCCAAAAAATAGGCTGCATCAACTTTTATTATATTGTGTGCAGCAGGATAAAGCAATAAGATTTGAATTCCCAGGATAATTCGTGAAGCAAGGTAATGCCCTGCATTACCTTTATTTTAATTGCATAAGGCCTTCGAAACTGTTTCTTAAACTTACTGCACCCAATACCATTAATGCAGCTAAAACAAGTCCCAGGATGAGAAATACAAGGGCCATGTCCGCTAATGGGAAATCTATATATGTATTAATCCCAATTAATTTTGCCAACAGTACAATTATCATAAGATAAAAAGCAGCCACCATAGTATAGTTAGGCCTGGCAATAGTTTGAATGTATGTTTTCCTGTCCTCTTCTTTTAAGGTACAATTCAGGTAAGCCATCCTTTTGGGGAAACCGATAACATTTAAACTGGCAAATGTCCATTTAGGCCAAAATTGAAAACTTCCATCATCGTATAGCTTACCGGAAATATTTTCGGAGTAATCATACCATGGAAGCCTGAGGATAGATTTTATTTCTGCATGTACATTTTCGAAAGAGTCCTGTACTAAATATGTCTTTTTAAATGAAAAGAATAGGGTCATAGAGTATTGCCAAAACGCTTATTGCTAATCGTGAAAGCGTAGTCGCAAATGTATGGCCATTGGCAAACTGGCCATACTTGTTTTGGTTGCCAATTTTTTAACTATGTAAAACTATATCCGTATAGTTTAATTTACAAAATACATTTATTTGTCTGGAATTTAGGTAACTATTCACTGTCTAATAACCTTCGGTGATAGTTAACCTGACCTAAATGATAGGCAAGGTGAGTCGCCAGGTGAACCAGCATATATTCTGTTGATGTTCTTGTGTCCAGGACAAATAATGGATACTCTTTACTTAGCTCCGATTCATCAAGCTTGCTGAGTACCTGGTCAATTATTGACATTAAGCCTGTAATTTTCTTCACCAGTACTGTCCTTGGAATGTATTTAAGTGAGAACTCCTGGTCCCTGTTTCTAATGTAATTTATTCCTCCCAGTTCTTTCCCGATATAGGTATTAAGATTACCCGCAATGTGCAGGCAGAGATTTCCTGAAGAATTGGCAATTTGCTTATCTATGATCCAGATCTTTTCTTCGCTGGTATAACTTTCTATTTCTTTTTTCAACCTGTTAAGGTCCCTGTTAAACAGGCTTTTAAGTGTTTCCAATAACATACTAAGAAGAATTAATTAAATACATGGAGACAAAGCTGCTTTCCGTTTGAGAAAACGCTTATCTACAGTTATAATCCCACACATAAATTACTAACTAATCTATCGGGATAAGTTTTGCATTTTCATCCAGCCACATCTTGAATGATTTTAATTCAGGATTTAACTGTTTTGAAAATTCAACATTGCGCACACTGTTACAAACCTCATCAAAGTCACGATAAAATTGAAACATATTGCCCAAGTCATCCGAACCAGGAAATCCCAGTTTACGATAGCTTTCAGGAGAAATATTATTAAAACGAACTTCTTTACCCAAGGCGCTGGTAAGCGCATTTGCCATTTCCTGCCCTGTTAGATGCTCTCCGGCAACGCCAATTGTCTTTCCTAATAATTCTTTACCTTTTTTAAAGATCCCATAGGCACATTTACCTATATCTTCAGCAGCTATACCAGCCATTTTTTTATCACCTAATGGGAGTGTCAGGTACAATATACCGTCCTCACCTCTTTTTGGTCCACTTCCAAAATAAATAAAATTATCCCAATAGAAAGAAGCCCTTAGAAAAGTGGTAGGGACGCCAAAGTCAATAAAGAATTGATCTGCTTCACCTTTAGCATCAAAATGGGGAACTTTATATTTTCCCATCAGGGTTGGAATGCGATCATCCTCAATTGGAACCCATTTTCGGGTATCCTCCAGCGTTGACCAGATCACATGTTGCAATCCAGCTTCTTTAGCAGCTTCTGCCATTTTTTTAGCTTCCTCCAATTCTTTTTCAGGTGAAAAATGTGCCCAATA
Organism: Flavisolibacter ginsengisoli DSM 18119; assembly: GCF_900129295.1. Classification (GTDB taxonomy): domain Bacteria; phylum Bacteroidota; class Bacteroidia; order Chitinophagales; family Chitinophagaceae; genus Flavisolibacter; species Flavisolibacter ginsengisoli. Next base: position 333,778 of record NZ_FQUU01000001.1, read on the forward strand.
AAAAGTAACAAAATAAGCCCCATAGGCGCCTGCCAATGCCTTTGCCACAGTTTCACGATCATCAATATTGGCCGCTACAACTTCAGCTCCCAATTGAGCCAGCTCCTTCGCTTTGTCAGAATTCACATCTCTTGTGACAGCCCTGACTGCGAATTCCTTGCTTTTATCAGAAAGAATAGCACGGGCCACACCTCCGCCCTGGGCCCCGGTAGCACCGAATACAGTGATAATTTTTGATTGTGACATGGCTGTTAGTTTATAGTTTTTATAAATGATGTTATTTACTACGGTAAGTCCGAGTTAACAAAAACAAAGATTTCCAGGTATAGAATATTTGAATGGGTGGAATTAATAAGTGACAAAGTCCAACAGGGCACTAGATTTCAACTTCACTTTTTACCAAGAAGCTACGTGTTCATGAAGTTCCAAAAAATTACAATATTATAAGAAGCTTTTTACAACTTCCCCAGGATCAACCATGTATTGGACTTAATTACAGCTACAAGACAAAATGATCTTATGTACATGTGCTTACCTAATTTCAACATGAAATGAACAGTTATTGCTTTTCTTTGTATTCTGCTAGAGTATTCAATTATAACCCAAAAACCAATTTATGAACCTCAAGGATAAGGTAGCTTATATCACAGGTGGCAGCAAAGGAATAGGATATGGTATAGCGAAAACACTATTGAATGAAGGGATGCGTGTCGCCATAACAAGCCGTAATTTAACTTCTGCAAAAAAAGCTGCAGAGTCCCTTAGCAATGACCCTACACGTATTTTGGCCATTGAATCAGAGGTAAGTTCAATGGCTTCGGAAGTGAAGGCCATTCAATCCGTCATTGAACATTTTGGGCAATTGGATGTGTTGATTGCCAATGCAGGTGTTGGACATTTTGCACCTATAGATACCCTTTCAGAAACAGAATGGAAACAAACAATTGATACCAACCTTACTGGTGTATTCAATAGTGTAAAAGCAGGAATTGATGCATTGAAAAAAACCAAAGGCTATATTATCACCATTGCCAGCCTGGCAGGCACGAATTTCTTTGAAACTGCTTCCGCTTATAATGCCAGTAAATTTGGGTTGGTAGGCTTTACCCAAGCTATTATGCTGGATCTGCGTAAGTATGGTATCAAGGTTACTACCATCATGCCTGGATCTGTAGCTACTCATTTCAATGACCATACACCTTCAGAAGCTGATGCCTGGAAGATCCAGCCTGAGGATATTGGACAGATCGTTGCTGACCTGTTGCATATGCCTGCAAGAACATTACCAAGCAAGGTGGAGGTTAGACCCTCAATGCCAGGAAAAGGATAATCCTGCTTTAAATAAAATAATATTATTGATAGAGTTCACTGGAAATGGTTACACAAACACAGGTACCCAATCCTTTTCCTGTTTTCACCTTTAGCTGGCCATTGATAGAGGCTACTCTTTCCCTGATATTGGTGAGGCCTGGAGTGATCTTTTGCTGGCCTAATTCAAATCCCTTTCCGTCATCTTGTATTGTGAGACATATTTCATCATTCAACTTTTCAAGGCGGATCTTTACAGATGAGGCACCTGCATGGTTCATAATATTGCTGAGCGCTTCCTGGCAGATCCTGAAGAAATCCAACTGCGTATCATAGGTTAATAGATCTTCATTAAACCTGCTCTCATAAATGCAGGGAATGCCGTTCAAAATAGAAAATTCATTACAAAGCCATTCCAGTGTATCATGCAGGCCCAGGTCTTCCAACATATTTGGACTAATGGAAAAAGAGATCCGGCGCATAGCATTGATCAGGAGGTCAGAAACTCCCAGGGCATGGTCGATCCTGGTTTGAGTTGGCCTCGGCAGATCTGGAGTATGGTGCCTGATCCAGTCAAGATCCATTTTTACAACGGAAGCCAACTGTGCCAGCTCTTCATGTAGTTCAATAGCCAGATATTTCCTGTCTTTTTCCAAACTGGCTTTAAAGTGACTGGCCAGGCTTTTAAACTTTTTATACTTTTCCTCTATTTCCAGTTCTGCCTGTTTTTTGACAGTTATGTTCTTGGCAATGGCCAACACAACTTCCATGTCCGGAAGATAAATGGAGGTCCAGTGCAACCATACTACTTTACCTGACTTTGCAACATAACGGTTCTCAAAATTTACCAGGGCCTCGCCTTCAAATAACTTATTTCTTTTACGGCTGGTGAGCTTTTTATCTTCCGGGTGAATTAAGCTGGAAATAGGCCTTGCCAATAATTCTTCCCTTGTAAATTCCAGTGTATCTATTACTGACTGATTTATTTTTTTAAAGAATCCCTCCCTGTCAGCTATGCACACCAGGTCCGGCGTGCGTTCAAGAAAGGAGAATACATCATAATCAGTTTGTTTCAATAGGTCCATGGAAAAATGAAAATACAGAAATACAAGTATACTAAAGATTAAACTATTAGATTGATTTGCTTCTCTTTATGAAACTTCACTATATCATTTATTCCTTCTTAGTTACCTTGTATAGCCTCCCTTCATCCGTTATTGCATATAAAGCACCATCTTTACCTTCAGCTACATCCCGAAAGCGCTGTCCTTCATTGGCCAGCAAGCGCTCTTCACCAGTTACTTTGTTATTTTGGATAACAAGGCGGGCAATATGGTTGCTGTTTAAACCGGCAACAAATAAATTATTCTTCCATTCAGGTATTTGATCGCCTGTATAGAAGGTTATGCCACTTGGAGATAATACAGGATCCCAATAATAAACAGGTTGTTCCATCCCATCCTTCTGAGTAATCCCTTCTCCCACCTTCTGTCCACTGTATTCCAGCCCATACCCTATGACCGGCCATCCATAATTATGTCCTGGCTGTATCCGGTTCACCTCATCTCCTCCTCTTGGACCCATCTCAGATTCCCAAAGGTCTCCAGTCTGGGGATGGAAGGCCAGGCCCTGTACGTTCCTGTGTCCATAGGAATATAGTTCGGGTCGCACACCTTCCTTTCCAATAAATGGATTCCCGGGAACTGGCTGACCTTCCTTCGTTACACGGATGATCTTTCCCAATGCGGAGTTCAATTGCTGGGCCTGTGGTCTTGTAGCCAGGTCTGAACGTTCACCGGTACTAATTATAAGGTTCCCTGATGGATCTATAAGCAGGCGGCCGCCATAATGCAGGTTTCCATTATAAGCGGGGGTGGCACGGTATATAACTTTTGCATTTTCCACCTGCTTTTCATCTGCAGACAAACTGCCCTTAGCCAGTGCCGTTAGATTACCTTCCGGAGTGCTTTCTGAAAAAGTCCAGAAGATCATCCGGTTTTGATTGAACTGCGGATCTACAGCAACATCCAGCAAGCCCCCTTGCCCGGATGCATTCACTTCGGGCAACCCGGTAATAGGTTCGCTAACTTCTCCGCTTGTGGTTACAATGCGCATAACCCCGCCTTTTTCAGTAATTAGCAAACGACCATCAGGAAGAATAGCTATACCCCAGGGTCTTTTGAGGGAATTGGTAAGTATAGAAACTGAATAAGGTGTATTGGTGTTTACACTCCCTATCCTTGTTTGCCCTGGAAAAGCTGGCTTATAATCAGAATTGGGTTTCCTGGTTTCAACTGGAGGCAAAGTAGCAGTATCCCGGGGTAATGAAACGGAAGATGTATTATTGGAATAGCTACTGCAAGCTGCGAATAATAAAGAGGTAATAGCCACTATCATTCTAAACTTAAACATATGTATGGTTTGGATGAAGTTATAAATTACAAAAGCACTTGCAATAACTTTACCATTAAATTAAAAAACCGCTTCATTTCTGAAGCGGCTTGTATTTACATGGTCTTCTTTGGCAATCGTTCCTTACCTGTAAAAGGCAGGTCAGAAGATATGATGGTCACTTTGTTCACCTTCATTGGATATTGTTCTACTACCTTATCTTCTTCCAGTATAGAGGCAGGCAGTGCTGACTTCAGGTTATTGGAATAAGACATGGGAGAAGGAGCATTTTCCTGCAGGCTTTTAGCTAGTGGCTCCGCTTCCGATTGGTCTGTAACAATTACTATATCCATGTTCTTCGTCTGCCAGTATTTTTTCATAGCCCTGTTAACATCAGATAAGGTAAGCTTCGCCAGCAGTTTATCCATCTCTGAGATATAATCTTTACGCCCATAGAAACGTGAATCCATTAAAAAGCCCAACTGCCTTTCAGGACTTTGTATATACAATTTAATATAGCTGCGCAGGAAATCCCTGGTAAGGTCAAAGTCTTGCTGCGACATGCCGTTCTGGATCATATTATCCATTTCCTTCAGTAACATCCGCAATGCATAGTGTGCATGCCCAATATTAATTGTATTCAATTCAGGGTATTGTCCTTTCAATCCCTTAGCTGTTTGCACCGGCCGTATCCAAAAACTAAAATAATTAGATGACCTGGGCACACCTGGTGGAGGCAACATGTTTGCTCCTCCGTTATCATACCATTCGATATAGGTATAATCACCATAGTTCATTGAGCGTTGTTCCCTCAATTTCTGGTATAGGCGTGAATACTCCTTGCGGTGTTCACCCAGCCATGAATTAGCCACCATCATAGCGGCAAAATCATCGTTAGCCCGGGTAAGATTCATGGGAAAGCCTCCAAAGATGGCAGACCCCAGGGCATTCTTTTTTGCTATGATCTCTACGTTGATGCCATCAGGCATTAGAGCCCTTCCGGCAACAGGCAAAGCACCCTGCAAAGCTGGCAGCGCCTGCATGTCCTTTTTTAAGGTGGCTAGAAATGCCGGGGTATAATTACCTGCTATGCCAATGGTCAGGTTATTTCGCGTGAAGTATTTTTTATACTGCTTCTTAACATCATCCAGGGTTATATCTTTCAAACTATTGCTATTCCCGGCAGTAAGGTGCTGGTAATTTGTTCCCCGGAATAAAAGGTCTTCCAAAGCCTTCTTACTGAACTCTTCATCCGATGATGTGCGGATCACTTCATCAACATAATTCTGTTGATTTGATTTCACCCTGTCGAAGTCCTTTTGGGCAAATGAAGGATTCAATATCAACCCTTTTATTATTGGGTAAAATTTAGAAAGAAACACAGCAGGCACCTGGAAGGTGAATACACTTACTTCTTTATCTACATGGCTGCTATAGTTAGCAGCCCAGGGATATATCTTATCAGTGATCTGTTCTTTGGTCAGTTCTTTAGTGCCTCCTTCGGTGATCAGTGAGGTTAGTAATTGGGTAACACCTTCTTTACCTGCCGGGTCGGCAATAGAACCATTCCGAAACATGAGCTTTATTACCACCTTGTTGGATTTTGGCATTTTCAACTCCACCAACTCCTGTGCAAAGATGTGAGTGCTGGCAGCAGCCAGTAATAAGAATAATATTTTTATGCGCAGTTGCATGTGATTGTTTTTTGATTAAGAAAATTACTTTACATCAACAGAGTCGGCGGGCGATATGGTACCAATAGTAAGCCCTGTAGGCACGAAATACTTTTGTGCTACATTGACCAGGTCCTGCGTACTTACCTTATCATATAATGCATATAGCCTGTTCAACGATTCAGGATCACCAGTCAGGTACACGTAATGAGATAGTGATTCTGCAATGCTCGTTGGGTTGTCTATGCTCATGGCAAAGCTGTACTTCAGGTTGGACTTGGTGTCGGCCAGCAATTGTGCCGGCACTTTATTTATTTTAGCATCTTCCAGCGCCTTAACTATTTCATCTTTTACATACTGCATATCTGCGGCATTCACTACAGAGGCATAAATATTAAACAGGTTAGGATCTCTTGAATCAGTGGCACCGGCTTGTATAAAGCGCACCTTCTGTTCATCCAGCACCAGCTTTTTATAGAGATCACTTTTTTCAGAAAACAGTAGGCTGGATAATACGTCCAGTGCGGGCATATCTATTTGCTGGTCATTAAAAGATGGACCTTTATAATTCAGGGTAAGCAAAGGCGGAAAGCCTTTTAATTGTATATGCGTATACCTGGTTTCTGTTTGAGCTTCCTCAAAAGGGATCTTCGAAACATAGTCACCTTTCTTCCAGTTTCCAAAGTATTTCTCAGCCAGGGCATTTACCTTGTCGGAGGCTACATCTCCCACCACAATGATAGTAGCATATTCAGGCCGGTAAAACCGTTTAAAGAATTCTAATGAATAGTCGTACTGGTTAGGCATGTCTACCACATCTTTAAAATAGCCCATTGTTGTATGCCCATAGGTATGAGCCTTAAAAGCAGTTTCAGCAATTTTTTCATTTAACTGCACAAAGGGGCTGGCAGAGTTCTTGGTATACTCTCCTTTCACTGCACCCGCCTCCGTTTTAAAGTCCTGCACAGAATACTTCAGGTTCTGAAACCTGTCGCCTTCTATCTCAAACATGGTTTCCAGTTTACCGGCATTACCCGTCATATGATAGATGGTCCTGTCAAGCGAGGTATTGGCATTGGCAGAAGCGCCAGTGCTTTTGAGAATAGCGCTGTATTTATCAGAAGGAAACTTGTCCGTTCCCCTGAACATCATATGTTCAAAGAAATGCGCAAAGCCTGTTTTCCCTGGCTCTATTTCATCCCTGGAGCCAGCACGGATAACAATATAAAAGGCAGCAAGACCAGGACTGTTGTACGGCACCGTCACAACATTTAAACCGTTAGCCAGTTTCTTTTGAAAAATTGGATAAGGCAGAATCTTCTGTACAGCCGACTTTTGGGCATATCCAATTCCTGAAAGCATAAGAAACGCCATCGCAAGCAATAATGTACTTTTCATTTTTTCGTTGAAGGTTAAATTGATTACAGACCCGAGTGGGCCATAAAAGAACACTATAAGATATTAAATAAAATGATCAAATGGCGCATTTTCTCTTTTTACCTGTTATTAATGTCATTTATGTGCACAGTCCCATTTTATAAAACATGCCTGGTCAATTTAGAAAGTACATTTTAAGGGAGCCCCTGTTCTTCACTTCGATTTCTCCACGGTATTCACATGAGAATTCATTTTTTATCTCATTATAAGTGGTCTCTGATAAATTGATGCGTCCATGTTGAGACATGGATTCCATGCGGGAAGCTATGTTAACAGTATCACCCCAGATATCATACTGCCATTTCTTGATACCTACTATTCCAGCTACAACGGGACCCGTGTGAATTCCTATCCGGATATCAAAATGACTTAACGTATCCGGAGCATGCAGCTCTGTTCGCACCAGCTCTATCATTTCCCTGGCAGCCTGCACCACATTCCTTGCATGTGCATGATTGGCAGTAGGTAGTCCACAGGCACACATATAGGAATCCCCAATGGTTTTGATTTTCTCCAGTCCATATTTAGTAGTTATTTCGTCAAAACCTTTGAAATAAAAATCAATACTCCGCACCAACTGTTCCGGTTCAACATATTCAGCATATTTGGAAAATTCCACAAAGTCAGTAAACAAAACAGTAACCTGGTCAAACTTGACTGCTTCTACCTTACCATAACGTTTTAACTCCCGGGCTGTTTCAGCTGGTAAGATATTAAGTAACAGGCTTTCTGATCTTTTCTTTTCTTTTGAAATGATCCTGTAAAACCAGTACAAGGTGACAAGAATTATAGAAGCAAGGCCCAGGATAATGAGGAGGGATAAAACAATAATATGCTGGTTTCGCTTTTCCTGGTTCAGCAGGTCCACCTCTACCTGCTTTTGAGCTACTTCATAATCCGTCCGCAGATCTGCCATTTTTTGTACAGACCTTATGTTATTCACACTATCCCTGTAGATTATATGATCCTTGTAATATTTTAATGATGCTTCTGTATTGCCTGCTTTCTCATATAGTTCAGAAAGTTTTAGATTGGCATCGCTGATCTGCTCCTTTAGACCATATTTTTTTGCCAGCCCGAGGCTTCTTTGGGCATAATTCAATGCTGTCTGGTGGTCACCTTTTTCCTGGTAAATATCTGACATGGAAATAAGGTATACACATATGGGATAGTAATCTTCCAAAGAAGACAATAATTGAATGGCTTCATTAAGGTTCCTCTCTGCTAGTTCTTTAGCACCAATGTTAGCATATACCATCCCGATATTGCCCTTGCTGTACCCTTTCCCCATCAGGTAATTCACTTTTTCAAAAATGAGTCCTGACTCCTTGAAATATCTAAGAGCAGAATCATAATTCTTATTATTGAGAAATTCATCACCTGCATTTGAAATAGCAGATGCCAGGGCAATTGAATCCTTAAATTGCCTCAGCGTAGCAATAGCCTTATTATAATAAAGCATTGCATTGTTATGATTATTGGAGATTGAATAAATATCTGCAATGGCGCCATATACGCTCCCTTCGCCTTTCAGACTTTTGGCCTTTCTTGCAGCTTCTCCACTTTTGAAATAGGCATCCAGGGCTTCTTCCATATCGCCCAGTAATCTTTTTTTATTTCCTTTTTGAAAGTAACCTTGGTGCAGGTAAAATTCATTGCCTTCCTTGCCAGCCAAACTAATCAGTTGTTCGGAATATTTCAGAGCCAGTTGAAGATCATTCACTTCATTAAATGCAAGGTTCCTCAATAACTCCATTCTGGCAACACCTCTTAAAGTATCTGCCTTATAGATCTTTGATAAGCTGTCTGCCAGTTTTTGATCCTGTGCAAACCCATAATGGATGGTCATACAAAAAAAGCTTATCAATAAGTAATAAGCTTTCCGTTTCCAATTCATAAACGTGTTTTAAGGATTCACCTGGATTTTAGGATCATAGGTAAATGACCCTCCTCCATTTTCAGCTGTCCATTGTATGTAATAGGTTTCTTCCGATCCCTTCACTATGTTCGGATTAACTGCTCCCTGCCAGTTAGCACTATTGCCGCTTCCCATCTTTGCAGGATCAGGGTTGAAAACATCCGTAGAGTTAGGATAATCTGTAACCGAGGTAACGGACTGCACTCCTGAATTTTGCCCTATTAGCCAGGTTACGGTATCACCTGGATCTACATTGGTTTTCCCATGGTCAGATAAGGTTAGTGCTCCGGTGGAAGTATTACTGCCTACGATTGTAATGGGACGATTTGCCATTTTGATATAGTTTATTGGTTAAAGAATTGTATTGATATATTTCACCTCATTAATGGAATGAAAATACATTCTAGAAAATGGTGTCGTCGCCTGGTCAGCACTCTGTTTCAGAGGCGGATCTGCCTGGTATTTTTGAAGTTAAATTCCGTGAAGGATATTATGATCTTGATTGAGTAGTATTCTAACGGGCAGGTACAAACCGATAACTTCACTTATGTACTATTAAATATAAATAAATAATCCGAAAGAACTTTCCATTGTTTGAATTATTATTTTACACTCCCTTAATTATTATACAAAAAGAAGAAATTGATTTATTCGAAAAAAAAGAATTTAACTCCTTGCTATTTTTAACCCATGATGACCGCATCAACCGTAAAAAGAACTAATTCATCAGATAAAGACTTTCAAATACTTATTACGCATTTGGACCATGAACTGTGGAATGAATTAAAAGAAGACCAGGCAACCTATGATCAATACAATAAGGTACCCGACCTTGACACTGTACTTATAGCTTATGAAGGTGAGCAAGCGGTGGCATGTGGATGCTTTAAGGTAATTGCTCCTGGCACTATTGAGATAAAAAGGATGTTTGTTGAAAAAGAATGGCGGAGAATTGGTCTTTCCAAAATAATTCTTAATGCCTTGGAACAATGGGCATTAGAGAAAGGATATCAGCATGCCGTTCTTGAAACAAGCATTCATTTTACAACTGCACGACGTTTGTATGAATCAAGCGGCTACACCATCATCCCCAATTATCCACCTTATGAGGGTTTGTCAAAAAGTGTTTGCATGTATAAGCATTTAAAAGCTTCACCCTCATCTGGTTCGTAATTGAACTCTTCCCATCAGCTATGAATATCTGACAGTAAAAACCTGTATATTTAGTAAGAACACGTTTTTATTACCAATAAAACTGCTTATGAAATTTTTGGCATTTATAGCCCTTTGTATTTTTTGTTATCATTCATCATGGGCACAACCTTCTGCGAATAATAAACAGGATAGCATAGCACGGGCAAAAAAAGATTCAATGAAAATGGCAGCTTTCTTTGCCAGGGCTTATTATCCCCTGATCAAGGGTAGTAAAATGTCAGGAGTTTTGCCTGTAGAAGGCATAACCGAGATACCAGACCCGAAGATGAAGTATAAGTTATTGCTGGAAGATGTGTTCCCTGTAAGGGATTCAGTTTCAGCAAAAGAGGTTAATGGAGGGTTGGCCGAGGTAGGTCGGATCATGAACCTGCATATAGCATCCGGTATTCCGAAAAACAAGTTAGACATCGTAGTGGTGGTGCATGGCCCGGCTATATTTTCTCTTTATAATAACCAGAATTATCATAAAAAATACGGCATTGATAATCCAAACATTGCCATGATGGATGAATTGGTAAAAAATGGAGTGCGCTTCATTGCCTGCGGACAGGCTATGAATTTTCTTGAGGTAAAAAAAGAAGAAATAGATCCCCGTGTACATATTTCATTGACAGCTCAAACCGTATTATCTGGTTACCAACTCAAGGGATATATACTGAATACCATATCAGATGATAAATAAGCAATTTACAATTTTATTGTAGTGCTAAATATTGAAAGCACTGGTAAGTCTTGTAAAAAATATTAACCATTCACCTCTTGAAATAGCCTGTTTCATAGCACTAATGTTTTATGAAACAGGCATAAGTTTGTATCAGCATTAAAACGCATCAATCATGGAAACAGCTAACAAAACCAGGATCACTGTTGAGACAACAGTCAATGCACCCATTCAAAAAGTTTGGGACTACTGGATAAAACCAGAACACATCACCAAATGGAATGCAGCTTCCGACGACTGGCATACCCCATGGGCTGAGAATGACCTTCGTGTTGGAGGAAAATTCCGCGCACGCATGGAAGCAAAGGATGGAAGTTTTGGATTTGATTTTGAAGGTACCTATGACGATGTGCAGGAGAATAAATACCTGGAATACACCATCGCTGATGGACGGAAGGTGCAGGTTGATTTTTCAAGCCAGGGAAATTCAACGAAAGTCACTGAAACTTTCGAAGCAGAAAATACTAATTCAATAGAAATGCAACGAGGGGGATGGCAAGCCATCATGGATAACTTTAAAAAGTATGCAGAATCAAAGTAAACATTCAAGTTGTTAGCCCGGTAACAGTTTGCATAACAGCTCTATTACCGGGTTGCATTCAACTACTTTCAATATCATGGGTACTCATGCCATGGGAGTAAAGTAAAAGAACATGATCCTCTATCTCCTCCATTACTCTTTTACGCCTGGGTACTACCTGGGGCTCAAAACTCGATTCCCTATCCCTGCGAACTTCTATTGTAATATTACCAGGCTTTGTTTTAAGTTTTTTTGAGCTGGTTCTATTGCGGCTATTGGGGTACTCACAGGCATCAGGAGCCTGCTTTTTAACTAAAATCGCCCGGCAATAGCAGCTGCGGTAATCCTGATCACCCAAGTGCTGTGCCTCCCTGTCCCTTTATACAGTTATCTAAACACTTCAGGACAAGACACTATGGTACATCCTGCCAACCTTCGGGATGTCCCGAAGATATCCCGAGGATATCCCGAGGATAAGCCGAGGATAAGCCGACTCTTATAGAGTCGGGCTATCCTTGGGACATCTATGGCTTATGTATGGAATATCATTGGGTTATGGTGGAGAGTGTTAACCTAACTGCTTAAGAATGGTTTGCCATAAAAAAAGTCCTTGGCATGGAATTCTTATTTTTATCTAAATAATTGATTTTCATGAGGAAGTTATTTCTATTGCTATTCGTTACCCTTAGTTATACCATATCGTGGGCCCAACAGGTACGTTATGATTTCGCTGCACCTAATGCAGCTCACCACGAAGCTGAGATCACACTCACAATTTCTGGCATTAGGCAAGGCCCTGCAATCTTCCGCATGAGCCGCTCCTCTCCCGGCCGTTATGCCACACATGAATTTGGGAAAAATGTATATAATGTATCGGCAGCAGATGGAAATGGAAAAACACTAACAGTAATAAAAACTGACGGTGATGTATATACGGTACCGAATCATAAAGGGCAAATTGTTCTGCATTATACCCTTTATGGAAATTATGCCGATGGCACTTATGCAAGCATTGACCAAACGGGTTACCATCTGAATATGCCCGCAAGCTTTATGTGGGTAAAAGGGTTGGAAAATGCGCCCATCACCATCCATTTTTCCGATGTTGACAAAAGCTGGAAGATCGCTACACAGCTAAAGCCTTCCGGAGAGGCCAATACTTTTACAGCTTCGGGATTACAATATTTCATGGATTCTCCTGTCAAGATCGGTAAGCTGCATACCAGGGAATGGAAGGTGACCAATCCTGACCATAAGACCTACACCTTCAAGCTGGCGCTGGAAGCAGAAGCATCTGAATCGCTGGTTGATTCCTTCACCCAAAAACTACAGCTTATTGTAAAAGAAGCACAGGCCGTGTTTGGAGAAGTGCCTGCTTATGATAATGGAAGCTATACATTTATTGCCAGCTTAAACCCTTATGTGCACGGAGATGGCATGGAACACCGCAATTCAACTATGATTACCAGTGGCCGGGTATTCACCGGAGCTAATAGTTTCCTGGGCACTTTTGCTCATGAATTTTTTCACTGCTGGAATGTGGAACGAATACGCCCCAAATCGCTTGAGCCCTTCAATTTTGAAAAGAGCAATATGAGTGAAGGCCTGTGGGTGGCTGAAGGGTTCACTCAATATTACGGATTGCTCTTAATGAGAAGAGCAGGTTTAACCCCTGATTCTATTTTCACCCTGCAAATGGCTTCCCTTGTCAATGCAAAGGAAAACACGCCAGGGGGGAAATATTATACTCCCCTTGAAAACAGCCAGCGTGCGGTATTTGTAGATGCAGGTGTTTCTGTTGACAGGACCAATTACCCAAACATGTTTACTTCTTATTATTCTCATGGTGGCGCATTAGCACTTGCGCTGGATATGGAACTGCGGGATAGGCCCGGCAAATCGCTGGATGGGTTTATGCGTGAACTCTGGAAGCGCTTTGGCAAAACTGAAAAACCATATACTATGAATGGCTTACAGGATGCATTGGCTGCTTATACGAATGCTGATTTTGCTAAAGTATTTTTTACAAAATATGTATACGGGCATGCTTCCATTGATTATAGAAAGCTATTATCAAAAGCAGGTCTTGAAGTTTCAAGTACAGGTGCAGTAGCTGACATTACAGGCAGTACACGTTTGGAAACAGAAAAGGGCAAACTGGTAGTTGCAGATAATACCATTCGCGATACCCCCTTGTATGATGCAGGTGTGGATGCTGGGGATGAATTAACAGAATTAGATGGTGAGGCACTTCATAATGAACAGGATTTAGAAAGTATCTTGTCAAGGCACAAAGCTGGCGAACAGTTGAAACTGGTTTATAAGCACCGCAATGCGTTAATTGAAACCAGCATAAAATTGAAAGGCAATACTGTGTTGAATGTTATCCCATCCAACAAGCTTAATACTTCCGGGAATGAAAAATTAAAATCCGATTGGCAATCATCAAGGGCAAAGTAAAAACAGAAAACATAAAAAGATAATGCAAATGCATCCAGCGTAAATTATTAACCACGAAGGAGAAGAAAAGCGACCCCTATGTAAAACACTCGCATTTAAGCATAAACTTTGTTTAGCATTCCAGGGACAGGTTATATATAGAAAGGCTTTAAAAAGTGCCAGATGAAATTACCAGGTGGTTTAAAAGCATTGCATTATTATAATTTCCGGCTATATTTTTCAGGACAGGCTATTTCATTGATAGGTACCTGGATGCAACGTATAGCCGTGAATTGGCTGGTATATACGGTGACGCATTCAGCTTTTATGCTCGGCCTTGTTGCTTTTGCGGGACAGATACCGATGTTGATATTATCACCCTATGCCGGAGCCTTTGTTGACCGTCATAGCCGTTATCGTACGTTATTAGTTACACAGATAGCATCAATGGTGCAGGCAGGCCTCCTGGCCCTTATCGTATTGACAGGCTTTTATAATATTCCTGCCATTATCTTTTTAAGTGTGCTGTTGGGTGTGATCAATGCATTTGATACTCCTGCCCGGCAATCGCTCATGATAGTACTTGTAGAAAACAAGGGCGACCTTCCCAATGCCATTGCACTGAATTCCTCGATGGTAACCCTGGCGCGGCTCATTGGCCCCGCGCTTGCTGGTATCCTGCTAAGCAGCTTTGGTGAAGGTGTTTGTTTTCTTGTCAATTTCCTGAGTTTTATTGCAGTCATCCTATCGCTGCTTTTGATGAAAATTAAGGTGCCGGAACGTAAAAAACATACTGAACCCATATGGAAAGGATTAGTGGAAGGGTTTAATTACATGAAAAAGCATAGGGGCATCAGTTCTGCAATTGGTTTAATGGCGTTGACAAGCCTGATCGTAATGCCTTATTCCAATCTGTTCCCGGTGTTTGCCCAAACCATTTTCAAAGGCAATGTCACCACCTTCAGCTGGCTTAACAGCATATCTGGTTTAGGAGCCCTTTTTGGAGCTATTTATATGACCACTATCAAGCCTGGAAAAAGCCTGTTGCGCATCATCGTTTTATCAAGCCTGCTTTTATCTGTATCCCTGATGTTTTTTGCATATAGCCATTCCCTGCTTGCTGCCCTCATTTTCATACTGGTGGGTGAAAGCGGCATGCTGGCACAGATAGCTGCTACCAACACCTATGTGCAAACGAATGTTGATGAACATATGCGGGGAAGAGTTATCAGTTATTACGTTATGGCTTTCCAGGGCATGCAGCCAATAGGAAGCTTATTGGTTGGCTGGTCAGCACATGCAGGAAGTGCACAGGCAACAGTTTTCCTGGAAGGATTGGCAGGTGTTGTCATTGCCTTGTTGTTTATCCCCGCTTTGAAAAGAGTTAAAAGAATGTCCCTGGAAAAACAACTGCACCGTAACAACTGATCATAGCTCCCTGTCAATAAGATGCTATTATCTTTTCTAACTTTAGGAAAAGCATCTAACCATGAGCGACGAAGATAAAAAGAAGTTGCACCTATTCTTTGAACAAAGTGGATTCATCAATGCTTTAAAAGCGAGAGAAATTGGTGAATTTTTTAATCAAAGAAAAATTGATAAGAACCAGCTATTTTTAAAAGAAGGACAGGTAAATAATGAATACCTTATCCTGGAGGAAGGGTGCATGCGGGCATATACTTATGATGTTACAGGAATGGAAGTAACTACTGCATTTTATGAAGCAATAGAACCTGTCTTTGAAGTAGCCTCCTATTTTAACCGTACGCCTTCAAGAGAAAACATCCAGGCTTTAACAAGCTGCAAAGGTTGGAGTATCAGTTATGAGAAACTGAATTACATTTTTCATGCTATACCCGAGTTCAGGGAATTTGGCAGGTCAATACTGGTGAAGGGCTTTGCCGGTTTGAAAGTCAGGATGCTCTCTATGATCACTGAAACAGCAGAAGAAAGATATACTGGATTATTAACCGCTAAGCCCGGGATATTTCAATATGCTCCACTAAAATATATTGCTTCCTATCTTGGCGTTACTGACACTTCCTTAAGCAGGATAAGAAAAGAAAGAATGAAAAAAATCAATTAGTCCATCGAATTATTTCAATTTTATTGGAGCAGTTAATTCTTGCCATTTGGCAAGAGAAATGAATTTGAACTTTAATTCCTTTGTTGTATAAATATTCATTTATGCAACACTTACCTTTCTGGCTGCCACTCCTTTTCATACTGATCACATTTTGCACCATCAGTGTATTCTATTTCGCTTCAGGCAAACGAACAATTTTTCTTGTTATCATTCTATGCTTCCTCCTGGTAGAAGCTGGTCTGGGCCTCTCAGGCTTTTTTACAAAAACAGCTGGCATACCTCCAAGACTGGCTTTGCTTGTCCTACCTCCCCTATTATTCATTATTGGCCTGTTCATTTCCTCAAAAGGACGTTCTTTTATTGATAGTTTGAATATGGCAACACTCACCATTTTACATACCATCAGGATAGGGGTTGAGATAGTGTTATTTGGCTTGTTTCTTTATAAGGCAGTACCCGGGTTAATGACATTTGAAGGCAGGAATATGGATATCATTTCAGGCCTTTCCGCTCCCATTGTTTATTATTTTGGGTATAAAAAAGCCAAGCTACCTTCAGCAGTCATTCTTGGTTGGAACCTGCTTTGCCTGGCCATATTGCTCTTTACAGTTATCAATGCTATTTTATCTGCACCTACACCTCTGCAACAATTGGCTTTTGATCAGCCAATGATCGCCATTCTGTATTTTCCATTTGTATGGCTGCCGGGAATAGTAGTACCTCTTGTTATACTATCACATCTTTCTGCAATTAGACAACTGGTAAAGTCATTACTATTAAAAAAGCAAACAAGGGTAACATTGGCCATTTAAAGCAATGCCAGGATCAATTTAATTTCCAGATGGTATAATTTAATATGCCGGCAAAACTGACCCAGGATATATAGGGTACTAATAACCAGGCGGCAGTTTTATTGATTTGGGAAAAGAGGATTATAGTCACCAGCAAACAAATCCAAAGCAATACGATATCAATAAAAGCCAGTCCTATCTGGTGTTGATTGAAGAAAATAAAGGACCAACAGAAATTAAAAAATAATTGTAATGCAAAAAAGACCAGTGCCACTCTTTTTTCGTCTACCGGCTTATCATTCTTCCATACCAGGTATAGCGCAATGCCCATAAGGATATACAGTATTGTCCATACGGGACCAAAAACCCAATTTGGCGGGTTCCATGAAGGGGTTTTAATGGACCTGTACCAGGTACCTGTCCCAGTAGCTGTAAAATAACCTGCAATTGCTGCCACTACCAGGGGAATGGCTATTGATATAACGAGTTTGGTTGTGTTATTCATATCCGTGACGATAAATTTAATACAATCGAATAGAAGAATTGTTTATTGTCCTGCCAGATAATGAGCAGAACTGAAACAAAACCCGGATTGAAAAAGTGTTGCTATTCCACAATTTGTCATGGAATGATTGTTTATACATTTTGTGGAATAAAAAATCAATGGATAAACAATATTATGTACACCACAATAAATCTTCTATTTTGATTAAAAAAAACATGCTAATCCTTCAACAATTTTTGATCCAGCGGTGTTATTCTGACAAATTAATCATATGAAAAGAATACTGTTGCACTCACTCCCATTACTATTATTAATAGGTTTTCTAACCTCCTGTTCAAAAGAAGATGATGTGATGGCACCTGCTACCGCCCGCGTGATGGTGGTGCATGCTTCACCCAATGCACCTGCTGTAGACGTAAGAGTAAATAACACTGTTGCCTTATCCAATGTGGCCTATCCTGTGAACAGCGCTTATACAAGTATCAATGCTGGCAGTACGAATTTAAAAGTGTCGCCAGCCGGATCCACCAATTATGTTATTGATGCTACTGTAGATCTGAAGAGTAATATGAACTATTCAGTATTTGCTATAGATTCAGTTTCTAAGATCAAGGCAGCGGTTGTTATGGACGATCTGACTGCACCAGCAACTGGAAAAGTACATGTGCGTTTTTTCCATTTCAGCCCTAATGCCCCGGCAGTGGATATTGCTGTAACCGGAGGACCAGTAGTGTTTTCAAACAGGATGTTCAATGACCAGGCAACAAACGCTTCTTTGTCCAATTTCACTCCTTTGGATGCTGGTACCTATAACCTCGAGGTTAGGCTGGCAGGAACCAATACTGTTGTATTAGCGCTCCCTAATGTAACGTTAACTGCAGGCAAGATCTACACTGTTTTTGCCAAAGGATTTGCAGGCGGAACTGGCATGCAGGCATTAGGTGCACAGATCATAGTAAATAACTAATTATCCTTATTATCTAGCTATTGTGCCCCGCTTTATGTGGGGCATAGTACTATATGATATTTATTTTTATACTGACCATCATCTGTCCTTATTATAACCAAAATCATAGATTACGGGTGTGTCTCCTACTACCTTTACACCCTATATGGAATACTATAAACAATCATTGGCACTTCATAAGCGCCTGGAAGGTAAAATTGAAACAGCCATTAAAATTGATATAGAAACCAAAGAAGATCTTTCACTTTTATACTCGCCGGGTGTAGCCCAGCCCTGCATCGAGATTTCCAAAGACCCTTCCACTGTATATGATTATACGCTTAAAGGGAATACCATAGCTATTGTATCCGATGGCTCTGCCATCCTGGGCATAGGTAACCTTGGTGCCCTTGCAGCCATTCCGGTAATGGAAGGCAAGGCTATGCTATTCAAGAAATTTGGCGGTGTTAATGCTTTCCCTATTTGCCTGGATACGCAGGACACGGAAGAGATCATTGAAACCATCAGGAGAATAGCCCCTGTATTCGGTGGCATCAACCTGGAAGACATTTCTTCCCCACGTTGCTTTGAAATAGAAGAGCGCCTGCAAGACCTGGGCATACCAGTTTTTCATGATGACCAGCATGGAACAGCTATCGTAGTACTTGCTGGACTTATTAATGCCTGTAAAGTGGTAGGTAAGAATATATCAGACCTGAAAGTGGTGATCAATGGAGCAGGAGCCGCAGGAATTGCCATTACAAAGATGCTCAAGTGCATTGGCTATGATGACACTATTGAATGCACACCTGTAAAAGATGTCATTGTTTGTGATACTAAAGGTATTATCCATAGTGGAAGAAAGGACCTCAATAAAGTAAAGATTGGCCTGCTTGATTATACCAATACGAATGATATTTCCGGGACGCTGAAAGATGCTTTGAAAGATGCAGATGTATTTATTGGTGTGAGTGGACCAGGTATGCTGCATGAAAGTGAAGTGCATACAATGGCCCCGGATCCGATCATATTTGCCTGCGCTAACCCTACTCCTGAAATAACCCCTGAGGAAGCTTTCAAAGGTGGTGCTGCTATATTCGGTACTGGCCGAAGCGACCTGCCCAACCAGGTAAATAATGTGTTGGCCTTTCCTGGTTTGTTCCGTGGCGCGCTGAATGCAAAAGCAACCTGCATTACCCCGGGCATGAAACTGGCCGCAGCCTATGCTATTGCTGCCTGTGTGGAATTCCCAACAAAAGACAAGATCATTCCGTGCATTCTCGATCTGACTGTAGCTGATAAAGTGGCAGTTGCGGTCAGTGACGCATGGAAAGAATACCAGGAAGCCTTGCTTGTTGGATGAACATTTTACTAAATAAATAATTCTGCCTAATCAGACAGGAGCTAAGCTTGTTGCTCTATTGATTTACGTGCATAGGTTAAAGCTGCAACGGGAGATTCAAATAATTTAATATTCCCGTCTTCATCTTTGATAAACTCACCCCTATCCGATTCAACTTCAGGTTCATTGCTGAAAAAGCTCACAGTGAAATATTCTGTAGGTATGATTTGGGGGTTGGAACGTTCCACTTTATAAGGATCTACTTTTAACCAAACGTCCCTATCCCTGATGGTTTGTTTTTCTATCATAACTGTTTTAATAAAAAGTACAAAGTTGAGGCCATGTACATTCTTTCTTTAAAGTAATCAGATCTACATCTTGGTCAAAAGGAATGCAGCCAGGAAGCCCAGCACCGTAATAATCCCAACAAAATCATGTCCTTCTTCAAATGCTTCAGGCATCATAGTATTGGATAACATGGTAAGGATAGCTCCTGCGGCTACAGCTACAGTTGCTGATATCACCTCAGTAGAAAACATTCGGAATACAGAAAAGCCTACCAGGGAAGCTATCCCGGAAATAACAGCTATAGCTGACCAAACTGTGAAAATGTATTTAGCTGACCTGCCAGCCTTTTTCATACCCGCAGAACTTGACATTCCTTCAGGCAAATTGGAAAGGAAAATAGCAATAACAGCAGCCGTGCTAACTGCACCCCCAGCTATCATGCTTACCCCTATGGCAATTGATTCAGGAATTCCATCAATCAGTGCGCCTATTGCTATGGCCAGGCCACTCCCCGGATGTGACGATTCATCAGCTTGTTGTTCTCCAGACCTTTTCCGGTGCCGGGCTCCTTTTTTATTTACAAGGTAATTAGCCAGGGAATAGATCAATGCCCCTGAAACAAAACCAATGGCTGTAGCCGGAAATCCACTCCTTTGAAAGGCCTCATCCATCAGGTCAAAAGCAAGTGCTGATATCAACACACCGCTACCAAATGCCATAACAAAAGCGATGATCCTTTTTGGCAAATCTGCCATATAGCCTGTGGCGGCCCCAATCACCAATGCAGAACCAGAAAGAAATCCCCAGAGGCTGGCTTTTAGCCATAATGGTAAAAAAAGGAGCATAGTTTATGGATGGTGCAACAATACTAATGCCCCAGTTACAAGCTTTATAATGTAGTCTGAAAAAGACTGCTGGAAAATGAAGAAACCAGGCCTGATAGCCCGGCTTCTAAAAATAATGGTTAAGGGTGCGGAAATGCTTTTATTAATTTGACAATTCTACAATAGACTTATACAACTGGTCACGCGTAAAAGGCTTTTCGAGGAAAATATCAGCACCATTTTCAATGGCTACATCCTTTGCGGAAGAATCAAAGCCCGATATCATAATGATCTTTATATCAGGATAATTCTTTTTGATGGTAGTAATAAAATCTATTCCAAATCCATCAGGAAGCTTGTTATCCAGGATTACTACAGAAGGTTTTTCCTCCTTCAGATATGCTTCGGCTTTGGAAAGGTTTTGAACGTGGTCAAGCTCCATGTCTTTACCATTGAGTAAAATATTCAACAATAAGCACATGTCCCCTTCATCCTCGATAATAAGTACCTTCTTTTTTGCAATAGCAGTCTTTGACATGATGTGAGTATTTATAAATGATTTAAATGGTTTAATAGGCAGTATCGGGTGGCAAGCTATGTCTATTTCCAACCTAAATAAGCAGCCTTATCCGTATATAATAAAAAACCGTTCCAATTTTTTTGTGGAATTACACGCGCTTTCCTGGCTCCCGGGATCAAATAAATCTTACTTTAACCAATACAGGTTTTCCAATAAAACTGCTGGCACCTGCAAGTGGAGTCCTGTAAACAAATAATGTTCTTTGATTAACCAGGTAGTAGTATTTTGAGCCGGCAGGTAAAGGATCTTTGTATGGAAGTACAGTCACCCATGTATTGTTATCCTGCACAACAACTTCCATAGGAATATTTGGGTTTGCAAAAAGATTAAAACCAGGCAGGATTGTGACAAATACATCATTATCATCACAACGATCTTTACAGGTCCAGAAAAGGTTGAATGTAAAGCCCCCGCCTTGAACTACAGGTTGAAGCAATTCACATTGTATTGTGTCTGCCCCAGACAGTCCACCATTATCCGTTACAATTAATACGAAATGGTAAGTTCCTTTTTTTAAATTCGTAACCAGGGTATGTACATTATTGATGTCTTCTATATTGGCCAGTGCAGGCCCATCCAGCTGTTTCCATTCATAGGAAACGATCCTTCCATCCGGATCAAAAGAAGAACTACCATCAAGGTTCATGGTATCTGCAGGCAATGTAAAACTTTGGTCCTTTCCTGAGATGGCAACGGGTGGAATATTGCCTGTTGATGGCACAACACTTATCTGAAGAGTATCACTTCCCGTTGCACCTTTATTATCTGTTACTATTAATTGAACCTGGTAGGTACCTACAACCAGATTCCTGAATATAGTTTGTACGGAATGGGGATTATTAAAAAGGTACAGCGCAGGTCCTGAAATAACAGTCCATTCATATTCTAAAATCTTTCCATCAGGATCGAAGGAGGCAGAGCCATCTAATAAAATACTATCTAATGGCTTTTGAAGGACCTGGTCGGCACCTGCCTTTGCTATGGGAACCTGATTAATCCCATCTATGCAATTTTCACATGAGCGTTCTTTCTGGCAGGAAATCATCCAAAAACCAGTGATGCATAAGATTAAAAGGTGTAGCGCTTTCATTTTAATTGCCCACTATAGCAAGTTAGTATAAATACACCTAGTGAAAACCCAACCAATTTAGTGAACGCCACCACCTATTGTGATGAACGGCACGAAAGCCATCGTATTTCTTTCTACCTTTTATTTCTTGTTTACTTAAAATTGATAAGATGCTTAAAACTTATATCAAACTGGCTTTCAGAAGCCTGATAAAAAACAGGGTATTTTCCTTTATCAATATTTTCGGTCTTTCCCTTGGCCTCACCAGCTGTTTGCTCATATCTTTTTATGTACTCAGCGAGTTTAGCTATGACTCTTACCAAAAACTAGGCCCACGCCTTTTCCAACTTGACGCCGTATCAGCCAGGGATGGAAAAGAATATTCTACCGGCCATACACCCGCACCTATGTCGCAAGCGCTTCAGTTGGAATTTCCAGAAATAGAGTCTACTACAAGACTAATTGACGCCTTCCAGGATGATAAGACCTTATTACAATATCAATCAGGAAATGATATAAAGTCTCTTTATGAAACCAAAGTTTTTTTTGCCGACTCTAACTTCTTCAGATTATTCACCTACAAGTTTAAAGAAGGTAATTCCCTCACTGCTCTCAATGAACCCAATACGGTGGTGCTATCAGAGGATATTGCCAAAAAGCTTTTTGGTAACGAACCTGCTTTGAACAAAGTGAT
Source organism: Flavisolibacter ginsengisoli DSM 18119 (assembly GCF_900129295.1). Taxonomy (GTDB): domain Bacteria; phylum Bacteroidota; class Bacteroidia; order Chitinophagales; family Chitinophagaceae; genus Flavisolibacter; species Flavisolibacter ginsengisoli. The sequence goes on from NZ_FQUU01000001.1 coordinate 356,525, forward strand.
TCATATTAATAGCAATACAAATGGAGAATATGATTTTAAAATAACCGGTGTTTTCAAATCCATAGCAACACCTTCTCACATAGACGCTCGCCTTATAATGAGCATCAAAGGAGGCAGCATAAGTGAGTGGATCAATTCCATGGGCAATAACCTGGTGGACAACAATATGTTTTTTACTTATTTGCTATTAAAGCCTGGTATAGACCATAAACAACTGGAAAGTAAGTTGAAAAACTTCATGGAAAAACATGCAGGAACTGAACTCAGAAGTTCCGGGCGTTCTGTAAAACATTTCCTGGTGCCGGTAAAGGATATTCATTTATATGCAACAGAAGGTAATGTATCTGCCGGAGGCAACATTGCATACCTCTTTATCCTTATTTCCATTGCTATCGTTATATTATTAATAGCCTGTGTAAATTTCATGAATCTTTCCACCGCCCGTTCTTCCAAAAGAGCTATTGAAATAGGCGTTCGGAAAGTGCTGGGAGCTGAAAAAAACTCCTTGATATTACAATTTCTTTGGGAAGCTATTTTGCTTTCTTTTTTCGCATTCCTTGTCTCTCTTTGTTTCGCAGTATTATTATTACCCTTATTTGAAAAAGTTACAGGAAATGAATTTCAGTTCACAACATTTCAATCTATTTATTTACTCATTGGACTATTAATTATAACAATCCTGGTAGGATTACTGGCAGGCATCTACCCCGCTTTTTATTTATCAGCATTTAAACCCGTTAAAGTATTAAAAGGAAAATTCACTAATTCGCTTGGGGCGGTTTCATTTCGAAAAGTACTGGTAGTTTTTCAATTTATAATAGCTGTTACACTGATAGTCGCATCCATAACGATAGGCAATCAAATGAAATATTTACACACTAAGGACCTGGGTTTTGAAAAAGACCAGCAAGTTGTCATTCCTCTCCGCACATCAACTTCAAAAAATATTTATCCCGCCTTAAAAAACGAATTATCAATGAATTCATTTGTTTCCAGGGCAGGAGGATCACTATATTACCCAGGTATAAAAAATGTAACAGACTGGCTTTTGTATAAAAAAGGCAATTCACCTAATCAAACCAGGGACGTTTTTATTAATTGGGTTGATACAAGTTATTTGCAAACCATTGGCGTTCACCTTGTAGCTGGAAGGTTATTTTCCAGGGAGTTTCGGGCTGATACAGCCAACAGGATCATTTTGAATGAACAGGCAGCCGGGGATTTTGGGTTTACTTCAGCAGAAGAAGCAATTGGTAAGGAAATAGCAGCCATGCGCGGCAACAGGGAAGATATTTATACTATTGTAGGTATAGTTAAGGATTTTAATTTTGAGGGATTACATTCCCAGATAAAGCCCTATGGGTTTTTATTAAATCACGGAAATGACTACAACTACCTGGTAGCACATACAGCAACGGGTACTATCCAAACTGCTTTAAAAGCAATATCTGAAGCATGGTCAAGGTTAAATCCTAACGAGCCATTTGAGTATAGCTTTCTTGATGAGGATTTTCAGAAAAACTATATTTCAGATGAGCGCATGGCGGCAATCATCCGCTATTTCACTGTCATTGCCATATTTATCTCCTGTCTCGGATTGTTTGGATTGACAACATTCAGCGTTGAACAAAGAATAAAAGAGATAGGGATACGAAAAGTGTTAGGGGCAAGTACAATGGGTATTGTATCATTATTATCGAAGGACTTTTTAAAACTGGTTTCTATTGCTTTTCTTGTTGCCTCTCCTCTTGCCTGGTTTTTTATTCATAAATGGCTACAGGATTTTGCATACAAAGTCCCATTTACTATATGGATCATTATAGCGGCATGGGTTCTGGCGTTATTGATCGCTTTTTTAACCATAAGTATACAGGCAGTGAAAGTTGCCCTGACAAACCCTGTCCAAAATTTACGAACAGAATAAAGTGGATAATATCCGAAACCGTAGATGTTTTATAATCGATGATTTAATGGATAGTTGGAATTGAAGTAACTTTCTATGATAAATAAAATCATGACTAGCGCTTCATCTTATAAGATCATCTTGCTGCTGTTTATATTGTTTTTTAAAGGTCTGCCGTCAATCGCACAACAGACAGCACAACAATTCACGCAGCAGATCAGTTATTTATTAGCACTACCGGAAGGTTATGATAAGGATACAACTGCAAGGTGGCCGCTTGTCATCTTCCTTCATGGAAGCGGGGAAAGAGGCAATGACCTTGGAAAAGTAAAAAAGAATGGGCCACCTAAATTAGTTGACCAGGGTAAAAAATTTCCATTCATCCTGGTATCTCCTCAGGCAGGTGCTGAAGCAGCCTGGGACCCTGAAATGCTTTATCGGTTGGAGCAATACCTTAAAAAAGAATACAGGGTCAATAGCGATAAGGTTTACCTGACGGGTTTAAGCATGGGTGGATATGGTACCTGGGACCTCGCCATGAAACACCCTGAGGAATTTGCAGCCATTGCACCCATATGCGGCGGCGGCGATGCTGCATCTGCCTGGAAATTGCGCAATATACCTATATGGTGCTTTCATGGTGCAAAGGATAATGTAGTGCCCTTAGCAGCTAGTGAAAATATGGTCAAGGCTGCAAAGGAATATAACCCTGATGTAAAGTTTACTGTATATCCCAATGCAGATCATAACAGTTGGGATGCCAGTTACAATAATGATGCTCTATATACCTGGCTATTGTCAAATAAAAAATATGTTTATAAAGAGGTTTCTGTGAAACCTGCTATTCTAAGATCATATGCCGGGAAATATTTGGGCCCGGATAAGGACACTGTGTCCCTGGTTTTTGAAAAAGGAAAACTAATAGCAAGACCAGGTAAGGACACGGTACCTTTAAAACCGGCAGGTGATAATCTATTTTTTATAGACGCGAATAAGCCTATGGATATCCGCTTCCAGCGAAATAAATCAGGAATTGTATCCTTCTTATTCCTGGGCGATAGAAAGTTATTGTATCGAAAGTTCAAATAATAAATCAGGAAATACCTGCTACATTAGTACTATCTGATGGTATCAACACCAATTGTTCCAAAAGCTTTTTGATTGCTTCACCCGGATTACCACAAAACCCTGGATGAACTTTGGAAGTTTGTACAATGGTGCTTCGGGTTGCTGTAAGCCACCTGAAACGTGAAGCAAGATCCATTCTTGCAATAGGTCCACCCCCACTGTCTCCTTTTGATATTAATTCAAATGCGCGCAGATGATGTTCAATATCATTAATATCAAGTGAAGGATTGAGAGCTTTCAGCCTGTTTGAATCCAAAGCAAAAAGGGTTTGCAGAAATTTAGCGTCTCTTGAATAAAGTATGATACCTACATTCAAAAACTCTTCTCTCTCCACTCTTGGCACAACCCGGATAACGGCATACTCAAATAATTGCTTTTCTTGCATGTTGTGCTTCATTTAAAAATATGGCGGCATGAGCTAAACGGTTCATTAAGAACTCTTCGTAAACTTTTCGGTTTGCTTCAGGATCAGGAAGGGTTTCAAAAACCAACCATTCCGCAGGGATAAAGCTAACAATAGTCTTTATTTTTTCGGGTGTTAATTGTTCCAGGAAAATAGCATTGACCTCTTCCAGTGCTGAAGCCCATGGCAACAAAACATGATCCTTCACCTGGACAAAAGGCCTTTCTGACTGTTGTTTCCAGTTATCCCATGAATGGTGAAAATAGAAAGAAGCACCATGATCTATCAGCCACAACTCTTTTTTCCACATGAGCATATTTGTATTCCTTACGGTGCGGTCAACATTGGTAATAAGACAATCCAGCCAAACAATTTGCGATGCCAGTAATGGATCTGGCTTATTCACTCCCGGATCAAAGGTTATGGCGCCCGACAGGTAATGTAACCCAAGATTCAAACCTTCACTGAATTTAAGCAGATCCTGTATTTCTTCATCCGGCTCTGTTCTGCCAAATGCAGGATCTACATTTGCATATACTATTTCAGGCACCCGGAAGCCCAGAATCCGGGCTATTTCCCCACCAAGAAGTTCTGCAATTAATGCTTTGATCCCCTGACCTGCACCCCTGAACTTCAGTACATACAAAAAGCCATCATCAGCTTCTACAATTGCAGGCAGTGAGCCACCTTCCCGCAAAGGTGTTACATAACGTGTTACATCAACCGTCCTTATCAGTGCATTATTATTTACCATCTATGATATTATGTACCTGCAGAATCCAGGAAAAAGAAAATTAAATTATAAAAACAAACCTGATCTCCAACGAATGAAATTAGCACAACAGGAGAGTTTTACTCTAAAGATGAAGGCTGCAAACAGGTATGTACACCTGGAACCAATTGAAGTTCATGAAGTATTTTGTTAATCAGGAATAATTAAAACTTCATCCTGCGATGCCTTTATTAAAAGATACACTTTCAATCCAGGTTTTAACTTCCGAAATAGATTTATTCATTTTCCGGGATAATCTTTCCAATAGTTCTTTTTCACCTCCAGGCTTTAATTCCAGGTCTTCATCTGTCAATTCCATGTTCACTTCTTTGAGCATTTCTTTGACCTCAGGCCAGGGAGCTTCCAGTTTTAATTGATAACTATCCATGTTCATTGTTTTATGCATCCCAAAGGTACCTGTTCTGCTTAGCCGAAAAAAGAATAAATAGTACTGGTATTAATGATGAGCCGGTAATTCCGAACAAGGAATTCCCCAATTTCTCATATCACAAAGGTGCTGTTGCTGTTGCAATTTCAGTTCCTTTTATGTCCACTTCAGCACTTGTGGTTGTTGAAGTAAAGGCATTGATTAAGGCTTTCCAGAAAAATAGTACCATCAACAGCATTACAAGCGTATGTATGATTATAATATCAGGAGTACCCATTATGGTTATACCTGTTCCTATACCTTTATGCAAAAGGTAGTTGAGGAACATATGGTGGTAAAGCATTCCATAAATAAGAGGCAGCGCTAAAAAAGCGGCTATGATCCACCCCCGCAATTTATTGGAAAGATTACGGTACACCAGTACTACCGGCGGGATAGCCAATAATCCTACTATCAAAATAGCTGCTATTTTGGGAAATATACCCAGGCCTGTCAAATGTTGCAATACCACTTTCTCATCTCCCCCTCCCATAAAAGCTGTAAAAAGTCGTGCAAAAGGAAGGTTGGCAAATAGTATAGAAAAACCAAGCGCTTTTCTGGAAATATTTAAGCTCCTGCTAAACCACAGGCCCCCAAGCCACATCAGTATAAAAGAGTAGATCGGTCCTGCGAGGGTGGCCAGGAAACTCCAATCTGAATGGGCACAATTATCACAGGTTGACCATACACTAAAGTCGCGCTCACCGTAGCAACCACAAATGAAGTAGCCTGTTGTAATATGTGCCTGCTCATGAAGTTCACCAAGAAACATATTCAGGCCAAAAAATGCCAGTACATATTGCCAGCTGATCCTGAAAGACATAATTACCTTTTGATAAGTAAATTAAGGTCCTTAGGCCATGCCTGGTCCTGGCATTGACATTAACTGTACATTTTCTGTCATGAATTGAAAAACTGTCCTGGAGAATAGAAGAAATAAAATAATGCCTGATGATTAGTTGTGCCAGTTCACTGATTACTGAACGTGCTTTTGCCCAAGGTGTTTCATGGTCCTTAAATGAGAACCTATAGCATGACTTACTGTAGGGAATGAATGATAAGGAAGCTGGAACTGCTGGCAATGATCCTTTACGATCTTGCTCAGTGCCGGGTAATGAATATGGCTTACACGGGGAAATAAATGGTGTTCGATCTGGTAGTTCAATCCACCAACAGCCCATGAAATGAATTTATTCTGGGGAGCAAAGTTAGCTGTGGTCTTGATCTGGTGCACAGCCCATTCTGTTTCTATCATCTTGTCATCAATACCTACAGAATCAAATTCAGGGCCTTCCACTGCATGAGCCAACTGGAATACATAAGAGATGACCACACCGGTAACAATGCCCATGGTGAGGTATCCTATCAACCAGGCAAGTGGCCCAACACAAAGAATAGGTATCAATACATAAAAAACGAGGTATAATGCCTTACTTACCCAAAAAGTAATGTGCTCATTTACACTCATAGGCTGTAAGGGAGTATTATGTATCTTCCTGGTAAAATACTTTTCAAAATCCCTAACGCCAACCCACATAAATAAGGTCAGTGCATAAGCAACCGTTACATAAATATGTTGGTAACGGTGAAAAGGCTTCCATTCCTGGGCAGGGCTTTGGCGTAATAATTTGCTTTGTGCTATATCGTCATCTGCACCTGTAATATTGGTGTAGGTATGATGCAGTACATTATGTTTTTGTTTCCAGAAAAAAGCATTTCCCCCAATCGCATTCAAAGAAAGACCAAGTATATTGTTCAGCCATTTTTTACTGGAATAACTTCCATGGCATGCATCATGCATCACATTGAAGCCTATACTGGAAAGCGTTAATCCTAAAAGTGCACAAAGTACCAACGCTATTGCTGTTGGCATTGTAAAAACCATGAGACTTATATATAAACCTATTGCTGCGGGAATTAATATCAGTGATTTGGAGTAAAGACGCCAGTTGCCGGTTTTTTTGAGATCGTGTGTTTTAAAGTAATCTTCTACGGAGTGCTTAAGAGACTGAAAGAAAACATTGTTGGAATTGTTAAACGAGACTTTATTCATAGAGACAAGGCGTTGTTACTTAAAATATTGTATCTGAAGATACGTATTACTGCGCATATAGAATGTTAATGAAATGAACTTTATGTTGTTGATGGCAGGAAAAAGAACAATTATAACTTAACGCATATGCTAGCTGGTTAATTCCAATATATTTTTAAAGGCTAACACTTTTTTAAATCTTACAATAAAACGGCGGATGCTAACTTCACGTTGGCTACTCTTTTTATACAACTCATTGGTCTTCCCATAAGCAGATTCCTGCACTCTCTTAAGGTCATCTAATAATGGATTCTCCCTGGCATCATTACCATATTCCCTTGCTATTGACAAGGCTTCATAAAATAACAATTCCACCTTTAGAAAAGCGCTTTCCTTACTACCAATAAGGGTGACCTCTTTTCTTATTTCTTCCAATCTTCTTTTATGCTGATCCGTTAATATCAATGTCATAATAATAATTTTGCTGAACTGATGCCCTCATCTTTATCATTGGGAACTTCAACTACATTAAGTGTTTTACCTGCAAACTCCCGGCCATGCAAACTAATTATAGCTTGCTTTGCTTCAATATTCACAGGCATTTGTATCAATGCTTTTCCCCTGGAACGATTGTTCAACTTGTCCCGGACGATACTAATGGAACCAATCTCTCCATATGGTGTAAACAATCTTTGCAAGTCCGTTTCAATTAGATTAAGATTCAGATTACTTACCTGGATATTCATAATTTGGATTAAGAAATGTTGAGTGTAGCAGGGTAGTAATTTATGACCGAAAGAAAAACTGATCAAGTACTAGAGTGCAATGGCTCATGAACGGAATACCTTAAAGATAACTTAATTAATCCATACTAAGCATAGCTGGGCTGACTGCGTTATAAGACAGGAAATCAAACAACAATGTTCATGACTTATTCATGCCAATTGAACTCAGATATGCCATGTGAAACAATCGTATTAATTAAAATATATCAATGAAATTACAATGCATAATAAAGACGCCATACAATGGATCACTTCAATTAGCACCAGGTATCTGTATTTAATAACGTACCTTTACGCATTAATTGTTTGAGCGCTGGGCTTCAGTATTGGATCTCCATCATTTTCTGTTCTCTACTTCTTGGCACATTCTCAAATTTTATTTCACTCTTAATAAGAACTTTTTATGAATATATATATAACCCAATTAGATACCCAGTGGAAGGATTTGGACCTGAAAAATCTTTTTGCTCCCTATGGCGAAGTTGCTTCAGCAGAAATTTCAATTGACTCTTTCACTGAAAAGTCACGTGGCTTTGGTTACGTGGAAATGCCCAATGATGAGGAAGCTCAAAAAGCAATCAAAGCGCTTAATGAAACAGAAGTAAACGGTCAAAAGATCACAGTGCAGCAAGCAGAACCAAAAGATGTCAGGAAAGGATCCTACAAAGTAGGCAACGGTGCAGTGAATATGTATCGCTTCAGAAAGAATTAATAATCAGAAATTAAACTGACCTGACCTTGTATTAAAGGAAAAGATTCAGTGCAATATAGTTCATGGCCATTTTGTTCATATTACCAGGACATAATGGCCATTTTCATGTGCAGCCGAAAATCAATCCCTATTTTATACTAGGGGTATAGCCTGAAAAAATAAAGCCCTCAACAAATTGAGAGCTTTGAAAAAAGACGATCTGTAAAAAGTATTCCTATAATTATTTGATTATACTGCTTTCTTCACATTAACAGCATTCAGGCCCTTAGGTCCATTCTCTACTTCAAATGTGACCTTATCCTGTTCATAGATCGCTTCAGTCAATTGGTTTACGTGGATAAACACCCGCTCCCCTGTTTTTGAATCGTTAATGAATCCAAATCCTTTTGATTCGTTGAAAAAAGTAACCACACCTGTCCTGATGGGATCTTCTTCTTCTGCCTGGTACTTGGGTACACCTATCTGCATGTCTTCTATGTTGAAGACCTTCTTTTTCTTTGGATCCGGTGGTGTATTGGATATGTTGCCGTCTTCATCAATATAAGCCATCATATCATCCAAAGATTTTTTGCCTGCATTGGCTTTTCTCTCATCCATCTTTTCTTTCTTCTCCTGCCGCAGCTTTAAACGTTTTTTTTCCTTTTCTTTTTTACCAAATGTTTCCTTTGATTTAGCCATATAAGTTTTTTAAGTTAAAGATTGAGAGCTGCTCTTTTTCAGTTCCCATTATTTAATTAGTGAATGAATTGTGTGTTTTTTAATATACTAAATAAAAAGCCCCCATCCGGAGGCTTTTATATAAAAAATCTTACCACTTTTTTTTATAACCGCCCCCATTATCATTTCTGAAAGGGCTACCACCACCGCCACGCGCTGGTCTGTCTTCCCTTGGCTTGGCTTCCATAACCTTTATGGTTCTGCCTTCTACTTCACCATTATCCAACTCAGCAATAGCTGTTTTGGCAGCAGCGTCATCAGACATCTCCACAAATCCAAATCCTCTTGATTTGCCTGTGAACTTATCATTGATGACTTTGGCAGAAGTCACTTCCCCATACGGTGTGAAAAATCCTTTTAGGTCTTCATCCTGTATGTTGAAGCCTAAGTTTGAAACATAAATGTTCATACTTGATGTTTAATTATTAATAATGATCTGAGGAAGGCAACAAGTAAGGGACTAACTAAGATGCAGAGCAGAATAATTAACGATTACTAATGCGAGGCTCAAATTAACATGGTAAAGATAGCTTTTAATTCCCAGTATTATTACTAAGTGATTCATAAAGTCAACTTTAGTTGGGCCTATCGTTAATGTATGTTTGATAATCCTGGTTAACTCCTCACCTTTTTATCCATGAATTTGCAGTCAGGACTCCATTTGCGGGGCCTTTACCCATCCATTATTTCTAATGAGTTTATATATGTTTTATCATTATAATCGCACCTTTGCCATCAAAATCAGAATATGTCAGCAGCACAAAAAATAGCACTTGTAACTGGTGGAAGCCGGGGATTAGGAAAAGAAATGGCCTTAAGCCTTGCCAGGAAAGGTATAGATGTGATCATTACCTATCGGGCAAATGAGGAGGAGGCTAGTAATGTTGTCGCAAGCATGCAACAATTAGGTAGAAAAGCAGCAGTGCTTCACCTTGATATGAGCCGTTTTCAGGATCTTGATCAATTTGTAAATGCTATAAAAGGCACTCTTCAAACAGTTTGGCAATCAAACAGTTTTGATTTCCTGGTCAATAATGCTGGCATGGGTGCAACAGTTCCCTTTGAACAGGTAACTGAAGACCTATTTGACGAGTTTATGAACGTTCATTTTAAAGGTGTTTATTTCTTAACCCAAAAATGTATACCCTTACTGAATCATGGGGGAAGGATCATAAATATATCTTCCGGAACTACCAGGTTCAGCAACCCGGGGTACTCTGTTTATGCCTCTATGAAAGGAGCCATAGAGGTTTTTACCCGCTACCTTGCTAAAGAATTAGGAACGAAAGGTATAGCCGCAAACGTTGTAGCTCCAGGTCCTATCGAAACAGATTTTAATAATGCAGCCATCCGCAATAATCCTAATATGAAAGGAATTCTAAGCTCCTTAACTCCATTGGGTCGCGTAGGCACTTCCGAAGACATTGGTGGTGTGGTGGCTTTTTTATGTAGTGAAGAAGGACGTTGGATTAACGGGCAAAGAATTGAGGTCAGTGGAGGCATCAACTCATGATAAACCCGCTTGTAGATCTTACATTACAGATCGCATTTGAAGCTTCACCACAAGGGGTGCTTTTCGGAATTCAGAAAGGCAGCGGAAGTCATTATGAAACTATTCAGCCACAAATCGGAAATGGCAAGACGCTTTATTTTGAATGTACCATCAGGATGAAAAAGGATCAAAATGGTCAAATAGACTTTTCAGGCCCTATAGTGCAGGGATCTCCGGGTATCCGCTTTATCTATATAGATATTGGCACTGCCGCCGGACAGCATGGTAGTGAATGGAGCAGGCGATTGAAGATACCATTGTCAGGCTATTTGCATCCAGGCGATGATCTTACCAGCCTGCCTGGTGGCATTACCTTCCAGGCAACCATCAATGCCATTGGTAAAGATGGGAGTCCTGCCTGCGGTACAGTAAAGAATTTTAAAGGCTGGATCATTGTCTAGACAGGGATAATGCCTGATTTAAATCTCATACCTTTTATTGTCCGTTTCATACAGCAACTATAGCAGGTAGTTACATAAGATAAGCCGGAAATTTTCTATATTTCTACCTTAGTAAAAACTGCCATGAGACAAAAATTAATTCTGCTCTTCATTTTATTACAGATTGCCATTATTTCCAGTGCTCAATCAAATGACAGTGTCCGGGTATTTGTAGACAGTGCATTAAATATCATGCAACGCAGGTCAATATTTGCCAGTTCACTGAATTGGATGGTAATCCGTGATAGTGCCCATAAAATGTCAGCTAAGGCCACTAACTATGCTGAGGCAATTCCAGCCATTCAGTTTGCTTTCAATCTCCTCCAGGATAAACATGGGTGGCTTGATTTAAATGGTGTACAATATTTCAACCCATTTGTAAAAAGGGATGAAAGCAGGATCAATGAACAAACTTTGAAAGCTATAGTCAGAGCTCCCATAAAAAGTGCGCTTTTAGAAAAGGGCTATGCCTACCTGGCAATACCTTTCACTAATGGACAAACGAAAGATAAGATGAACAGGTTTGCCCAGCAGGTGCAGGATTCATTATGTAAGGTTGTTACTTCTACCACCAAAGGACTGGTCATTGATCTTAGGTTAAATGGCGGTGGCAATGTATTTCCTATGATCATCGGGATCATAAATGTGCTGGGAGATGGTAATTATACAGAATCTGTCAATAGCCTTGGAGAAAAAGAAGGAGAACTGGTAATTAAGGGACAGCAGATCACTCTCTTGGATACTATCGTGGTTAAACTACAGAAAAGCTGTGGCGACCTTACCGGGTTACCAGTGGCCGTATTGACCGGGCCCGCAACCGGCAGTTCAGGCGAACAGTTAGCCATTATCCTTTCTATGAGAAAGAATACCATTTTGATAGGAGAAAATACAGCAGGATATACAACAGGAAACAATGGATTTCTTTTACCCGGAACTGATAATGGCATCGTTATCGGTGAATCTTACACAAGGGATAAGGCAGGCAAAATATATCTAGGCGAAGTGAGCCCTTCTATCTATGTTATAGGAGGAGATAATTTTATTGACTTCACCAAAGACATTAAGATACAATCTGCGCTAAAATGGTTGAAACAACAGGGAAGTAAACCCCTAAAGCGAAAGCAGTAAAGCTAGACATTTTATTAGCCTATTTGCAACAAATCACACAAATCCAAGACTTGCATACCCTAATTTTTTGGGTAAAAGGCGGATGCTCATTGCCTAACCTCATCCATAAATCAATAGTCGAAATAATACAATAAGTTGGAGCAAATATGCTCTAACTTTATAAGGACCATTATCAGTATCTCTCATCCTTAAACCTGAATTTATGAATACTGAACTTACTGCCGAAAAAACAACCCAGTTAAAAGGCCAGTTAACTCCTTCAAAGATCATGCAGGTTGGCATGGGCTTCTGGGCTTCCAAAGCACTGTTAAGTGCAGTACATTTTGAACTATTTACACTTTTAGGTCCTGGTCCATTATCGGCACATGACATACAGGAAAAATTATCATCCAAAGCTTCAATCCGTCACATTTACGACTGGCTGGACACCCTCGTTTCACTTGGATTTCTTGAAAGAAAAGGTTTGCTGGATCAAGCTGTTTATTCCAATGCTGAAGACACCGACTTTTTTCTTGACATGAAGAAGCCCGGGTATATGGGTGGCATACTTGAAATGGCCAATAACAGGTTGTATAAACACTGGATGAACCTCGATGAAGCCCTGCTTACCGGCCAGCAACAAAATGAGAGCAAGGATGACCCTCATGGGAATATGGATTTTTTTTCCAAATTATACCAGGATCCCGGAAAACTCCAGGAGTTTATGAACGCCATGAGTGGCATACAAACCGGTAACTTCATAGCACTCTCCAATAAGTTTAATTTTGATAACTATTCCAGCCTGCTTGATGTGGGCGGTGCTGACGGATGGTTAAGCATACAGGTTTGCCTGCATCATACCGATATTCAATGCACTACATTTGACCTTCCTCCCATAGAGCCGCTGGCAAAAAAGAAGATAGAATCATATGGACTGAAAGACCGCATACAATTCATGCCTGGCGACTTCTTTAAAGATGAACTTCCAAAAGCTGATATTATAGTCATGGGAAATATACTTCATGGCATGAATGAAGAGGGCAAACTGCAATTGCTTGATAAAGTATTCAAGACCTTACCTGATGGTGGTGTATTTATGACGGTCGAAAACATCATTGACAACGAAAGAAGACAAAATACTTTCGGGTTGTTAATGAGCCTCAATATGTTAATAGAAAACGGCGATGCCTTTGATTATACTTTGGATGATTTTAAAAACTGGACTTCCAGGGCTGGTTTCAAACGTGTTGAATTGTTACCACTTAGCGGCCCTACCAGCGCAGCAATAGCATATAAATAAATGTCGGTAGACCAAAGACAATTATAAAATAGTTACAGGCTTATAGCAAAAAAAGGACAATATAAAGGGCTCTATAAGAAAATGGAATGACCTATTTATTTAGTCATCTATAAGATAAGAGGCTTTACATAATTGTTCTTTCACCTTCCCTACTGAAGTACATTTCGATGATCCTCCCTAGGATTCAATTTTATCAATCTAAATCAAAATGTATGAAAGTTATCAGCAAGTTTCTCCTCATTATCCTGGGCATGGCATGTTACCAAACAGAACTTCATAGCCAGCAAAATAAAATATCAGGTATAATGTTTTCCAGTTCTTCCAATGAAGCGCTTACATCGCTGCAGGAAGGAATAAAATTCTATGATCTTAATGAGAACAAAAAGGCACATGGTTACTTTGAAAAAGCGATACAACAGGATCCTAAATTGACAATGGGCTACCTATTGCTAGCTGACCAGGCTAACTCCCCTGGCGAATTTGTAAAGTATTTGGACAAGGCAAAAGAGAACCTTACCAATGCCAGCGATTGGGAAAAGATGTACTATACCTATGATGAAACATTTTTAAGTGATGATCTAAATAAGCGCCTGGACGCTGCGCAGAAAATAGTAGCTAAATTTCCTGACGTTCCACGCGCCTATCTCATGCTTGGGAATGCCTACGCTGAAACAAATGACTTTGCCCATGCCCGGCTCAATTATCAAAAGTCAATTGCAACTGATCCCAAATGGACTGGTGGCTATTATGCACTAAGCAATTCTTTTTTATTCCAGGACCCAAAGAATTTTAAACAAGCTGAGGCCAATGCTGCAAAGCTTACAGAACTGGCACCCGAAAGTTCTGGTTCGTTTATTTTATTAGGAGATACATACAGGGCCCAAAATAATATGCAGAAAGCCTACGAATCCTATTCTAAAGCAGTAATGCTTGATCCTGAATCTCCCACAGCACTTTATAAGAGAGGTCATGCAGAAACTTTTTTAGGTGAATACGAAAAAGCAAGGGCAGATTACCAACAAGCCGGCTCCCTGGATGTTTCTCCTGGTTTTGCTATACAGGTCATTTCCTTTACTTATTTATACCAGGATCAACCTGGTAAAGCCATGCAGGTTTTATTGGATGAAGCCCAGAGAACGGGTGATGTGAAAGATGCCAACAGGGATGTTGTAGATAAATTCCAGTTATTAACCACGGCGGCACAAATAGCTTTTCATACCGGGGATGCCAACAAACTGGAAACAATTATCAATATGCTTGAACCTGTTTCTGAATCAATGGGAAAAAGTATTGGAACCAACGAAGGAATAATAAACCAAAAGAGCAATATGCTTTATTGGCAAGGAATGGTGAAAACATTGAACAGGGATCTTATGAATGCAATGGCAAAAGCAACGGAAATGAAACACATGCTGGAACCTATTCAAAATCCGCGCAAACTGGAAGCTTATGAAGAATTATTAGGTCATATTAACTATTACCAGAAGAACTATAAGGAAGCTACCCAACATTTTGCAAAGACCAATCCCCTCGATATCTATCAACGTTATTGGTTAGCCAGGTCTTATGAAGCATCTGGAAAAAAAGACAAGGCAGAAGCTATATATAAAGAGATAGCTGATTACAATTTTAATAACATTGGTTTCGCACTGGTGCGCAATGATGTAAAGAAAAGATTGTAATAAGTGTAATATATAAAGGGCCCACCAGGCAGGTGGGCCCTTGATTATTTGATAAATACCGCAAATTAAGCTATGGCCAGGTCAGCCTTTTTCGCTTTCTCACCGATCATGATCTCATTATGACAGGCCTGCCAGGTGGTAAAACCTCCTGAAAGATTGTTTACTTTTTCAAAACCGCTTTGTTTCAAAATGCGGTATGCCAGGTAGCCTCTTAAACCAACCTGGCAATAAATATTGATACCAGCATAAGTACGCAACTCTTCCAAATGATTTCTTAATTCATCAACAGGAAAAGAAAGGGCTCCCGGGATATGAGCTTTATTATATTCTTCGCGGGTGCGGACATCTATAAGCACTTCGTTTTCTTTTACAGCCTCAACTTCATCCCAATAAAATAACGACAATTGACCCGCCAGTATATTCTCGGCAACAAAACCTGCAATATTCACAGGATCCTTAGCTGAAGAAAATGGAGGTGCATAGGCATGCTCAAATTCCGTCAATTCATGAATGGTGCTTTCCCGTTTAATAGCAGAAGCCAGAAGATCCAGGCGCTTATCAACTCCCTTAAACCCGGCCACTTGTGCGCCCAGCAATTGGCCCGTGCCTGGAGCAAAACAGAGTTGAATACTCATTTGCTTAGAACCAGGATAATAACCGGCATGTGAACCACTATGTGTGGTGGATACTAAATGATCTATTCCTGCAGCCTGCAGGTGTTTGGATGCCATACCCGTGGTGCCTACCGTCATATCAAACACTTTCACAATAGCTGTATTGATGGAACCAGGATATTTTTGAACATTGCCCAGCACCATATTATTGGCACAAATGCGGCCTTGTTTGTTAGCAGGACCAGCGAGGTAAGTACTCATTGATCTGCCGGTTAGCGGGTTAGGAAATTCTATAGCATCCCCCACTGCATAAATATCAGGGTCAGAGGTCTGCAAATATTCATTCACTTTAATACCTTTTGATGCTCCCAGTTCAAGCCCGGCTGCCTGGGCAAGCCTGGTATCGGGCCTCACACCGATAGATAAAATAACCACATCAGCATCAATGGGCTCTGCATCCTTCAACATTACCCGAACTCCATTCTTTAATTTATCAAACCCCGTAACGGCTGAAGATAACCGGAGGTCCAGCCCTTTAGACCTGATATGTTGCTGCACAATGGCAGCCAATGGAAAGTCCAGCGGCGCCAACACCTGGTTGCCCATTTCAATAATGGTTACTTTCATTCCCAGGTGGTGCAGGTTCTCTGCCATTTCCAATCCTATAAATCCACCTCCAATGATTACGGCATGCCCCAATCTCCTGTTTTTGGCAAACTCCTTTATCCGGTCCATATCGGGTACAGATCGTAAAGTGAAAATACCATCCAGGTCTATCCCGGGAAGTGGTGGCCGGATAGGTTCAGCGCCGGGTGACAATACAAGCTTGTCATAGCTTTCAGTATAAGTTTCGCCCGTTTTAAGGTCAGTGACAGTAATTAATTTCTGAGCAGTATCTATACTTTTCACCTCTGAATATATCCTGACCTCGATATTAAAACGCTTGTTAAAGCTGGCCACAGTTTGAACAAAAAGCAGGTCGCGGTCATTGATCACCTCACCAATGTAATAGGGCAATCCGCAATTGGCATAAGAAACATACCCGCCTTTTTCAAAGAGTATGATCTCTGCCTGCTCATCCATTCGTCTCAGCCTGGCTGCCGTACTGGCACCTCCGGCAACAGCTCCTATTATTAAGTATTTCATGGCTCCAATTCTATTTCCTACAAAGGTGAACCCTTTAAAATACCCCTTCCATGACTTAGGTCACATGCTAAAAAATCATATACCCTTACCTATATATTTTAATTCAACCTGCTTAACCGCATAAAGTAAACTGTGATTTCATAAAATCAGTAACTATATGATGTATAAGTTTAGATAACTGTTTTATTTTAACCAATATCAATGAATTACAATAGTTATGCGTTGACTCATATCCACTCGTTTCTCCCATCCAGATACCATCTGAATGAATGAAATCCCTTCACAGGGAAAGAGAAATATATTCCAGGCAGGATTAAAAAACTTTCAGGCAATTGCAATTTTAAACTGACTTCTGTTTAACACCGCTCACTCTTCCTGTATAAGCTCTCTGAACAGCGGACAATAGAGCAGGATGTCCCGAAGATATCCCGAGGATATCCCGAGGATAAGCCGACGATAAGCCGACTCTTATAAAGTCGGGATATCCTCGGGACATCTTTGGCTTATGTATGTGATAATGGTAGGATATGGCGGCTCTCACAATTGTTCCGTAAAGTTTTCGAAAAGGTGGAGATAGCTGGAAATAAGTAGGGAGTTCGCCTACCTATTTTCATTTTATTAATTGAAGTATAATTTCATTTACATGCTATATAATGATGATTATTAATTAAATGTTTAAGTAAAACTGTAAAGCATTACAAGTAGGGAGGTTTGAATAGTTAGAATCATTTATTATTTTACGGTCGAACCGAAAATCCAAACCCCATGAAAAGGATCCTTTCCTTTTTTGCAATAACTGCCTGCATCCATACTATTTATGCCCAACCCTCAAATGATACCCTGGGGACACTGGTAGCGCAAAAGGAAAATATCATTACCTCCTCCACCGTCATTAAAATTGAGAACCTTGGATGGAAGATCAATTCTGAACTGGCTGAATTAAGGCCAACCATTTCAGCAGATGGTAATCTTTTATTTTTCATTTGCGAGAATCACCCCCTGAATACTAAGTTCAATTCTGTCCGTAATTCACAGGACATCTGGTATTCCGAAAGAGATAGTTTTGGCCGCTGGAGTGAGGCAAGACATATGGGATACCCATTAAATACTTACCATTATAATGCGGTTTACTGGGTTTCGCCTGATAATAACCGTATTCTTATACGCAATGCTTTTATCAATGGAGATTATTATGGTAATGGTGTAAGTATGAGCCACCGGCAAGCAAATGGCAGGTGGAGCCCACCGGAGATGCTCAAGATCCGCAATTATGCAAAATACGACCGGGGAAGACAAAATGGTGCCACAATGGCACATGATGGACAGACCCTATTACTTTATATGACTGAGGAAAAAGGTGGCGTTAATAACGACCTGTATGTATGTTTTTTGTTGCCGGACGGAACGTGGTCAGAACCTAAAACACTGGGTAAAAAGATCAATCTCCCGGATTATGATGAAATGACTCCCTACCTGGCCTCAGATGGTGCCACCTTATATTTTAGCAGCAACCGCCCAGGCGGACTTGGAGATAACGATATCTGGATGACAAAACGATTGGATAAGACCTGGCAAAAATGGAGTGAACCGGTAAACCTGGGAGCTCCGATCAACACCCCTGAATGGGATGCATTCTTTACCCTTGATGCCGGTGGCGAATATGCCTATATGACCAGCAGTGACGGAGGCTATGGCGAAAGTGATATAGTGCGGGTAAAACTTCTTGAAAGAGAAAAGCCTGACCACGTGGTACTGGTTAGCGGAAACGTATACAATAAAAAGACATTGCAACCTCTTAGTGCTTCGCTTGTGTATGAAACACTCCCTGATGGAATCGTTGCGGGCAATGGCATGTCCAACCCGGGTGATGGAGCATTTAAAATGGTGTTGCCTTACGATAAGAATTACAGCATCAGGGCCACCGCTGATAAATTTTTCGCCATATCTGAGAACCTGAACCTTGACTCATTAGTAAAGGCGGGATATAAAGAAATTCATAAGGACCTGTACCTGGTACCTATAGAAATAGGCCAGGTGGTGAGATTAAACAATGTATTCTTTGATTTTGACAAGTGGAACCTGAGGCCTGAATCATATGTAGAACTGGACAGGGTGGTAAAACTGCTGCAGGAGAATCCCGCAATTGAGATAGAAATGAGTGCGCATACGGACAGCTATGGTTCGGATGACTATAATTTCAAGTTGAGCGATAACAGGGCAAGATCAGTAATGGAATACATACTTTCCAAAGGAATTGCCACCACGCGCATTACTTCAAAAGGATATGGAGAAACCAAACCAGTGGTTCCGAATGACACTGACGAAAACAGGCAGCTTAACCGCAGGGTAGAGTTTAAAATCCTTAAAAATTAATGTTCTTCACCTTTACAAAAGACCCCTCAATTTGGAGTCTTTTAGTTTTACAATAAGGAAAACCACGACTATTCAAATGACTTATGGGCACCTTTTAACATTTATTTGGCCGACATTGGGGCATTGTAACATATAAAAACATGACGGAACGATAGTAAAACTTACATTGCACGCTATTTGCATAGTAGGTGAGTCCAGCCCCATTCAAAAACTCTCCAAAACTGGCCTTATTGCTGTTTAACAGGATTAACCCGTGGCAGCAGGCGTGAAAGACCTTTTTAATCAATCTAAGCAAATTAAAACATGAAGCATAATAAACATATATTGATCATATCAGACCCTGGACTCAACAGTGTCTTATCTGGTTTCACAGCTATGCCTGGAAATATGCAGGCTTATTTTGCCAGTGATGAAGAAAGAGCAATTGAAATGGCGAACAACCAACATTTTGACCTGGCAGTTATTGATAACACCAATAATTACATTGATAATAAAAAGCTCTCTGTGGTCCTCCCTATATTATTACCGGATATTGAATTGGTAGCATATAAAGGAGAATCATTAACCGAGTTGAAAGAAGAAATTCAGAAGGTATTTGATTTTCAAAAGTACCAACGCATCAAAAGAATGCTTGTTCTGGATTCATCAAGCAGGGAAGATATTAATAAGCTTCCCCCCTTTTCATCCAACTAATACTATAATATAAAAAACACTAAAGCATAATATGAAGTTTCAAAAAGAAGTAGTACCAGTTATACCATCCAAAGATATAGTTACAGGCAATCCTTCGGCAGGCATACAGGTAGTAATGTTTGGAGATTATGAAAGCGATGCCTGTGCAAAAGCAAATGATGTGGTAGCTGAACTGCTTGAAGAATATGATGGAAAGATCAATTTCGTTTTTCGTCACTTCCCATTGACCCGCCTTCACCAGAAAGCGCATAAGGCAGCCGAAGCCTCAATAGGTGCAGGACAGGAAGGAAAGTTTTGGGAAATGCATCAATACTTGTACGGACATCGTAAAAGCCTGGGTATGATCAGCCTGAAATCTTATGCCCGCGAAGTAGGTGTGACAGATAAAAAATTCCTTGATCACCTGATGAACAGCTACTATGGTTGGTTTGTACAGGACGACCTGAAGGATGGGTTGAATCTTGGGGTAACTGATATACCGGCATTCTTTATCAATGGCAAGCGCTTTGACAAAGAGCCATCCTTGAAGAATTTTAAGGCTTATATAAATGACCTCGCGAAAGAATTAGGCAGCAAAGCTGGTAAACCTAAAGAAAAGAAAAAAACCCTGGTAGCAGGATAAGCTTTTTAATAAAGCCTTTTTATAATTTATAAAGAAACGACGCCTTCCATTACATCAGTGGAAGGCTTTTTTTATGGCTATCTGTTTCCAAAGGCGTTTCCCCATCATTGTCATCAATAATTTCACCAGCCTTTTCAAACCGTGTATCGGGCCTGAACCAGATAATGGCAACTACTACATATAATCCAAACCCCACCAAAGGATGAATAAAACTCAGGCAGATCCCGGTAAGGTAAATCAACATAGATATCTTACCCTTTTTATCTGAACCAAGTGATCTTGAAAACATGGAATTTTTACCGTGCAAAAGGGTTAAATTATGCGCCAGTATAGTATAGGAAATAGCCGCCATAAGCAGGATGATCCCATATAGTATGACCGGCCAGGTACTGAAATGATTTTCTCCCATCCAGGCAGTGACAAAGGGTACTAATGAAAGCCAGAAAAGCAATAAAGAATTAGCCCATAGTACAGCACCATTGACATGCTGGGCAGCATGCATCATATGATGGTGGTTATTCCAGTAAATTCCAATATAAACGAAGCTTAGGACATAACTGATAAAAACGGGTATCAATGGCTGCAATGACTGTATTGTATCAGCATGAGGCACTTTCATTTCCAATACCATGATAGTAATGATAATGGCTAATACCCCATCACTAAAAGCTTCCAGTCTTCCTTTTCTCATTGCAACCCTGGCCATAGAATTTTGCAATTATATTTTATAGTTTGAGACAACCGGTACTAAAAGTTCCGGTTGTTTTCAAATACCCAGGTAATTTACAGAATTTATGTCTTCCTCTATTCTCCTCTGATTATATCAAAAGCTTCTATCCCCGGCGACAGTGTTGAATGTAACAACCATTATTTACCATCTTTGCGGTTAAAAGTGGAAAAAGCATGAAAGTGAACGCAGCGATCTTTGACCTGGATGGTACCCTTATAGATAATAATTCTTACCACCTGCAATCATGGTTACAATACCTGAAGGACATGAACAGGCAGATGTCGGAAGAAGAATACAAGGCCAATGTGAACGGGCGCACCAATAAAGATGTCATTGAATACATCTACCAGCGTAAGATGGATGATGAGGAAGCCATGAAATATGCACATGAAAAAGAAGCCATTTACAGGCAGCTTTATGCACCTTACATCAAGCCCGTAGCCGGGCTGCTGGAACTGCTGGAAAAGCTAAGATCATTATCTATACCTATGGCCATTGCTACTTCGGGTATCCAGGTAAATATTGATTTTTTATTCGAACACATTCCGATACGCTCCTATTTTGACGTGATTGTAAATTCAGCCCATATTTCAAAGGGAAAGCCTGACCCCGAGATCTATATAAAAACGGCAGAACTGCTGAAGGTTTCTCCTGCCGAATGCCTGGTATTTGAAGACGCGGTAGTTGGCATCAATTCGGCAAAAGCCGCAGGTATGAAAGTGGTTGGTGTTCTTACCACGCATAAGGCTGAAGAACTATCTGGTGCAGATATATTGATAAAAGATTTTTCAGAACTGGTTGCGGAAGAAAACAGCTTTGAACAGGTAACTTCCGGTTTGTAAAAATTTTATATCTTTTATAATTTATGCAGGAATCAGAGATCATTTCCAGGGAAAAAGAATGGATGGATGCCTGGATAGCTAAAGATGTTTCAGTCTTCAGGGATATATTGTCTGATGATTTTTTGTTAAGCAGCGCCAGGGGAAACTTAATGGAAAAGACTGAATGGATCAACAATGCTTCCGGCCCTTTTACATGTAAATCTTTTATATGGAAGGAAATCAAAGTGCGGACATATGGAAATACTGCAGTAGTAAATGCTTTTGTGGAGCAGGTGGCCTCGGTGGGTGAAAAAGACTGGAGTGGCTTCTTCATGCTCACAGATGTATGGGTGCAGCAAAATGGAAAGTGGCAGGTCGTTTCACGTCATGGTACAGGACCATTGGCAGATCAATAAAATAATAGGATTAATTACATGAACTCATTTCAATTCTCCCCATTTCCGGTATTGGTTACTGAAAACCTGCTGTTAAGGCAGTTGGCCATAAGTGATGCACCAGACATATTAGAATTGCGAAGCAATGAACAGGTGAATAAGTATCTAAACCGTAATAAAGCATCATCATTAGAGGATGCACTAACATTTATTGCTCTTATTAATAAGAGCATAGCTAATAATGAATCGATCTACTGGGGGCTGCAACTTAAAGACGATCTACGCATAATTGGAACCATCTGTTTATGGAATCTTTCGCGGCAGGATAACAAGGGAGAATTAGGTTATGAGCTATTACCGGAGTACCAGGGAAGGGGGTTCATGCAGCAGGCCATATCGGAAATCATTGACTATGCATTCAAAATAATGGACATAAAAACCATTGAGGCCTGGACTGTTTCGCAAAACCTTGCTTCAATCAGGATCCTTGAAAAAAATGGTTTTGTAATAAATGAAGAAGCATATGGCGTTATGACTGAAGAAGAAAGGAAAGCAGGTAATATTGTATATACATTGCAAGCAATAGACTGAGTTACATTCTTTGTTTAAAAATTTTAATTTACATAAGACTTTGCTTGCTGATCCTTGCCTAATTTTATAAGGGGTATATTATTTGATGATCATAACAGCACCATGGAATTTGTAGATTATTATAAGATACTTGGCCTGGATAAAAATGCCAGCACAGAGGATATTAAAAAAGCCTACCGTAAGCTGGCAAGGAAACACCACCCTGACCTCAACCCTAATGATAAAGAAGCCCATAAAAAGTTTCAGCAGATCAATGAAGCCAATGAAGTGCTGAGTGATCCTGAAAAAAGAAAGAAATACGACCAGTATGGAAAGGACTGGCAACATGCTGAACAGTTTGAGCAAGCAAGACAACACCAACGTCAACAGCAGCAATATGCAGGGTCGGCAGGTCATGAATTTTCAGGTGATTTTGGAGACACGGATTTTTCTGATTTCTTTACATCCATGTTTGGTGGAGGCAGTCGATCACAAAGAAGTCAAAAAGGATTCAAGGGTCATGACTATGAAGCAGAACTGCATTTGAGCTTGAAAGAAGCTGCCACCACGCACCAGCAAACCCTTACTGTAAATGGTAAGAATATTCGTATCACCATTCATGCGGGAGTGGAGAATGACCAAAAGATCAAACTCAAAGGTCATGGGGCCCCCGGTCATAATGGAGGACCTGCAGGTGACCTTTACATTACTTTTAAAATAAAAGAAGATACCAGGTTCAAAAGGCTGGGAAGTGATCTGTACACCACAGAGCATGTGGACCTGTATACAATGGTTCTGGGTGGGGAGGTAATGATAGACACACTGAATAGTAAGCTGAAACTAAAAGTGGCCCCCGGCACTCAAAATGGAACAAAGGTCAGGCTAAAAGACAAAGGTTTTCCGGTATACAGGCAGGAGGGACAACATGGTGATCTATATGTTACCTACGAGGTAAAACTCCCGACAGTGTTGTCTGAAAAAGAAAAAGAATTGTTTACCCAATTGTCAAAACTAAAATCATGACCATGGCAAATGAAAACCTGATTCCAGCACAAGAGTTTTGTATCCATCATAATATAGAGATATCTTTTATTGATTCCTTGCAGGAATATGGACTACTTCAGGTTCATACCATGGAAGGAGCAGGATATATAGATGAAGAACAACTGGAAGAGCTTGAAAAAATGGTTCGTCTTCATTACGACCTGAATATAAATATGGAGGGTATTGATGCCATCAGGCATTTATTACAGCATATGCATTCCTTACAGCATGACCTGGTAGCATTGCGCAACAGGTTACGCTTATATGAAACAGGTGATTGATTTTTTAGGATATTAGCTTCATGATCTATTACCGCATTGTATTTTTCTTCTTTTTGCTTTGTCATATCTCCGCAAAAGGCCAGGCTAAAAACGATCCCTGGCTAAAGGAAATACTGGAAAAAAAAGGCTCTCCCCTACTGCAACATGTGCTGTCAAACCCAGACAGCTTTCAATACCAGGTGATCTATACAAGAATAAACAGGGATAAACATAACAAACCTCATTTCAGGAATTACTATGTAAACGTTGACCGCAACCGGTATTTTAATCCTGCTTCTACAGTGAAACTTCCCACAGCATTAGCGGCCCTGGAAAAGATCAATAAACTTAGGAAACAAGGAATTGATAAAAATACCACGATGCTCACAGATAGTTCTTATGAGGGTGAAACCAGTATAGCCACGGACACTTCATCAGCCAATGGCCTGCCATCTGTGGCACAGTATATAAAAAAAATATTCCTGGTTAGTGACAATGATGCCTATAACAGGCTCTACGAATTTGTAGGACAGGAACAATTAAATAGAACTTTGCAAAAGAAAGGTTATAAAGATGTTCGCATTACCAGGAGGTTTGTTCCTATGAATGAAGAAGAGAACAGGCACACCAATGCCATAAGATTTATGAAGGAAGGAAATATCATTTATGAACAACCCGCTGCTTATAGCCAATACCATTTTGACTTTTCAAAGAAAATAAATATTGGCAAAGGCCATTACAACTGGAAGGACAGTCTTATCCAGGAACCAATGGACTTTACCACGCACAACAACCTTCCCCTGGAAGACCTGCAACAGATGCTGCGATCTGTCATGTTTCCGCAATCCTTGCCCCGAAAGAAAAGGTTCAACCTGGGGCAGGAAGACCTGGCTTTCCTGTATCAGTATATGTCCGCTTACCCTTCAGAAAGTCATTTTCCAACTTATGACACCACTGAATATTTTGACAGTTATACAAAGTTTTTCTATAAAGCAGGAAGACAAAAACCACCTCCCTACATACACATTTATAATAAACCAGGTTGGTCCTATGGATTCTTAACGGATGCAGCCTATGTAACCGATTCCAGGAATGGTATTGAATTCATGTTGTCTGCCGTAATATATGTAAATAGGGATGGAATACTGAACGATGATAAATATGAGTATACGGAAGTGGGTTATCCTTTCTTTAAAGACCTATATGAAGTAATCTACAATATGGAAAAGGAAAGAAAAAGAAAATACGTTCCCACCTTTTCACATTAAAGCCATGACTTTAAACCTTTGATGAACCTGGTTCTCATGAGCTGAAAATTGTTTTCATTTCCGGCCTCATCTATTAATATACATTTCATGAAGTGTACCTTTCCAAAAAAATAATTATGCGAATAAAACCATTGGGTAACCAGGGATTAAAAGCATCTGAACTTGGATTGGGCTGCATGGGCATGAGTGATTTTTATGGAAGCAGGAATGATGAAGAATCTACCAGGGTAATTCAGCATGCCTACGATTTAGGTATAAATTTCTTTGACACAGCAGATATGTATGGTCCTTATACCAACGAGATACTGGTGGGCAAGGCAATAAAACCCTTTAGAAAGGATTGCACGCTGGCTACAAAATTTGGCATTGTAAGAGATCCTAACGATCCTTCACGCCGGGGCATAAATGGAAAGCCGGAATATGTACGTAGTTCCTGCGAGAACAGCCTCAAAAGACTGGATGTAGAAGTAATTGACCTGTATTACCTGCACAGGAAAGATCCTGACACACCTATAGAAGAAACTGTTGGAGCGATGTCTGAACTGGTGAAGGAAGGAAAGGTGCGAGGTATTGGATTAAGCGAAGTAAATGCTGACACTTTACGGAAGGCACATACAGTGCATCCCATCACAGCGTTACAATCCGAATATTCCTTATGGACCAGGGAGCCCGAGGATGGCATACTAGATACCTGTAGAGAATTGGGAATAGCATTTGTTGCCTATAGCCCGCTTGGCAGAGGTTTTTTAACAGGCCAGATCAAAAAATTTGAAGATTTTGAACCAGGAGATTACAGGCGTTTTTCTCCCCGATTCCAGGGAGAAAACTTTGACAAGAACCTACAATTGGTACAAAAGATGGAAGCAATGGCCAGAATGAAAGGATGCACGGTATCTCAATTGGCATTAGCCTGGGTGCTTTCGCAGGGTGACCAAATATTTCCTATACCAGGGACGAAGCGTATTAAATACCTGCAGGAAAATGTGCGGGCCCTCGATGTATCCCTAAGCCCTGAAGAATTAAAAGATATAGATGCTATAGCGCCTAAAGGAGTGGCAGCTGGTTCAAGATATCCTGAATCTGCAATGACATCAGTAGGGCGTTAAAACACATGATTATACCCGGATATTAGTGCTTTTACTTAGAATATTTACTATTAGAAGCAAATTTGGATCATAAATATGCGCTGGCATTTACCAATTCTTTAAAGCTAGGTTAGTTTTATAAAAACCGTTCCATGAAAACACTAAGCTTAATTTCTTTCTCCCTTGTAATGGGATGCCTGCTACTATCCTGTAGTAAAAACGAAAAAGCAGTTCCTATTAAGTTGCTGCTTACAGATAACCCTGCGGCTTACGACTTAGTCAACATTCATATACAGGGAATAAAAGTAAAAATGAATACTGAAGAAGATAACTGGATCAGCGTGCAAGCCAAAGATACCACTGTCAACCTGCTTGATCTGCAGAATGGAGTAACAACAGTTATTGCGCAGGACAATGTACCTGCAGGAGTATTAAAAGAAGTAAGGTTTATTTTGGGTTCGGACAATTATGTAGTTGTTGATGGCATCCGCCAT
This sequence comes from Flavisolibacter ginsengisoli DSM 18119, assembly GCF_900129295.1. Lineage (GTDB taxonomy): Bacteria > Bacteroidota > Bacteroidia > Chitinophagales > Chitinophagaceae > Flavisolibacter > Flavisolibacter ginsengisoli. The sequence continues at coordinate 383,600 of NZ_FQUU01000001.1, forward strand.
GATCTTCAAACACCAAGTGCTGAAGATTCAGGATTAAAGATCAAAATAGACAAAGAACTGGGAGAAACCCTAAATACATTTGTGCTTGATTTTGATGCTGCCTTGTCAATCAAAGAGCAAAATGGAGCCTATAAATTAATGCCCGTGATCAAGTTGAAATAAGTTGCATTGCAAATAAATAGAAACCCGCCAATTGGCGGGTTTTCTTTTTAGGATATGCCTGTCCTTTAGTTTTTTCCAAAGCTGGAATGCTACAAGCATGAGGTTAATATTAGGAAGGTTTAATATTTTTTATAAACCCCTCAATTGTACGTAACTTTTAAAGGTTAATAATTATATCACCTTAAACCTTAACCATGCCTATTGTAAAAGTTATCGAAGTAATTGCCTCCTCTGAGACAAGCTTCGACGATGCTATCAAAAATTGTTTGGAAGAAGTATCCAAAACAGTTCACAATATCGACTCTATTTATGTAAAGGATTTCAAAGTCCATGTAAAAGATGGAAAACTTGCATCTTATGGTGTTATATGCAAAGTATCATTCCGTGTAGATAAAAGTTGATTGTAACCAGTATTCTTTTTTTATTAATTACATACATTATGCTAGAAAATCTAATCAATCTTGTACGCGAGCAATCAGGAAACGTTCTTCAAAATAATCCTGCAATACCGGCTGACAAGAGCCAGGAAGCAGCACAAACGGCAGGGAATTCTATATTAGCTACTTTACAGGGAGCACTTTCAGGGGGGCAACTAAATGAAGTACTTGGCTTTTTCAAAGGAGGAGGTTCTTCCGCACCCGGGCTGGTACAACAAGCCACTGGAAATTATGCACAGGACCTTCAAAATAAATTAGGCCTTGATCCTACCCAGGCTCAATCGGTTGCAGAACAAGTGGTGCCGGGCACAATGAATCAACTTGCATCTAAAGCAGCCGATCCTGCTGATAACAGTTTTGATTTACAAAGCATATTTAATCAACTGAGTGGTGGAAAAACGGGCGGTATAGACATCAAGAGTATGCTGAACCGGTTCGGAGGTGGAAAACTGGATAAAGATGGTGATGGCGATGTAGATCTCCAGGACCTTAAGTCCATGTTTTCTGGCGGTGGGGTAATGGATACCGTGAAAGGATTATTTAAATGAACGTGAAATATCAAAGTAAGACCAGCCATTAGGCTGGTTTTTTAATTTAAACTAAGTAGTATTCCGTAAAGGTCAAAAAAAAGAGCTTGTTATAGTTGGCCTTATTTGCAAATACAAATGATTGTATTATCTTGATTATCCATTCATCCTAATAAAAACAATTTGATCTCATGAAAACCCAACTAAAGAGGCTAAGCAGCCTGCCATCTGCTTCCATTTTACGAACATTTTTCATCTCTTTACTATTCCTTTCCTTTGTTCTGTTAACACTATACATTTTGATCAATAGTCCTGCATAACAAGAGGGCTATTTATAAAACAGCCCTCTTTATTCTGTCGATTCTTTAAGTAATATTATCCTACATTGGTCTTGCTATTGGTTTACCCTGTGGAGTAAGATAATGTACGGTACCAATGTTTAATTCATGAATGCCTTTTTCGATTTTGGCCTTATCTCCCACAATCACCCACACAAGGTTATTTGGTTTTACCACTTTCCCTGCCGCTTTTTGAACCTGGTCTAATGTCATTTGTTGTAATAAAGCCGGATAGGTTTTGAGATATTCTGATCCTCTACCATAATTGATTGCTTCTTTGAGCGAAGACATTACAGACCAGTTTGTTTCCCAGATACCAGGAAGTTGCATAACGGTATTCACCTTAACTTTTGAGAACTCCTCTGCTGTAGCAGGTTTAGAGGCAATATAATCAGACAATTCCTTTTGCAGTTCTATAATGGATTCCTTAGTCTTATCTGTTTGAACCGGTGCATATACTGCAAAGAAACCTGGCCCTTTAGCATCCACATTTACAGAACCGGAACCATAAGACCAATGTTTGTCTTCCCTGAGGTTCATATTTACCCGCGAGGTGAATTCACCGCCCAATATCCTGTTCATCATTATTATGGCCTCATGATCCTTATCACTTCCGGTAGTGCTGATCTCTGCGGCCAGTATAATTGATTGCTGTGCTTCGGGCTTGTCCATGATATAAACGACAGGCTTTTCAGCTATAGCAACATCTTTGATATTTTTTTGAGGTACAATTGAAGTTTTCCAGGACCCCAATTTAGCTTCCAGTTTATTCTTCAAATCATTTTCTTTAATATCCCCTACCACCACAAGTGTAGCATTATTAGGCGCATACCAGGATTTGTGAAAAGCAAGAAGATCGTTCCTGGTCATTTTAGACACCGAAGCTTCTGTACCTGAACCTGTGAAAGGATTACTGTAAGCATGGTCCTTTCCGTATAATAATTCAGGCAAAACACGCAAACCCATGGCAAATGGCTGCGCTTCTTCCTGTTTAATATTTAAAATTTGTTCCTTTTGCACCCGCTCAAAATCCTTTTGCGGGAAGGATGGATGCATCAAAATATCAGCATATAAATTCAATGAATTATCAAAGTTTGTCTTCAGGGCTGAAAGATCCAGGTAAGAATTATCAAGATTTGAGTAGCTGTATATGGATGCTCCCATGTCATCTGACTGGTCACTGATCTGGAGGGAAGTTCGTGTTGCCGTTCCTTCTTTCATCATTTTACCAACCATGGAGGCAAGACCTGCAAGGTCCTTTTGATCTGCAGCATAACCCGCATTTACCATTAGTGACATATTAACAACAGGTACTGAATTCCGTTCTACCAGGTACACATTCAGTCCATTACTCAATTTGAATTGTTTTGTTTCAGGAAACTGCACCACAACTTCTTTCCCAAGTGCGGGTTGTTCATTCCTATTCAATGAACTAGCAGTATTTTTAAATTCACCAAATGGTAAAATCTGCAATACATAATCACCATCCGAAATCCAGTCAGCCGCTTGTTTTTTTATATCGGCCGCAGTGGCTTCCTTCATCCATTTTAAAACCTGTTTGTAATGATCTGCACTACCAGAAAAAGTTTCATTCTGTGCCAGTACATCTGACTTCCCTCCAAAACCCCCTATACGTTCAAGCCCTTTAACAAAATTGGCAAACTGGCGTGTTTTTGCGCGTTCGAGTTCAGCCGGAGTAACACCATTTTGCAATACTTTGTGCAATTCCTCATCAATAATATTTTCTACGCGGGATAGTTCAATGCCAGGCTTTGCATCAGCCACAATAAACAATTGACCCCCTATTTCTCTTTGAGCCGTATAGGCATACACATTACTGGTAAGTTGGTCATCATAGACCAGGCGCTTATATAACCTTGAGGTTTTTCCATCTGCCAGTATACTTCTTAATAATTCCAGGTACGTACCTTCTTTTGTACCGTAGCCTGGAATATTCCATGTTTTTTGAAGCCTGGCCTGGGGCACCCTGTCCTGTGCTACCTGGTAATGCCGACCGGTCATTTTGGTGACCCATGCGGTATGCTTTGCAATGGGAGGACTGGCTGGTATATCTCCAAAATAATGTTTTACTTTTTCAACAACCTCATTGGTGTTCACATCACCAGCAATGACAACGATAGCGTTATTTGGTCCATAGTATTTTTTAAACCATTCTTTTACATCCTCAAGTGAAGCAGCATTCAGATCTTCCATTGATCCTATCACAGTCCATGAATAGGGATGACCAGTGGGATAAGTACTTTTCACTGTTAATTCATCAGCTATTGCATACGGCTGGTTCTCCCCTTGCCTTTTTTCATTCTGCACTACTCCCCGCTGCTCATTCAAGCGTGCTGAATCAATTACACCTAATAAATAACCCATGCGGTCGCTTTCTGCCCATAGTACTTTATCCAAAGCACTTACAGGGAACGTTTCGAAATAATTGGTTCTGTCCTCATTGGTAGTTCCATTTAGATCTGTAGCACCAATTGATTCCATCAACTGGAAATAATCCTTATTATAATGTTCACTGCCATTAAACATCAAATGTTCAAATAAATGAGCAAAGCCCGTTTTCCCGGGCTTTTCATTTTTGGAGCCTACATGGTACCAAATATTAAAAGCAGCAACCGGTGCTTTATGGTCTTCATGAACGATCAAAGTAAGACCATTGTCAAGAACGAACTTTTTATAGGGAATATCTATATCCGGATATTTATTTTTATTGGGTTGGGCTATTGAAAAAAAACAAGAAAGCAGTAATACTGTCACCAGGAAGAATGATCTCATAACGTGTAGTTTTATGGTTAAATGTTCTATTACTAAATTTAATTAATTATGCGGCTTTTCAATCCGAATTATTAAGTCCTGGCATAAAGGATATGATTTATGCATGCTTTTTGCTTCCTGATAGTTATTATTATTTTCTCATTTTAAAACATTATGATCATGGAAGACAAGAACATCAGAAGGGAAAACCAGCCAGGACAGCAACAAACGGATTTGGAAGGTCGTGATCAAGAATCGCGTCAACAGGAGCATTCAGGTGAAGATGTAAATGTATCTAACCCTCAACAGGGTACAGAGTGGAGCAACTACAGAACACGTGAGCTAAGTTCCAATGAGAACAACAGTTCGTCAGAAACATTGAATGATGAATAATAAAGAAAACCCGGTGAAAACCGGGTTTTTTCTTCCCCAATTAACGCATGAGCTTTATCAGCTCTTGTTTTTTGAAATAGTTTATATTTGACTGCAACGATTGCTGCTATTTTTTAAATAGCAGACCAATACATCTATGCAGAAAAAAACTATTATTACAGGCACAGGTAGTTATATTCCTTCCGAGATCGTTAGCAACAGGGACTTTACTGTGCACAACTTCTACGCTGAGGATCACAAAAGAATTGAAACGGCTCCCCAGGAAGTAGTGGATAAATTTCAACAGATAACCGGGATCGCTGAAAGGCGATATGCCCCTTCCCACCTGAATTCCTCTGATATTGCCACCATAGCTGCCCAGGCAGCAATCGAGGATAGTGGAATAGATCCTGAGACCCTTGACCAGATCATTGTAGCACATAATTTCGGGAATGTTATCAAGCATACTATCCAAACTGATGCTGTACCTTCTCTTGCCAGCAGGGTAAAACACAATCTGAAGATTCGCAACCCTTATTGCGTAGGTTATGATGTTTTATTTGGGTGCCCGGGTTGGGTACAGGGTATGATACAAGCTGACGCCTTCTTTAAAGCGGGAGTGGCCAAAAAGGCTTTAGTAATAGGAACTGAAACCCTATCGAGGGTCATTGATAAATATGACAGGGACAGTATGATCTTTAGTGATGGTGCAGGCGCTACTGTAATAGAATATAAAGAAAGTGATGGTAGCGGTATATTGTCATCTTCCGCAGTCAGCCATTGTACAGATGAAGCCTATTATATTCAATTAGGGCAATCGAACTTTCCTGGCAGCGATCCGCGCATACGCTACATAAAAATGAAGGGTCGCAAGGTATATGAATATGCTATTAAACATGTAGCTGAAGCTATGAAGGAATGCATGGACAAAGCGGGCATTGATATTCATGATCTAAAAAAAGTATTTATTCACCAGGCCAATGAAAAAATGGATGAGGGCATCATTAAGGTGCTTTATAAACTGTATAATATCACTACTGTACCAAAAGACATTATGCCAATGAGCATACAATGGCTTGGCAATAGTTCTGTTGCTACTGTACCCACGCTATATGACCTTACTTTAAAAGGAAAGGTAAATGGACATCGATTGGAAAAGGGTGATATCATTCTTTTTGCTTCTGTAGGTGCAGGAATGAATATCAACGCAATTTGCTACAGGATGTAAGTTTTTTTATTAATGTAAAGTTATAAGGGTGAAGTTATATTCACCCTTTCTTTTTGGCACATATTTTTTATTCATTCCCCGGTTTGATATGGGATATAAAGTTGAAATAGTATTAAGCCAAAAAGAATTATGATAGTTACAGAAGAGCAAAGAAAAGAAGCACATGCCTTTTACAAACAGGCATTGGACATATTAAATGAAAGCGGTGTCCCGTTTATGTTAGGTGGCGCGTTTGCAATGTTTCATTATACCGGTATTTACAGGGATACAAAAGATCTGGATATATTTTGCAAACCAAGTGATTACCCGCGCATTCTGAAATATTTTGCGGATAAAGGTTACCGGACTGAACTATACGATGTCCGATGGCTAGCTAAAGTGCACCATGGTGAATATTTCATTGACATTATATTCGACACAGTTAATAATATCTGTCGTGTTGATGATTCTTGGTTACAGCATGCTCCTAAGGCAAGATTTGTTGGAGTAGATGTATCCCTTTTAGCCCCTGAAGAACTTGTCTTTTGTAAACTATATGTTCTTAACAGGGAGCGGTATGACGGTGCAGATGTCAACCATGTTTTATTAAAAACCGGGAGAAACTTTGACTGGAAACGATTGTTGTTTCATATGGATCCCCATTGGCATATTCTATTGGCCCAGTTACTTCAATTCCAGTTTGTATACCCCTCAGAATATCATGAGATCATTCCTAAATGGCTTTTTGATGAATTAATGCGCAGGGCACATGAGCAATATGACCTGCCCCCAGCGTTTGAAAAAGTTTGCAGGGGCCCTATGATTGACCAAACACAATATGAGGTAGATATCAAGGAATGGGATTATAAAACCTATACGATAAAAACTGTTTAGGATGGAGGAAATAAAAAAAACGAAGATAGCAGCAGTTGCAGACATACATGTGAAAGAAGGTGATAAAGGAAAATGGTTAGAATATTTCAAGGAAATATCTTCTCAGGCATCAATCCTGGTAATAGCAGGTGACCTTACTGATACAGGTGATGAAATGGAAGCCCAAGTCCTGGCAGATGAATTAAAGGCTTGTACAATACCTGTCGTAGCTGTTTTGGGTAACCATGATTTTGAAAAAGGGAGGCATAAACTTATACGGCAAATACTTTCAAAAACAGGTGTTCATATATTGGATGGCGAGGCAATCATTATTGATGATGTAGGGTTTGCAGGCGTTAAGGGATTTGGTGGGGGCTTCGATAAACATATGCTTTCCTTTTTTGGCGAAGGAGCCATGAAGGCTTTTGTTCAGGAAGCCGTTGATGAAGCACTGCATCTTGATAGGGCCTTATCGCGCCTGGATGCTGAAAAAAGAGATATCAAGAAAATAGCAGTTTTACATTATTCTCCCATAAAAGATACTGTAATAGGGGAACCTGAACCGATATACCCCTTCCTGGGTTGCTCACGGTTAGCTGAACCATTGAACAGGCACAAGGTTTTAGCTGCCTTTCATGGCCATGCACATATTGGCTCGCTAGAGGGAAAGACCAGTGATGGGATAGCAGTGTATAATGTTGCCATTCCAATTTTACAAAAAGCAGGTTTAACCGTTCCATTTTACATTTTTGAAGCATAAAATAATCAGCTAGATTATATGGTGTAGCAACAACGCATATAAATTTTAGATACCTTCCCAATGGAACTTCAACGTAAAGTTGTGGTATTTTTTGTATGGAATTCAAACTCAGGCCATGGAACATTGAAGACCGGTATAGCCTTGTCGAGTATGCGAATAACTATAATATAGCGAGGTTTATGACCGATAAGTTTCCATACCCCTATACACTGGAAGATGCTCTTAATTTTATTGAAATGGCATTTATGGGTGAACCACCAAATATTCTTGCTATTGAAGTAGACGGTAAAGCAGTGGGTGGCATTGGCCTTCATATTCAGCCAGATATTTATCGAAAGAATGCAGAAATGGGGTATTGGCTGGGAGAACCTTATTGGGGAAAAGGTATTATTTCAAGTGTCATTCCCCAAATGGTGGATTATGGATTTAAACATTGGTCTATCAACAGAATTTTTGCCCGGCCTTTTGGGATCAATAAGGCATCTCAAAAGGTCCTGGAAAAAGCAGGTTTCCTATTGGAAGGGAAATTCGAGAACACCCTTTATAAAAATGGAGAATACCAGGATGAACTTATATATGCTATACGTCTGAAAAAGTAATTGCAAATAAAATACAAGATGATAATAACCAGAAAAGCAACTTCAGAAGACCTTGAAAGTCTAAGTATCTTATTTAACGCTTACAGGGTATTTTACAATCAAGCTGATGACCTAAAGGGCGCTTTTGAATTTTTAAAAGAAAGGCTCCTACAGCAGGAATCCGTGATTTTTGTTGCAGTCAATAATAATAAGATAATTGGTTTTACACAACTCTACCCTATTTTCAGCTCTGTTAGTTTGAAGAAAGCCTGGCTATTGAATGACCTGTTCATAGATCCATCAGCAAGACGGTTGGGGGCTGCAGAATTGCTCTTGAATGCTGCAAGGAAGCATGGTATAGATACAGGATCCAAGTGGCTATTATTGGAAACTGCTTTGGACAATATTCCTGCACAGAATTTATATGTAAAAAATGGATGGGTGAGAACTGAGGACATCTTTTATACATTGGCTCTTTAGGGTTTCCGAATTACGTTAGACAACATTAGCATTCTATTTGTTACTTACGATTAAATCATAGTATATGGATGTACAGGATTGCATCATTATTGGGGGCGGACCGGCAGGATTAAATGCAGCCGTGGTTCTGGGACGTTGCCGAAGGAAGGTATTAGTATTTGATGTAGGTGAATATCGAAATAAAGCATCTCATGGTATGCATAATTACCTGACAAGGGATGATATTGTGCCTAAAGAATTTATCAAGATATGTCACCAGGAACTGGAAAAATACAGCGTGCAATTACTAAGAAAGAAAATTGTTAAGGCTGAAAAAGATGGTGATGGGATGTTTATTGCAAAGGATGAAGAAGGCAGAACCTATTCGTCAAGGAAATTATTAGTGGCCACAGGACTTACAGATAATATTCCTGATATACCAGGATTTAAAGAGTTTTACGGGAAATCGGTATTTCATTGCCCCTATTGTGATGGATGGGAAATACGCGATAAAAAGATAGGAGTATATGCCCGAAACAAAAACGGATCTGAACTGGCGTTATCCTTAAAAGGGTGGAGTGATTCTGTAGTTTTGTTTACTGATGGCAAAAACAAAATAAAACCTGCGGAAAAGGAACAACTTGATGCATTAGGTATTCCTGTTATTCAACATCAGATTAATCGGCTGGAAGGAAAAGACGGGCAAATACAAAAGGTAATTTTCAGCAATGGAGAACAAATAGATTGTGATGCCTTGTTTTTTGTTAATGGGTATAAACAGCAATGTGACCTTGCGGAAACCTTTGGGTGTGAGATCAGTAAAAAAGGGGTGGTAATTACCAACCGTTTTCAACAAACCAATATAGAAGGACTATATGTAGCTGGAGATGCTGCTAAAGACATGCATTTTGTGGTGGTAGCTGCTGCTGAAGGTGCAAAAGCAGGTGTTATTATCAATAAAGAATTGCAAAAAGAAATAGTACAGAAACTTATTAAAAAGCCTCAGCAACCCCAGGTTTCATTGAAGCATATCCCTGCAAAATAAAAGTATAGCTAAGTGTTTATTTAACTTTCAGGAAAGTAAAAATTTGGATGGCTCAAGGCACTTGGTATACCTTTTGGGATTTTTACAATATGAAAATATCCTTTGTTACAACCAAAAGACTGGCTATACCAATTTGTATGATTTTAAGCTCCTTATTTATACAAAGTTCTTCTTTTGCCCAGGACTCTAAAAAAACAAGCTTAGAACAAGCCATTCAATCTAAACAATTTATTTTTAAGGCTCAAACCGCATTTCCTATGCGCGGAGGTATGAGGCAATTAACATCTGAATATGATCTGAAAGTTAAGGGCGATACTATAATAGCCTATCTACCTTATTTTGGACGGGCTTATGTAGCTCCTATTGATCCCACCAAGGGTGGAATTCAATTTACTTCTACACAAAACAATTATACCTTGAAGGCCAAAAAGAAGAACTCAGAAATAACAATTGTCCCTAAAAATATACAGGAAGTTCACCAACTTCATCTTAACATTTCCCCTAATGGGAATGCCAGTTTACAAGTGATCAGTAATAACAGGGATCCGATCACTTTTAATGGATACGTTGAGGCTCTAAAGGAAATAAACTAATATTTTTAGAATCCCATGCATCTGAGGCATCAAACTATCGGTAATTGAGTTTTTATTTAGTCTTTTGTCCTGAAAATTCTTATTATGGCACAGCTTTTTTACTATGTAGATAACAATAAATCTTTGTTATGTCACAAGATCATTTGAATGCACAACCCGGCGATGATAATAATAACAGGTTAAGGGATGAACCTTTTGAAAGCGATACCCAGAAGATCGTTAAACGTCACCTTGAAAATAAGGATGATGTGATCACTGAAGAAGATATAAGGAATGTCAGGGTTGGAATGACTCCCCCTCTTGATGATGCTACTGAAGAAGCCCTTGAGGAAAGGGAGGAAAAAATTGCAGATCGTAAAACTATCGATGAAGATGTGACTCCAGGTGGGCAAAAAGTAACTCCATGGGATATTGTGGAACCTGAAGAGTAATTAAGAATTGTTGGTCGAAAGGTACATTGACAGTTGCCAGGAAACTCAAAAATGGAGCGCCCTATGTATATTTTATTGTTGGATCAGAACCTTTGCTTCTTTTACCAGGCACCCTAACTTTTCCTGGAGCTGTTGTTTTTCATCATCTTTTAAGTTGATATCAATTTTCTTTTTATTATTATCGGTCAAAACAATTGAAGTCAACTTCTGCTGTGTCATTTTTTGCAAAACAGAGGGAGTTGTTGTTGAGTTTCTGAAAACTATAGTGAAAATGCCATCACAATTCATAGTGGTAGCATTCCTTTGCGTGCTTTTAGTACGAGTGCCGTCAAAAGTAAGTGCCGCTGAAGATTCATCATCAAAACAATTTCCTTCCCCCATCGAAAACAACAATTTCACTTCCTTAGCATCAGCCACCATATTAAGAGAAAACTTTCCTCCCCAGGAAGAAAAACGCATAAACCCGGTAGAGAGCTGGGGTTGTTGTGTAAACGGGTCTTTCTCCTTTTTTAACTCACAATTCTGAGCTGATACAAATAGTGGTACTACAAAAATCAAGAGTAATAACGACTTCATAAGTTATAATGAATAATAAAAATAGAAGCTATTGTTCACTAATAGAATTGTTTTAATGTTAAAATAGGGCTAACAAGCACAATGGATATTCTTTGTTTGAGCTGGTTTAGTATTTTACCAATTGATTTCTGATGTTAAAGGCATTTGGAAATTATTACTATACATTTAAGGCAAAATCCTATTATCGAATTTTGATTGGCAAGCATCCATACATGTACAAAAATCTATACCTCTCTATATTTTTACTTTTAATTACTTCCACCCTTTTTAGTCAAACCACTTTCCGTATCAGTGGAAAAGTTACTAATAACAAATTGGAGCCCCTGGCTTTTGTAAGTATCCAGTTAAAGCAATCGCAGGCAGGAACAATCACTAAAGAAGACGGGACATACAGTTTGACTGTTGATGAAGGCACATATGACCTTATGGTTAGCATGGTTGGCTACAAACAACAAAATTTAAAACTGACACTGAACAAAGATTATGTTCAAAATATAATCATGGAGGAAGATGACACCAAAAACATGGAAGATATTGTCATCAAGGTGAAGATCAGGGACCGGTCAGAAGAAATTGTAAAAAATACAATTAGACAAAAAGATCAGATAGAAGCTGCCGCAGGGCCGTATTCGGTCCGGATGTACATCAAGGCTATTCAACAGGATTCATCCCTAGGAAAGAAAGAAAGAGCCAAAATTGATAGTTCTCTTTTCCATAGTTCCAATGCTGACCTGAATGGCATGGCAATGACAGAAGTTTTGTTACAATTAGATCATGAATCTGACCAGCACATTAAGGAAGAACGATTGGGGGTGAAAAGTTCAGGAGAAGCTGCCGACAACCTTTTTTATCTTTCCGCCACAGCCGGAGATTTCAACTTTTACAACAACCTGGTAAAAGTTCCAACCATATCGGAAACTCCTTTTTTATCCCCTATCAGCTATAGCGGTTTGTTGGCCTATAAATTCAAAATGCTGAAGATCGAAAAGAGAGATGGGAAAAGAATTTATACCATATCAGTAAAACCCCGGCAGATCAGTAACGCAACTGTTGAAGGTGAAATGACCATCCAGGATAGTACCTGGGCATTGTTACATACCCGTTTTGTTTTTCCATCCTATCATCTTCCAGAGTATGATTTCTTTGAAGTAGAGCAAAACTATGACTTTGTTCATGATACTGCCTGGATGCTGAAAGATCAACGCTTCAGCTATTATACGAAATCAAAAAAGACCCGTCTATCAGGACAAACACTGGTTACCTACAGTGATTATGAATTAAATAAGAAATTTGATAGGAAGCATTTCGGTGTGGAAGTGAGCGCCACAGCCCAGGAAGCCTATGAAAAGGATAGCTCTTTCTGGGAAACTGTCCGAACTGTTCCACTTAGTGAAAAAGAGATACGTTTTATACGTTACAGGGACAGTATATTCAGGGTAACTCATACAGAGGCTTACCTTGACTCCATAGAAAAAGCCAACAACAAGATAACCTGGAAAAAAATAGGTCTTTTTGGACAAACATTGATCGACAGGAAAAAAGAAAGGACATGGATGATACCTCCCATAATCTCTCTTTATGAACCCTTCCAGTTTGGGGGTGCTCGTGCCCACCTGGGATTTTATTATTTTAAAAGGTATACTTCCAGGAAAGACCTGACCCTTTATTCTGACTTAAGTTATGGTTTCCGCAATAAGGACATAAATGGCAGTATTAAACTTACCCGCATGTACAATCCCTTTAACCGGGGGTATTACATGTTCGAGGTAAACCGGAATTTCGACCGTATTTTCCAGGGAGATGCCTGGATCAACCAGATCAAAAGAAGCAGTTATTTTCTGAATAACTATTTTGCTGTTGGGCATGGATTAGAAATTGCAAATGGCCTGTTCCTATATACCGAAGGTGATATAGCGCTGAGAAGATCTGTAAGGGGATACAGGACAAATGATAGGTTAGATAGCCTTTTAAAAGGAATACTTGATAATAACCAACCGGTTTATTTTGACCCTTATAATGCTGTGTACGGGCTCGTAACACTTAAGTATACCCCAAAACAGCGTTATGTAAGGGAACCCCGGGAGAAGATTATCCTGGGGTCGAAATGGCCAACCTTATTTGTGACTTTCAGGCGGGCATTTCCCGGTCCTTTTAACAGTATAGCTGATTTTGATTATTTAGAATTTGGCCTGGAACAAAAGATCAGTCTTGGCCTTTTAGGAACCACCAGGTATACTACCCGAACGGCCACCTATCTTAACCAAAAGAACCTTCGTTTATTAGACTATTCTTATCAACGACAGGGAGACCCTTTCCTATTCATGAATCCTGACGAAGCTTTCCAGGCCCTTGACTCAACTTTTCCCTTATTCAAAAGGTTTTATAATGGGCATTTGGTTCATGAATTCAATGGTGCCCTGATCAATAAGATCCCATTATTAAAAAAGTTGCAATTACGGGAGATAGTTGGTGGAGGGTTTCTTATTGCACCGGAAAGAGATCTTCGCTACGGTGAATTATTTGCCGGAATAGAAAGAGTTTTCAAATGGCCATTTAACCCTCTTACAAAATTCAAATTGGGAGTATATGTGGTAACCTCTGCAGCAAACCAGTTTAAAAATCCTGTGCAGTTTAAGGTAGGTTTTACAACCTGGGATAAAAGAAGAAATAAATGGAATTAACCATCCAGCTCTAATTACCAATAATTATTTATCGGACTGTATTTATTGAAATTCAGTTATTTCAATGAATCAAAGCTATATTTAACCATATTCCAGAATTCATCCAGGGCTATTATCCTGGGCTTGAAAAAAGATATCAGCTTTGGCCAGTCTTGTTTATTAAAAATACTTACTCCTTCAATCTCATCATATACAATACTTACTGGTTGCCCGTTTTCATCTTCTGAATTCAATAACCATTGCCAGGAACCGGGTAATGTTTTATCCATAACATTTTTCAATTCAAATAATTGCTCAAAATATAATTCCCTGATACCAGCATCTTTATGATTTAATACTATTGCCGTATATGCAGCTTTATTATCAGCGTGCATTTTAAAGCGTATATTCTTTTCGCCTGTTTTATAATTTACCCAATTGATCTTTTCTCCTTCCGAAGACAATAATGGATTCATATACAGGCCGAAACTTGTCCAGAATTGGTGTTTTAAAATTGAAGCTTCCTGCTTTGAATACATATAAACAAAATTAGCAGGCAATAATTTTATTATTTGGAAATACTATTGAAAAAAACAAGCATCACAATGGTAATGAATGGACAACCTTTTGCAAAAAATAACGTATATTCATAAGACACCTTTCCTTCTTAAAATGCAATAACCTGGATAAGCCTTTATCATTTTATGAAAAGGTTTATTGTTTTTCTTCTTGCTTTTTTCATTGCGCTTTCTTTCAAGGCCAGGGCTGATCATATAACCGGCGGTGAGATGTTTTATTCTTTTGCAGGTAAAAGTGGAACTGATAATAAATACAATGTGACTCTTAAGCTTTACATGCTTTGTAATAGCGGAAGACGATTCAATGACCCCACAACAATTGCCATCTTTGACAAAAGCACATATCAAAAGATCCAGGAAATCCCTGTTCCTTTGGCGGAACAATCAACCATTAGTTTAAATAATCAAAACCCTTGTATCACCAACCCGCCAACAGTTTGTTATGTTATAGGATTTTATCAATTTTCCATCGTATTACCTCCGAATACCGATGGCTATTTAATTGTGGGGCAGGTTAACTTCCGTATTGCAGACATCAATAATTTCATATTGGGCTATAGCCAGGTTGGTGCTACTTATACTTCAGAGATCCCTGGGAATGCCATTTTATCTAATGCACCAGAAAATAATAGTGCCCATTTTACAGGTAATGACCTGGTAGTAATTTGTGCAAATAACCCCTTTTCATACAGCTTTGCTGCTGCAGATGCAGATGGAGATGAACTACGTTATTCCTTTTGTGATGCATATCAAAGTGGAACAAGCGGCCCTAACGCTGTTCCACCACCTCCGCCCTATGATCCTGTGCCATATGGACAAGGTTTTACAGGTACATCACCGTTAGGAAATAATATAACATTAAATACACAAACTGGGTTGATCACAGGTATTGCTCCGTCAGCCGGGATATACGTAGTTACAGTTTGTGTACAGGAGATCAGACATGGAAATGTAATAGCAACACAAAGGAAGGACCTGCAAATAAATATTGCAGAATGTACAATTGCCTCTGCTAGCCTCTTGCCTGAATACTTATTGTGCAGAAACTCTAATTCTCTAACAATTTCAAACTTATCCAACAGCCCATTGATCAATTCTTATAACTGGCAGTTTTCAAATAGCTCCGGTAATATAATTTTCAGTTCATCCAATGCATCACCAACAGTCAACTTTACTGATACAGGTATTTATAAGGTTACGCTATCTATCAACTCAGGGCAATCATGCACGGGTACCGCAAGTTCCCTTATAAAGGTGTACCCCGGCCAAACTACGGACTTTTCAATTGAAGGGATATGTGTGGATAAGCCAACTTCATTTATTGATAATTCAAAAACAGTGTATGGTGTTTTACAATCCTGGCTTTGGGATTTTGGCGATCCTAATACTACACTTGATACTTCTAATAAACAAAACCCTTCTTACACACACAGTGAAACTGGTCCAAAGCTTATTCAATTGATCGTTACAACCAGCACTGGTTGCAAAGATTCTGTAAAAAAGGTTGTAAATATTGTTGACAAGCCTCCTATTACATTTAACTTCAGGGATACATTGATCTGCAATGGTGACAGCGTACAATTAAAAGCTATAGGGTCAGGCATATTTACATGGTCTACTTCAACAGGAATCATCAATAGTAATTCACCCACGTTGCTGGTTCATCCTGAAAAAACTACCAATTACATTGTCAGCCTTAATGATAATGGTTGTATCAATAACGATTCGCTTAAAGTAAACGTGGTAAATTTTGTAACATTAAAACCTAGTAATGATACTATTATTTGTGCTAATGATCCAGCATCCCTGACATGTATAACAAATGGACTTTCAATAAGCTGGTCACCTGTCACAGGTATTGAAGATCCTTTCTCGTTAAATACTCTTGCCAGGCCAGATACAACCACAACCTACAATATACTTTCTACAATAGGCCATTGCTCGGCTACAGCCAAGGTTAATATCAAGGTAGTGCCATTACCCACGGTTAATGCAGGAGTTGATACCACCATTTGTTTTCAATCTGTAGCGCGGCTACGTGGCGCTACTAATGGAAACAAATTTAATTGGTCGCCTGGTTCTCTGGTTAGTGATTCAAATAGCCTGGAACTTGCAGTGCATCCGCCAGGGAGTATGTATTTTGTATTATCTGCAACCGATAATAAAGGCTGCCCTAAAACAGCAAGAGATAGTGTATTTATAAGGATGCTACCCGAGGTAAAGGCTTTTGCAGGAAATGATACTTCAATAATTTTAGGACAACCATTACAATTAAATGCTTCAGGTGGTGTACGGTACCAATGGTCACCTGCATTGAATCTTTCTTCCACTTCAACTAATAATCCTATAGCTACATTTTACGAACCAGTTGATAGGGTTATCTACAAAGTCCAGGTATACGATGAGGCCGGATGTAACGACTCCTCATTTATTGCTATCAGTGTATTTCAATCAGAACCGATAATTTTTGTCCCAAATGCCTTTACTCCTGGAAATGATGGCAAGAATGATATTTTGAGACCTATTGCTGCTGGCATGGCCAAAATTGAATACTTCCGCATATATAATCGTTGGGGCCGTTTAATATTTGAAACCACCCAAAATGGAAGAGGCTGGGATGGAAGTATTAATGGCTCTCTGCAAGGAACACAATCCTATGTTTGGGAAGTAAAAGCCACAGATTATAAAGGCCAATCTTATTTTCAAAAAGGTATTGTAACTCTTATAAGATGATAACCTTTTATTTTGAGGTTTCCCTTCCACATGCTGGAGATATTTTTGTGGCAATACTAAATTTCTTTTTGTATTCAGGTAAATGGCACATTGTTCGAACTATTGTTACAAAATTGAAATATTATGAAACAGTCGTGGAAAAGATTAGTTGAGCAAACTGAAGTGAAGGCAGGCAAATTAAGATTTAATACTGCCCTGTTTATGATATTTATGTTCCTTGCATTTTGGGGCATTAGTTTTTATGTGCTTGTCAATAGCCTTGCATAAATGATCAATATTATTAAACACCACCAGGTGCTAATTCTTAATTATATTAATTCAAATAATGCCTGTACTAAAATTCTTTTTTGGAAATAAAGTGCAGGCTATTTAATTCATTGTATAGATTTTCAAGAAATCTGAATCGACTTTTAATAGATCTATTTTCATCTCAATTCAGCAGCTTTATGCAGATGAATACATTAGAAGACATTATATCGCCCAATAAACTCCAGCAATTAGAACCAGGTTTACTAAAAGTTATTTTATGATTTACATTCCTGAAGTTTGAAAAGAAGCACTGTTGCATTCTTATTTTTGTGGTATGCCTGGAAACTTACATTTTTCAAATTCTTCTGACTCTGATATTCCTGAACTGGTCAAACTGGTCAATAGTGCATACAGGGGTGAAACTTCAAAGAAGGGATGGACAACAGAAGCTGACCTGTTGGATGGAATAAGAACAGATGAAGATGGCATCTATAAAATGCTTCATCAACCTGGTTCTGTTATCTTAAAATGTATGGTTGGCAATAAGCTTGCTGGTTGCGTGTATCTTCAAAAACAAGCAGATTTTCTTTATCTCGGCATGCTAACAGTTTCACCGGAACTCCAGGCTTCGGGTATTGGAAAAGAATTATTAAAAGTCTCGGAAGAATATGCCCGCAAGGAAGGTTGTCATTCCATCAAAATGACGGTAATAACTGTTCGAAGCGAGCTAATACGATGGTATGAACGAAGGGGTTATTTTCAAACTGAAGAACGCCAACCCTTTCCTAATGATTCAAGGTTTGGGATCCCAAGGCAACCCCTTGAATTTCTGGTAATGGAAAAGAAACTAAGATGAGATTTATAAAACAATCCATGCCGTTCAAAAATTTTGTTGCCAGTGTTCAACTGCTTGCTGACAACATATGATAGAATTACAAACCGGATCAACAGTTCCTTAGGCTTTTCATATTTATATTGAACAAAGCTTCTCCTTAAATTTGCTTCATGTCAACTAAGCTCTCGGTAAACATTAATAAAATTGCCACACTTCGTAATAGCCGGGGAGGTAATAATCCTGATGTTGTGAAAGTTGCTATAGATGCGCAACGCTTTGGTGCGGATGGCATCACTGTGCACCCCAGGCCTGATGAACGACATATACGTTACCAGGATGTAAGAGATATAAAAAAGGTAATCAATACAGAGTTCAATATTGAGGGCAATTGCAGGGAACAAAAGTTTGTAGACCTTGTTTTGGAAAACATGCCTGACCAAGTAACCCTTGTGCCAGATGAACTTGGTCAGATAACTTCAGATCATGGTTGGGACACCTTAAAGAATAAGGAATATTTAAAGGAAATGATTGCTGTATTCAAATCTGCAGGCATAAGGGTCTCCATCTTTGTTGACCCTGTTATTGAAATGGTGGAAGGCGCCGCCAGAACAGGAACAGACCGAATAGAACTATACACTGAAGGATATGCCAGGCAATATGCATCCGGAAACCGAAATTCAGCAATAACACCTTATGTGGCTGCAGCAAAAAAAGCCAAAGAGTTGGGTCTTGGTTTAAATGCAGGACATGACCTTGACCTTAATAACCTGAAATTCTTCAAACAAAATATTCCATGGCTGGATGAAGTAAGCATTGGACATGCACTCATCAGCGACGCTATTTACCTGGGTTTAGAAAATACCATACAGATCTATAAACGTCAACTTGCTGAATAATTAAATGCTAATAAGTTATTTGATAAACAATTCAATGATTAAGCCCTCATGATCTTAATCATTGAATTGTTACTATTCATCTAAATAGCAGGAATTAACGGAATACTTGGAAGAGCTGGCGATGCCGCAGCTGTAGCTCCAAGTGCCACCAGTGCAGAAGATTTAAGGGCTGAGCCAAGCTGGCCTGTTGCAAGCTTACTGATTCCCTTTGTGTTTTTCCTTTGCCTGGATATTAAATAACCCAATGCAAACAAAGCCGCAGCTATAGCAATCTTCTTGATTAAAACGCCTTTAGCAGAAGGAATATGTACAGGCTTCCCGTTTTCATCAAAAGCTGCTGCTTCTTTCACATAGCGCCCGGTTGCAGGCATACCTCTCTTCCAAAATTCCCGTGATAATTTATGTAGTTCTTTCCTGGCTAAATCTCCATACATGGCGTGACCATGACCAGTAGCCATGATATTAGGTTCCAACGCAGCCAATTCTTTTACAGAACGCGCAGCTGCACCCCAATCAGGCGTAAAATATTTGGGAGGTCCACAGACGAATTCCTTCTGCGTAGCTACTGCCAAAACCGACTCCTGCATAGTGGTAACAAAGGCATCACCTGCAATCAATAAACCATCTTTTTCCCTAAACAGGCTTATGTGTCCGGGAGTGTGTCCTGGTGTATGAATCCATTTCCAGTCTTCTAATTCCGGAACAGTTCCATCATTAGGCAATTCTTTTAAATAATCACTTGCATTGATTGGACCTTTTGGATATGTAAAAGAAAGTAAAGACATCATACCTCCACCCACCGATGGGTCGGCTGGCGGGTAAGATGACTGACCAGTTAAGTAAGGCCTTTCCATATGGTGGCAATATACAGGGGTCCCCCACTCTTCTGCTAATTCAAGCAATGATCCTCTATGGTCAAAATGGGCGTGAGTCATAATAATAGCCTTAGGCCGGCTGCCACTACCACCAAATAAGCTGGAAGCCAGGCTCCTGATTTTAGAAGCCGTAGATTTCAATCCTGTATCTACAAGTACCCAGTCTGTTCTTTCCCTGTTCTGAATTATATACACATTCACAAAGATGTCTTTCAATCTCCATACGCCTGGAGCTACTATCCAACTATTATTACCAACAGATCTTTCCTCTGTGGCTGACTTCTCCCGTCTTTGTACTAATGTTTGATTCATAGTAATCTTTTAAGGATGAACAAATAGCGGGGCAAATAATATACCATGGCATATTACGTATACCAGGTAGTTATCTCATCATCAATAATGGATAAATCGGGGCAACCATTAGATTTCTAATGATGAACTCTCTTTTCTTTCAGCATGTGCTTAAACCTGCTAAAGGTTTCCGGCTGAATGTTGAGATAGGATGCAAGGAATTTTTGAGGCACCCTTTGAATCAGTTCCGGATTCTTATGAATGAAGTCAAGGAAGCGTTCCCTGGGAGTAAGACGAATCATATTGGTCCACCACTTATCCTTAACAACCATGGAAAATGTTACTACCAATCTTCCCAGCCTTTCCATTTTTGCACTTTTTGAATATATCCTCTCCAGGTTCTCATAGTTGATTGATACAACAGTAGTAGGCTCAATGGGTTCTACACAATATTCTGATGGAGTCCGGCTATGAAAGGATTCCTGTGAATGAATTATGTGGCCTTCAGTAGAGATCTGTGTTACCATATCTCCATCACCTTTCTTATAATACTTCAATACCAACCCTTTAAGAATAAAATTCAGGTACTCTTCTACTTCTCCTATTTTACACAATGGTTGCTTTTTCCTGAAATGGCGTATCTGGAGGTAGGGCCTGATATCATCATTAAATTCTTGTTCCTTAAGATCTATAAACTTGTGTAGAAACAGGAAAAATGGCCGTACATTTTCCATGCTGGCATCTTGTGAAGGTTATAATGAAGTTTGCCACCATAAGTTACTACAATTATTGCATTTCATAGTGGATCACCACGTAATAAAGTTTTTCTTTATTGGCTCTTTATTAATTGCCCTGAGGATATCTCTAAAAACTGCCTACATCTGGAAAAAGATTCCTGTAGATGCCAGGTCCCCTCCTTATATTACTCATAGCTGTAACTTAAAATAAACCTTAGTTTTGCCGATTATTTAAACAAACCACGCATAAATGACACAGAAGATTAAAGTTGCCAACCCGGTTGTAGAACTGGATGGTGATGAAATGACCCGTATAATCTGGAAATTTATTAAGGACAAATTGATCCTTCCCTACCTGGAACTTGATATTAAATACTTTGACCTTGGCATTGAATACCGTGACCAGACCAATGACAGGGTAACTATTGATGCTGCTAATGCCATAAAACAATATGGTGTGGGTATCAAGTGTGCTACCATCACTCCTGACGAAGACAGGGTAAAAGAGTTTAGCCTGAAGCAAATGTGGAAAAGCCCTAACGGTACTATCAGAAATATACTGGACGGAACAGTATTCCGTGAACCCATCGTTATCAAAAATGTTCCGCGCCTTGTCACAACCTGGGATCGTCCTATTGTTGTTGGCCGTCATGCTTTTGGCGACCAGTACCGGGCCACAGACTTTGTTGTTAAAGGAAAAGGCAAGTTGACAATTACATTTGAGGGTGATAATGGAGAAAAGCAGGAATACGAAGTTTACAACTATACCGGAGAGGGAGGTGTAGCCCTCGCTATGTATAATACCGATGAAAGTATCCGTGGCTTTGCACGCAGCTGTATGAATATGGCATTGCAAAAAGCATGGCCTTTATACCTGAGTACAAAAAATACTATCCTGAAAAAATATGATGGACGCTTCCGGGACATCTTCGCCGAAATATTTGATGCAGAGTTCAAACAAAAATTTGCAGAGGCAGGCATTACCTATGAGCACCGCCTTATCGATGATATGGTGGCATCTGCTATGAAATGGAATGGCGGCTTTGTATGGGCCTGTAAAAATTATGATGGAGACGTGCAGAGTGATTCTGTTGCACAGGGCTTTGGTTCACTGGGATTAATGACTTCCGTACTTGTAACGCCTGATGGACAAACAATGGAAGCCGAAGCAGCACATGGAACAGTAACCCGCCATTACCGTGAGCACCAGAAAGGTAACCCAACTTCTACTAACCCTATTGCTTCCATCTTTGCATGGACAAGAGGTCTCGCCTTCCGTGGTAAGCTGGATAATAACCAGGAACTAATCAACTTCAGCAATGCACTGGAAGAAGTCTGTATTGAAACAGTAGAAAGTGGTAAAATGACCAAGGATCTCGCCTTAACTATCAACCCTGGAAAAGTAGAACATGGCAAGGATTATTTATATACTGAAGAATTCCTTGATGCCATTGACCAGAACCTTAAAAAGAAAATGGGTATTTCCTGATAATATCTCATCATTTATAATAAAAGGTGCTTTCATCTGAAAGCACCTTTTATTATTCCTACACTGACCAATATCACAATTTTTCTATACAGCCATCATCTCCTCCCTGTCCATTTAATTGTTCATTTACAATATCAAAATGAGAGGTCATGAAAACAATGCTTATCATCCTCGTATTTATACATGGATTATTGCATTTGTTAGGGTTTACAATTGCTTTTAACATTACAAAGCTTTCGGAAGTTGCCATATCTGTTTCCAGATTCAGTGGCATTCTATGGCTTGTTGCGGGCTTGCTTTTAATCAACTCCGTGCTATTCTATATTAACGATAAGGATTGGTGGTGGATAATTGCAGGTGTAGCCTTATTGCTTTCTCAATACCTGATCATACTTAACTGGAAAGAAGCAAAATATGGCACTTTGATTAATGTCATTATCCTGGCTATCATACTCGTTTCTGTTGCAACGGCACAATTTAAAGACCAGTACCATAAAGATGTACAAGAGCAATTGGATAAGAATGCTAACCATAATTCCAATATTTTGACTGAACAGGATTTTGAATTATTGCCCAATGCTATTAAAAAATATTTAAAGTATTGCGGAGTAATAGGTAAGCCAAAAGTTAATCACTTTAAGGTCCGGTTTTCAGGTCAGCTAAGAAAAGATACAAGTGCAGCCTGGATGCCTGTTACAAGTTCGCAGTATAATTTTGTTGATAGTACCAGCCGCTTCTTTTTTATGAATGCAATGATGAAAGGTATGCCTGTGGCTGGATATCATCGCTTCAGTAATGGCAAAGCCGTAATGGATATAAGGCTGTTATCATTATTTAAAGTACAATACAAGGCAGGTAAAGAAATGGATGAAGCTGAAACCGTAACCTTCTTCAATGATATGTGCTGTTTGGCTCCAGCTACACTGTTAGACAAAAGAATAAAATGGCTGGACAGTGACAGCCATAAAGTGAAAGCAAGTTTCACCAGCAATGGTATAACAATCACAGCAACCCTCTATTTCTCAGATGATGGTAAGATGACCAATTTTGAATCTAACGACAGGTTTGCCATAGCTGCAGATAATAGTTTTAAAAAGGCTCAATGGTCAACTCCGATCAGGGGATATAAAATTATCAATGGAATTAATCTCCCTGCCATTGCCGAAACCATATGGCATTTCCCTAAAGAAGACCTTTGCTATGGGTCTTTTACCATTACCAATGTGGAATACAATCCCACATACTTAGACACCAAATAGCATCTGCATGACCTTAGTAATACAATACCTGTTTATTCTTTGATCCCAACATTGATTATCCCGGTAGGTACAACAGAAATTTATACCTTTCATTACATTAGTATGCTGATTACAATTTGTGTCTGAAATCTGAAATTTTCAGCCTAAATAAATAAAATGAAACCACTTCAAATAGCTGCTTATTGCACAATATCACTATCCATTATTTTATCAGCTTGTTCTGCTTCCAGGAATGTAAAGACCAATTCATATATTCCCGATTCGCAGTCCTTGTATGATACAATAGTAAAATGGGATAATATTTATTTTACCGCCTACAATACTTGTGACCTTGAGAAGCAACGATCTATTTTCTCAGACAGCCTGGAATTTTACCATGACAAAGGAGGTCTTTCCACTTCCAAAAATGATATCATGCAAGCGCTTGAAAAAAACATTTGCGGAAAAGTGACAAGGGAATTAGTAGCAGGTAGTATAGAAGTATATCCTATAAAAGACTTTGGTGCAGTAGAAATGGGAATTCACCGATTCCATAACAACCAGGAACCTCCCGGAACGCCATCACATGCGGGAAAATTTGTCATTATCTGGCAGCACACCAACAATACCTGGAAAATCACCAGAGTAATTAGCCTGCACTAAGCTTATATAATTGCCTGGCCATTAATAGCCTGGTGAAACAAGCATTGACATAACCTTACCAACGGCTACATATTGATAACCTGACCATGCTACGCTTCTAATAGTATATAAATGATCATCGGGATACGCTTGTGTCCAGTTTACACCATCACTGGAAGTGTATATGCCATTACCAGCGCCCACAAAAGTTTTCCCTGAATAACAAACACCTAATAATCCTATAGCCGGATTGGCAACATAGCTCCAGTTAATGCCATCATTGGAAAATCCGGATACACCGCTTCCCACGGTAACAAATTTAGATCTGGTCCATATAACATCATTTAAGGAATATCCCCCTGTGGCAGAGCTGGATCTGTTGGTCCAATCAATACCATTTGGTGAAGTTAATAATAGAGGCTTCCGGGTACCCTCTACAAAGTAACTACCCACAGCCACAAATAGGTTTCCTGACCAGGCAATGGAGGTAAGTTCACCACTATGAACCGTAAATGGAGATGCAGTCCATACAATACCATCTGTAGATTCTTGTATCTCTGTTTGGTTATTGGCCATATTAGCCCCGACAGCAATAAATTTTGAACCTGACCAAACAATGCCATAAAGCCGGAAATCGCTTACGTCACCTATAGATCTAATGGTCCAGTTTATTCCATCCGGTGAGGTTAATATGGTTTTATTTTCGCCAACAGCCACATACTGTGTTCCAGACCAGGTGATTCCCCATAACATATTATTAGTTCCTGTATGTTGCAATGTCCAACCCGAAACACTGTTAGAAGTGATAACTATTCCCGCATGTCCGACAGCCATAAATTGAGAATTGGCCCATATGATCTTATTTGGCTGGTAAGTACTTGAAATAGTAGTTTCCTGCCAGGACTTACCGCTATCATCAATCACAACCTGCACGGTCCCTGATAATTTATTGGAAATATTTCCTTTACCATCAATTATCCATATATCGAAAGTATAAGTAGCAGGAGTCGCTGACAATCCTACTTGAAATACACCGGTTAAAATGCCACTAACTTCACTATTAGCTGGTATATCCTGTGTAAGATCTGCCCCGGCAGATGTAGTGAGCCTCAACTGGTGCACACCCCCTTTGGCATTGGCAAAATTGATTTTTCCATAAAATGTAAAAGAAGTAAGATCAGGTCTTAATGTAACTATGTGTGGGTCGTATTCCAAACCTGAAATGCTGAAAGTTGTCGGGTTGGGGGGAGGGTTTCCACCTGATGTTCCCCCATTTTTTGAACATTGGACCATAAGGCCGCAGCAACAAAGTATTATGAATAGGCGTATAGAGGTAATCATACCCTAATCTAAAAGATCACCACTATTGAAACCAATGACAGGAAATTGAAAGATCACTGACAGGTATCAACCATTTCCATTTGATTTATTATACTGATTAATATGCTTAATAAATCGCATATCCTAAACTGGTAAAAGCATATTAAATAAGTATTGATTAAAATAAATCCCATTTAAATACATCCGGGTCTCATTAACCCTATTTACCAGGGTTGTGAATGATAATTTGATCAACTCCAGGGTATTACACCATATAGGCCTGGGATTCCGTTGCCGGTCATTTATACTTTACTTCTGATTTCTTTATTCCCTGGCTATACTTACTCCCTACCTCCGGTATAGCTACTGTATAGAAACGGTATGGATACTCCGTGCGGGCACGGAGTATCCATACCGTAGATAGGGAGTTCTTAGTGCTTTGGTATACTGGAAATAAGGAGAAGTACCGCAGCACTATAGAACAAGCATAATCGAATGCTATGGGCAGCAAAGAACAAATAATGCTATGATCTGATAGGTTTATTGAGGTGATTGGGAGCTATTCCTGGCTGGAGTACTCTATAATATCAAGGAAATGAATGTATTATAATTACCTGGTTTTCAACAAGAAAACTTGTCAACCTTCATTTGCCCTGGAGTTTGCTGAATTCTAAACCATGCAGGTCATGTAGTTTATTGATAGTGCTTTCAAGGTTTTCCATTGGAATACCAAGTACCATGCGGCAAAATAATTGTGCTTCATTTTGAAGTATGACACAGCCAAAGCGTTTTACCACCATCATCACTTCATTCATTAGTGTATAATCAAAACTTAGCACATAAGTTTCCAATATAGGCTTCTGAATAATAGGTGTCAGTTGCAAAGCAAGGGAGGTGACCATCTTGTAGGCATTGATAAGACCGGGTACCCCTAACAAGGTGCCACCAAAATAACGTACTACTATTACCGCTACGTTGGTGACACCTTTACTGTCTATTTGACCCAATATAGGCTTGCCTGCCGAACCAGAAGGCTCACCATCATCGCCTGCGCGAAAGTTATTTCCATCCGTGCCAATACGGTAAGCAAAGCAATGATGTGCTGCCTTGGGATGTTCTTCTTTTAGGGCTTTTAAATGCTTCTTAAAATCATCCGCAGTAGCAACAGGGTAAGCATAAGCAATGAAACGGCTACCCCTGTCCTTATATTCTGCAACAGAAGGCTTCTCAATAGTGTTATAATGGTTCATTCAATTTGATATGTTGATAAGTGCGGATAGTATCTGATGCAATACCCTCTGAAAATATGAGTGTCCCCTGTCTAAGTACTGGTGCAGCTAAACCTTCTCCCAGGAACAAATTTTCATTGGTGATCACCCTTGCCTCATCCCACATATCTTCTTCAATAAAAGATTGCAATAATACGGAACCGCCTTCAACCAGAAGGGATTGTATTTCCATATGGTATAAGGCATTCATTATTTGTTGCACCAGGCTATCAGAAGAAACTACCTGGTAATAATGTACGCCTGGCTGTTGGCGGACAACTTTCAAATTTTCAATGGTGTTTTTTCTTTCATTAAAAACTATGGTTGGAATAGATCCATCAAATAGCTTTAATCCGGATGGCAGTGTCAATTGTTTATCTATTACCATTCGCACCGGGTGATTTCCGGGCCATAGCCTTGTATTTAATGATGGGTCATCCTGAATGGCTGTATGGGTACCTATTAAAATAGCCATTTGTTCACTTCGCCATTTGTGTACCAGCCTGTTAGTAAATGCATTGGTAATAAAAAGCCGGGAAACAGGGAGCGGGCTATTTCCCAATGATGAAGAATACCCTAATTTACTATCTGCCGTTTGCGCCCATTTTAGCATAATATATGGCCGGTGGCATGTATGAAAAGTAAAGAACCGCTTATTCAATTCCCTACATTCCTTTTCCAAAATCCCCGAAACAACCTCTACCCCTGCTGACAAAAGCTTTTCAATTCCTTTTCCATCCACCTGTGCAAAAGGATCGCGGCAACCAATAACCACCCTTGGTATATTCATATGTACAATCAAATCAGCACAGGGAGGCGTCTTCCCAAAATGAGCGCATGGTTCCAGGGAAACATATAAGGTGGATTGACTGATCAACTCCTGTTTATCCGGGCTAACTGAATTGATACAGTTGACTTCAGCATGAGGTTCACCATATTTCCGATGATAACCCTCACCTATTATTTTGTCATCATGTACCAGCACGGCACCCACCATAGGATTGGGTGCTACATTGCCAACACCGAGTTGTGCCAGTTGAAGACAACGGTACATATATGTTTCGTGTGAAGTCGCGTTCATTCTATTGCAATAGACAAATTTAATCCAACATGTTTTAAGTTTGGCCAATGAAACTGGCAGCAGCAGAAAGGTATATCAGAAACAGCCTTGAGAGTATTTATCCTACTAACGAAGCAGTGATAATGGCAGATATGCTCCTGGAGCATTTCACATCCTTTTCAAAAGGTGACAGGTTGATGAATAAAGAAGCAGATTTAACCCAGCAACAAGAGGTAGCGATCCATAAAGGAGTTGAGCGTTTATTAAAGCATGAGCCCATACAGTACATAATGAATAAATGTTGGTTTTATGGGATGGAGTTATTTGTTGATCCATCAGTATTGATACCAAGGCCTGAAACAGAAGAATTGGTAGCATGGATCATAAGTGATGTAAGGGCCTCCGGATACAAGGTATTTTCCCGTGTAACAGCTGATGCCGATGAAACGGACTTATTAAAGATTCTGGACGTAGGAACAGGAAGTGGTTGCATTGCCTTAGCCCTAAAAAAAGCAATGCCACAAGCAGAAGTATGGGGTTGTGATTTGAGTGAAGAAGCACTGAATGTAGCCCGAAGAAATGGCTCTGCACTTGATATCAGGGTAGATTTTCAAGGGCTGAACTTTTTAGATCAATTGCAGCAAAAACAACTTCCGACAGTAAATATCCTCGTAAGCAATCCACCCTATATACCCATCAGGGATAAAGATCTAATGAATAAAAATGTTGTAGAACACGAGCCGCATACAGCATTGTTTGTCCCAGATGAAGATCCATTGATATTTTATAGAGCACTGGCCAAATTTGCATCATCCCGATTGCATGAAAATGGCAGTATCTATATGGAGATACATGAAGATTTGGGTAATGATGTAGTCAGGCTATTCAGTGATGAAGGTTATAATAAAATAGAATTAAGGAAGGACATGCAGCAAAAAAACAGGATGGTAAAGGTGAGTAAATAATAGCTCTTTAAGAGTAATGAGGGCTTTCCCGGCAAGTAACCTTTAAAGGTAAAGGATCAATTACTTGTCACTTTACATGAACCCCCACTTTTGCATTATATTTCTTGGCAATGCTCATGATCTTAAATACTTCTCCCCAATAGGCAATAGTATCGGCATTAACGATTACTGAGGGGGTGTCTACAATCTTTCTTGCGTTTTCTATCTGGTATTTAAGCAGGCTGTCCATGTGCGCATAATCAACCGGTGTCTGTCCCATAAAGTATTGGTGTTGATTATTCACAGAAACTATAATATTCTGTTTGGCTTTCATATCCTTTGAACCCTTTGGATTATTCACCTTGACAAGGTTTGGATTGGCCAACGTGGAAGCGATCAAAAAGAAAAGCAGCAGGATGAACAGGATATCATTTAGCGCTCCTGTATGCACCTCTGTATGAGCTCTTAATTTTCTTCGGATATTCATGTTACTGTATCTGGTATTTAATCAAGGTCATTTCTAACCTGGAGATTTACGTTTACACTTTTTTCTGCCCAGGTTGTGATCACCTTGTTGGCTCCTGCAATACATCTATGAATTCTGAGCTGGACGCTTCCATTTTGTTGGCGGTCTTATCAACCTGTGTGCTTAAAAAGTTGTGAGCCACATAAGCCAGCAGACCAATGATCAAACCTGAAGCAGATGTGATCATCTTAGTATAGATACCATTGGCCATTGTTTGAATGGTGAAATCTCCTGTTGAAGCAAGGCGGTAAAACAATTCAAACATACCAACGATGGTACCCAGGAATCCTAACATAGGCGCTATACCTGCAATCAGGGATAAAATAGAAAGATTTCGCTCCATGTTATAAAGCTCAAGTTTTCCTACATTCTCCATGCTTTTTTCAATACTATCAATAGGCTTTCCAATACGCTGAATCCCTTTGTCTATGATACGGGCTACCGGGTTATTGGTATTCTTGGCAAAGCTGCGGGCAGCACTTACATTTCCATTTACAATGTGATCGCGTATAATATTCATAAAATTGGAATCAATACGCGAAGCTTTACGTATGGCAATAAAACGCTCAAAGAAAACAAATATGGTAACCAGGAATAAAGCCACCAGGGGAATCATTACCCAGCCTCCCATGGTGAGCAATTCGCCTAAGCTAATGCTCCCGTCTTTATTCATATCAGCTTGTGAAGTAGCAGTCCGGCTTAAGGTATCTACAATTTGTAGCAGGTTTATCATACGAAATTTCGTCTTTTAGCGGTAAATGTAATATAACGTGATGAATAACGTTAGGCAACGCCTATTATTTTGTAATGCAAATAAGGGTTAAAAAATAGCCTGCTGTTTAAGCAGGCTTTAACTTTTTGAGAGATTTAACACAGGAAACCCCTACTTATAACTGGGTTCCTGCGGGCTTTATCATTAATGCTTGTATTTGTTTCATGGTTTTCTCCATACCCTCCGAACTTCCATCCAGGAAGATCACATTACCCTTACCATATTCTGCAAAGTTCTTTATAGCTTCTGTCCACATACTGAACAAGATCACATTGGTATCCAGGTTGGCCTGCTTCATCTGCTCTGCAGCCTCCGTCATACCCCTGGCCACTTCCTGGCGGAAAAGCGCTACACCCTGGCCACGCAAACGGGCGGCTTCTCTTTCTGCCTCCGCTGCAATTTTAATGGCATTACCTTCAGCTTCTGCGCCTTTTGTTTTAGTAATAAGCAGCGCCTGGCCTTCGTTTTCTGCTGCTGCCTTAAGATTATTAGAAGCAACCACTTTACTCATGGAATCCATAATGGCTTTATCAAATGTGATGTCATTGATCTGCAGATCCTGCAGATGATAACCCCATTGCTCCAATGTATGATCTATCTGGTCCTTTACATAATCAACGATCTCTTTTCGCTGTCCAAGTATTTCTGACTGACGCTTGGTAGCAACAAAGGCACGAATGGAGCCTTCTATGGTACGTGTAAGTGCCTGCATCAGGTCCCTGTCGCTGATAAACACAAATGCCACTCTTTTAATGGTTTCTTCATCCGTGTTCTGCACAGAGTATAGTAGCATGCTCTTAAAATAAACATTGGCCTGGTCTATAGTTACTGCCTGGAACTCCATTTCCACAGAACGGTTCTGAACCGATATCTTTTTCATTACCTGTTCGAAGAATGGTATCTTGAAGTTTAATCCAGGGCGTGCTGCACGACGGTATTTGCCAAACATCGTGATTACACCTACATACCCCTGGTTTACTGTGAATAGTCCACTAAACACAATAAGAAGAAGTAAAATTAACCACCAGTAGTTCAATAAAAAGTTGAGGAGAGAATTGGAATCGGATTGCAAAAGATACATGTTATGTTTTTTTGGTTGCTTGTTTGATCGACTAAGATACCATATCTGGATAAAATGAATTGTTATTCCCGGACGTATAAATAAATTTCAACTCTCCTGTTCCTTTGCCTTCCGGCAGGTGTATTATTATCTGCCACAGGTTTGGAACTTCCCCAGCCATTAGCCTGGATATTCCTATTGAAATGCGGTTGAAGGTAATCAAGGACAGATAATGCCCGCTTTTGAGAAAGAATTTCATTGGCGATGTAACTACCCCGGTTGTCTGTATGGCCATGAACCTGTATGGAATCAACGAAGAACTTCTTTGTTGAAATAATCAGGCTATCAAGAATCTTATTGGCTGCAGGGGTCAGTCCAAAACTATTGGTAGCAAATAATACATCGGGTAAAACCAGGGTATCTATTTTTTGGATTTGAGTAACGGAAGGACGGACGGTTTGAAGTGGTTTGTTTTTAGCTTCCTTTATTTCCCTTCCAAGGTATTCATGACGTTCATCCTGGGCGTAGATCGCTTCCATTGTATTTTTCCAATCAGGACATAATTGTTCTCTTACATCTGTAGGGCGAAGTGAAATATCATCAAGTAAAACAAAATAATTGTTTTCCCGGTTCAAACCTGTAGGACCAGTGATGTCTCCTTTTGAAAAATTGCCAATAGAAATAAAAGACTCCGAACCTGTTGCCTTATAGTGAAATACTATTTGTTGCCATGATGATGATTTAGAAGGCCTTTGAACAGCATCTTCAAGATATAGTGTAGGTGTAATTTTCTTGTATGGCTCTTTCTCAAATAAGAAATCGTAGGAAGTAAAATATACGCCTATACTGTCCAGAATGGGATGAAGAGATTTGATAAAAAAGCGCAGCTCATAGGTGTGGCCTTTCCGCAGTCCGCAGAGCAACCTACTCCGGATGAATGTTCTATAATAAGGTTTTTTCGCATGACCAGCTATTATGGATACAAAATGCTCTCCTCCATGGGCCAATCCCCTGTCTTTATAGTAATAAAAATAAGATGGCACTGTATATATCCATGCTTCGGGTGCGCAGTTCACTTTATATTCAGAACAAATATTCTCTTCTTCAAACCCTCCATTTAAAAGCAGTTCCTGTGCTATCAGCTGCAGTGGGAAGAGCATGATATATAAGAAAAATAGCTTCACAGAGTTTTGTTGTTATTCAGGAATGCATTCACCTATAATACATATCGGGGAAGAGCATTACCTAACTTTTCTCCTCCCAAATTTCTGCAATATGAATGATGGTTTCCACAGCCTTATTCATATCCTGAACACTGATAAATTCAAGCTTTGAATGGATAGCCTGCTCGCCTGCAAAAAGATTGGGGCAGGGTAAGCCCATGAATGACAACCTGCTGCCATCAGTGCCTCCGCGAATGCTTTCCATCTTTAAGTAAAGTCCGACTTTTGCAATAGCCTCCTTAGCATATTCAACAACTTGTGGATGCTGATCTAAGACTTCTTTCATATTGCGGTATTGTTCCGTCACCTTGAATTCAAAACTTGCTTTTGGGTAATTATCCATTACCATCTCCACCACACTTAACAGAAAGTCTTCCTTTTTTTTCAATCCATCAGTAACGAAATCTCGTATGATAAAATCAATTGTTGCTTTTTCTGCTATACCGTCTACACGGATGGGATGAATGAAACCTTGTTTTTCATCTGTTGTTTCGGGGGACAATTCAGCACGTGGAAGAGACGCCAGAACATCTCCCGCAATTTTTAAAGCGTTCACCATTTTATCCTTGGCATAACCCGGGTGAGTAATAACCCCATGGATGATCAACTGCACGGAATCAGCACTAAAGGTTTCATCTTCAAGGGACCCTGCCTCACCCCCATCCAGTGTATATCCGTAATCAGCTCCTAATTTTTTAAGATCAACTTTTACTGTTCCTTTCCCTACTTCTTCATCTGGTGTAAATAACAAGCGAATGGTGCCGTGTTTTACCTCTGGATGGGTCATCCAAAAATTGGCTGCATCCATGATTTCAGCAACGCCTGCCTTATCATCAGAACCCAATAATGTGGTACCACTGGCAGTAATGATATCATGCCTAATTAACCGGTCTAAATAAGGAAAGTCGGCCTTTTTCAGAACCTGGGCAGCATCGTCAGGCAACACAATATCTTCTCCATGGTAATTCTTATGCAGTATGGGTTTTACTCCTGTACCACTGGCATCGGGAGCGGTGTCAACATGGGCGCAAAAACATATTACTGGAACTTTCTTATTTGTATTAGCAGGGATAGTAGCATATACATACCCGTGTTCATCCATGTGTGCATCTGTAATTCCAATAGCCTGAAGTTCTTTCACCAGAAGCTTTGAAAGGTCTTTCTGCTTTTCAGTGGTTGGTTGCGATTGTGAAAGTGGATCACTTTGAGTATCTATCTGAACATATCTCATGAATCGCTCAGATGCTGTAAAGGAATAGTTGTGAAACATGCTTCAAATGTACGGCAAGGTAAATGCTAATCAAATGATACATAGTGGAATTGTACCATATTCAATACATGTATGCTCCCAAATAAACTATTTCTGTAGTTTTTCTTAACTTAACAAGAACCAAAACATTATGCAATGAAAAAAACCATTGTAGCTGCCCTTGTTGGTGGCATCATTATTTTCATTTGGCAATTCTTATCTTTTGCTTTGATTAACTTTCACAAGCCTGCACAAAACTACACTGATAAGCAGGATGCTATCATGACCTTTCTCAATTCACAACAATTGCCTGAAGGCGGATATATCCTGCCTAATATTCCTGACAATACCACTGCAGCTCAAAGAGAGCAAGCTATGAAAGAGGCTGAAGGAAAACCATGGGCTATTGTCCAATATCATCATTCCCTAAAGAACAATATGGCAATGAATATGGTGAGGGGTTTAATAGTGAATATTATCATAGTCTTCCTGTTTTGTTGGCTTCTTGGAAGAATGGCTAATCCAGGATTTACTACCATAGTATTAAGTGCACTGGCAATAGGCATGATCGTGTTTTTGAATGCACCTTATACCGGAGCTATATGGTATGAAAGTTTTGATACCTGGGCACACCTTGCAGATGCTATTGTCAGTTGGGGATTGGCAGGGTTATGGGTAGCCTGGTGGCTTGGCAGGGGAACCAGGTCAGCTGAATATAAAAAACCTGTGGAGCAATCATTTGAAATGGCAGCCGAATAATTGTATAAATAAGAATCGCCCTTAAAAAAGGGCGATTCTTATTATTTATGGGATAATTTTTATGGCATTATGATCCTTGATGTAGGCTCAATGGAAACTAATTCCAGGTCAAAGACCAGGTCCTGGCCAGCCAGGGGATGATTAGCATCCAACACCACACTCTCCTCTTTTACTTCTGCTACGGTTACTGGAAATTGTTGTCCGGAACCATTGCTCATCATTAACTGCATACCTACTTCAGGATTCATATCTGCAGGAAACTGATCTTTTGGAAATTCAATCATCATTTCCTGCTGCTTTTCACCATATGCATCTGTTACTTGTATCTCAACTGTTTTCTTATCACCTACTTTCATTCCCTTCACACCTTCATCAAATCCCTTGATTACTTGACCACTTCCTACTGTAAATTCCAAAGGTTCTCTTCCGTCTGAACTATCAAAAGTTTCACCGCTACGTAATTTTCCATGATAATGAACCTTTATCTTATCACCGTTTTGCACTTGTTGCATGATTTCGTTTTTTGAGTCAATAAATTATTTATGATACTGTTTCCAAATGGCTGTTCTTCACCAGGTATTTTTAAATTAAATGATAAACCTGCAACCAAACATATTATCTGCAACAACCAGGTGGGGCAAAAGCAGGAAGATGTTTTGTTATTGAAGGCTGGCAAGGTACTAATCTTTCACGTTTTGCTTGCCAATTTTTCCTGAAATTTGAACGATGAAGATTGTTTTAGCTTTTCTTATTTCTATACTTAGTATATCCTGCACCGCACAAAAAACGCCTTTAAAAACCACCTCTGCAACGACCAGTCCCATAGTTCCAGGAGCTGAACGATTGTCTGTATACCTTCCCTTGCTGAAGGGAAAAACAGTCGGCATTTTCGCTAACCAAACCTCCATGGTAGGAAATACCCATTTAGTAGATACCCTTAAAAAACTGGGCGTTTCTATAAAAGTGATATTTGGTCCTGAACATGGTTTTAGAGGAACAGCAGATGCCGGAGAAAAAGTATCAAATTATATTGACAAAGAAACAGGCATACCTGTTGTTTCACTGTACGGAAGCAAAAGAAGGCCTTCTATTGAAGATGTAAAGGATGTAGACATTTTACTATTTGATATACAGGATGTTGGTGTGCGTTTTTACACATTTATTTCCTCCCTCGAAGAGTTCATGAATGCGGCTTTTGAATATGGGAAACCTTTAATGATCCTCGACAGGCCAAATCCGAATGGATTTTATGTAGATGGACCCGTACTGGAACCTAATTACAAATCATTCGTAGGAATGCAGCCTGTGCCAGTGGTATATGGTATGACCATTGGGGAATACGCTATGATGCTAAGTGGTGAAAAATGGTTGAGTGAGAAGGCAAATCAACGCAGTGAATATTATAAGGTAGCTAAAAACTCTCCACCTGATACTTTATTTCATTTCATGGTAATTAAATGTGGCAATTATACACATAACAGTAAATACCAGCTCCCTGTAAAACCATCACCAAACCTTCCGGAGATTCAATCTATTTACTGGTATCCTTCTACCTGCTATTTTGAAGGAACTGTCTTAAGTGAAGGCCGTGGCACCGATAAACCTTTCGAAATATTTGGACATCCTTCCTTACCTAAGGATCTTTATAAATTCACCCCTGTTTCAACAGAGGGAGCAAAAGACCCTAAACTTAAAGACCAGGTTTGTTATGGTTGGAATATAAGTGGTACACAAGATCAGGTTTTGAAAAAGGTAAACAATAAAATACAATTAAAATACCTCCTCGATGCTTACCGTTTATTCCCGGATAAAGAATCATTCTTTATTAAAACAAAATCGGGAGACATGGACCAGTCATTTTTTAATAAACTGGCTGGTAACGCCACCTTAATGCAACAGGTAAAAGCGGGGGCTAGTGAAACAGAAATTCGCAAAAGCTGGGAACCCAAACTAAGCCAATTCAAGAGTATTCGTAGAAAATATCTTCTATATCCTGATTTTGAATAACAGGTAATAAGAGGTAAAAGAAAAATTATCAAATAGGATTTTATAAACCAGAATATTATTACGATTCCTGAAATATTACAATGAATTATAAAGATCTGCGCATTGTTTTTATGGGTACACCAGAATTTGCAGTTGCCTCGTTGAATGCGCTGGTACAGGCAGGATGCAATATTGTTGGTGTGATCACTGCTCCTGACAAACCAGCTGGAAGGGGTATGAAACTTCAGGAAAGCCCCGTGAAACAATATGCAATAGCTAAAGGGCTTAGAGTATTGCAACCTGAGAAATTAAAGAATGCACAATTCCTACAGGAATTAAAAGATTTAAATCCAGACTTGCAGGTTGTTGTAGCCTTTAGAATGTTACCAGAAGTGGTCTGGAATATGCCAAAAAGAGGTACCATCAATGTACACGGCTCACTACTGCCCCAATACCGGGGCGCAGCCCCAATCAACTGGGCCATTATCAATGGAGAAAAACAAACCGGGGTGACCACATTTAAATTGCAGCATGAAATAGATACCGGGGATATATTACTGCAACAAACCATTCCTATAGGAGAAAATGAAACTGCAGGTGAAATTCATGACCGTATGAAGGAAGTTGGTGCAGCATTATTGGTAAAAACCATTGAAGAACTGGCTGATGGGCGACTAAAAGAAAAGCCACAGGTCAAAACCGAAGACCAAAGAATACAAGATACCCCGGCATTGAAGCATGCTCCTAAAATTTTTACAGAAACCTGCCGCATAGACTGGAACCAACCATTGGAAGCAGTCAATAATTTAATAAGGGGCCTTTCTCCCTTCCCTGGTGCCTTTACATTCCTTGATCAAAAAATGCTAAAAATTTACAGGGGAGAAAAACTTAGCAATTCTACAAATGTCCAACCGGGAAAATATCAAACTGATGGTAAAACATATTTAAGATTTGCCTGTGCAGATGGCTTTTTCAATATTAAAGAACTGCAATTGGAAGGCAAAAAGAGAATGAATGTTGAAGATTTTTTAAGAGGATACAAATTTGCGGAAACGCAAAGTGACAATTAAAAATATTTACAAGCATGTAAAATAAAAGACCTCTAATTGAGGTCTTTTATTTTATAATAATTAAACTGCTTTTTTAATAATTCACTCTTACAATAAATTTCTCAGTTTCATTGATATCGAGTGCCGAAGCAGCAGCATTACTAAGACGTAAATTATAACCCTGGTTCTGACGTATACCACTCATTTCTCCCAACACCTTAGCATATACAACCTTATTATTTGAAGGGTTCACTATACGTACTATAGTTCCAGGCTCAACTCTATCCATCAAAGCATAATACTTTGCATCTTGCCATCCACTTGCTGTTTTAAATATTCCTGCAGTTGCAGTTTCGTCTGCTGAAAGTGGCTGAACCTTTACCTGCTTTTCAAATGAAGATTTAAAATAGCCACCATTTCCATCATTTACTGCCATGGAAACAGGCTGAGACTTAGCTATCGTTTCAGCCTTCTTTTCGGGCTCTTTTGTCTTTACTTCTTCTGTAGTTTTTTTGTCATCTAAAGGCTCGTGCACGGCGATATCCTTTTTAGTAGGCTCAGCTGCTTTTTTCACCGGCTCTGCTTGGATATTATTGTTTTGAACTATACTATTAGCCTCAGGAGATATAAGATAGCCCACTATCAATTTCTGGCCAGGGGTGATTTTATCTGTTGACAGATGGTTCCATTTACGCAAATTGGCCATCAATACTTTATTGTTTTTCAAACTTACCCTATATAGTCCCTCTTTATCTCCAACAACATAATAAAGACTACGACCTTTTTCCGAAGCCTGGGTAAAGTTGGTGGAAGTTAATGGGATCTTTATACTTTGGCCAATATTCAAACCCTTATTCATGTCAAGGGAATTAATTGCTTCAATTTCTTTTGGAGAAACATTATATAAACGGCCTATAGAATAGTAGTTTTCTTTTGGAGCAACCGTATGCACCAGGTAAGGTCCTTTATCTGAACTGTGTACAACCAATTCATTCTGTGCAAAAACAAATAAAGAGCAAAACAAAATGGTGGCAAGCAAAAATGACTTTTTCATGTGGATATAATTAGTTTTTCAATTGCCAGGCATGGTTCATTGCATGACATCAGATTAGCCTTACAAATATGCTCATTATTTTTCAAAAGCTGAATCGTTAGACTGCTTTAAAATACGCATTTCTTTAGGATAATAGTTGTTGATCCTGTTGGCAAGTGCATTAATCCATCCCAAAGGATGATTTTTATAGCTAACCGTTTGCCATCCCTTCGTTTGGGGAATTGTTGCCAGGTCTTTCCTTTGAAGATATTTAATGGCCTCTGCATAATCAAGGTTAGTTGAGGCTACATTTGGTGATAAAAGAGAACTTAAAGCCAATGCATGATCAGGAACAAGCCTTCCCTTCATGATTTGACCCAGCTCTGTTCCTGTATATTGAATATTCAAATTGCCGCGCAGTCGTATAAAATCATTGATGAATATGGCAGGCAATGCCCTGAAAGTATCATGATCCTTAAGAATTTCTAATGAATCTGATTTTAACCAGTCCTTAAGAATTAATTTTTCTTTACTACTGGCTGTATCTATGCGGGGAAGTTTACCTCCCACCTCTTTTTCTTCATTCACTTTTCTAAAACAGGAAATAAAAAACCCCTCTCCTTTTACCTTATTTGGATAAAAACGATATCCGAACGCACCATGACCAGGCGAAACTGATTCCACAATACCCCATTCATCATTCAAGGAAATCCGTTCATTCTTCATTTCAAACTCATTCACCAGCCAATCAGCTATCGATTCATCTTCAGCTTCTGAGTAAGAACAGGTAGAGTAGATCAACAAACCATTTTCTTTCAAGGCAGGAAGAATATCAGCCAGGATCCTTTGTTGTCTTTGGCTGCATAGTGCTACATTATTTAAACTCCATTCTGTAATAGCATCCGGGTCTTTCCTGAATAATCCGCTACCGCTACAGGGTGCATCAACAACAATAACATCAAAATACCCGGGAAGCTTTTTAAAGGCCGCAGGATCATTATTAGTTACCAGGGCATTAGACTTGCCCCATTTGATAATATTATCTATCAAGGTATTGCAGCGCGGTCTTATTACTTCGTTGCTTACTAGGAGACTTTCTTCTGATAGTATTGAAAGCAAATGGGTTGACTTACCCCCGGGTGCTGCACTTAGGTCCAATACTTTTAAAGGTTGTGACAAATCTGCAAGTTGGCTCATTGCCTGCTCCAGGAACATACTGGAAGCATCCTGCACATAATAACAACCAGCATGAAATAAAGGATCGAAAGTGAAAGATGGTCGTTCGGGTAAATAATAACCATAGTTTGTCCAGGGTATACTTGTGGGCACTGATGCCTGGTCTACACCAGCCAGTTTTATTTCCTTATCACTATCCCATAAAGAGTGGGCATCAGTCTTTATCGGGTTGATACGGATAGAAGTTACCTGGTTACCCTCATCATGCACTTTGATAAATGATTCCCTGTCGAAACCCTTAACACCTTCAATTGATTGTAAAAACGCCTCTGGTAACTTCATTATAATAAAAAACCTTTGACCTGGTGGGTCAAAGGTAATTGCAGATCCCTGATCTGTTTATTAAAAAGTAGGTTTTGAAAACACCTTGGCAGCCTGTTGCACCTGTGCATTATAGGCTTCAATTACTTTGGAAACAATACCGATGTTATCCTGGGCCTCTTTCCAGTTACGCTGTTCAATAGCTTCCCTTATGCCCGGCAAAGTTTTAACTCCATATCCTGTATAAAAACCGGGTGCATATACCTGGTGTTTATACCATGGCCTGCGTGGCAATCCATCTGTATCAATCAAACTTCTTTCTGCCTTATACAAAAGAAGGTTCAACTGGTTTAGTTTTTCTACAGGCAATGTTGTTGCATTGGCATACATTTTCTGAAACTCTTCTGCAGAAGTTTTCAATTGCGCAAGAGAATTATCCAGTTCACTGAAATTCAGAAAAGGCACCGCCTGTTTCACCTCGGGTGATGCATAGGTCTTTTTTGGATCCTTTCCTACTGCAAAAAGGTTTTCCTCTATCATTTTATTCTGGGTCTCAGTTTCCACTCTTTGATTATCCATCATGGCCTTTACTTCGGTAGCGTAATCATTCAATGTTTTATAAAAAGCATTGAAATCAAATGGAAGTGCATCTGCATTGGAAAGTCTCATAGTGATGCGGCCTGCAGTTTTTGCCAATGTAACTCCATATTGGAATCCCGGGTCTTTAAAGCGGGTATAGAGGTCATAGGAATCAAAAATGGAATGGTATTCCCCTCCCGGATCTTCCCCACCATATCCAAGATCCATAGATGCAATACCCATGTGTTGAATAAAGGGAGAGTAATCAGACCCTGCACCTAATGCGCCTAATTTCATATACTTATTGCCCAACAATTTTGCTCTTGAGGCTTTATCTGCATCCACCAATTGTTTGGCATAACGCCGCTCCTTAACCGAAACACCGGTCTGCGGATCTTTCACATCTTCAATTACCTGGTTAAAGAATGGCTCTAATGTATGTGAGCCACTGGCACCAATAAAACCACGGCCATTGCCATCAGAGTTAATATAGGCTACCACCTTTTCTTTTAATTCCTTCTCATGATCTTCTGCCCATTCTGTTGATCCCAGCAATGCCGGCTCTTCACCATCCCAGGCACAATAAACCACCGTACGACGTGGTTTAGAACCATTCTTTGCGAGTTCGCCCAATGCACGTGCTTCTTCCAATTCCGCTACCATTCCACTTAAAGGATCAGCAGCTCCATTGACCCATGCATCATGGTGATTTCCCCTAATGATCCATTGGTCAGGAAAATCGGTACCTACCATTTTAGCAATTACATCATGTACCGGTTTTTGATCCCAATTGAATGCCAGCTTCAGATGTACTTTATCTTTCCCTGGCCCTATATGATAAGTTATTGGTAAACCCCCTCTCCATGCTGCAGGAGCCACTGGCCCACCCAATGATTGTAGTAAAGGCAAGGCATCTTCATATGAAATAGGAAGCACAGGAATCTTCATGATGGTCTTC
Organism: Flavisolibacter ginsengisoli DSM 18119; assembly: GCF_900129295.1. Taxonomy (GTDB): domain Bacteria; phylum Bacteroidota; class Bacteroidia; order Chitinophagales; family Chitinophagaceae; genus Flavisolibacter; species Flavisolibacter ginsengisoli. The sequence continues at coordinate 425,236 of NZ_FQUU01000001.1, forward strand.
ACGTCCTTTATATCCAGTCGCTTTGCATTTTTGGTTGCACCCACACCTGGTGTCAAAGGATCTCCCGGATATACAGGCATATCCATCACTGAACCCCGCTGAACAGCATCTGCCCGGCGAAATGGGCCAACAGGATAAGTATCTCCCTGCACATAGCCATCATCAGCAGGATCAGAATAAATAATACACCCTATAGCTCCATGCTCTGCTGCTACCTTTGGCTTTATCCCTCTCCAGGAACCTCCGTATTTAGCAATAACAATTTTGCCCTTAACATCTATTCCCATGCGTTCCAGTTCTTCATAATCTGCAGGAACGCCACGGTTCACAAATACAAGTTCAGATGTTACATCACCATCAGCTGAATAGGCGTTATAGCTGGGTAGCTGCTCTGACTTCTGACCAGAGGTCTTATCTTCTGATAAAGAAGGCTCTTCCAGCTTTGCTTTATATGGCTTGGAACCTAATAATTCCAATAATCTTGTCTTAGGTGTAGGAAACAAAACATAATAGGTATTTATTTCGGTTTGATATCCCCACTGGCGAAAAAGATCCGCCATGTATTCAGCATTTGCCCTGCCTTTGGCAGAACCAACATGGTGTGGGTGGGACGAAAGGAATTTCATCCATGTATCAAGGTTGCCGGCATTCATCTGGGCATCAAACTGCTTCTCCAGCCCTTTTTGTTTCTCTGAGCCGGCATCAGTAAAACCCAGAAGTTTTTGCTGAGCGTTTGAATGAATGCAAAGGAATAATAACAGGATATAAATTATCCGCATAACAGGAAGTATTTAAGTGTGTTTGCTAATGTACTACTAATGAGCATTGCAACAACACTTAATTGCACCTGGTTCTTATATGGAATAAGAAAGTTATACCTGTCTACAAGTTCTTGATCTCCGCTATAAGGTCCTGTAAAACCTTTTTAGCATCACCAAAGAGCATAGAGGTTTTAGGACGGAAGAACAGGTCATTCTCAATACCCGCATAACCGGGCTTCATGCTTCTTTTATTTACTATAACTGTTTTTGCCAGTTCAACATCGAGGATAGGCATTCCATAAATAGGTGAGGCGGTATCTGTTTTCGCCGCAGGATTCACAACGTCATTGGCACCCAGGATGAGCACAACATCTGTACTGCTAAACTCCTCGTTGGCCATCTCCATTTCTTCGAGTTTTTCATAACTCACATCCGCTTCTGCAAGCAATACGTTCATATGCCCCGGCATGCGGCCCGCTACCGGGTGGATAGCATACTTAACTTCAACTCCTTTATCTGTCAGCAATTTTTCAAGTTCATGACAGGCATGTTGCGCCTGAGCTACAGCCAATCCATAGCCCGGAACGATCATTACCTTATTGGCAAAGGTCATGACAACTGCCGCATCCGTCAGGCTGATCTCTTTATAATTACCTTGAGCCTTTACATCTCCGTTCTGGCTTGCTTTAGCACCACCAAAAGAGCCAATCAGCACATTGGCAAGAGATCGGTTCATTGCCTTACACATTAGTATGGTCAATAAGGTACCCGCAGCACCAACCAATATACCACCTGTAAGCATTACTTTATTATCATACAGGAAGCCTCCGCATGCTGCAGCCACACCTGTAAATGAGTTTAACAATGAGATAACCACGGGCATGTCTGCGCCTCCAATTGGCTGAACAAACAACACCCCATAAACCAGTGATAAAAAGAATACCAGGTAGAACAATACAAACACGGATGTATTCATGTGAATGTTCAAACCCTGAATAGATATTCTTTTAGCGGTGTTTGTAAGCAATCCATTGTTTACTTCAAAAGAAGAAGAAATGGTAGCTAAAAGAAAGATCGTTATGCCAATGATAGCCGCAAGAACACCAAGGTTTACAATATGCTGGCCTTTGAATGATTTGTCCTTGATTTTCCCATTCAGTTTGCCCCAGGCAATGATACTTCCGGCAAATGAAATAGAACCGATGATCAATCCAAGAAAAATGGTGATCATGGTACTTGTTTGCAAAGGCAGCTCGAAGGCACCTACATCAACTGTGGATTCGCCAGGGAAAGATTGGATAATGTGATAGGCGAAATTGGAAGAAGCAAAATGGTTAAACTCTGAAATTGATATCAGTGCCGCACAGGCACCCCCCATTCCATTGAACAAGCTTACCATTTCAGGCATGGCGGTCATCTTAACTTTCTTTGCCACAGCAGTGCCAATAACACCACCTATGATCAACCCACTGAATATCCAGATATAATTGTGCAGTCGTTCGCCGGAGTCAAGGTCTTCGTATAAAAAGATAGTACCAAAGATGGCCAGGAACATTCCACCAGCCGCCACCAGGTTTCCTTTGCGGGCGGTTTCGGGATGAGACAACATTTTCAATCCTAGTATAAAAGTAACCGAGGAGATAATGTAAATAATGGTGAGTATACTGAAGTTCATTTAGATCCTTTCTTTTTAGATTTAAACATTTCTAACATCCTGTCAGTAACAACAAAGCCACCAACCACGTTCAGGGTACCAAGTATCACAGCAAGGAAGCCAAGGATGAGGGCAAAATAATTATCGGCTTCCGCACGGCCCATAACAATGATGGCGCCTATGATCACCACCCCATGAATGGCATTGGCGCCGCTCATCAGGGGAGTATGTAATACACTCGGCACTCTACCTATAACCTCAATCCCTACGAATATCATCAGGATCACTATGTAAATGATCTGCTGGTTGCCTGCTATCCATGTCAAAGCATTCTCCATTTGTAAAAATTATATTTAACTGATTAATTGTTTTACCCGGTCATGTACCACTTCACCGCCATGAGTTATACAACTGCCTTTCACCAGGTCATCTTCCCAATTCAATTGAAGTGCACCTTCCTTTGTTGTAAGCAGTTGCAAAAAATTAAGAATGTTCTTTCCATACAGTTTGCTGGCATCAGAAGACATAGTAGACGGTAGATTACCACTGCCAATGATCTGGACACCATTGTGAATGACAATCTCTCCATCCCGCGTAAATGGCGTATTACCGCCTGTAGCTGCGGCAATGTCTACGATCACCGAACCGTTGCGCATATTATTGATCATTGCTTCGGTAATCAGTACAGGCGCCTTTTTACCTGGTATCTGGGCTGTGGTGATGACAATATCAGCCTTAGCTATGCTTTCAGATATCCTTTGTTGCTGCTTTTGCTTATACTCTTCTGTTTGTTCCACCGCGTATCCTCCTGCTTTCGAGGCATCTGCTGCACCTTCCACTTCCACAAACTTGGCACCCAGGCTCATTACTTCCTCTTTCACAGCAGGCCTTGTATCAAATACTTCTACTACTGCACCCAGTCTTTTAGCCGTTGCAATAGCCTGTAACCCTGCCACACCTGCTCCAAGTATCAAAACTTTAGCCGGCGTGATACTACCCGCCGCTGTCATGAACATGGGAAAATACCTTGGGTAGTTATTGGCAGCCACCAGCACAGCCTTATAGCCAGCTATATTGGCTTGCGAACTCAATACATCCATTGATTGCGCCCTGGTTGTTCTCGGCAACATGTCAAGGCTGAATACTGTTAACCCTTCCCCAGCCCATTTACTCATTTGTTCCTGGTGAAACAATGGTTGGTACATTCCTATCAATACTTTGCTGGATGGAATAGGTATAGATGGTTGATGTATACACAGTATCACTTCTGATGCAGCTACTACTGATTCTGCAGAACTAATAGTAGCTCCTGCTTTTTCATAATCACTATCAGAAGCCGAAGCCTTTGCCCCTGCACCTGATTCAACAACGATTGTATGCCCTTTTTTGATTAGTTGGCTTACACCCTCGGGCAGTAACGAAACCCGTGATTCCTGTTGTGGCTCTTTCAATATACCTGCAATCATGCGTTCAATTTATATCAAAAAATATTGTTCGTCCTATTAATGCCTTTCTTTTTTGTGTTTTGTTCTATGCTGTCTTCAAACCCTGTCGCCATTCCTATATTATTTAGATAAAGACCCATATCCATGTCATTAAAACCTTATTTTAAAATGCTGCTTTACTTTAAATTCTTTCCGGAAAAACACAAATCCAAGGAAGAATACATCGATCGTATATTGAACCGCTGGATGCTCTTTTATTTCACTCCACGCCCTTTCCATCTCTTTGCTCCAGTGGATATCATCAAAAACAAGAATGGATGCATCACTTGATTTATTCAGAAATTGGTTAAAGTAACGCATTGTAGGTTCATACCTGTGATTACCATCGATATATGCCAGGTCAATTATATTTTCATTTTTCAAAATGCCGGGTAATACTTTGTCAAAATCTCCCTGCAATGACTGGATATTATGTATTCCTAATTTTTTAAAGTTAGCCCTTGCTTTGGTTGTAATAGCCGTGCTGCCTTCTATTGTAATAATTTGCGCCGCCGGGCAGGCATAAGATAAATAAGCCGTGGTGAGCCCCAGGCATGTTCCCAGTTCTACTATCGTTTGCGGCTGGTAATGTTTGGCCACGCGGTACAAAAGCCTTGCATATTTCTTAGGCTTAAGAGCAGTGTACGCAAGTTGGGTAACAGTCTTTGTTTTTGCAGCACTCATTCTCGAACCCGCACCCAGGTCCTCAACTTCCAATAGCTCATGGTCTTTTTGCAATTCATTACGCAGGTCTTCTATAGCACCCGGCGGGTTATAATTTTTACCATTATTCAATACATTTAAAATGAAGTCAAAAACAAAAGGAGAATGCATACCATGCCCTTTACTATTGGATGCAGTCAGGTAATAATGCAGGTACTTTTTGGCTAATTCAAATGATGAATACAACGGTTGATTTATATAGTTTACAATAGCGTTCTTTAAAATACTTCGCTAGCTTTTCTTAGCTATGCTTCCTTTCCCAAACCTGGAAGGTATGAGACCATGCATTTTTTTCATCCGCATGGCAGAAACGATTATGGGTCAATACCCAATCATTTGCATCTAGCGCCGGGAAATAAACATCACCTTCAAACTGGTGATGCACTCTTGTCAGGTATATCCTTTGTGCTTTATCAAAAGATGAATTAAAGATCTCAGCACCACCTATTACAAATATTTCCTTTGCTCCATATTCTTTTGCCTTTGCTATGGCTTCTTTGGTAGAATGTACCATGTCCACATCCGGATGCTTCCATTCCTTATTCCTGGTTATGACAATACTTTTCCTTCCTTGTAATGGCTTTCCTATAGAATCAAAGGTTTTCCTTCCCATCAGGATGGGCATTCCCCAGGTTTGATTCTTAAAATATTTCAGATCATTAGGCAAATGCCATGGCAATTTGTTGTCCTTGCCTATCACATTGTTTTCATCAGCAGCCACTAACAGGCTTACAACAATATGGTCAATTCCAGCATCTGGTCCATTCTCTCTTTCCATTGGGTAAAGTTGGGCAAATTTAAAAAAGCAGCTACAGGAGTTTTATGATTAAAGTCCTAATCCAATTCAGGGAAATTATATTATACAGCTACCGGAGCTTTGATGGCAGGATGATATTGATAATTTTCCAGGGTAAAATCTTCATACCTGAAACTGAAAATATCTTTAACAGCCGGGTTAATTTTTAATACAGGTAAAGGATATGGCTTGCGGCTTAATTGCAGGTGCACCTGTTCCAGGTGGTTATTATAAATATGAACGTCACCAAAAGTATGAATGAAATCTCCTGGTTGCAGATCACAAGCCTGCGCCATCATCATGGTGAGAAGTGCATAAGAGGCAATATTAAACGGAACACCCAGGAAAACGTCTGCACTGCGCTGGTAAAGCTGGCAACTTAATTTACCCTCAGCCACATAAAATTGAAACAAAGCATGGCAGGGCATCAGGGCCATATCAGGAAGATCTGCCACATTCCAGGCACTGATGATCATTCTGCGGCTGTCTGGATTGGTTTTTATTTGCTTTATCACATCAGCCACCTGGTCTATCACCTGGCCGTGTGCACCCTCCCAACTTCTCCATTGTTTACCATAAACCGGACCCAAATCACCATGTTCATCAGCCCATTCATTCCAAATACTTACTCCATTTTCCTTTAGGTAAGCAATATTCGTTTCTCCCTTTAAAAACCACAATAGTTCATGTATTATGCTCTTAACGTGGAGTTTTTTGGTAGTAACAAGCGGAAAACCTTCCTGGAGATTAAAACGCATCTGGTAACCGAATGTGCTAATGGTACCCGTACCCGTACGGTCGTTTTTAGAAACTCCTTTATCTAGAATATGTTGAAGAAGGTCGAGATATTGCTGCATAAAACACCTTGAAAAATATGATTGATTGGGTGAAAATTAGCCATAGATAACATTAGCGCCAAATTCGTTTTAAACCTGGTTCCTGCAATGAGGAAAATATGTTAGAAACCATACGTAAATTGCCATTTCTGCACCCTTTATTTAAATTTCTTAATAGACTTATTATTTACCTATGTTGATCCTGGCCGTTTTTCTCCTGTTGTTATTTGTACTTATTTTCTTTTTCATGCAACAGCCAAAGTTTGGAAAGGCAGCTACAGGCAAAAGAAGGGAAAGAATGAATAATTCACCCAATTTCAAAAATGGCCAGTTTCAAAATCTTAACCCGACGCCTGCCTTAACAGAAGGAGCCAGTTATACTTCTGTTATGAAAGAATTCTTTTTTGATAAGAAAGAACAAAGAAAACCAGCCGGAATTCTTCCTTCCCGGAAAGAAGATATTTTCAAACTTGAAAAGGATTCAGATGTGATCATTTGGTTCGGACATTCCTCCTACTTCCTGCAGGTGGATGGCAGGAAATTCCTTGTTGACCCGGTGCTCAGTGGAAGTGCCTCTCCCATAGCATTTACCACCAGGTCTTTCCCTGGCAGCGATGTATATACCGTAGAAGACTTTCCGGCAATCGACTATTTGATCATCACCCATGATCATTGGGATCACCTGGACTATGATACTGTGGTCAAATTAAAGCCTAAAGTGAATAAAGTAATTACGGGCCTTGGCGTGGGTGCACACCTGGAGCATTGGGGTTATGATCCATCAAAGATCGTTGAGCTGGATTGGAATGAAGAAGATGTCCTTGAGCCTGGATTTTACATTAATAGTGCCCCCTCCCGGCATTTCTCAGGGCGCACTTTTAAAAGAAACACCACTCTTTGGAGCAGCTATATTTTAACCACCCCAAACAACAGAATTTATATCGGAGGCGATTCTGGCTACGATGACCATTTTAAAGACATTGGCCAGAAGTTCGGTCCCTTTGACCTGGTAATTTTAGAAAATGGTCAATATGATAAAAACTGGAAATATATCCATATGCTTCCTGAGGAAGTAGTAAAAGCCGCAGAAGATCTAAAAGCCAAACGATTATTACCTGTACACTGGTCCAAATTTGCCCTGGGCAATCATGCCTGGAATGAACCCATTACAAGGGTAACCCGGGAAGCCACTGCAAGGAACATGGAGCTGCTGCATCCCTTTATAGGCGAACCTATTTACTTTAAACAGCCTTTTAAGGGCCAAAGGTGGTGGGAATCAATTGCTTAATAATGGCAATACTGCATTCTAAGACAACTTAAAAATTGTTTTAAAGGGGTTTCCAAAACATCTAATAATATACGCAGGCCCATTCTTCTCCCTATCTACTATATACTAACCCCCTATCTCCTGTATAGGAACAGTATAGATACTGCGTGATGATCACGCAGTATCTATACTTCAGATAGCTAGTTGATAGGGCGAAGCTATACAGTTGCCACGGCACAGGTACATCCCAAATGAAGTATTGACAGGCTATAGAAAGCTGAATAACCTGGTAATGCCAAGATGGCTTTCACCAATTGAACTATACATAAATGAAATTGTGAGGTTTGTGCAGGGGAATATTGTGGAAATAGAGGTGCCCCCTCGAGGAGGGCGATACCTCTTATTAGATCAGGCTGGTACTTTAGACATCATTTCTCTTTCCCAGAAACGGTGTTGTGCCACGGCAGCTATAAAGTTTTTAATATTTCCATTGTTGATAACACCACTTGCCGATAGATCTTTACTCATATCACTTCCCAGCTTTCGGGGGATATAGGTATCCTCTAAAAAGGGCATGGCCTCCTTATCAGCGCCTATAGCCTTGCAATGGCGAAAAGCTTCATTAACAAAATGGACCGCATCTGGTTCCTCTCTTAATGCAGCTACGCTTTGAGCACCTCCTGGAATATAGACAGCATCAAACAAAACTGAAGCTGCGTTGAAAAATGTTCTATCAGGACTGAATGCTCCTCCTTTTGAACCCTTGACAGGAGAAAGCTTAGGGGCTACCAATTTCACCATGGCACCCTCAGCCGATAATTTATTTATAAGGTTTTTTAAAGAAGCTTCGTCTACCCCATCAGCTATCAGAACTGCAATTTGCCTGGAAGCAATGGTATTCTTTACAGTTTTGGCCATACTTAGGGCCTCCGACTTTTCTATTGACGATTTGCCTTTAATTGGTTGATATGCTTTAGGATTACCATCTGCAGGTATAGCTCCATTTTGAACAGGCATGGGCTTTTTGGGTGCCACTGCACCTATTTTGCCAGCTATATATTGAGCTAATCCCAGGTCAACATTTGAAAAATGATCTACAACCCTTTGCCTTATTTCCGGAATGTTTACCAACGATAATTCAAAACTAAAAGCGTCCTTAATATGCTGCTTTTCAACTTCTGACTGGCTATTATAAAAAAGAGTAGCCTGGCTGAAATGGTCTAAAAAGCTTTTGCTTCTACCTCTTATTTTGGAAGAATCAATTCTTTCCTGGAAGCTGGTAAATCCTCCTTCTGATGCCTTGGCTAAAAATGGACATCCGCCACCAACAGTATTTGGTGAATAGGCCGCCTTTCCTTTGTCTATTTGCTGGCGCATATGTCCTTCGCGCTGGTTATTAAATATGGTATTGACAGACCTGTTAATAGGTATCTCGTGAAAATTGGGACTGCCAAGCCTGGATAATTGGGTATCTGTATAGGAAAATAACCTTCCCTGCAATAAAGGATCATTTGTGAAGTCAATACCAGGCACAATATGGCCAGGATGGAAAGCAACTTGTTCTGTTTCAGCAAAGAAATTATCCGGGTTGCGATTCAATGTCATCCTGCCTACAATTTGCACAGGCACCAGCTCTTCAGGGATGATCTTGGTGGGATCTAACAAATCAAATTCAAATTTATGTTCATCTTTCTCCGGAACTATCTGAACGCCCAGGTCCCATTGAGGGAAAGCGCCATTTTCAATACTGTCCCAGAGGTCACGCCTATGGAAATCGGGATCCTTACCCGATATTTTTTGAGCTTCATCCCATGCCACTGAATGCACACCTAACAAAGGCTTCCAATGGAACTTTACAAAATGACTTTCCCCTTTTTCATTGATAAACCGGAAAGTATGGATTCCAAATCCTTCCATCATTCGCAAGCTCCTGGGAATAGCACGGTCGCTCATTGCCCACATGATCATATGCGAGCTTTCAGGCATTAATGAAACAAAATCCCAAAATGTATCATGCGCGGAAGCAGCCTGAGGTATCTCGTTATCCTGTTCCGGCTTTACAGAATGAATCAGGTCAGGAAACTTCATTGCATCCTGTATAAAGAAGATAGGAATGTTGTTACCTACCAGGTCATAATTGCCTTCAGTAGTATAAAACTTTACTGCAAAACCTCTCACATCACGAGCGAGATCTGTAGATCCCCGGGAACCAGCCACTGTAGAGAAACGGACAAAAACGGGGGTTTCACGGGCCGTGTCATTCAGGAATGCTGCCTTTGTGTATTTAGACAGGGATTTATTTAATTTAAACACCCCATGGGCAGCAGACCCCCTGGCGTGAACAATCCTTTCAGGAATACGTTCATGATCGAAATGGGTAATTTTTTCACGTAAAATAAAGTCTTCCAATAACGTTGGTCCGCGATCACCTGCCTTTAGTGAATTGTGATCATCATTGATCTTTAGTCCCTGGTCGGTAGTCATGAATTGATCGGTTCCGTCAGCCATGTTCCTGGAAAGGTCTTCAATCTTATTATTGACACTGCTTTTCTTACTGGTAGCTTTGGCCATAAGTATAATTTTAGTTGCGTTAAAAAATGTGTAGTGATCAGGAGTAAGGAAAAATAGAGGTAGGGAAGTATAAGAAAACATGCAATAATCAAACCACGAGGTTATACAAAATGAGACAGGTCAGCTGCTATAAAGAAGACTTATAAAGCGGAAGGTGTAAACCTGTTTTACTAATAATTATTTATGAGGAGCCGGTTGAAATTAAGCAGGAAGCAACGCTTGCAGAACAATTCAAATGAAGAACTTTGAAAGTGGTTTAGTGAAAAAAGATATAAACCTCTTACATCAATTGTCGAAAATCTTACCTGCTAACAATAGTATAATTTGTGGACTGTACTGGATTCGAACCAGTGACCCCTACTCTGTCAAAGTAATGCTCTAAACCAACTGAGCTAACAGTCCATAAGGGGCGGCAAAATACGAAATCTATAATTATGGTTGTAAGAATTGAAGAAGCGGCTTCATTCAATTTCTTTGTAATTACAAGCCTCTTCTTTTCAATTCCTTTTCTATCAGTCCAAGTTCCCTGCTTGTTTGACCACCAACAGAAGTATTTTCTTCTGCACGGCGCATCAGGTAAGGTACAACGTCTTTAATGGGCCCAAAAGGCAGGTATTTACTTACACTGAAGCCTGCTGCTGCCAGGTTATAGGTGATGTTGTCGCTCATACCATATAACTGGCTGAAGTGAACATGAGGATGATCATGAGAAATACCTTTTGTATCCATTAATTGCGTAGCCAGTAAATTACTCTGCTCGTTATGTGAGGCCACGATGACCCCTATACGATGGAGGTTTTCAATACAAAACCTGACTGCTTCGTTATAATCATTATCTGTAGATTGCTTGTCAGGCTGGATAGGTGAAGGATACCCTTTTTCCTGTGCCCTTTTGCGCTCTTTTTCCATATAGGCACCTCTTACCAGTTTCACAGCCAATAGGAAATCTCTTTCCTCTGCAGCTTTATAACATTGCTCCAGGAATTCCACCCTGTCATGACGGTATAATTGAAGTGTGTTATAGATGACGAGTTTCTCTTTGTTGAAACTATCCATCATTAACATGGTCAATGCATCCACAGGGTCTTGAATCCATGTTTCTTCTGCGTCAACTAAAAATCCAATATCAGCTTTATCCGCAGCTTTACAAATGAGGTCAAAGCGATCACAAACCCTCTGCCATTCAGCTCTCTCCTCATTGCTTAATTTAGCAAGGGCATCATTATACTTTTTAATAAGTGAATCTGTTGGGGAAACATGCATTAATGAATCCAATCTTTCAAGCAACCCGAAACGTGCGATCCCTGTTACCTTCACACTCATAAAGGGAACATTATCCTGCGTAGAGGCAAAGTTGATCACTCTTATAAATTCATCACGGGCATGGTCATAATTGGCCTCGCCTTCCTTTCCTTCCACCCCATAATCGAGTATTACCTGGACATGGTATTTTGCCATCTTTTCAATAGCCGGAATGGAGGCTTCCATTGTTTCGCCACCTACAAAATGCCTGAATATGGTTTTACGTATCAGCCCTTTTATAGGCAACCCCGCCTTTATGGCCCAGGGGGTCAACTTTGTACCGAGTTTTACTAACCATGGCTTACCCATTAATCCAAATAACCAATGACTTTGTTTAAGGTCATCGTTTGATAAATGTGCAAAAGCTATCTCCGTATTATCGAAGGACATGGAAGTTGACATGGGCTGTAATACTTTGGTATTCATGGCTTGCAAATCTAATAGTTTATAAAGTGAAATAAGTTAAGATATCATTACAATGATAAAAATCATAATGCCATTAAATGTTGACTTCAGAACCGGTTTTCATGATTTTTATCATAACCTGTCATACCCTTAGCTTTGCGCAAATTTCAAGTATGCAAAAGCGAACACCTGCAGATAGCATGACCATGATGACGGAAATAGTACTCCCCAATGATACCAATGTCTTTGGTAACCTTATGGGGGGCAGACTAATGTACTGGATGGACATTGCAGCAGCTATTGCTGCCCAACGTCATTGCAATGCCCCTGTGGTAACCGCCTCTGTTGATAATATTTCTTTTGAGAACCCTATAAAACTAGGTAACACCGTTCATATAGAAGCCAAAGTGAGCAGGGCTTTTCACACCTCAATGGAAGTGCATTTAAAAGTGTGGGGTGAAGATTTTACGCAGCAGTATAAGTATAAAAGCAATGAAGCTTATTATACTTTTGTTGCGCTTGACCCCAACAGGAAACCAAGGATAGTACCGGAACTGGTACCAGAAAGCGAAGAAGAGAAAAATCTTTTTGAAGGAGCTTTGCGCAGAAGGCAGGTACGATTGGTTCTGGGCGGTAAAATGAATCCTAATGATGCATCTGAACTAAAAGCTTTATTCTTTAAATAATCAAATATGCCAGCATATATCATTGTTGAAATTGAAATTCATGACCACGAAACTTACGAAGGCTATAAAAAATTAACCCTTGATACCTTAAAAAATTACCAGGGGAAATTTATTGTGAGAGGTGGCAAAACAGAAACCCTTGAGGGAGAATGGGCGCCAGAAAGAATTGTAGTGCTTGAGTTCCCAACTAAAGAAATGGCAAAATCATGGTGGGCATCTGAGGAATATGCACCTGCCAAAGCTATTCGTCAAAGTTCTTCGGCTACGAAGATGCTTTTGGTGGAAGGGATGTAAAGATGAAACGAAGCCAGTGGCAGCTTTTTAAACCAGTTATTTTAGATAAGCTGAATACATCCAGACAAGTTTCTCCTGTTCACGAATGTAATCGCTCATTAATGCACTGCTGCCTTCATCACCCGCTTCATCAGCCACACCGGCTATCTGACGCTGCAATGTGATCAGCGTACGAAATGAAACAACTATGTTTTGCATAGCGTCCGTGCCATTGGATACATTTTTGGCTTCAGGAATAGTTGCAGTATCTACATAATCAGAGAAAGTATGTAAAGGGGTGTACCCCAGGGTTAGAATACGTTCTGCCACTTCATCCACTTTCACTAACAGGTCATTGTATAATTCTTCAAATTTAGCGTGGAGCTCAAAAAATTTATCTCCGGTTATGTTCCAATGAAATCCACGTGCATTAATATAAAATAACTGGTAATTAGCTAATAAGATATTTAAACTGTCTGTAAGCTTTTTAGAATTTTCAGTATCAAGTCCTATCTGATTGTGATTTACCATAATAAAACTGTTTTATTTAAATAATTAAAATGCCGGGAAAAGAAGAGGTTAAAGGATCAGGCTACAGCTTCTTCTTTGGTTTTCCAGTGGTGTGGTCCCGTGAGCATATATTCTTTGCTTTGTTCGATGGCATCCATTACCTGCGCGAGGATTTGATCGGCTGGTGCTTCGTAATCAATTTGCAGTGGCTCTTTAAAATGTACAGAAAGCTGAACGCCTTTCTTTTTAAACTTCAGGCCCTTTTTGTCAAATGCCCTCCAGAAGCCTTGTATCACTACAGGGATGACAACAGGCCGGCAATGCTTAATGATGTAGGCTGTTCCCTTTCTGCCGGGAGCATATGGTTTGGTAGTTCCCTGCGGGAAAGTAATGACCCATGCATTATTTAAAGACCTTTCTATTTTGCGTGTATCAGAAGGATCTAACCCTCTTCTTGTTTCATTGCCATCCTTCTTCCAGGTACGCTTTACAGTCAATGCACCTCCAAGTGTAAATAACCGGCTGATCCAACTGCTTTTCATGGTTTCTTCAGCAGCTACATAATAAACGCTTGTAAAAGGATTCAGAAGATAAAAAGGAAGGCCAAGCCTGTTTCTTCTTCTCCACTTAACTGCACAAAATATATGCAGGAAGGTTATAACATCAGCAAAATAGGTTTGATGATTACTAACAAACAATACATTTTTCCTTGGCAGGTTCTCTATATGTTCAGTACCTGAAATTTTCAACTTGTTTACTATTGCCAGACCGGGATAGGAAAATACACCCACAATGGCATACACCACTTTTCTTACAAATTGGAATTCAGCTAACTTTTTCCAAATATTCATGCAGCAAGCAAATTTGATAGTTAAAGTTACATGTTTACGTAATGTTAATGGAGATGCAGATCTTATGTAAAATTAATGTCTACACCATCTATACAAAAAATTAGTGCCATGAAAAAAATGACTATTACCCTAATGATGCTGTTTAGCCTGGTGAATGTAAATGCGCAAAATGAGAAAAACTTATTTCCCCGAACCATTACAGTAACAGGAAGTGCTGAAATGGAAATAGTTCCCGATGAAATTTATGTTCAGGTGGACCTGAAAGAATATGATAAAAAAGGACAGGGAAAGGTAAGTATTGACCGAATTAAACAAGATTTCCTACGGTCTGTAAAAAGCCTGGGAATACCAGATACCCTGGTTAGTATAGCTGCATTTGATGCATTGAATAGTAATCCCTGGTTGAGAAAGAAACATAAAAAAGAGGAATTGTATGCAACTATTTCCTACCAGGTTAAGGTAAGCGACAGCAAACAACTGGATCAATTGGTTGACTTGCTTGATGATAATGCTACAGAAAACTTCTTTATTCAACGAACTGCCACTAGCAGAATGGAAGAGCTTCGCAAAAAGCTTAAAATTGACGCCATTAAAGCTGCAAAGGATAAAGCAGTTTATCTAGCTGAAGCTATCAATGAGAAACCAGGTGTTGCAGTAACTATCAATGAGCCTGTGGAATATTATACACCTTATATGTACAATATGAAAGCCTCAAATATGCAACTGGCCAACCAGGCACCAGAGGATGGTTCACCTGTATCATTTAAAAAGATAAAGATGAAATATGATGTAACAGTTGTTTTTCAACTTCTTTAATAAAACAGGTTCTTATTTCTTAATCGAACAGGCATAAAAAAAGTCCTCAACAGGTGTTGAGGACTTTGTCATAAAAA
The DNA here is from genome assembly GCF_900129295.1 of Flavisolibacter ginsengisoli DSM 18119. GTDB lineage: Bacteria > Bacteroidota > Bacteroidia > Chitinophagales > Chitinophagaceae > Flavisolibacter > Flavisolibacter ginsengisoli. Next base: position 440,248 of record NZ_FQUU01000001.1, read on the forward strand.
GATATATGATTAGCCTTCAGTTTCAGGAGTAGTGCCTGCGGCAGATCCACCCTTCTCTTCCTGCTGTAATCTTTCTTTGATCTGTGCTAAAGCGCCAAGGTCTCCAAGGGTTGGTTTTTCAACTTTACCCTGCAGGCTCTTTACTGCTTTTTTGGTTTTGTCAGCATCAGCTCTTGCTTCCTTACGGGCAGCATCCTTTTCATCAGCCTTTGCCTGCTCCCAAATCCTGGCATGAGAAACAACAATGCGTTTTTCATTGCGATCAAATTCAATAACCATGAATTCAGTTGTTTCGTCAGCACCTACACTCTTACCATCTTCTTTTGCAAGGTGACGGTTAGGCGCAAATCCTTCCAAACCATAAGGTAATTGAACAATAGCTCCTTTATCATCCTTACGTAATACAGTTCCTTCGTGGATAGAACCAACGGCGAATGTATCCTGCAGGCTGTTCCATGGATCTTCTTCCAATTGCTTATGACCTAATTGCAGCTTACGGTTTTCTTTATCTATACCCAGGATGATCACATCAATGTTCTCACCTACTTTAGTAAACTCAGTTGGGTGATTGAAACGCTTCAACCAGCTAAGATCTGAGATGTGGATCATACCACCAATTCCAGATGTCAGCTCAACAAATACACCATAAGGTGTAATGTTTTTAACCACTCCGGTATGACGGCTTCCTTCAGGGAACTTAGTTTCGATATCGCTCCATGGATCCTGAGACATTTGCTTAATAGACAAGCTCATTTTACGGCTGTCTTTGTCAAGTGTTACCACTTTAGCTTCATGCTCATCTCCTAACTTGAAGAATTCTTTAGCATTGATAGGTGTGTTAGCCCATGTGATTTCAGATACGTGAACCAGGCCTTCAACACCAGGAAGTATCTCAAGGAAAGCACCGTAGTCTTCAATGTTCACTACTTTACCCTTAACGATAGAACCTTCTGTAATGGTTTCAGGCAACACATCCCAAGGATGAGGAGTTAATTGTTTTAAACCAAGAGAGATACGTTTTTTCTCGTCGTCGAAATCCAATACCACAACGTTGATCTTCTGGTCTAATTTCAATACTTCGCTTGGGTGGTTGATACGTCCCCATGAAATATCCGTGATATACAACAAACCATCTAAACCGCCAAGGTCCATGAATGCACCGAAATCGGTAATATTCTTAACAGTACCTTCCAGTACCTGGCCTTTTTCAAGTTTACCAATGATTTGAGCACGTTGTGCTTCAATATCGCTTTCAATAAGAGCTTTGTGAGAAACAACTGCATTCTTAATGGCTTCGTTGATCTTAACCACTTTGAATTCCATTGTTTTACCAACAAACTGATCGTAGTCTGTAACAGGCTTCACATCGATCTGAGAACCTGGCAGGAAGGTTTCCATACCAAATACATCAACGATAAGTCCACCTTTAGTTTTGCTGGTAACAGTACCTGTAACGATCTCACCAGTTTTATGAACCTCAACGATCCTTTCCCAGGCACGGGTAATGCGGGCTTGTTTACGGCTCAGGTTAAGATTACCATCACGGTCTTCTTTTTCCACAACCATAACTTCCACTTCATCACCAACTTTCAGTCCCTGGATATCTCGGAACTCGTTCAATGAAACAAGTCCATCAGACTTGAAACCAATGTTTAATACCACGTCTGTTTTAGTGATACCAACAACCAGTCCCCTGATCATCTCGCCATCGTTCAATTGCACGAAAGTGTTTTCATACACTTTGTCGTACTTGTCTTTTTCTTCCTGGCTGTAAGTAGCAACATTGCGTTTGTCAATACTCCAGTCAAAGTCGTCATGAGCTGTTGCAATTCTTTCTTCAACAGGCTCCTGAACAGGTACATTTGTTGTCGCTGTAGCCTGCTCTGTTGCTTGTTCAGCAGCAGGTGCATTCTCCTGTCCTTCAGCGTTTGGGTTAACAATTTGATTTTCTTCCATAATAAACCCCGTGTTTTTGTTCGGGGCGGCAAAGATACATTTTAGTTTATAGTCTATGTTTTATGGTTAATAGTTTTTTAAGTGGATATTACTTTTTTTTGTTAAGGCTGTGTAAAGGTTTGGGAGCTTTTAATGAAAGGGGCTGAGGCAATGGTATTTGCCCATAATGCTTTAAATTAAGGAGTACAATCCACTTATTTCATTCGATACAAAAAAACTCATACTTTTTAAAGCCATACCTCAAATTTTAGACGCATCCAAAATAAATGAAACAACCACTAAAAATGTTTTATAGTTTTTAATAATATATTCTATTTTGGTGCTATTACCTTTAAAACCTTAATATTTATATCGTGACCCTATATTTATCTAAAACTATCTTTCTGACAACCTTCGTATGCTGCATAATATTTTCTCTTACGTCAAAAAGCCAAAGCAAAACGCCTAACTGTTTAGAACTGAAAACAGGAACATTTTATTCTTATCCAAAGAACTCTAACCTTCGATACAATTTTACTAGAACAGACGATGTACAGAAAGAGGTTAATACTAATTCAGGTGATTCTGTTCTCTGGAAAGTAAACTGGATAAGCGATTGCAGTTATACTCTTAAATACATATCAGGAAGTGAAAAACAGAAACCAGAAGAGGCAGACTTTTTAAAGAAGCATAAGCTGCTGTATGAAATTGGTAATATAACACCTAACTATTATTTATTTAAAACTTACGTGGACAATAATAAAAACCCGGTTATTATGTCCGACACTGTTTGGTTTAAAGAAAAAACATTAGTTACAGACAACTCTTTATTTAAGCAGATTGATATCTCTACAGCTTACAGAATACGTCTTAAAGACACTTCAAAGTTTGCGCTCTTATATGTTTACAGGCCGGGGAAATTCCCATGCTCCTTTATTGATTATATTGTTTATTACAATGACAATATTATGTATTTGGCAAAAAATAAATCAGCATATGTATTTAAAATTTTAAAAGAAGGTCCTGCAATGATTCGGGCAGTAAGCCAGGGTAAAGAATCAACCGTTAAACTTGACGTGCAATTTGGGCAGCGGTACTATTTAGCTTCAGAAATTGTTTGGGGCAGCCCATGCAAACCCATTCTTCTAATTACGGATGAAGAAAAAGGAAGAAAAGAGTTTGAAAAAATTCAATAATATTGAATTATCATTTGAAGGCAAATACCTAAGCATTCTACTCCTCATGACTCAGCGAAAAAAGAGATGTAGTTATCATTTTCGCTGCTATCCAACCGCTTGTCCATGCATGCTGAAAATTAAAGCCTCCTGTTATACCATCCACATCAAGAATCTCCCCTGCAAAGAACAGGTTAGGCACCTTTTTGGACATCATAGTTTGCGGATCTACCTCCGATAAGGCAATGCCCCCAGATGTAACAAATTCTTCTTTAAATGTGGTTTTCCCTTTAACTATTAAAATATAATCAACAAGATTTTTGATCAGGAGGTTTTCCAGTTTGGCAGGGAGGTCAGCAAACCGCATTTCTGTAGAAATTCCTGCCTGTTGAACGAGGAACTGCCAGAAACGGGCTGGCAACTGACCCACAACATGGTTGACGATCTTCTTCCCTGCAATGGAAATCCTGAAGTTTTGAAAGGCTTCCTTCAAACTCTGTTCGTTGTATTCCGGAATCCAGTTTATGTGGATGGTAAATGCGTAATTTTTTTGGGCAAGTTCCCTTGCTCCCCAGGCACTTAGTCTTAAGATAGCAGGACCACTTAAACCCCAATGAGTGATCAGCACCGGACCTTCTTCCGATAATTTGGAGCCTTCGATCTTCACTCTTGCTTTTTCTACAGACACCCCCATTAATTGAGTAATGGGATGACCTGGAATATTAAAAGTAAACAATGATGGCACAGGTTCAGAAATGGAATGTCCTACATTTTGTAACCATTGAAACATAGAAAGCTTGGGATAACCTCCACAGGCAATACAAACATAATCAGCAGTTACCTGCCTGTCATTATTTAACTGAAGATGAAATATTCCCTCCCTGGATTGAAGATCCCTGACTTCAGTATTCAGTCTTATATCAACACCATAACTATTGGCTTCATTCAAGAGGGTATTAATGATAGTTTCAGAGGAATCGGTAGATGGAAACATTCTTCCATCTTTTTCTGTCTTTAAGGCGACACCTCGTTCATGAAACCAACTAATCGTATCTGAAGTAAAAAACTGGTAAAAGGTTTTTTTTACAAAGTTCTGACCCCGTGGATAACGTTTACTCATTTCCGTTATATCAAACAAAGAATGGGTCACATTACACCTTCCTCCCCCGGATATTCTTACCTTGGATAAAAGCTTACTTGTTTTCTCCAAAAGTTCTACCTGCAGACCTGGGTTCATCCTTGCTGCATTAACTGCACAGAAAAACCCTGCAGCCCCACCTCCTATCACTATTAACTTCTTACGGGGCATAAAATTTCTATTCAGAACAGGTTTATAAGAGGAACGAAATCAATAATCCGAAAAAAGATTAATATTGGCTTTCTCGGCAACCTCTATAGGTGTATAATTGGATAAGATATCAGCCTTCTCTTTTCTTATGCATACATCATGTTCAAAATGAACCGAAGGTTTTCCATCCTTTGTCCTAACAGTCCAACCATCGGCATCTGTAAATACATCTTTCTTTCCCAAATTGATCATGGGCTCTATAGCCACCACTAGTCCTTCCTTAAGAACAGGTCCGGCACCTCTTTTACCATAATTAGGCACCTGTGGATCTTCGTGCATACTTCTTCCCAATCCATGACCAACCAGTTCACGTACCACACCATAACCATGTTTCTTTTCTGTATGTTCCTGTATGGCAAAAGATATATCACCAACCCTGTTACCGGCAATAGCCTTTTCAATGCCTTTATAAAGAGATTCTTTAGTGACCCTTACTAACTGAATAACTTCATCAGCAGGCTTGCCTATCATAAAAGTATATGCATGATCACCATGAAACCCATTTTTATAAACCCCTACATCAACAGAAACTATATCTCCTTCTTTTAGTTCATAAGCTCCAGGAAAACCGTGTACTACTACATCATTTACTGAAATACAAGAGTTGTAGGGGTAACCATGGTAATTTAAAAAGGATGGAACGGCTTTATTGTCCTGGAGAAATCCTTCAATGAACTGGTCTATAGATAAAGTTGTAATTCCCGGTTTTAATATTTTCGCTACTTCAGAAAGTGTTTTACTTACCAGTAATGCACTTTCTCTCATCAATTCAATTTCCTCGTTGTTTTTATAATGGATCATATAATTAATTCCTGCTTAAAATTTTTATTTAAGAATCTATATTGAAACGCTCACCTTTTTATAAACAAAAACCTGGCAAGTAAGCTTACCAGGTTTCATTAACTATTTTTATTCTTATTAATAAGAAGCCTGGGTAACAGTTCTTCCCTGGATACGACCACTTTTCATTAATCCATCGTACTGACGCATTAATAATTGTGTTTCGATCTGTTGAAGTGTATCCAAAATTACGGCTACCATGATCAACAGAGATGTACCACCATAGAAAGTAGAAAATCCTGCTGTAACGCCAAGTAATTGTGCAATACCGGGAAGAATACCAACCAATGCCAGTAAAAATGCACCAGGTAAAGTAACCTTATCCATAATAGCACCAATGTAATCAGCTGTAGGTTGTCCTGGTTTTACACCGGGAACAAAACCATTGTTCTGCTTCAGGTTATCAGAGATCTGTTTAGGATTAAAGATCAAGGCCGTGTAAAGGAAAGTAAATCCAATAACCACAACAGCATAGATGGTCATGTACCAAACATTGGTATGGTCGGTAAATATCCTGTTAATACCTTGTCCTGTTTCAGTCTTTGCTAAACTTGTCAGGTTGAACAATGTTGGCAGGAACATGATTGCCTGTGCAAAGATGATAGGCATTACACCAGCACTGTTCACCTTGATGGGAAGGAATTGGCGGGCACCACCAAACTGGCGGTTACCTACAATCTGCTTGGCATAGTTAACAGGTATCTTACGTGTTCCCTGAACCAATAAAATACATCCAAGTATGATAGCAATAAGTACAGCGATCTCAATGATGAATACAAGGATCTGTCCTGAACGAACTGATTTATTTGTTAACTCCTGTAGGAATGATTGAGGTAAACGGGCAAGGATACCGATCATGATGATCAGGGAGGTACCATTACCTAATCCTTTATCTGTAATCTTCTCACCTAACCACATTACGAACAAACATCCGGCAGTTAAGGTAACTACAGTGGAAAGCCAGAAATAATCTGCATAACCTGGCATCACACCACCGCTTTGGGCAGTAATTTGTTTGAGGTAAGCAACATAAGCTGATGCCTGAACAACTGTAACACCAACTGTCAGGTACCTTGTCCATTGATTGATCTTTTTACGGCCACTCTCTCCTTCCTTTTGCATTTTCTGGAATTGCGGTACCAGAACTGTCATAAGCTGGATGAAGATAGAGGCAGAAATGTAAGGCATGATACCCAATGCAAAAATGGATGCCTGTGAAAAAGCACCACCAGCAAATGTATCAATTAAGCCAAGGATACCGCCACTAGCCTGTTTGGCTACCTGCCCTAACGCTGTAGGATCAATACCAGGGAGTACGATATGTGTACCTACACGATAAATGAAAATAAGGATCAGGGTATACAAGATCTTGCTGCGCAATTCCTCGATGCTCCAGATATTTTTTAAAGTCTTGATTAAATTTTTCACGGAAAATTCAAAGTTTACGGTCCATAAACAAAAAAAGACGCATTGCTGCGCCTTGCAATTTACTAAAAATTACTTCACTAATTCAACCGAACCACCCGCAGTTTCGATAGCCTGCTTAGCTTTCTCGCTGATTGCGTTCACTTTGAAGACCAGCTTAGTTTTTAATTCTCCGTTTCCTAAGATCTTTACCCTGTCAGTCTGGTTGATCAGACCGTTGGTATATAGGTTTTCCAATGAAAACTCCTGGATACCATATTTTTCAATTAATTGCTCTATCTGTCCGAGGTTGAAAACCTTATATTCAATACGGTTGGGGTTTTTGAAACCGCGTTTAGGAACACGACGCTGGATTGGCATCTGGCCACCTTCATGTGCCATCTTCCTTTTATAACCTGCACGGCTTTGACCACCTTTGTTACCTTTTGTTGAAGTGCCACCATGACCGGAAGCTTCACCACGACCAATACGTTTTTCCTTATGAACAGCGCCTTTTGCAGGGCGTAAATTGTGTAGATTCATCTTACTTGATTTTTACTTACGGGGAATCTCCCCTCGCTTGTTAATTAAAAATATAAAAATGAAAACAGATCACCGGGATGCCATTTTCATTTTATAATGCTTTATTAAGCAACTTCTTCTACAGACACCATGTGTTCAACTTTGCGAACCATGCCTAATATCTGTGGAGTAGCTTCAACTTCTTTAGTTGCATTCATTTTGTTCAAACCCAATGCCTGAAGCGTTAACTTCTGCCGCTCTGGCCTGTCAATCGGGCTTTTTACTAAAGTGATCTTTATCTTTTTCATACTAATAATATTGAAGGTGAAAGGACATACAAAGGGATTAACCTGAATATGAATACCTCTTCCCTGGATTATCCGTTAAATACTTTCTTTAAACCAATTCTTCTTGTCCTGGACACAGAAATTGGTTCTCTCAACAATGCCAGAGCTTCAAATGTTGCCTTAACAACGTTGTGAGGATTAGCAGAGCCTAAAGATTTAGCCAATACGTCGGTAACACCCGCGCTTTCCAAAACTGCACGCATAGATCCCCCAGCGATAACACCGGTACCATGGGCAGCTGGCTTTATCAACACTTTAGCTGCACCAACCTTAGCTAACTGGTCGTGAGGAATTGTTCCATGCATTACAGGCACCTTTATCAGGTTCTTCTTTGCATCTTCAATACCTTTTGTAATAGCTTCCTGAACTTCTTTTGCTTTACCTAAGCCATGACCAACCACACCTTGTTCATTGCCAACAACCACTAATGCAGAGAAGCTGAACGTACGACCACCTTTGGTAGTTTTTACTACACGATTAATAGCAACTACCTTTTCTTTTAATTCCAGGTCGCCTGCTTTTACTCTGTTTAAAATTGCTTTTGCCATTTAATCTATTTAAGATTTAATATGTAAGATTGAATATTTGATTGAATGACTTAACTATTAAATATTAAATCTTCAATCTTAAAATTAAAATACCAGTCCGCCCTCTCTTGCACCTTCAGCCACTTGCTTCACACGGCCATGGTATAAATTACCACCACGGTCAAATACTACTGTTTCAATTCCAAGGTCTTTTGCCTTACGGGCAATTGCCTGGCCTACCAGCTTGCTTTTTTCAGATTTATTGCCTTTTTGGGCAGCAATGTCCTTATCTCTGGATGATGCAGAAGCCAGCGTTGCTGAATTGTCATCATCAATCAATTGAACATATATATCTGCGTTACTGCGAAATACAGAAAGACGTGGCTTTTGCGCCGTTCCTGCTATCTTGGCACGGATACGGTAGCGTATGTTCTGTCTCCTGGATAATTTTGCGCTTGTTCTCATTTTATTCTGTTTATCTCCCTGATACTGCCAGGGATATTTTATATTTTACTTTCCAGGTTTCCACTATTAAATAGTGAAGAAACCCAAACAAAAAACTATTACTTACCTGCGGCTTTACCAGCTTTTTTACGAACAACCTCACCCTGGTAACGTACACCCTTTCCTTTGTATGGTTCAGGCTTACGCAGGCTGCGGATCTTTGCTGCAACAGCACCAATCAACTGACGGTCTGTTCCTTCCAAGGTGATTGTTGGATTCTGACCTTTTAATTGTTCAGTAGCCACTTTCAATTCCTTTGGAATTTCAAAGATGATATTGTGAGAGTAACCTAAAGCAAGATCCAATACATTTCCAGTATTAGCAGCCTTAAAACCTACACCAATTAATTCCAGTTTCTTTGTATAGCCATCTGTAACCCCTTTTACAAGGTTGCTTACAAGAGCTCGGGATAAACCATGAAGCGCACGGTGGCGGATCTGGTCAGTAGGACGTGTAACGATGATCTGGCCGTCTTTCACTTCCACTTTAATATCACGATCAATCGGCTGTTTTAATTCGCCCTTTGGTCCTTTTACAGTAACCACATTATCAGAACCTACGCTAACCGTTACGCCGGCGGGAACTGCAACTGGAGCTTTACCTATACGAGACATAAAATATGTTTTAAATTATTTGATTAAAGTTGTTACGTTATTGACCGGTCAGCCTGGATAGGTGTCGGCTTAATGTATCAACAACTGGTATTAATATATATAACAAAGAACTTCACCACCTACATTCTGCACTTTAGCTTCCTTGTCTGTCAAAACACCCTTAGAAGTAGAGATGATCGCTACACCTAAACCATTTTTAACACGACGGAAATCACCTGGCTTGGAATAGTGACGCAAACCTGGGCGGCTCACTCTTTCCAAACTATGAATTGCTGGTTGCTTTGTTTGAGCATCATACTTCAGGGCTATTTTGATCAAGCCTTGTTTGTTATCATCTTCAAACTTGTATTTCAGAATATAACCCTGGTTGTACAGGATCTCTGTCATACGTTTTTTCAGGTTAGAAGCCGGAATCTCTACGATTCTGTGGCCTGCCATTTGCGCATTACGTATTCTTGTCAAATAATCTGCAATAGGATCTGTTACCATATTATTAGCCCTCCTACATTCCGCCGGAGCGGAACAATTGGATAGTTTAAATTTTTAATTTATTGTTTACTGTCATTGATCCTGATCGTTACACTTTTGCTTCAACCTTTGGATCAATTGTATTTTACCAGCTTGCTTTTTTCAAACCTGGTATCATACCATTTAAAGCCATATCACGAAGTGCGATCCTGGAAATACCGAAATAACGGCTATATCCTCTTGGACGACCTGTCAACTGACAACGATTTTTCAAACGTACCTTAGAAGAATTCTTTGGTAAAGCATCCAATGCCTGCCAATCGCCGGCTTCTTTCAATGCTGCTCTTTTTTCAGCATATTGAGCCACCATTCTTTCTCTTTTACGTTGTCTGGCTTTTACTGATTCTTTAGCCATAATTGTTTTTTAGTTTTTATTTCTGAATTAGTGATCCGGGGTTATTACCTCAAGATCCTATTATCAAATTATTTCTTTACATTTTTGAAAGGCATACCCAATTCTTTCAACAGTTCGAACGCTTCTTCATCAGTTTGGGCAGTGGTAACAAAGCTGATGTCCATACCAGTGATACGATTTACCTTATCAATATCGATCTCAGGGAAAATGATCTGCTCTGTAACACCCATTGTATAATTACCACGGCCGTCAAAAGACTTCTCATTGATACCTTTGAAATCACGTACACGTGGAAGTGCAACTGAGATCAAACGGTCAAGGAACTCATACATCTTCTCACCACGTAAAGTAACACGGGCGCCAATTGGCATGTTCTTACGCAATTTGAAGTTGGAGATGTCCTTTTTAGACATTGTTGAAACTGCCTTTTGACCACTGATCGTTGTCAGCTCTTCAAGGGCGATATCAACTAACTTCTTATCATTCACTGCACCGTTAACACCACGGTTAATAGCGATCTTTTCCAGCTTTGGAACCTGCATAATGGATTTGTATCCGAAACGTTTCATCAACGCAGGAATCACTTCATCCTTATACTTATTTTTTAATCTCGGAGTATATGTTGCTGTAGCCATGATTATATTACCCCTCCAGATTTTTTAGATATACGAATTTTTTTACCGTCTTTTTCTTCTCTCTTCACTTTAGCACCTTGCTTGCCATCCCACAACATAACATTGCTGATGTTGATCGGTGCTTCTTTCTTAATGATTCCGCCCTTTGTGTTTTGAGCTGAAGGCTTAGTGTGTTTGGTGATGATGTTCACACCTTCCACGATTACTTTACCTTCTTCAACCAATACATCTTTTACCAGGCGTGGCTTTTTCAGGTCCTTATCATCACCAGTGATCACAACCACCTGGTCGCCTTTCCTGATATTATACTTTGGTTTAAATCTTGTTTTCATTTTATTTTTCTTTTACCTCCCCATTCCAACGGGGATACATTTTACTATTTTTATTAAAGAACTTCAGGTGCCAATGAAATGATCTTCATATAACCTTTATCACGAAGTTCCCTGGCTACCGGTCCAAAAATACGTGTACCTCTTGGCTCATCGGCGGCATTCAGTATCACTACTGCATTGTCATCGAAACGGATGTAGGAACCATCCTTGCGACGCAGTTTATTTTTAGTACGAACGATAACCGCCTTGGCAACAGTACCTTTTTTGATACCGCCTGCTGGAATAGCGTCTTTAACAGTCACCACAATCTTATCACCCACTCCTGCGTAACGCTGACCACTGTTACCCAATACACGGATACAAAGCACTTCTTTAGCACCGCTGTTATCCGCTACGTTTAAACGGGATTCTTGCTGGATCATTTTTATTTTAAGCTTTGAGCTATTAGCTTTTCAGCCAATAGCAATTAATACAATGTTTATTTGAATCTGCAGCAGAAAGCGGGGCTTCCGATCTGCAGGACTTTCTTACTTCACTTTCTCAACGATCTCTACTAATCTCCAACGCTTGGTCTTGCTCATAGGGCGAGTTTCCATGATGCGAACAACATCTCCAATACTTGCTTCATTCTTCTCATCATGAGCATGGAACTTGGTAGTCTTTTTTACGAACTTACCATAGATCGGGTGTTTTACTTTTCTTTCCACGGCAACAGTAATGGTCTTAGTCATTTTGTTGCTGGTAACAACACCGATCCTGGTTTTTCTCAGGTTCCGGCTTTCCGTTGTTGTTGCTGTAGTTGTATTTTCAGCCATATTATTTAAGCTTTAAGCCTCAAGCGTTGTGCTATAAGCCCGGGGCTCACAGCAACAGCTTGTCGCTGTTCTATCCTAATTGTTTCTTTTTTAATTCAGTTTTCAAACGGGCTACTTCCTTACGAAGACCCCTGATGCTCATTGGATTCTCCAATGGAGAAATAGCATGTGCAAATTCAAGCTTTTTTAAGCGCTGCTCGTCTTCACTGATACGGGCTAGCAGATCCTGCTCGCTTAAACCCTGAATGCTTTTTTTGAAATCTACTGTCTTTGACATGTTCTTAATTTGAAAATGTTATGATTGAAAAGCCACACTTAAACGTTCACACTTTGCTTACCGTCCAATCTCCTAATTACTTATGCCTCCGCTAAATCGCGGCGCTTGATGAATTTTGTTGCAATGGGTAATTTACCTGCTGCAAGGTTCAATGCTCCTTTTGCTACCTCCTCTGTTACTCCATCTATCTCGAAAAGGATACGACCTGGCTTAACTACAGCAGCCCAGTACTCAAGGTTACCTTTACCCTTACCCATACGAACCTCTGCAGGCTTATTGGTAATGGGTTTATCAGGAAATATGCGGATCCACACGTTACCTTCACGTTTCATATGACGGGTTAACGCTTGTCTCGCCGCTTCTATCTGACGATCGGTGATCCAATGATTTTCCAAAGCTTTCAGTGCAAAAGAACCAAAAGAGATAGTTGCTCCTCTTTTTGCATCGCCTTTCATGCGACCTTTCTGCATTTTCCTGTGCTTTGTTCTTTTCGGCTGTAACATAAAATCAATTTGATATTTCGATAATTTGCCAATGTTCTCACACCAGCTTATCCTATTTTATAATCGTTTTGTTTCTATTAGTCAACTCCTGGTTAACTACTTATTGATGCTGGCCTCTGCCACCACGACCCCTGTTGAAGTCACGGCCTCCGCCACCCTGGCCACCGCCACCTTGTCTTCTTTCTCCACCTCTGAAGCCACCACCTCTTTCGTCTCTTCTTTCTCTCCTATCGCTTACATCGCTCTTACCACCAACAAAGTTTGGATTCAGGTCTCTCTTCTGTAATACCTCACCTTTACATATCCATACCTTGATACCAATTTTACCATATACTGTTTGTGCAAACACATTGGCATAATCAATATCCATACGGAATGTATGAAGAGGTGTACGACCTTGCTTGAATTCTTCGCTACGGGCGATCTCAGCTCCACCTAAACGGCCGCTTAATTTCACCTTAATACCTTCTGCACCCATACGGAGTGAAGATGCAATAGCCATTTTAGTAGCTCTTTTGAAATTGATACGATTTTCGATCTGGCGGGCAATCGTATCTCCTACAATCATAGCATCCAGCTCGGGACGACGGATCTCAAGAATGTTGATCTGTACATCCTCTTTGCCTGTAAGCTTCTTCAACTCTTCCTTGATGCGATCAACCTCGCCACCACCTTTTCCTATGATGATACCAGGTTTGGATGTATGAATGGTAACGATCAGTTTTCCTAATGTGCGTTCAATAACGATTTTGGCAATGCCACCTTTATTGATACGTGCATTCAGGTATGTCCTGATCTTGTTGTCTTCGATCAGTTTGATTGCAAAGTCTTTTTTATTGCCATACCAGTTAGATTCCCATCCCCTGATGATGCCTAACCTGTTACCAATAGGATTTGCTTTTTGACCCATGATTATACTTTAATAATTTGAATTAAGGTTTAGCGTCTACAATTACTGTTACGTGATTGCTTCTTTTACGTACACGGTATCCGCGACCTTGTGGTGCCGGACGCATACGCTTCAATGTTCTTGCTCCATCAACAAATATGGTCTTTACAAACAACTGTCCTTCATCACCACCTTCATTTTTTTGCTTCCAGTTGCTAATGGCACTCAACACCAACTTACGCATAGGCACTGCAGGGTGCTTTGGATTGTGTTCTAAAACAGCCAAAGCCTTTTCTACTTGCATGCCACGTATCAAATCCGCTAATAAGCGCATTTTGCGTGGAGATGTTGGATAATTTCTCAGTTTTGCTACTGCTTCCATTTTTATATAGTTTCTTGTTTATAGTCTTTTGGTTTTTGGTTGGTCTCTTGGCAAGAAACCATAAACCTTAAACCATAAACTCTTTTATCCTTTTTTACTTGAATGTCCTCTAAAGTTCCTGGTTGGTGCAAACTCACCTAACTTATGACCTACCATGAACTCTGTAACATACACAGGAATGAATTTATTCCCGTTATGTACAGCAAACGTATGACCTACAAAATCAGGAGTGATCGTTGAGCGGCGGCTCCAGGTTTTGATCACACCTTTCTTGTTTTTGCCCTCGTTGATAGCTAACACCTTGCCTTCAAGATTAGCAGCTACATAAGGACCTTTTTTAATTGAACGAGCCATTTTATATTCTGTTTAGAATTGTCAGTTTAATTATTTAGCCAGCTTCTTACCGTTCTTACGTTGGATGATCAGCTTATCACTGCCTTTACCCTTTGTACGTGTTTTCAATCCACGTGAGTATTGACCATTCCTGCTACGAGGTTGACCTCCGGAAGCACGGCCTTCACCACCACCCATTGGGTGATCTACCGGGTTCATCGCAACACCACGGTTTCTTGGCTTAATACCTTTCCAACGGTTTCTACCAGCCTTACCCATTGACTGCAACTGGTGATCGCTGTTAGAAGCAATACCAACTGTAGCATAACAATTGATCAATACTTTTCTTAACTCACCGCTTGGCATTTTAAGAACAGCATATTTTTCTTCTTTGTTGGAAAGCTGTGCAGATGCACCAGCACTACGGGCGATCTTACCACCCTGGCCAGGCTGCATTTCTATGTTGTGAACAACAGTACCCAAAGGCATGTTCTTCAATTGTAAAGCGTTTCCTAATTCAGGAGCTACAGCATCACCGCTAACTACAGTCATTCCAACTGTTAAGCCCTGTGGTGCCAGTATGTATCTTTTTTCACCATCTGCATAATGCAATAAGGCGATAAATGTTGTTCTGTTTGGATCGTATTCAATAGTTGCAACTTTACCAGGTATATCTTTCTTATTACGTTTGAAATCAATGATACGGTACATCTTCTTATGACCGCCACCTATATAACGCATTGCCCTGCGACCCTGGAAGTTACGACCACCAGTACGTGTTTTTATTTCAACCAGTGACTTTTCGGGCTCATTGGTTGTAACCTCTGCGTATGCATTTCCGATTCTCCAACGAGTACCGGCTGTAATGGGTTTATACTTTTTTAATGCCATGACTTTATTTCTTTTTCAACATTTGCGGCTGTTGAAGCCATTCTTGTTTACGAATTAGATGTTAGAATACAAATCAATGTTTTCACCTTTAGCTACAGTTACCATAGCTTTTTTATAAGCTGGCTTCTGACCTTTGGTAAATCCTTTTTTTGTATAACGGGTTTTGTTCTTACCAGGAACAACGGCAGTGTTTACATCCACTACACTAACTCCGTAAAATTCCTCGATAGCTTTCTTGATCTCGAGTTTATTTGCTTTACGGGCAACCTTGAAAGCATAACGACGCAGGCTTTCCTGCTGGCTGTTTGCCTTTTCGGTTAAAATTGGTTTTATCAGTACTTCAGAAAGTTTCATCTGAATTCAATTTGAAAATTTGACAATTCAACAATGTGACAATGAATATTCAAAACCACCTGTCTTTTACTATAAGAACTTGTATCAGCAAACTGGCCAGGCCAGTTAACCAATTGATTAAGCAGCTACTTCTTCTTCCTCACCACCAGCAAATATCTTAGCAGCGCTTTCTGTTAACACTAATACTTCCGAATTCACCAGGTCGTAAGTGTTTACATCACTCATTAACATTGTCAGCACTGACGGGATGTTACGAGAGCTTACATATGCTGTTTCATTATACTCAGGAAGGATGAACATCAGTTTCTTATCACCTACTTTCAGGCTGTTCAGCATGTTCATGAAGGTCTTTGTCTTTGGAGTTTCCAATTGAACATCCTCAACAACAAAAATCGCATTGTTCTTTGCCTTATGAGCTAATGCTGACATCTTAGCCAGGTCCTTCACTTTACGATTCAACTTGATGTCGTATTTGTGAGGCTTAGGTCCGAATATAGTACCACCACCCTTGTACAAAGGGTTACGGATGTTACCCTTACGGGATCCACCAGTTCCTTTCTGACGGTGAAGCTTACGGCTTGCACCTTGTACTTCGGCACGGGTTTTCACTTTATGTGTACCCTGACGCTGGGCAGCCAGGTATTGCTTTACAGCAAGATATATGGCGTGGTCATTTGGCTCGATACCAAATATTTCTTCAGGAAGTTCAACAGTTCTACCTGTTTCTTGTCCTTGTATGTTTAATACTTTTACTTGCATTTTACTTCTGGATTAAAACGATTGAACCATCGTGGCCTGGAACAGAACCACCAACCAATATGTAGTTTTTATCAGCGAAGATCTTAACTACTTTCAGACCTTTTACTTTCACCCTATCCTGGCCCATTCTGCCTGCCATGCGCATTCCTTTGAATACACGGCTTGGATAAGATGATCCACCAATAGAACCCGGGGCTCTCTGGCGATCGTGCTGGCCGTGGGAGGCTTCACCCACACCAGAGAATCCATGGCGCTTTACAACACCCTGGAAACCTTTACCTTTAGTTGTACCAACCACATCAACTTTATCGCCTTCAGCGAAAATGTCAACAGTGATGGTGTCACCAATATTTTTTTCCTCGAAATAGTTTCTGAATTCTTTTACACACTTTTTAGCCGAAGTATTGGCCTTAGCGAAGTGATTTTTCTCTGCTCCAATTGTGTGCTTTTCTTTCTTATCGCCGAAAGCGACTTGTAAGGCATTGTAGCCATCTGTATCCTGCGTTTTAACCTGGGTAACAACGCAAGGACCAGCCTCAATGATCGTGCAGGCAGTTTGTTTGCCGCTTGCATCGAAGATGCTGGTCATCCCAATTTTTTTACCAATGATTCCTTTCATTTTCTTTGCGGTTTTTCCCCGCAAGGTTATGCAAGACATTCTTCGATTGGGAAGCTCATCCCTGAGCTTGTCGAAGGGTCAATCCTGGTTCATCAACCGACCTTTTCCTTTGGTTCGACGGGTATCGATTCGGAAGTACCGGTGACAAACAAACCTCGAAGGGCTTGTTTATATATAACCCCTATACAATTAAGTAGTTGGGGAAGTTTCTTGATCAGAGCTCTTTTCTTTCCTGCCTCAGCAGGAAGTTGAGAGATGATTATAAATTTGATAAGAACTAATTTTTTCTAAAAGACCTGCCAGGCAGGTCATCTGTCATGCCTTGATCTCAACCTCTACACCAGATGGAAGATCCAACTTGGAAAGTGCATCTACTGTCCTGGAAGAAGACGTATAAATATCCAGTAAGCGCTTGTGAGTAGCTAACTGGAACTGTTCACGGCTTTTCTTGTTCACGTGTGGTGAACGCAAAACTGTAAATATCTTCTTGCGGGTAGGAAGAGGAATAGGACCTGTTACTACAGCACCTGTGCTGCGAACAGTCTTAACTATTTTCTCTGCTGATTTATCTACCAGGTTGTGGTCGTAAGACTGTAATTTGATTCTGATTCTTTGTGACATATGCCAAACCCATTTTTGGAATGGGAGTGCAAAGGTAACGGGTTGAGTTTAAACAGACAAAAGTTTAATAAACAAATTTTGTGAAGAAACCATTAAAGGCCGCTCAAAACCACCCTCTATCAGAATTTTTGCGTTATTAGCTTAAAAATTCACTGTCATCGTTCAATATTACTATAGGAAAAACGCCCTAACCAGGGCGTTTATCATTTCTATTTCATACAATTCATTCCCTGGTGTATGAAGAAGTACCTGTTTCCACCCGAATTCGATTTTCCACGTTTCTAACACCAGATATGGATTCTACCAGGTCTTCAGCTCTTCTTTTTTCATCCCTGGATGCTGCTGTACCTGTAAGTATGACCTCGTCACCTTCCACCTTCACCTCTATATTAGAAGCATCGAGGTAATCATCATCGCTAAGCCTGTCGCAAACATCCTCCCTTATACGGTCAGCTGATCTTCTGTAATCCTTGGGACCTTTTCCTCTATGGCCCCCGGAACGGCTTTCATCCATCCGGCGGCGTCTTTCTGCATCATCATCTCCAAACCAGGAGGAAACCTCATCTCTGGTTCTATCCCACCAACCTCTGTCTACTCCACCCTGGGTAGCATTTCCATAATTACTGGTATCCCCACCATAAATGCTTTCCTGTCCCCTGTTTCGGTCATTATAATCCCCCGAAGCATACCTGCCACCATAAACATCCCTATCCCTTGAACCATAATTATCTCCACGGTTTGCATTCATTCCCCGGAACCGGTTTTGATTGCTGCCATACCCGCCTGAGGTTCCATAGGTCTGTCCATAATTACCAGTGTCTCTCCATTGACCCTGTCCCCTATTCCAGTCATCATGCTGCCTGTAATCATGTTCTGAGCTATACCCGCCCGAAGTATTCCGCCAATCGTTCCGGTTTTCACTATTATAGTCACCGCCCCGGCCAAAATTCCTGTTTCCTTTATTTCTGCTCCTATCGTCATTCATCCAGTTCCTGCTACCCTGGTGACTGGCATTTCCATAATTTCCATGGTTGTATTCACCCTGGTCATTAAATCGATTTTGATTTTGTTCCCAATCCTGGTTATAAGATTGAAAATCATCCTTTTGATTATTCTTTGCCATAATATAAGGATTTAAAAATGAAGTAATAATGCAGGAATTGCATAAAAAACTATGCCTATATTATTATCTTTCAAGGACTTATAGATGAGTTAGTTACCTATCAGCCAGGGTGGTAATCCCTGGTTAGTCATCCAGTTTTTGAAGTTTAAGGCTGAGTGTTGCAAAATTTCCCAGTTCCACATGTTCTACCCTGAAATAATGTATTCCTTTCTTTACATGTATAATTGCTCTCCTGTTGGGCGATTCATCAAAAACATATTGAGACGGATCCCATTCTTTAATGATGAGTTTCCCATCAACATACAACTTCACTGCATCATCCCATGAAACACTTAATTCATATTTACCTGCATCCATATCTGCTTTGCCTTCTGCCAGGGTCAGGAACTTAACATATTGCTTGTTGGCTTCTCTCATGCCTCCCCACCAGGCATAATTCAACTGGTTCACAGTGTCAGTTTTAAAAGGTGGTTGAATAGTGATTGCGGGTATGGCGTTTGAATCTTTAAAATTAAATGAGTCTATAGCATACCATTTTACTGTAAAATCTATTGGCTGGAAGAATTTCCTGAACTTAAACCGGAAAGGCTTACCTGCAGATATAGTATTCCCCCATTGGTCAGAAAACTTGCTGCCTTTATATTCGGCCACAATCTCGATATCGGATTTTAGACCCCCAACTTTCTCAGCAGTGAACGTAGCAGGTAAAACACCCTTTTTTATAGAAATATTCTTTATTCCTTTTATGGACACGATCTTCCACTTGCCCGTTGGACCAAGTATATTAAACACCATTTTACCTGAGGTATCTGT
This sequence comes from Flavisolibacter ginsengisoli DSM 18119, assembly GCF_900129295.1. GTDB lineage: Bacteria > Bacteroidota > Bacteroidia > Chitinophagales > Chitinophagaceae > Flavisolibacter > Flavisolibacter ginsengisoli. The sequence continues at coordinate 459,693 of NZ_FQUU01000001.1, forward strand.
AGGATTGGTATTCCATACCAGCGGATAACCGAAATTGTAAGGTCCCCATTCCGTGATCATGATATTTTTTCTGCCTGCCAGTTTACCATTTCCTTTAAAAGGATCTTTTGCATTTTTTATTTCAGGAAGATCAGGCTTGTAGTCCTCTGATAACTGGTACATTAAGTCTTCATGGAAAGAAGTGTCAATTGCTGTTACTGTTGAATCTATTTGGTACTCAACATCACAAAGGGACACCCGGTTATCAAAAATTTTCAGGCTATCCGTACGGGTTATATCATATACAATAGGATTCTTGTTAAAACTGTTCCCGGCAATAGTATATGCTGCACTCCTGGTATCCCTGTATTTTGGATAACCCCAACCAGGTGATTGCGTTTTATCAGACCATAATTTAATTGCTTCCTTATCCTCATAAAATATATTATGGTGTATACTATTATTCAAGCCGTGTTCTATAGCAATGGCAATCCTGTTATACCGGAATTGGTTATTACTAATATCAGTCTCATAACTATACCCCGCCCATATTCCATGATCACATTCAAATACCCTGTTGTGGATGATCTTATTCCTGCTAAATGTTGCTTCTATGCCATTGGTGGGAGCATATGAAAAATCGTTATCCAGTAAAACATTATCATTACAGCCTCCTTTGCCTGTATCCATTGTTGTTTGTCCCGCCCATAGGAAAAATCCATCTCCACCATGTGTCACGGCATTTTTATAAAAAAGGTTATTATTGCTTTGTTCATAGATCAATATACCTGCACTATCCTGCCCACGGTTATAAACTCCATGACTATATCCCCTGACATTAAAGATGATCCTGTTGTAACAAACCTTATTACCAGAGCAACGGTACATACCAAGGCCAATCCCCGAGTTAAAAGAAAAATCATTGTTATAGATCATTCCATTAATGCATTGCATCAGCATTAATGCATTTTGCCCACCTGTAACTTTGCAATTGGCAACGGTAGCATTATTACATCCCTGCAAGTATATGCCAGCTCCATACCGCATCCATTCATTGTTTTCATTATGATGATAACTCATCCAGTCAGAAATATCCTCCTGCTCCTGGGTGCTGTTCAAGTGTGGCCTGTAATTATAACTGAGATCACAGTTTTCAATTTTCAGTCCTTCAATATTGCGGGCAAGTAAGGCTATTTTATAACCATGGATTGAAAGATTTTTCACAGTAATATTTTTACCAGACCTGATGTACACAGCAATGCCTTTAAAATGATCAGGGGCCTCTCCCGGCAAGCCTCCTTTCACCACTGCATTATTAAAATCTATAGTAATATCCGAGCCTTCAATAATTATTACTGCTTTGTCTAAATTTTCAGAGGTCTTGAAGGAATATAAGCCAGCCTTTATTTTTTGAGATGTGCGGAGAATTATTCCATTCTTCAAGGTCGTTTCCTGAGCACGGGCGCCATGCGACACCCATAGTATTAAAAATCCAATAAGGTATTTGATCATTGGTGAGCCTTTCATTTCCATGTCAAGTTAATGAAATGAAATTTCTGATGCTTCTTATGCTAAAAAATACACGCAAAAAAGCCACCCGCTACCAGGTGGCTTAGAAAAGTTATGATATTAGTCATTAATGTGCTAACCTGACTGTATCAACTGTAGTTACTGCATTAGTGGCAACATTAACCCCTGTTAAATTCTGGCTTTTAAAAGTTGAATCTGCCGGGGCAAAAGCAAGTGTATAGGTTCCGGCATTCAGGCCCTTCACCATATAGCTTCCATTGGAAGTGTAGGTGCCTGTAATGGTATCTGATCCCTGGATGGCATATACTGCTGTATGAACACTATCAGGCAATACAAAGCCTTTAATGCTTCCACCTATAGCAGCCAAACTGGTACGTATAACCGGTTTTAAAATATATTTTCCATTTCCGGTTTTCACAATAGACCTTGAGGCATCAAAATCCAGTAATAGTTTGTAGGTAATCCCCGCATTCACATCCTGGTTGATATTTAATTTTAAACCTGATTGCTGTGCACTAGGTGTGGTCAATGGAATTTTTTGACCATCCACAGTTACATAGTTGTTTGGACCAAGTATAAGGCGTATTTGCTCAATTTTTCCAGGGTTTAACTCTGCATCCCCTAACAAGGTGTCATTGTCATTCACCAATTTTAAGATGTCATAAGATCCCCTGTTTACATTAGAGAGACTTTGCCATCCATTGGTGGAATCGGAAGAATAGTTGACCATGATGTCCTTAACATCAATTACTACTTCATCATAATTACCCGGATCATCTGTCAGGTAAACCTGTAGCCTGGATTTGTCTGCACTGGCAGCTGCAGAATCGTTTTTAGAACAGGAATAAGTAGCCACACTCGTAATAGATAGGAAGGCTAAGGCAAGGATTGTTGTAAGTTTCATAGATTACTTTACGCAGAGCTCGGCAAGTTTGATGCCATTTTAACAACTACATGATATCTTTTAATAAAAATGGGCTCCAAAGAGCCCAGGGTTCAATTACCAGATTGGTGTTTTTCATAAGCCCAACGGCCGGATCAAAACGGGGATCCTAAAAACGGGAATCGAACATTTATAATAAAACAAATGCAATGCCTAAAAACCACTGTATGATTGATCTTAAATAAAAATTATCATAACAAAAAACCCCTGCGCTTAAAGCGAGGGGTTTTTACTATAATATCTAATGAAATTTTACTATTCAGCACTCACCTTTCCTTTGCTCTTGGCGATCACTTCTTCAGCGATACCATTTGGCGCCGGCGCATAGTGAGAAAATTCCATGGTAGAAGAGGCACGTCCGGAAGACAAAGAACGCAATTGAGTTACATAACCAAACATTTCACTCAATGGAACTTTTGCCTTTATCACCTGCACACCTGCACGGGTATCCATACCTTCCATCATACCACGACGACGGTTAAGGTCACCGGTCACATCACCCATGTACTGGTCAGGTGTAAGTACTTCCACTTTCATAATGGGTTCAAGTAATACGGGTTTAGCTTTACGTGCTGCTTCACGGAAACCTTGCTTTGCACAAAGTTCAAATGACATGGCATCAGAGTCAACCGCGTGGAAACTACCATCATAAACACGGATTTTCATATTGTCAACAGGATAAGATGCCAAAACACCAGTACCCATTGAATTTTCAAAACCTTTCTGAATGGCTGGAACAAATTCACGGGGAATAGATCCACCAAACAGGTCATTCACAAACTGGTAATGCTTGTCAGGATTTGCTTCTTTCCAATCAGCATCAATAGGACCTAATTCGAACATAATGTCGGCAAACTTACCACGACCACCGGACTGCTTTTTCAGAACTTCCCTGTGTTGAACTGTGGTATTGAAAGCTTCTTTATAGGCAACCTGGGGAGCGCCCTGGTTTACTTCTACTTTAAATTCACGACGCATACGATCGATGATGATCTCAAGGTGCAATTCACCCATACCACGTAAAATGGTCTGGCCGGTATCTTCATCTGTATTTACACGCAATGTAGGATCTTCTTCAACCAGCTTGGATATAGCCATACCCATTTTATCAACGTCAGCCTGGGTCTTTGGCTCAACCGCGATAGCGATTACTGGTTCAGGAATAAACATGTTCTCCAGTGTGATCGGGTGATTCTCATCACACAATGTATCACCGGTCTTGATTTCTTTAAAACCAACCGCAGCTCCAATATCACCTGCTTCAATGAAGTCGATAGGGTTTTGCTTATTGGCAAACATTTTCATGATACGGGAGATACGCTCTTTCTTACCACTTCTTACGTTCAATACATAAGAACCGGCATCAAGGTGACCAGAGTATACACGGAAGAAAGCCAGGCGACCAACAAATGGGTCAGTCATGATCTTGAAAGCCAGGGCAGCAAATGGTTCTTTAGCATCCGGCTTACGGGATTCTGTTTCACCAGTGTCTGGATTCACACCATTTACGGCTTCGATATCCATTGGTGAAGGCAGGTAACGACATACGGCATCCAATGCTGTTTGTACACCTTTATTCTTAAATGAAGATCCGCACATCATTGGTACGATGCTAAGGTCAATTGTAGCCTTACGTATAGCTTCATGCAATTCATCTTCAGTGATCGTATTAGGATCATCAAAGAATTTCTCCATTAATTTATCATCGTATTCTGCAATAGACTCGATCAGGTTCTGTCTCCACAATTCAACGTCCTCTTTCATATCATCCGGAACTGGAATTTCGTCGAAGGTCATACCTTCTGTTTCCATATGCCAAACGATCCCTTTATTTTTAATAAGATCTACTACACCTTTAAAATCATCTTCTGCACCGATGGGTAACTGCAGCGGAACTGCTTTAGCACCCAGCATTTCTTTTACCTGGTTAACCACCATTAAAAAGTCTGCTCCGGAACGGTCCATTTTATTTACAAAACCGATACGTGGTACGCGGTAGCGATTGGCCTGGCGCCATACTGTTTCGGATTGTGGCTCAACTCCATCAACGGCAGAAAACAACGCGATCAAACCATCTAATACACGCATGGAACGTTCTACTTCTACTGTGAAGTCCACGTGACCCGGAGTATCGATTATGTTGAAATAATATTTTTTGGTATTAGCGTCTGCCTTTCCTTTTACGGTTGGGAAGTTCCACTGGCAGCTTACAGCAGCGGAGGTAATGGTAATACCTCTTTCTTTTTCCTGCTCCATCCAGTCAGTAGTGGCGGCACCATCGTGTACTTCACCAATTTTATGGATCATACCCGTGTAGCGCAAAATACGCTCGGTAGTGGTAGTCTTACCCGCATCAATGTGAGCGGCGATACCAAAGTTGCGTTGAAATTTCAAATCTGCCATGATTATAAAAATTGAATATTGTACAAATAATTTTTCCGCTAATAACTATTACCGGAAGCTTAGGTTGCTGAAGTAAACGATACTTTCTTCCATTCTGCCACAACTACCCTTGTTTACCCGCTACACATCAACGTTTCAGCCAATTCCTGCACACAGATTACACCAAACTGAAAATTGAGTGTGCAAAGGTAGGGAAATACATTGCATTTCATGCAATTGCTGCAACAATGTTTGTTAAATGAGGGGGTGCAATTGTTGAATTATTACCCGAAAATGAACTCCTTTCCTTATGCATAATTTTTGCAATTCATATAATCATTCGTAATTTCAAAACATAAATTTTATTAACTCTCATTAAATCCTATCAACAATGGCAAAATCAACCAAGAAGGCCGCGCCTAAAAAATCGGCGAGCAAGAGCGCTGGCGGCAGATCTTCTTCAAAAGGGGCTTCCAAAAAAGGAGCATCTAAATCAGCCAGTCGTAGCGGCTCATCTTCAAGAGGTGGCTCATCTTCTGGTCGTGGAACATCTTCTAAAACAGCTTCCAAATCTTCAGGTTCAAGAGGCGGAGCATCAAAAAAAGCAGCTCCTAAAAAAGCAGCAGCTAAAAAAACAGCATCAAAAAAAACAGCATCAAAAAAAGCAGCTCCTAAGAAAGCAGCTTCTAAGAAAGCGGCGGGCAAGGCTTCTTCCAGCCGGGGCGGATCAAGCAGGTCAGCCTCTAAAAGTTCATCCCGAAGTAGTGCAGCTTCTAAAAAATCTTCATCATCCCGTGGAGGTTCTTCCTCAGGAAGAAGCGGATCATCCAGCCGCGGTGGATCTTCAAACAGAGGTGGATCTTCCAGCCGTAGTGGCTCAACTTCTTCCAAAAGTGCATCAGGACGCAGCACCAGCCGCAGTGGTGGTTCTTCATCCAGCCGTGGAGGTTCAGCATCCGGCAAAACAGGATCATCTTCCAGCAGAAGTGGGTCTTCTTCAAACAGAGGGGGTTCTTCTTCCAGCCGTAGCGGTGGAGCATCCAAAAGCGGTTCATCAGCCAGTCGATCATCCGCTAATCGCGGCGGTTCTTCTGCAAGCAAGAGCGGTTCCTCATCAAGCCGCAGCGGTGGTTCTTCGAGAGGCTTAGCTTCTGCAAGCAAAAGCACAAGGGCCAAGGTAGCTAGCAAAGGAGGATCTTCTTCAGGTGGAAGCCGCAACAGAAACCGTAGCACGGGCAGCAATTCCAATAATGCAATGTCCCAGGGGTCAGGCCAATACCAGGGTTCTGACATCAGCACAGGAACTCAAACGCCTGAAGCGGTAACTACTCCTACAGATATTTTCGATAGTGGTATTGCAGGTGGTTCTTCTATGGAAGGCGGCAATAACGCTTAATAAATAGCAGCCAATAAAAAACCATCACTTATAAGGTGATGGTTTTTTTATTTTAAAAGCTTAGTTGATTATACTTTGAAGTGTGCAAAAGCCTTGTTGGCTTCAGCCATACGATGGGTATCTTCTTTCTTTTTGAAAGCAGCACCTTCACCTTTTGCAGCAGCTACGATCTCATTGGCTAATTTATCTGCCATGCTACGACCGTTTCTTTCCCGGCTGTAACGGATAAGCCATTTCATGCTTAAAGAGATCTTCCTGTCGGCACGAACCTCGGAAGGTATCTGGAAGGTTGCACCACCAATACGGCGGCTACGTACTTCAACTGCAGGTGTAACATTGGATAGAGCTCTTTTCCAGATCTCATAACCTTCTTCACCTGTTTGCTTGCCTACTTTATCTATGGCATCATAGAAAATATCATAAGCCACGCTTTTTTTACCCTGCCACATAATGTTGTTAACAAAACGGGTAACCAGTTTATCATTAAAACGTGGATCTGGAGCTAATGGGAGTTTTTTGGCTTGTGCTTTACGCATGAATTTTAATTTTTAAGAAGCCACAGTAGCAGAATGTCTTCAAGTATTAAAACTTTACTCTGTGCTGCGCTTATTTATACAAATAATTACTTTTTAGCTGCTGGCTTTGCACCGGCTTTCTCTTTCTTCGTACCATATTTGGAACGGCTCTGCTTACGGTCTTTAACACCAGCAGTGTCCAATGATCCACGAACAATATGGTAACGTACACCTGGCAGATCTTTTACACGACCACCACGGATCAATACGATTGAGTGCTCCTGTAAATTGTGACCTTCACCTGGAATATAAGCGATCACCTCAACTTTATTGGTCAAACGAACCTTTGCAACTTTACGAAGCGCAGAGTTAGGTTTTTTAGGGGTAGTGGTATACACACGGGTGCAAACACCACGACGCTGCGGACAGCTGTCTAAAGCCCTTGACTTGCTTTTTGCACGAATGATCTCTCTTCCTTTACGAACTAATTGCTGAATAGTAGGCATTACGAACCTTTAAATTTTGGACGGCAAAGGTAAAGAGCTGAGGGTGAATAACCAAAATTTGAAAATTTAAATTCCAAAAAACTTTCCTAAAAAGCAATAAAGCCACATAACTGTGGCTTTATATTATAAAATATTGATAATCACTTAATATTCTTACGCTTTCACCATCCAGCCATATTTATCTTCCCTTCTGCCTTCACGAATATCTGTAAGCCATTTTTTCACCGTGGGAGCTGTTTTCCATTTATCAGTGTCAAAATGCATCACAAAATCTTTATACCTGAGTTCTTTAATGTAAGTAATTGTAGCTGCCGTTCCTGTTCCAAACACCTCGTATAAAATGCCCGCCTTATAAGCTTCAATGATCTCATCAATACTAAGATCTCTTTCTTCAATAGTGAAACCAGCTTCTTTTAATAAGGTAAGTGCACTGTCTCTCGTCACTCCCGCCAAAATAGTTCCTGAACCCAGGTCTGGCGTAATTGCCTTATTCCCAATAATAAATATCACATTCATGGTGCCTATTTCCTGCACATACTTATGTTCGAAAGCATCTGTCCACAACACCTGGTCATACCCTTTTTTCTTAGCCTGGGCAGTAGCATACATAGATGATCCATAATTGCCTGCTGCCTTTGCATAGCCTACACCACCGGGAACCGCACGAACATATTGTTCTTCTACATAAATACGGATAGGAGCATTATAATAAGGGCCGCTGGGGCTCAAAATAATAATAAACTTATATTTTTCAGAAGGACGTACGCCGATCATCTCATCAGATGAAAACATGAATGGCCTTATATATAAGGAATGATCTTCCATATCAGGAATCCATTTACTATCCAATTCCACTAGCTGCTTCATGCCATCCATGAATAATTCTTCAGGAACCTGCGGCATTTGCATCCTTTCTGCTGAAACATTGAACCTGCGGAAATTATCCTGGGGTCTGAAAATATAGGCTTCCCCATCAGCTCCCTTATAAGCTTTGATGCCCTCAAATATTGCCTGTCCATAATGTAAGGCTGCCAATGAAGGACTTAAAAGCAGTGGCTGGTAAGGTTTTATCTCAATATTTTTCCATTCACCATTTTCATAATCAGCTTCCAGCATGTGGTCACTGAAATACTTTCCAAACGGAATGTTTTCAAGGTTAAGGTCCTGAAGCTTGCTTCTTTCAACCTTTGTAGTAGCAATATCCATAGTAGCAATCATAATAAATTAATTTAGCGCAGCAAAGAAACAAAAAAAGGGTACATTAAAACCTGATTAAAGTTATCATGAGCCTGAATCATATAAAATTAAATACGCGTTTATTAACAGATCTGTATCCCGACGTGCTTATACAATCTACTAGTACAACCACTGTGCCTGATTACCAACCCATTAAATATTTAGGTAAAAACGCAAAACATATTGCCCTGTTAATTAACAACCCTTCCCTACCCTATCTGCCTGACAATGAATTAAGCTTTTTAACAAGTATTCTTTCCGCCTGCAAGCTTAGTCTTGCTGATGTGGCCATTGTAAACCTACACTCTATCCCGATAAACAGGATGGAAGAAAACCTGCAATCATTGGATGCCAATATTGTAATTCTATTTGGAATGGATCCCTTATCCATTGACCTTCCTATCAATTTCCCCCAATTCCAGCTCCAGGGTTTCAATGGTAAAACCTATTTATTTAGTCCTACTTTGCAGGAACTTGAAATGGATAAAGCATTGAAATTGAAATTATGGAACTGCTTAAAAACCCTTTTTGGTATCTAACCCCTAAGAATGAGATTGATTTTTGCCACCAACAATACGCATAAAACTGACGAGATCAGGGCACTGTTACCAAAGGAGTTTTCAATAGTAACCTTAAAAGAAGCCGGCATTGAAGGTGATATACCTGAACCTCATGATACACTACAGGACAACGCTGCTGAAAAAGCAAGAACCATATATGCAATAACACATAACAATTGCTTTAGTGATGATACTGGCCTTGAAGTATATGCACTCAATAACGAGCCCGGGGTGCACAGTGCCAGGTATGCAGGAGAAGAAAGGTCCTTTGAGCAAAACATTGATAAGCTTCTTCAAAAAATGGAAAATATTCAGGACCGCTCCGCAAGGTTCAGGGCCGTCATCTGTCTTATTCTTAATGGAGAAGAACATTTTTTTGAAGGAATATGCGAAGGATCTATCCTCACAGAAAGAAAAGGTGTAGAAGGCTTTGGCTATGACCCTGTATTCATGCCTGTTGGCGCCGATAAGAGTTTTGCAGAAATGAGTATGGAAGAAAAAAATACCTACAGCCACCGGGGCAAAGCTGTAGCTGCATTGGTAGCATTTTTGAAACAGTTAAGTTTAAAATATAATAATTGAGCGAAGGAAGCAACCATACCATAAGTGAAAGCGACTTAATTGAGGGATGCCTCAGAGGAGATAGAAAGATGCAACAGGCGTTGTACCAGCGTTTCGCTTCAAAAATGTATGGCGTTTGTTTACGTTATGCAGGAAGTGCTGAAGAAGCTGAAGATGTTTTGCAGGAAGGATTTATCAAGGTATTCAATAAAATTGGAAGTTTCCGTGGAGATGGTTCTTTTGAAGGATGGATACGCAGGATATTTGTAAATACGGCCATTGAATACTACCGGAAGAAGATCTACCTGCAACCCATAACTGAATATGAAGAAGATACACTGGAAGGAAAATATCTCTCTGTATTGGATAAGCTGGAGGAAAAAGATATCATTCAGTTGGTTCAGCAGTTATCTCCTGGCTACCGTACAGTTTTCAATATGTATGTGATAGAAGGTTATTCACATAAACAAATAGCAGAGGCGTTAGGGATAAGCGAGGGTACCAGCAAATCGCAACTATCCAGGGCTAAACAAATTTTGCAGGACATGGTGAAGCAATTTATAGAAAGAAGAAAAAGAGTTCAATGATCATGAGTACAGAGCTTCAAAAGAAATTATCAGAATATGCTCCTGAACCACCGGCTAACACCTGGGATGCCATCGCCAAAGCTTTGGATGAAACGCCTGCAGTTACAGGCTTTGCCAATTCCCTTTACCAATACGAGGAAACTCCCCCCATGGGCACCTGGTCAAAGATCAGTATGGTTTTGGATACAACGGCAGGGGCTAAAGTAGTTCCCTTTTCAAGAAAAAAAAGAATAGTACAATATGTAGCTGCTGCTGTCATCCTGCTTGCATTTGTATTAGGAGCAGGGCTTATGATAGGCAACAGGACCACCACTCCTTCTATTACAGGTTCAAATGCATCCATAAAGCCTTCGGCTGATACTGAAACCAAAAATGCAGGCCCGCATAATGATGTGGCAGTTTCAACCGGACAAATTCCCAATTCTTCATTTGAACGCGAAGTTGCAGTTGTAAGTAACCATAAAGAAAACAGGTCAATTATCAGCAGGATCAGGCCCAGTACGCGATTGGGGAATGTTCTTTTAGCGTCGAATTTTATTCCTAAGACAGCAGAACGCAAACAAACTGTACCTAATTACCCGGCTTCAGAAAAATACATGGTCTACAGCGATAATGATGGCAATGCCATGAAATTACCTAAGAAGTTGTTTGACTTTATCACCTGTGTAAGAGAAGACCTGCTTTGCAAGGAACAAATGCAGCAACTGCAGGAAAAACTGGCAGCTACATCTTTAAATACCGACTTTACCGGGGTGTTGGAAATATTGAATAACCTTAAGGAAAACCAGTAATTTGCCTTTATGGCCCGGATCCGCATCTCAATTCCTGAAAGCTTTTCCTTTTCTACAATTATTCCCATCCGCATTACGGATCTCAATTATGGTGGTCATGTGGGCAATGATTCTATTTTAAGCCTTCTGCATGAAGCACGGGTTCAGTTTCTTAAGCATTATGGACTTACCGAATTGGATTTTGCAGGAACAAGCCTTATTATGAGTGATGTAGGTATTGAATTTAAATCGGAAGTATTTTATGGAAGTTCAATAAAGGTCATGGTTACTGCGGGTGAATTCACCAGGGCAGGATTTGATATCTTTTATCAAATGATGAATGCTGAAAACAATAAACTGGTAGCTGTGGCAAAAACAGGAATGGTTTGTTTTGACTATACCACCAGGAAAGTAACGGCTGTTCCCTCACAGGCACTTGCAAAGCTCCGGCCCTAGCACAAATATTTCTTCACATTTATGCATGAAATCAAATCGTTCAAACGATTTCATTATTTATATACTGAAACTCTCAAAGATGAAATAAGTGTATGCAATGAAACGAACAGTGCGCCTTACTGGAACCTGGCGCACTGTTATTATTGCAATGAATAAATAGATTGGATTAATATGAAATTTGTCCGTCGAATGTTTGTCTGCCGGTAAGCGTGGCGGGATCATTTACCACTTTTGCGGAAAAAGTACCGCTGATCATCTCAAACCTTCCCGTGCCACCAGTTATAACATGATCTACATCACCCGTAATGGTGCCATCAGGGTTTTCCACAAAAGAACCTGTATAGGTCGTAGTAAATGTATCGCCATTTGCGGCTGTATATGTAGCTTCACCCTGAACCATTATTGGATCAACAGAAAAGTCTATGCTCACATCGGCAACCACTGTTGTCCTTCCCAGGTGAGTAGTTACTCCTGAACCTGTCAAATGTGCCGTCTGGTAAGGAAGTTCACCAGATTGCACGTATGATGTAAACATAGTGCCTTTAAAAGGAACCATTTTTTGGTGTGCATCAACAGTAGTTTCAGTAAGCGAATTTGTTCTGGGAATAAAGCTGATCAGGATAAGGACACATAATAGAATAAGAAATGAAAACATCTTGTTTTTCATTGCTCCCAGGCTGCTCTTTCTTTCTTTTGGTTGTTGGTACATATAAATTGATTTATGGTTAAGGAATCGATTGTATATTGTTTTACTAAGAGTCTTGCCCTACCACCAGTGACATCGGCAGGGTTGATCTATTATGTTGATACGCTTTACAACTTCCGTACTGTGGCCCTGCAATCGCAAATACAAACGGGCATACATGCTTATGATTAGTTATTCTTTAGGGTGCCGGGCTGGCAATTCCTGTTTTCAAATTAATAAGGGGCAAATGAAACCTATTGTTCCCGAGGCGGATAAAACAATTACGTTATAATCTATGCTATGGTCAATTAAGTTCAACCTGAAGTTGATCTTAAAAAGCAAATCAAAGTTTGATAATACAATAATAGGAGGCGCTAATGACAGTCATTTAATTCTATGACAGTAGTCAGTAGCTATCATTTGTTGCATGTATTTTGCTTATCAGCTAGTTTACTAAAAGGCAACGTGATGAGGCTTTATGCAGTACAGGTATTTATTGAACTTTTCTAAATGTGGCCTGACGGCTCATGTTCAATGGAATATCTTAGCAGCTAAAATAGCTGTTTGGGTATAAGAATAAATTCAGCACCATACAGAATTGAAACGAACACTTTCGCCCAAAACTGATATTTGCTATAAGAAATAATGGTTTTCCATTGCTTGCGCCTAACGATTTACGGCATGCTGAAGGACGCCTGGTTTAAAGATACTAGCGGCGGCGAAACTAAATATCATTTGATTAAATATCCCCTGCCGCCAGCAAGATATGCTTTCGGCTAGCGGGTGTAACGCACAGTTATTTTTGTAGCTTTAAAAACTTTGAAGCATTATTATACAAAATACCTTCCTTATCCTTCTTGCTAAGAAAGGTTAAGCTATTTAAAAACTTAATTGATTTTTCTATGGCATAAGGCCATACCATTTGGTCTGACCCGAACATCACTCTGTTTAAATAACCCGCATGTTTTGCATTCTTTAAAAATTCTGTTACGGTACGTTGCGTGTTTGGCTCAACCCAAAGCATCACGGCCACATCGGTATACAGTTGCGGGTAATAAGCCATGAGCCGCAACGCATGTTCATGCCACTCTTCTCCACCGTTATGCATCAAATAAATCCGCAGTTTAGGGTATCTAACTAATACATCTTCTATCAGGTAGGGATCACCGAACCTGAGCCTTGCTTTCGGTGACCAGGAATACGTTCCCCCTGGGTCGCCCCCGCCGGTGTGTACTGCCACTGGAACATCATACCTCTCACATATACGTAAATAGGGCTGCCACGCAGAGTCGCTGAGTGTGCCACCACTATAGTAAGGTGCGATTTCTCCAAAGACTTCAATTTTTTTGTCCCTTATCATTTGCTCAAGCTTCACGCTGTCCATACCATAATCTGTTGGAGCAAACATCAAAATTCCTCTGATAATCCGACGGCTGCTGTCTTTGGCAACCCAATTCTCTACGCTCTCCGGACTACCGATCACTACAGCTTTCAAGATGTTACATTTCTTAAATGCTGCGAAAGTCGCGGAGCGATGAGACTCTGCATTCCCTGAACCTTTGATGCCATAATAATCACTTGCTGGTTCTCTTACACCAAAGTCACTGTTAGTGTAAGAGTGAATGTGCATGTCTATTATTCGTGTTTGGGATTGTCCAAAGGAGGTCTGAAAAATAATAAAGCAGAGTAGGGCTATTATGTAAAACTTCATGCGGTGAGGTTTATATTGTGCCTAACGTTAAAGAGCTTTCTGAATCCCAAGCATTCAGAGGACATTGAGTTTCACTTCTGTTTTGCTGTATATTAAAGATATTGTGTTTAACTATTATTTTTCACCTTTGGTTTTAGAAAGCTAATGTTAGTGCACGTTTATCATTAGTCCATCGTTTGTCTTTACAGTATCACTTGAGATAACTTCGGAATAAATCTCCTTGTCAAATCTATATTCTTCGGCCCCTACATGAATATAAATATCTCTAAAGTTGTATTCATCTTTATATTGGTTATAGATTTCTGTTCTTAACCTTAATAACTCTTGAATGCCTGGTTTGAAAGCAGGAGAAGGTAATTCCAACGATGCGTATTTATATGTATCTTCTGTATTAATCGAGAAGTCGGCTTTGCTTAGATCAAACTGCCTGTATGCGATAATGATTCTATCGTTTAAAGCAATAGCAACACCGTGCGTGAAATCATTGCCGTCATAATCATAAGTGTACCACTTACCCAACTGCTTACCTGATTTATAATTCATCCTTTCGGCTATCCTGCCATTTTCAAACCTTCTTATGACTGTTCCATCTACAAGTTTGTCAGTGCCCTTGTAATACGCCAACCTATCACTACGCACCTCAATATTATTCATATCAGTAGTAGAACAGCCTACCAGAATAACAAATAATATTGAAATAAATAGTTTCATTGGCTGTGCGCTAAAGTAGAACAGATTTCTGAAGCCAGGTTATTCAAGTTCCTGGCTCTTCACTTCTGTTTTGTTGGCAATTAAAGATATTTTGTTTAGCCTGTGTTCGTCATCCTGGGTTTTGGAAATCTAACTATTGTTTCAATAGCCATTGTTCAACTTACGTTATCAAACTGAAACCCGTGAGTCCCTTTCAGGAGACTTGCGGGGGAAGAAAAGACTTTCTTTAAACGAGTGTTAGATTTGGCAAGACTATGTTGGGCGTTCGTGCCTAGTTTCTCACTTATAAATTTGCCAAGTTAATGGAACACCAAAATCCATGACCATTTCCTTAAAACAATTTAAATAAATCAATATACTTTTTGGAGGATCGTATTTGAATACTACCTCAATCGAAATATTGGTCTTTGTGGCAGTAGGATATTCTTCAAAAATTTGTCCATCCTCTATAAATTGTAAGTAAGCATTAATCTTGTCCTGCAAAAGTTGAATGTGTTCTCGTTCCCTGTCCCACATCAAATGATCAGATATATGAAGTACAAAGTCACCAGCTTCACTTGTACTAATTATATCTATTTTGTCAAGTTGGTCAATACTCATTGAGAACTTTTCATTTGCATGCCACTAACGTAAAGAGGCTTTCCACAGTACAGGCAGCCTGTGTTTGAATAGCTTAATAATCGGTACTAAGATAAATAGAATTGAGCAGTTGCGTCTATGCTATGTCTCCTGTATTTCGGGAAACCTGTGTTAGCCGTTAGAATCATTATTTCGAAAAATGACACCTAGAATGACAACTAGTACATGAACAAAAAAGAGGTTTATAGTAAGTATTGCCCCAAAGAAGCCTATACTACCAAACAGAATTTCAAACAAACTCCTGTCTCCACCTAACCAGGCAAGTAAAAGGCTAATAGCCGTTATAACAAAAGTGTTCTTTAGTAAAAAGTATACGTATTTAGAAACTTTCTTCATACAGCCAATCTTTCAATGAATGTACTAAATATGTAGTATATGGTATATCAGAGCCAAAGTTATTTCTGGCCCTTCTTTAGCGGGGGAAGATTAGGGTGTTCTACTTTTTCCACTCTTCTATTTTAAAAGCAGTTATTATACTGCCCGGATTAAACTCAAAGTCCAGATTTTTTTGTATAGACTGGGTCTATGTTGAAAACTAATGCCGGTAATATGCACGTCAGCCACCGCTGCATTTAATACCATGCTAGAGGTCGTAATTCTTTGGATAAGTATCCTTCATTTCCAGGAATGGGAATTGTATATCTCTGTTAATGGCAGAAAAGCAAAGGATATACAAGGCTTTAATTATGAACGATTATCCTGGCGCACCATATGCGGACTGGATAAAGAACGGGGAAAAAACTATAGAAACCAGGTTCAGAACTTTTAATTATCGTGGTGATATTGTTATCTGCTGCGGAAAAACAAACTCAGTTGGTAAAAACGCCGGCAAAGCCTTATGCATTGTTGAATTATGGAAAATAAGACCCATGAAAAAAGGAGATGAGAAAGCTGCCGGAGTAAAATTTAACCCGAAACTCAATTGTTTCCTACTTAAAAACTGGAGACATTTTAGCCGTGATTTTGAGTTCTCGCCACAAAGAATTTCAGGAGCATGGCAAAGTCTCTTTGATATATCTATACCAAACGATGTTGAGATTATTTCAAAACCCTACATAAAGGCCTTTCCAGAAAAAAGAGCAGTAACATACAATAGTTTTAGTAGCAAAGACTCCCTGCAAATCTGAAACAATTCATGCCCTATAACTTTTACAGCTTTAAGAAGTAAGGGCATTCATGAACATTGCCTCACTTACTTCCAGTTGATTAATAAAGATAAATTGTTCAATACATATTAGTCAGCCCTTATTTTTTTAAGCTGCTGTTAGCTGCCGTTAATATTGATAAACAACTTTGCCCTGTCCAATTATGTTACCCGTCTTCGCATCAATATCTAAGTAAATGCAGCCGTCACAATCATTTTTACACTCCCAATAAAACTTGTCGGTTGAGCAATAGAAAATTAAATCTAAACCCTGTTCTTTCATGCCATTTCCTAATGCTATTTTTCTCGCCTTGCTTTCTGTTATTGGTAATTCCTCATCAATGAATTTTCGGAAAGCGACCAAGTTAAATCTACGATAGTCAATAACTCTTAAGTTAGCATCAAAGTCAGCTCGAAATGAAGTAATTGTGTCACCATTATAAATAAAGTCATAAAAAATCTGGTAGCCATTCGGTAACTGAAACAAAGTGTCCGATATGTGCCAAACAACGTTTTCGTATTCAAAACTTGTTGCTCTTTTACTTAAACTAAGGTACTGTTCAAATTCCTTGTCGCTAACCTTTGCCTTTATTAATTGCTTTGTCAAAACTAAGCAGCTGTCAAAGGTTGATTGTAACTGTTTATTAGAAGTTCTAAGTTTGACAGTCTTGTCCATGGATTTTCTGTGTGTGTCGGCGGAACAACTAACTACAAAAAGTATTATCGCAAAATAAAGAGGTAAAAATATTTTCAATGTCGATTTATAAAAGAGATGCTTTATAGGACTGTTTCCATAATGGCAGGTAGCTAAGGGGTATTTATGCAATTATACTCAAATAATATTTTTTTAATCTTCTTCCTCCGCGAGTCTCCTGCAAGGGACTCGCGGAATCATAAGTACATATTTTCCAAATCCAGCACCTCTTCATAATGGGTTACTTCACAGAATCTGTTCTCTCGCTGGCATTTAGCAAGGTGAAGCCGTTATCTCCGTCTCGTTATAAATCCTGTTTGTACAGGTTAGCAAGATTAGTTAATTTCTTTCCCAAAAGCATTTCAGCTTCAACTTTTGCTTTGTCCTTTTCCGCTTGTGAAAGCTGCTTTTCAAGTGCCTGGATAGCTTCAACGTTCTTCTGTTGTTCAAGAACCGAAAAGTCTCGCTTGCTCTCGTTATAAATTAAAAGCCACATGTAGCTTTTCGCAAAATCTTTTGAAATGTTTTGCCCGTCACGGTACATGGTTGCAAGGTTGGCTCTTGCAGAAGTGATTTGTCCGCTTATGTTTAAATCTTCAGGTGTTTCCAATAATGCAATACGTGTCGCCCAAACCAACATGCTGTCCAAATTCTTTTCCGTGCCGCGTCCTTCCATGTAACAGGTAACGACGTTAAACATACATTCTACGTCTTGCTGCTCTGCACATTTTGCAGACCAGTAAAATGCTTGTTTATCGTCCTGTGTCACACCGCGACCGGTGGCGTAGCTATAAGCAATTTTAAATTGTGCGTCTTTCCAACCTTGCTTTGCAGACTTTATAAACCAGGTGTTAGCGATGCTGTCATTTTGTGGCACTTCAATACCTTGCTGATAACTTACACCATAATTGTATTGAGCTTCTGCATTTCCCTTTTAGCAGCTTGTTTAATTAATGGGATGGCATTTTTGAAGTCTTGCTTGTCAAGCAGCTCTTTTGATTTATTGTTAAGGTCTTCTGAGCTTTGTCCATATGAAATCGTCGCAGTAAGAATAGTTAAGGCAGTCAGTATGAATTTTTGCATAGAGTTTTTTATAATGGCTTACAACTAACAGGTCTTTGTGCAGGTGGGGAGTTAGTATCCCGTGTGCCAATAACCGCCGGTTCAACGTTAACCGGCTTGCCGCAGTGCTGGAATTTTATAATTGTAAGCCTGGCAACTGAAGCCGATTAAAGAACCAAAGTAAAAAAATATTCTGTAGCTCCATAGCATTCTTTCTGACCACACCTAAGCCCATAAGCGATTTAACTGCTGATGATTTAAGAGTCTGCCAGTATTGTAGCAAACCGCTGTTACCGGCATGTCATTGTCGGCCAAGTTTTATGTATCCGAGAAAGTTGCAAATACTCAATACGATGAAGAACAAACCCGCCAATGTGAAAATTGTAAAAGCAATATAGTTGAAACTCTTTTCGCTTTCTAGAACAAACTTTGTCGGGTCTTCGGGGTCATAACGGACAAGCACTTCGCTGTCTATTTTGTTGCTATAGGAGCGGATTTTACTCAAATCGGTGGAGGCATAAACCCAAGGTTTTGCCGTTACGGTTTCGCCGTTGAGTGGGGTAAATTCAATAATCGGTGTCTTATAGCCCTTGTTGCCATTCTGATAAGATAGAATTCTTCCAACTCCTTCGATTCCTTTGTCTTGGATTTTTTTGAGAAACAGGAAAGCACTTATGCCTAAGAAAAAAACTAAAGAACCCACTATCAACATAGAAATAGCTGGATTAATGAACATGGAAAAGAAAAAGACAATAACGATAAGTATCCAATACTTCTGAACGTATTTCATAGAAGTCAAAAGCAATTGTGGTTTAGTTGTCTCGTCAGGTGTTCATAAAAACTGTGACTACTGATGCCGGTAACGAGAAAGGGCTTTAGGCGATATGGATATTTGAAAAAACTTCAGCCTAACTCACTTTCGTTGTTGATTAAAGATAAGGAGCTGAAAACATTTTCAAAAGCCCATATTGACTGAAACCCATGTTACCTGCTGTGGTCTTTATTTTAGTGGCTGTCCATGATTGCAATGTCACCAGAACCTAAACCAATATATCTTTTGCCGTTGATAGAGAAGTCATATGTCTCGTAACCTGTAGAAGCAATGTAAATCTCCAGTTTGAGTCCATGGGTAAAAGTTAGTACCAGATCAAATGTATCTTTAATAACCTCAATTTTAGTCAAACGTTTACTTTCTAATTCTTTTTTGACTTCTTCAACTAAATCAAGTGGTTTTAGTAATCCAAACTGATGTCCAATATCCAGTGATACAAAAGCAATGTTATTGTTTCTAAGTAATCTCCAAAACCCTGAAGCACTCACCATAAATATTGTCACTAAAAGAAAAAACCCAACTATCAGCATTCCTATCAAAGGTTACATTTTCGAATAGTGAATTAGTGGCAAAAGTTATTTCGTTTGTCATTGTTAAATGGTCGCTTTACCATTGCAGCTAACGAACAGGGCTTTATGCAGGTTGGAAATTAGTATTCTGTCTGCCCATAACCGCTATTGATGGAAAATATTTTGCTGAATTTATGTACAAAAGTTGATTGTTATTCGTCTGACCGAACCAAAGCTTGGATTTTCAAATAGCTGATGTAACAATGTCCTGCCCAACTTGCATAAAACCCAATGTTATATACCGCTTTTCTTTCGCTTAAAGTCAACGCCAACTTTAATGTCTCGAATTTTGTTCTTAGTCACTTTGAATTGTCTGCGGAAGAAAAAGTTAGGCTTGAAATATGGTCTTAGCGTAATTAAATAGTCAGAATTTT
>NZ_FQUU01000050.1 GCF_900129295.1 Flavisolibacter ginsengisoli DSM 18119
AAACGTCGGTGTCTGCTTCGGTGTCACCGTCACAGTCAGTGTAGCTGTATTGGCACACTGGCCTGCGTCAGGTGTAAAGGTGTAGGTCGTGCTACCTTGCGTAGTCGTGCTTATGGCAGCTGGCGACCACGTTCCCGTTATACCATTAAGAGATGTCAATGGCAGAGCAGGTGCGCTACTATTTTGACATAAAGGCCCTATTGGTGCAAAAGTCGGGGTCAACTGAGTTGTGATCTCAATATCGATTGTAACCGGAGTTGCACACTGGCCTGCATCAGGGGTAAAGGTATAGGTCGTTATGCCTACCGTTGAAGTGTTCACAGTAGATGGACTCCATGTACCAGTAATATTATTGGTAGATGTCGTTGGCAGTGAAGCCGAACTACTATTCTGACACAAAGGCCCTATTGGTGCCAGCGTTGGTGTTACCTGGTCGGTGATTACTACATCTATGGTAGCTGGCGTGGCGCACTGGCCGTCATCCGGCGTAAAGGTGTACGTCGTTGAACCTTGTGTGGCTGTGTTTATCGTTGCTGGAGACCACGTTCCTGTAATGCCATTGATGGATGTCGTTGGCAATACAGGAGCAGTACTATTCTGACACAGTGGGCCAATTGGTGCAAGAGTCGGTGTGATCTGAGTTGTGAGTGTTACAATTAAAGTCACCGTGCTATCACAACCCCAAATATTTTTAAATGATGCAATAAACTGGCCTGAAGAACTAATTTCCTGCCCATTCCAGTTAAAAGGAAGTTTCAATTCACATACTGTCGTATCTATGATTTTACTACTTGGAGGATGTACGAATACATATCCCGATTGTAAATCACCATCACATCCTGCTGCAGTATGCTCCTGAACAGTGATAAGATAAGTTCCTGGACTTGACCAGGTTACTGTCAACTTATTAGTGGTACTTGATTGTATAACTCCATCGATTGTCCACGTATAAGTTGAAGGAACACTGGGGTCATTTACCTGGTAAGTCTTTGTGGTACCTACACATACATTATCTGGCATAGCCATCTGCGCTGCGCTATTTAAAGCGCAAAACAGTAGCGTAATTGCTAAAACAGATATGTGTAGTAGGCGTTTATTCATAATACCAGTACCCTATCCAGATACCCTTTTCTGACATTTTAATGTCAAATCATATAATTTATAAACTACCTGATCCCTTCGGGAACAGGTAGTTTATTATACCAATACTTATATCTTCTATCCTTTACATTAATCATGCGTAATTGGTGTTGTTATTGGTTTTGGATTAACAGTAATGTCCTTAGTAACTGTCTTCTTACAACCAGTTCCACAAACAGTTTCAGTAATTGTTACAGTCTGTGGCCCAGTGGTTGTCCATTGAACTACTATTGAGCTACCAGTATTTGAACCGATAATTGTTCCACCAGCAGAAACTGTCCAATCATACGTATTACAACCAACCTGAGTAACAGTATAAGTTACTGTTCCGGTATTTACACAAGTAGGGTCTGGGCCTGTGATAACGGGATCTGGCAATGGATTGATAGTTACTGTTGTTGTGCAATTTGTAGTATTACCACATGCGTCTGTAACTGTCCATTTGATTGTTGAAACCCCAACATTAAATATTCCACTTGCATCAGTCCCAGTACCGCTTCTTGGAGTGGTGGCCCCAGAAACATCGTAACTAATCGTCAAATTGCTGCTGCAGTTATCTGTTGCACTAATTGGAGGAATTATATAATTGTTATCTGGCACAATGCAGAAGGTTTGCGATGGAGGACAATCAACTACTGGTGCTGTCTTATCCTGTACCGTGATGACCTGGGTCGCTGTTGTTGTATTTCCGCACACATCCGTCGCTGTCCATGTCCTGGTGATCGTACC
>NZ_FQUU01000003.1 GCF_900129295.1 Flavisolibacter ginsengisoli DSM 18119
CAGAGCTGTATTGGCTAAAACAGCGTTATCCAATGACCTTTGTAGCTCAGTGATGTGATCAGATAATGAAAGATCCACAGCACCAGTTGGGGAGGACTGAGTAACCATGTCGATAGCATTTGAACCTGCAAGTTCCTTACGAAACTGCTTAACCCATTCACCAACAGTTTTTACCCGCTTAATATTAAATAGCTCTGCTGCCTCCAGGTAAGATAAACCCTTATCCAGAACAGTCCTTGCTAAATGCATCTTAAAAGTTGGACTCCATACCCACCGCTTGCCGTGTTTTTTAATGAACCTTTCCATAAAATTGACAGTTTGTCTGTAAACTTTTTCTGGAACGAGACACAATAGTTAATCCTCTTCATTTCTGCAGATTAGAGTATAAGAGGAATTATCAAAGCTGGAAGGGTAAGTATTGATACAGAACTTCTTGTCAAATTGTCAACAAATTCAACTCATTAACCTTCTTTCCCAATTGTAACTTCTTTCCAATCGCTTGCCTTATTTAATAGATTAATTGATGTCTGATCAAGCTGCAATTGAGCGGCTTCTATAAGGTCGTCCAGTTGTTCAATGCTGGTGGCACTGGCAATGGGAGCCGTAATGGAAGGCCGCGCAATCAGCCAGGCAATGGCGATACTGGCGGGAGTGGTATTGTAATCTTTTGACACTTCATCCAGTGCGTTCAATATGCGCAATCCCCGGTCATTCAGGTAAGTCTTAACGACGGCGCCGCCCCTGGCACTTTTATCTACATCTTCTGCTGAACGGTATTTACCTGATAAAAAACCACTGGCGAGCGCATAATAGTTAATGACCCCAAGGCCTTTTTCAAGGCAAAGCGGTTCATATTCCTGCTCAAATTTCTGGCGGTTATACAGGTTGTATTCGGGTTGAAGGGTCTCATAACGAGGCAGGTTATGCGCTTCATTATATTGAATGGATTCGCTCAATCTTTCAGGGCTTAAGTTGGAAGCACCAATCGCCCTGACCTTTCCTTCCTTTACCAGTTCAGCAAATGTTTCTATGGTCTCTGCCACGGGAGTATCGAGGTCATCCCAATGGCTTTGATACAGGTCTATGTAATCTGTCTGCAGTCTTTGCAAAGAAGCATCCACAGCTTCCAGGATGTGCTCACGGGTGAGCGACTTTTTACCCCCGGCCACTGCGCCACCAACCTTTGTGGCAATGACCACTTTATCCCTGTTGCCCTTTTGCCTTAGCCATTTGCCTATAATGGTTTCTGATTCACCTCCCTTATTTCCTGGCTTCCAGTGAGAATATACATCTGCTGTATCTATAAGGTTGAACCCTGCATCTACAAATGCATCCAGTAATTTAAAGGATGTTGCTTCGTCAATGGTCCAGCCAAAAACATTTCCGCCAAAAGCAAGGGGAGCGACGTCTATAGCGGAAGTTAATTTTCTATTGATCATTTTAATTATTTAAGTGTAGCCATGTCAATCACAAAACGGTAACGCACATCGCCTCTCATCATTCGTTCGTAAGCTTCATTGATATAATCGATATCGATCACCTCCACATCTGAAACAATATTGTGCTCAGAACAATAATCAAGCATTTCCTGGGTTTCAGGCAATCCTCCAATCAATGAACCACCAATGCTGCGCCTGTTGCCAATGAGATTAAAAGCAGGTACCTGCGCCGGAGCCGGTGGGGCGCCTACGCAGATCATAGTTCCATTGGTATTGAGCATGTTGAGGTAAATGTTATAATCATGCGGAGCTGAAACCGTATCAATGATAAAGTCGAAATAATTTTTAAGATCTTTTAGTTGCCCGGGGTCATTGGTTAAAGCAAAACGGTGAGCACCCAGTCTTTTGGCATCAGCTTCTTTAGCAGGAGAGTGACTAAGCATGGTCACCTCAGCGCCGAAGGAAACGGCAAACTTCACGGCCATATGTCCCAGTCCACCCAAACCTAAAATACCAACTTTATGACCCTTGCCCACTTTCCAGTAACGCAGGGGCGAGTAAGTGGTAATGCCGGCACAAAGTAGGGGTGCCACTGCTTCCAGGTTCAATTTATCCGAAACTTTTAATACAAAATCTTCAGTGACCACGATACGGTTGGAGTAGCCGCCATAGGTAATTGTTTTGCCATCTTTTTCATAGCTGTTGTAAGTGGCTACAGAACCATTTACACAATATTGTTCCAGTCCTTTTTCACAGTTGGAACATTCCCTGCAGGAGTCAACCAGGCAACCAACACCAGCCAGGTCACCCTCTTTAAATTTCGTTACATGCGCGCCCACCTTAGTCACCCTGCCCACGATCTCATGGCCCGGAACAATAGGATAAACAGAGCCTCCCCATTCATTTCTCACCTGGTGTATATCGGAGTGACACACGCCGCAATATAATATTTCAATTTGTACATCATGTAGTCCCGGTTCGCGCCGCTGGAATTCAAATGGCCCCAATGGGGCGGTATTATCCTGTGCTGCATATCCTTTCGTTGCTGTCATATGGCTATTGTTTATTGATTTTGAAAGGCAAAAGTAAGGCTTGGTACATTCAATAGATGGCTGAGGCTGCCATGTAGTTTGTTGTATTGAACATTTGATGCTTTAGTTTCGCGGGGTAGATATTACAAATATGAAAGCTGCTTCGAGTAATGAGATCAAACAGGAATTAAAGGGATTGTCAAATGCAAAGCTGCTTGAACTTTGCCTGCGGTTGGCGCGCTTTAAAAAGGAAAACAAAGAATTACTGACCTATCTTCTGTTTGAAGCCGATGACCTGGAAACTTACCTTAAGAATGTAAAGGACGAAGTTGACGAGCAGTTCCTGGAAGTGAATACTACAAGTATGTATTTCGCCAAAAAAACGCTAAGAAAAATATTGCGTATAGTCAATAAGCATATCCGTTATACAGGGAGCAAACAGGCTGAAGCAGAATTACTGATCTATTACTGCAAAAAACTTAAAGCGTTAAAGATTCCTTTCCGTAAAAGCAATGTGCTGGACAAATTATTTGATGCCCAGGTGAAAAAAATAAAAGCTGCTATCAATTCCATGCACGAGGATCTGCAATATGATTACATCAGGCAGCTGGAAGAGCTTCAATAAAATCTTTACTTAATACAACGCTTATAGGGAAGCGGTATTAAAATTTAGCCTGGAGTCCAATGCCTACCAATGATTTTAACTGCACTGCAGGGGATTTGCCATCATTTCCAAATAAGCGAACATCATCATCATAGATAAGGTCAACATTCCAGCTTGCTGAAAGCAGCTTTGATAACTTCAATAACAACACATTCGTCATGAATACATCTATCTTTTCAGGATTGTGCTTATAGTTGGAAAAAAGATCCAGGCGTGCTTTATAGCTAACTGTTTTGTTGAATTCATTAAAGTAATTGGCAGAAACAAAGGCACCGAATTCAGACCTGGAATGTTTGCCGGGCTCAACGCCATACAGACCCTTTGCTGAAAGCGAATCATTCTTTACAAAGACCCACCTGGCAGCAGCCGGAGACATGAAAAGAGAAAAATGTTCACCGGGCTTATAATCCATACCAATACTGGCGAGTAAATAGCCAGGGGATAAGAAGTCAGAGGCAAGGGACTTTATATCATTGGCATAGGTGTATCCCTTGAAAAGCTGTGACCTGAAGTTCAACAACCCTGACACATTCCACTTTGGTGCCACAGACCTTCCATAGATAGATAGCAGGTCGATCCTGTCATCATTTTTACGGCTACCCAGGCTCGTGGTATTTACATAACCAAGGTTGAAGTCAAGTGTATTGTCCCAGCTATGCTTGTCTTTTTTATAAAAGGAATAAAGATTTAATATGGAGCTTACAGCCAAAGAGAACTTGTCACCTCCTGCAGCCCAGTTGGTAAGGGACCCCTGGGATAGATTAAAACTGTAAAGGCCACCTTTTCTCCATTCTTTTTGAATAGTATCCTCAGGTTTTTTGATGGTAACTTTTGTATCCTTGCTTAGATCTTTAATCGTTTGATCCTGTGCTTTTGCTGAAAATGCAGCTAACAGGATTAGGACAGTTAGTAGTTTTTTCATATAATAAAATTACTACAGCAGGAATAGATTATAGCATTTGTTCATTTCATATGCACCTGGTACTTCATAGTAAAAATTTAGATCAGGACAGCTTCTCATTTTATAAAGCAATTGAAATTGGTTAAAAAAACCTTTTGCCTGTGGTATGGTTGGAAGTTTGCAGGGTTTCACTAAATTGTTTTTATGGCTTCATTGTTTGAATCATTAACTATTCGTTCTGTCAGGTTAAAAAACAGGATCATTGTTTCGCCGATGTGTCAATATTCCTCTACAGATGGTTTTATCAACGATTGGCACCTGGTTCATTTGGGTTCCAGGGCGGTAGGCGGTGCTGCAGCAGTGATGACTGAAGCAACAGCTGTATCACCCGGTGGCAGGATCTCTCCAGGAGACCTTGGCATCTGGAAAGATGAACATATTGAAGGATTGAAAAGAGTCACCGATTTTATTGCAGCCCACGATGCTATACCGGGCATACAATTGGCGCATGCCGGGCGTAAGGCAAGTCACCAGGTACCATGGAAGGGTGGTGAAGCATTAACAAAGGAAGAAGGCGCCTGGCCAACCATAGCACCCAGTGCCATAGCTTTTAAAGAAGGCGAACCTGCTCCGGGGGAAATGTCCATTGAGGAGATCAGGGACTGTGTGGTGCAGTTTAGAACTGCGGCAGAAAGAGCATTAAGGGCCGGTTTTAAGATCATTGAGATACATGGAGCTCATGGATATTTAATTAATGAATTCCTCTCCCCTGCCAGTAATAAACGAAAGGATACTTATGGTGGATCCTTTGAGAACCGAAGCAGGTTCCTTGTAGATATTGTTGAATCTATCCGACAGGTATGGCCGCAGGAGTATCCCTTGATTGTTCGCATTTCAGCAACAGACTGGACAAGCGATGGTTGGAATGGAGATGATTCTGTGATGTTGGGGAAACTACTGGAAACTAAGGGAGTTGACCTGTTAGATTGTTCTACAGGCGGTAATATCAGTGGCGTGCGCATTGAATTAAAACCTATGTACCAGGTTCCCTTTGCAGAAAGAATAAAGAAAGAAACTTCCTTGCTTTCAGGTGCGGTAGGCCTGATCACCACTGCTGCTGAATGTGAACAAATCATTGCACAAGGAAAGGCGGATGTGGTGTTCCTGGCAAGACAATTACTAAGAGATCCTTATTTCCCCCTCCATGCAGCAAAAGAGCTTGGGGTAGATGTACCATGGCCTGAGCAATACCAGCGGGCAAAAAAGTAATGCCTTGGGCGCTTATTATAAGTGCATAAAAATTGTATAGCGTATTGAAAGTGCAGTTATGGGAGATGTTACAATAAAAAATTCTGAGACCTTATCTAAATGGAAACACGAATTAAAGAAGATACAATTTGAGCGGACCAGTAAATCAGGTAGTACTCAAAGCCAGGAACGGGAGGTATATGATCATGGTAATGCTGTTGCGGCCTTGCTATACAATAAGCAAAAGGGCACTGTATTGCTGACCCGCCAATTTCGCTTACCGGCATATTTAAATGATGGGGAAGGTATGTTATTGGAGGCCTGTGCTGGTTTGGTAGAAAATGGTGAGGAACCTGAAGCAACCATGAAGCGGGAGATCAAGGAAGAAATGGGATATGAAATTGAACAGCTTCAAAAGATATTTGAAGTGTATTCTTCGCCAGGGTCTTTAAAAGAATTATTGTTCCTGTTTGTTGGTGAGTATGATCAACAGCAAAAGGTGGCAGATGGTGGTGGATTAAAAGATGAAGGTGAAGATATTGAAGTGGTAGAAATGCCGCTGGCCGAAGTGATTGAAAAAGCCAGCAGTGGACAAATAAGAGATGCAAAAACTGTCATCCTTATTTTATGGTTACAACAAAAACAACTTGTTTAGGAACCGGCAATAAAAAAGGTAAATCATTACTCATGATTTACCTTTTACCTGCTGCTTTGTGAGATTACTCTTCTTTCACTTTAGGTTTTAATTGATCTTTGGTTACAAATACCCTTCCGCCCTTTTCATTGATCCAGTAATATTTTGTTCCATCATCTACATAGATCTTTTGGCCTTCAGGACCAACCCATTCTGCTGATTCCTTGTCAGTAAGCTTTGCCTTTCCTTTTGTAGCAAGTTCGGCAGTTTCATTACCGACAGCTTTTGCGCCTTTTTTAATACCATGACCAGCTTTTTTAGCACCTTTCTTAATGCTGTGACCTACTTTGCTTGCCGTGCTTTGCGAGTAGGCAGGTGTAGTGAAACCAATAAAAGCGAATACGGCAATAATTGCCAGGATTTTTTTCATAGTGTTATGTTTTTTCAGTTTATACTCCGGAATGACAAGTAACTAAAAAGATGCCAGTTAAAACCCTGCAATAGTTAAAGTCCGTGACTTTTGTTTTGCCAACCAGAATCATATTTTTCTGTGCCTGAGGTCATACAAATTGGGAATTATCATTTCTACCTTTTGAGTAGAAAAAATTCTTCAATTATAAAATAGCAGTTATGAAATACTTGAGCATTTTAAGCTTTATGCTGCTGTGTACTCCAGGTTGGTCTCAGCAATGGGCTAAACAATATGATTATGTAGATGACTGGTATTGCGGTCTTTGCATAGTTGAGAAAGATGGAAAACATGGCTTTGTTGATAAGGAAGGCAATTTAGTTGTTCCTCTTATTTACCAGGAAGAGATGCATTTTAATGAAGGCATGGCTGCCGTGATGAAAGATGGAAAATGGGGTTTCCTGGACAGTACAGGGAAATTGGTGATCCCATTACAATATTCTGAAGTCTATACTTTTACTAATGGGCTTGGCCTGGTTATGAAGAATGATAAATATGGTTTTATTGATCCTTCAGGTAAAGCTGTCATTCCTTTAATATTTGATAATGCTTCAAGCTTTTCCGAAGGCCTTGCTGTAGTAAGTAAAAACGGGATGTGGGGTTTTATTGATACCCATGGTAAGGAAGTTATACCCATGAAATATAGTTATGCGGTTTCTTTTAATGAAGGTTATGCCAAAACTAAAAGGAATGGTAAGTGGTTATTGATTGACAAAAATGGAAAGGAATCTCCTGCTGAGTAACCTTACCATAAAAGGGTATTACTATCCTATAACAGAAGATAGATATTTCCGTTTGATTCCTCAAGCGTGTAAGTATCTATTTTTTCTTTTGCCGGTCCTGCTTTTACCTCTCCGCTGTTAGTGTCAAACTGGGATCCATGCCATGGGCATTGAACAGTGCCACAGATCATTGATCCATCGGCCAGTGAAGCACCCTTGTGGGAACAATGATCACTGAAGGCCACGTGTCCTTTTTCAGTATTACCAATAACGATCCTTTTGCCGTTAATGTGCATGAGCTTCATGGCGTTGATCTTTATTTCGCCTACCCTGGCAACCTTTATTTTTTTGTCTTCAGTGTTGATATATTCCTGGTTCCATTTGGCAGCATTGGCATAGCGGTGATCTATACCTATCTGGTTGCGGTGAACCAATGTGCCTCCCATCCATCCGGCAATAGATAACAATATTACGCCGATAGCTTCCAGGCCAAGAATAAGGTATGGATTGGCAGAAGCATCTCTACGGTAGAACCACACATACGTGAATATTCCAAGGTTGACAAGATTGATAATGGCATGCTGCGTGCCTCTTTTTTTGGCGGAACTTTCAGGAGGTATGGTCATAAAATAATCAATAGCTCCAGGAACAGCGGCTGCAAGCGCCCCGATAATACCTGCAATATCAAGGTAATAGGCCACCAAAGAAAGGGCTGGCCTGTTAGAAATGACACCAAAAAGGTCAAAAACAAAGGCCCCGGTGAAGAATGCGATTGGGAACGATACTAAAATGGGGTGAAGAGGATGAGAAGCCAGGTGTGCTTTACTTTTCATTCTTGTTAGTTTGCTGTACACAATCAAAAATCTTACCTCAACCACTGCTATTTATTGGTACATCATATTAGAGATTTCTTCACTAGCCAGGTTTTTGGACAGCAACAGTTTGGAAAATATCTTTTCCATTTATCATAATAGTATGGTGTGGTAGTAGATTGTATCTACCTTGTATGTCCTTTTCATCAAAACTTTTTTACCATGACAACCAAAGAAGCAACAATGACAACCCAGGAAATTGCAGATCGTTTTTATGAAATGACACAGCAAGGAAAATGGAATGAAATACAGCAGGAGTTTTTTGCTGAAGATGCGGAAAGTATAGAACCCGAACATTCTCAGGGTTTAAAGACTGTAAAAGGATTGGACGCTATTAAAAAGAAAGGTGAATCGTTCAACCAGATGGTAGAAGAAATGCATGGCGGTTACTGTAGTAAACCAGTAGTAGGCGGCAATTATTTCAGCGTAGCCATGGGTATGGATGTGACCATGAAAGGCTCAGGCCGGACCAAGATGGATGAAATAGCCGTGTATGGTGTAAAAAACGGTAAGATCATTAGTGAACAATTCTTTTATTAAAACAAAAAAAGCGATAGGGTCACTATCGCTTTTTTATTTTCATTACTATAGAAATCAGGCTCTTGCCCTTCTTTTAAATCCTGAAGTGGATGTATTGGGTGTGGCAACTTCCTTTCCTTTAGATTCAAAAGGATGTTCAACTGCGGGGATCTTTAACCCAATCAGTTTATTGATGCCTCGGAGGTTGCTCATTTCTTCCCTGCCATCGCAAAAAGAAAACGCGCTTCCATCTGCTCCTGCCCGGCCTGTACGGCCAATGCGGTGTACATAGGTTTCAGGCACATCTGGCAGATCAAAATTAATGACGTGTTCCAGGGCGTCTACATCTATACCACGGGCAGCAATATCCGTAGCTACAAGTACTTTCAGCTTACCTCTTTTAAAATTGGTCAATGCATTTTGCCTTGCTGACTGCGATTTGTTACCATGAATAGCATCTGCTCCAATTCCTGCTTTTTTCAGGTCTTTTGCAATTCTGTCTGCACCATGTTTGGTACGGGTGAAAACAAGTGTTCGCTTGATGTTTTTCTCCGTGAGCAGGTGAACCAGCAGTGTTAGCTTTTGGTTCTTCTCGATAAAATATACATATTGATCGATCTTCTCAACAGTTGAAGATACCGGGGTAACTTCAACACGAACTGGTTGCTGCAATAAAGAACCTGCCAGCTCTGCAATAGCAGGGGGCATGGTAGCCGAAAACAAAAGTGTTTGCTTTTGCTTTGGCAGCTCGCGAATCACTCTTTTTACATCATGGATAAAGCCCATGTCAAGCATACGGTCAGCTTCGTCCAATACAAACATCTGTAAATGGTCAAGGTGAACATATCCCTGGTTCATCAGGTCTAACAACCTTCCCGGGGTTGCTATAAGTATATCCGTTCCATTGCGTAATGCTAATGTCTGGGTATGTTGTGAAACACCTCCATAGATCACTTCATGGGTAATACCAGTGTAACGGCCGTAAGCTTCAAAGCTTTCGCTTATCTGGATAGCCAATTCCCTGGTAGGAGTAAGGATAAGGCCCCGGGTATGTTTATATCCTTTACTGTTACGTAGTTCCTGGTGAAGTAGTTGGAGCATGGGAATGGCAAAAGCTGCAGTTTTACCTGTGCCTGTTTGTGCCAATCCTAAAATATCTTTCCCTTTTAATACTACGGGAATGGATTGTTCTTGTATGGGTGTAGGTGTAGTATAACCCTCTTTCTTAAGAGCCTTTAAAATAGGCTCTATTAGACCTAATTGTTCAAATAACATGAAATAATTGATTCTTTTAATTTAAAAATAAAGCTCAGCTGAGCTTATTTCTCATCATTAGGACCAGATGAGCTTCTACGGAATAGGGGAGAAATTTATCAAGTCTTTAATTCGAGTACATGGTAAAGATAGTATTTAGTTTGTAAAAGCTATGGTAAATGAACGGCTTCTAAAATGGTTTTATAATGAATATGAGCATGATATAAATAAATAATTAAGCTTACATAGTAATTATGCCTGGTATAAGACGCTATAATCAGGATGTTTTTGCATTTTTTGGAGCTCTTTTTAGCAAAGGCCATTTCATAGAACTAGCCTGGTTACGTTCATCACCCAATAAAAGCCCCCATTGTTTAAATTCCGTGGTACGATCAAAAACGATCTTCAGAACAGCAATAACGGGTAGAGACAAAAACATTCCTGAAACTCCAGCAAGGGCCCCGGCTACAAAAACCCCAATGATCGTTATCAGGGCATTGATCTTTACCTTGGAACCAACGATACGGGGCATAAGAATATTATTATCAAGGAACTGAACAACTGCAATGGTTCCCAGAACTGCAAATATTGGCCATATTTCCTGGGAAGAGGAAATGGTTAATAATACGCCGATGATGTTTCCAAATAAAGCGCCTATGTACGGGATCAGGTTCAATATGGCAAAAATTGCCCCAATAAGAATGGCATGTTTAATACCTATCAGCAGGAGTATGCCGCCAAGTAAGATGGTTATATAAGAGATCTGTATTAATAGCCCGATAAGATAGCTTTTAATGATGGCTTCAGATTCTGTGATTACTTCTCCAACCTTTGAATGTTGGTTTTTAGGAAACCAATAATAGATGAACCTGATCAGTATATCCTTGTAATAAAGCAGGAGGAAAATATAAATAGGCAACAATCCAAGGAAAATAAGTATCCCGGTTACTGAAGAGGCAGCACCACTGAGAATGCCAGCAGCATAATTGAGTAATTTATCATTTTGTTCATTGATGAGTTGGGCTTGTTTTTCAGTAGATAACTTTGTTTTTGCATCAATCCACTTGCTTAAAGTATTAAGGTGGAGCTGAACATTAGCTTTGATCTGCGGAAAGTCTGAAATAAGATTACTTATTTGGGAAGAGAAGAACCAAACGAGTAAACCCACAATAATGATGAGTGAGAATACCGCTAAGAATATGGCCAGTGATTCAGGTAATTTTCTTTTTCTGAAAAAACGATAAATAGGAAGAAGCATAATTGCCAGGAAGAAAGCCATTACAATAGGCGTAATAATATCCTTACCTACCAGTATGATCATTCCCAGGAAATAAAGGCCCATTAGTTCTATAGCTCTTCTTACGGTCAGGGGCAATTGTGTCATGCAAGGATTTATATTATAAAAATAAGCACAGTAAAAATGCCTGGAATGTATTCGTGATTCCTAAGCCCAATTACTTAAAAATAGACCAACCTCAACAAATGGTACTGCTTTTGCATTTGGTATTCAAACCACCAGATGGAACAAAGACAGGATTTCGAATTGTATCCCTTTTATGTAAAGGCCAGCATTGTACTTGTTGGGTTGATAGCAGCTGTATTCATTTTATATGTACTATCTCCTGTTATTGTACCCCTGGCCTTCGCTGTACTGATCACTATTTTGTTGAACCGGTTGTATGTACAGCTTGAAAAGCGCATGCCAAAGGTTCTGGCGATCCTTGCCACAATACTCATTGCTATTCTATTGCTGGCTGGTCTCTTTTATTTTCTGTCTACCCAGATAGCTGGTTTCATGCAAAGCCTACCTTTATTAAAGCAAAAGATATTTGCGCTGCTCCATGACTTACAGATCTGGTCCAAACATAAATTGGGCATAAATGTCGACAAGCAGGTTTCTTCCATTACCACTGGATTCAGTGAAGGAGGGGGTCAAATGATCACTAATACCATAGGAACCCTGGTAGCAAGCCTGGGTGTGATCGTGTTGGTTCCCACGTATGTGTTCATGATGTTTTATTACAAACCTCTTATTCTTGATTTTATATTCCAGGTTTTTAAAGAGGAAAATTCGCTGAGGGTTGCCGAGATTTTGAGTGAAACAAAATCGGCTGTTCAAAGCTTTATGCAGGGCTTAATGATCGAAACGGCTATTGTTTGTATAATGAACAGTGTTGCCCTGTTGATCATTGGAGTGCCATCGGCCATAGTCATAGGAGTGATAGGAGGAATTCTGAATATCCTCCCTTATATAGGCGGTGTTGTGGCGATAGCCCTGCCGGTGCTCATGGTTACTATTACAAGTGAAGGATATACAGAACAGTTATTAGTAATAGGTGCTTATGCTATCATCCAATTCATAGATAATAATATCCTTGTTCCAAGGATCGTTTCCAAGAAAGTGCAGATCAATGCACTGATGTCCATCATTGTTGTTTTACTTGGTGGTTTATTATGGGGCATACCAGGTATGTTCCTCTCTATTCCCTTTATTGGCGTATTAAAGATCATTTTTGACCGGATAGAAGACATGAAACCATGGGGTAGATTGTTGGGCGATGAGATTCCAACAGAACATACAGGGTTGGTATGGCAAAAGCGATGGGACCGCATTTTCCGTCGTATGCAAAAGAAAAAGGAGATCGAGGAAAACCTTGCAGCTGCAGAGCAATCTGCGGGCGAAGACAAAACAACAAGCTGATCTGCTATATTTCTTTACTACTATGTATTTTTTTCAACCCGTAATGGAATTTGGCATCTTTTTTTCATAACCTAACCAAGGTAAAAGAGGTATGAAAAAGCATTATAAATTCAGGTTACATCGTTTCAAGGTAAAAGGCATGAATACAGTTCTGGCCTATGCTGCTTCTATGATGTTATCTGGAATACCTCCTGAAGTTTGCGAGTCTACAATATCTGGAGTATACTGCTCTGTCAAAAAATCCATTGCCGGATTGCTCCATTGACATAACTGCCAATATTTCAATTTAATTTCTTTATTTAAAATTTACAGTAGCGGTACATTCGCCACTAAAAAAATTCAATGGCCTGGATCTTATTGATTTTAGCAGGATTATTAGAGGTAGGGTTTACCACCTGTTTGTCCAAAGCAAAAGAAACCAGTGGAACAGCATTTTGGCTATGGCTTATTGGTTTTTTTATTTCAGTAGTATTCAGCATGTATTTTCTATACAAAGCCACTCAAACCCTACCTATGGGTACCGCGTATGCAGTTTGGACAGGCATAGGAGCTGCGGGAACTGCCATTATCGGGATCTTTTTATTTAAGGAGCCCGCAGGGTTATGGAGAATTTTTTTTATAGCCACCTTGATAGGATCTATAATAGGGCTTAAATATGTTTCCAGTCAATAAGATGCTTTCAGAAAGGGTAGAAATGATATCTTGCCGCCCTTTATATTGACCTATGATAGCAATGACAATAGATACACCCTGCCTGAAAGCTGTTTGTATGCATTATGTGGGGAGTAAGAATAACATAGATGCCTTACATATTTCTCATGAATCTTTAGAGCTTGACGGTGATAGTATCAAATTATTACAAGATGGATTTCTGAACAAATTCAAAACTATTCCGGAGCAATACGCATTTCACCATACTGATTCACTCAAATTCAATGAAGTATACACCTACTGCAGGCAATTGTTTGAAGATCCTTCCAGCTTATCACAGGTATCAGGTGCCATAGCCAGGCATTTATATGAATCTTCCACACACCCTAAGGTAAAAGGTGGTGAATTCTATATTGCTTATTTTGATGGGTTGCCTATGCAAAGCAGGATGTACAAGGCCATTGGATTATTTAAGACAGAAAACAAATCAATTTTCCTGGATGCCAGCAGGCAGCACGGAAGTTTTCAGCTGGATATGAAGGAAGGAGTGGAGCTTTCTAAAATTGATAAAGGATGCCTGGTCATAAATACAAAAGAAGAACAAGGGTATGATGTAATGATATTTGATAACCAGAACAGGGGAGAAGAAGCACAATACTGGAAAGAAACTTTCCTTGGACTTACTGCCCAGCAAAACGAATTTCATCACACCTCTCATTTTTTAAGTCTAACAAAACAATTTATTACTGAACAGCTTGAAACAGAACTAAAACTTCCTAAAACCGACCAGGTAGAATTGCTGAACAAGTCCATTGATTATTTTAAAAGCAAAGAGTCTTTCGATATTGAAGAATTTCAGAATGAAGTTTTCACCAATGATGAGCTTATAGGTTCTTTCCGGAGTTTTGGATCAAGGTATATTGAATCTTCTGACTTTGATATTGCTTCTTCCTTTGAAATTTCACCTGAAGCTGTAAAAAAACAAGCAAGGATATTTAAAAGTGTTGTTAAGCTGGATAAGAACTTCCACATCTACATACATGGGCGTACGGACCTCATTGAAAAAGGTGTAGATATGGATGGTCGAAAGTTCTACAAGATATACTACCAGGATGAAGCTTAAACAGATAAGGTTATTATAGCTTCCACATAATGGGGAAGGCTCAGTCTACTGGCATGCTTTATGAAATAATATCAGTATTAATTCACTTAAAACTTAAAGTTATGTTACGCTGGACAATCATTTTTTTAGTAGTAGCTATTATAGCGGCCATCTTTGGCTTTGGTGGAATTGCAGCTGGTGCTGCCGGTATTGCTAAGATTTTATTCTTTATCTTCCTGATCCTTTTTGTATTGAGCTTAATTGCTGGCAGAAGAGGCAGCGTTGGCGATGGTATATAAACATCTAAATATTGTATAAGTGCAATCCTTTTTAGGATTGCACTTATTTTTTAGCGTGTAAGAAGGGAACGGGAAATACCTTAAGAGAGGTCTATTCTTATAAAGTAGTAAATTTGGTTAAAACAATACACTATGGGATTACTTACACCTAAAGGCAAAAAGGGCGATAAAAAAGGATCTGCAGCACCAAAACATGCAGCACAGGGATCAAAGTTCATCACTAACAAAAGCTCTAAAAGTGCAGGTGGTGGCTTTGTCAAAAAAGGTATGACAGGGGGATCTCAGCGGGGCAGTTAATTACCCGGGGATCTAAAAATAATAAGGGGTTGCGGTGGCAACCCTTTTTTTATTAAAAAAGCGAGCCTGGTGGGACTCGCTGATCAGGAAATTTTGGTTGCTCTTGCGACAAGATCTTTCGGTAAATGAGGATGGTGACGGCTTTTCTTTCAGATGGTAGACTTAAAAACGGGCTTTTTCAAAAGGATATATCGAAGATAATGGGTTGTTAACCTCAAAGCATTAACTTATCGGCGAAGTCCATATAATCAACGTTGACCCGGTTTTGGAAAATCGTTGATTGATCATTTTAATAGATCCTATTCTATAACCTCTTCATGATGCGTAACCAATCCTTCTTTAGAAATTCCTTCAATAACCACTCTAAAGGCCTTTGATACATCATTATTGTAAAACTGCAATTGTACTGATGTATTATTAGGCCTTACAAGGACTAAAGGGTTCCAGTAAAGAGTGGTTCTTACATCTGGTTGTTCATTTCTCTTGTCAAACCTTGAATAATTTGGTGAATAAAATTCCCTGATGGGTGTGTAACCAATAATTGTATTGGTGTTCAGGCCACCAGGCTTTGACCTTGTATCATCTCCTTTACGTGTATAAACTGCTATAGCTCCTCCGCTTCCATTGAAACCGCCCATGAAAGGAGGACGGAAAACTTTTACAAAAGCAATATCTGAAACAGGAATGGTATTCAGGAATTCTGCATCTATTGGCATTTCATCAAGAAATAATTGAGGTGATCCACCCCGCCAGGATAAAGTGGGTGTACTTCCGGTAGAATTGATCTGCAGGCCTGCCACCTTTCCCTGGAGGTAATTGAATACATTCATTTGGCCTAAGGCCATTGGATCGTTGGCAAGGTCAAACTGGTAACCATCTCCACCACTGAACAAACCTTTTGTATATTTTTCATCCATTTGCTTTAACAAAGGCTTTGATTTCGCCGTTACAGTAATATTCTCCATCAATTTCCCTTTCTGCATTCTTTGAAGACGTACTAATTCTGCTGCAAGCAGTGTATGCCTGTAAAAACCTGAAGTATCGTTGGTGGGTTTGAATTTTATAAAGTTTTTGCTGGCACTAAGGTAATTGGGAGTTGATAACCTGTCGGTCATGAACTTGGCTTCAGCACTGCTGAATAATTTTGATTTTAACTGGTAATAGACCTTTAGCGTATCAAAGAAAATAAAATCCGGTTCTTTAAAACTGCCATCACGGTTAATGGGTGTTAAAACAGTTTGAGTAGCTGAATCCTTTTGAGTCAGGAAAAGGAAAATGCTTTCTTTACCACTTAACTGGCTTTTAGTAACACCATACACCTTTCCGGAAAGCGAAAGGTAAGAGGTATCACGTGGTTGCTGTATCTCAGGAAGTTTGCCTTTAGTGATATCCTCCCATTTAAATCTTCTCCATCCATGTGTCAGCATTACCAGGTCAAGATTGTTTAAAACTGAATCTGCCTTTGAGGAAAAGTAATAAGAAGGGTTATGCACATAACCTTTAAGGTCACCCGTAAGCAGGAAGTGAGTGATAATGCTTGATGAACTATCTGCTTCAATGCCTGCATCAGTAATAGACACTGAAAGATTGGCTCCCTGTAAACCTGCGGGAACATTTAACCGGATATCATTTTGCGCTCTCTTATTCAAACCCCAGTGAACTACTTCCAGGCTGGTAGCAAAACTATAATCTCCATTATCAATAAAAGTGATGCGTTCTGCAATGGCGTTCCAGTCAGCATCAAAAACTGTGATGGTAAGAATACCGGATGGTAGGTTTTCTGTTGGAATAACCTTTCTTGAAATTTTTGTGGCAACCAGGTTTACTTCAGACTTAAATGCAATGCCACCGTTCATAGTGCCAACTAGATGAAGCATTTTAAATTTATCCTCAACTGCATTACTTTGAATAGTCACAATACGTTTTTTCTCAGAAATGACAACCTGCAGTGATGCGCCAGATGTTTTAACAGGAGGCAATTCAGAGGTGTGTGATATACCTTTCCCATCTTTCCATTTTGCCAGATATATTGTGCCTGCAATGGGGGTGAATATAAAGCTGCCCATGCCATCATGCTTTGTGCGGAAAGAATCAATTAATGTTCCTTTGTTATCTTCTATAGCGCCACGTATATTGACAGGTAATCCATATTGGTCAGCAGCTTTAAAGGCCACCCTGTTAGATATACCTGCAATGGCATCTCCTCCCTCGGGAAAGAAATCCACTGTAGTTATGCTGGCAGTTGAATTAGTTTTTGCTGAGATGTTTTTGTTTAATATTCTTATATCCTTGCTATAAATAAATGAACTATCAAAGTTCAACATCCACTTTGTATAGCTTTTTACATGAATAAAGTTCCCGGTATAGTTATCGGGAATATCCAGCTGGCCATTAGACGTACCTTCCACTACAGGGCTAACCGTATGTGCAAGCACTTCTCCATTATCGCCTACCCAATCAATATAGATTGTCTTGGTTTGCTGGGCAGGAAACAGGCCATCCATCAGGTACGCTTTAAACCAAATAGTTTCCCCTGCCTGGTAGACGTCCTTATCGTAGTGCAGCCATACCTTTTCAGGTTGATAGTTACGGTTGTAATGGGCGAGGGTAGAATCGAGGGCCTGGGAACGTGCAATAGTGCTCATGGCCACAATGGCTGCCATGAATACCAGTTGTCGTAAATGTTTATCCATACTGCAATTGAAAGCTGTTAAGATACTATAGTATAAAATAATAATACTGCTGGTTTAACAGATCAGCAACAATTGAAAACTTTCATATAGTGGTATAAATATAAAGGGCCCTTTTACAGGTGCCCTTACAATATAATTACATATTGCGCCGGTATTGTCCGCCTACTTCGTATAGCGCATGTGTTATCTGGCCAAGTGAACAATACTTGACAGTTTCCATTAATTCGGCAAATAAATTACCATTATTGATAGCTACCTCTTTCAGCTTTTGCAAAGCCTGGGTGTTTTTATTTTTATTTCGTTCCCAGAATGCATGCAGGTTTTGTATCTGTTGTTCTTTTTCTTCCCTGGTGGAACGGATGACCTCTCCGGGTAAAATAGTAGGACTGCCTTTTTTATTAAGAAAAGTATTTACTCCTATCAGTGGCAATTCACCTGTATGCTTTTGATGTTCATAATAAAGACTTTCTTCCTGTATTTTATTGCGCTGGTACATCCTTTCCATTGCTCCAAGTACACCACCCCGTTCGGTAATGCGGTCAAATTCTGAAAGAACAGCTTCTTCCACAAGATTTGTCAATTCTTCAATAGCAAAGCTTCCCTGTATAAAGTTCTCTGTTTTAGCAGATCCCAGTTCCCTGTTGATGATCAATTGAATGGCCATAGCACGCCGTACACTTTCTTCAGTGGGTGTAGTAATCGCTTCATCATAGGCGTTGGTATGAAGGGAATTACAATTGTCATAAATGGCATACAGGGCCTGCAATGTGGTGCGTATATCATTAAAATCTATTTCCTGTGCATGCAGCGACCTTCCGGAGGTTTGAATATGGTATTTTAATTTTTGTGACCGGTCATTGCCTTTGTATTTATATTTCATGGCCTTGGCCCATACTCTCCTGGCCACCCTGCCTATTACACTGTATTCGGCATCCATACCATTACTGAAGAAAAAAGAAAGATTGGGCGCAAAATCATCAATGTTCATACCCCTGCTCAGGTAATATTCAACATAGGTAAATCCATTGGCAAGGGTAAATGCCAGTTGAGTGATGGGATTGGCGCCCGCTTCGGCTATATGGTAGCCCGATATAGAAACGCTATAGAAGTTGCGTACTTTATTTTCAATAAAGTATTCCTGCACATCACCCATTAGCTTCAGCGCAAATTCAGTGGAAAATATACAGGTATTCTGTGCCTGGTCTTCTTTCAGTATATCAGCCTGCACTGTCCCTCTAACCTGGGAGAGCGCTTCCGCTTTTAGTTGAAGGTATATTTCGGCAGGAACCACTTCCTCACCTGAAAGTCCAAGCAGCTTCAGGCCGAGGCCATTATTACCATGCGGTAAGCGTTCAGGAGAGGATGGATCATAGTAAATAGGCTTTGGCAGGCGGCCATATTTTTTCTCAAGCACAGATTGTACCTCATTCCATTTGCCATTGGCTTCAATCCACTTTTCGCACTGCTGGTCAATGGCAGCGTTCATAAAAAAAGCAAGTAACATGGGGGCTGGCCCATTAATGGTCATGGACACAGAGGTTTTGGGATCACAAAGGTCAAAGCCACTATATAACTTCTTTGCATCATCCACTGTGGCAATGCTAACCCCGCTATTTCCTACTTTACCGTAAATATCAGGCCTGGGAGCAGGGTCTTCACCATACAACGTGACACTGTCAAAGGCCGTGGACAACCGTTTGGCAGGCTGCCCTTCTGAAACGTAGTGAAAACGTTTATTGGTGCGTTCAGGTCCTCCTTCGCCGGCAAACATCCTGGTGGGATCTTCACCCTGCCTTTTTAATTCAAATACACCCGCTGTATAAGGAAATTCTCCCGGGATGTTTTCCTGTAATTGCCATTTCAAAAGGTCACCCCAATCCTTATAAGCGGGTAAGACAACCTTTGGAATGTGTGTGCCGCTGAGAGAAATGGTGGTCAGTGATTGCCTGATCACTTTATCGCGGACCTGGTATTCAAAAAATTCCGAGGTATATTTTTTCACCTGCCCCGGCCATTTATCTATTAATCTTTTGCATTCAGGATGTAAAGCATCTTCCAATTGCCTCCGTAAAACATCAAGCTCATTATAGGCCGGTGATTCCTTCCCTACGGTTTCCAATACCCCATTTACCTGGTATAGTTTCGAAGCAATGGCAGATTGTTCGGTCACCCATTGATCATAGGTCCGGTTATTATCTGAAATTTCTGAGAGATACCTTATTCTTTTTGGGGGAATGATCTGGGATTTTGTTGAAGTATCTTTTATATGGGCATGCGTTTCAATGCCGGCGAATTCCTTTCCCGTCTTTTTTGAAATAGCCACAATTAGCTTTTCGAACAGCTCATTAACGCCAGGGTCATTGAACTGTGCTGCTATGGTTCCTACTATAGGTAATTCTTCATCTTTGGCAGTCCAAAGCTGGTGATTGCGCTTGAATTGCTTACGCACATCATGGAGGGCATCAAGTGCTCCCGCCTTGTCAAATTTATTGATGGCCACCACATCGGCATAATCAAGCATATTGATCTTTTCCAATTGAGAAGCAGCACCATATTCAGGTGTCATTACGTATAGGCTGATATCACAATAGTCAAGAATAGAAGCATCGCTTTGCCCTACTCCTGCGCTTTCCAGGATAATAAAGTCAAAAGCTGCCTGCCTGCACACATCTATGGCATCCTGAACATATTCGCTGAGGGCCTTGTCGCTTTCTCTTGTTGCCAGTGAACGCATATAGGCTCTTGGTGATGAAATGGAATTCATGCGGATACGGTCGCCCAATAAAGCACCACCGGTTTTTTTCTTTGAAGGATCAACGGAGATCACTGCAATGGTCTTATCCCTGAAAGTGTTTAGGTAACGTCTAACGATTTCGTCCGTTACTGAAGATTTGCCTGCTCCGCCGGTGCCTGTAATGCCAAGTACAGGCGCATTAGCATTTAAGTTGTTGGCGGATATAGTCGTTTTGTTATTTGTAAAACCTGCTTCAGCCATTGTGATGGCCCGGGCTATACGCCGGATATCTTTTTTCTCGCCCAATGGCAATTTTCCATTCCATTTTTCAGAAGCTTTCCAAAAATCAGAATCTTTTTCACCTCCTTTGCCTTCATTTGTTTTGCACCTGTTGATGACGTCTTCAATCATTCCCTCCAATCCCATTTTTCTCCCATCATCGGGAGAATAGATGCGCGTGATTCCATAATCCTGTAGCTCTTTGATCTCCTGCGGAAGAATGGTACCACCGCCGCCTCCGAATATTTTAATATGTCCACAACCGCTTTCATCAAGCAGGTCTTTTATATATTTAAAGAACTCCACATGTCCACCCTGGTAAGAGGTGATGGCAATGCCCTGGGCATCTTCTTCAATGGCGCATTCCACTATTTCATGGGCGCTCCTATTATGTCCCAGGTGAATGATCTCGGCACCTTTGCTTTGTAATATGCGGCGCATGATATTGATGGCAGCGTCGTGGCCATCAAAAAGTGAGGCTGCTGTAACGATACGGACCTTTTGGGTTAATTCTTTATTCATATAATTGGCAAATCGGGGTATAAAGGTAGCCAAGGCCTGATTAACGAAGGCCAGGCTATGTATTTAGATACCTGTTTAATTCTTGCAAAATAAAGGCTTCCGTGATTCTTTATGGCCAACCGGCTGAATTCTGTTTGTAAACCATTTTATGTCAGTTGAAAAGAATTACCTTTCTTAGCCAACCCTTTTTAACCAGGAAGGTATTTTTGTTGTATGCAGTCTATAATAGATTCCGTTTCGCATTTGTATAGAAGCTGGTCCGGGAAAGATCCCCACCACGTTGATGTGTTGCCTCAATCAGGAAGTGAAAGAAGGTATTTCAGATTGTATAATGAACGTGGAGAGACCGTGATAGGTACCTATGGATTAAATGTCGCAGAAAATGAAGCATTCATTTATTTTTCAGGTCATTTCGCCAAAAGGGGATTGCCTGTTCCGCGTATTCTTGGTATCAACCATGACAGGATCGTTTACCTGCAGGAGGACTTTGATAATGTTTCTTTACTGGATATGCTGGAAAAGCATGGATTTACAGACCAGGTGTACAGTTTATTCAGGGAAAGCCTGCACCAACTAGCAAGATTACAGGTATATGGCGACGAAGGATTGGATTATAATAAATGCCTGACCAATAAAGAATTTGGTAAGCAGGCCATCATGGCTGATCTGCTTTATTTTAAGTACTACTTTTTAGATGCTTTGCGCAAGCCTTATGATAAACAGAAACTGATAGATGATTTTGAGGCCCTGAGCAATTACCTCACACATACAGAATATAAATACTTCATGTACCGTGATTGCCAAAGCAGGAATATCATGGTGAAAGAAGACAATTCTGTTCATTTTATAGATTACCAGGGAGGAATGAAAGGAGCTCCACAGTATGATGTGGCAAGTATGATATGGCAGGCAAGGGCCAATCTTCCTGATGACTGGAAAGCGAACCTCCTGGAAGATTATATGAACTCTTTTGAAAGCATCATCCAGGATTCTATCGATAAAGAAGTATTTCGCAGCCAGTATAATGGTTATGTCCTCATCCGGTTATTACAGGTATTGGGAGCTTATGGTTTTCGTGGATTGTTTGAACGCAAGGCCCAGTTTCTAACCAGCATACCTCTTGCACTTCAAAACTTAAGTTGGTTTATTGAAAACCATAGCCTGGGAATTGTAGTGCCCGAATTCAGAAAGGTCTTGAATATTTGTATAGACCAGGAAGTAATGGAACGCTTCAATCCTGTGCAGGCAGATGAAGAGACTCCCTTGCTGGTAAAGGTCAGCAGCTTTTCCTACCGTAAGGGCATTCCTGAAGATTCCAGCGGTAATGGTGGAGGTTTTGTTTTTGATTGCAGGGGCATCGATAACCCCGGTCGACATGATATATACAAAGAGGTTCATGGCCGGGATAAACCGGTTATGGAATACCTGGAACGCCAGACAAAGATGGAAGACTTCCTGAACAGTGTTTTTGATATTGTCGACATTTCAGTGGAAGCATATATAAAAAGAGGGTTCACCAGCCTCTGCGTAAATTTTGGTTGCACAGGTGGCCAGCACAGAAGTGTGTATGCAGCGGATGCATTGGCAAGACATTTGAAAACAAAGTTTAAGGTGAAAATAGAATTGACTCACCGGGAACAGGAGGCCAAAGACTGGAAGAATACGGTAGTTAAAAAGGAGGAATTGTGAAAGCAATGATATTTTGTGCAGGATTGGGTACGCGTTTTAAGCCATGGACTGATACTCATCCGAAAGCATTAGCTATTGTCAATGGTAAAAGCCTCTTACAACGCAATGTAGAGTACCTGCAGAAATATGATATAATGGATTTTGTGGTGAATGTGCATCATTTTGCCGACCAAATCATAGATGCAATTGATAAATCAAAAGGTTGGGGCAGTAATATCACTATAAGTGATGAAAAAGATGAAGTGCTGGAAACGGGTGGGGGATTGATGAAAGCAAGAAAATTCCTGGAAGGGGATGCCTTTCTTACCATAAATGTGGATATACTAACGGATGCCAACCTGAAATATTTCCTGGCCACCCATCAACAGGA
Source organism: Flavisolibacter ginsengisoli DSM 18119 (assembly GCF_900129295.1). Lineage (GTDB taxonomy): Bacteria > Bacteroidota > Bacteroidia > Chitinophagales > Chitinophagaceae > Flavisolibacter > Flavisolibacter ginsengisoli. The sequence continues at coordinate 23,091 of NZ_FQUU01000003.1, forward strand.
AAACTCATTGATCACCCTGGCTATTACCAACAGGAAGACATCCCGATACCTGCTTTTCAATAAATATAATCGCTTATGCGGCTGGAGGAATATACAAACAAGGGAAGAAAGAATAGCACTGGAAGCAAAGGATATGTTTGAAAAAGCTTACAGTGGGCTTGCCATATTCGAACCGGGCGTTTTTGATTTGATAACATTACAACATAAGTTTTCACTGATTGATGTATATCTTTCCCTGGCGCATGATAATAAAATTGCAGGGTTCGACCATAGTGAGAGTAAATTTTTAGATGTAGGGAAGCCTGAAAGCGTGGAATTGGCGGAACGGCTATTCGAATAACTTCACAAGCACATTTTATACTTATAAAGCATGGTTAGCTTTACAGTTTTTAACCAGACATTTAACAGCAGGAAATGCTAAAAAGGATTACTGTTGTAAGTACACTATACAACAACTCTATAAAAACATTTAATTTACAACCCTTATTCTTGACAATATGAAGAAACTTGCCCTGTTTGTAATGGCGAATAGCCTGGTACTGCTTGTATTTTCTCAATCTAATTACGACCATAAAAAATTATTCGATCCCCAGTTTTACCCTGTAGCTGCCAATGAGTTTCGTAGCTCAGGTGGTGAGCCCGGTCCAAAATACTGGCAAAACCGGGCAGATTATAAGATCAATAGTACGCTGGACACTGCCCAGCATAAAGTAACAGGATCTGTAGAGATCACTTATACGAACAACAGTCCTGATAACTTAAACTTCCTCTGGTTGCAAATGGATCAAAATATTTACAAGGAGGATTCAAGGGGCTCTGCTACTACCACGCAAACAGGTGGCAGATGGGCCAATGCTAATTTCACACAAGGAGATGTGATCAAATCAATTACTGTGGAATCTGAGGGGAAGAAATATACCCCGGAATATAAAACCACAGATACAAGAATGCAGGTGTGGTTGCAGCAATCTTTGAAACCTGCAGGTAGCAAAACAAAGATTACCCTCAGTTATGAATTTGTAATACCTGAATATGGTACAGATCGTATGGGTAGATTGAATACAAAGAATGGCTGGATATATGAAGTGGCGCAGTGGTTTCCCCGCATGGCTGTATATGATGATATCCAGGGTTGGAACACTTTACCTTATTTGGGAGCAGGTGAATTTTACCTGGAATATGGAGATATTGAGTATGCTATAACAGCTCCGGCCAATTTGATCATTGTAGGTTCAGGGGAATTGCAAAATGAAAAGGAAGTATTAACACCCGCACAGGTTAGCCGCCTTAGCAATGCACGCAATAGTGACAAGACTGTTGTTTTGCGCAGTGCAGAGGAAGTTAAAGATCCAAAGTCGAGGCCTTCATCTGCCAACCTTACCTGGAAATTCAAGATCCAGAATACAAGGGATGTGGCCTGGGCTGCTTCTAAGGCATTTGTATGGGACGCTGCACGTATCAATTTGCCAAGTGGTAAAAAATCTTTAGCCATGAGTGCTTACCCGGTAGAAAGCATAAAGAAGGATGGCTGGCAAAGAAGCACTGAAATGGTAAAAGCTTCTATAGAACATTACTCCAATCAATGGTTTGAATTTCCATACCCTGTTGCTACCAATGTGGCAGGAATTGTAGGTGGTATGGAATACCCGGGAATTGTCTTCTGTAGTTCTTCAAGCATTGGTGGAGATCTTTGGGGTGTTACGGATCATGAATTTGGGCATACTTGGTTTCCTATGATCGTTGGAAGCAATGAGCGTAAATATGCCTGGATGGATGAAGGCTTCAATACATTCATTAATGATATCTCAACTAAGGCTTTCAACAAGGGCGAATATGCACAGTTTTCTTTTTTCCCGGAGGATGAAATGATAAAGTCTGTATTTAATGAAAAGATGGATCCCTTGTGGGCTACACCTGAAGTAATACAGCAGCCTAACCTGGGTATTGCGGCTTACCTGAAGCCCTCTATGATGTTGCATGCTTTAAGAGATGTTGTTCTTGGACCTGATCGGTTTGATAAGGCATTCAGAACCTATATAAGCCGCTGGGCATTTAAACACCCAACGCCATATGATTTCTTCAGAACAATGGAAAATGTGGGCGGGGAAGATCTTGCATGGTTCTGGAGAGAATGGATATTCAACAACTATAAACTTGACCAATCAGTAGCAGGTGTAAAATATAATGATAATGTTCCTGAGAAGGGTGCATCGATAACTGTAGAGAACTTACAGGAAATGGCTATGCCTGTAACCGTATTGGTGAAGGAAGCCAATGGTAAACAACAAAGGATCAATCTCCCGGTGGAAGTCTGGCAAAGAGGATCGGAATGGACGTTTAACGTAAACACTACCAGCCGCATTACAGATGTAGTACTGGATCCTGATAAGAATCTTCCGGATATTAACAGGAAGAATAATAGCCTGAATTCAAAAGGCTTTTAGGAAGACATTTTAAAATAATAATAGTAAGGCACCGTGTTAATTACATGGTGCCTTACTATTTGGTGCCATTAATTGTTTCCAATAATTCCTCAATAGGCGATTCTTCCAAAATGATCCTTTGTGCTGTTCCCTGTTTGGAATGCCATTTTATGAGCCGAAAACAATTCTCTTCTATCTCAATGCCCGTAATATCTCCATCACTATAACAACAGCAACCTGAATTAAAATAGGTTGGTTTTAAACGGAGGTAATCTTCTGAAATTTTTGAGTATTCAAATTTTCTAGCTTGTATTTCTTTTTCCAGGGCCTCAATCATGCCCTTGTCATTTAGTTTTTGTGCATACTGTAATTGCCGGTACAATCTTTCAATATGCGTTAATGCTTCAAAAACCGGCTGATGTGTGTGCCCTGTTATGAGGAAGAGGTCTTGTTGCTGAGCACTCCATTCATACATCATCTCATTATGCACGGTTTTTAATTGTGCATCGTAAGCAGGCGTATTTGGATTGATCTTTAAGTAAGATTGTAAAGGCCCCCAGATCCTGGATATAAAGAATTTACTCAGCATATTTCCATCGCTTATTTCATCTCCCTGGTGGCCATGGGTGCAAAATATATTGATGGTCCTTTCATTGATCCTGGTCTGCAGGATCACACCCTCATAAATAGGAACATCATAACCATAAGCTTCTTTTAATTGCATGCCTGCAAAAGGATCGTTATCCCAATAAAGATCATGGTTGCCAAATATCTTTATAAAGGCGTTTTTTGGAATGAAGCGGGCTTCTTTTTCGAATGAGGGCTGTTGCGCTTTCTTTACGGAAGGCCAAAGATTTTCCCAGAGTTCTTCACTATCTCCCAGGGCAATAAAATGAAAGCCCTTTGTGTCATAGTAATCCAGTGCGGCCAGGTAGTTGGGCTCGCATAACATAAAATCATCTGCACCATTCCTTCGGCCCTTATGCATGTCTGAAAATATGATAAACTTACCGGTGTGAATATCAAAAGGGATCACCAATCCTTTTTTTGTTTTTCCATTCAAAATACAGGATAAAAGATCACTGAGAGCGGTGAATACACGTTGCTTGTTTGGATGTGAAGAATATTTGGCACTAAACCACAACACTGGTTTCAACAATAATCGTCTCAGAAATTTTTGCATTGCCCTGGAATAAATGGATTGATCTGTTGTTTCTTTTTTGAAATTAAGGAAAAGCAAGTGTCTTCAGGAAGTAACTTATATTTTATTAATGGATTTATAATTTCTGAAACTATCTATCAATACTTGTACTGCTATCCACTGGTAGTATTAATCTTCTTTAATAAATCGATAGTGTGTCCTTATGGTTACCATATCATATACCCGTACTAAGTCCCTAGTATCCACGTACTATCGCAGTTGTTTCCCCGTACGTGAGCGGGAATCGTTCGGGGATGGTACGGGTATATAGCAGGGATACTCAGAGGAAAGCATCCTGTTGCCCTTCCGTTGGTCTAGCGTTACTATTTACCTTCAATTAAGATGGTTCATTTTAAATAATAGTTTTCTGAGTTATGCTAACTTCCATACAAGTAAAAAAGGCTTTCCTGTAAATCAGTAAAGCCTTTTATAAATAGTTAGAGTGTTGTAATTAATTACGCCTTCACGCCGATCATACTGATCTCTACGTTCACAAATTTAGGAAGCGCAGATACCTGGACTGTTTCCCTTGCAGGAAAACTATCAGAAAAATATTTGCCATAGATCTCATTGATCTCGCTAAACCGGTTCATGTCGGTAATAAATATGGTGGACTTTACCACATCATTAAAGGTCATTCCGGCTTCCTGTAAAATAGCTTTAAGGTTTTGCATCACCTGGTGAGTTTCTTCCTGGATATCGCGATTTTTTAAATTTCCTGTGGATGGGTCAATGCAAACCTGGCCGGAAATGTAGATGGTGTCTTTGACCAGGATAGCCTGGTTATAAGGGCCTATGGGTGCGGGAGCGTTTTTAGTAGTTATGATCTTTTTTTCCATACTACGAATTACATGATTTTATGTGGATTCCTGTAATAAATTTTAAACCGCTAAGTCATGAATTTGTATAAATGGATATAAATAAGGTAATTCGTGTGATGCAGATCGTAATTCTTACAGGTGAATCTTTGAAGGGAGAATTAGTTCAAAATGGCACAGAGCCTTCCCTTGAATGTATTTATGTGGATAGCGTTGGTGAAATGCTGAAGCATGAATATGCAGACGGTTTTGTGGACCTGCTTTTCGAACCCACCAATGAAAGGATAAAAGCATTAAAAGGTTTATTACCAAAGCCTGTCATTATTAATAGTGTGATACATACATTAGGAATGCTTTCTGCAGACTTCATTCGCATAAATGGTTGGCCAACATTTTTAGCGTCCGGGTTGGTTGAAGGGGCTGCTTCTGAATCTCAAAAAGGAAAGGGTGAAAATATATTGAATCAGTTTCGTAAACAGGTTTGCTGGGTGCCAGATATTACAGGGTTTGTCTCTGCCAGGGTAGTCTGTAAGATCATCAATGAAGCATGGTTAGCAGTGGAAGAAAATGTAAGCACACCCGCTGAAATAGATCTTGCTATGAAATTAGGAACGAATTATCCTTATGGTCCACTGGAATGGGCAGAAAAGATTGGTATTAATAAGGTGAAGTCCCTGCTGGAGCATATGCAAACACATAAATCAACACTTTAATTTAAATGATCACCTATTTAGTGTGGATATTTTTTTGTTGGCATATGCTAAAATAATTAGTAAATTGCAATAAGATTATTCACCCTTAAAAGGATAATATGGAACTTCCCGATCTGAAAATGGCAGGTTATCGTATAAACGAATACCAATTGGTTTTAAAACCTCATGAGGAATTGTGGAACCGGCTAAAAAAAATAAGGGGAGAGTTTGCTGAAACCTACCAGGTGCCTTTACCTAAAAATAATAAGCCACACATAACAGTGGTACGTTTCTATGCTTTCGAGATGAATGAAGAAAGGATAATGCAGCGAATCAATACCATTGCCATGGGTTTTGCCCCTTTCAAAATAGAATTGAAGGATTTTGGAAGCTTTCCTTCCCATACCATCTTTATCAATGTACTGTCTAAACTTCCTATTAAAAAGCTATCCGTAGCATTAAAAGATGTGCAGCTATTGATGAAGCCTGGCAAAGAGTTGAAGCCCCATTTTATTGATGATGCATTTATATCTGTAGGTTCAAAATTAAAACCCTGGCAATACGAAAAAGGATGGCTGGAATATTCACATCGTCATTTTACAGGTAGATTTATAGCTGACCACATGTTGCTGTTGAAGCGCAATGCCAATACTAAATTAGCTTTCCAGATAGCCAGGCGCTTTGATTTCCAGAACCTGCCTGTTATAACCAGGCAAGGTGCCTTGTTTGCCTGAAATACTATTTCAACCCCTGTTATTTATTGAATTCTTATGAAAGATTTTGACAAGGATGCTTTTGCCAACAATTATAAAAAGGGCAGGGGTGCACAGTTTAATACACCAAATAAGTTCCTTAAAACTGAAATAACCCGTGAGCATATAGAAGGAATAGATGAATGGATAGAAGAAGGTATCCATACCCGGTATTTGGAGATATTTCCTAAAACTATTGTCAACAAAGTGGATAGTCCTGATGTGGGGATGTGGTACAGTATGAACCCCTACCAGGGATGTGAGCATGGATGCGTTTATTGCTATGCACGTAATTCTTTTGAATACTGGGGATATAGTGCAGGGGTGGATTTTGAAAGTAAGATACTGGTTAAAAAAGATGCGCCAAGGTTATTAAGAAATTTCCTGATGCATCCGAAATGGGAATGTGTGCCCATTGGCGTAAGTGGTAATACCGATTGTTACCAGCCAGCAGAAAAGAAATTTCGGATCACAAGGCAATTGCTGGAAGTATGTAATGAATTTAACCAACCTGTTGGCATTATTACAAAGAATGCCGGCATACTCAGAGATAAGGATTTATTGGAAGAAATGGCCAGTAAGAACTTGGTGTCTGTACTGATGTCAGTCACCTCCTTCAATGAAGACCTGAGAAGGGCCATGGAGCCCAGAACTACAACCGGGCAACAAAGGATAAGGGTGATCCATGAACTCAGTAAGGTGGGGATACCTTCAGGTGTGATGTTAGGTCCAATGATCCCTGGCTTAAACGACCACGAAATGCCTGCAATTCTTAAAGCCGGAAGTGATGCAGGTGCTACCTTTTCAGCCTATACATTTGTCCGGCTGAATGGGAGTGTCAAGTTTTTATTCCATGACTGGTTGTATAAGAACTTTCCTGAACGGGCAGATAAAGTATGGCATATGATTGAAGATGGTCATGATGGAAAAGTTTCTGATAGCCGCTACGGGGTGCGGATGAGTGGGGAAGGACACATAGCAAAGCTGATCAACGACCAGTACCACACATATACTCATAAATATGGGCTCGGCCATGAAAGGATGAACCTGGATTGCAGTGGTTTCAGAAGGCCAGGGGAGCAGGGTAAATTATTTTGAACGAATTAAAACCTGACTACATTGCCTGGGTTCACAAGCTGTCACATCATTGCATTTCATTTGGAAGTAGGTAGCAAAGGCTAATGGAATTTCAAAAAGAGTTAGATCTAGTACTTAAGCAGCATTATTGTAAGCTATTTTTAATTTAAAAAATTGGACAAGCCTATGCGTTTGGAGATTACTCAATAACAAAAATGCAAATAGTACACTGCAAAAAATAAAGCCCCATGATTGCAATACAAAACAGGATTTGTGAAATAAGGTGGCAACCGGTGCCGGGTCTGCATTAACCTTTCCGTATTTAGGATGAGAAACAGCTTCATGAAAATCCGCAATACTTTTTTCTGGAATCCTATAAACAGAATCAAACCTGTTACTTGTTAATAGTAATTGTAAGGATTCTCTTTTGTTATTGAAATCAGGTTCCAGGTTGGTGTCGAAGTATTGCCATTTGCCATCAATTTTGCCCTCCACAGTATAATGATTTGGGAAGCCAACTTTCCTAAAATCTATCCCTTTCCGTTTAAATATTTCCATCATGACAATGGCTTGTTGACTACAAGCGGCCATTGGGTGTTTCATAATATCGTCTGGAAGGACAATAGCAGATAAATGGTTCCAAACAAGAGTGCCTGCAAGCCAGGCAAAAATATTATCTGAAGCAGTATAATGTGAGTAGCCGTGATAAAAACGTTTACGCACTACTTCTGCTACAAAATTGAAATAGTTGAGATTATTTTTGCTTTGATCTTTAAAATGAAAATCGGAAGCCAGGATGATATCATTGACACTTTGAAATTTCGCAAAATAGGAGGTATCGAATTCTTCCCAGGCATGACCAAGGTTCCTGGAATGATCCTCTGAAGGTTTAGGTACAATCCGGCTGGCGAAGGCACAGCAGGCTATGAATAAGAGTAGATAAGCAAGGATGGACTTGGATTTCATTTGGATGATTAGGATATTATTTACATATAAACCCTTAGGTGTTGACAAATATATATTGTACCGGCCATATATGCAACCAGGTTGAGAATGTTGTATAATATTACCTGCTTTTCAGTGGCAGTCTCCTTAAAAGCTATGTAATACAATTATACTTTGATGTATATTTTTTTCTTATCCAGTACATAACAAATAGCCCACATGAAAATGATCACAGTTAATGCAAATACCAGGGATCCAATTTCCGGCGGTCCTGGAATAAATTTATAGACGCTTTCATAGATCCAGCTCCATGGACTTGTGTATAAAGCCTCCCCTTTGTCATTAAATCCGTTGGGTATTCGTATCAGGCGAAGTCCTTTTGGCAGGAAGGCACTCAACGCAAATACAAATAAGGCGTTTTTCCCAAAAACATCAAAGAACCTGGTAAGCCATCCACGCATACCTTTAACTTCTATAACATAGATAAGGGTGGATAATATAGCTATAGCCAACCCTGTTGTGGCCATTACATAGGAACTTGTCCATATTTTTTTATTGATGGGAAAACTAAGACCCCAAATATACCCGCTGATCAAAAAAGCCATGGCAGCCACAAATAAAACTGTAAGCGTTTGGTAGATCTCAAATCCTTTCACGGCATTATCAGCCAATTGCTGAACATGTTTTCCTCTCTTTACGATATAGTCACCCACCAAATAACCAAAGATCACCTGTACAATGGCTGGTAAAGTGCTCATGAGACCTTCGGGATCAAATACAACACCTTCTCCATGGTACATATGCTGATCATGCAAAATAGCAAGGTCCATATTGGTTCCAAACCAACCTTGTAAACTATAAGGATCGGAAGGATTGCCGATAAAACAGAATAACCAATAAAAAAGCAGGAAGATCAGGCCCAGCAAAAAGGCACCTCTTGCTTTTAAATAATACACAATGATGGAAGCAAAGAAATAACAAACGGCAATCCTTTGTAATACCCCGAAAATGCGAACACCCACCAATTTTCCCTGGCTATTTGTCCAGGTCCATCCATTGGCAAATAATTGATCACCTTCCCACCTGCTGAATGGCCACCAATTTAAAAACAAGCCTATGGCAAAGATCAACAAGCTTCTCCTGATAACTTTTTTCCAAAATGTACTGTCCCCGGCTTCCTCCAGCCGTGGCATTACAAAGGCCATGGCATTACCCACTGCAAAAAGGAAAAATGGAAAAACAAGGTCTGTAGGAGTTAAACCATGCCAGGGTGCATGTTCCAATGGTGCATATATATGTGACCAGGAACCTGGGTTATTTACCAATATCATCAGGGCAACGGTGGCCCCACGAAAAACATCCAGGGAATAATATCGTTGTTTCAAGTGGCTTATTTTGATAAATGTAGCAATTTGATTAATAGCATGGAATCTATTGTCATCAAAATCAATCATTTATAGAAGGCAATGCAAGGGTAAGTATTTTCCTTTATTGCAAAAGCTGTTTAATTGAGTAACTTATTCAAAATCTGTCAATTTTGAACATTTGCCAGTCACAAGGCAACTGTTATATTTGCACGGCAGGTTTGGCTTGGTCACAAAAAATTCCATGTGACTGAGAGGGCGAAGCCATGAATTTTTTAGCTCCCTTTGAAAGTTAATTGGTTAAAATACAAGTAGTTGAGTTGTAAATGGTACGCCATATATACCCGTCCGAGGTGGGAAAAAAAAGTAAATACACTTTTGATCCAGAAGGGAATTGAAAGTTATTGCCCTTTAAATAAAGTGCACCGTAAATGGAGCGACAGGATCAAGATCGTGGATGAGCCTTTATTCAAATCTTATGTATTTGTGAAGGTTGGAGAAGAGGACAGGAGTAATGTGCGTATGACTGATGGCGTGGTGAATTTTGTATATTGGAACGGGAAGCCGGCCATAATAAAGGATAAAGAGATCATTGCCATTCAGCGTTTCCTAGACGAATACCATGATGTTGAATTGGTGAAAATGGAATTGGTGCCACAACAAAGAGTACGCGTCACAGCCGGGCCTATGATGGACCAGGAAGGAAGAGTATTGGAAATAAATAATAAAACGGCCAAGGTCTGTATAGATAGTCTTGGCTATATGTTAGTTGCCTATATTGATAAAAAAAGGTTGAGCTCGATACAACTTCCAAATCAAACTGAATGAGAATTTTTACTTGTCTGTTCCTGGCAGGGATGATATGTTTAGCCACCTCTTGCAGGGTACAAAAAAGAACGTTTAGCAATTACTTAGAGAATGTTGCTGATACCACCCTTCCCATTCAGCAGAATATACCGGATCCACTGATCCAAAAAAATGATATTTTGTCAATAAGAGTTTATAGTATGAGTATAAATCCTGCCACGGATATTCCCTATAATTTACCTGAACAGGCTGTAGCAGGAGGATCCGGGACCACTACTGCAGGTTTTTTAGTAGATCAGAATGGGAATATTGAGTATCCGCGTATTGGAACTATTCATGCAGAAGGCTTGACCAAGGAACAGCTTTCCGATACTATCAAGGATAAATTGAAGGAACAGTTGACTCAACCTTCTGTAATAGTAAGGTTTGTCAATCACAGGATAACTATTTTGGGTGAAGTAAAATCTCCAGGAACGTATACTTTAACTACAGATAATCTAACTATTTTGGAAGGCTTGGGGCTTGCCGGAGATATTACAGATTTTGGTAAGCGAAGCAATGTTAAGATATTAAGAGAAAATAATAACCAAAGAGAAATTGGAACAGTAAACCTTTCTTCCAAAGAAATGTTTACATCGCCTTTTTATCATTTACAACAGAATGATGTAGTTTTTGTGGAGCAGGAAAAACGTAAAATTCAACAACAAGAACGCCAAAATCTTGCTCAGCAAATTGGTTTGGCAACAAGTATAATTACAACTATTGCTTTAATTCTCAATTTTATTAAATAATCTAATATTCCTCATGTTAGTGGAAGAACAGGTGCAACCGGCTAGATCTGAAACCGCAAATCTTAACGTTAAGGACCTATTCTATAAATATGTCCGGTTCCTTCCCTTGTTTGTCATTTCGGTGGCCTTATCGCTAATTGTTGCCTTTCTGTACCTGCGCTATGCTACCCTGGTTTACCAGTCAGTAGGCACACTCGTCATTAAAGATGATAAAAATTCAGGTGGTGGCAGCAATGATAAACTGGAGCAATTATTAGTATCTGACGGTAAGGTTAATATTCAAAATGAGATTGAATACCTGCAATCACGTCCATTAATGGGAAGAGTGGTGCAGGCTTTAAACCTAAACTTTACCTACTTCGCAAAAGGGAATATAAAAGAATTAAATGTTTACAAATCCTGCCCGTTCAGGATTGAAGCTTTTCAAATCAATGATTCAGCTTCTTCATTTTCTATCAATATCAAATTTGAGGACGAGAATCGATTTACTATTAACCAGGAACCAGCAACTTTTCAATTTGGCCAGGTATTTAAAAACCGGAATGGAGTATTTAGGCTGGTAAGAAATTCCCTCGGGCAATTGGGAAGTGAATACCATGTTATTTGGAAACCTACCTCGGTAGCAGCTGGTGAACAAATATCAAACCTGGTGGTGGCTCCCAAATCCGGTACTGGAATATTGGTGATTACCAAAGAGGCAACCAATCCACAACTAGCTGCCGATGTTATTAACCAGTTGATGGAAGAATATAAAGGAGGTGTTATTGAAGACAAGAACGACGCCACACAAAAAACGATTGCTTTTGTTGACACCCGGTTAGCTGTAGTGCAGCACGAACTGGATAGTATAAACAGGCAATTGCTCGCCTTTCAGCAATCGAATAATATCATAGATCCTGAAGCACAATCTGGCAACTACCTTTCAAGAATTGAACAATCCAATAAGGAAGCTATTGATCAATCTCTTCAACTGAATAATGTAGAAATGATCCAGGCTTACCTGGAAGACAACCGAACAGGCCGGGACCCCGTGCCTACATCTTTAAGCATTGCAGATCCAACCTTAACCGCAATGGTAGCGGCGTATAATCAATCACAAATAGAGTTAAAGGCGTTACAGGAAAATGCACCTGCTGGTAATGTAGCTGTTCAGCAAAAGGCATTGGAGGCGAACCTGTTAAAAAATAAGATCCTCGAAAATCTAAAGACTGTTAAGTCAGCCTATAGTGCTGCACTGGGTTCAACCATGCATTCAAAGAACAGTGCACAGGGTGAAGTTAGGACCATGCCGTCAAAAATGCAGACCCTTTCTGATATTAAAAGGGCACAACAAACCAAGCTGGTAGTATACAATTCTTTATTGCAGAAGAGAGAGGAATCAGCAATTGCCCTGGCCTCTCAAATATCAAATACAAAAGTTTTACAGGATGCATCACCTAATAGTACTCCTATTAAGCCCAACCGGAAAAATATCCAGATGCTTTCTATTTTTATTGGATTGCTGATTCCTGGTTTATTCATTTTTGTCATCGAATTACTAAACGATAAGGTAACCAGCCGTTCTGATATTGAACGTGTAACCGGGGCTACGATACTTGGAGAAGTAGGACATTCATTTGGGAAGGAAACATTGGTTGTTACCAACAATAACCGGAAAGTGGTGGCAGAGCAGTTTCGTATGTTACGTTCCAATCTTCAGTATGTTTTAAATCATATTGATAGGCCGGTTATTTTAGTGACTTCCTCTTTCAGCGGGGAAGGAAAATCTTTCATCAGTACCAATATTGGTGCAGTATTAGCGCTAACAGGTAAAAAAACCATCATTCTCGAATTTGATATACGTAAACCAAAAGTGCTTGCTCATTTAAACCTGGGCAAGCGTCCGGGTTTGACCAATTATTTATTAGGCAAAGTTAAACTGGAGGATCTGCCTGTGCCAGTTCAGCAAAGTGATAACCTGTATGTACTGCCTTGTGGGCCGGTACCTCCCAATCCCGCAGAATTATTATTGGATCCAAAGCTGAATGAATTATTTGCTTATTTAAAAGCATCATTTGACGTAGTGATCATGGACACTGCACCTGTTGGAATGGTGAGTGATGCATTGACGCTGAGCAAATTTGCAGATTGCACTTTATATATTGTCAGGCAGGGACATACTTTCAAAAAACAGATCACGTTGATCGATGAGTTTTACCAAACAGGCAAGCTTCCAAAGATCTCAATCATATTGAATGATGTTAAAGTAAGGTCCGGGTATGGTTATTATGGATATGGCCGTTATGCTTATGGCTATGGACATAGCCATGGCTCAGGCTATTTTGAAGCGGAAACGCCACCTGCCGGAAAACTTGAAAAATGGTTTGGCTGGTTAGATACAAAGAACTGGAACAAAAAGAATAAAAGAAAAAAGACAACAGTATAATGCGCATATTAATAACAGGAGGAGCAGGCTTTATCGGATCAAACCTTACTGAGCATTTGGTTTCATTAACTGAAGTGGAAAAGGTGCGTGTATTGGATAATCTGTCTACGGGCAGCCTGAAGAACCTGGAAGCCTTGGTTAAAAATTCAAAATTTGAATTTATTGAAGGCGACATCAGGAATTATGATACCTGTTTGAAAGCTTGCACTGGCATGGACCTGGTTTCGCACCAGGCAGCCCTTGGCTCTGTACCTCGCTCCATCAATGAGCCGCTCACCACAAATGAAGTGAATATAACAGGCACCCTGAATATCTTTACGGCTGCGAAGGAAATTAAGATCAAAAGAGTGGTTTATGCAGCTAGTTCTTCTACTTATGGTGATCATCCGGGCCTACCAAAAGTTGAAGACAACATAGGCAAACCCTTATCACCCTATGCGGTAACAAAATATGTAAATGAATTGTATGCCAGGGTTTATGCAGATGTATATGGTATGGAATTGATCGGCCTTCGTTATTTCAATGTATTTGGTCCAAGGCAAAATCCACAGGGACCGTACGCTGCAGTCATACCATTGTTTATTAAAGCTGTATTGAATAATGAGCCACCGGTAATCAATGGTGATGGAGAACATAGTCGTGATTTTACTTTTGTGGGTAATGCAGTAGATGCCAATGTGAGGGCGCTTACAGTAGTTAATCCCGAAGCTGTTAACCAGGTATATAATATTGCTTTTGGTGAACGCACCACTCTGAATGAGGTTTTTGAAAGTATAAAAGGAGTAGCAGGTAGCGATCTTGCACCTTTATATGGGCCTGAGCGCAAAGGCGATGTAAAGCATAGCCTTGCAGATATCTCCAAAGCCAAAAATTTGTTGGGCTACCAACCTTCGACCAGTGTGAAGGAAGGTTTAAAAACTGCCTTTGAATGGTACAGGGAGCAACATCATTTTAGTTACTCTTAAAAAAAATAAACCGCTGCAGTAAATAAAAACCGCCGCGGACGCAGAGCCCGCGGAGATTTATTTTTCTGAGCTATTCTTATTTTCAAAACACAAGACGCTGCGAACACAGCGATCGCTGCGGTTAAAATGTCAGACTGTTCTTTTCTTATATGAATGAAAACGATTTAGGAACCCTTGTTCTAGATGCGGCTTTTGAAGTGCATAAAACTTTGGGCCCGGGATTATTGGAAAATGCTTATGAACATTGCCTGGCATTTGAACTGCTTCAAAAAGAGTTAAATATTAAAACCCAATGTCCATTGCCTTTAGTTTATAAAGATGTAAAGCTCGATTGTGGATATCGTTTAGATGTAGTTGTTGAAGATAAAATTGTTGTTGAAGTAAAAGCAGTTGAAGCATTAAACGATATACACCTTGCCCAGATGTTGACGTATTTAAAGTTAACAGGCTGTAAACTTAGATACCTGCTAAACTTTAATGTGCTTCTTTTCAAATCAGGGATCAGAAGAGTTGTCAATAACTTATAAAACAAAAAAACCGCTGCGCACCCCTGCGTTCGCTGTGGTAAATTGAAAAAAAACCGCTGCGAACACAGCGATCGCTGCGGTTTATCTTCTGGTAGTGGATATGGTGTTCAGTGGAACTTTTCAACTTTTAAACCAATCTCTTGGCCTACTTTGCCCACCCCACAGCAGTTATTGATGATGGTGCTCAAATCGGAGATGAGGTAAAAATCTGGCATTTCTGCCATATCATGACCGGTTGCCTCATAGGTGAAGGTTGTAGCCTTGGTCAAAATACCTTCGTTGCTTCCAACGTGGTGTTAGGTAAAAATGTACGCGTCCAAAACAATGTTTCAATATATGAAGGTGTCATCTGTGAAGATGATGTTTTCCTGGGCCCTTCCATGGTTTTTACCAATGTGATCAATCCCCGTAGCGCCGTAAACCGGAAAAATGAATTCCGACAGACAATTGTAAGGCGCGGAGCCACCATTGGTGCTAATGCCACGATTATTTGTGGCAATGAAATTGGATCATTTGCCTTTGTGGGAGCAGGATCAGTTATTACCAGGCCTGTAGCACCCTATGCCTTAGTTTTAGGTAACCCTGCCAAACAAATTGGATGGGTAAGTGAATTGGGTCATCGTCTCCATTTTAACAAAGACAGCATAGCCATATGTGAAGAAAGCAATGAAATCTATAAGCTTCATAATAACACAATTATAAAACAATAAAATAGTTAGCAGGAGCCTGCTATCACTTAAAATTTTGTGCCTTTTAAAATGAACAACGAGCAAACGATTATTATTACTGGTGGGGCTGGCTTTATCGGCTCACACGTGGTTCGGTTATTTGTAAAAAAATATCCTAATTATAAGATCATCAACCTTGATGCGCTGACTTATGCGGGGAACCTGGAGAACTTAAAAGATATTGAGGGTGCCACAAATTATGTTTTTGAAAAGGTTAATATCCTGGATGTTGCAGAGCTGGATCGCGTGTTTGAAACATACCATCCTGATGGAGTCATTCACCTGGCAGCAGAATCACATGTGGACCGATCAATAGTATCACCACTTGACTTTGTATATACAAACGTTGTAGGCACTGTCAACCTTTTAAATGCTGCGAAAAAGCATTGGTTTGATACTGACCCTACGCTAAACGCTAAACGTTTCTACCACGTATCCACTGACGAAGTTTATGGCGCCCTGGGAGATACGGGTTTTTTTACCGAAGAAACAGCTTATGATCCTCATTCTCCCTATTCAGCTTCAAAAGCTTCTTCCGATCATTTTGTACGTGCCTACCACGATACTTATGGTCTTCCGGTAGTGCTCACCAATTGTTCCAACAATTATGGTCCCAACCACTTCCCGGAAAAGTTAATTCCGTTAATGATCAATAATGTCATTCATAAAAAGCCGCTTCCGGTTTATGGTGATGGTTTATATACCCGTGACTGGCTTTTTGTGAAGGACCATGCGACCGCTATTGATGCAGTATATCATAAGGGAGCCAATGGCGAAACGTACAATATTGGGGGATTTAATGAATGGAAGAATATTGATTTAGTAAAGTTGCTTTGCAAGCTTGCGGATGAAAAGTTGGGAAGAGAAGATGGAGAAAGTGAACAACTGATCACCTATGTAAAGGATCGTCCGGGACACGATAGACGCTATGCTATTGATGCTACAAAGATCAATAAAGAGTTGGGCTGGAAACCCAGTGTGACATTTGAAGAAGGGTTATCCCAGACAATTGATTGGTATTTGCAAAATACCGATTGGTTGAATCATGTGACAAGCGGGGCTTACCAAAATTATTACGCTGAGCAATATGCTGAGAAAAGTTGAATCGTTGTTATGATGGTTTAATGTAGTTTAATATTGTTGAAAATTGTTTAAAAGTTATTATTTCTGGTAGCACTTTTCAACCATGTTCCACCATTTTAATCCTTAAACGTTCTACATGAATACTTATCAATTTTCATTTGAAAAGCTGGAGGTTTGGCAGTTATCCAGAACATTGGCAGTTGATATTTACAAACGAACCCAGTCATTTCCTCCAGAAGAAAAATATTCTCTTATTTCACAGATAAGAAGATCTGCTCTATCGGTTAGTGCGAATATAACTGAAGGAACAACCCGGGCATCGGCTAAAGATCAGGCACATTTTACAACTATTGCTTTTGGCAGTTTGATGGAATTGTTTAACCACTTGGTTATAGCTAATGATTTAGGATATATAAACGAAGATGAAGTGTGTAAGTATAGGGAAAAAATTCAAACTTTATCAGTCAAATTGTCCAACCTGAAGGCATCACAAATTAAAAGGATTGGAGTGTTATCATTGCTATGGTTAATACTTTTTGCTTCGCACATTCACCAGCCACTTCAACCTTTTAACCATATTCAACCATTTTAAACAACGATTCAACTTTTTTCATGAAAGGCATAATCCTAGCCGGGGGGTCCGGTACCCGACTTTATCCAATTACGAAGGCCATCTCTAAACAACTGATGCCTATATACGACAAGCCGATGATCTATTACCCGCTTTCCATATTAATGATGGCTGGGATCAGGGAGATACTGATCATCACAACACCTGAAGATAATCCTTCTTTCAAGAGATTGCTGGGTGATGGCAGCCAGGTGGGATGTAAGTTTGAATACGCCATTCAGGAAGTGCCTAATGGATTGGCGCAGGCTTTTGTGATCGGTTCATCCTTTATCGGAAATGATAAGGTGGCTCTTGTGCTCGGTGATAATATATTTTATGGAACCGGGTTAGGAAGACAACTGCAGGCATTGAATGATATTGAAGGGGGTTATGTATTTGCTTACCAGGTTAGCGATCCGGAGCGATATGGGGTAGTGGAATTTGATGATGATCATAAAGTGCTTTCAATTGAAGAAAAGCCTGGAAAACCGAAATCC
This sequence comes from Flavisolibacter ginsengisoli DSM 18119, assembly GCF_900129295.1. GTDB lineage: Bacteria > Bacteroidota > Bacteroidia > Chitinophagales > Chitinophagaceae > Flavisolibacter > Flavisolibacter ginsengisoli. Next base: position 40,796 of record NZ_FQUU01000003.1, read on the forward strand.
AACTATGCTGTACCAGGGTTATATTTTTATGACAACAATGTTGTTGATATTGCCAAAAATCTCAAGCCATCACCAAGAGGTGAGTATGAGATCACGGATGTAAATAAAGTATACCTGGAACGCGGTGAATTAAAGGTAGCAATTTTGGATAGAGGAACGGCCTGGCTGGATACCGGTACATTTGATTCATTAAGTGATGCTTCAGAGTTTGTTAGAGTCATTGAAAAAAGGCAGGGAACGAAGATTGGGTGTATTGAGGAAGTGGCATATCGAATTGGTTTTATTGATAAAAAACAAATACTGGCTGCTGCTGACACACTGAGCAAGAGCGGATATGGAATGTATTTAAAAAAAATAGTTCAATAACTAACCCGTTTTTCCTGTGCTTAAACTAAAAACCGAAAATTTACTGCTTACTAATAATATGCCTATTAAAAGGTCTAGGGTTTTTTTCCCGAACCTCGATAGTTTGCGTTTTTTGGCTTTTTTATTAGTCTTCCTGCAACATGGTTTTTATAATGCTTTTATCTCTTTTAAAGGCTCCAGCTATTTATCAGACCGTGCTATCAGTTTCTTGTTTAGCGGTGGGTCAACTGGTGTTCAGATATTTTTTGTATTGAGTGGATTTCTGATTACTTATCTTTTACTCAATGAGCAAAAGAAAATGGGTCAAATTAACCTTGGAAAATTCTATTTACGTCGTACGTTGAGGATATGGCCGCTCTATTATGCTACAGTAATTTTTGCATTTATTATCTATCCTTACCTGAAGTCATTTATTGGTATTGATTCAGGACTCTGCTCAAGACCTTGGTTTTATTTTACTTTCCTTGCCAATTTTGACTCTATCCATATAAGTCAGTATTGCCCGGGTCAGGATGCCATGACACAGGGAATCGTTTGGTCTGTAGCCATAGAAGAGCAGTATTATATTTTTTGGCCATTATTGTTTCGAATTTTGTCTCCATCCAGGCAGTGGGTGATTTTTCCCACAGTAATAGCGGCATGTCTCATATTTCGGTATTATAATATAGACGCTCCAGGTAAGGTATTATACTTTCATACGTTTGCTGTGATGTTTGATTTAGCAATTGGCGGCCTTTTTGCCTATTTATGCATGAATAGCTATCTTTTTTTAGGGTGGATTAAGCAATTGTCCAAAACATCGATCTCATTCTTTTACTTTTTGGTTTTTACCTGCTATTTCTTCCAGGATCTTATATTTTCTCTGCCTGGCTCAGCAGTATATGGAAGATTGATTTTTGATTGTTTTTGGGCTTTTATTATTGTTCAACAATGTTTTAGCCGAAATAATGCATTTGCCTTAGGAAGAAATAAGCAGTTTTCAATTCTAGGAAAAATTTCATATGGTTTATACATGCTTCATCCCATAGGCATACTTATAGTCGATATCACTTTTCGTGTTTTAAAAATAAATTCGAATCTCCCTTTTGTTTTGATCATAATGGGTATGATAAGCCTTGCCATAAGCTTATTGATTGCAAAATTGAGTTACAAATGGTTTGAAGCACCATTTCTCAGGATTAAAGAGAAGTTTGCTCTTGTAAAAACACAAGTAGTTTGACAGATGTGAAGAGCTAAACTTTATAGCGCTATTATATGATTTGTATAGTCCAAAATATCTTTATTGCTTGAATCTTAATAGTGTGGGGTTATCCTTGCTTTATTGATTGTTATTTCACATATTAATTTGTGATCTAAAGTTTCGGCCCAAGTTACAAGCAAGTGCTTTGATTAAGGTTATGGAAGTTATTTGTCCAAGGTCAGAAATGTCGATAAATAGGTTTTTATTTTATTTCTAAAAAAAAATAGCGGTCAGGGATATTTACAAAACTATAATTAAAATTTCCCGAGATAACAGCTTTCAACAGTTTACCAGTTTCCTTTCCAGGAATTGAAAACTGCCTGATTTCAAATCCGCTTGTTTCAGTTCGTAATAGTTTAGAATCAATTTTCTTTTCCTGGGGAGTGAAAATCTGGAGCTGATTCAATTGTACTTTATAATCAACTTCTTTTGCACCAATAGGAAGGAAAATATACGAAGGAAAAAATTGGGGGTCATATGTATATAGATCTGTGGGGTCTTCAAATTTTTTGTAAAATGCAAGTATTTGACGGGGTGAGCCATCAAAGAACACCAGGCCATTGTCAATTTTTATGTTGAACCGGTAGGTTGTATAATCAGAGGCGTTCATGAAAATTGTGGTTTCACCTGCAGGTAGTTTAAGTGTTAGCTGACCTGTACTATTTTCAATAGAAATTGCTATTGGAGATAAATATTCTTTATCAATTCCGCTGATGATAACTTTTGGATTCTGCTTATTATTTGTAAGTGAATAGTTTATTTTCACTTCTGCAGTTTTTTCTGTGTAAATGCTGAAATAGCCTCTGTTAAGATAATTGCCACCAATATTAAATTCTTTTTTAGGTTTATATTTTCCTTTGATTGCTTCCATTGCAGAACTAAATGGATATGAGTAGCTGACCGATGGAGTTGTATATTTTAGTTGAAGCAATTGAAAATCCTGATCTATCTTTTGTGTAGTAACGGATTGTGGTATTTTGCCCCAGGCTGCCTCCTTTGGCTGTGTTTCCGGAAACCATTCGAAATGCATTTTTTGATACAATTGGTATTCTGGTTCTGATTTAGGAATATTCAAAAATCCGTAACTGGCCAATTGCATGATTCGGTAACTATCAATAATCCCCGATTCATAGATCTTCCAGGCATATTCTGTTACTGGAATAAGACGGTCCTTTATAGAACCATTGACCAAATCCCTGGAGTTGAATACTAAATGAACATAATAGAGATATTCTTTTAACTCATTTAACCTTGACAATACTTTGGAATCCCTGGTTTCCCCGCTAGTATTTTTTATTATGCGAACACAATTAGTAAGGCTATTAAGGCTAAAATTAGGGTCATTATAAAAAAGATCAAATAACTGGCTAATAGATTGGTCTGCCTCCTGGTAAAGATCTTTTGTTAGACGGTTTAAGTTGTTTTCCCAGTTTGCATCGCCATCTGACAGGTATCGGCCCATGATCCACAAAGGAATTCCTGTTGAGAACTTACTATAAGAAGATTCATAAGTAGTGCCTTCTGATCCTTTTTTTATACTATATATCAACCTTTTCATTGTTTCCTTTAAGCTAGCTCCACCGGGCAAATCCCACTGAGCATCCGGATACTTAAAGTAATCGTAAACACCAAACCTTTTTACTTTATCAGCCCACATTATTATAAATGAAGGGCCAAAGGCAATATTTTGGAACTGGTAAGGAATGATCTGGACAAAGACGCGGGGATTTAATGGGAAGGTTGGCGGTTCGGCATGTGAACTATATGCATACAGGTTGACGCCAATGTTCGGGTTGTTCGGGAAAAGTTTATCGAGTTTGGCAGCGGCAACATTAGCAGACATAAAAACCTGGTCGCTTACCGAAGGTATTTTTTTCCCTGTCAAAAATCCACCACCATCGGAAGGCTCCATAGAAACAAATTGTGTGACACCACTGGCAGGTAGTTGATAATCAGGATTTGTAAAAGGTTTTATGCTCCAGTTGGTATAAAATTCAATTGCTTGTTTGTTGAGGTAATTTAATTTGGTTTCAGGATCAATTTTTCCATTGCTGATCTTTGGTGAAACCAACCAATCCAGATGTTGAAGTAACTCATTATTGTTTTCCAGGATAAAATTTTCACCTCGATGGCCTGCAAGTTCGTAAGCAGTTCCAAACCCGTTGCGCACCCGCCAAAGATTCCAACTCTTTTGCACCGAATGATCATTATCTGAATTGCCAGACCCGAAGCCTCCTGTTCCAAAGAAATCACGTATTTGTGTAAAAGGTTGATCCATAGTTTTTCTCTTTAATCCAAAAATGTTGGAGATTTTGGGCGTTATAGTATAAAGATCACCAGGTAGGTAAAATTTAAAACCAAGAGATCGCAAGTATTTATAAATGCCAAATTCAAGACCTTCGATACCTAAGGACGAGATGATTATAGAATTTGAACCGTTACTTTCAATTTGAAAACCTTCTTTGGCTTTATAAGGTAACTTCGTGTTAGTTTGAAGGATAATCCCTTTTTTTACTTCTTTTAGTGTTAAAGCTTTCTGCCATCGGTTTCCAGAACATTCATTAAGCAGGTGAATTACATCATCTGAAATCTCTTTCGGAAAACTAGGTGGGTTATAAAAACTGTAAGCATCATTCGTAATTTGTGCTAAAACAGAAATTGGAATAAAAAAATAAATAAGGAAGAATAGGCTTTCCATTTTACTTGAATCTCTAATCATAACTCAATTCTCTTTAAGTAAAACTTAGAATAAATTATATTCATAAATTTTAATCAAAGCTGGTAAATAATTATTAAATAAAATATATGGCTTTAGATCTTAATGGGAAATCAATTCTGATTACTGGAGGCACAGGCTCTTTCGGTAAACAATTTACCCGTACCGTTTTACAAAAATGGCCTGGAATAAAAAGACTTGCTATTTATTCCAGGGATGAACAGAAACAGTATCAAATGGCCTTCGAATTCCCGGAGAGCGAGTATCCCATGATCCGGTTTTTTATTGGGGATGTGCGGGATTATGAAAGATTAAAAAGGGCTTGCAATGGCATAGATTATATTATTCATGCGGCTGCCATGAAGCATGTTCACATTGCAGAGTATAATCCTGATGAATGTGTAAAGACAAATATCGGTGGTGCAGAAAACGTCATACGTGCTTCCCTGGAAACAGCAGTACATAAAGTTGTTGCCCTATCCACAGACAAAGCCTGCGCACCCATAAATTTATATGGTGCCACAAAGCTAACATCTGATAAATTATTTATAGCGGCCAATAATATTAGGGGCAACAGGGACCTGGTGTTTTCAGTTGTCCGTTATGGGAACGTTATGGGATCGAATGGTTCTGTGATGCCTTTCTTTATGAAAAAAAAGAAAGAAGGATTTTTGCCCATTACAGATACAAATATGACCCGGTTCAATATTTCATTAACTGAAGGCGTTGAAATGGTATTGCATGCATTGGAGTCTGCATGGGGAGGAGAACTATTTGTACCAAAAATACCTTCATACCGGATAACTGATGTTGCAGAAGCCATTGCTCCTGGATGTGAACACAAAGTAGTTGGAATAAGACCTGGAGAAAAAGTACATGAAGAAATGATCACAAGTTCAGATTCATTCACCACGTATGATCTTGGAAAATATTATGTGATTCTTCCTCAAAAAACTGCATGGAAGCTGGAGGATTTTATCAGCCATTTTAATGCTAAAAAAGTAAAAGAAGGTTTTAATTATAATTCGGGTGACAATGAAGAGTGGCTTTCGATAGAAGAATTGAGAGAACTCATTAAAATTCACATGGATCCATCCTTTGAGATAAATGAAAACTATGAACCCTATACCGTACGGTAAGCAATCAATAACACAGGAAGACATTAAAGCAGTAACCGAAACACTGCAATCTGATTTTTTGACACAGGGCCCTAAAATCACTGAGTTTGAAAAGTCTTTCGCAAATTATATTGGTGCTAAATATGCAATTGCTGTGAGCAATGGAACAGCAGCTTTACATCTTGCAGCAATGGCACTGGGAGTTAATGAAAACACAAACGTAATAACAACACCTATCACATTTGCTGCATCTGCTAACTGTATTCGGTATTGCGGGGGTAATGTATATTTTGCTGATATTGATCCTGACACCTATCTTCTTGATATAAATAAAGTTGAAGAATTGATCCAATCTAAGCCAAACGGATTTTTCCAGGGAATTATCCCGGTTGATTTTGCTGGAAGGGCAGTGAACCTTGAAGCTTTCCGGAAGCTGGCTAATAAATATAAACTCTGGATTTTGGAAGATGCCTGCCATGCTCCCGGCGGTTATTTCACTGATTCAGACAATGTGCAACAATGGTGTGGGAATAGTCAATTTGCTGAAGCCGCTATTTTCTCTTTTCATCCTGTAAAACATATTGCCTGCGGGGAAGGAGGCGCGATTACAACCAATGATGAAAGAATATACAAAAAATTGTTATTGCTCCGCACACATGGCATTACAAAAGATCCTGCATTGATGCTGGAAAACCACGGAGGATGGTATTATGAAATGCAGGAACTCGGATATAATTATCGCCTGACAGATTTCCAGGCTGCTTTGGGGCTTTCACAATTACAAAGAGCCAATGAAGGATTAAAAAGAAGAAGAGAAATCGCAAAAAAATATAACGAAGCTTTTAATGCCAAAAAAGGATTTAAAGGACAGTCTGGTTATGTAGAAGGGCATGCTTACCATCTTTATGTTATTGAAGTTGAAAACCGAGATTTGCTATATAACTTTTTACGGGAGAAAAAAATTTTTACGCAAGTACATTATATACCAGTTCATTTACAGCCGTACTACCAATCCTTAGGTTTTAAAAAAGGTGACTTCCCAAATGCAGAAGCTTATTATGAAGAATGTCTAAGCTTACCAATATACCCTACGCTAACAGAGGAAGAACAGCAGTATGTTATTGATATATTAAACGATTTTTTTTATGAGTGATGGGAAGCAAAAAAGTGCCTTCCTGGAGTACGAGGCAAATCAATGGTTCAAAAGGAATTTTGAAGCTTTAAAGAATTATAGGGAGAAAGATGATAAGATCATATGCTTATTAAAAGATTATAAGATAGAACCAGTCCGGATACTTGAGATAGGGTGCAGTGCAGGTCATCGATTAAATGGATTAAAAAAAACGTATCCACTAACAGATGTTTATGGCGGTAGAGCCATCAAAGGAAGCCATTGCGTATGGGGAAACACATTATCCAAATGTGCATTTTTTGAATGCAACTGCAGATGACATGAACAAGTTTGGGGACGAAAGTTTTGACGTTGTTATAGTAGGATTTGTATTTTACGTAATCAAAAGACGCTTGCTGTTAAAATCAATTTCTGAAATAGACAGGGTTTTAAAGGATAAAGGATATTTAATCATAATGGATTTTTTTACTGAAACGACAGTTAAAAAAACTATGTCCACATTAATGAGTTTTCAGCTTATTCTATTAAGGAGAATTATGATGAAGTTTTTACGGCTACGCATTTGTATCATTTGATGGATAAGTCTTGTTACAACCACGAGACACTACAAAAAGATGGACAGGAAGATTTTCAAAATTTATATTCCATATCTCTGCTTAAGAAGGACCTGAATGCAAGCTATAAATAAGATAATTTTAGGTACTGTTCAATTTGGTCTTTCTTATGGCATTAATAATAATGCGGGCAAACCATCTTACGAGGAGGTAACGAAGATATTAGATAAAGCGTATGATTTCGGAATAAGTACATTAGACACAGCCGCTGCTTATGGGGATGCTATTGACATAATTGGAAAATATCATTCCGAGCGGGAACATCGATTTGCTATAGTCAATAAATTTCATGTCGATAACAATGATTTTAACCTTGAAAGCATTGTTCAACACAATCTTCAACGACTGCAAATAAAATCTTATCGGGCATATCTTTTTCATAGCTTTTCAGATTATTTGATCCATAAAAATTTGATTCAGAATTTATTAAAGTTGAAGGAAAGGGGTGCATTAGAACGTATTGGGGTTTCTGTTTATACTAATGAAGAATTGGAATCTTTGCTAACAGAGCCAGGCATTGACCTGATACAATTACCATACAACCTGCTTGATAATGATTCTCTTAGGGGTTATTGGTTAATGCAGGCAAAGCAAAAAGGAATTCTGTTGCATGTCCGCTCAGTATTTTTGCAGGGATTATTTTTTAAGCTTATAGATTCTTTCCCTTCCATTCTCCAGCCATTAACTCCACATATAAAAAAGCTGGAAGCCATTGCAAAAGAAGCAGGAACAAATATAGCTGCTCTGGCTTTGCAATATGTGCTGCAAAATACGTTAGTCGACGGCGTTTTAATTGGTGTTGATAGCCTTAATCAATTGCAAAATAATATTGACCTGCTGCAACATTCTATTGACAAAAATGTTTTTAGCGAAGTAAATAAAATCTCAGTAAAGGAAAAACAGTTACTTAATCCTGTTAATTGGATATAAAACTTAAACGAAAGAAAATTAATCAAAATGGATTTCAGGAATTCAATAAAATATAGGGAAGTCATCCACAAATTGGTTCCAGGTGGCGCGCATACTTACTCTAAAGGTGATGATCAATTTCCGGAATTAGCTCCGGCAGCAATTGAGCGGGGTAAAGGAGCCTGGTTGTGGGATATTGATGGCAATAAATTTCTTGATTGCTCCATGGGGCTTACGTCAGTAAGTTTAGGACATGCTTTTGAGCCAGTTTTGGACCGGGTGAAAATAGAGCTTGATAAAGGCGTGAATTTTCAACGTCCCAGTGTGATTGAAAAGGAAATGGGGGAAACTTTTTTAGAACTTGTGCCACAGCACGACATGATAAAATTTGCAAAAAATGGTTCCATTGTAACCACAGCTGCGGTAAAATTGGCACGTGCTTTTACCAAAAGAAAATTGATTGCTTTTCCAGGTGACCACCCTTTTTATTCTTATGATGATTGGTTCATTGGTAAAACAGCCTGTGACAGAGGGGTGCCAGATGAAACAAAAGAACTGTCTGTAACATTCAAGTCTTGTGATATAAATTCCTTAAAAGCTTTATTTGAGAAGTACCCCGGGCAGATAGCTGGTGTTATTACAGAACCTGAGAAAAATTTTTGCAATAAGAATTGTGCCTGTGGGGGAGAACCCGGTACGTTTTTAAAGGCTGCTATAGAATTGGTACATCAGAACGGCGCACTTTTTATTCTTGATGAAATGATCACAGGTTTTAAAACAGGTTTTCCTGGTTCAATAGCAAAATATGGTTTGGAGCCTGATATGGCAACCTGGGGAAAAGGAATCGCCAATGGCTTTTCATTTTGTGCATTAACAGGTAAGAGGGCAGTTATGGAATTAGGGAGTATTGATATACCTGGTCAGGAGAAAGTTTTCCTTATTTCTACTACTCATGGTGGTGAAACACATGGCATAGGTGCTTGCCTGGCTACCATAGACTTTTTTAAGAAAAATGAAGTAATTAAAAAGTTGCAAGAGACCGGAAAAACTATTATAGAAAAGTGCAGGGTGATTATTAAAAACGCTGACCTAAATGATTACATTATTGTTTCAGATTCGGAATGGATGCCTGCATTTGTTTTTAAAAATAGAAATGGGACTGCCGATATGGGTTACCGGACTTTGTTTATGCAGGAGATGATTAAAAACGGAGTTTTATTTCAAGGCATTTTTACATGTAGCTTCAGCCATAATTTGGATGAGATCAATGCCTTTACTTCTGCATTTAAAAAAGCTTCAGATGTTTACAAACAAGCATTGGAGAATTCTTATAAGGACTATCTGGTGGGTAATGCAACAAAGCCTGTATTCAGGAAAATTGTTTAAGCTTGAAGAGAAGAGTAATATTACGCGCAGATGGAAACTCAAAAATTGGCTTGGGTCATGTCCATAGAATTTATGCATTAGCTCAAATATTAGAGCCTCATTTTGATTGCATCATCAATATTCAGGAACCATCAAGTTCAATTTACAATTTATTTGGAACAAAATTTATTGTGCATTCATTGCCAAATTCAATTTATGGATCTGAAGCATTTTATAATGAATTGGTAAATGAGGTAACTGATACGGATATTGTAGTATTGGATGGATATGGGTTCAACACAGAATATCAAAGAAGGTTAAAAGCAAGAGCATATAAACTGGTTAGCATCGATGACATCCATCAAACGCATTTTCTTTCTGATGTGATTATTAATCATTCAGGAGGTATTACAGATTCTGATTATGATTATGAACCAGATTCTGTTTTATTGCTTGGGCCTGCATATACTCTAATTAAAAAAGAATTCCTGCATTCAGTCAGAAAGGAAAATTTAAATCAATTTCCGCCCAGTATCTTAATTAATTTTGGTGGTGCCGACCCTCAAAATAAAACCTTAACTACTCTGGAAAGCTTACTTAATAACTTTCTTGACTTTGGGCATTTGCATATAATTGTTGGTTCTGCTTATTTGTACTTAAAAGAACTTCAGCAAGTTATTAAATCAGCGGTACCTGCGGTTTTCTTACATACAGATTGTACCACAGAAGAAGTCATTTCCATAATGCATCAGTGCAATGTGGCTATTTTGGCACCTAGTACCATATTATTCGAATATGTAACCATACGAGGTTTAGCTTTTATAGAACAAACTGCTGATAACCAAAAGGATGTTTATGATTATTTTATATCGTCACAATTGGCGCTGCCTGTATCATACCTAAATGAAATCTTGACGAGCGAAAAAGTTTATATGGCAAAGGCTTCCAAATTAATAGCTAATCAAAATAAAGTATTTGATAGGAAATCAGGCGATAGGCTATTAAAGATCTTTTTGAATTTATAAATGAACTTAAAACTAAGATTGGCACGGGCCACTGATTTACAGATGATATTTCGTTGGGCTAATGATCCTGTTGTTCGGGCCAATGCTTTTAATCCTCATCAAATTACTCTGGAAGATCATACAAAATGGTACAATGAAAAAATGAAAAACAGGAATACGATTTTTTTGATCTTGGAGATGAACGATGAACCAGCAGGTCAAATAAGGTATGAGTTGCAGGAAGATGAAATTATTATTAATTATATGATTGCCACAGAGTATCGTGGGCATGGACTTGGCAACGAGATACTTGGTCTTGGAGAAAAATATTTGGCGGTAATTGAGCTTCCGGAAAACATACATAAGATTGTAGGATATGTAAAAAAAGAAAATATCGCATCGTTAAAAGCCTTTAATAAAAATAATTACCTCTGTTTGGAAAACGAGGGTCAAAACCATTCAGGGTCATTCAGATTCGAAAAATTAATTCAGAGAAATGCAGATTAATAATTACCAGATAAACACAGGAAATCAACCTTTCATAATAGCAGAAATGTCTGGCAACCACAACCAATCATTAGACAGGGCATTGGCGATTGTAGATGCCGCCGCGGACGCAGGGGTTCAGGCAATCAAGCTTCAAACATATACGGCTGATACAATAACAATGGATGCAAAAGGGGGTGCCTTTGAAATTGATGATGCCAATTCATTGTGGAAAGGCAAGAATCTTTACCAGTTATATAGGGAAGCCTATACTCCCTGGGAATGGCATCAGTCTATATTTGATCATGCAAAATCAAGAGGCTTGATTGCCTTTAGTAGTCCATTTGACGAAACAGCAGTTGACTTTTTGGAGAGCCTGGATGTTCCAGCTTATAAAATTGCATCTTTTGAAAACAATCATATCCCACTAATTAAAAAGGTGGCCCAAACAGGTAAGCCTGTTATTGTATCTACAGGCGTTTCTTCACTAAGCGACATAGAACTAGTGGTTACAACTTTAAGAAATAATGGATGCGAAAACTTTGCATTGTTAAAATGCACAAGTACCTATCCGGCTTTGCCTACGAATACAAATTTGAAAACAATCCCTCATCTGCGCGAAATGTTTCATTGCGAAGTTGGTTTATCAGACCATACAATGGGAGTTGGAGTTTCTGTAGGAGCGATAGTGTTAGGGGCTACAATTATAGAAAAACACGTTACACTCAATAGGGCAGATGGCGGAGTTGATAGTGCTTTTTCATTAGAGCCACATGAATTAAAGGCACTGGTCCAGGAAACAGAGAGAGCATGGCAAGCATTGGGCAGGGTGCAATATGGAGTACAGGAAACAGAAAATAAGAGCATTTTATTTAAACGGTCTATTTATGCAGTAAAGGATATTGAGGCAGGTGAAATAATAACTGCAGAACATATTCGGGTTATCAGGCCGGGAAATGGATTGCACCCCAAATATTTTGAGGAATTAATTGGTAAAAAAGCCCAAAAGTCCTTCAAAAAAGGCTCTCCCTTTACCCATGAAGGCTTAGCCTAAAAGGACCGTTTAAATCAAAAGCATTATATTAATTTGTAAGTTTGAAATGAAAGCAATCGCAATTATAACAGCAAGAGGTGGGAGCAAAAGAATACCCAGGAAAAATATAAAAAGATTTCTGGGTAAGCCAATTATTCTATACTCAATAGAAGCAGCCTTGCAGTCGGGCATTTTCGACGTAGTCATGGTATCAACTGACGATTTGGAAATTGCTGAAGTAGCTAAGAAAGCTGGAGCTGAGGTACCATTTCTGCGCTCGGAAGCGACATCAACTGATTTCTCCTCTACAGCAGATGTTTTAGTTGAAGTATTGGAGAGGTTCAAAGCCGAAGGGAAAGAGTTTGAATATGCATGTTGCTGTTATCCAACAGCTCCTTTTATAACTCCTGAAAAATTGAAAACAGCTTTTGAGATGCTCCAACATGCTGACGCGGATACAATATTGCCTATTGCTAAATACAGTGTTCCTATCTGGTGGGCACTTAAGTTGAATAACAATCAGGTATCCTTTCATTGGCCGGAAAATGAATTAAAAAGATCACAAGACCTGCCAGCTGCTTATTTCGATACAGGTCAATTCTATTTTTTTAGCGTACAAAGATTTTTAAAGAGCAAAAGTATATTTACGAATAACACCATAGGTCTGGAAGTGCCGGAAACTGAAGTACAGGATATCGATAATGAGGAAGATTGGAATCTGGCGGAAATAAAATACAGGTGGTTACACGAAAAGCAAAATAAAAATGTCTTTTAAGGCCCTTGTTATTGGGTGCGGCAATATAGGGTCGGGTTATGACTTTAGCAATGACCAGGTGCTAACCCATGCCAAAGCCTTTAGGTTAAATCCGGAGATTGAGTTTAGTGTCTCAGATGTTAATGAAAAGGCTGCAATTGAAACGGCAACTAAATATGGCGTTAGGTATTATACAAGGCTTTCAGATGAAGAATTAAAAGAGTTTAATATAATCAGTCTTTGTACCAGTACAAAATACCATTTTGAATACCTAAAAAGAATATCCGGATTAAGTTCTCCTTTTATAATTTGTGAGAAGCCTGTGGTTGCTACTCTTAATGAAGTGAATGCTTTACGAACATTGGAACTTGACCCTCAAAAAATTTTAGTTAATTATATTCGCCGGTTCCAACCCGGTTATCATTTATTGAAACACAGGCTTGCTGAAATATGCCACGTAGAGCAAATCAATTTAATTAACTTAAAATACCACAGGGGCCTTTTAAACAGCGCAAGTCATGGACTTGACCTGTTAACATTTTTGCTGGAAAGGGAAGTAAGATTTGACGAGGTTCAAATGCTTTCCAAGGGTTTTGATGCGTTTGAAACAGACCCAACTATTATTGGTAGCTTTTTGTTGAATGGTATACCGGTAATGTTGCAGGGCTTTATTGATAGTACGTATTCTATTTTCGAAGTGGAAATATATACTAAAAGTCAAAAGATACTTATTGAGAATAGCGGAGATACTATTAAGTATTACAAAACTGTTGACGGAGTTTTATTTGAAGATCGGAACATGCGGCAAGAGGAGGTACTAAAGGACTATATGGTTGCTGTAGTAGAGAAAGCTTTAAGCTGTATGAAAGGGAACTCAGAAACAAATTTTTCAAGTGCTTTGCAATTAAATGAAGAAGTGCTCAAATTAATAGAAACAATCAAATAATATGGCTAAGCTAGCTTTAAAGGGCGGGAGCCCGATTCGTGAAAAACTATTTCCTGCTTATAATACAATAGGTGCTGAAGAGAAAAAAGCAGTAATGGAGGTGTTGGATACAGGTAATTTATCACAATACCTTGGCGCTTGGGATCCAGACTTTTACGGTGGTCCCAATGTGCAGGCTTTTGAAGCAGCCTGGGCAGATTCTATTGGTGTGAAATACGGCATTTCAGTAAACTCAAACACTTCAGGATTGTTTACATCTATTGGTGCCATTGGAATACAGCCGGGAGATGAAGTAATCGTATCTCCTTACACCATGTCGGCTAGTGCTATTGCGCCCCTAGTGTATGGAGGTATACCCATATTTGCTGATATTGATTCTGTAACTTTTTGCATGGATCCTAAAAGCATAGAGCAAAAAATAACTCCAAGGACTAAAGCAATTCTGGTAGTGCACATCTTTGGGCATCCGGCTGATATGGATGCAATCATGAGCATAGCTAAAAAACACAATTTATATGTTATAGAAGATTGTGCCCAAGCACCAATGGGGAAGTACAAAGGAAGATATGTAGGTACCATTGGTGATATTGGAGTGTTTAGCCTGAACTACCACAAGCATATTCATACAGGCGAAGGCGGAGTAATTACAACTAACAACCAGGGTTTGGCGGAGCGTTGCCAGATGATCCGCAATCATGCAGAAAACATCGTTGGTCCTAAAGAAATAAAGGATCTTACGAACCTGATAGGCTATAATTACCGTATGACAGAGATAGAAAGTGCCATTGGCATTGAGCAATTAAAAAAGCTGCCTACGCTATTGGATCAGCGACTGGAAAACGTTGCTTATTTAAACGAACAATTAGTTAGGTATCCTGCTTTGGAATTACAGCCAGAACTTAAAGATGGCTCAGTACATACATATTATGTGCATCCAATTAAATTCAATAAAGAAATTGCAGGAATAGATCGAAACCTGTTTGTTGAAGCCTTGTCAGCTGAATTGCCCTCTGCTGTTTTACGAGAAACGGCCCCTTTAATAGGTTCGGGTTATGTGAAGCCACTTTATTTGCAACCAATATACCAGGAAAAGGCAGCCTGGGCCTTTAACCCGGCACTTTATAAAAATATTGTTGACTACAGCAAGGGGATTTGCCCGGTCACTGAGGAAATGCATTTTGAGAAATTATTTGGGCATGAATACATGCGACCAGGAATGACAAAGGGCGATTTAAGAGATGTGGTAAACGCATTTGACAAGATCTTTGAAAATATTAATGAACTGAAAGTTGAATGTATAACTGCTTAAAAGGAAATGGATTAATTGCATTTAGCGATCCGGCAGGTGCAAAGGCATGCCTGGGGTTAATTTCTATATTAAAACATATTCATAAAACAGGGGAATACACAGTTATCAGTAATAAGGAGTATGATTTTTATAAAGATTGGGATATAGATATTTCTATACAAACCAGCTTTAATTTAAAACTTCAAGTAGATAAGCCAGATTGGATTTTTACAGGCACGTCACATCCTGAATCATCAGGCAGATTCGAGCTGGAAATAATAAAGCAAGCAAAGCGACTTTCTATTCCAACCTGGGCTTTTATTGATCACTGGACAGCACTGGCTTTACGTTTTCAGGATAGAGATGGCTTTACCTGGCCTGATAAAATAATTGTATTAGACGACCATGCAAAAGCTTTAGCTATAGAAGACGGCATATCCAATGATTTGCTATGCATTCATTCGAATCCTTATATAGATTATATCGGACAATATTGGAAGCCATCTCTACAGGCAAGTGAATTAAAGGAAAGTATAGGAATAAAAGATAGATCTGCGACTGTTATTTTATATGCTCCAGATCCACTTTCTTTAAGGAATGAGGAAGAAGTTTGGGGTTTTAATGAAGGAATGGTTTTAAAAGAACTTTTAGAAATTTTAAAAGACATACCGAATGTGGTATTATTAATAAAAACGCATCCTTTACAACCAAAAGGAATAATGGAAGAGGTGAATTTATATTCAGGTTATCATATACCCGTTCATTTTATCAATAATATCAATAACCTTGAACTAATTAATATTGCAGATCTAATCATTGGCTTTTACTCCAACTTCCTTATTGAAGCCGCAGCGCTTCACAAGAAAATAATTCGATATTTTCCTAAGACCGGGGAACTGGATCCAATTAAACATCTTGTTATTGGTGAACGCGCTACAAGCTGGATTCAATTTGCAAATTTGACAAAAAACGAACTACAAAAATGAGCGATATAAAGTTTTTGGAAGGCGAAAGAATTTTATTGCGGCCGTTAGAGGAAAAAGATTTAAATAAAACCTACCTGCAATGGCTGAACGATGAAGAAGTTTGCCAATTCAATTCGCATGCTATTTTCCCATATACTTTGGAGAGGATGCAAGCCTATTATAATAGTTTAAAGCTAAACTATCAATCTGATGTAGTATTGGCTATAATAAATAAATCCAATACTGAGCATGTTGGCAACATATGCTTGCAAAGCATCGATTGGATAGCCAGGAATGCAGAATTTGCTATCTTATTAGGCAATAAAGAGTACTGGGGGAAAGGTATTGCTCAAGAGGCAGGCTTATTAATATGTGATTATGGATTTAAGCGTTTGAACTTGCATAGAATCTATTGTGGTACATCAGCGCGGAATACTGGTATGCAAAAATTAGCTACGAAATTAAGGATGAAACAAGAAGGAATTAGAAGAGAAAGTATGTTTAAGAATGGTGCTTATATGGATATCGTTGAATACGGTGTTTTAAAAAAAGAATTCTATAATACCCAATTTTAACGAACCAGGGCATTGCTTCAAAAATGAAAATATTAGTTGTAGTACCTCCGGAAAGGTTTGACTTTTACAATTATTTGTCAAAACTTGTCAATCACAAATTTGTATTGTTGTGGCATATAGATCATAACGAAATGCAATTGCCATTAGATGACCTGCCATTAAAATTTGATAAAATAATTTTTTGGAACCAATTTACTACCCCAAAAAAGCTGCTACAAAATATCCGGCCCGATAAGATAATCTTCTTTGAAATTATCGATCTGCGCCAAATAGCTTTAATTGTAGCAGCAAAAAGCTTTGGAATTTCAACTTTTTATTTGGAACATGGAGCTGCTGGGAACAGAGATGCGGCTATTATTCGATGGAATGAGCAAACTTTTACAAAGCACAAATTGCCATACCTGGCTAAACGTTTAAAGAACAATCTTTATGATATCGTAAAAGCGAAATTATTTTATTATAGTAATGTAAATGGGTTTGAAACATTAGATTCTTATAAAAGGTATTTCATTACACCTTTCCAAATGCTTAGATCCCTTCCAAATAAAGTTCTTTCGAAAAATAGATTTAGGGAGAGGGTTCCAAAGTATTCTATAGTTTTTAATCAAATTAATTTCGAACAATACGAATTATATACTGGCATTTCAAAAATGGAGGCTCTTTTTACTGGACTGCCTCATTTTGATAATTTCTATTCAAATCAACATATAGAAGAAGATTATGTAATTTATATTGATCACCCTTATTTAGAGGAAGGGATTTTGAACTGGACACCAGAGCACCATAAAAATATTTCTGAGGTGCTTTCAAGATTTGCTGAAAGTAATAAAGTAAAAGTTTACATAAAACTACACCCCATTTCAAATAAAAAAAATTGGCAATATTATAATTTTAATCCAGATTTTATTAAGATAATTCAATTCGGGGATTATACCGACCTATATCTAAAAAGCAAATTAATATTGGGTTTTAGTTCAAGCTTAATTACTGGTTTTTTGTGTGCAAAGAAAAATGTCGTGTTATTGGGATGGCATCCCACACCTCATATTTTTGGAATGGATTTCTCTAAGTCTGGTTTATGTCATACATCTTTTGATCTTGATGACTTAAATAATAAATACAATCATTGGATAAATGAAAATAAATGCACTGACTTAAATAAATATGAGGCTTTTCTTAAAGAATGCAACTATCCTTTTGATGGAAAAGCTACAGACCGTGTGCTTCAGGCAATACAAGAATTATGAGGACATATTTGGAAAGTGGCGCTCTTTGGTCAATTGGGATTTTTGCTGAAGATATAGGGTTTAGATTAAATGAGCCTCTCAGGAACTCTATAAAGATTTTTGATGCAAAGCAAATAAGGCATACAAGGAAACATGTGCATAGTTATGCAGATCCTTTTTTATATGTTTATAAGGATGCCTTATACTTGTTTGCCGAACTTCAGGAAATAGATGGCAAAGGATATATTAATGTGTGGCGAACAACTGATCTGATTCAATGGGATGATCTTGGGCCTATAATCAAAGATAAATTTCATCATTCTTACCCTTTTTTGTTTCGGGATAATGCCAAAATTTACATACTTCCGGAGTCAAGTGAAATGGGAAAAACATTTTTATATGAATTTGAAGACTTCCCAACTAAACCTATAAGGAAAATTCAACTATTAGAAGGGAATTTCGCAGACAGTAATATAATTTGTTGGGAAGGAATTTATTACCTGATTACTACAAATTTAGACACAGACGAACTTGAATTATTTTGGTCAGATAATTTGATAAATAAAAGTTGGTCAAGACATCCCTGCAGCCCCCTTACACAAGATAAAAAAATTAATAGAAATGGCGGGGGATTTATAGAATTAAATAAAAAGCTCTACAGAGTTGCTCAAAATTCCAGTTCATTTTATGGTGAAGGAATTGTTCTTTTAGAAGTGCTGATTCTTAATAAAGAAATCTATAAAGAAATCTTGATTAATCAGGATTATAGGCCAATTGAAAATCATAAATGGCAATATGATGGCAGACATCATTTAAGCACCGTACAATATATGGGTAAAACCATTATTGCCATGGATGGTTTGCAAAGAGACTTCCTGATCAATAAATTAATCAATTTCTTCTATAAAATATTTTAGTATGAATTATAAGATTCATCCGGTCGATATTAAAAACCCGGAGATAGAAGAAAAGCTTAGAATGCTTATTAAAGATGCTTTTCAAACAAAGGAGCCCATCCCACCGGGTCATTTATTAAAGAATACAACTACCCCTAAAGCTTCTAAGGAAACTGTTTTTCTTGCAGCTTTCGAAAATGGTGAAATGATTGGATGTAATGGTTTTATGTCCACAGATTTCGTTTATAATGGTAAAATCTCCAGTTGCTACCAAAGTTGTTGGTCAGCAACTCATCCTAAACACCAGGGGAAAAAAGTTTTTGTAAACATTATAAACGAAGGGAAAAATGTGCTGAAAGAAAAAGGAGCCGGCTTTATATATGGTGTGCCCAACAATAATTCGCACCCCATTTTTACAAAAAAGCTGGGATTTAAGGAGATCCCATCTGTAATGATTAAAATTCCAAATATTCCCTATTTACGCGACAGCTATTTTACAAAAAAAACTAAAAATATTGAGTCCTTTAAATCGGCAACATTTTATCCTTTAGAAGATCAAATTATTGATTTGAAAAAAAACATGCCTGGAGAGGATGTAATTGAAATTACTGAGAATAGAAGCATTTTGTGGGGTAAATTAAAAATCAGTCCAAGTAAATTTGGAATCAAGCTTAACTATTTTTATGTAGGCGGTATGGAATTATTTGATACCAAAGATCTTAAAAGGATGTTAGACCAGGTGTTTAGAAAATTCAATGTTAGGTATATTCAGATCGTATCTTGTAAGAGCAACCTCTATAATGGCCTGGTTAAGGGTTGGAAGCCAACCGCAATGAATGGATTTATATTTTATGAATTAAATGCGCCAGTTGAAAATGTAAATATCTTTTATGGTGTGATTGATGTTTTTTAATAGTATTTTATTCCTTCTTTTTTTCGTATAGCTTTTCAGCCTTAGGATTTATATTTCCATGAAATTTCTTAAACAGCTTTCTCTTTATACACTTGTTGGCGTATTGGCGGCAGGCATTAATTTTTTTGTCATGCCTGTATTGTCACATTATCTTTCTCCCTCTGACTATGGTACTTTGTCCTTATTTAACTCATACATAACTATATTAATTCCCTTAATTAGTTTATCAGCTAATAGTTTGTTAAACGTAGAATATTTTAAGGGGAAAAGTAAGGATGAGTTTTCACGACTATTTTCTTCTATACAGGTTATTCCTTTTTTTACTTCTGCTATTCTTGCAATATTAAGCTGGCAATTCTTTACTCAGGTTAATAATGAAATGGAGCTTCAGAATGTTGGAAAGAATTGGGGTTATATAATGATAGCCATAGCTTTTTTTACCATTTATTGTGATCAATTCAGTGTATTCTTAATCCTTGGTAAAAAAGCTGGTCAATTTACTTTGTACAGCTTATTTAAACTTTGCATAGAAATATCTCTAACTCTTTATTTTGTTATAGTCAAAGGTTGGGAATGGGAGGGCAGAATTTATTCTTCATTGATCACAACTGGTATATTTTTTTGTGTCAGTTTAGTTTATTTCCACAAGCAAGGTTTCATAAATGGAGTAATTCGGATCCAATTACTTAAAGAGGGTTTATTCTTTGGAGCGCCATTAATTCTGCATGAATTAGGAAAATTTGTAGTTAATCAATCTGATCGGTTATTCATTGCAAAAATGGTTTCTTTAAGCGAGGCGGGTATTTATAATATTGGTTATACTATTGGTTCAATGGTAATGATCATAATTAATGCATTTTTTAATTATTATAGTCCTTTTTTGATGGAGCGTTTGTCAAATCTTACAGATGACAATAAATTGCAGATAGTAAAAATGAGTTATCTATATGCTTTGGGGTGTATTGTAATACTAGTGGGAATACAACTTTTTTCGTCCTTATTTTTCAGATGGTTTATTGATGGTCGTTATGTCACCGGAAATCGATATGTATTTTGGGTAGCTTTAGGATACTGTTTCTGGGGTACATATATGTTATTTACCGGCTTTGTTACTTTTTATAAGCGAACAAAAGTATTGGGATGGCTTGCTTTATTTAATATTTTCACAAACCTTGGTTTTAATTATTGGTTTATCGGACTTTTTGGTGCTATAGGTGCAGCTTATGCAACAGCACTATCATTTTTATTACTTTGCTTAATAGTTGGTTATAAAGCAAATCAACTGGTAGCTTTGCCATGGTTTAGTTTTCAAAAGATAAAAATAACCAGGCTTGTGTGAAAGTGAAGTTACTGATGAAAACAAAAAAGCCAATAATACTTCATACGATTGATTCCCTTTCTGTTGGTGGAGCTGAAATATTACTTAATAATACGATCAAACTACTTCCAGAATTTGATCATATTGTAGTTTATCTATTTAAACAAAATGAACTTAAGCTATCTATATTGGAAGATGGTGTTGAACTGATTTGTTTAGAATATAAGGGCTGGTCAAATTTGCTACCTGTAGTATTAAAACTTAAAAAGACTATTCAGGAAAAAAAACCCTTTTTAGTTCATTCACATTTGTTCTATAGTACTATTTGTACAAGGCTTGCAGTACCTTCTTCTGTGCCATTGGTATCAACTTTACACAGTTTGTATAGCAAAGATGCATTTGAAAAAAATATACAAAGCATTTGGGCAGAGCGTTTCTTATTAAAGAAAAAACATGCTTTGATAGCTGTTTCGAAATTTGTTTTGGACGACTATTTACTCCACATTCCTTTTTCTGGAAAGCGTTATGTATTGTATAATTTCTTGCCAGATAATATGTTCAATTTAAAAACATATATTGAATCGAGCATCCCTATTAAATGCGTGGCTCTGGGTAATTTAAAGGAAGCGAAAAATTACCGATACCTGCTTGAAATATTCAAATGCTTGAAGAATTTAAATGTAAGCCTTGATATTTACGGTGTTGGTACAGAGGAAAACGAATTGGCAGAGATGATTACGAGCAATGCTTTAAACGTAAAGCTTTGCGGAGCTGCTAACAATATTGTTGAGATTTTGCAATCTTATGATTTATTTATTCAGGCTTCATCTCATGAAGGATTTGGAATTTCAGTAATTGAAGCTATGGCAGTTGGAGTTCCTGTAATTCTTTCTGACATCCCTGTATTTAGGGAAATTACCCAGAATAGGGCTCAATTCTTTCCATTAGATGATGCTTGTAAGGCTGCAGAGATAATTAAAGAAGTAATGGGTAATATGGAACGAAACCAAGCAATTGCCCTCAAAGCTTATGATTTTGCATTGATGAACTATTCATCAAAAAAATATAAAGAACAATTGCTTCATATTTATGAAGACATCACCCGACAAAAACTTATCAACGAATGTGCGGCATAGCAGGATTTATAGATTTTAAAAATCGCAGCACGGAAGATGTGCTTTCAGAAATGGCTGCAGCGCTGTCTCACCGCGGCCCTGATGGACAGGGTACCTATTTTCAACAGCTGCAATATGCACAACTTGGCCTGGGCCACCGACGCCTTTCCATAATTGACCTGAGTCATGCTGCAGATCAGCCAATGCATTATGATGGCCTTCACATCATTTTTAATGGTGAAATATATAATTACAATGAGATAAGGGATCAGCTTATTCAAAAAGGCCATCAGTTCCAAACCCATTCTGATACAGAAGTGATACTGCATGCGTGGCGTGAATGGGGAGAGCAGGCAATTGAACAATGGCATGGAATGTTTGCCATTGCCTT
Organism: Flavisolibacter ginsengisoli DSM 18119; assembly: GCF_900129295.1. Taxonomy (GTDB): domain Bacteria; phylum Bacteroidota; class Bacteroidia; order Chitinophagales; family Chitinophagaceae; genus Flavisolibacter; species Flavisolibacter ginsengisoli. The sequence goes on from NZ_FQUU01000003.1 coordinate 63,166, forward strand.
GTTTGATGAAAGAAGTAATGAGCTGATTTGTATTCGGGACAGAGCTGGAGTAAAGCCATTTTATTACTATTGGAAAGATGATACTTTCTTATTTGGATCAGAGCTGAAATCCCTGATAGCCCATCCTGCTTTTATAAAGCAAATTGACAGGGATGCTGTTGCCTCTTACTTACAGTATGGATATATAGCACACCCGAATTGTATTTACAGTAATACCTATAAACTACCAGCTGGCCATTTATTAAGGCTTGAATTGGATTTAAAACTGGTTAATACTGTTCAGTACTGGAACGTGTATGACCATTATAATAAGCCTAAACTCCAGATAGATCTACCAGAAGCTATTGAAGAGACGGAAAAGATCCTGGAAAAAGCCTTTCAATTTCGTATGGTGGCTGACGTGCCTGTTGGTGTATTTTTAAGCGGTGGTTATGATAGCACCTGTGTTACAGCATTATTGCAAAAGAACAGTACGGAAAGGATCAAAACATTTACCATAGGTACTACAGATAATAAACTGGATGAAGCACCTTTTGCCAAACAGATAGCGGATCAATTGTGCACTGACCATACTGAATATTACTGCACCCCCAAAGAAGCATTGGATATCATTCCGGGACTTCCTTATTATTATGATGAGCCATTTGCAGATAGCAGCGCCATCCCTACAATGCTGGTCAGCAGGATGGCCAGGCAAAATGTAACGGTTGCTTTATCTGCCGATGCAGGTGATGAAATTTTCGCCGGGTATAATCGGTACGATTATATATTCAGGTATGGGCGAAAAATAAATGCACTTCCCAGGCCGGTACGTCAATTAGCGGTTGCTGCTATGTCCGGCATTTCATCTAAACGAATTCCTTATTGGCGGAATCAACCCAATTTTCATAGCCGCTATGATAAATTGAAAAATATATTGGCCGACCCATCACCATCAGAATTATTGAAAAACCTCAACCAGGTGTTTAACGATAAGGAAATCGAAGAACTCTTTGCAAATCATGTAACTGAACTGAATACTTCTCATAATAGTTCAGAACTATTGAACATGGACCAGGATCCCCTGGCTTATATGATGGCCATAGATTACCAGACCTATATGGTTGATGATATTTTGCAAAAAGTAGACAGGGCTACTATGGCAGTAAGCCTGGAAGGACGGGAACCTTTTCTTGACCAGGATATTATTGAATGGGCTGCTCAATTGCCCTCCAGCTATAAATATTATGAAGGTCAGAAAAAATATATATTAAAACAGATTGTACACAAGTATATTCCAAAGGAAATAATGGAACGGCCTAAAATGGGATTTGGCATCCCTGTTGACAATTGGCTTTCACATGAATTGAAAGACCTGGTGGAAGAGCATCTAAGTGAAGCAAGCCTAAAACTTCATGGTTTATTCAATGTGCAGGAAGTAAGAAATATCGTTTCAGACTTTTTAAATGGCAGAAAAGAAAAACACCTGAAAGTTTGGTATTTGCTGATGTTCCAAATGTGGTATAAACAATGGATGTAAAACAGGTCCTCTACCTATCCTATGACGGCATGACTGATCCTTTGGGTCAATCACAGGTGCTTCCCTATCTTATTGGCCTGGGCAAAAAAGGATACCGGTTCACCCTTATTAGTTTTGAAAAACCAGGAAGGTATGAAAATGCCAAGGATGTTATAGCTACCCTTTGTAGCAGTAATGGAATTGAATGGCACCCTTTGATATATACTAAGAGTCCACCTATATTTTCTACTATAAAGGATATAGAATCTTTGAAGTCGAAAATAAGGTCACTACATAAAGTAAACCGTTTTGATATAGTACATTGCCGCAGTTATATTACAGGTATAACCGGCCTGTGGATGAAAAGAAAATGGGGCACCAGGCTTATATTCGATATGCGCGGTTTCTGGGCAGATGAAAGGGTTGATGGTGGACTATGGAATATTAAAAACCCGGTATTTGCTTCCGTTTACAGGTTTTTCAAAAGGAAGGAAAGAGAATTTTTAGAAAACGCTGATCACACCATAACTCTTACCAACACGGCAAGGAAGGAAATGGAATCCTGGGATGCCAGTGAAAAATTTGCACCTGTTGAAGTAATTCCCTGTTGTGTGGATCTTAATCTTTTTGATCCTTCCACCATTAATGCATTACAGGCTGGAACACTTAAAAGCCAGCTGCAAATCGATGATGATCAAAAAATAATCAGTTACATTGGTTCCATAGGTACCTGGTACCTGGTCGATGAGATGGTGGAGTTTTTTAGTGCATTTTTAAAAGAAAATATAAATGCCGTTTTTCTTTTTGTTACTAAAGATGACCAGGAAGAGATCAGGAGGGTATTCAGAAGGAAAGATATACCACTGACTGCTTTACGTATCGTGTCTGCAGAAAGAAACCATGTGCCATTGTATATTTCCATTTCGGATTACTCCATTTTTTTTATAAAACCGGCCTATTCAAAAAAAGCTTCGTCCCCTACCAAACAAGGCGAAATAATGGCCATGGGTATACCTGTTATTTGCAATGATCAGGTAGGAGATACCTCTATCGTGGTTGAGAAATATGATGCGGGAATGGTAGTAAAAGAATTCTCCCGGGAGGCCTATGAGACATATGTCAGAACCTTAAATGGCAAGGCTTTTAATAATGAAGCTATCCGCCGGGGCGCTAAAGAGTTTTTTTCCCTGGATACCGGTGTGGAAAAATACAGGGCAGTTTACGAAAAAATTATACATTGAATTCTGCTAAAATATTATTGTTGCTGCCATATCCGCTTCATACAGCACCTTCACAACGTTTTAGGATTGAAGCTTACTTTCCCCTAATGCATCAACATGGTATCGTAATAAAAGCTCAGCCTTTTTTTAATGAAAAGGCCTGGAGCCGGTTATACAAGCCTGGATATTTTATATCCAAATCTTTGGATGTAGGTAAAGGTTTTATTAAACGTCTTTGGGCAGTTATTTTCCTGGTTCATAAATATGATTTTGTTTTGGTTCATAGGGAAGCATCACCAATAGGACCACCAATATTTGAATGGATTGTTACCAAAATATGGAGAAAGAAGTTGGTATTTGATTTTGATGATGCTATTTGGATACCTGCTATTTCTGAACAAAATAAAATAGCTAATTCAATAAAATGTTTTTGGAAAACAAAATGGATCTGTAAGTGGGCATACAAAGTGGCTGCCGGAAATAATTACCTCGCAAATTATGCGAGCCAATTCAACGCCAATGTTACAATATTACCTACTTCGGTGGATACCCAAAACAGATATAGAACTTTGGTTAATCAATCCATTTTTAAACCAGCTATTGGATGGACTGGCTCCCATTCAACAATGAAATACCTGGATTTGGTAATTCCATTTTTAAGGCAATTGGAAAAAGAAAAGGAATTTGATTTTTATGTAATCAGTAATAAGGAGCCGAAATTTGAACTTCAGTCATTAAAATTTATTAAATGGACAGAGGAGACAGAAATAGAAGATCTGTCAAAAATTAATATTGGACTGATGCCATTGGAAGCAGACCGGTGGAGTGAAGGGAAGTGTGGTTTCAAAATTATTCAATACCTGGCTCTTGGTATTCCGGCTGTGGCAAGTCCAGTTGGGGTCAATGCAAAGATCATTGAGAATAACCAAAACGGCTATTTGTGCCAGAATGAAAATGAATGGTACCAATCCATCTCCTTGTTACTGGATGATAGGTATTTGAGAAAAGAAATGGGAAGGAAAGGAAGAGAAAAGATAATCAGGGAATACAGCATTCATGTTAATGCTGACTTGTTTTTAGAGCTCTTCAAATAGCTTTTTTTATACAAAACGGTCGGAATTTCAAAATTATAGTATAATATAATAAGAGATGCAGCATAGAATGGAAGGCACGGAATCTTATAGCGGGATAATGCCCCGAAATTATAAGAGGAAATGCCTACTGCAAAAGCGAAAATGATAGAAAAAACCAAACAAAATGATAAGTTAGGATCTTTGATGACCATTGAAAAGATCCTTGTTTTTCTTTTTGCAATGACTTTTAAAGTGAAATAAAGAAATAACAAAGCTTCTAATCCCGATAACAGCACGATGATCTTTTTCGATTCCCAAATAAAAGGCCTGAACAAGGTTACCACAACTGCCTGCGGGAATTTTGTTAACATTCCAAGCAGGCTGGGATCAAATGCTCCCAGGTCATACGCTGATCCTTCATCCCCGGAAGAATAGGCGATCCATCCCCTGGTTTCTGCAGCTGTACTTGCAACATTTTCCAATGAGTATTTATTCATCTCTGAAGCAAATCGCTTTGAAAGAAAGAAAAATCCCCCAACAGTAATGGCTACAAATAGTAAGTTAACCATCCAACGAAGGCCAATGGTTTTTATTTTATGTGAATAGGTCAATAATAGCCATAGGGCCAGTGCCGGTAAAAAAGCCAGTAATATATAGAGTTTGATCACAGCTATTAAATAAAAGCTTACCCCAAGCATCAACAGGTTTTTTATTGAGAAATCCCTGTTAACAAAGATCCTGAAAGTTGTATAGGTCAACCAGCCTAAACCGAACATGCAGACGGTGTCCTTAAACATAGCTGAACCCCAAACAAAGGTGCTCGGAATAAAAAGAAAAGCGATAGCTAATTCCTTATGTAATTTAGGATACAGGTTTACGAAGGTCCTGTACATGGCCCAAACACCAGTAAAAGAAAAATAAGCAAATAATAAGGCAATAGGTATATAGCTGGTCCCATTAAATAGCCCGAAAATGGAACCAAAAATTGCAACAAAATAAGAGGATCTGTCATTATACCACTCCAGTTGGGAGGTATATTTATATAATTGAGGATTTACATCAGGCGATCTTCTGAATAAGAGGTCGAGCCAATTTGATACAGAATCATCTAAAGCTGAATTAATAACCTGGCTGTGGTGAAAGAAATTAAAAGTGTCACCACCACCATAATAAAACTGGTACACCAGGGCAATAAAAATGGCTCCTCCAAATTTTACATACAATCCTGGTAAATAATACTTCCTTAAAGGATGACCCACAGGATAACGCTTATCTCTTTGATTTTTAGCAAGCGCAATCAATATGAAAAGATAAATAGGCGTTAGGACCAGGTCCCAGATCGTTAAATACTGCACGGGACGAAAATAAAGAATTCAAAAGGGTTTGTGCATATTCTTCTTAAATAATGCTTAACACTTCATCTGGTTTAGGATAGATATTTATTAATGCTTTAGTATTAAAAAATGCTCTAAAATTTGTTGTATAATGCTAAAAAAATTAGTAAATTGAGTTAAGTTCTTTGACATATTGAATAAATAAAAAAGAGAAATAACAATATTACATGGGTAACTTAAGCATCGTGTTGTGGGCTTAGCCATTTTTTCCTGCATCTTTGTTTTATGCCGCGTGTGTTACGTATATTAAACAGATTGGCTGTGGGTGGACCAGTGCTAAATGCCACCTACTTGTCAAGATTCCTGGCCCCGGATTTTGAGACCATTTTGGTGGTAGGCGAAAAAGAAGACCATGAAAAAAGTGCAGCCTACCTGGCTGACCAGCTTGGGATCAATTATGTCACCATAAAAGGAATGGGACGGTCTATTAATCCGGCAAGCGATTATTTGGCTTACCACCAAATAAAGAAACTAATAAAAACTTTTAAACCTGATATCGTACATACACATTCTGCCAAACCCGGGGCATTAGGTAGGTTGGCAGCTTCAGCATCCAGTGTGCCTGTAATTCTTCATACCTTCCATGGCCATGTTTTTCATTCCTATTTTGGTTCAATTAAGAGTAATGTATTTATAAATACAGAGCGGTACCTGGCCCGGAAAAGCGACGCCATTATAGCCATTAGTGAGCAACAGAAAAATGAACTGGTACAGCAATTTAAAATTGCGCCTGATGATAAATTCCATGTAATACCATTAGGATTTGACCTGGACAGATTTCGTAATGGTACAGACGAAAAAAGGATGAAATTCCGTGCTGAGTTTTCTATCGATGATGATACCCTTGCTATAGGAATTATAGGACGCCTGGTACCTGTCAAAAATCATTATTTATTTCTTAAGGCGATAAAGCAGGTTTTGGAAAGAAGCCATAAGAAAATAAAAGCGCTCATTATAGGCGATGGAGAAACAAGGGCCGATCTGGAAAACCTGGCTAATGAAACGGGCATCCCTTTCTCAACTGAAAAAGATAGGGAACATGTCCATCCTTTAATTTTCACCTCCTGGAGAAGTGATATAGATGTGATCAATGCTGGTTTGGATATTGTTTGCCTGACGTCCTTTAATGAAGGCACACCAGTAAGCCTTATAGAAGCGCAGGCTGCCGATAAAGCAGTTGTGTCAACAAGAGTAGGTGGCATAGCCGATATTGTAGTAGAAGGTGAAACAGCGCTGCTTGCAGATGTTAATGATACCCAAACTTATTGCGATCATCTTTTGCGATTGGTTGAAGACGATGCTTTAAGGTTATGCATGGGCAGCAATAGTTCGAAACATGTATTGCAGAAATTTAGTTACCAGCGTTTGATGAATGATATGTCGCAACTTTACTACCAACTCCTAGAAAAGAAAAAAAGATAAGAATGTTGTTTTTCAGGAAAAAAGAAAATACTTCTGTGGACCTGGGCTGGCTGCAAACCGATATGCATTCCCACCTTATTCCTGGTATTGATGACGGATCACCCGATTTGGAAACCTCCCTGGAACTTATAAAAGGGTTTGCCAGTTTTGGTTATAAGAAAATAATTACTACACCTCACATTCTTTGGGACGTATATCCAAACACCCGGGAAATTATCCTGGATAAATATGCAGGTTTAAAGAACGCTGTTCTGGAAGCTGGCCTTGATATTCAAATTGACGTGGCAGCTGAATACTTTCTGGATGAACATTTCAACGGGTTATTAAAAAATAAAACACCGTTATTAACCCTAAGTGGCAACATGGTCCTGGTGGAGTTTTCAATGCTTTCCGCTCCTTTTGACCTCCAGGAAATGCTTTTTGAAATGCAACTCCAAAATTACCAGCCCGTGATTGCACATCCGGAACGCTATAGTTATCTAAACAGGAAAAGAGAAGTGTTTGATGAACTCAGGAATGCCGGTTGCCTTTTCCAGTTAAACCTTTTATCGCTGCAAGGGTATTATGGCAGTGCTGTGCAGGAATTAGCTGAGTACTTATTAAAAAAGGACTATTATGATTTTGCCGGTTCTGACCTCCATCATGAAAGACATTTGGCCGGGCTGCAAAAGCTGAAATCAGCTGCCTGGATGCGAAAACTGATGGAATCTTCATCTATCAAAAATCATTTGTTATAGCTATTTGTAAGCCTGGTTAAACATGATAAATCCGTGAGAATATTGTTTTAAACGGTGATTCTAACCAATTTTCAACTAATCTTGATTTAGTTTGTACTAAGATCATGTCATTTACCATTAAAGAGCTGGAATCACTATCTGGAATAAAAGCCCATACCATTCGGATATGGGAACAACGCTATCATTTTTTAAAGCCCTCCCGCACTCAGACAAACATACGTACCTATAATAACGAGGAATTAAAAACGCTGTTAACTGTGGCCCTCCTGAATAAGTATGGCTATAAAATCTCAAAGATCGACGAGATGCACCCGGATCAAAGGGCAAGGGAGGTTCTGCAACTTCCGGGTAAAGAGGCTTACGAAGAAGGACTGGTGAATGAATTGATAGGATACATGATCGATATCAAAAGTATTGAGTTTGAAATGGCTCTGAATAGCTATATAGCTGAAAACGGAATTGAAAAAACGATCAGTACGCTTATCCTGGGTTTTTTGGAAAAGGTCGGAATCTTATGGCAGACCAATAAGATCATCCCGGTACAGGAACACATCGTTTCAAATATTATCCGGCAAAAATTGGTCAGGGCAATAGATGATCTTCCATTCGTGCAAAGAACTGCTCCATTATTTGTTTTGTTGTTGCCTGAAAATGAGCACCATGAAATGGGGCTATTATTTGTTTATTATTTATTGCGAAAGAAAAATATACCGGTGATCTATTTAGGAGCTAATGTGCCTTTAAAAGACGTTAGTTACCTTTGCAAACTTACTGCTCCACAATATTTGTATTTGCATCTTACATCATTGCCTATGCAGTTAAATCTCCAAAAGTACCTTCAGAACCTAAGTAACCAGGCTCCCTCTGCAAAAATTCTTGTTTCTGGAAGTTCCGTTCAGAAAAAGTCTACGCCTCTTCCAAATACCATTTATTTTCAATCGATTGTAGCGGTTTTAAGCTATATAGATTCCCTTGGGTAATTAATTGTTTAACAAATTATGCCATTGTTTAAACAAAATAATGTTTAAGTTTGTAGTATAATAAATTAAACAAGATGGGTACTCAGGAATTCAATTCATTAGTTTTAAACAACACTGATGGGCTTAGACCTTTTGCTATCTCCTTGACAAAAGACCACGAAACAGCGAAAGATCTCTGCCAGGAAACTCTCTACAAAGCTTTTGCATATAGAGATAAGTATCAACCCGGTACTAATATCAAGGCCTGGTTGTTTACCATTATGCGAAATATTTTTATAAATGAATACCGGCGTGAGGGTCGTAAAAAAATGGTAATGGATACTGTGAAGTACTCCCAGTCTGTTTATGGTTTATCCTCTGAAATCAACGTCAGGCTTAGGGAAATAAATAACAGTATTCATGAATTACCTGCTATCTTTAAGACAGCCTGCCAATTGTATTTACAGGGCTATAAGTACCATGAAATAGCCGTTGCCCTGAACGAACCTATAGGAACTATTAAGAGCCGTATCCACTTCGCGAAAAAGCATTTACAAAAACAAGTTGAACGTTGAGCAAATCTGTTATCATAATAGGAGCTGGCTTCTCCGGTTTATCAGCTGCTGCTTTCATGGCTAAGGCAGGTTGGAAAGTTATGGTTATTGAAAAAAATAATACTGCAGGGGGGAGGGCCAGGCAACTAAAAGAACAGGGTTTCACTTTTGATATGGGCCCAAGCTGGTATTGGATGCCTGACGTTTTCGAACGCTTTTTTAAACAATTTGGCAAAAACGTTTCGGACTATTATGCTCTCAAACGACTTGATCCATCTTATAGGGTCTATTGGTCCGATACTTACACCAACATTCCTGCGAACTACCAACAGTTTAGAGGCTTATTTGAAAGCATGGAAAAAGGGAGTGGTACCAGGTTGGATCAATACCTTAAAGAGGCCTCGCTAAAATATGAAATTGGTATACAGGATTTGGTCTATAAGCCCGGACAGTCAATAACTGAATTCCTTGACTGGAAAATAATTAAGAATACCCTTAAGCTGGATGTATTTACATCTATAAAAACACACGTTTCTAAATTCTTTAAAAATTCCAGGCTTAGACAATTGATGGAATTCCCCATTTTGTTCCTGGGAGCTTTACCTCAAAATACGCCTGCATTATATAGTTTAATGAATTATGCTGATATAGTTGGAGGTACCTGGTATCCTGAGAAAGGCATGTTCTCCATTGTGGAAGGCATGAGAAAACTGGCTGAAGAACTGGGAGTTGTTTTTAGGTACAACGAAAGTGCAGAACAAATTATCATTGAAAAAGGTGCTGCAAAAAAACTGCTAACGGATAAAGGTGAGTATGAAGGGGATGCAATCATTAGTGGTGCAGATTACCAGTTCACTGATTCGACATTGCTTCCTGTTGCTTACAGAAATTACACGGAACAATATTGGAATAAAAAAGTATTAGCACCATCATGTCTTTTGTATTACGTAGGCCTCAATAAAAAACTGGATAATGTTTTACATCATTCGTTATTTTTCGATGTTGAATTTGATCAGCATGCTTCGCAGATTTATACTGATCCCCAATGGCCCGATGAACCATTGTTTTATCTAAGTGTTTCTTCTAAAACGGATGATACGGTGGCCCCTGAAGGTTGTGAAAACCTTGTTGTGCTGATTCCTGTGGCATCAGGTCTTGAAAATGATACGGAAGAATTAAGAGACAGCTACTTTCAAAAAATATTGAAAAGATTAGAAAAACATACAGGTCAGTCTATAGCTGATTCCATTATTTATAAAAGATCTTATTCTGTGTCTGATTTTAAAACTGATTATAATTCCTACAAAGGGAATGCTTATGGATTGGCCAATATATTAAGCCAGACTGCTATTTTCAAACCTTCCTGTCAAAGTAAAAAAGTTAAGAATCTTTTTTACACAGGTCAATTCACTGTACCGGGTCCAGGAGTACCACCCAGCCTTATCAGTGGGGAAGTAGTTTCTAAACAAGTTATTAAAGCCTTTAAGAACTGATCTATGACTATAGACTTATTTCACAAGGTGAGTTATGATTGCAGTAGAGTTGTAACTGAAAATTACAGCACTTCATTTTCCTCTGCAATCCAGTTGTTGCATAAAGATTTAAGGGTGCCTATTTATAATATTTATGGGTTTGTGCGTTTTGCCGATGAGATAGTTGATACGTTTCATCAACATAACAAAATAGACCTGTTGGATCAGTTTAAAACTGAAACGTTTAGTGCGATTGAAAAAGGTATCAGCCTGAATCCAATTTTAAATAGCTTCCAAAAAACAGTGAATCAATTTGCCATAGATCTGCAACTCATCCATGCTTTCTTTAAAAGTATGGAATCAGATCTTACGCAGAATAACTATGACAGGCAGGGCTATGAAGAATATATTTACGGATCTGCAGAAGTAGTGGGACTCATGTGCCTGTATGTATTTTGCGAAGGGGATGCCAGGCAGTATGAAAAATTGAAATCACATGCAAGGGCATTGGGAGCTGCGTTTCAGAAAGTAAATTTCCTTAGGGATATCCAGTATGACTTTAATGATCTTTCGAGGCTATATTTCCCTGGATGTGATTTTCATAATTTTACAGAGAAAGACAAAGTGAAAATAGAAGAGGATATTGCGTTGGATTTTAAAAATGCTTACCAGGGTATTTTATCCTTACCTATAAAAGCAAGATTTGGAGTGTATGTTGCCTACAAATATTATTATTCCCTTTTCAAAAAGATCAGGGCTATTCATCACAAGGAAATATTGCGGCAACGTATTCGCATTCCTAACTACCAAAAAGCATTTATCATATTAAGGGCAAGTGTAAAAAATGGATTACGTTTGATAGAATGATTACCCAGGAAGTCATATTAGTGAATGAGAAGGATGAAGAAATAGGTACCATGGAAAAAATGGAAGCACACCGGAAAGGCCTTTTGCATAGGGCTTTTAGTGTTTTTATTTTTGATAAACAAGGGCGTATGCTTTTACAACAAAGGGCCTTAAATAAATACCATGGCGCCCTTTTATGGACCAATGCTTGCTGCAGCCATCCTTATCCGGGTGAAAAAACGCATAATGCAGCTGAGCGAAGATTAGCGGAAGAGCTTGGTTTCGTTACCGGCATACAGGAAATATTTTCATTTATATACAGAGCTGATGTAGAAAATAATTTGATTGAACATGAATATGACCATGTATTCGCCGGGGAATATGAAAATGAAATATTATACAATGAAGCTGAAGTTGCCAAAGTGGATTACAGGAAATTGACAGATATAAAAAAAGATATTGAAATCAATCCTTCGCAATATACATCATGGTTTAAATTAGCTTTTCCCAGGATTGAAAAATGGTGGAAAGAAAAATATAATAACGTCACTGTAAATATTCAATTCGAATGACAGCGTTATTATACATATTGGTTTTATTGGCTACTTTTTTTTGTATGGAAGGCATAACCTGGTTAACCCACCGTTACATCATGCATGGCATCCTCTGGGTACTGCATAAAGACCATCATCAGAAAGAGCCCGGATTCTTTGAGAAGAATGATTTGTTTTTTGTCATTTTTGCTGTTCCATGCATCTTACTTATACTGGCAGGCACACTCAGATCTATATGGTGGTGTCAGGCGATTGGTTTTGGCATTATGGCATATGGAGCAGCCTATTTCATTGTGCATGATGTAATTATTCACCAGCGGTTTAAATGGTTTTCCAAAAGCCGGAACACATATGTCCGCGCCATAAAATGGGCCCATAAAATGCACCACAAGCACTTGAGTAAAGAGCAGGGCGAAAGTTTTGGAATGTTGCTGGTTCATAAAAAATATTGGGAAAAAGTGAGGAGAGAAAGGCAATTGATGGCAGCAAAGAAGGTTAGCTATGCCCCCGAACAATAATGCTTTCAATTCATTAAAATTTTTAGCTTATTTAGCTTAATTCCATTTACCTCTACTCTGAAATCACCCCTCCAATATGATTACATCATTTCCGGTGCCGGATGCGCAGGATTAAGTCTTGCCATGCATATGATTCATTGCGGAAGATTTGCTGACAAAAAAATATTATTGATAGATAAGGATCCAAAAAAGAACAATGATCGCACCTGGTGCTTTTGGGAAAAAGATAAAGGTCTTTTTGAACCTATTGTTGTCAGGGAATGGAATAAAGTATCATTCATTGGAGAAGGTTTTGATAATGAACTGTCATTAAACCCGTATACATATAAAATGATCCGGGGAATAGACTTCTATAACTATTGCCTTAAAGAGATCAACAAACAGCCCAATTTTACACTCCGCTTTGAAGAAGTCGATGATGTATTTAGCAGTGACAGCACCGGGGTCATCGTAAATGGAAAGCCTGTTTACGCAGAATATGTTTTCAACAGCATCCTATTTGAGAAACCACGGCTCACTTCGAAGCAATACTGGTTGTTACAACATTTTAAAGGATGGGTCATTGAGACAGACGGAAAGGAATTTAATGAAGACAGGGCAACTTTAATGGACTTCAGGCCCTGTCAGCAAAATGGAACTACGTTTTGTTATATTCTTCCATTCTCATCAAATAAAGCTGTTGTTGAATATACCCTCTTTAGCAAATCACTATTATCTCTTCCGGAATATGACCTGCAACTAAAAGAATATTTAAATAACATCTTGCAAATCAAATCTTATAATATCATTGAAGAAGAATTTGGAGTGATTCCAATGACAAATTTTTCTTTCCCTTCCCGGCAAAATAATATTATTAATATTGGAACTGCAGGTGGCCGCACCAAGGGATCTAGTGGCTATACTTTTCGATCAATTCAAAAACAAAGTCAGCATATTGTACAACAGTTACTAAAAAACGAAGATCCTGTTAGTAAAAAGGAACCAGCAAGATTTACTTTTTACGACAGCGTACTATTAAATATTTTATATAATAATTCACTTCCTGGTAAAAAAGTATTTACTGACCTGTTTAAAAAGAATCCCACAGCTTCTGTATTGAAATTTCTAGATAACGAGAGCTCTCTAACTGAAGAATTGAAAATTATAGCTTCACTTCCAACATGGCCATTTCTGAAAGCGGCAATTGACCAAATGACTTAATTACTATGTTGATTAATAACCTGAACTAATGTATTGGCAGGCACTACTCCTGATTGTCGCCATTTGACCTGGCCATCTTTAAAAAGTATGAGAGTAGGGACACCTCTTATTTGGAATTGCTCCGCTGCCTCTTGGTTTTTATCAATGTCTATTTTTATTATAGTAGCCTTATCCCCTAAAGCATCTTTTGTTTGTTTTAAAATAGGAGCCATCATTTTGCATGGGCCGCACCATTCAGCAAAAAAATCAACTAAAACCGGCTTGCCTGATTGTATCACTTCCTGGAAACTAGACATAAGCTTTTTAAATAAAACAACATATAGCGTACCAAGCTGATAAAATTTGACAATAAGTCATTTTAATCAACTTTTTGAGCATATCAATACTTATTAGAACAAACACTTCAGTAATGTCTAGATGAGGTTGGAAAGTCCTTTTAAAATATTGTTTAGATCAATGCCTTTTCCTAAAACACCACTAAAAAGATCTCCTTCAGCTTTTAATCTTTCAAAAATATTTTTCATCGTAAAATCAGAGGTCTTCAGGTCTTTTTTAACTTCATCCCAATGTAATGGTGTGGAAACAGTTGCCCCAGGTTTTGGACGAACAGAGTAGGGGGAACATATTGTTTGAATAGGCCTGTTTTGCAGATAATCTAAATAGATCTTATCCAGACGTTTAAGGGGGCTACGTTCCAGGCTGGTAAACTCCGGAAGCTCTTCATGAACAATATTAGCGATCAACTCTGCTAATTGTTTGGATTGCTCATAATTATATTTGGCCCCAAGGGGTATATATATATGAATGCCGGTTGAACCTGAAGTTTTAGGGTAAGAAGGTATTTGCAAAGAATCCAAAACCTTTTTGACCACAAGTGCTGTTTCAATTACTTTTTCAAAAGAAATATCACCTGGGTCAAGATCTATCACACACCAATCAGGGTTATTTGGTTTTTGGATGCGGGAGTGCCAGGGATTGATCTCAATGCAGCCAAGATTTAGCATATAGATGAGGGAGGCAATATTGGTGCAGATCAGGAAGTTTTTTGGCCCAGAGGAATCACTGATACGTTCAAAAGTCTTAATCCATTTATCTATATGTTCACCCATATTCTTATGGTAGAAACTTTTGCCTTCAATACCATTTGGATAACGGTTAAGTGATTGTGGCCTGTCAACAAGGTAGGGCATAATATATTCCTCCATCCTGTAATAATAATTTACAAGGTCACCCTTTGTGATCTTTTCCTTAGGCCAGAAAACTTTATTGAGATTGGTTAATTTCAGATCATGCCCATCCAGTATGGCTATTTTTTCTTTTTCATCAGGTAAAACCAATGAACCTGGAAGTTGGTCATGAACTGTTTTTAAAAGTATTTCCCGAGTATCTTGTTCTTGTTCATTATTTAATTCAAAAGCAACCTTATCTTCTCTTAATCCCTGGAAGGAAGCATGCCGCATAATTCCCTCTGTGGTTAACTCTGTGTATTTCACTTCACCCACTAAAAATGGTTTTAACCACACAACTGAATCACTTAATGCCGGTTCCTGGTCAAAAGGGCAATTCCTGGTTATGTGGGGTTTCATTCTTTTTACTAGATCTTGTTGCCCTTGTTGGGTGAATCCAGTGCCAGCCTGTCCAATAAATACGAGCTTACCTTGTTCATAAACACCCAGCACAAGTGAACTAAATAATCTGTCTGAATCTCTTTTTTTGGTATAACCGCAAATGATGACTTCATGTCTTTGTTCCGCTTTTATCTTCAGCCAGGTTTTGCTTCGAGAATCTGGTATATAAATCGAATCCTTTTTCTTAGCTACAATGCCCTCAAGATTATTTTCCCTGGCAATTTCAAAAAAGTCTTTTCCAATTGCATCAATATGATCACTGAAACGGATTATACTATTGTCAGGAATTATTTTTTTTAATATTTCCTGCCTTAAGTACAATGGTTCTTCCATAATATTCAATCCATCCAGCCAGAGAAGATCAAAAACATAATACACCAGCTGCCCTTGCATTTTCTTTTCCCATAATTGTATACCATTGAAATCCGGAACTCCTGATTCATTAAGCACAACTATTTCTCCATCCACTACGGCGTTAATTTTCCACTCTTCAAGGGCATTGTGAACTGATTCAAATTTTGTGTTGAAGGAATTATTGTTTCTTGACCTGATATCCACATGGCCATTTTTTAAATAGGTCAGGCAGCGATAGCCATCAAGCTTTAATTCAAATTGCCAGTTTTCATCATTAAATGGTTCATCAACCAGGGTCGCCAGCATAGGTTTAATATCAAGAGGCATCTTACTTGCCCTGGAATTGGAAAGTTTTCTTTTTTCCAGTTCTATGATACTGGATAGGTTTCTCTTATTGCCTTGAACATCTATTGAAATAGATGTATTTTTTTTGCCTTTGGAAATTTTCTTATTGGCTGGTAATTTTTTTATTGGCTTGCTTAGAGATTGCGAAGATTGTTTAGAATTTCGCACCTTGTTCCTGGGTTGGCTCATATACTATATAGTTACAAAAAACAAATGCCAGTTGCCAGTACTTACTTCAGGTAAACATTGTAAATAGCTAATATCAAATGAGTTGTGAATTATCCACCAATATCCACATCATTGCACATAATGTTGCTAATCTTTGTGTATAACCTTACTATTTTATTGATTTTCAATAGCCAGTATATAAAAATTTGGCGGATAGTAAAACGAAACCCCTTTTGGAAAAAAGGGGTTCTTGACTTTATGAGAGTTGAAATTTAAACATTTAAATACCAAAGAACACTCAATAGTGTAATAAGAAAGATGACAGTGTGATACAGTTCTTTGCCGTGATCTTTTTGAATTTGTTTTTGATTCATAGCGGTAGCGTTTAAGAGTGATTAATACTCCATAGGAAAATGGACGCTATGATTTTTCTTTAAGGAATTGGTACAGATTAAAAAATATGATCGGCTTAAATGTTCTTAGGAATTTCAGGAGGAGATTGGTACGGTCAATAAGCTGATGTAAACCTAGTAGCAGATTTTTATCTATGCAATAGGAAATATACGATGTGAATAACTTCCATTATATGTAATACTAATAGCCTATTGAAAAATGATAACTATATAACTAGAATCTTTATCCTAGGTATAAAAAGTGTATAATTGATGTCTGTAAAAATGATAAATCTTACATGAGTCAAAAATTGTATAGTCCAATACTTTGTTTCATCCTGGCAATAAATTGCACATTATTGGTAAAAGCCCAGGATAAGAGAACCCAATATCCTTCCTTCTTGTCTAATTCCTATTTTAATGTCAACATAGGATATATTGATTATCCGTTTTCATCTGCTCAGTTAGAACAGGGTAACCAGGTTGAATCTATTGAAGTGCCTCACACTGCAGTAAGGGTTGTGCTCCTGGGGCATCAATTCAATAAATACTTATCTGCCCAGGTAAGTTATATGAGACCTGTGAAATATGTCGCCTATAAAAGCATCAATGGCGATAAACAGGATCACCACGTATGGATGCATTTTGGAACACTAAGTGCAAAAGGTCAATTGCCATTGGGAAAAAAGCTTGCAGTGTATGGAGAAGCAGGCTTGGGAATTGTAACCCGGAAAGGTTTTATGATCAATGATAAGCCGGTTGTCAAAAATGCCAGTTATGGCACTGTCTTTCTTGGAGGTGGTTTGGAATTACACGCTAATCGCCGCTGGGATTTTTTATTGGGTACATCTTACCTGCCGGGCAGCATTAATGAAAATCAACCTCACACTATATATTATTCTGCCGGCTTCCGCTATAATATGCGTCCACTTTCTGAAGAGCGCGTCCGCCAGGCGCAGCAGGAAGGTTATACATTCCCGCATAATATGATTCAGGTAGGAATTACTACCAATACATTGGGATATAATATCAATAATTTTACTTCTAAAACTATTCCTATCTTCTGGGGTGGAGGAATAGAAATTGAAAAAGGTGTCACACTTCGATATCAAAGGAATATCTATCATACAGGAAAAGTATTTGCATTAAATGTTGGAACGAGTGCATCCTGGTTTAGAAGCAAGTTAAATAAAGATGAATTTTATACACTGGCGCTCTCGCCGATATTTCAATTCAATGTATTGCGAACCAAACCTGCCGACCTATATGTTTTTTATTCAGTAGCAGGTCCTAGTTATATTTCAAAACTAACAATTGATGGAAGCAAAACAGGAAGACACTTTACCTTCCAGGATTTTATGGGTATAGGATTGTTTACAGGAAAGAGCCGGCATATCAACGCTGAGGTGAACATTAACCATTATTCCAATGGAAATATATTTACAGAAAATGCAGGTGTCAAAATACCGTTGACGTTCACCCTGGGATATGCATTTTAATGAAGGATTGGTTCTAATTAGGCAGTGCATTTACTTTTTTATTCCGCTTCATAGTTCTGTAATAAGCAAGTGGGCTTGACAGCATACCTTTTAGTTCCTGGTATGTATAACTTCTTGGAATTTTTTCAGGTGAGAGAAGGTTCTTTACATTCCATTTGTAAAACCATTCTTTTAGAAAGAAATAAATAATGTTAATTGGTGGTATGGATGAAGTTCTAAGGCAATGAATTAAATAACATCCGAAACTCCTGCCATTATCATACACTTGTTTTTTTAATTGTTCTTCTGTCCTACGATGAAAGTGCCATACCAGCATGCTGGGATCATAAATAAATAACGATCCCTTTGAGACGATCCTGTGAAACATTTCAACATCTCCTCCACCATGGCTAGGCGTTCCTACATCAAGACCTGTATGAAATAAACCACATTTTGAAAAAACTTCTTTTCTGAAGGCCATATTAGCACCAATACCAAAGCTACTTGCCCAAAAAAGTTCTTGTTTAGTTATTCTTTCTTTATGTATAAAACGTCGCCTGAATCCATGTCCCATTCCTCCATATCCTGATTCAAATAATTCCTGTGCTTTTGTTTCCATTTCTGCAGGCGCAACATATCCACTGACACCCATCACATCCTTATTTGAAAAAATATTGTTTATAGATTGAAGCCAGAATTTGTCAACCTTCACGTCATCATCAGTAAAAGCAATAATTTCATTCGAAGCTTCCAGTATGCCACGATTCCTGGCCCAGTCAAGTCCTGGGCGTAACTCTCTGAAATATTTTACCGGGTAGTTTTTGCATAATTGAAGCGTTTCATCATTTGATGGAGCGTTGTCAATGATTAATATCTCATAGTTCACATAATCTAATGCCATAACGGAGGCAAGGCAATTGATCAACTGTGCAGTTCTATTCCTGGTGCAAATAACAATGCTAATACCTTGCTGAGGCCTCTGGTTTATATTTACACCATGAGGGGTTCTCAATAAAGCTGTATGTATGATACTTGATGAAAGCTGTAGATTAATGGCGGATTCTATATCTGATGCGGTAATTTTTTCTTTTCCTTTCGATTTCAAATGAACCCATCCTATAAGTTCCCTATAAGAACGTATCAATATCCGGTACGATTCAAATTGATCATTTACAGTAAGATCAGTCCAGCCCTCCGACAATTCAATTTCCAATAGTTTGGTTGCCATTATATCAATAACTGTAGAAAAGGAAAAATTATGAAAACAATATAGTTGATAAATAAAACTATTTTAACTGGTAAAATTCAATTTTTCAAACTTTATTTACAGGTAGAAAAATATAATCTTCAAACAACTAATGAAAGAAACGATATTAATAACGGGAGGAACAGGATTTTTGGGTAAGCGCCTTGCTTTAAAACTGAAGGACAAGTATAGAGTTATACTCACCGGTAGAAATAATAAACAAAACCTGGCAGCTAAGAAGTTTACTGGTTGTGAAATGGCCCCAATGGATGTTTCAAACATTGAATCAGTTAGGGATGCTTTTCGGGAATATAAACCACAGGTGGTGATCCATGCGGCTGCAACTAAATTTGTTGACCTGGCAGAAAAATTTCCAATGGAATGCGTGGATGTTAATGTTATAGGTTCACAGAATGTGGCCAGGGTTGCCATGGAAACCGGGGTTAAAAAGGTAATTGGAATATCCACCGACAAGGCCGCACCGCCGGTGCGCAATACTTACGGATTAAGTAAGGCATTAATGGAGCGAGTGTATTGTTCTTTAAATGGAAAGTCTGAAACAAAATTTACTTGCGTTCGTTATGGAAATGTAGCATGGTCCACAGGTTCTGTTTTCCCCATCTGGAAAAAAATGCTTGAAGAAACAGGAGTAATCGGTACCACAGGTCCTGAAATGCGGCGTTTTTTCTTTACTGTAGATGAAGCGGTAAACCTTGTTATAACGGCTTTAGATCATATGGAAGAAGTCCAGGGAAAAGTGCTATCAAGAAAAATGAAAGCAGCACAGATAGAAGAAATACTAAAGGTCTGGACCAGGGAGAAGGGTGGGAGGTATGAAAAAATTGAAGGGCGCCCTGGCGAAAGGGATGATGAATTTTTGATAGGCGACCTGGAATTACCATACACAGAGGAAGTAATTTATGATGGCATTCCTCACTACCTGATCTCTTTCAACGACAAAGTTTCCAGGCCGGTAGCTTTTGGATTGTCTTCAGCCAATACAGATAAATTATCCGAATCAGAAATACTGGCTATTATCAATAATCCGCCAATGGAAGAAGTATGAGCCCAATGATTAATTATGCCATAATTATGGCTGCCGGAAGGGGGATGCGCCTGATGCCTTTAACGGATATTGTTCCCAAGGCAATGGTACCTTATAATGGTAGTACACTCATCGCTATAGGCATCGATAAGATCAGGCAGCATATTCCCAATATTTATATCACTGTTGGTTATAAGGGTGCTATGCTGGCCAAACATGTGATCGAACATAATGTAACCGGCATTTTAAATACAGAAGGCCATGATAATGCCTGGTGGATCTTTAATACCCTTTTAAAGCATCTTGATGAGCCCATATTTGTGTTGACCTGCGATAATGTCACTGACCTGGATTTTGAAACATTATCACAGGAATACTTTTCTTTTAACAGCCCTGCATGTATGGTGGTTCCGGTGAAGCCAGTTGAAGGCCTTGAAGGGGATTATATTTTTCACGAGAACAATGTGGTAAAGAAATTATCAAGACATGAAAAATCAGATACCTATTGTTCGGGTATACAGGTTCTAAACCCCTGTAAAATAAATAGGCTGGTTCCCCCCGTTGAAAATTTTTATGACTTATGGAGTAGCCTTATAGCTAAGAATGAGTTGTACTGTAGTTATACGCTTCCTTCAAAATGGTTCGCTGTGGATACAGTGGAACAGCTACAGCGTTTAAAATAAAACACTTGTATCACTAGTTCTGCTCTTTTAATTTTTCTAATGACAAAGCTTTGATCAGTGGCTTGGATAATTCCTTAGCAAGCATTCTTCGAAGGTGTGCACCTTTTATAGGTTCAGCTCCTCCTTTAAATGGTATCTCCCCTATAACCTGGCTATTTAATTTAACCCGTATACTTTCAGTCCTTTTATCATCAAGAATTCTTTCTGCAGCGCATAGTCCCATTTGCAGGTCTATTTCCAATGTGTCGCTTTTAACTTTTCCGGGATAATGATTCAGGTAAGACCTTAAGTTTTCTTTTGTTCCCAATTCATCCAAAAGTCCCCGGTAATACCAATAGGTATGCAGTTTATAACTCAACTTTTCCCAACGATACCGCATTTTTATCCTTTCCAGTATTAGCAGCTCATTTTCAAGAAATTTGCTTATTCTATCTGTAATCATTGGCCACTTTATAAGGAAAAACGCTGTTTTTGATTGAAGAAAATCATATCCTTTTGCTGTATACTCCTTTTGCAATTCATTTTGAATGCCCGGATGTAACCGCCATAATTTTACATCAGTACGTCCTTCCTCTCGTTTTCTTCTTAAAGAACGAATTAAATTAGTTACCTCATCACAATGATAGCCCCAGGCATCTTTAGAAAATTTAAATTCAGCACCCAATTGCAATAACCTCATCCCCAGTTCATAATCGTCTCTGCAGGTAAACGTGGTAATGAAACCCTGGGCTTGCCTGAATAAAGTGGAGGATATTGAAAAATTACCACTCAACAGGTCTTCATAACTGAACCTGTAACCCCTGACCCGCATTTGATAAAATTTCTTTTCCCACCAGGCTCTTAAATTCAAACGGAAGAAATCCGGATTATCAGGCATGGTCAATGGTAAGTAACCCATTACTACCGACATAGGATTACTATGAGCAGATATATGTGCTTCAACAAGAGAAGTGGAAGGGTCTACATCATCATCCAGAAAAATAAAGATATTGCCAGAGGCCAGTGCTGCACCCTTATTCCTTGGAACCGCAGGACCAGCCCCATTGGTTTCGGCATATTGAAAATGATACGGTGCCTTGTATTGTTTCAGAATTTCAAAGGTATTGTCGCTGCAACTGTTGGCAACTACTATCACTTCCATTTGTGATAATGGAAAAGTTTGTTCACCCAGCTTATTAAGCAATCTTAATATAGATCCTGACCGGTTATGAGTAGGTATAATGACACTTACATGTATGGATTCATTTGTCATTTCTTACACCTTATTTTTTTCTTTGTCAGATTTGAAATATTTCCATGGGCCTAATACACAACCTTCAATCTCTGCCAATAAAATGTGAAGTGGGTGACTGCCAGGCCGTTTTAACATAGATCTCCAAAGATTGGGCAACTGCATGTGTATGAACCATGCATAGGGCATTTTCAATATGCCCCATTCTTTTTCTTTAACCAGCAACCTTGTCCAGAAGGCATACACTCCAATACCATATCCACGGATAGCCTTCCGGGTTTCTTTCATAGTACGCCTGTGGCGATGCCAGCTCAGTGCTTCCGGCTCGTAAATGATTTGGTAGCCCTTTATAAGGATCCTTGCAAAATATTCATGGTCACCACCTGACTCTGTAGGGGTTCCTGCATCCAAGGCCTCATCAAAATAACCTACAGCTTGCAATACCGATTTGCGAAAGGCCATATTGGCACCAGCCCCAATTTGCCCTGTTTGTAACGGGTTATGAGAGTTATGTGTATACTTTTTTCTTTTGAATCCCTTGCCAAATGGAGAATACCGCTCAAAGATTTCCTGTGCTTCAGTTTCCAGTTCCAGGGGCATTGTCATTCCTGTCACACACATTACAAGTGGTGTATTGAAATTTTTAATAAGTGCTCTTAACCACATTGCATCTGGCACGGCATCATCATCTGTAAAAGCCAAGATTTCATTCCTAGCTTCCATAATGGCCCTGTTGCGGGCAATATCCAGGCCTGCTCTTGGCTCAAGTACATACCTTACAGTGGGGTAGGAGCCCACTAATATTTTTGTATCATCATTAGATGGCGCGTTATCAATAACAAGGATCTCTTGTCCGTCATCAGGCAATTGCATCAAAGATTCAAGGCATCTTTTCAGATCTTCAGTTCTGTTCCTTGTACAAATGGCCACAGTAGCCTTAGGAGGCACAAAGTCCACAAGGTCTGTCTTACTCCATTGCAGGTAATCATGCAGAAAGACCTTTTTTACAATTGCTTCTGCACTTGTTAGCATTTGCTCTGCATACTCCTCTGTTTTCAGGCATCCATTAGTTACAGGGAGCGTGATCTTTCCAACAGGCTTCCCTTTATAGCGCATTAATATAAAAGCATGGGTATAATGATCCTTTACAGTAATTACCGGCGGTAGGTTTGTAAGTTCAAGGTCTAGTACAGCAGTTGGCATTGAAAGGTAATTACAGAAAAAATAGTATTAATCTAAGTTCACTTTTTTGAAAAATGAGGTATCTATTTGTGGACGGATAATACCGGGCCATAAACCAAAATAGCTCATGCCTTCCCTCATGTCTTCTACATCAAAACTTATACAATTGGTGAAAGCATACAAGTGAGTAGAATGGTTCTTAACTACAGTAAGTCCAATAATATAATTATTATTATTCAGCAGGTTCCCGGGTATTATGCTTCTCA
The DNA here is from genome assembly GCF_900129295.1 of Flavisolibacter ginsengisoli DSM 18119. Lineage (GTDB taxonomy): Bacteria > Bacteroidota > Bacteroidia > Chitinophagales > Chitinophagaceae > Flavisolibacter > Flavisolibacter ginsengisoli. The sequence continues at coordinate 86,631 of NZ_FQUU01000003.1, forward strand.
GTCCAAGTACAGCCTTTTCTGCTTTTACTGATGGCGAACCAAGATCAAAAATGCATTCTCCGGCATTGGTTAGCAACCGAACATTGATGTTCATATCAAATCCTTCCTGTAAACACCAGAACTCAACATCCAACTGAATGGGTGTTTCCACAGTAATCATATCATTCTTTACACTGCCTATCGGTTTCACTTCTATACTCTTCATACGAATGAAGTGATTGCCCGGGGCTGTTTCAGGTTCATCCCAACTTTGACCGGTCCTGAACTGCTTTGAATTCCCTATATAGGACGCTACCACATCCCTTGCATTACCCATCATTTTCATTCTGCCAGCATTGAGCCACAGCGCTGTTGTGCAAAGATTTGTTACCGCCTGCATATTGTGGCTTACAAAGAGTATGGTCCTGCCTTTTGTATGAGACACTTCCTGCATTTTGCCCATGCATTTTTTCTGAAAGTCTGCATCACCAACGGCCAGTACCTCGTCTACTATCAATATGTCTGGTTCTAAGTGCGCTGCCACGGCAAAGGCTAACCGCACATACATGCCTGATGAATATCTTTTAACAGGGGTATCAATAAATTTCTCAATGCCTGAGAAAGCTACGATCTCATCAAACTTGCTGCGGATCTCTTCTTTGTTCATCCCTAATATATAGCCGCTGTTATAGATGTTTTCCCTACCGGATAGTTCACTATGAAAACCGGTGCCTACCTCCAGTATAGAATTTACCTTTCCCTTTCCCCTCACTAACCCTTTACTTGGTTGTACAATACGTGAAATGATCTTTAAGAGAGTCGACTTTCCTGACCCATTGCTGCCAATGATGCCTAAGGCTTCTCCCTGGTTCACTTTAAAGTTGATATCTCTGAGCGCCCATATCAGTTCATTGTTCATTTCAGCTTCTTCATCCTTCTGCTGGAAAAACGGGTCTTCCTTTTTTAAGATATTCTTATTCCACCAGTATTGCAGGTCCTGGCGCAGCGATCCTGTTCCTATGGCCCCCAGCTTATATACCTTGGCTAAATGCTCAACTTCTAATACTACTTCGGCCATAATAATTAAACTACATCAATAAGTTTACTTCCTTGTTTGGTAAATAGATACAACGATCCGAATAGGGTAAGCACAATGAACAATATACAATATAATAATTGCAGCGGCGCTACTGTACCCTGGCCTAATAACCCCAACCTGAATAATTCAAATAATGGTGTCAAAGGGTTAATGTTGACAACCCAGCGCAACTTTTCCTGCACAGCAGACAGAGGATAAATAACAGGTGTAACAAACATCAATAGCCTTATACCCACATACACAAGATTTGAAATGTCCCTATATTTTGCAGTAAGCACTGAGAAAAATAATCCCAACGTAAAACTGATCACTCCAGTTAAAATAATTGCCAGTGGAACTAACAACAGGTTAGGGCTTAGAGGAACATGAAAATCCTTAAAAATTATATAGTACCCGATCATCAATACCAATAGTATCAATTGCACCAATAACCGGAAAAAATGAGTGAAAAGCACAGATAGAGGCATGATGATGCGGGGAAAATAGACCTTGCTGAAAATTTGAATATTATCCCTGAATGTATTGGAAGTGCCTACAAAACTATCATTGAAAAAGTTCCAGAGTACAATACCGGAAAAATAGAACAATACAGGTGGCAGGTTTTCACCTGTGGGAATTCCTATTAGCTTGCCAAACACCAGTACATAGGTCACTAATGTTAGTAAGGGTTGAAATAAGATCCATACAGGCCCTAAAATGGTTTGTTGATAGTTGAGCAAAAATTCTCTTCTCACCAGGCTGCCAAGCAAATGCCTGTAGGACAATATGTCCCGGACACCCCACTTGAATTTTGGCCGGGATTGTATTTCCCAATCCCATTTTTGCTCTTGATGCAGCATGATTGATCAATAATTAATTGTTACCTGAAAAGCTTAAAGATAGAACAGCCCCCCGAAATGTAAAATAGAGGAACTTTCGTTTAATAATGATGACAGGTATAAATTGGTGAACCTATCTATATATCCTGTCTACAGCTTCATAATATTTTTCCATAACCACTTTCCTTTTCAAAGAAAGCTTTGGCGTCATTTCTCCTGATTCAATGGTCCACTCATTAGGCAATAATTCAAATTTCTTCACCTGCTCCACATGGTTAAAAAATTTATTGAAGCTATCTATGAGGTCTTTATATAACTGTATCACCTTTGGATGCCTGATCAATTCTTCATTGGTAAGTCCCTTTACCTGTTCCCTGTCGCACCAATCTCTGAGGTTACTAAAGGCTGGTACGATCAATGCCCCTACAAATTTCTTTTCGGATCCTACAAGCATCACCTGCTCAATAAAGGGCGATTCCTTTAATTTATTTTCTATAGGCAATGGCGCAACATATTTGCCACCACTTGTCTTGAATAATTCTTTTTTACGGTCTGTTATCTTCAGAAACTTATTATCAATTATAGCACCTATATCGCCTGTGGCATACCAGCCATCTTTAATGGCTTCATCTGTTAGGTCAGGGCGCTTATAATACCCCATCATAATATTTGGACCTTTGCAAAGTATTTCCCCATCTTCAGCAATTTTCACTTCCACGTTATTGATTAATGGTCCCACGGTGCCAAACATCCTGTCCTCTTCATTGTATCGGTTCACTGCTATCACAGGCGAGGTCTCAGTTAATCCATATCCCTCCATGATGATGATCTTGCCAGCTGTGAATATCCGTATCAGCCTTACCTGGCAGGCGGCCCCTCCGGTAACTATGCATTTGATATTCCCTCCCAGGCCTTCTCTCCATTTGCTGAATATGAGTTTATTAGCAAGTGCCAATTGTATATCATACCATAAACCCCGTGGCTTATTGATCTCGAATTTTTCAGCTAAACTGTGTGCCCAGTAAAAGAGCTTTCTTTTAGTGCCTGTTAGTTCCGCACCCTTGGACATTATGCGGTCATACACTTTTTCCAGCAACCTTGGTACAGTGGTAAACATAGTCGGTTGAACCTCTTTCAGGTTATCTCCAATGGTTTCCAGGCTCTCGGCATAATAAATAGAAGTATTATTAAATAAATACAGGTAGGTAACCATTCTTTCAAATATGTGGTTCAGCGGAAGAAAGCTTAATGCCCGCATATTATCTCCGGGAGGGAAACAGGGCATAGAAGCCATCACATTTGAAAGTAGATTCCGGTGAGATAACATAACGCCTTTGGGGGTACCCGTGGTTCCGGAAGTATATATAATTGTAAAAAGGTCTTCTATATTGATCTTTTCCGATATGGTGCTTAATTGCAGGTAATGCTGTTGTTTACCCAGGGTCAACAATTCTTTCCAGTGACGGGTACCAGCTACCTGTTCAAAACTGTAGATTTCCTTTATGCTTTTGATCTTACCTCTAACATTTTGAACCTTATGAAAAAGGTCCTCATCATTGACAAAAACAGCCTTTACCTGCGAATCATTTAATACGAACTCCAGGTCGTTAATATGTATGGTTGGGTAAAGAGGAACCAACACAGCTCCCATTTGTTGCACTGCAAGATCAAGGAACATCCATTCAGGCCGGTTCTTACCAAGAACGGCTATTTTATCCCTGCCTTCAATAGACATATCGCCTGCACTATAGCCTTCTGCCAACAATCCGGTACTTAGCTGGTCCACAATATCTTTTACTTCAGCAGTGGGGTATTTGCGCCATTGACCTCCTTCCTTGGCAGCAAAACAGGCTTTATTTCCTCCATTAGCAAGCTGGGTTTCCAAGCAATCGAATAACCGGTGTGGATGATTCATCAATAAAACAGGGTTTTCAACAGAACAAATTAACTAATTAAGCATAGATAAGAAAATCAATGACAATAAAAAAAGACTGTTTTGTAATAGCTATTGATATTCCTGGGTATTGGGAAATAAAATGTCTGGGAAAGGTAAGTGTAACTAAGCCTTTGACTCGGTCTCATACCTGTCTGCTCTATGGCTACGCCCTATCTACGCTATAGTAAAGGTATAGATACTCCGTGCCCGCACGGAGTATCTATACCGTAGGTAGGGAGTAGATAGGGCGTAGGTAGGTAGTAGCTATGCCCCAAATTCTTTCTTTCGCTGGTATTAGCAGTAAAACATATTAAGTAAAATGGATATTGGGTTAGTCATTTTTATATAGTGATGAAAGATGCGGTAGTATTCAGAATTTGATTGGGTATAAAATAAAAAAGGTGTTCCTTGTTAGGGAACACCTTTTTTTAAAGAAGTACAGTTATGCTTTATAATTCATTATAATGTTGTCCTGCAGGCATTTTAAATACCCGGCCTTTTTGAAACTCGGTAAATTTCGTATAGGTTTCTGCATTGGTCTTGGTCCATTGATCAAAGGCTGAAAGGTTTTCAACTGCACCAAATAACCATTGATTATAGGCTTCAAATAAGCCAGCCTTGATCAATTGCTGCTGGTAATCAAATAGACGATATGGGTATTTGGCAGCATAGGTTTTAAACCAATCAAGGATGAAACGGGTTCTTACCATGTTTAAGGTTTCCGTATTGATTCCTTTGTTTACCAGCGACCCCTGTTTGTTAAACGTTTGAAGTACAGCATTGGCAAACTCAGAACTCTTGCCCTTGGTTTTAGTTTCCAGGTCATTATAGAGTTTCTCCTTGTAGGTTGTTAAAAGCAGTTTCTTCATTTCTGTGGCCCTGTCTGTGAGGTATTCCATATTTACGAATATCTCACCATAAAGAAGTGTCCACACCTTATCCTTGGTATAATAATAAAATAAGGCTGCATTGTAGTAATTGCCTGGAAAACTGGGAGCAGCTTCTATTCCTTTCTCCCAGATCTTTATAGCATCATAATCTTTTTTCTCCCACAGCAACTCACCATATTCGCTGTATAAAGGACCGCTCTTTGGAAATTTCTTCAGGGCTTTCTTATACATTTTATCTGCTTCCTTTACCTCCTCCAAAGCTTTGTAAACATTGCCCCCTAACTGGTACACTACTTCATCTGCATTGTTATCGTCCAGCATGGGCTGTATCTTTTCCAGTGCCCTGGTATAATCTCTTTTATAGTAATAAGCCATGACCAGGTCTTTTTGCAGGTCAATGTTCTTAGGATCCTGCTGCAAAGCCCTGTTCAATACCAGTATGGCATTATCCCAGTCTGCTGCACGCATGTAGGTGCGGGCAGTTTCCAGCGCACTTGTTTCCTGCTGGGCAAATGTTACTGTGATACAACTAAAAGAAAATAATAAGAGAAATATTTTTTTCATGATCCAAATTAAAAATTAAAAAGGGCTGTATCCTAACATCCCTTTAGAAAATAACAAATTCTTCTGAGCCTTGATGAGCAATAGTTTGCTATTAAAAACAATGGGTTAACAAGCCATCCCGAAGCTTTGGTTCAAACCAGGTGCTTTTTGGAGGCATCACATTTCCACTGTCAGCAATATCAAACAATTGTTGAATGCTCACAGGGTGCAAACTGAATGCCACTTTCATTTCGCCCGAGCTCACTCTTTTTTCCAATTCTGAAAGACCCCTGATTCCTCCAACAAAATCAACCCGGGTGTCTGTACGGGGATCGCTGATTCCCAGTATCTTATCAAGAATATTGTCTTGAAGTATCGTTACATCCAAAACACCGATAGGATCGGTTTTGTAACTGCCTTCTTTTGCTGTTAGCAGGTACCATTGATTATTTAGAAGCATTCCAAACTGGTGAAGCTGTGAAGGGGAAACAGCAGAATCCTTTTTTTCTACTTCAAACTCCTCGTTTAATTTCTGCATAAATGCTTCTTCACTCAAGCCATTCAGATCTTTTACCACCCGGTTATAATCCAATATGGCTAATTGATTGGCAGGGAATATAGTAGTAAGGAAATATTGGGCTTCTTCGTTGTCAGGAAACTGCTGGCTTACCCTGGCTGCCGAAGCAGCACGGTGATGACCATCGGCTATATAAGTAAAAGGAACTTTTTCTTTGAAAATATTGGTGAGTATATCAATGGTAGGAATTGAGTTTACCACCCACACAGAATGGGTTACCCCATCTTCGGCCGTAAAGTAATAAGCTGCATTGTTATCTTTTTTGCACTGTTCGAAAACATCATTTAAATCTTTGATATCCTTGCAGGCCATAAATACATTTCCTGTTTGAGCCCTGATGGCAGCCATGTGGCTGATACGGTCCTGCTCTTTTTCAGGTCTTGTGAATTCATGTTTTTTTATGATGTCGTTAAAATAGTCCGCTACTGAAGAAAGGCAAACCAGCCCGGTTTGCGTACGTCCCTTCCAGGCCAGTTCATAGATATAGTAACAAGGATATTCTTCAAAAAATAAAACCTTACGATCCACCAGGTGCTGCAGGTTTTCTTTTGCTTTTTGATACACCTCGTCACTATGCACATCAACTGCAGGATCAAGGTCAATTTCTGCTTTTGTTACGTGCAGGAAGGATAAGAGATTGGTGCCTGCTTCCTTTCTTGCTTCGTCAGAATTTAATACATCATAGGGGCGGGAAGCTACCTGTGCCGCATATTCGTTGTGTGGACGTAAAGCCTTGAAGGGTCTTATTTCTGCCATATCTAATATTTGTGATTGGCAAAGTAAAGCATTAAATCGGTCAAAGCTTTTACGCTTTCATAAGGAAGTGCGTTGTACATTGATACCCTGAACCCTCCCGTTGTGCGGTGGCCTTTGATGCCTATCATGCCTTCTTTTTCGCAAAGTGCCAGGAATTCTTTTTCCACTTCAGCATTTTCAGCCACAAATACTGCATTCATTTTACTGCGGTCTTCTTTGGCCACTGTGCCCCTGATAGCCGGAATAGAGTCCAGTGTTTGATAAAACAAATCAGACTTTTCGTTATTTCTTTTTTCTGCCACACTTACACCTCCCATATTTTTTAACCACCTGAGTGTGAGCATACAGACATAGATGGCAAAAACTGGTGGCGTATTTAGCAATGAACCTGCTTCAATATGATTGCGGTAATCAAGCATGGTAGGTAGCTTTCGGCTTACTTTCCCCAGGCAGCGCTTATTTACTATGACAACATTTACACCCGCAGCGCCTATATTTTTTTGAGCACCTGCATAGATTAGGTCAAACTTGTTGAAATCTATTTCACGACTTAGAATATCACTGCTCATATCCGCCACAAGTGGTACATTCTGATCATAGAAAAGGGAAAGGTCTTGCCACTGAGTACCGTATACAGTATTATTGGTGGTGAGGTGCAAATAAGCAGCGGAAGGATCTGCCTTAAAATCTTTAGGTAAATAGCTGTAATTGGCGTCTTTAGAACTGCAGACAACATCAACATTGCCAAACAGCTTTGCCTCTTTAATAGCTTTTGTTCCCCAAATACCTGTATCTGTATAGGCGGCAGAAGCTTTTTCATCCAACAGGTTCATTGGAACCTGGAAGAATTGTGTGGAGGCACCTCCATGCATAAACAGCACTTCGTGTTCAGCATCCAGGTGCATCAAATCCTTTAAAGTATGTATCGCTTCATCTATAACAGCCTGGAACGTTTTTGTCCTGTGACCAATCTCCAGGATAGATAATCCTGAATTATTGAAGTTAATGATTCCCCGGCTTGCTTCTTCAAATACTTCTTTCGGTAGGATAGAAGGCCCGGCTCCAAAATTGTGGACCATAGCTGTTTTATTTTCATTGCCCGTTAGTTGGGTCAAAATTTCGTTATTGGCATTCATGCTGTATCGTTGAACTACAAATTTAAGTTCTAAACCAGCATTGTTCTGTAAACTGCAATAAATGCCCGCCTGGGGTTGATTTCTAAGTATTCTAAAGTATTATAGTGTATAAGTCATGACAATGAAAGATCCACAACTAATCTTCTTCCCTTCCCTGTATTTTGCCATTTCTCCAGGCCTGGTTAAGTTTTTCAAATTCAGTAAGTTCCTGTGCATTAAAAATATTGGCATCTAAAGGAGATAAGGCTGGTTGGCCCGCATTTACCCAAGCAGTATACCAGAAACTGGCAATAGAATATATAGAAAGCCGCATACGGCGCAGGATCATACCTTTTAATTTTTCATCATAAGCTTTACTAAACGCAGCTGAATATTGCCTGATGATCAATCCATTTCTTTCTTCAAATGAAAATTTCTGTGCGGCCGGGAACTGCCTTGATAGTTCTCTTTCAATGCGCAGCACAGTGTCTGCAGCTGCGCCACTTTCTTCTATCCTTTTCCATATATATGCCGAAGGATCAGGAATGTATTCCGCCTTGCCAATAAAAAAATCCCATTCATTATCCGCCAGCAATTCGGGGATACGGCTTTCCCAAAAAGCATGAATGCCTTTTTGGTTGGTATACTGCCCATTATGGTTGCTGTTAGCGTGTAAGGGCACATGTGCATCTGCTATGTAATGACCTAATTCAGCAGAGAGCTTTAGTATTTTCCGGGAGTCCTTTTCTTTGTAAGCTGCGGTTAACCGCTTTTGCATCACATCCACCCACCAGGGTACTATTCCATATTTTTTGAGAGAATCCTCTGTATATCTTTTTACTGCATCCTCCCATTTATGAGGAATGGAGTCGTAAGGATAATGGCCATATTTATCCATATCCATAAAATGCCTGGGGCCTTCTTCCGCAACTATGTACCTTCTTTTGTCAGGATCTACTGCGTGTTCTGAAATGAAATCAACCTGGGGTTTATAAAAACGGATCAATTCGGGAGGTAACAGGAAAACAGAATAATAATTGATCTTCCTGTGCCCGAAAAACCCCCAGGAATGGCAATTAGAATGAAATACACTAAGGAGTAAACATACTAATAAGCATTTCCTGCCATTAATGGTTCTTAAAGACCTCACAAGCAATAGATTGGTTAAATAGTGAACTGAAAATAATGTTATTCCTCCAGTTTTCCGGGTACTTTATCCTCTTCCACACTGGTTACACCACCACTGATTGCAAATTTCATAGCTTCTGAAGCCCCTATATTAATAACTGGCTTAACCCTGTTACGTGGCAACAAATAGACATTACCAGCAATAGAGTAAGACATGGGGATATACACCGCAACGTAATCTTTCAATCCAAAATCCGATGCATCCTCGTGGGTAAGAAAACCAATGCGCCAGACGTCCTGGTCATCAATATTGGCCAGCACAGGCTTATTGAATTTTTTCTTTTCCCCTGCAAAGGCTTCAAAGAAGTCTTTTACAGATGAATAAATAAACCTGATGCCAGGGGTTTTCATCAATATGCTGTCAAACAAATGGAAAAGCCTGTTCTTTATAAAAAAAGAGCTCAAGTAGCCGATCAGGCAAATGGCAGCGATAACGAGCAGGAAACCAAGCCCGTAGTTTTGAATGTAGATCCTTCCTGTTTCATCTTTCGCAGTAAAGAGCGGTATAAGACTGTCAATGGAAGAAACTATCCAGTATACTGCATAGGCAGTGATAGCCACCGGGGCCATGACCAGCAGACCTTGCAAAAAGTACTGAAATAATTTTCCTGCTTTGAAACCATCCTCTTTTATCGGTGCATCGTTCATTTGGCAAAGGTAATTCTACAATTCATCCTTTAAAATCTACCGTTCACAATTAATTAATGATGGAAACTTTGGTTACATAAAAAGTTTCCATAGTTTTGCCCGCCAAATATGGAACCTAAAGATCGCATATTAAAAAAAGCAGATGAATTGTTCAATCGCTATGGTATTCGTTCTGTTTCCATGGATGACATAGCCTCCCAGTTAGGTATGTCAAAAAAGACAGTTTATCAATACTATGCAGATAAGGATGAACTGGTTACAGATGTTTTTACCGGCATCATGGAATCCAACAAGAACCGTTGCACAGAAGGGCATGAGCTTTCTGAAAATGCACTTCATGAGGTCTTTTTATCCTTTGACTGGGTGCAGGAAATGTTTGCCAATATGAACCCTGCTGTTCTTTTTGAAATGGAAAAATATCACCCTGGGTGCTTTAAAAAGTTTAAGGAGCACCAAAACGGCTTTATGTATCACATGCTCAAAAGCAATATAGAGAGGGGTATGAAGGAAGGGCTTTACCGCGATGACCTGGATGTAGATATCCTGACCAGGTACCGTATTCATAGCATATTGCTTGCGTTTGATCCTGAGGTTTTTCCTGGCAACCGGCACAATATAATCTACATAGAAAGGCAATTACTGGAGGTGTTCCTTAATGGAATAGCTACGCCAAAAGGACATAAACTGATACAGAAATATTTAAACCAACGAACCAAAAAATAAATAGATGAACAGAAAGGCATTACTGGGATTTACACTCCTGCTATTGGCAATAGTGTCGCAGGCCCAACAGAAATATGAATTAACAGTAAAGGAGGCGGTGGATCTTGCCTATAAAAATGTAGTCGATCTGAAGAATGCGCAGATCGATTACCAGATACAAGTGGCTAAGAACAGGGAGATACTTGGCCAGGCATTGCCCCAATTGGCAGGCAATGCAGGAGTAAACAAGTACTTAAAAGTACCTGCCTTGTTATTTCCGGATGCTACCTCCACAGCAGTTTATTCCATACTGAAAGATGAAGGTGTTTCTGGAAATAACGGTCCTATTACCACTGTGCCATCCCCAACTTTGAGACAGGTAAGCTTTCAGCAGCCCTGGAATCTAAGTTTAGGAGCTACACTTACCCAGTTATTATTCCAGCCGGATGTATTTGTAGGCCTGCAGGCGCGCCAGACAGCACTCGATTATTCGCAGGCATTGGTGGAGCAGGCCAGGGAAAAGATTAAGGACTCTGCCTATAAAAGATATTATGCTATCCTCATAGCGGAAAAACAATTGCACTTTATTGATGAGGGTGTTCAACGCCTGCAAAAGCTCTATCATGATGATTCGATAATGTACAAAAATGGTTTTGCAGAAAAACTTGACCTTGATAAAGTGCAGGTGCAATTAAATAACCTCTCAACAACACGCAGTGCTGTTGAAAATGCAGTGGAGATAGGCTATGCTGCAATGAAGTTTGCCATTGGATTGTCTCAAAAGGACACTATTGTGCTGAAAGATGATCTGAACTCTGCATCTGTTAAGGAAAATATTCTTGGAGAAGGTTTCAGGTATGAAGACCGTACCGAGATAAGGACACTGAACCAATTGGAGAAACTGCAAAACCTGGATGTGAAACGATACCAACTGGGCTATTTGCCAACAGTTGCTTTGGCAGGTAACTATACACTTAATGGAATGGGACCTAAATTCTTTACCTCGGGGGAGGATTTTTGGTTCAGCAGTTCCTATGTAGGTATTAATGTCAATATTCCTTTGTTTGATGGCTTTCAACGCAGGTATAAAGTGCAGCAATCCAAACTGAATGTTGAGAAATTACAAAATACTATTGTCAATGTTAAACAGGCTATTGACCTGGAGCAGAAAATAACTTTTAGCAGCCTGCGCTCGGCACTATTTAACCTGGACGTGCAGGAAAGAAATATGGAGTTGGCACAAAAGGTTTACAACGGTACCAAACTGAAATTTGAGCAAGGCCTGGGCAGCAGCTTTGAAGTATTGCAGGCCGACGCAGATATGCAAACTGCTCAATCCAATTATTTCAATGCATTGTATAATGCCATAGTAACAAAGATCAGTTACCAGTCATCACTTGGAAAACTTCAATAATGAACCACTACACTCACCATAAAATTTATTTAATGAAATCGAAATTGATAGGATTTATCATTGTAGCTATCCTTGCTACTGCATGTGGCAATACCAAAAAAGATAGTGAAGGCTCACTCAATGATAAAAAGGCCCAATTGGAAAAGCTTAAATCAGAACAAAAAAAGATTAATGAGGATATAGCCAAACTGGAATCGGATATAAAAAAGGCAGATCCAACTGCCATCGTTACAAACGCAAAACTGGTTTCAGTGTTACCACTTGCTACCACTGATTTCTCACATTATATTGAATTGCAGGGCAGGGTAGATGCGCAAAATATATCCTACGTAGCACCTCCGAATGGCCAGGGTGGTATAGTAAAGGCATTGTATGTTACCCAGGGCCAGTCAGTACGTAAAGGGCAGGTATTGGCACGCCTTGACGACCAGATGATCAGGCAACAGATTGAGCCACTGCGTGTGCAATTAGCCAGCGCAGAGGATACTTATCGCCGCACAAAAAGCTTGTGGGATCAGGGCATCGGAACTTACCAACAAGTTTTGTCAGCTAAAACTCAAATGGAAAGCCTGAGCAAGCAAATTGGTGTGATTCAAAAGCAGGCATCATTAATGACTGTTACGGCACCCAGCTCGGGCATAGCTGACCAGGTGAATGTTCGCGTAGGTGAAATGTTTGTAGGCGCCACACAGGCCGGACCGCAAATTAGAATCGTTAATACCAGCAACCTTAAAGTTGTAGCCAGTGTTCCTGAAAATTATCTTGGCCGCGTGAAAGTTGGAAGCAGGATACAGATCGTATTGCCAGAGCAAAATAACCGTGTTATTGAAGCTGTAGTAAATGTGGTACAAAAAGTAATTGATCCTAATACGCGTTCCTTCAACATAGAAGCGAAGATACCTGCTGACGCCAGCCTTAAGCCCAACCAGGTAGCACAGATACGTATACTTGATTATAGTGCAAAGGATGTTATTGCTATACCATTGAACGTGGTTCAAAGCGATGAGAATGGTAAGTATGTATATGTTATGGAAAAGAGCGGCGATAAAATGATTGCCAAAAAGAAAACTGTAACTGTAGGAGAATCTTATGCTGACCTCATAGAGATCAAATCAGGGCTGGCACAGGGTGAACAGTTGATCACCGAAGGATACCAGAATCTTTATGATGGACAGGTTATAGCCACAGTGGCGGTTAAGCCTGCACAATAATTTGATGACTTGAGAGCATCCGGATTCAAAACTAATTATCATGCTTTTCCTGTAGAGGAAAAGGCCAAAAAATAACATAATGAAACTTATAGAAGGGATAAAAGATAAGTTCAAGGAATTTGGTCCAACCAGTTGGGCTGTGAACAACCAGACGGTGATCTATATCCTGGCCATCCTCATATCATTATATGGCCTCAATAAATTCACTACCATGCCTAAGGAGCAATTCCCTGACATAGTAGTGCCTACCATCTCTGTTGTAACAGTGTATGTAGGAAACTCTCCCAAGGATATTGAAAACCTGGTCACAAGGCCGATAGAAAAGCAAATCAAATCTATCAGTGGGGCTAAAGTTAATAAGGTCAATTCTGTTTCGCAGCAGGATTTTTCCCTCATCACCGTGGAATTTGAAACAGATGTAAAAACAGATATTGCCAAGCAAAAAGTAAAGGATGCTGTTGACAAGGCTAAAACCGATCTGCCGACTGATTTGACTTCACAACCGGATGTACAGGAATTTAACTTTAGTGAGTTTCCCATCATGTATGTGAACATCAGTGGAGATTATGACCCTGTGAAATTGAAGCAGTTTGCCGATAAGATGCAGGATCGTTTTGAAGAGCTAAAGCAAATAACAAGGGCAGATATTGTTGGTGCCCCGGAGAGAGAGATCCAGGTGAACGTGGACCCCTATAAAATGCAGGTAGCCAAACTTACATTCACGGATATTGAAAACGCTATCAACAGGGAGAACAGGGACATAAGTGGCGGACAGGTAGAAGTAGGTAACATGAAACGTACCCTTCGTGTGAAGGGCCAGTTTGTTACTGCTCTTGATATGCAGAATATTGTTGTAAAAAATATCCAGGGTGCTCCCATTTATCTCCGTGATGTGGCCCAGTTGGTCGATACAGTGAAGGAAAAGGAAAGCTATGCCAGGTTAGATGGAAAGCCTGTAATTACTATCAATATCGTAAAGCGTTCAGGTGAAAACCTGATAGATGCTGCAGACAATATCAAAGCTACGGTTGCTGACATGAAAGAGAAGCAGGAACTTCCTCCCAACTTGCGTGTGGAATTTACAGGTGACCAGAGCAAGCAAACCAAAACTTCCTTTAATGAGCTGGTCAACACGATCATCATTGGATTTATACTGGTGCTTTTGATCCTTATGTTCTTTATGGGTGTTACCAATGCCTTCTTCGTAGCCTTAAGTGTGCCTTTGAGTGTGTTTGTAGCATTCATGTTCCTGCCGCTCGGTGATCTGCTGGTAGGGGGTACGATGACACTGAATTTCATTGTGCTGTTTGCACTGCTCTTTGGCCTGGGTATCATAGTAGATGATGCCATTGTGGTTATAGAAAATACGCACCGGATCTATCATAATGGAAGAGTGCCCATTGCGCGTTCCGCAAAACAGGCAGCAGGCGAAGTATGGATACCTGTGTTGGCTGGTACGCTTACAACACTGGCACCCTTCTTCCCTCTACTATTGTGGAAAGGACTGATTGGTAAGTTCATGATCTACCTGCCAACCATGTTGATCCTGACGCTTGCAGCTTCTCTGATTGTGGCCTTTATATTCAACCCAGTGTTTGCTGTTACGTTTATGAGACCGGAAGGAAGAGAACATGAAATGCCCAAGCGTAACCTATTCCGTAAATGGTGGTTCTGGTCAGCTATTGCATTCGGTGTTTTGTTTCACCTGGTCGGATGGCATGGCATTGCCAACTTCCTGCTGTTCATGGCGGTGGTATCAATCATTAATGTTTTTGTGTTAAGAGATGTGATCCATTATTTCCAGAATCATGTGCTTCCCTGGTTGATGTCTCATTATGAAAATCTCCTGAGATGGGCCTTGTTACGCAGGAGACCTGCACGGTTACTGGTAGCCTTGTTTATATTATTTCCAGTAGCAGCTGCGTTGTTCGTTTGGCGCACACAAGGCAAACAAACCTTTTTCCCAAGCGGCGATCCGCATTTTATATATGTGTATTTAAAAATGCCTGTAGGCACAGATATCAAATACACGGACTCAATAACGCATGTGCTGGAAAACAGGGTACATAAGGTGCTGGAAAAAGAAAAGCCAGGTGCGGAAGGTTCTATTGTAGAAAGTATTATCTCTAATGTGGCAGTTAGTGCCAATAACCCACAGGATAATAATCGTAGTGTGCAGCCAAACCTTGGAAGGGTGCAGGTATCCTTTGTAGAGTTTGAAAAGCGTCATGGCAAAAGCACCAAGCCTTACCTGGATGCTATCAGGAAGGCCATACAGGGTATTCCGGGAGCTGAGATCACAGTGAACCAGGAAGATTCAGGTCCTCCAACAGATCCTCCAGTAAACGTTGAGGTTATTGGAGATAATTTTGAATCTATTGCCAAGGTAGCCTACGATCTGAAGAACTACCTGGATACAAACAGGGTAGAAGGTATAGAACACCTGAACATGGATGTAGATGTTAATAATCCCGAGATATCAATTACTGTTGATCGGGAAAAGGCAATGATGGAAGGGATCAGTACAGGGCAGGTAGGTATGGAAATTCGTACTGCAGTTTTTGGTAAGGAAGTAAGTAAGTTAAAAGAAGGCGAGGACGAATACAAGATACAACTGCGTTATAATGACCTTATCCGTAATAACGTGACGGATCTTATGAGCAGGCCTATTACTTTTCGTGACTTCAATACGATGGCCATCAAGCAGATCCCTTTAAATGCCATAGCTAAAGTAGATTACACCAATACCTCGGGAGGTATCAGGCGTAAAAACCTGAAGCGAACAATACAGCTTCAATCCAATGTACTGGATGAAACCCAGACACAAAGGATCAATGCAGACCTTGCAGTTAAGATCGATGAGTTCAAATCAAAATACAAGATACCTGCAGATGTAACAGTTCGTCAAAGTGGTGTGAGTGAGCAACAGCAGGAAACCATGTCTTTCCTGGGCAAATCGCTGATATATGCATTAATGCTCATCTTCCTCATATTGGTAATGCAATTCAATTCAATGAGTAAGCCATTCATTGTATTGACCGAGATCTTCTTTTCCATCATTGGTGTGATGATCGGTTATGCTATAACAGGTATGACCATTGCCACTATTATGTTAGGCGTTGGTATTGTTGGATTGGCGGGAATCGTGGTCAAGAATGGTATCCTGCTGATCGAGTTCACAGATGAATTGCGAAGCCGTGGTATGAGGACAAGAGAAGCTGCTATCCAGGCCGGAAAGATCCGTATCATTCCAGTATTGTTAACGGCGCTTGCCACCATGCTTGGATTGTTTCCATTAGCTGTAGGTTTGAATATAGATTTTGAATCCTTCTTTAAGTATGGCAATCCACACCTGTTCTTTGGTGGAGATAGCGTAGTATTTTGGGGTCCTCTCAGCTGGACTATTATATTCGGTCTTATCTTCGCCTTCTTTTTAACCTTGGTAATGGTACCTAGTATGTATTTGATTGCTGAACGCCTTCGCAGGCCTATGAGCAAGTTTTATGGTACTAAGTTCATTGCCTTGTTAGGATTCCTTGGGCCATTTTTCTTTATTTTCGTTGGAATAATGTTCGCCGTAAGAAAGTTTCAAGGTAAACCGGTTTGGATGGGTCAATTAAAACCTTCACCAGGTCGGAATACATAAAATAGCTGGGCGTTATATCAGGAAGGTTTTTAAACTTAGTTAGGTAGCGGTCTTTAAGACCGCTTTTTTTATGCATTCAATTTGGCAACAACCTGATCTTCTTAGGAAGGGACAATTTTATAATGCTTTTGATCTATCTGGCTTTTGAATAGTTTAATAGTTTTATTTATGACCGCCGAATAAAAGGAAGTTTCTGTATTGCCATTATTTGCTGTTTAAGGTTCAGGTAGTAATCATTTCAAAACTATTGCATAAAAAAAGTTGCCTCCCCTTAATAAGTAGGGAGGCAACTTTTTTTAAATTACTGACTGATTATTAAAATACTTTTTTAGAATCCACTTTATTCCCATCACTATCCAATTCTACCACTTCATATCCAAGCTTTTTGACTCCTTCCAGTACTTTGGCTTTATCACCTACCAACAAAATATTGATCTTTTCAGGGTGCAGGTATTTTTTAGTGAAAGCCTGCATTTGTGATTTTGTCATTGCATTTAGGATCTTTGTTTGCATAGCTGGATAATTAGCCGGCAAATTATAATCAAGTATCCTGCGAATAAACATAGCTTTTTGAGGACCAGTTTCATAACGCAATGCATCGCTCTGGCCAATAGCTCCTTTCATGAAGGATACTTCTTCATCTGTTGGTCCATCCTGAACATAATTATTCATTTCCCTCATTACCTCAGCCAGTGCACTGTCAGTAGCGTCAGCCCTGATGCCTGATGAGAAGCGGAATTCCCCCGTATTGTCATCACCTGTAAAACGGCTGCTGGCTCCATAGGTCCAGCCCTTTTCCTCGCGAAGGTTCATATTCAGTCGGCTGTTGAAACCACCACCCAGCGGAAAGTTGGCAAGGAAAGATTTGTAATAATCACCTGTGGCATCATACTTCAATCCTGTAGCATAACCAACCCTGAATTCAGTTTGTGCACCCTTGGGAACATCCACCAGGTAAACCCTGGTTTTATCAACATGAGTAGGCGCATTTGAAGGTTTCACCAGGTTCACCTTTTTATTAGGCAATTGTTTCAGAAAATCCAGTTGAGGTAATAGTTCTTCCTGTTTGATATCTCCAACAACAACCACCTTCGCTCCCTGGGAGGTCATGTAATTCTTATAATAGTCCTCTATATCCTGCAGGGTAATATTTTTTACGGTTTCTTCGGTTCCATCTTCACTTACTCCCAGGATATTATCGGCACCATAATTTAATTTGGCAAATACACTGTTGGCAATAGTAGCTGGCTGGCCTTTGGCCGCCTTCAACGATTGCAATGCCTGTTGTTTCAGCCTGTCAAAAGCATCCTGCTTGAATTGAGGCTGGTATAAACGCTCCTTTAAAATAGCGAGTGTCTTACCGAAATTCTTTTTCAAAGATTGCACAGTATAGGTCACATCATCTGTATTACTTACAATGCTGATGGTGCTTCCTAAAGATTGAAGGGCCGCTGTTAGTAGTTCTGCTGTATGCGCTTTAGTATCTTCCATCATCATATCTGTGAAAAAACTGGATAATCCAGCCTTGCTTAGATCATTGGCAGATGCCAGGTGACCGCCGGGTATACTTAAAGAAAACGTAACAGTTGGCACTTCACTGTTTTGAGCCCCGATCACTTTAATTCCATTTGGCAGGTCCTTCTTCCAAAACTGTGGAACTTTTACAACAGGGTTGGCACCAGTGGCAGGTATTTTTTTACGATCGAAATTGTCCTTTGCTTTTACATATTGCAAACCATTGTAGCCATAATCAGGTGCGATATATTTTGTGGAATCTATCTTGAAATTATCTGCTCCTGCAATGAGTGCATCCTGTCCTTTTGGTGTTGCACTTAATACGACAGCACCTTTTCCTTTCAGGTAAGTATAGTACACCCTCAACACATCATCTTTTGTCAGGCTGGAATACATTTTCAACAGGTCGGCTATCTTGTTAGGGTTACCTGTGAAGGTTTGAAAATTAGCCAGCTGGCTCACTTTCCCCTGAACGCTCTGCAATCCATTGATCAATTGGGCTTCTCTTGAACCCTTGAACTTGGCGATATCTTCCTCAGTCACTCCTTTGGTTTCAAAGCTGTCAAGGGCATCCCGGAAATTTTTTTCCAGGTCGGCAAGTGACTTACCCGCCATTGGAGTTAATTGGAAAATGAACTCTCCTGCCAATTCATCAAAACGACTGAATGCACTTGCCTGTAAGGCCTTTTGCTTTTTTGTTAATTGCTGGTATAATACCGATGTTCTTCCTTGTCCAAGCAATTGTGCCAGGCACTGAAGCGCCGCCATATCTTTATTATAATTGGGAACTGTTGGGTATACTACTGCCAGCAAAGGCAGTTTAGCATAATTGTCAGTATAAGATGCATAACGGTCACCTTCAAGGTGCACAGCAGGTAATACAACCGGTTTTACTTCCGGGCATTTTGGAATGGAGCCAAAATATTTTTCAACCATCTTAACAATGGTAGCTGTTTGTACATCTCCACCTATGGTAAGGGTAGCATTGTTTGGTCCGTACCAGCGCAGGAAAAAGTTTTTCAGGTCATTCACATCTCCACGGTTCAGGTCTTCTATATACCCGATCACTTCCCAGGAATAGGGGTGGCCATAAGGGTATAGGTTTTTGCTGAAGGTTTGGGATACAAGACCATATGGTACATTGTCTACTCTCTGTCCTCTTTCATTCTTAACAGTGGCTCTCTGTACTTCAAAACGTGATTGGGTTACCTGGCCAAGCAGGAACCCCATCCGGTCAGCCTCCAGCCAAATGGCTTTTTCAACCAGGTTGCTGGGGATGGTTTCGTAATAGTTCGTCCGGTCACGGTTGGTAGAACCATTCAGTGATCCACCACCACCTGTAATGATCTTATCATGCTGTCCTTTCAAAGCATTATCTGAACCTTCAAACATCATGTGTTCAAAGAAGTGTGCAAATCCTGATTTTCCAATCTGTTCCCTGGCCGATCCTACATGGTAGGTTACATCCATGTGAACAACAGGATCGCTGTGATCTTCATGCACAATAAGGGTTAAGCCATTGGGTAATACATACTTTTCATAAGGAATAACGATCTCATTGCCTGTTTTGGTGATTTTCTCTACCAGCTTTGCCTGCCCAAATGTGATGGTAATCCCCATGAACACAAGGGAGGTAAGCAGCAGTAATTTTTGTTTCATGTTAGTTTTGTTTTTAAAAGCGAAGCGACAAAATAGAGCAAAAAGAGATGCACCTTGTTACCATTTATAAAAAAAGATGCAACATTCGTTCAATACCGATTAAGTACCGTTAAAGACTGATAAGTAGCCACTTATAGATTCCAGGAAGGCTATAAAAGAAGCAGTATATATCATTTCCGGCCATCCCATTCCCAGCGCCTGGTTTCAACTTTCTCTTATCTTAGAAAAAAATTCTTACTATGAATGAATATGGCCAGAAGGCCCATGAGATAGATTACCGCATTATTGGTGAAGAAATGCAATGCGTAGAGATCGAGCTCGATCCTGAAGAAACAGCCATCGCCGAAAGCGGTGCGTTTATGATGATGGATGATGGCATCCAGATGCAAACCATCTTTGGAGATGGTGCGGGCCAACGCCAGGGCCTGTTAGGGAAACTTATGTCAGCAGGAAAAAGAGTGCTGACAGGTGAAAGTTTATTTATGACCACGTATACCAACATTGGCCATGGTAAAAAGAAAGTATACTTTGCTTCTCCTTATCCCGGAAAGGTCATTCCCCTTGACCTGATTCGCCTGGGTGGTAAAATGATCTGCCAAAAAGATGCCTTTTTATGTGCAGCCAAAGGAGTAATGATAGGGATAGAATTTCAAAGGAAGCTGGGTACTGGCTTATTCGGTGGGGAAGGTTTTATTATGCAAAAGCTGGAAGGAGATGGAATGGCCTTTGTCCATGCAGGTGGACATATAATGGAGAGAGAGTTGCAACCTGGTGAAATACTCAAGATCGATACCGGCTGTATAGTTGCCTTTACCCCAAGTTGCGATTATGATATCCAGTTTGTTGGGGGCATCAAAAATACCATTTTCGGAGGTGAGGGACTTTTTTATGCTACATTAAGAGGTCCGGGAAAGGTGTGGGTGCAAACCCTTCCGGTCAGCAGGCTAGCCAGCCGCATCCTCCAATATGGTACGGTAAGCCGTAAAGAAGAAGGGGGCATACTGGGAGGTTTGGGTAATATGATCGATGGCGACGGTTGGTAAAGATATTTTCAAGCAGTTAAAAAGCCTCCCTGTGAGGCTTTTTACATTTTTACATCTCTCCTTATTCTGCTTTCTTTGCGTTCTTTTAAACCTAACTAACTATGTCTGTTTTTTTCCCACCCTTTTTTGAAAGCAATGAATACTTTATAGATGAAAAAGTATCCTTCCTTAAGTTCCATAATGAGTACAAGGTTTACGATCCTATGGGTTTACAGGTTGGAAGTGTTCGTCAGCATGTGCCGGGTTGGCATAAATTCCTTCGCCTGTTCCTGAAGAAAGCTTTCTTTCCATTCACCCTTCATGTTACTGATACCAACGATGTTTTACTGGCCAGCATTCAGCGGGGATGGACATTCTGGATGTCTAAAATATTGATTACTGATCCCAATGGAGAAGTTACCGGTTCAATTAGGCAGCAGTTCCGTTTTTTTAAGCCACGCTTTGCCATCTTCGATGCCAATGAGCAGCAGATCGCCGAGATCAATGGCGATTGGAAAGCGTGGAATTTTAGTATTACAGATACTAATGGAACTGAAATAGGACTGATAAACAAAAAGTGGGCAGGGGTGGCAAAGGAATTCTTTACATCTGCCGACAAATACCATGTAAGCATAGTTCCTCAATATGCTGAAGATCAAAATAAGATGAATATTGTGATCACTGCCATAACCATAGATATGGTGCTTAAGGAAAGCAAGTAGTTTAAAGCCCCGCTCTGCGGGGCTTTATATTATTTTATAGCTATTGTATCTTTTTTCTGGGGGGTAGTACCTGGGTAAGCACTTGCCAGCGACAACTCGTATTCATCTTTTTCCTTTAAGATCTTAATAAGTTGCCTGAGCTGGAACGAATCTGCGCTTTTAGCATATACCTGGTCATGAGCCAGTAATACCAGGTGGTCGGGATGTTTTGTATTTCCCTTCCTGAATACACTGTCTATTTCATCAGACATTTTCTCAGCGCTGGTCATCACGCTCATGGTCTTGTGATCAAACTGCCATTCCAGATCCCAGCCCATCACAATAAATCCTGCCTTTTGAAGCGAATCAGCGGCTGCAGCGCTTTTTTTGATGTCAGTAAACTGAATGCTGTCTGTACGCCAGATATTCCTTCCTGGTGTGCGCACAATATCATTTGTTAAATGCAGGCTGTCCTGGCTTCGTTCGAAATCGTGTACTACAGAATCGGGCTCCTGGTAAAATTTCTCATAATGGTTGTGGGCATGAGAATAACTATGGTTACACAATTCTATCTCCCTGGCCATTTGTAAGCTGTCCCACATTCTTTCCTGGCTGCTGCTGGCAAAGACATGTTCGCCCACGATGAAGAAAGTTACAGGCACTTTTTCATCCTGCATGATATGCAGGACATTTTTGGTGCCCCGGTTGGGACCATCATCAAAGGTGAGGTAGAGTTTTTTCTTTTTCTTTTTGTTCTTTATAGTTGTTTTTGCTGGGAGTTCTGTAATTACTGAGACAGCAGCAGCTTCTTTAATAACTGCGGCAGGCGGAGTAAATATTACTCTTGAAGGTTTGTGACAGGAGAACAAAAAAATAAATGCAAATAGACTGGTTTTGGCTAAAGTGGAATAAGGATCACCACCATCATCTGAGGATTCCATCTGAAATAAATATTTACTATGAATATATTACTGAACACAGCCATTATGCAAATTTCTTTGGTTAAAGAAAATGTAAAGGCAAACAACGTTTACCTGGAATCTTATTTGTTCAAGTTTCTTCTTTTGTTTTTGTCGCAGTAAGCCTTCGGTGGTTGGAGTTTAAGTTATAGTCTAATGTTTATTGTATGGTTTTTTGTTTATTCAAAACTTTACCGATAAAATAAATCCTTCTGTCTAAAATATTTGCTGCACCAATAGCGAAACATAAAATTTGCACCCGATAAACCACCATCCAATGTTTAACCTGTTCGATATTCAATTCTTAAGAACAACCATCAAAGTAATTGCAGTTGTGATCATGCTCTTTGTGATCGTCAATGTTTTTGCATAAGAGGTTCTTCCCTGTTTTTATTCCCTTGTAGTTTTACCTGGTCTATCCATTCAGTTCCCGGGTTCATAATCGTATGGAAGCAGGTCAGCGAGGTTCTTCCAACTCCAGTAGCCCTGGTTGATCCAATTTCTCTGGTCAACAAAATACCCGTTGGGTTTTATCAATATCGCATCCAGCAGGTCCACATAAGAGATCTGGGTCTTTACGTCAAGAGGTAATCCATACTGCTGCAGGTACTCTTTTTCAGGTGCCTTTTTTGAATAGGTTATGCTCACCTTCCCGGGAAACCATAGTTCTGCGTCGGATGTAGTATCATTGAAGAAATAATAGCTGGAATCGTATGGATTTGCCAGCCGGTCAAACTTTGTTGTACTGTTCTTTGATAAAATGTCTACAGTAAACCCACTTTGTTTAAGGGTACTGTCATAATACGACCTGATAAAATGAAGCCTTGATCCATAATAAGCTTGTTCTCTTGCCTGTTTCCATTCCGCTTTTTGTTCCGGCGTCCCCTCCATATCAGTGTACAGGCAATAGCCCCTGTATGAATTGATCTCAATTTTATAAGAATGAACAAATGAATCCAATTCATAGCGCATGGTATAGCCAAGTGCATTGTTCTTCACTTGCAAAGGCTCTGAAGCTAATACCTTTAGCCGGTCATTTTTTTTATAATAAAAGAATTTAAGCACTTCTGGATTCACCAGGGTGCAACTATCAGCAAAAGGTGTGCGCCCAATAAAATGGTCAATAAAGAACTTACCGTATTTCTCCCATCCATCCGTTACTTCATTGCTGCTCCTTATCACGATCTCGCTCATGCTGTTATCAGCCTTTTGAAGCTCAAGGTTGAATTCCCTGTCAGAAACTGCCTCAAAGTTGATAGTGCGGCTTACATAGCCTGTAAAGGATACGATCAACTCGTACCCGCCTTTATCCAGGTAAAGGCGATAATTTCCTTCTTTATCTGTAACAGTGCCCTTGGTAGTGTTCTGCGCAAATACAGAAGCACCTTCCAGTGGCAACTTTGTTTCAGCATCAGTAATTTTTCCTGTAACAGTACTTTGAGAAAAAACAATGGCAGATATGAACAGGGAAATGGAGGCCAGGAGGAGGTGTGGTCTTTTCATAGTAGTACTAAAATAGAAAAATTAAAGCGTTATTTCACCTCTTCCCAGTGCTGCTTTATATTTTTCACAGGAATTTGCAATAACGGTTTCAAGAGGAGTAAAGCTAAATCCCGGGAGTGCTGCACATAATGCAGAATTATCAAAGCTTGTCTGGCTCTGTGCTACCTTGGCTGTTTCCCGCGTCAAAAGTGGCTTACTTCCAGTAAGCATAGCTTTCATGCTTTCCATTCTCCAGGCTAGTTCACCCATTGCTTTGGTGGCTTCCCGGGCAGGCCTTGGTTTTCCAAAATTATCAGCAATAGTATTGAACAGTTTTTGGAAAGGCCAGTTCTCTGCATTCAGAATATATCTTTCCTGGCTTATGTCAGACTCAAGCAATTGCACCGTTGCTTCTGCCACATCTTCCACACCTACAAATCCATTAACGCCTTTCGTATACCAGTTAAATCCTTTATAAGCATTTTTAAAGATGGCACAACTTGATTGATGCCAGTTTCCATAACCCAGGATGGTACTTGGATTGATCACAACCCCTTCCAGTCCCTCGGCAAAGCCCCTGTACACATGCATTTCAGCATGGTGTTTAGAAATGGCATAATGCGTATTGCTACTGTTGTCTTGCCATTTCTTTTCTTCTGTTACCATTTCTTTCCTGCTGGTTCTTCCCAGCGCTGCAACGGAACTCACATGTATCAATCTATTAACCCCGCGCTCAACAGCACAATTGACCACGTTTGCCGTTCCCTCAACATTCACCTGGTACATTTTATCGCGATCTTTCCTGTCAAAGGATACAATAGCTGCGGCATGTATCACTGCCCATACACCTTCCAGCGCATCTTCAAGCGATACTACATCCAGTACATCAGCATCTACCCATTCCACTTTTTCAAGGATTCCGGATGGAATGAAAAACGGAAGTGCAGCAGAGCGCCGGGTGGCCCTGACAGTAAATCCCTTTTCTATAAGATTCTTTAAAATATATGCACCGAGAAAGCCCGTACCGCCGGTTACAAGAACTTTTCCTGTTTGATTCATTGACATTAATGGTGACGAAAATATTACGAATCAATGGTTTCACCTATCAACTGCTCACTAATAATCATAATATCCTTTTTTAGTCTTCTTACCAAGTTGTCCCAGCCTGACTTTTTCTTCCTGCAGGTAAGATGGTTTCAGGCGTTCAGGTCTATTCAATTGTTCATATACAGAGCAGCTAACAGCATAATTAACATCATTTCCAATAAGATCCATTAATTTAAATGGTCCCATTTTAAATCCCCGACTTTCTAAAATCTGGTCAATAGTGGCGTAATCGGCAATTCCTTCTTCTGCAATACGTAATGATTCAATATAAAAAGGCCGGGCCACCCGGTTTACTATAAAGCCTGGCGAATCTTTACATACAACGGGCTGTTTACCCAACTTACGTGTAAATTCCACCAATGCAATTATTGAAGCATCACTGGTAGCTTCTCCTTTTACTACTTCCACCAGTTTCATTACAGGGGCAGGATTAAAAAAATGGAGGCCTGCAAAGCGTTGAGGGCCCGGGATATGTTTTGCTATGGCATTAATAGAAAGAGAAGAGGTGTTTGAGGCGAAAAGAGTTTGTTCAGTATTGATCTTTGATAGCTCACCAAACAGGCCAATCTTGGCTTCCATCTTTTCAATGATGGCTTCTATCACCAGGTCTGCAATGCAATCAGCTATTGAATTTGTGAACCGGATGTTGCTAAGCATGTTTTCTTTTTGATCTGCCTGGAGCCTTCCTTTCTCTACCAGTTTGTCCAGGTCATTGTTGATCTTCTGTTTAGCTCTCTCTAAAACTTCTTCGTTCAGATCGTAAAGAATGGTTGAAAAGCCAGCACTGGCGCAGGCTTGTGCTATGCCACTACCCATTGTTCCCGCTCCGCAAATGCAAATCTTGTTCATCTGTTGATATTAGTCAGTAAAAATATGGTACAATAATTTCTAACTTTATAAAGACCAAAGAAATCAGGATGAAATATAAAAATGCCATATTGGTTGCACTGGCTGGCGCTTTTGCTGCAGTGGTAGCAGTTTTAGTAGTCAGGAAGAAACAGGAAATGGAGGGGGAGAGGCCCCCACGCAAGGCACCGCAATTGAAGGATGTCAAGAATCCTGGCGACCAGTCAGAGTTCTTAACTTCTCCTGGTGACTCCGAAATAGGTTAGCCAGGCCGATATTTCCACACCGCTGAAAATACCATGACAGAAGATCCCTTATCTCTATATACTAAAACTTTAAATCTTCATTATGCCTACAACTGCCGGCAGTGACGTGTTTCGTAGAAGATATTCTGGTTCTGTTGCTTTCCTGGTAGGGTTGCTGCTCTTTTTTCTTCCTTTTGTGGTAATTAAATGTAATAATACTCCGTATGCAGAAAATACGGGGTTAGGACTTGCTTTTGGCACCAATTACCAGGTTACAGCTCAAAAACAGCTTCCCGATATCCTGCAAAATAATAAGGGTAAAGAAGTCAATAAGGAAGAAGAAAAAGGGAAACTCTATGTGATGGCCCTGGTTGCCCTCCTGGCGGGCGTAGCAGGCCTGCTCTTTTCTTTGTCAAAAACCCGTAGCTCGTCATCGGTTTCCAGTCTTATGGGAGTACTAGCCGCTGTATGTCTTATTGTAGTTATGTTCCAGATCAATAGTGATGTGAAAAGAAATTCAGGTGGTAATGTCACGGGGGATATTTCAAATAATATAAAGGTTACAGCCAGTTATACTGTATGGTATTTCATTGCTATTGCCAGCTTCCTGGCTGCAGCATTCTTTAGTTATAAGCGTGGAGATCTCTCAGCTTCAGCTGGTACGGATCCGCTACCTAAGGCTGATAGAGAAGAAATGGCTAAGCCCCCGGATGGTTGGTAAGGGCAGTCTTCAATAAAAAAGACCTCTTTTGAAGGTCTTTGATCATTTAGCTCATATTTTATCAGACTGCACTATCAAACTGTTTCAGAAAGCGGGCGTCGTTTTCACTAAACAGTCTTATATCATTGACATCATACAATAACAAGGCTGGTCGCTCTATACCCATTCCAAAAGCATAACCTGTATACTTGTTGCTGTCAATGCCACAGTTCTCCAACACTTTCGGATGTACCATGCCGCATCCCAGTATTTCCACCCAGCCGGTATGTTTACAGATACGGCAACCTTTGCCTCCGCAGATAAAGCAGCTCACATCCATCTCCGCACTGGGTTCTGTAAAAGGAAAATAGGAAGGCCTGAAACGGACCTTCGTGTCCTTGCCAAACATTTCCTGCACAAAGAAGTACAGTGTTTGCTTCAGGTCGGCAAAGCTTACATTTTCATCAATGTACAACCCTTCTATCTGGTGAAAGAAGCAATGAGAGCGGGCAGAAATTGTTTCATTGCGGTACACACGCCCGGGACAAATGATCCTAATAGGCAGTTTTCCTTTTTGCATCTCCCTTATCTGCACATTGCTGGTATGCGTGCGTAACAACCAGTCAGGGTTCTGATGAATGTAGAAAGTATCCTGCATATCACGGGCAGGATGATTCTCCGGCAGGTTCAATGCGGTGAAGTTGTGCCAGTCGTCCTCTATCTCGGGGCCATCTGCTACCGAAAATCCCAGTCGTTGAAAGATATTCACCATGCGGTTGCGCACAAGCGTAATTGGATGGCGGGAACCAATAGTAATGGCGTCTCCCGGCAAGGAAAGATCTATTTCTTCTTCTGTGGAACTGGTAGCACCTGCAGAGGATTCTTTTGCCTGTTCATAACGGGCTTCGGCAAACTGTTTGAATTCATTCAGTACCTGTCCAAACTCTTTTTTGCGATCATTTGGCACATTACGCATCTCGCCAAAAAGATTTTTTACAAGCCCTTTGGTGCCCAGGTACTTGATACGGTATTCTTCCAGCTGCTGGGGCGTTACGATCTCGTATGCCTCAATATCTTTCCGGAATCCTTCAATTTGCTGCAACAATCCTTCCATGACCGCAAAGATAGGAGATGAAGCATTAGAGCCCTTAAGCAGTGAGAGCCAGTAATTGAATAAACATCAAAAAGGAATATTCCTATAATTCAGTAGCATTAAAAGTGTCGCCCTGGTTAATATCACCGGTATCAAAACCTTTCTTGAACCAATACATCCTTTGAGCGGAGGTGCCGTGGGTGAAGGACTCCGGCACCACATAACCCTGGGCTTCCTTCTGCAGCCTGTCATCACCAATGGCATTGGCCGCATTCAGGGCTTCCTCTATATCGTTGGCTTCCAGGTAGCCTTTTCCTTTTTCATAATGCGCCCATACACCAGCAAAGAAGTCGGCTTGCAGTTCCAGGCGCACTGAATATTGATTGTATTCTTCTTCGCTAAGGCGGCTGCGTAGTCTTTGCACTTTATCGGAGATACCAAGAAGGTACTGGATATGATGACCCACCTCGTGTGCCACCACGTACGCCATGGCAAAATCTCCCGGCGCGCCAAAGCGTTCTTTCAGATCGTCATAAAAGGAGAGATCTATATATAACTTCTGGTCTGCGGGGCAATAAAAGGGACCTGTAGAGGCACTGGCATTACCACAGCCCGACTGGGTTACACCACTAAATAGTACTAGCGTTGGCTTAGGATAATCCTTTCCTTCTTTCGCCAGTAACTGTTGCCAGGTATCTTCCAGGTCTTTAAGCACTACGCTAACAAACTGGGCTTCCTGGTCCTGGGCAGCTTTCTGCTCTGTGCTCATGGGCTGGCCCTGGTTTGGAAGGGGTAACTGGGTATTGCTTCCGTCGCCTCCCAGTAATAGGTTCAATACAAGTGCAATTACACCAAGTATTCCTCCACCAACAGCTACCTGTCCTCCAGATACACCCCTTCTGTCTTCTACATTATCGCTTCCCTTTCTTCCTTGCCAAAGCATAATTGATTCTTTTTGAATTAAGTATAAAAAAACGTGCCCAACAGGCTATTTCATTTCAATTAGCCTAACCTAATTTACCGCTTGTTTATCAATTTCTCTATTCTCCAGGGCTATAGTTTCCTTGAAAAACCATTTATTTGCCTCCCAATGAAATCAATAATAAAGCTGGCGCCACGTATTATTCTTTTTTCTGTATTGCTCATTTCAGCTTCCTGCTCGGTTTTCAAAGGAGGAGGTAATGACAATAAGCTTGAGGTAACGTTCGTCCATATTAATGATGTATATGAAATAGCCCCATTGGCAGGGGGAACACAAGGTGGAATGGCAAGGGTGGCAACGCTTAAAAAAGAGTATAAAGCCAAAAATCCAAATACATTACTGGTCATTGGAGGCGATTTCTTAAGTCCATCTGTTTATAACAGTTTGCAATACCAGGGAAAACCCATCAGGGGACAGCAAATGGTGGAATCCATGAATGCCGCCGGCATGGACCTGGCAGTATTTGGTAACCACGAATTCGATATTAAAGAATCGGAGCTTCAACAACGCATTAATGAATCACATTTCCAGTGGATATCCTCAAATGCTTTTCATAAGGAAGGCGGTATAATAAAACCTTTTACGAAAAATGACTCTGCATTCCCTAAAACCTTTATCATGAATCTACGGGATGCAGATGGAACAACTGCACGTATAGGTTTTATGGGTATCGTACTGCCATTTAATAAGGCAGATTATGTTTCTTATTCAGACCCCCTCAAATCTGCAAAAGAAGCTTATAACTTACTAAAAGATTCTGTAGATGCAGTGATCGCCATAACCCACCAGGCTGTATACGAAGACAGTATTTTGGCTAAGGAGATACCAGGACTGGCATTGATATTAGGTGGCCATGAACACGATATGCGTTTCCTGCACGTAGGGAATATATATATTGCCAAGGCACACGCCAATGCCAAATCAGCTTTCGTAGTGAACCTGACCATTAATAAAAAGAAAAGGTCAACCCTGGTAAAGCCAAAGCTGGTTTACCTGGACCAGAGTATTGCCCTGGATAGTGTCACAAATGCAGTAGTACAAAAGTGGACGTCCATTGCGAATAATAATTATCAATCTCTGGGATTCGACGCTGCAAAAGTGGTCATGGATCATAATGGACCTTTGGATGGAAGGGAAACTGAAATAAGGTCTCATGCTACAAACCTTACCCAACTCATTATGAGTTCCATAAAAGAGGCGGTGCCCACAGCGGAAGTTGTTTTAATGAATTCTGGATCCATACGCGTAGATGATTTCCTGCAAATGCCATTAACTGAATATGATATTATCCGCACCATGCCATTTGGTGGAGGCATCAGGGAAGCAGATTTCAAGGGCAGCCTGTTGATCAAAACACTGGAACAGGGCAGGAAGAACAGGGGGAATGGTGGTTTTCTGCAATATAATAAGGAAGTGACCCGCGAGGACGGCACCTGGAAGATCAACGGTCAACCTATTGTGCCTGAACGAACTTACCATGTGGGTATAACAGACTTTCTATTAACAGGTAAGGAAGCCAACCTTGACTTTTTAAATCCTGCCAATCCGGAGTTAATTAGATTATACAAGGCGGAAACTTCCAGTAAGGATCCCCGTTCAGATGTCAGGTTGGCTGTGGTAAGTTACCTGGAAAAGCACCAATAAAATTTGTTGGGAAATGGTTATCTTTTAGGTTCTAAAATCAAAACCAACTCTCATGCGTACACTCTTTTACCTGCCTGTTATGGCCGTATTGTCTCTTGCATCCTGTAACAGTAGCAATGAACAACCCTCTGATCAAAAAAAAGAAGATATTGTTGAAACAAGGAAACTGGAAGGCGAAGCCCTTATAAAAAAAGGAGATTACATAGTTACAGCTGGTGGATGTAACGACTGCCATACCCCTAAGATCATGACACCGCAAGGGCCGGTGCTTGACACTACCAGGCTTCTTTCGGGACATCCAAATGACTCAAAGCTTCCGCCCATAAACCCTGCATCTTATATTCCCGGGAACTGGGTCAGCATGGCGCCTGATGTCACTGCCTTTGTTGGACCATGGGGAATTTCATACGCAGCTAACCTTACTTCAGACTCTGCCACTGGCATTGGAGCCTGGACGAAAGAAGTGTTTATTCAAACCCTTAGAACAGGTAAACACCTGGGCATGGCTAATGGAAGGCCTATTATGCCGCCAATGCCCTGGAATACTGTGAACAAGTACAACGATGAAGACCTGGGCGCTATCTACGCATACCTGAAATCCTTGCCTGCAGTGCCTAATAGGGTTCCAGAATACACGCCGCCTCCTAAACCCACAGCTTCTAAATGATATATGAAAAAAGCCCCTTTGAACAGGGGCTTTTTAGTTTCTTCTATAGGGCTTAAAATAGAAAAGCCCCGGTCTCTTGCGAGCTAGGGAGCTTCCTACAGTTTGATTTTTATAAGGTAGATAACCTATAAGTTTAAAAAATCATGCCAACTTAATAAGGGATTGCATCTTTCGCGGTTTTACTCCTTGAAAAGTATCTCAGGAAAACAGGGCGAACCTTTCTCCATGCAGCTTCCATCCTTACATCTTCTTATTGGCAAACCTTCTTGTTTTTTCATCTATCAACACCACCTTGCCATTTTGTATACGCAGATCATCCATAACAGAAACTGAATCCCAGGCACCATTTTGACCCTGTAATTTTTGAGTATACCAAAGTGAAACATATTCTTCCTTTCCATCTTTGGATTTTACTGATTCAAAATCATGCATATTGATCTGCATAGCCTTTAATGCACTTCGTTCCTTTTTAAACATGCTGGCAATACTGTCTTTTGAAAACTTGCCTTCCATTTCATTGAACCTTAACTCCACTGAATCAGCAAAGGCCGTTAAGGACTTGTCGATATCACCATTTTCAAAATCCTTCAATGATTGCAACACCATTTTGGTATTTTCTTTAGATCCCGCCACCCAGTTATCCGGATGTTCAATAGTATAGGCATAATCCATTTTGGGTTCTTCAGTAGCCGCAGCCTTTACTTGTGTGTCACTGGTTTTCGATTGGTCGCCGCTGTTGCATGATGCAATGCCGGCAATAATAAAGAGCAATAAAACCTGTTTCATTGTATTTGAAGTTTTGGTAAAAATGACAAGGAGGATTATTGTATTCAAAGGACAAAGATCAACGCATAGCGGGCAGGCATCTTTGAAGTTATGGTTTTCATCTTGTTATTTGATCAAAGCAACCAGCTTTTATGAAGATGCAAAACCAAATGAAGTAATTTTATCATAAATCAAACCTATGCGCAGATATTTTCTACTGCTCTTTCCCGTAAGCTTTTTCTTTCTTTCCTGCTCCGTTTCCCGTCCAACCACTACAGCAATAACTTCTGCCAGTATTGACGGTCACCCGGCCTGGATAGAACAAGGAAATATATATGAAGTCAATACAAGACAATATACCCCCCAGGGTACTTTCAGGGCTTTTGAAGTCAGCCTTCCCAGGTTAAAAGACATGGGTGTTCAAACGCTTTGGTTCATGCCCATTAATCCTATTTCGGTTAAGGACCGCAAAGGACCTCTAGGTAGTTATTATGCTGTTTCCAGCTATACCGCCATCAACCCTGAATATGGAAATATGGATGACTGGAAGCACCTGGTGAGAAAAGCACATGACATGGGTTTTAAGGTCATCATCGATTGGGTACCCAACCACACAGGCGGTGATCATCCATGGCTTATAACCCATCCCGATTTTTTTGTAAGGGATAGTATAACTGGCCAGCCAATCTCTCAATACGACTGGACCGATACCCGAAAGCTTAATTACAAAAACCCTGAATTGGTTGATAGCATGATCGCTTCTATGAAGTTCTGGATCACCCAATCAGACATCGATGGCTTTCGTTGCGATGTGGCCCCTGCAGTGCCAAAAGAATTCTGGACCAGGTGCATTACAGAACTGCACCAGCTGAAGAATGTTTTTATGCTGGCTGAGGGTAACGATGCTTGGCTGCACGAAGCTGGTTTTGATGCTACCTACCCCTGGGATGCCTTTAACATGATGAAGCTGATAGCGAAAGGAGAGCGGCCTGCATTTGGTATAGATAGCATCCTTTCAAAAGTAAACAGCACTTACCCAAAGAATGCCATACGCATGTACTTTACATCCAACCATGACGAGAATAGCTGGAATGGCGCCGACTGGCAAACCATGCCAGGAGCTGTGCATGCCCCATTCGCAGTTCTTACCCAGACCATTGAACGGTCAGTACCCCTGATTTATAGCGGGCAGGAAGAACCTTTCCTAGATAGCATCCGGTTTTTTTATAAGGACACGATCACCTTTGGCCAATTCAGGCGTGCTGGTTTTTACAAAACACTGCTCAACCTGCGCAAGTCTAACCAGGCATTGGCGGCTAACGCTTCATTTAAAAAATTAGCCACCAATAACGATGCGGCTCTTTACGCATTTGAAAGAGAACAAGGTGGAGACAAAGTGCTTGTGATTTTAAACCTTAGTAAAGATCCCCAGCAAATAAGCTGGAAGGACCTACCATCTGAAAAAGAATGGAACAATGTTTTTGCAGGCAATAAGGAACCGGTAGATAAAGGCTTTGGCATCGAACCCTGGGGTTATGCAGTTTATCAACTTCATAAATAAGTTTTCAAGGAACTACCTAAACTTGCAGAATGTTTGAATCAATAGTTGATTTTTTGGAGCCGCTAAACCTTGGAAGGGTTTCTAATGATACAGGATATAAAGAGGGCCAGATAGGAAAGGTGATTAAGGTGTACGAGGATGAATTTCCTGATCTTGACAACGTGGATATTGTGATCGTAGGTTGTGGAGAGCAAAGAGGAGCGGCCCTGCTGCAGCCCGGAACTGCTGCTGATGTCATCAGGAATGAATTTTACAATTTGTATTACTGGCACCAGGACATCAGGCTGGCAGATATAGGCAATGTGAAAATTGGCAAGGCTAACACTGATACCTATGCGGCATTAAAAGTAGTGCTGCACGAGATGATGCTTGAAGGCAAAACAGTCATTGTGCTGGGTGGCTCACACGATCTTACACTTTCCCAGTATTATGCCTTTGCAGATGAGAAAAGACAGGTGGACGCTGTGGGAGTTGATGCAGTTATTGATATCAATATCGATTCTCCTTTCCGGAGCGATAATTATTTAATGGAACTGCTTACTGCCGATCCTAACTACATGCGGCACTACAACCATATAGCCTTCCAAAGTTACTTTGTGCATCCCCGCATGTTGGAGACCATGGATAAATTGCGCTTTGATTGCTTCCGCGTTGGTACCGTAAAGGAGCATATAGATGAAATGGAACCCGTGATACGAAACTGCCAGATCCTTTCTTTTGATATTTCAGCACTGGCACATGCTTTTGCTCCTGCTAATAATATTACACCTAACGGTTTGAATGGTGAGGAAGCCTGCACATTGTTGCAATATGCAGGAATGAGCAGCAATATGCAAAGCGTGGGCATTTATGGCTACCGTCCTGAGAAAGATGTGGAACAGCTTACCGCTAAACAGATCAGCCAGATGCTATGGTATTTTATGGATGGCCGCAGCCGTGGCAGCAGGGAAGCCGTGATTGACGAAAGGGAATCATTCAATGAATTTCATACTGCCTTTGCCGAAGTGGAAACCACCTTCCTGCAAAGCAAAAAAACGGGGCGTTGGTGGATGCAATTGCCGGACAAGCAGTTCATTGCGTGTTCTTACAAAGATTACTTATTAGCAAGTAGCAATGAGATACCAGAGCGATGGTTGCGCTTCCAGGAGAGACCGTGAGAAGGCAAAAGTCGATAGTTATTTAGGTTGATCAATTGTAATCAACCACAATTGTAAAATGCAATTGTTAGAGGCTTCACATAATCCTTAAACGACATTCATAGCTGCAATAAGTTATTCTGATTTACTTCTCCTCGGGACACTTGAAGAGGGTTCGTTGATTCATTGATAATATCTTACAATGAATTGCTTATTATAAATTCATTGTTTGACCATGTCTCTTTTTTTAGGATTGGAAAGACAAGAGGAATAAATATGTGCTGCACGACCTTGGTCAACATCACCAAAACTGCATACGCGAGTCCCTTACAGGAGACTCGCGGGGGAAGAAAATATGTATTTAGCTTACTTTGCCCTCTAGCTTCGCAACGGTTTTCTTAGCTGCAACCAAACGTATCCTATTATTCTTTTCTACCAGTTTGTGTGTTACCCAATATTCTACTTTATGATGTAAAGGAACAAGCAAGGCTGCCACAGAAACCATAACAAGCAACATCCAAACAGGTGAATGGTGGGTCAACTCTCCAAGGTAAGGATGTAGGAGCAAATTTAAAAACTCGAATATTATCAGCAGCGATACAATCCCGAGGAACTTGATCAGCTTCTGGTTGGCAATGACCGAGTGGCTTAACACGAAAAAACCTATGAGCAATGTGACCAACCCTAGAGCAATGGCGGCATATTGCAAGTTGTTTTGTCTTTCTTCCGCCTCTTTTGATTTTTGTTCCTGTATTTCTTTTTGCCTTTCCTGTTCGGCAAATACCATGTTTTGAATCTGCATCGTTTTTTCGCGACTAAACGTACTGTCTCTCGTGTCCATTGCAAGCTTCAGGTAAGTATACGCCTCCTTGTCATTCTTACCGACATACAGTTCAGACACTAGTTTTCCTGCATCAACAATGACGCTTTGTGCTACGCTTTGTTGTCTGTGTGCAAAAACTATTGCTCTTTTCGCGTAGTTGATACAAGAATCTTCCTGCTTCAATTGCTTAAACAATTTAGCGAGGCCTAAGTAACTGGATGCTCTATTAAGTGAGTCGTTGTATTCGACTCCATTTTTAATACCGAGTGAAAAGTAACTCTTGGCCAGTTCGTAATTGCCCAATTTCATTTGAAGGCTGCCAAGCGCATTTAAGGTATTAATGTACTGATATTTAGACATACTCTGGTTGAAGAGTTCGTAGCTCCTTTGCTGGTAATAAAGCGCCGAGTCAAGTTGTTCTCTTTTTTCATAAATAGTACCGACGTTATTTAGTAAACACGCTTTTCCATATACATTACTCGGCTGGGAGAACTGCAAAGATTTAAAATTGTAAGTCAATGCCCGGTCAAGATCGCCCAGTTCAAAATATACGTTGGCAATATTGTTATAACTACCGAAAATGCCATTAATATCATCAGTTTCTTCTCTGATTTTTAAACCTTGAAAGTAAAAATTTAAAGCAGCAGGATAATTACTTGCAGCGAAATACTGATTTCCTATTTGATTAAAACTTGCCCCTTCCCCTTTCCTATAATGAATTTTTTTTGCCAGTGCCAATGCGTCCTCTGCGTAACGAAGTCCACCTTTAAAGCTTTGTTCAAACAGACCTAATTTAACTAATAGATCCACACGGGCGGTGCCTGAGCTGGTACGTGATAGTAGTTGTTTTAAACTGTCCATCTCCCGGTTTTGGGCAAAAGTTGCGCGTGGAAATAGCAAAAATATGATAGCGTAAATTGCGTTTTTATATATTGTCTTGGTCCTGTTCATGTCAGTTTGTATAAATTAAAATAAATGCTTTGGTATCACCGATTAACATGATACACAATCTCCAGTTATTTTTCTTTTTTTATTACAAAGGAATTTAGCGTAACGCACAACGGGGAGGGCTTGCCCAGGTGCCGGGTTACGCTTCCCTGTCGTTTGCCTAAAGATATACAGCCTTATCATAATATAAAAGACTTGCCTATATTCTAAAGCACGCATTTGGGAAGCTGATGTTAGTGGCAGGTGCTTTTTAATCCCGAATCTTAGCATGTTCAACAGAAACTGCTTTTTCTTTGTCAAACCTGATAATAAGGTTTTGAAACAAAAAACCCAGTCCACCACCACCCATTCCCATGTCGTAAGTCCAGCTGCTTAGTGTTTCTGGTTGCCAGGAGCTGTCGCTGCTCCATTAATTGCTCACTAATAATTCATCGTTTGACAATGTGTTTTCATTAGAGTGGAAAGACAAGAAGAATAAATATGCGCTTCGTGCTTCTTGGATATACATCATCACAATGAAATCCGCGAGTCCCTTACAGGAGACTCGCGGAGGAAGAAACCCGCGTGTTACTTTTCAAGGACACGCGGGGGAAGAAAATGAATCAGCTAAAAAATAAACAATCTATTTTGAACGCCTGGTGTTTAGCTATGACGGTGAAGCAAACGTTTTATATTATTACTGCCATATGGTGGAACGGCGATGTTATCAAGAGTCCAGACATCACCACCGAGTGTAACTATGTATGCGGTGTTCCCGATGATCTCCAATGAAGTGGGGCGATCAAATTGGTCAGCGATTACGGTGACAGTTCCGTCTGCGTTCACTCTTACCAATGAGCCGGAATTAGGCACCGCCGGCGAACCTTCAGGATCGCCACTACCGGGTCCTTGCGAAAGTGCAAAGAGCGTTTCTCCACGACCGAACTCCACATCAACAAGAAGCGGGGCACCTGAGGCGACAGTGGTAACCGTTGGCGAATTAAGGCTGAATGCCAACACCTTCCCGTTTTCAGGAAGATGAGGAACCGGGCCAGCCTGTGACATGTATATCTGGTTACCTTTTACAGCCAGGCCAGTTGGTACAATATCACCAAAGCTCTTAACTATTTCAATATTACCATCAAGTGTTACATACAACACCCGGTTCAGGTGACCGTCAGTGACAAGAAAGCCGCCGCGATAGGTTTGAATGGAATATAGAACGCCAGTTGAAACATCAAATTCAAAGCCGCTTGGAGGATGGTTTACGTTGAAAGCGCCAATATCCGCTATTACTGTAAAACTATTCGGGCCATCGATCCTGTAGATGCCGTTGACCTGCCCGGTCGGAAAGAGAGTAGGATCATCTACCAGTGTTACAAGTGCATAAGCTTTCCCGCCAAAGAATGCTACATCTGATATCCCGCCAATGCCAACATCCGGTATCAATTGGGGTAATCCACTGGCAAATGTTGTATACAGGCCTGTTTTGGGGTCAACGCGTAAGATGGCACCCGCCTGGCCGTCAGGAATAAAAAGGTCACCAGCTGGTCCGACCGTGCTGCCCCAACCACCTCCAAGGCCGGTTACCAGTTGCGCTTTCATGCTGGCCTGAACCGATTTTGCTCTTGCCTTAGCCATAGCATTACTATTATCATTAGCTACAGATTTATTTACAACCTGTTCCCGTTTGCATCCAGGCATTACTGTAGCAAAAAATAATAAATAGAAGCAGAAATGAATAAGTTTTTTAAAGGAGAGTGGGGGATTTTCAGCCGCAGGTTTGATACGGTTCAGGCTATCCTTCTTTATAAAAGAAAGGGAGCCCTTTGATACAACAGCATTGAAAACCGTGTCGGTAGTTACCTTTTGGAATGTACGCATGGTGTATTATTTAAGGTTAAAAAATACTTGCTGATAAAGAAGCGGATTTACGTACAAGAAAAGTATAGTCAAAAAGTACTGGAGGATCAGTTTGGAGGGAGCGGAGTATTAAGGTACTAATTTTTGCATACTTATACAAAATTATTTGAATGCATCGTAGTTAAAATAGAAAATCCATTAGGGTCTTAATGGAAAATCATGATTACCAGGGTTATAGTAAACATGGAATTCCGGGCAGCCGACAAACCTTCTTTGGTAATATTTGTTTGCTGGGCAAATGAGCTGTTTAAAATAGTAAAAGTGGTAGGATAAAAAAGGGACTATAAACTTGCTTTTTCATGATACCATAGTGGTGAATATAAAGCATATGTTTACTTATCATAAAATCAGCAAAGGATTATAAATGGATCTATTAGGAGTTTTATATTAAGGGTGTTGCTTACAAACAGACGGGTCTGAGTGCTGATTTTTTTATAAAAAGCGCCACAACATAATAGCGTCCCGCAGTTAAATAGGAAATCCGTGTTCCAGAGCGAGTAAGTAATGCATGTGAGAGACGCACCTTATCGCTTACAAGCAATAAGGCCGTCTACTCGATTGTGTGGTTAACTATAATAAATGTCGTAATTGTTTTGGGCAAAAGTCTTTACAAATTATTATTTCATAAACTTCACCTTACTCAATATATTCTCTGCCACTTTTTTGCCCTGTTCGGTACTTTTAACTAAGGTGGCCCTGTAATGCAAGCCACTATAAAAACGGCTGTCGGATATATCGTTACTCATTTGAGTAAAGCTGGTATAACTGCGGGAGGGGTAGTTAAGATAATCGTACGTATGCAGCGTGATATGGAAATCCTCACCAAAGATTTTGCTCATCATGGTGAGAATAGCGCCCCCTGACGTCGAATGGCCGGAAGGAAATTCCGGATGATTTGGTGTAGGAATATAGCTCGACCAACTAGGATCAATATACGCACGGATATAAGTGACCGGACGAATCAGGTTGAAGCGGTATTTATTGGTAAAGAGCACAATACTGGCATCACGTGTTGCTAATCCAATTTTCACATAATCAAGAGCTGCCATATCCAGTGTGGGTTTTGTGATGTCCAGTAACTGCGTCATTAGGGCAAGATAAGTACCTCCTGGCGTATAGCCTGGTACATCTTTAAAGTAATCGGCCAGCGCTTTTTGTTCGGGTGTTATATTAACACGTGCGTCATACACTTCTTTTACCATATTATAAAAAGGCGAACCTGGAACTGTTGAAAAAGCAGGAGGCGGTTCCAGTGTAGTGTTGTCTGCAGAGCCCGGAACTAATAACCGGAGTTGATATGCATAAGGGTTAACAATTGGGGAAGTCGATGTTGGTATCCAAAGACCCGGACCTACAGGAGGCACATATGGGGGATTGATATT
Organism: Flavisolibacter ginsengisoli DSM 18119; assembly: GCF_900129295.1. Taxonomy (GTDB): domain Bacteria; phylum Bacteroidota; class Bacteroidia; order Chitinophagales; family Chitinophagaceae; genus Flavisolibacter; species Flavisolibacter ginsengisoli. The sequence continues at coordinate 126,292 of NZ_FQUU01000003.1, forward strand.
GGTTGTACCATCAGTAGCGGCCCAATTATAAACTCTTGTCGCTACTTCTTTTCCAAATGCAATTGAACGTTGTAATGTTGCGTCATCAGTTTCTGTACTATAAGTTGCCTGAAATGAATTTTCAAGATTAGTCATGGCTGTTTTATTAGCAATGGCAGTTGCTGGGAAAAGCCTCCGGTTCATTTCTGCAAGTGCAGCATTTGCACTAGCTGCCCAATGGTAGGCTTTACCCGGCTCGGTTGAAGGCATTTCTGGAAAATCGGTTAGCTGACCAGAGAGTGATTGATAAGCGGGCATGCCCGGAACTACTGATTCGTAAAGTGCAATACCGCAGTATGCCTGGCATCTGTCTGTAGCTTGACCAGCAGTACCAGCCGGCATTGGCACTTTTACCATTTGGAGTTGCATATTAAGCCAACTTACTACGACCTCTGATGAAAAAGTTTTTGATTGTTTTAAATGGCCATGATCCTTGTTTTGTTTGGCGGCTAATGTCATCTGTTCCTGTGATGCCGGCTTATCTATATTCTTTTCACAAGAAAACAGAAAGACTACTAATACAACAGTGATAAAAGAAATCCTTTTCATAATCTAGTTGTTTTGGTTAATTAATAAATGCTTTGTGTCTTGATTTCAATGATGAATAATTCTTATTACTGAAAAATGCTTCATTTCATTGTTAGGCATTCAAAACCTTATGCGTATGACTGGATTTGCATGCCTTATAAGATCATGTAGTTCTGAGTTACGGAAAAAAGCTTAAACAGGTGCAGGACTGGCCTAAGAAGATATGTAGGTAACTAGCAAAAAGTAAGAAGCATCTATACAGTTGTAACAGAAAAAAATATACTGTTTTGCATAAAGAACTCCTTTACAGTGAGTAAATCAAATACTCATTCAGAAATTGGAGATAAACAACCTTTCTATAAAATAGTTTGGATTTCTGGATCTATGCATATTGAAGTTAAAGTTTTTATCAACAAACAACTAATTTATTGATAGCTCTTGCATGGGCTCTACCGTAGAAAGCTGAACAGTGAAAAGGAAGCCCAAAGGAAACCAAAATAGACAAAACCAGGGCAGACACCTGGTGGCTAAAATTTGTTGTAGATCAGGAAATTATCGTACCTCAGTCAATGTTTAACCCCCAAAAGGCATACCTGCTAAAATGACAACTTTTACTGGAATAAGATTAAAAGTGACAACCTATTTTTGAATTACACATACACAAAGCAATTTATGCAACGCCTATGTGCCGCCTATGTACCGCCTTTGTGCCGCCTATGTAACGGCCCTTTAAAGAGGCGGTACATAGCCATTACAAACATGCTACTATGACATTTAAAAGGCTTTTGAAATTGTGGTTTACCTAATGCAGGAAAAAGGATTAATCTTTTGGGAAGGCAAATGCCACCATTATGTTCAACAACGAAATTGAATGGGTTTTAAGAATAGAAATAAATCAAAGACTCAATAGCTCCCTTTGAAGATTCTCTTTGGCCATGCTTTCGTACTTCTTAAAGAAATAGTCTGTTTTAAAAATACGGTCCTGGGAAAGGAAGTGTTGCACCACCGCTTTGCGGCCAGGCTTGTACAGCATGTCAGAATAGAGTATGTATTCTTTGCGGATACCCGTGGTATAATCATCATAAACAGCCGCTGGCTGCCCCAGGATGGAGAGGTCCGCATCAGTGAAAATATTGGTATCGCCATTTTCAGACAAATTATGCGACTTTGTGGCCATGATCAGTTCCATGGAGGTTTTGATCAATGCCAGGGGAACATCAAGGGTAGTCATTCGGTGCTCGGCAATGATAGTACTTCTTTCTTCATTATCTCTGCGAAGCGGATTGTAAACCAGGTCGTGGAAAAAAAGGCTGAAAAGGAGCGCATCCCGGTTTTGAATAAGTTCTTTGGCTGCTTCCAGTTCATAATAGAATTGCTGCAAATGAGAGAGCGTATGATAGTATCGTTTGGGGTTGGAGTAGCTTTTTTCTATCTCAGCCCAAACATGTTCGATAAGTCTTTTATTGCTGCAATAGCGGTTTGAAATGTCAGTAAAGACGTCTTTCATCATAGGGAATCATTCTTCTTACTGTCGCTCCGAAATGCCTTACTCACGAAATAAGCTACCAGTATCACAATAATAAAAAAATTAAGCATCAATAAAAATAAGAACAAAGGGTTATGTAAAAACACAACCCTTTGTTAGTTAGCCGTTATCGCACTGCAATTATGGTGTTTTCATCCATCTGCAGGTTTTGTTTCACTTTATAATCTGATATCTCCTTTAAATATTTTTTGGTCTCTGACTTGGTGAGCATGGTCAGGCTGCCTTCCTGCTGAAAATAATAATGCGTGGCAATAAACCTTTTTACATGTCCCCTGGTCTCGGCCGGGAGAAATGCCTGTAAACTCCAGAAATTGTGACTGCCAGAGCGTTTGATGGCTTTTAAAACAGGTCCTGAACCACTGTTATAGGCAGCGATCACCAGCAACCAGTCGCCAAATTCATTGTATAGGTCTCTTAGATGCTTGGCAGCTGCCTCTGTGCTTTTATAGTAATGGGTACGCTCATCACGTTTGCCATTGACCTTCAGACCCAGGTCGCGTGCAGTGGAGGCCATTAACTGCCAGGGACCCCGGGCGCCGACATGAGAAAGGGCAGAAGCCTTTAACTGTGATTCCACAACTGCCAGGTATTTTAATTCCACCGGCAGGTCATACTTTTTAAAGATAGGTTCGATGATGTTGAAATAAACACCGCTTCTTTTTTCTACGATCTCAAGAGCTTCAGTGTTCTTTTTAATGAACTGGCTTGCATATTTAGCTGCCATAGCGTTCATTGTAATTTTCGGAGCTTCTGGTTTCGCTTCAGTAGCAGCCAGCACTACAGTATCTGCAGGCAATTGCACTGAAGTGTCTTTGCATAGGGTTTGATGAACGATTGGATTGCCGGAAAGAGCTGAGTCATTACCGAGGGTTTGAGCTTTAGGACTAACGCTAAATGGGGATACCATAATAAAAAAAGCGCCATGACCAAAGAACCCTGCTTTAACTAATTTTCTTTTCAACATTGTTTTCTTTTAAGGGTTAAACAATGCCGACCCTAAGAACTTGGATTACAGATAGGGTTATATCAGTAGGATGATTGATCGGGTTAGCTCAGAGAATATTGGCGGGGGTTATTCAGGGAAAGTGGATTCATTAGCACTCAGATCTTCCGGGGGACGGACATAATTGGGTTTTTCGCGTCCGGAGAACTGGGTTGATGTTACCTAAAGCATCAAATGTAGTCTCCGGCTTTCGTAAGTCATAGCTTTTGGAGATATGAAAATTTACGATTGATATATAAATGGCTGAAGATGAATGGTATTATCTTATGTAATAGAAAGGGTAAACTTATTCACATAGGAAGAAGGTATGGTAATAAATTATTATTCAAGGCTTAAAAAGGCGAATTTTGATCCCTTATCAAAACTTTAGAAAGTAAATAATTCATTGCTGGGGTTTTTATTTCTTTAGGTCATACTTCAGTGAGACAAGGCCTGTGTTGTATGTTTTAGCTTCTATAAGTTGTAGTTGGGTGCGGTGCTCGCTTTCGGGAAACAATCGCTTTCCAGTGCCCAATAGGATGGGGTGCACTCAGCCAGAGATGATCGATCAATCCATGTTCAAGAAAATAGGCTGTTAGGCTTGCACCTCCGAAAAGCCAGATGTCTTTTCCTGGTTCCTGCCGGATCTTTCTGGCTGCTTCCGCGGCATCACTATTAACCAGTATAGCCCCTGGCTTAACTTCCTTTAGGCTATTGGAGAAAATATATTCTTTCATCTTAGGAAAACCTGGGCTGGCATTTTCACCCATGGCCTGCATCAGTTCATAGGTTTTGCGCCCAATAAAAAGACTGTCTACATGGGTAAAGAATTCTGACATGCCATAATCCTGGTCGGTAAAGCACCAATCAAATTCACCGTTTGGGCCTTCGATAAATCCATCAAGGGTAATGGCCAGTCCAAGGATAATCTTTCTCATGTTGAAGCATTTGAATGTGCAAATTAAAAAAGGGTACTTCCAGCGGTGAATTCAGTAACCTATTTGCTTTTGTAAAACCCGATAAATCATTAGTAGTAGTGGTGCATAATGAAACTGGCACCGACAAATTATTGCAAATAAAATTAAGTAAGCGAAGCATACGCCCCCTGCTAAAGGCTCATACTTTTAATACATTTTTGATCCGGTAATATTTGAATGTAATGTGGATAGTGTATAACAAAATCCCGTCCATGCTTAAGCCAAATGGGAAACGAAATTATCTTTACTACTTAATCAATCATTGATGACAGTTATGAGCCAGGAAAGAATTCCAGTAATGGTGAATATAAACAACAGGGAAGAACTTAACACCTTTTTGAATAAATTGACAGAAGATACTTAAGCCAGGTGGGGATTGATGAAACCGCAACATATGATAGAGCACCTGGTTAAGACACTTCAGCATTCGAATGGCAAAAAAGAGATTGCTCAAAAGTCAACGGATGAAGAAGCCAAACAAGCAAAAGCAGGATTTATATATACAGATGTAGAAATGCCCATTGGGCTTAAAAGTTCTCTTGCCGGTGAAACGCCCGATCCGCTTCAGTATGCAGATCTGGATGCAGCAAAACAGCAATTGAGCCTGGAGCTGGATGATTTTGAAAGTTTTTTTGCCAATAATCCTGAGGCTGAATTTGTGCAACCAAGGTTGGGAAAGCTGAATCACCAGGAATGGATCATTTTGCACAATAAACATTTTACGCATCATTTTAAGCAGTTTGGATTAGTATAATTTATAGCACAGGTTTTACCAGGTTAGGTTACCTCATTGCTGTATTCATTATTATTTATATTTTCTTATAAGAACGATTTAATTTGCCTACCTATTTATGATGACTATTCGCGGTTTCTTATTCATTCTTTTCTTACAGTTTTCATTGCTGGCTGTAAATGCTCAGAAAGTTGCAGCTAAATGGTACAAAGGCAATACCCACACCCATTCATTGTGGAGTGATGGGGATGATTTTCCTGAGATGATCATGGATTACTATAAATCGCATGGTTATGATTTTATCGCCCTTTCCGATCATAATATACTAGCAACAGGCGATAACTGGGTGGAGATACCGACACATCCTTTTCGGCAGCACCGCTACAAGGAATACCTGGAAAAGTACGGAAAGGATTGGGTGGTTTCTAAAACTGATAGTGCAGGGAAGATAAGAGTCAGGCTGAAGACCTTAGAGGAATACAGGCCTTTGTTTGAGGAGAAGGGAAAGTTCCTGGTGATGCAGGCAGAGGAGATTACCGATTCCTATAAAGGCAAACCGCTGCACATGGGTGCTGTGAACGTGAAGGAACTGATAAAACCCCAGGGCGGTAACAGCGTGACTGAAGTGATGCAACACAACCTGGATGCTGTGTATGCACAGCGGTCAAAAACAGGCCAGCCCATGTTTCCTCATATCAATCACCCCAACTTTGGCTGGGCCATTAAGATCGAGGATATGTTTCCTCTGAAAGGAGAGCGTTTTTTTGAAGTATATAACGGGCACCCGCATGTGCATAATTATGGCGATTCAACTGTTATGGGGATGGAAGAATTATGGGACAGGTTGCTGATCCGTTTCATCCATGATGGCAAACCCCTGGTTTTTGGCCTAGCAACAGATGATTCACATAATTATCTTGAGCAAAGGGTTGGCATGAGTAACCCGGGCAGGGGATGGATCAGGGTAAAGGCACATGAATTGACGCCTGCCGCACTGATCGGTGCTATGGAGAAAGGTGATTTTTATGCAAGTACCGGCGTGGAACTTAAAGATGTACAATTTAAAAATGGAACATTAAAGGTATACGTCTCGGCAAGGCCTGGTGAAACTTACACTATCCAGTTTTGGGGTGCAGAAAGATCTGGCACAACCGGCAAAATATTAAAAGAGGTGAAAGGCAGCAATGCCAGTTATACACTGGGAAAAAATATATTGTATGTGCGGGCGAAGATCATTTCCAGCAAACTGCAGGAAAATCCTTTTGAAAACGGTGACCTCGAAAGAGCATGGACACAACCTGTGACTGTAACATCTACATCATACTGGTAAATTATGTAATGCAGACAGTATTCAATTTTCCAGGTTCAAAAAGCCTGCAAATACTTATCAGTGTATCAGGTTAAAAGAAAATAATAAAGTGGTAAGGAATAACAGGATGATACCAGATATAAACAGGTAATCAGCTATATTTTCATATCGGCCTGATTTGCTAATACTGCCGCGAATAGCTAAAAAAGACAGGAAACAACTTGCCATAAATAATATGATAGCCCCGGTGGTCAATTCATCTATTATTGTCTTATGAGATATATTGAACAGTTTTAAAGAAGTAAGCACTACAAAACAAAGGCCTAGTAAGTTAGAAGAAGCGTTAAGAATATGGGTTGATTTATCATTGCGGCTATCCATGCAATGTATTTTTAAACCTTACAATTATTATAAGTTGTATCCCCAGCAAAAGCCTTTCGATCCAGTATTTCATTGGTATCACCTGGCCACATCAATTCTTATCTTTTTGTTCTTCATCCTCTGTTCTTTGATCATTTGAAGGGTATGGCTGGCTTTTACCTTACGCACGGCTGCAAAAGAGAAGAAATCCTTGACTTCTATCAGGCCGAGGTCTTCTTTCTTCAACTCTCCTTTATTCGTTAAGAAACCAACGATATCAACTTTGTTTACTTTATCTTTTTTACCAGCGCCAATAAATAATGTGGTCCATTTTGGCTTTTCCGGAACGGTAAGATCTTCTGGTAATTTGATTTTCTCTATTGGTGCTGTTATGTATGCCGGCAGTTTTTCTTCATCGTTCAATATAAGAATGGCGGTGCCGCTGGCATCCATGCGCGCTGTGCGTCCATTGCGGTGTGTAAAGATCTCGGGCGTGGAAGGCAGGTGGTAATGTATAATGTAACGGATGTTAGGTATGTCCAGTCCCCTTGCAGCCAGGTCAGTAGTTACCAGGAAGTTTACCGTGCCATTACGAAAGCGGGCCAATGCAATCTCCCTGTCGCGTTGCTCCATAGCACCGTGGTAAAAGGTATTCAATATCCCTTTATCAGCCAGCAGTTGAGATGTCCGTTCCACTGCTTCCCTGTGGTTGCAAAAGATAATAGAGGACCGGTTGCCCAGGTAACAGATCAATTTAAAAAGGGTATCTATTTTATCTTTTTCCGGAGAATGAATGGATTGAATGGCAAGTGCCGGGGTGGTAACACCCCCTTCCGGAAGAAAGTTTAATTCATCAGCTTCTGCAGCGCCTATAAACGCAGGTATTTCTACTGCGGCCGTGGCTGAAGTCAGTATCCGTTTATTGATGGAAGGGAGTGACTGCACGATGAAAGATATTTCTTCAAGAAATCCCAGTTCCAGTGATTTGTCAAATTCATCAAGCACCAGTGTATGTATGCTATCGGCGGTGATATTGCCCCTGCGCAGGTGGTCGGCAATGCGTCCTGGTGTGCCTATTAGCACAGCAGGCGGTTGTACCAGGTTGTTTTCTTCAATCTCTCTTTTGTGTCCGCCATAACAGCAGGAAGATTTAAATCCTGTGCCCATAGATTTGAAAACCTGCTCTATCTGCAGGGCCAGTTCCCTGGAGGGCACCACGATCATGGCAGCAGTTTTTTTGTCTTCATGCTTTAAGGATCTTAGTACAGGCAACAGGAAGGCCAGTGTTTTTCCGGAACCTGTGGCAGAAAGGATAATGACATTGTCATGTTTTGCAGTAGCTTCCAGTGAAGCCTGCTGCATTTCATTTAGAGAATCTATATTCAGGTTGGAAAGAATGGTATCAACCGAAAAATGGCTATGGTGCATGCGCAAAGGTACAAATTGAAGGCTGGTGATGTTGTTAAGGTGCTTTAGCTTAACATTTGCCGCCTGGTACTATTACCTCTATAGGGTTGCATTATGATTAAAGTGTATTAGATACTTATCATAAGTTCTTCTCCTGTTAAGGCGTAATAGAGGTTTTGCAACTGGTGAACGTGGAATATATTGTTACTGACTGGCAGCCCATTGACCATGGCCCTGGCAAAGCATTCCTTGTTGTTTTTAATATAGGCCAGGATCTCATTTTTGTTGTTGCCTATAACAGGCAGCTGTAATTTAAATTCCCTGGCCTGGGGGCTAAGCGGGTAATCTTTATTCTCTAGGAAACCTGCGCTTTCCAAGACTGTCGTTTTCAGAACAATGGGAAACAGGTCTTTATCCTGCCCTTTGGCTACCAGTTCGAAATGCTGGAAAGAGCAACGGGTGGTTGTGATGCGGGTATGTACTTTTTGCATGATATAGTTTCCCAGTCTCAATTCATTGGCATCGATCATTTGGTAAAAGTAGAGCCCGGGGTTCAATAATCTGCTTAGATGCTAAATCTTATCTTACAACGGATGTATTATCTATACCTTAAAATAATAACAAAGCCCCGCAACTGCGGGGCTTGAAGTCACTGAATTCTTGAAAATTTTACCAGATATGGATCCTTTTTTCAGGAGCTCTATACATTTTGTCTCCGGGCTGTACATTGAAAGCCTGGTACCAGGCATCCATATTTACCAGGGGACCATTGGCACGGTGCATACCAGGTGAATGGGGATCGGTAAGGATCAATTGTGCCTGTGTTTCAGGTAATGCATTGTTACGCCAAACCTGTGCCCAGTTTAAAAAGAAACGCTGTGTAGGCGTAAATCCATCAATGGTCTTTCCTTTTTTATACTGATCGGTATTCATGAAGGCTGCATAAGCCATATTGAGTCCACCAAGGTCTGCCAGGTTCTCTCCAAGTGTCAATTTACCATTCACATGGATCGTATCCAGGACGGTATAACCATTGTATTGATCAACTACCAATGCAGTTCTTTCCTTGAACTTTTCGGCATCTACTTTAGACCACCAGTTCTTCAAATTGCCATCAGCTGCAAACTGGCTTCCCTGGTCATCAAAACCATGCGTCATTTCATGGCCAATAACAGCACCAATGCCACCATAGTTCACCGCATCATCAGCTCCAAAATCAAAGAAAGGATACTGAAGGATACCGGCAGGAAAAACGATCTCGTTATTGGAAGGATTGTAATATGCATTGATGGTTGGAGGGGTCATGCTCCAGCGTGTTTTATCCACCGGTTTTCCATAGCGGGTGATCATATCATTGTACATCCACTGGCTTACCCTGCGGGCATTGCCCAGGTAATCATTGCGGGCAATGGTGATCTCTTTATAATCTCTCCAGGTATCGGGGTAGGCTATCTTTTTGGTAAATGCATTGAGCTTTTCGAGGGCCTTTGTTTTTGTTTCGTCACTCATCCAGCCAAGCTGGCGAATGCGGCCGGCAAAAGTTTGTTGCAGGTTGTTCACCAGGTCGAGCATCCGTTTTTTTGCTTCCGGCTTAAAGTATTTATTCACATACAACTGTCCCAACAGATCGCCCAGGGAGCCATCTATCAAACCGCTCACTTTTTGCCAACGTGGGGTTTGCTCTTTCTGACCAGTTAGCACTTTAGTAAAAGCAAAATCTTCTTTTACAAATGCGCTGCTTAAGTAATCTGCTGAACTATTCAGCAAATGCCATTTGACATAGGTCTTCCAGTCTTCCAATGGCAATGCAGTCAAGAGTATGTCCATGCTTTTAAAGAAGGCGGGGTTGGTAACGATCATGCTGTCGGCTCCTTGTAAACCAAATTGTCCAAGCATCCAGTTCCAGTCGATAGAGGGAGTGGTGGAATTGAATTCTTTGATGCCGTACTTATTATAGGTCTTGTAAGGATCGCGCATTTCTACCCTGCTCATTTGAGCTTTAGCCAGCGCTGTTTCTATACGCAATACGGTATTGGCATCTTTTTGTGCTTTGTCATTATTCTCACCAATGAGAGAGAACATATTAGTAAGGTGCTGCTGGTAAGCATTACGGATGGTAGTGCTACGGGAGTCATTCTTTATATAATAATCCCGGTCGGGGAGTGAAGTACCTCCCTGGCCAAGGCTTGGGATATATACGTTCACGTTTTTACGGTCGGGTGTAATTCCAAATCCAAAAAGGGCACCACCGATTCCCTGCTTACGGTTTTCAGCCACTAACGACAACAGGTCATTTATAGAGTTAATCGCATCGATACGTTGAAGGTCAGCTTTGATAGGTTGAGCACCCAGGGCTTCAATAGCTGCACTGTCCATACCGCTGGTATAAAACTCGCCTATCTTCTGCATGGATGGATCTGTAGCTGCCTTAGCGGCTGCCTCAGTTAGCATGGAACGCAAACGCTTGCTGCTTTCTTCTCTAAGTTCATCAAAGCTACCCCAGCGGGTTTTAGAAGCAGGAATGGCATGGTTCTTCAGCCAGTTACCATTTGCATATAAATAAAAATTATCACCGGGCTTAACAGACAGGTCCATATTGGCCTTGTCAATGTATTTAAAAGGTTTATCCTTCTTTCCACCGGGCGGGGTAAAAGCAACCACGCCGGCTGCTGAAACGCCCAGCATCACTAGCTTGACAAAATGCTTCATTGTGTGTTTTAATTTGGGAGGGCTAATTTAGGTAAGAAGCTGTGTATGGTATTGCTAAAAAGTATGATTTGATACGGTAAAGAGAAATTTTAGGGTTTACTCTTAGTGTGTATTAAAGTGGTGGTTGTCTTGTATTATAAAATGCATAATTAAAATTCTTTAATAGGTACATTTGAAAAAACCACTGCACTGATGAAAACAAAGTTCCTTGTCCTGCTAATTGCTATATCTACGCTGGTAAGTTGTTCGCCAGCCCGCAAAATTGGACAATGGGCCAGGAGAGATGTGATCAACGATTCGGCATTAAGATCTGCTCATGTAGGAATTAGTGTGTTTGATCCTGCCACTGGCAGTTATTTGTATAATTACCAGGGGGATAAATATTTTGTGCCTGCGAGCAATACCAAGCTTCCAAGCTGTTATGCAGCCATGAAGTACCTGGGTGATAGTTTGCCTGGTCTTCGCTATGAACAGAGGGGTAATGACCTTTATATTGCCCCAACAGGAGATCCTACTTTTTTACATCCTGAATTTGCAATACAGCGGGTTTATGATGTTTTGAAAAATAAAGACCTTACCATCAGTCTTTCACTTCAATCCTGGAAAGATGAACGGTGGGGAAGTGGCTGGTCATGGAATGATTACAGCGAGAGTTATATGCCTGAAAGAAGTGCCTTGCCGATGTATGGAAATGTAGTGCGCTTTAGTGGAGGCAATAGTTTGCAGGTGGTGCCTTCGTTTTTCAAAAAAGGAGTGGTAATAAAGGATCCCGAAAGAAATACTTCATATTCTGTGAACCGCGATATTGCTTCCAACCGTTTCTTGGTAGAAGGGCAGGTGCAGGCAAAGCCTGTTGAAACGCCTTATTTCACTGACAACAGCCAACTGGCAGTTGAATTATTATCAGATACACTACACAAACAGGTATTGCTTGTAAATGAGGCATTGACACAGGGTAAGATCATATTCAGCCAGCCAACGGATTCAATGTTGAAGCCAATGATGCATAGGAGTGATAATTTCTTTGCAGAGCAATCACTAATGATGGTAAGCCAAAGGTTATTAGGAGAAATGAATGATGCCAATATCATCAACAGGTTGCTGCAAACTGATTTGAAAGACCTCCCCCAAAAGCCTCATTGGGTTGATGGATCGGGGTTAAGCAGGTACAATTTATTTACACCCCAGGATATGGTGACCATCCTGAATAAAATGCAAACGGAGTTTGGGATAGAACGAATGAAAGCGATCCTTCCTACAGGAAATGAAGGTACGTTGACCAATTACTATAAAAATGAAACAGGATATGTGTTTGCCAAGACAGGAACCTTATCTGGAGTAGTGGCTTTCAGTGGTTTTTTATTTACCAAAAAGAATAAGCTCCTGATTGTCTCTGTTCTTGTCAATAATCACCAGGCCTCTGCCACCGCCGTAAGAAGAGCTGTTGAGAAATTCGTTGAACAGCTAAGAGAAAAGAATTAAATCTTTCGGGTAATGTATCAAATGAGTAATGAATGAATTTATAAAGATCATTCAACTCCTCATTAATCCTATAAAATCCTTTCAATCCTGGTGCTCTATCTTCCAAACATCTTCTCCAACTGTTCCTTTTTAAATTCGAGGTAGGTAGGTCTGCCGGATGGTGTCACATTTGGGGTTTGGCAGGCAAAAAGGTCCTGTGCAAGGTTTTGCATTTCTTTTTCTGAAAGGGATGTTCCCGGTTTGACAGCCTGTTGCGCGGCGATAGTACGCATCAGCATTTCTCTTTTCGATAATTTGAGGTCACTGTTGAAATGCTTGTATTGTTCCAGTATTTTTTCCAGTGCGCCTTTTTCATTACCCACTTCCATATCGGCAGGTGTGCCCTGGATAACAAAAGTTGATTTACCAAAAGGTTCAATAGCATACCCCATTTGTAAAAGATCAGGCAGCAGATCAGTAAGCAATACAGCATCTGTTGGCGTCAATTCTATGGAAGCAGGAAAGAGGCTTCGCTGGGTAGCAATTTGCTTTCCTTGAAGCGCCTGGGCCAGTCGTTCATATATCACACGTTCATGTGCGGATTGCTGATGCATTAAAATGAATCCGTTGGGTGAAGGAGCCAAAATATACGTCAGTAAAAGATGGGTCAGTTTGGTATCATCAGTAAGCAGTGAGTGTTTCACCGGCAGTGCAATTCCTTGATTAGCAGCAGGGACCTGGTGTTCAAACTCTAGAAATTTTCGCCCAAGGGAAACAAACCCCGGATCCTGTTGTTCTTTTTGTTGACCTCCACTAAGGTCGCTCCAGTGCCTGAAGGAACCTCCTTCTATTTTATGTGCCTGGTTGGACTCGGTGAAGGTTTGAAAAATGGAGGAAGACATTGTAAAGGACTGCTTGTCTTCAGTAAAAGGTTTTTGTACCGATTCTAATTGTTGTATGTCAGCATTCAGGTTGAAATCAAGGGTTGGGGTGATGCTGAATTGGGCGAGGGCATGTTTCACTGCTGCCTGTACAAAAGCGTACACGATCTTTTCATCTTCGAACTTTATTTCCTGTTTTGTAGGGTGCACATTCACGTCTACTTGCGTAGGGTCCAGGTCAATGAATAGCACATACATTGGGAAGCTTTCCGAAGGAATCATTTCCTGGTAGGCATTCTGCAGGGCGTGGTTGAGGTAGGCGCTTTTGATAAAACGGTTGTTCACAAAAAAGTACTGGTCCCCACGGGTTCTTTTAGCTGTTTCCGGCTTACCTACAAAACCCTGTATGTTCAGGTAATCAGTATCTTCCTTGACAGCTACCAGTTTGGCATTGTAGTTATTGCCCAATAGTTGAACAATGCGTTGCTTTAATGTGCCCGCCTCCAGGTGAAAAAGTTGTTGTCCATTGCTGGTAAGCGAAAAGAAGACGCCGGGGAAAGCAAGTGCCACACGAATAAATTCATCGACTATATGCCTCATTTCAGAGGCATTACTTTTCAGGAAATTACGACGTGCAGGCACATTGAAAAACAGGTTTTTCATACTGATGCTTGTGCCCACAGGCGAAGCAACAGGTTGTTGTTTAAGTACCAGGCTATTTTCTATTTCAATGCAGGTCCCCAATTCATTTTCCGCTTTGCGGGTTCTGAGCTCTACCTGGGCCACTGCCGCAATGGATGCAAGCGCTTCGCCCCTGAATCCCATAGTGCGGATATGAAACAGGTCATCAATATTTTTGATTTTGGAGGTAGCGTGGCGTTCAAAGGCCATTCGGGCATCTGTTTCGCTCATGCCCATCCCATTATCTATTACCTGTATCAGGGATTTTCCCGCGTCAGCCACCAGGAGGCGAATCTCGGTAGCCCCGGCATCAACAGCGTTTTCTAATAATTCTTTAACGGCACTGGCAGGCCTTTGGATCACTTCACCTGCTGCTATCTGGTTGGCAATATTGTCGGGAAGCAGTAATATTCTATCAGCCACGGTTTCTTTCCTTAAGGTCTCAAAAATACGGTTTAGGTCTCTATGAGCTAAGAATTAATTAGGTGAATCAGCAAAAAGAGCTTTACCAACAGTATTGGTATGAATAGTAGAAGCACTAAGGGATTTTTCTTATCATTAAAAAAAAGAAATCATAATATGATAGGCATCATTTGGTAGTAAACTTACCAATCATACTTTCGTTGTACCCAATTCCTGTTTAATTAAATACTATGAAAAACCCCATTCTAATTGCACTCCTATGCCTGCTGATGCTGCCAGGTTGCAAAAAAGCTGTAGATGCTATTATAGAAAAAGGCACATCTTCTTCCACTAAAAATTCCGGGTTCATTGAATATTCTATTGCCAAGGGCGGGCAGTATTGCGATCAAAATGGCCTGAAGGCAGTGGAAACCCAGGAGATGAAATTCCTGGTTAAGTTTGACAGCACCGCTATTTACCAGACTGCCAATGCCGAAAACCAATATGATATCAATAAGCTCTATGGTTTTTCGGATAATAATGCAGATCACCACCAGTTCAGCGCCCGGTTTGGATGGAGATGGAGCAATAATGCGCTACATCTTTTTGCCTATGTATATAATAATGCCGCAGTAATTTCCCGCGAATTGGCCATTGTGGATATTGGGAAAGAGATCAGTTGTTCCATACAAGTAACATCAAGCAGCTATTTATTTTCTGTAAATGGCGTTTCTGAAAGAATGCCCCGTATGGCAACTACACCAATGGCAAAAGGCTACCAATTGTATCCTTATTTCGGTGGTGATGAAGTGGCACCGCATGACATTCATATTTGGATAAAGAACCTTTAATATCATGTGTTCAGGTTAGGAATTTATTTTTAGAAAATAGAATAACACTGGGACTTTGCATTGCCTGTAGGTGTTGTATCCTGTTGCTTTCACAAGCTTTTAAGTCTTCCGTATTTGTTTTGTTATAAATTGTGACTCCTTTTTATGTAACTATGAAGAAGATTGCAGCCCTTTCCATTTTCTCTTTTATTGTTTCTGTTTCCTTTGCCCAGTACAACAGTCAACTGCCTGCCAAAGCCTGGGTGGACAGTGTATTTAAATCATTATCAAAAGAAGAAAAGATCGCACAACTGATGGTGGTGCGGGCTCACAGTAACCTTGGACCGGAACATGTGGCCAAGGTGGTGGATGAAGTATCTAAATATAATGTAGGTGCGCTATGTTTTTTCCAGGGAGGTCCTGTACGGCAGGCGAACCTGACCAACTATTACCAGGCTATTGCCAAAACACCATTAATGATAACTATTGATGGCGAATGGGGATTGGGAATGCGGCTTGACAGTGTGATTAAATTTCCATATCAACTTACGCTCGGTGCCATTAATGATGATAAGATCGTTTACCAGATGGGACAGGCAGTTGGGGAACAGATGAAAAGGATTGGTGTCCATGTGAATTTTGCACCTGTTGTGGATGTGAATAATAACCCTGACAATCCTGTAATCGGTTACCGTTCTTTTGGAGAAGACAAGTTTAAGGTTGCCCGATTTGGTGTGGCCTATATGAAGGGAATGCAGGATGCGGGTATAATGGCCTGCGCCAAACACTTTCCAGGCCATGGTGATGTGAATGTAGATTCTCACCTGGATCTTCCGGTCATTAATAAATCAATAGAGCAATTGGATTCCCTGGAGTTATATCCATTCCGTCAATTATTTAATAATGGAGTGGGTAGTGTAATGATCGCACATCTTTCCATTCCAGCCATTGATACTACAGAACATTTGCCTACTTCTTTGTCAAGAAATAATGTTCATGAACTTTTGCAGGATAAACTGGGTTTTAAGGGCCTGTCATTTACGGATGCATTGGAGATGAAAGGAGTAAGCAAGTATTTTCCAGGAGGAGAGGCTGCCGTGCTGGCATTAATTGCCGGAAATGATATGCTTTGCCTGCCTGAAGATGTACCCGCCGCTATCGATGCCATCCAGACAGCAATCAAGCAAAAACGACTGAAGTGGAAGGATATAGATGGAAAGGTAAAGAAAGTGCTCCTGGCTAAGTATAACCTGGGACTTAACAAAGCACAAGTGGTAGATACAACAAATTTATTGGCTGATCTGAATGCAAAAACAGACAATATAAGAAAACAGGTGGCAAGAAGCAGTGTGACAGTAATGAACAATAAAACAGGCTTTTTCCCTCTGTTTCATAGAGGTAAGATCGCTTATGTAGGTATAGGAGCAGACAGCACTGATATGGGTAAACGCATGAAAGAAGAAATGCACTCAGATGTGTATTACTTAAACTATAAAGATTCAACAGACAGAACGGCTGTACTGCTAGATTCGATCCGCTCAGGGAAATACGAAAAACTTATTATAGGCATACACAATATCAATACAAGACCTGCCAAAAACTATGGCATTTCAATTTCTTCTTTAGCCTTATGGGATTCGCTGCAGTCAAATAATACTGCAACTTTTGTTTTTGGTAATGTGTATGCAGCTGCAAATTTCTGCAATGCAGCCAACCTGGTTGCCATGCACCAGGATGATGATATTACCCAGCATACAGCAGTAGATTTTTTGGAGGGAAAGATAGCTGCCAGGGGCACACTCCCGGTAACCGTTTGTGGAATTCCTTACGGATCCGGAGTTGTTATACGCCGGTTTCTGCCGGTAGGTACTTCCCCGGCCTGGCTGGCCATTGACAGTATAGTAAATGATGGCCTGGCCAAAAGAGCATATCCAGGCTGTGAGGTGCTGGCGATACAGAACGGGGAGATCAAATACCACAAGGCTTTCGGCCATATTGAATTTGACCCAAGGTCTTTACCAATAACTCTGGAAAGCATATATGACCTGGCTTCTGTTACCAAGATATCTGCTACTACAGTTTCGCTGATGAAGCTATACGAGCAGGGGAAGATCGGGCTGGATAATACATTGGGCGATTATCTTCCCTTTACCAGGGGTACTGATAAGGCAGGGCTAAAGATCCGGGAAGTATTGCTGCACCAGGCTGGGTTGAACCCATACATTTCATTTTACAATGAAACCATTGATCCCCAGACAAAGATGCCTTCGCCGGAATTCTATAGTGATAAGCGGGATAGCTTTTTTACCATTCCTGTAGCACGTAATGTTTGGTTGCGCAGGGATTGGAATGACACCATGTTGAAACGGATCGTGCAAAGCAAACTGGGACCGACGCCAAAATATGTATACAGTGATAATGATTTCATTTTATTAGGAAAGGTTGTGGAAGCAGTATCGGGAATGCCACTGGACCAGTTTGCCCAAAAGACATTTTACAATCCATTGGGAATGACGACAACTGGCTTCAAGCCATGGCAGCGTTTTGGACTGGAAAGAACTGTACCAACAGAAGAAGATAAATATTTTCGCAGGCAGTTATTGAGAGGTTATGTACATGATGAAGGAGCTGCCATGTTTGGAGGTGTTTCTGGTCATGCCGGCCTGTTTTCAAATGCTTACGATCTTTCCCTTTTATACCAGATGTTACTGAATGGTGGCGAATTGAATGGAGAACGTTATTTAAAGCCTGAAACCATTAAACTGTTCACAGCATACAGCAGTGATATCAGCAGGAGGGGATTGGGTTTTGATAAACCGGAAAAAGATAATGCAGGTCGTGCAGAGCCATATCCTTCGGTACTTGCCTCACCCTCCACTTTTGGTCATACAGGGTTTACAGGCACCTGTGTGTGGGTAGATCCTCAATCAAAGCTGGTATATATCTTTTTATCCAACAGGGTGTATAATACCCGCGATAATAATCTCCTGGGCAAGATGAATATTAGGAGTAAGATCCAGGATGCGATCTATAAAGCCCTTAAAAGCGAAGAGGCTGCAGATGCAGCCCCTTCTCAGAAAATATATTAATCCTTTTGAGGATCATTTGATTTTGGAGGATTTGGAGGTCGTCGCTGTTGCGGCGGCCTTTGTTGATTAGTACCTTTTTGTTGTTGCTGTTGTCCTGGAGGGCGTGGCTGCTGTGTTCTTTTTTGTGGCGGCCGTTGTTGCTGCTGTTGTTGTGGGGGTTTTTGCGGCTGAACAGGTTTTTGAGGTCCCTGTGCCTGTGGGCCCCTTGGCAACTGTTTATTCAATGTAGGCAAGGGGCGGTTGCCTTGTGTTCCTTTTTGTTGTTGACGCTGTTCACGTCCTTTCTGCTGCCTTTTTTTATCCGCTTTTTCAAGGCTTTTTAGGGTAATATGACCTACTACATCAACAAATTCAGGTTCCACTTCTTTAGGTTTTCCAGAAACCACTTCAACAGCTTCCAGTTCATCCGGAATAATATTCTGGTTATTTAGGGAACGTATCTTTTTGACTCTTTCGATGGTTAGGGGATATTGCTTGCTACTATCTGGCAATACGTACCACATCAGGTTTTTGAAAATATCTTTTTTGATCAGTGTTGCAGTTCCTCTTTGCACCTGGATCATGTCTGCATTTTCAGGAAATTCCTGTAAAGCATCAAGATAAGTATCCAGCTCGTAATTAAGGCAACATTTCAACCTGCCGCACTGGCCGCTTAACTTGGTTTGATTGATGGAAAGGTTCTGGTAACGGGCAGCTGTGGTATTAACAGATTTGAAATCGGTAAGCCACGTGGCACAACAAAGTTCACGGCCGCAACTTCCAATGCCACCCACTTTTCCCGCTTCCTGGCGGGAACCTATCTGGCGCATTTCCACCTTTACCCTGAATTCTGAGGCATAGATCTTAATCAGTTCACGAAAGTCAACCCGGTCATCGGCAATATAAAAGAAGGTGGCTTTTTTGCCATCAGCCTGTATTTCTACCTGGCTCATCTTCATGTTAAGGTTTAGCTGTTTGGCTATAGCCCGGCTCCTAATTAAAGCTTCTTTTTCTCTTGCCTTATTTTGCTTCCAGATATCTATATCCCTGTCGGTTGCTCGACGAAGGATCTTTTTCATTTCAGTACTAAATTCGTCTACCCCTTTTTTCTTAAGCTGCAGCCTGACAGCCTCGCCTGTAAGTGAAACTTCACCTACATCAAAGCCGCTTACCCCTTCAATTGATACAAGGTCTCCTTTTTCAAACAATTGTAAAGCGCTATTTCGGTAAAAATCTTTGCGGCTCCCCTGGTTGAAGCTGATCTCGACAACCCTGCAGGCTGTTTCAGCATCGCTGATTGGTAAATTCATTAGCCAATCATAGGTATTCATCCTGTTGCATCCACCAGTACTGCAGCCTCCATTACTTTGACAGCCACTGGGTTTGCCTGTTCCACATGTACCACATCCCATACTATTTCAATTCCTTAATTGTTAATTATAATATTGTTTATGGAGCTGGCTGTAGAATTGCTAAGGAATTTCAACATGTTAACCGATGCCCAATGGCAAACCGGATCTTACTCTTCTGCGTTCATAATATCGCTGTATTCTGAGAGCAAGCAACTACCTGAGGATGCGGAAATGTCAACATCTATCAGTGTATATATAGAAAATTCAGTAGCTAATTAAATCACTCTTCACCAGCCAAAATGCCCCGGATATATATTGAGGTCTCTCGCGAGACGTACGCAAATATAATTTTTTTATACCAGTGGCGCTACGGCGATTTTCAAACAGAAACCACCACATTGTTTTTGACGATATGAAATATCTTGATGGTAAGGGCATGAAAAAGGATCTTGGCATTGGCATTACGCTCAATGTAATAGGTGGCTTTGTCCAACTCTTCAGCCAAAGCTTCTTTTTGCTCCAGGCTCATAGCCTTATTAAGTCGGCCGGTAAAGTCTTGCTCCGCTGGGGAAAGGCCTGTTAAGATCTTTGTTTTCATATTCTCATCCGCTGCCTGTAGTCTAACTGCCTGTTCTATCTGCTGGGTGAAATGCTTTAAAAACTGTTTTTGTTTTTCGCGTCCCAGCCGGGCAATTTCTTCTATCACCTTTACCTGGATGATAGGTTGATTTTTTAAAGTAGCATTGAGCCATTCTTTTAGCAAGCTATGAAAGTCCTCATCAGCATGCTGTAATAGTTGCAGGGCTTCACGGTAATTCCCATCACTCGCACTGGCCACCAGTTTGGCAGTATCGGGGATACAATTGGATCTGCGGATAAGGGATTCTTCTATAGCAGAAGGATCCAGGGCAGGAACCTTTACAAGTTGGCACCTGGATAATATAGTGGAAAGAATACTGCTTTCGCTTTCGGCCACCAGGATAAAAAGAGTGTCCGCAGGTGGCTCCTCTATCAGCTTTAACAGCTTATTGCCTTCTTTCCCCAAATACTCGGGCATCCACATCAGCAGGATCTTATAGCCACTTTCAAAGCTTTTCAGGTTGAGTTTGCGGATAATATCATTACACTCATTTGCCGTTATGTTCCCCTGTTTGTTCTCTGCCCCGATGAATTGCAACCAGTCATAAATATTACCATAAGGATACTGCTTTATAAATTCTCTCCAATCAGCAGCAAAATCTATACTTAACGGGGGGCTGCCTGGCTTTTTGGTAACAACAGGATATGAGAAATGAATATCAGGGTGAACCAGGTTTTGTGCTTTGGAAAAAGAGGGATGCATTTGCATCCAGGCATCTGCTTCCTCCACAGTTGATGGTAACTTCACCTCAGCACCTTCTTCAAATAATGAAGTACCTTCTTGTATATTACGTGCATCATTGGCAGGCAGACTGGAAATATATTGGGCAAAAGATATGGCAAGGGCCAGGGCACCACTACCTTCCCTGCCTAGGAACAGCAAAGCATGACTCAGGCGATTATGCTGAACCATTTCAACCAACTGCTGTTTCACCTGTTGCTGCCCAATCACATCTTTAAATAACATAACACCTTATTGACTAGCCTATTGAATTAAAAAGAAAAGCTGCCTTTCGGCAGCTTCAAATATCAGGATAATATCATTAATGCTAATTCTTTCCCAGGTTAATTTAAATATTGTGTGATGTCGTCGCTCATAGGATTCACTTTATGAAAGAATACTTTTACCAGCTTTCCATTTTCATCAACCAGGAACTTTGTGAAATTCCATTTGATAGGATCTTTTTCACCTAACTTTTCAGCTTCCTTTACCAGGTATTTGAACAGTGGATGAATATCATCGCCTTTAACAGAAACTTTTTCAGCCATTGGGAAGGTGACCCCATAGTTTTTAGTGCAAAATTCTTTGATCTCTGAATTGGAGCCAGGCTCCTGTCCACCAAAATTATTTGCTGGAAATCCTATGATGACCAGTTTGTCTTTATATTTCTCGTATAACTTTTCAAGGTCAGCATATTGAGGAGTATTTCCACATTGAGAAGCAGTATTGACAATAAGGATCTTCTTGCCCTTGTATTGTGAAAAATCAATTGTACCACCGGATAAACCAGGTACTTTAAAATCATATATTGAAGTTGTGCCCATAAATAAAGTGATCAGTAAGGCTATAATCGCTGTTTTCATTGCAAATGAATTAAGATGATTAATGTTTAAAGGTAGCAAATCTCTCCTTGCCTGTTTGGGATGAAAGGTTCTACTGTCCCATTAACATGTTAAAGAATAAAAAGTTCATTTAAGGGAAACTTATTGCTTTTCATAGGCTCCCAGATCAGGGAGTCCTACAGGACGGGGTTTGCCATCAAGGTCGTTGCTGACACCCGCGTCTGACCCTTTATTTATTGCCGGTGAATTTTCTTTTAAGCGGAAGTTGTAAAGGTTGTCGCTTACACTAATGTTTTCGAACAAGGGGTCATCATGAATTACATTACCGGAAACGGTAGCATTCGAAGGAACTGATGGGCATAGAACATTTTCAAAATTTACAGTAGCATTACTACCTTGTTTATCTATTAAAATTTCATTTTTAACCAACCCTCCGCTCTGGGCCCAAAAAATACAGTTAGTAAATTGAGCATTCAGGGATTGGATAGTAAGGCTATTATTTTCTTTTAGATAATCCGTTAGGATCGCTAATGGTTCTTTATGCTGTATGAAATTATTAGAATAGGAAGCCACCGTACAATGGGTAAAATTATAAGTTCCACCGTTTACAAGAAGTATATTCTTACCACAGTTACTGATCAAAAGATTATGAGCCTTGATGCTGGTATGTATACCAAATATTCCTGCATCATAGGCATTGTCAATAATGGTTTCGTTAAGTGTTAGCTTGGTGCTGCCATTAGTTTCCACGGCAACTATTCCCTGGTAGGCATTCTTTATAATGCCATAATTGATAATGTTATTCGTGCTAGTTTCTGTAAATATGAGACCGGGAAAACTTGCCGGAAAATCACGGTAAGGCGCATCCAGACGGTCACCAGTAAATATTACGCGGGTGCTGTCATATTTATCACCATTTACCTTAAGTGTTCCGTTAACTATAAATGGCGCATTTGCATGCATGAATACCTGGCAACCTTCCAGAATGGAAAGGGTAATGCCAGTAGATACTGTTAGTTTTTCAAGAATCACATATGGGAGGTCGTTTGTCCAGGTGGTATTTGCAGTAATGTTAGTGTTCCTCAGAAAATGAGCATTGCGCCCATAGCCATCCAACTGGACCCAGGAGGTGTTTCCATTATAACTCAATTCAACACTATCCTGTACCAAAAAAGGAAGGGGTGTTGCTGAAGGGTCAATCTTTAGGGTAACAAAAACGTAGGCGCTATCTCCGGCGGCAATCTCAATATTGTTTGCTTCCGGGCCTGTAGTTCCATCAACATTGATGTGGAAAGGAGAAGCACCACCACCTGCCAGGCGAACAGAATTAAGCTTTATACCTTTATTATTAGTATTGAAGATCTTGAAAACCTGGGAAGTTGACCCTGTAGTGGTAAACACAGTATCAAAATGAAGCGTGTCTACATCCGTTCTTAAAATAGCATCCCTGTTGTTTGTAAAGCTTTCTTTTTTACATGAAAGAAAGATCAATACTAATATTGAAATAAGGGAGAGGTTTCTCAGGGAAAACTTCATATGGCATAAAAATACACTAGTGAGATGAAAAACAAAGGGTAGCTATACTTAATTGAACATTTTCTGCTTTCAATAATTCACGGGCGCAGGCCTCAAGGGTAGCCCCGGTGGTTACTACATCATCAACAAGTAACACATGCTTGCCAGAAATAACCGAGCTATCTTTTAACTCAAATTTGCCTTCCATATTTTGCCAGCGTTCAACCCGGTTCTTTTTAGTCTGGCTTTCCGTATATGTTGTACGAATAACAACCTTATCAAGGACTGGCTTTTCTAAAACCTTTGAAATGCCTTCACACAATAATTGGGATTGGTTATAACCTCTTTTTCTTTCTTTAGCCGGAAATAAGGGTAGAGGTACAAGTATATCAATATGGTTAAATCGTTCACTCAATGCATGACCTGCTAATTTACCCAAATAGATACCTAAGTCTCTTTGGTTTCTATATTTCAATTGGTGGACAAGTTGCTGCATCAAAGATTCCTTCGTAAAATAATACAGGGCTGCTGCGCCATGGATGGGTAGCCTTCCCCAAAACATTTTCTCCATCGGGTTGTCCGGATGCAGGTGAAAATTTGTTTCGGGCAAAGCAGAAAGGCACCTGAAGCATATTTCATTACCCAGGTCAATAATATCGCTGCCGCACCCTTTACAAAGATGGGGGAATGCCAGATGTAACAGTGATTCTTTGATAAGGCTTAATAAGGAGCCGGCGGTTTTAGCAAGTGATGATAACATGTCGATTCATTACAAAATACCAATATTTCACCTTCGGGCAAAGATTCTTCGCACTAAAATAAATGCCGGTATACTTCTTCAACCCTGCCCAAGGTAACAATTTCAATATTGAACCTTTGCCTGGAGAGTACTTTCTGATTGTATTTAGATACTATGATCTTTTGAAAGCCAAGTTTTTCAGCTTCGGCTATTCGTTGTTCTATCCTGTTTACAGCCCTGATCTCCCCACTTAAACCAACTTCCCCGGCAAAACAAACTTCATGAGGAATGGGAGTGTCCTCGTAAGAAGAAAGAAGGGCGCAAAGAACGGCAAGATCTATAGAGGGATCTTCCACTTTTAACCCACCTGCTATATTCAAGAATACATCCTTTACTCCAAAATGGAAACCCCCTCTTTTTTCCAATACTGCCAGGAGCAATTGTAACCTCCTTAGGTCAAAGCCAGTAACAGTCCGCTGAGGGGTACCGTACACCGATTGAGTGACTAATGCCTGCACTTCTATCAATAAGGGCCTTTGCCCTTCTATAGTAGCTGCAATGGCTATTCCGCTAAGTTGGTCTTCTTTCTGTGTGATCAGAATTTCGCTCGGATTTAAAACAGGGTTCATACCAGTTTCATTCATCTGGTAAATTCCCAACTCGGCGGTGCTTCCAAACCTGTTTTTCAATGTTCTGAGAATGCGATAAGCATAATGCCTGTCACCTTCAAATTGCAGTACAGTGTCAACCATATGTTCCAGCACTTTAGGACCTGCAATACTCCCTTCCTTTGTTATATGACCTATTAAAAAAACCGGTGTATGTGTTTCTTTTGCAAACTGCTGGAATTCTGCTGCACATTCCCGGATCTGAGATACACTGCCTGGAGAAGATTCTATAAAAGGTGATTGAAGTGTTTGTATGGAATCAACAATGATAAGGTTTGGCTTTAATTTTTTGATCTCCTGAAATATTGTCTGTGTAGATGTTTCGGTTAGTAAATAGAAGTTCTCGTTCTGCATATTGAGACGATCAGCTCTCATCTTTATCTGTTGCTCACTTTCTTCACCACTGATATATAAAGTAATGCCTTCCTGCATTTGAAGTCCCATCTGTAAAAACAAGGTGGACTTACCAATTCCTGGTTCACCTGCTACCAATACAATACTGCCGGGAACGATGCCTCCTCCCAGTACCCTGTTTAATTCTGTATCTGCAGTAATAATCCTTGGGGTATCTTTTGTGATGACAGTATTTAATAGCTGTGTTTTTTTACTGGATGTTTCAGCATGATAAGATTGCCAATCATTAGCTGTAGTTTTTTTATTGTCTTTTTGTATCAGTTCTTCAACAAAAGTATTCCATTGATTGCATGAAGGACATTTACCTAACCATTTAGCACTTTCATATCCACAATTCTGGCAGAAATATGCGGTTTTTATTTTCGACATTGAACTAAAATTACTTGATGATAAATAAAATTGAGGACTTCAATTTATCATAGTGGAAGGAAATAAAGCAGGAGAAATAAGAAGTAAAAAGGGCTGATCTTTCGATCAACCCTTTTACTTACTAACCCATTAAATTCTGACACTAAATTACAAATCTGCCCCACATTACAAAATTATTTTTTGCCCTTGTGCATAACTTTTGCATCATTTTATATAAGAGATTTTAACAACTTAGTTGATCTAAGTCATTGAAAATCAAAAGTTAATAATGTTGAGTTTTTTGTCTGTAAAGATTATGTTTGCTGCTAAACTGTCACTGTAATCCCCATTTTTCTTAGTGGTATGACAAAACGTTAGATAAGCCCGCTGAAGGGAGTTAAAAAGGAGTTTTGGTTGTAGATTTGATCATTAAGAAATAAAGATTTTACACATGACACCATCAATTTTTTTAGTTTCCTTGTTGTTTGTCGGTATCAGTATGATCGTTTCTATGATCCTGAAGAGCCGATTCGCTGCCTATAGTAAAATTCCGTTGGCTTCCAGGCTTAGCGGAAAGGAGGTTGCAGAAAAAATGCTTAGGGAAAACGGCATATATGATGTAAAAGTTACATCCGTAGATGGCTTTCTTACAGACCACTACAACCCAATCAATAAAACTATCAATCTAAGCCCTGAAGTGTATAATAATTATAGCGTGGCTTCGGCAGCCATTGCTGCCCACGAAACAGGCCATGCTGTTCAACACGCTACGGCATATGCCTGGTTGAACCTTAGAAGTAAGCTAGTTCCAGCTGTTCAGTTCAGCTCTAGTATTGTGAACTGGATTCTCCTGATAGGTATATTTATGGCTAGTTCAGGAAATCCAACCTTACTGTTGATTGGTATAGCTCTGTTTGCCATGACAGTAATCTTCTCCGTGGTAACCCTTCCTGTTGAGTTTGATGCCAGCCGCAGGGCTTTAGCCTGGCTGGAACATACCAATGTAACCAATTCCCAGGAATTTCCAAAAGCTAAGAATGCATTAACCTGGGCTGCAATGACTTATGTAGTGGCAGCATTGGCGGCCGTAGTTACGCTTGTTCAATATATTATGATCTACATGGGAAGCAGGAACAGGAATTAATTATTTTAAGTATGTAAATATAAAAGGGCCCTCAGGGCCCTTTTTCTTTTACATCTTTATTTCTTCTCCATTATGATCGAAAAACCGGAATTCAGTAAGGTGGTAGTTATTATCAGCAGTAAGGATAATATTCTGCCTGAACTTTCGCTTCCACTTGGCAGCCCTGGACCATAACCAACCCTTGGTAAGGTAAGCATAAACAATCGGGTGGACATTCAGGGTCAGGTTGCGGTGCTTGTGGGTGATGAGATAGTTTAGATTCTTTTCTATCTCATCCTCAAGGATAAGGGTGGAAGCTATTTTACCAGTTCCATTACAGGTAGGGCATACTTCCTGGGTATTGATATTCATTTCCGGCTTCATTCGTTGCCGGGTGATCTGCATAAGCCCAAACTTTGAAATAGGAAGAACAGCATGTTTAGCCCTGTCAGGGCGCATAAATTCTTCCATATACTCCACAAGCTTCTTCTTATTATCGGGAAGCTTCATATCAATGAAGTCTACAACGATAATTCCACCAATATCCCGTAACCTCAACTGCCTGGCTATTTCTTCTGCAGCTTCAAGGTTAGTTTCAAGAGCATTTTGCTCCTGGTTATTACTAACACTCTTATAACCACTATTAACATCTATAACATGAAGTGCTTCTGTGTGTTCAATGATGAGGTAGGCCCCACTGTTGAGGTTAACAGTTTTACCAAAGCTTGCTTTTACCTGCTTTGTAATGCCAAAAGTGTCAAAAATAGGTGCACCATTCTGGTGGAAAGCAACTATTTCAGCCTTTTCCGGGGCAACTCGCTGGATATAACTCTTTGCATCGGCATAGATTCCCTTATCATTGGTAACAATACGATTGAAGTCTTCATTCAGAAGGTCGCGAAGTATGCTCGTAGTCTTTGTTTGTTCACTAAGGATCTTTGTAGGAGCTACAGCACCATGAAGGTTGGTTTGTATAGTCTTCCACATATCAGTAAGCTCAGAAAGATCTTCATGCAGCTCTGCAGTATTTTTTCCTTCTGCAGCGGTACGGACGATTACTCCAAAATTCTTAGGTTTAATAGACTCAACGATTCGCTGAAGACGCTTTCTTTCCTCTGATGAATGGATCTTGCGGGAAACAGCAACAATGTCATTAAAAGGAGTTAGAACCACGAAACGGCCAGGTAGAGATATTTCACAACTCAACCTGGGTCCTTTGGCAGCAATAGGTTCTTTAAGAATCTGAACCAGGATGTTGGGCTTTCCTCCCAGCACCTCATTGATCTTTCCTGTTTTGATAATCTCGGGTTCCACCTGGAACTGGCCAAAGTCTAGGCCTTCCGGAGATTTATCATTGATAGTCTGTTGGGTAAATTTCAGCAAAGACTTTGCATAGGGGCTAAGATCTGTATAATGTAGAAAGGCGTCTTTTTCAAAGCCTACATCCACAAAAGCGGCGTTTAGGCCTGGAATAAGTTTTTTTACCTTTCCTAAATACAAATCCCCGACAGCGAAACGGGCATCCGTTTTTTCACTGTGTAGTTCAACAAGCTTTTTATCTTCTAATAGAGCAATCTCTACGCCATGGGCGGTAGAATTAATTATCAATTCCTTATTCACATTACTACAGCTTTATTTATATGCTTTATGGTAATGCTAATTGCTTGTACCGTACTGCTGCAGTAATTTCAAAACTAAATTATAGCGGGGCAAATTGATGGGAAATGCAAACGGCAATAAGGCAATCAGCTATAAAACAGATAAACCGGGAACAATAGTATTGTTCCCGGCTATGTTTAGAACCAATTATTTTCTTTTCTTATGACGGTTCTTTCTTAATCTTTTTTTACGCTTGTGCGTCGCAATTTTATGACGCTTTCTTTTTTTACCACAAGGCATACTTCGTTAATGTTTTGTATTAATTAAAATGAGTTTATTTATTAAGCTGGCTGATTCTTTTTTCAACCTCTTGTTTTAACCCGACAGCTTTTATGAATAGAAGGCTTTTGCGGTACCACTCAACAGCTGCAGTCTTGTTTCCCATCTGTTCATACGTTTCTGCTATTCTAAAAATAGCTTCGAGATTTCCAGGGTCCTGGCGGGCAACAGTTTGAAAACGCTCATTCGCTTTCTCCAGTTGGCCGGATACAAGGCTTGCTTCACCCAGGGTCATTTGTGCATGTATATTAGTGGAATCTTTATCAGCAACTTCTTTTATAAGCCTGATGCCTTCCATTGGGGTGGACAGACCTCCATATAAGTATACCGCTCCCAAGTTCACCTTAGATGAATCGTTTGCCGGATTAATTTTCAAAGAACGTTCAAACAGATCTTTTGATTGAACTGCTTCCCATTGTTTTAACTGAGGATCCTGTTCGTTTTTCAGACCTTCTAAAAACAAGCGGGCTGCAAATGTGAGGGATTTTTCTGAATTTTCCAACCTTGCTGCTTCGGCAGTGTACCAGGCGAAGGGTGCGAACACTCTTGCAGTATCTTTCCAGAAATTAGCAAGCTGGTGGAAAAGATGTAATTTTTGTGAAGCTACATCTCCCCGGGAAATGCTGTTTTCTAATTGACTTAACCTGCTTACCTGTTCATTGGTAAGGCTTTCCTTACTATGAAAAAGGATAGTATCTATTGAGAGTGTTTGGGAAGGCGCAGCAGAAGCCCGTGACGTAGCAATGCGTTTGTGCTCGCCAAAAAGTTGTTTTTGTGTAGCTGCATATAAGCCAATAACTAATAGGATAGCGATACTAAGCGTGATCCACTGAGATCTGTTCATAGAAACCCCTCATTTTTTCTAAGGGGTGGGCAAAGTTACTCCACCGTAGTGGTTTTCTTTACCTCTGCTACAAATTCTTTAGCGGGCTTAAATGCTGGAATGAAATGTTCAGGAATGTGCACAGCTACATTTTTCTTGATATTACGTCCAATTTTGGCTGCTCTCTTTTTGGTTATAAAACTGCCAAAACCACGGATGTAAATGTTTTCCCCTTTGGAAAGCGAATCCTTGATTTCCTTGAACATAGCTTCAAGTGTTACCAGTACATCCACCTTAGGAATGCCGGTTTTTTCTGAGATCTGGTTGACTAAATCTGCTTTTCTCATAGCAAAGTTTTAGGCGTAATTTGAAGCCAATATAATACAAAAATTAGTGATTGTCAACAAAATAGCAATATTCTTGAATTAATTTACGCAGATATTTTATCCCATTAAAATAAATTAGTGAAACAAGCAGAAACAGGCAGTAAGGTTGAAATGGCCGATAAGATATTTGTAAAAAAGCTGCTTTCCTGGAATAAAAAGGAAAATAGGCGAAAGATGCCATGGAAAGGCGAGAAGAATCCCTACAAAATCTGGCTGAGCGAGATCATTTTGCAGCAAACACGGGTAGAACAAGGGCTGAAATATTATGAAAACTTTATCACAGCCTTCCCGAATATCCAGGCACTGGCAAATGCCCCTGAGGAGAAGGTCTTTAAATTATGGGAAGGATTGGGTTACTATTCCAGGTGCAGGAACATTATTACAACAGCAAGGCATATATGCAAAGATCTCGGTGGCAAATTTCCCACCGATCACAACTCCTTACTTCAATTAAAGGGAATTGGACCCTATACTGCAGCAGCCATTGCTTCATTCGCCTACAATCTACCATTTTCTGTTTTAGACGGAAACGTATTCAGGATACTTTCCCGCATTTTTGATATTGAAACACCTATTGATTCCACGCATGGGAAAAAAGAGTTTTCTAAATTGGCCCAGGAAGTATTGCCTTTGAAACGTGCAGGGGAATATAACCAGGCTATTATGGACTTCGGAGCGTTAATATGCAAGCCAGTACCGGAATGCAGCCTTTGTTTTTTTAAAGAGCACTGTATGGCTTTCGCACTGGGAAAACAACTGCTACTCCCTGTAAAAGAAAAAAAGATTACCATAAAAGAAAGGTGGCTTAATTACGTGGTAGTGAAATATAACTCTGAGATTGCTGTTCACCAGAGAAAAGGACAAGATATCTGGCAACAATTATTTGAATTCTCATTAATCGAAACAAGGGAACGATATACTGCTAATCAGATTTTACAACTATTTGAAAAGGAGTTTGGCATTTCTGAGTATAAAGTACAGGACACGCAAATAGAAACCACTCAAAAATTAACCCACCAACTCATCCATTTCAGGTTCATAACTATTTCACTTCCACGAAAACAGGCGGTTCCGCATTGCAACTGGGTTCCATTGAAAAACATAAAGGAATTAGCCTTTCCCCAAAGCCTTAAGAAATTTGCTGAAACCTATTTGTATACCTTATAGGTTATTGTTGGCAGTAAAATTGATTAAATTTTTTAAATTTATGTAGGATAGCCCTTTAGACGATTTATAAACAAGATAAATAGTTATAGTATGAGAGGAGTAAATAGAGTCATGCTTATTGGCAATTTAGGCAAAGACCCGGATGTACAATTCTTGGAAGGAAATATTGGAGTAGCTAAATTTCCCCTCGCCACAACGGAAACTTTTAAGGATCGCTCTGGAAAACTGATCTCCCAAACAGAATGGCATACCGTGGTTTTATGGAGAGGATTGGCGGAATTGGCTCAAAAGTACCTGCACAAAGGCAGTCTTGTTTACATAGAAGGTCGTTTGAGGACCAGGAGTTGGGAAGATAAGGAAGGTAATCGCAAATTTGCAACAGAAGTAGTTGGCGATAACCTGATCATGCTGGATAAGCGTACTGACTCCGCCGGACACGGTCCCGCAGGGCATTCAGATGCTGGCCTGGAAGGATTTACTGGTCCTGATGCACCAATTGATGAACCAACTGATCTTTCATTCTAACAAAACGATTATTTTTACTTTTAAATACGGGGCAGGCCTTTGACCTGCCTTTGTGATTTATCTGTTCACCAAAACCTTTGCATTGGATCACTCGTCGGTAAAAAACTTTTTATATCATTTCGCCCAGATTGCTCATACAGTAAATCCACAGAGCAGTGTATTCCTGGTAGTTTTATTATTGGTACTTCTCTTATTAAGCTTTATTTCCTCTGGTGCTGAAGTGGCTCTTTTCTCTCTTCAAAACCGCGATCTGAATATGCTGAAAACCAAACAGCATGCTGCTGCAAGGCGTATTACCAACCTGCTGGAAGAGCGTAAAGCTGTTTATACGTCTTTGTTAATAGCAGGTGGTGTTTTCAATATCAGTATCATTATCCTGGCTAATTTCCTGCTTTCATCTGTTTTGCATATTGGCACTGTCAATTTGTTTATTCCTATTAACATTGACATGCTTATTAAAATTATAATTATAGCCTTTGTCATAGTTTTCATTGGCAAGATGCTGCCCAAAGTGTGGGCCACTCAGAATACCTTACGTTTTGCTTATAGCACTTCTGCTGTTGTAGAAGCATTGCATTTACTGTTACGCAGGATCAGTTTACGTATGGTAGCCATTGCAGACCAGATCAGTGAAACCAGCGGGGCAAATGAATCAGAAGCTGCAAGTATGAAAGAATTGGATGATGCTATCGAGATCAATAATGTTCAGACATCCATCGAAGAAAAAAATATTCTGAAGGGAATTGTTAAGTTCAGCAACATCACCGTGAAGCAGATAATGAAATTCAGACTTGATGTAAACGGTGTTGATTATACAACAAGCTTTCCTGAACTGATTAAGAAAGTTGAGGAACTGCATTATTCAAGGTTGCCCGTATATAAGAATAGCCTTGATGAAACCATAGGTATATTAAACACTAAAGACCTTTTACCCTTTTTGAATCAGCCGGATTTTGACTGGCATGTTGTAATAAGGCCAACCTTATTTGTTCCGGAATCCAAACTGATCAAAGACCTCTTAAAGGAATTTCAAACAAAGCGTATACATTTTGCCATAGTTGTAGATGAATTTGGTGGATCAAACGGAATTGTTACCATGGAAGATATATTGGAAGAAATCATTGGTGACATCAGGGATGAATTTGATGAAGAAGAAAATGCAATACGCAAACTTGATGATGTTACCTATATAGCAGATGCTAAGATCATGTTATATGACCTTTGCCGCTCCATGAGCCTTCCAATAGATACCTTCGACCAGGTGAAAGGAGAAAGTGATTCATTGGCAGGATTGGTTTTGGAAATAGCTGGCGAGTTTCCTGCCATAAATGAGGTTGTATCTAGTGGGGATTTTGATTTTACTGTTTTGGAAACAGAAAAGAACCGTATTAAAACAGTAAAGATTTTCATTAATCATGAAGCTTAGTTTTCTCATAGCCCTTTTAGGTTTCTTTGTACTTAGCTGTAATAGTGATTACACGCAAAAGCCCAGGGGATACTATAAGATAGACCTTCCTAAAAAGCAATACCGCTTGTTTGACCAGCCGGGTTATCCTTATTCCTTTGAGTACCCGGTATATGGAAAAATAGTAAAAGATTCCACTTTCTTTGAGGAGAAAACCGAAAACCCGTATTGGATCAATATTGACTTTCCTTCCCTGAACGGCAGGTTTTATATCTCTTATAAGGAAATAGGTAAGAATAAATTTGATTCACTTGTAAATGATGCTTATACCTTATCTTATAAACAGCACACTTACAGGGCATCAGCCATTCAGCCCGAACCATTTACCACTGCTTCAGGAATTGAGGGTGTGTTTTTTACATTAAAGGGCAATGCGGCAACCTCAAGCCAATTCTTTGCCACCGATACAGTCAGGCATTTTTTGCGCGGTGCTTTATATTTTAATGTCACCCCAAATGAAGATTCATTGGCGCCAGTCACTAATTTTTTACGTGAGGATCTTCGTCATCTCATCAACACACTCCACTGGAAATAATATCAATTATCAGTTCTAAACTAGAGCCTTTTTGTTTCATAATGGTCTTGAACCCAATTGTATACTGGGTTTCATCATGAGGAAATTTAAATATCCCGTTAATACCCTTTATCACTGCCGTACGGAAGATTACCTTTGCCAAAACGTTTTTTGTGATTGCAATTGATAAAGTTTTGATCAGTGATGAAGTGATAGAGGCTCAATTTGTATGTGACCTTCATAAATGTAAGGGAGGTTGTTGTGAAGATGGAGATGCCGGTGCCCCACTTATGCCTGAGGAAAAGAAGATGCTGGATGAGAACTTTAATGTTATTAAACCTTATATGACCAGGGAAGGCCTCTATGAGATCGAGAGGCAGGGAAAATATTTATATGACCGCGAGTTTGGATGGGTGACCCCTACAGTCAATGGAAAGATCTGTGCCTATGGCTACCGTGATAAGCAGGGTATTATAAAATGCGCTATAGAACAGGCATGTAATGATGGGAAATTAGAGTGGAAAAAGCCTATTAGTTGCCACCTTTATCCAATTAAACTTACCAAAAGCAAAGAATACACAATGCTCAATTATGAGCCCAGGGAAACCATGTGTAAGCCTGCCTGCGCACTTGGTAAAAAATTAAAATTACCTGTATATAAATTCTTAAAGGATGCCATCGTTCGTAAGTTTGGAGATGATTTTTATGATGCCCTGCACCAGGTGGCCATAGAACATTTTGATGAACAAAAGAAGTAACCATGTCTGAGCAATCTTTGGATTTTAATGCAAAAAGCACCATTAAGGCCGCTGACAGGGATCATCGTAGGAAGATCAATTTTAACATGTCTCGCTATAATGCTGTTGTGCCTATAGGAAAGCAGCAATTTACAGATGTGCACCTGGCACGTGAAAAAGCAAAAAACATTAAATGGAAAGCAATTGAATCGCTGGATAAGCAACTTGAAAACTTCGAGATGCAGATCAGCAGGAGAGGCGCTAAAGTGATCTGGGCAGAAACCGCAGAAGAAGCCCTTTCTGAAATTTTGAAAATCTGCCAGGCCAAAAAATGCTCTACAATCGTTAAGAGCAAGAGTATGGTGACGGAGGAAATTCATTTAAATCGCTTTCTTGAACAAAATGGCATTGAAAGCGTTGAAACTGACCTTGGCGAATATATTCAGCAATTGGATGGTGAACCACCTTATCACATTGTTACACCCGCCATGCATAAAAGTAAGGAAGATGTGGCGCGTGTCTTTGCGCATAAATTAGGTACTAACCCAAACCTGACACCCACACAGTTAACCCTTGTGGCCCGTGAAAAACTCCGGGAGAAATATACTGAGGCACAAATTGGCATTACTGGTGCCAATTTTATTATAGCTGATATCGGTGGCATTGCTGTTACAGAAAATGAAGGTAATGCCCGCCTCAGTACAGCCTTTCCAAAAACCCATATCGTAATAGTAGGAATAGAAAAGGTATTGCCTTCTGTTACTGACCTGGCGTTATTCTGGCCCTTGTTAGCTACCTATGGAACAGGGCAAAAAGTTACTGTTTACAATTCTATTATCTCGGGACCGAGGCAGGTAAACGAAAATGATGGTCCTACCGAAATGTATGTGATCCTCCTGGATAATGGCCGCACCAACCTTTTAGCTAATGAAAAGTCCAGGGAAGCTTTGTATTGTATACGGTGTGGGGCCTGCCTGAATGCATGTCCTGTTTATAAAAATATTGGCGGGCACACCTATGGTACCACCTATAGCGGACCTATAGGTTCAGTTATTACTCCTCACCTTAGAAATATGGACGAATGGAAGCATTTAAGTTACGCTTCTTCTTTGTGTGGGAATTGTACTGAAGTTTGTGCCGTAAAAATTAACCTTCATGAATTGTTGCTTGAAAACCGGCATGAAGCGGTAGATCAAGGCAATGCTTCCTTTGGTGAAAAAATGGCCTGGCGTTTCTGGAAAAAGGCAATGCTTAACAGGCGGATCATGAATATGGGTTCTGCGCCTGTTAAAACCTGGGTAGTCAATAGTTTTGTAAAAGACTGGAAGAAAAATCGAAGTGAGCTCCAATTTCCTAAGAAATCATTTAATCAATTGTGGAAAGAACGAAATAATCAGTAATGATCTTTTCAGCTCTGATCTTTAGTCATAGCATCACTCCAAGACTGGAATATATTGCTGCTTTTCTATCCAGGTACTATGGCTCTTTATTTAAGTTAACCAGCGACGAGGATGCATATCTAAAATCATCGTGTTCATGCAAGATCAATTACAGCTACCACCCATTAGACAAAGGAGAGATATGGATGCATTCTCATGCTTTGTTAACAGAATCCGCCATTCATCCTGTAAAAATTGAACTATTTGATCATGTGCCATTTTCGGGTGCGCCAGGCAGCTATAAAGCTTTTTTTAAGACAGAAGGTAATACAGGTTTTGACCTTTTTGCTGCTGTCTTTTACTTGATCACCCGCTACGAAGAATATTTGCCGCACAAAAAAGACATGTATGGCAGGTATGCCCATGAAAATTCTCTTGCTTTTAGAGAACATTTTCTTTCTGTGCCATTAGTAAATACATGGCTTGAGGATTTCAGAACCTTGCTGGCAGGCAGAGAACCTCTATTTAATAATATTCCTTCTTTTAGATTCATTCCCACTTATGATATAGATATGGCCTGGAGCTACCTCCACAAGGGAATGAAAAGAAAACTGGGTGCCTTTGTGAACTCGTTTGTAAAAGGCAAATGGCATGCTGTATCGGAAAGATCAAAAGTTTTACGCGGAAAGCTTCCGGATCCTTATGATGCCTACGAATGGATGGATGATTTGCATAATCAATACAAATTAGATCCGATTTACTTTTTCCTTGTAGCGCATCAAACAGGTAAATACGATAAAAATACATCCATTCATAGCCCTGCTTTTAAAAGCCTGGTAAAAACAAATGCTTCCAGGTACCATATTGGTTTACATCCTTCCTGGCATAGCGGCGATGTTCCTCATTGGTTAATCAATGAAAAGGAATGGCTGGAACAAATGACGGGTAAGACAATTGATACATCAAGGCAACATTATATACGCTTCGCATTGCCTCAATCTTACCAGCGACTGATCACTGCAGGTATAAGGAATGAACACTCCATGGGTTATGGCAGCATCAATGGGTTCCGGGCTTCTATTGCTTCTTCTTATTATTGGTATGACCTTAAGAATGACGAAGCTACTTCCCTGCTTATTCATCCCTTCTGCTTTATGGATGCCAATTCTTATTATGAACAAAAGCAAACACCCGAAGAAACTGCGGCCGAATTGATGAAGTACTATGAGGCTGTTCGTTCGGTTCATGGCACAATGATCACCATCTGGCACAACAGTTTTTTGGGAGCTGCCAGTGAATTCAATGGCTGGCGCCAGGTATACCAACAGTTTATAGAGAACCTCGGCAAGGAAGTTATTTCATCTTCATGATCGACCTGTTCACAAGGTATACACCGTAAAGAGTTACCAATACACCTGCAATAATAAATGGTGTCAGCATCTCTCCAAAAAGTATCCATCCTAATAATACAGCTACTATCGGGTTGATATAAGCGTAAATAGAAACCTGCTCCGTTGGCAAGTTCTGCAAAGCATACAGGTAGGCAATAAATGAGATCACTGAGCCAAAAATTACCAGGTAAGCAATACCCGCCCATGATTGCCAGGGAATTTCTTTGTAGGGTAAGGCATCATTAGAGATATGAGCAGTGCTTATCAGGGCAATGCCTGAAATAAACATTTGTAGTCCCAGGCTAAAATAGGGATTAAAACTTGCTGCATGTTTCTTGGTGTAAAGGGTTCCAAATGCCCATGACCAGGTAGCTGCAAGGGAAAGAAAAATTCCAAACCTGAAATCCCCATTAAAAAAATCATTGAGGTGCTCGTAGAAAATTATGCAAATACCAGCAAATCCAATTAACAGGCCGAGGATGGTTTTGTTTTGTAGTTTAGTTTGAGATCCAAATAAACCTATCACTACTAACCATAAAGGGAAAATGGCACCAATAATAGACCCTAAACCGGCAGAGATATATTTTACCCCCCAAGTAGACAAACCATTGCTCAGGGTAAAATTCAGAAACCCCAGTACAAGAATGGTACGCCATTCTTTGCCTTTAGGAAACCTTGATCCCTTCAATAAAAAGAACAGGATATAGCACGTGCCTCCAAAGAATTGCCTCATGCCTGCCATTTGTAAGGCCGGCATATGGCTTACAGCTTCCTTAGATGCCACCCATGTGGTTCCCCAAAAGAAACACACCAACAACAAAGCAATAAAAGCTTTTGCCTTTGTGCCATGTTTCCTGAAATTAAAAGGATTCAGGTAGGTGAAATAACGGCCAGGAACATTGCTCTTCCCATGGGTTGGAAGAGAAGAGAAGTTAGGTTCCTTTGTATTCATTATAAATTGGTGATCTTAATGGTATGGCCATCGGGAAGCAAATATTGAAACTTCAATTTGGCTGTTTTTTTATTATTGTAATTAAAGGAGACAGATCAATGCCTGAAATGCCTCATACCCGTCATTACCATTGCCAGGTTATTGGCTTTACAATATTCTATACTATCCTTATCTCTAATGGATCCCCCGGGTTGAATAAAAGCCGTGATGCCAGCTTCATGTCCTAATTGCACACAATCATTAAAAGGGAAAAAAGCATCACTTGCCATTACCGCACCATTCAGATCAAAATGAAACTGTTTTGCTTTTTCTATAGCATGGCGTAGTGCGTCTATTCTGCTTGTCTGACCGCAACCTTTTCCTACTAATTGCTGATTTTTAACCAGGGCAATGGCATTCGATTTCAAATGTTTACATACCAGGTTAGCAAATTCCAGGTCTTTCCTTTCTACATCAGAAGAGGTTCTGCTGCCCACTTCATCCCATTTTTCAAAATTGCCTTTATCCTTCTGTTGTTGAAGTGTGCCATTTACAGCATTCTTATAGATATTACTTGTTGTATTGGTGTTCTTCAATTGCAACAGTATCCTGTTCTTTTTAGATCTCAGTTTTTCCAAAGCTGCTTCGCTAAAAGATGGAGCTATCAATACTTCAAAAAATATTTCACTGATGGCATCAGCTGTAGTCGCGTCAATTTCTTTATTACAAACTAAAACTCCACCAAAAGCACTTTCTGGATCACCTGCCAGGGCAGCTTTCCAGCTATCGAATACGCTATCTCTTGAGGCGATGCCGCAAACATTAGTATGTTTGATGATAGCAAATGTAGTATCTGCAAATTCCTTTATCAGTTCAATAGCCGCATCAATATCTACCAGGTTATTATAGGATATCTCTTTTCCATGTAATTGATCAAAGCATGCGGAGAGGTCACCGAAGAACACAGCATGTTGATGGGGATTTTCTCCATATCTTAATGGGCTTTGCTTACCACTCCCAATTACATGTAATGGTGCATCCTGGTGAAAATAATTATTGATGGCAATATCATAGTCTGCAACAATGCTGAAAGCTTTAGCTGCAAAATTCCGGCGTTGATCAAGCCTTGTTTCACCATTTTGTTGCTGCAGAATATCAATCAATTCCTGGTAGTCGTCTTTTGATGCCAATACGGTTACATCGCTAAAGTTCTTTGCAGCGGCACGTATCATGCTGGGTCCGCCAATGTCAATCTTTTCTATGATCAGTTTTTCTTCAGTGGTCTGAGCTACTGTTTCCTGGAATGGATACAGGTCTACAATAACCAAATCAATGACCGGAATATTAAATTCTTTCATTTCTTCCAGGTCTTTTTCATTATCGCGGCGTCCCAGTATGCCACCAAATACAGATGGATGCAAGGTCTTTACCCGTCCTCCTAATATAGATGGATAAGTTGTCAGCTCTTCAACAGGAACTACGCCAATGCCAAGGTTCTGTATATAATTTTGGGTGCCACCCGTAGAATAAATGGTTACTCCGTTATTATGAAGTTCCTTCACCAGGGACTCGAGGCCATCTTTATAAAAAACAGAGATCAGTGCAGAAGAAATTTTCTTGTTCATGGAAATTGATTGAGCAATTCAGGTTTCTTGAAATATAAGAAGTCGCAAAGGTACTTCACTGCATTTTTACCACAAAAGCATGAAATGTACAATAGTGGATAACTATATGTGTATTTTGATTGCAGATGTCATACAACCCGGCAATTTCAATGTATTTTTTCAGAGTTCCAGGATATATGCTCCTTTGTTCTGCACGTTATAGCATGGTATGTGAAGTGAATCACAATCATGCTGCCATAACCTTGCCTTCCAGCCAGGCACGGAACCATCTATTACCACCTGTTTTGGAAGGTCACGGTTTATTAATTGTGAAAAATAAAAGCGTGGGTTTCTGGAAAGGATGAGCAGGTCAATGGTTTTCTGTTGTGGAACCATTGCAGCTTCTCCATCAATTATCAGAATATGTTTACCCTGAACTTCAATATTCCTGGCCTGTAATGATATTTGTTGATCTGGTGCTACCCGTTGCTGTATCCGGGCTGGTTGCAGGTGAAAATTCCTGTTGAAGTCATTATGTAGCAAAGCTGAATCACCTATAAAATTATAGTGTAATCCTTCTACTATATCAATAGCCTGAAATTTCGGCACATTGTAAACTATTATTCTTTTTTGATGACTTGCCTGGTAAAATGAAAAGGATCTCAATGCGGAGAATGCCAATAAACTATAGATTGCTACATACAATATCTGCCTTTTTTTAAATTGAAGCCAGTAACAAAAACCGGCTATAAATATCATTAAGAATGTGGCCTGCAAAGGCGTGATGGACAAGCCATTCCATAAAGCAAAGGGTATATTATTCCATTGTTCAATATAACTGTTCATCCAATAAATGAGCAGGTGTAATACCTTTCCTGTTGCCGTTGCAACAGGTTCAAGAAAAAAGAAAGCACATAAAAATATCTCTCCTAATAATATTACACTCGATAGTGGCACTGCAACAATATTTGTAAATAGGAACAGTAGGGGAAGCTGGTGAAAGTGGTATATACTTACTGGTAAAGTGAGCAACTGGGCTGCAAGGGTCACTGCCACCAGTTTCCAGAAAAAATCAATGCCTTTATTGGTAAAGAAAAACCAGTTATAAATGGGTTTATAGAAAGCAATAATACTAAGTACTGCGGCATAAGAAAGCTGGAAGCCGGCATCCCACAACCAGAATGGATTGTAACAAAGCAATACAAACGCCGACAATGCAAGGTTATTATATACATTGCTGCGACGCGAATTGACTTCTCCAATTGCCAGGAATGAAAACATCACCACTGATCGCATTACAGAGGGTTGTGCCCCGGATAGTATACTAAATAACCATAAGAAAGAAAGAATTATAATAAGTCGCAGCCATTTAGAAGCTTTAGTTTTTGCCAGGGGTTTGGTAAGCAATAATAATAGCCAGTAGATCAGTCCCAGGTGAAGTCCCGAAATGGCAATGATATGAACAACACCTGTATTGGTATAGGATTGTACCAGGCCTTTATCAAGGTCATTCTTATACCCAATTAAGAGCGCAGAGGCGAGACCTTGCTCTTTTTCGCCGGTAATAAATTTCTTAAGGATACCAACGATCCATTCCCGGCTGTTATAAATAAATGTTTTAAAAGCTGACGGGCTTTCATCTATCAATACAAAATCAGTTGCTGCCAGGTAAGCCTGGTGGGTTATGCCCTGGAATAAACAATACTGTTTATAATCAAAGCTCCCAGGGTTACCTGTATTTTTTATTTCCTGCAACCTGTTTTTAACCAGGATCTGCGATCCAAATCTTAGGGAACCTATACCCGGCGCTTTTTGGAAATAGAGTATTACTTTACCCTTGCTTGTCTCCCATTTATTGTACTTAATTCCCTGTATAGTACCTATAGCTTTATAAGAATTGGGTTTTTCCTGCAAGGGTTCCTCCAGGGTTATTAACAAACAAGCGGGATGCCTGGCATGACCAATCCAGTTGCTTTCATTCCTGATATCATTTATAAATACCAGAAAGGTCCCCAGAAAGGCGAGCAGCAGGTTGATGGAGATGCCATTGAGGTAATGAAGCCGGAATTTATCCTTTAAGGCTAAAACTGAAAAAATACACACCAGCAAAACACAAGCTGACAAGCCTGTAACCAGCCAAAGAAGTCTTACCTGTAAATACCATTGTATAATAATACCTGCAGCTAATGGAATAAGTAAGCGCACAAAAGGCGCTTCTTTCCAGGCAGGTATTTTTGGCGGCATGCTG
Source organism: Flavisolibacter ginsengisoli DSM 18119 (assembly GCF_900129295.1). GTDB lineage: Bacteria > Bacteroidota > Bacteroidia > Chitinophagales > Chitinophagaceae > Flavisolibacter > Flavisolibacter ginsengisoli. The sequence goes on from NZ_FQUU01000003.1 coordinate 167,674, forward strand.
AAAGATAAAATGCCGCTTGTTATTTTTCAACCCTTTTTTGCGTATTTATCAATAAATATATCATGGATACTATAGCTGCTCCGGCTGTTACCATAAAGGTTGATTTGCTTCCAAAACCCGTCCAGAGCCCGCCGGCTATTACACTTGCCAATAGTGTGCAGATACTTTCGCAGGAAGTATAAAATCCTACCGCGGTTGCTGTGTTGGCATTATGGGCTGTATTGGTGATCCAGGCCTTGGCTATGCCCTCTGTGGCTGCGGCATAAACACCATATAATACAAAGGCTGCACCAATCACCCAGGCCGAATGAGTGGTTCCAAACAGGTAATAGACCAACGAAAAAATTGCAAGCCCGGAAACAAGTACCTGCCTTGTACCAATTCTGTCGGCCAATATACCCATAGGAAAGGAGGCCAGTGCATATACCAGGTTATACAGAATATAGGCCCCGATGGTAAGTTGATCACTACCAGTCACTTCCCTGGTTTTTAATAGCAAAAAGATATCAGAGCTATTGAATAGCGCCAGGAATAATAAACCAATGACCAGTCTTTTAAATTCAGGGGTAGCAATGGTCCAATACCTGAAAAAGGAAAAGAAATTTCCCTTGGCCATCGTGGATGAGGGTTCCGGTCTTTCCTTTACCAGGAATACCAGCAAAACAGATATCAGGCCGGGTAAGAATGCCACCAGGAAAATAAATGTATAATTATGCGGGTAAAAGAAAAGCAGCACCAGGGCTATGACGGGCCCAATAGCAGCACCCAAAGTATCCATACCCCTATGGAATCCAAATACACGGGCCTTGGTTTCCGGGGTGGCGTTTTGTGATAATAAAGCATCCCTGGCTGCGGTTCTTAAGCCTTTGCCCAACCTGTCCACTGTTCTTGCCAGGAACACCCAAAATGGAAATGTAAAGGCAGCCATCATGGGTTTTGAAATGGCACTTAGAAAATATCCCCCCTTTATAAACGGTACACGCAATCCTTTCTGGTCGCTTAATTTTCCAAAATAGCCTTTACTGATGCCTGCGGTAAAGTTGGCTACGCCTTCCAGGATGCCTATCAATAATACTGAAAAGCCTATTTCTTTAAGATAAACAGGTATTACCGGGTACAGCATTTCGCTGGCTATATCTGCAAAGAGGCTCACCAGCGATAGGATCAAAACGGTCCTGTTTATCACTTTCATTCTTCAAAAATAGTGGGTGACATCAGAATATAGGTCCCGGGCATTAGCAGCATACACAGTTTTGCAGGCTGACTTATAAGTTAAATATCGTATACCTATCAACGTTCCTTCGGTTTTGTACCTGTTTCCCTGCCATTTACTCCCTACCTTCTTGCGGGCTCCGCCCTATCTGCGGTATAGATACTCCGTGATTGCACGGAGTATCTATACCGCAGGTATACCGAAACTATACCGGAGATAGCAAGGAAATGGGGAGATTTTAAGTACCAGGTTTGCAAATTGTAGCTCTTTAAAGGAATGGATGATGGAAGCCACCTCAAAATCGGCCGGAGGTTTTAGACTTGTATAAGGATATTTTAAAAAATTCAACTTATTGGGCAATTAATCCCATATAGAAACGTTGCCGTCATATTTGTTCATAATTAATTGATATTCTTCAAAAATGTGCTGTTAGCGTTGCTTTTTACTTTGACATTTCAATTTATTTCTTACAACTTTGCACACAACCTTCAAAACATTAAATCCAATACAGAAGCATGGGACTTTTTAATTGGTTCACGCAAGAAATAGCAATAGACCTAGGAACAGCCAATACCCTGATTATTCATAATGATGAAGTGGTGGTAAATGAGCCTTCCATTGTTGCGTTGAACCGAAATAACCCGAAAGAAGTTTTGGCCGTTGGAAAACGTGCCTTAATGATGCATGAAAAAACCCACGAGAGCATCAAAACCATCCGCCCGTTAAAAGATGGTGTAATAGCTGATTTTAACGCTGCCGAGCTGATGCTTCGTGAAATGATCAAACTGGTTTATCCAAAGAAGCCTTTATTCCCCCCCAGCTGGCGCATGATGATCTGCATACCTTCTTCCATTACAGAAGTGGAAAAGCGTGCTGTTAGAGACAGTGCCGAGCAGGCAGGTGCCAAAGAGGTTTACCTGATACACGAACCCATGGCAGCAGCACTGGGTATAGGCATTGATGTGGAAGAACCTGTAGGTAATATGATCATTGACATTGGCGGTGGAACAACCGGTATTACCGTTATCGCGCTTGCAGGTATTGTTTGTGATCAATCAATTCGTATTGCCGGTGATGAATTTACTGCCGATATCATGGAAGCCCTCCGCAGGTATCATAGCTTATTGATTGGGGAAAGAACGGCAGAACAGATCAAGATACAGATAGGTGCTGCCATGAAGGACCTGGATAATCCACCGGATGATATCCCGGTAAACGGTCGTGACCTGGTAACAGGTATCCCCAAACAGATCATGGTAAGCTATCAGGAGATAGCTGAGGCCCTGGATAAGAGCATCTTTAAAATAGAAGAAGCGGTATTAAAAGCCCTTGAGCAAACTCCTCCCGAATTGGCTGCTGATATTTATCGCCGTGGCTTATATATCACTGGTGGTGGCGCCCTGCTAAAAGGGTTGGATAAACGCCTGAGCCAGAAGATAAAACTGCCTGTGCATGTAGCAGATGATCCACTGAAAAGCGTGGTTAGGGGAACAGGGTTAGCTTTAAAGAACTACGATAGGTATCCCTTTGTCATGAGATAATTTAAGAAGCACCAAGACGTTAATCTAACCGGGCCCTGTGGGCCGGCTAATGTCTTAAAATCCTGAATTCTATAGCCAGTGCGCAATATTTTTCTATTTATCCGGAGGTATTTTACATTTCTTGCCTTCCTGGTGTTGCAAATTTTTTCGCTTTGGATGTTATTTAATTATAACCGGTTCCATCGAACAGTAGGATTAGGCATGGCAAACCAGTTCACAGGTGTAATAAACACCCAGGTAGACAGGCTGGATGATTATTTTCACCAGGGTGAAGAAAACAAGCGGGTGCACCGGATGAATGATTCTCTTCTCAATCTATTAAAAAGTAACTTTTCCATCCCTGACACTGGTCAAAAAGCCGTTGCTGATACTATCCTTGTCGACTCTGTTAAAAAAGTTAGAAGGTATTATTGGCTGGATGCAAAAGTGGTATACAATACCATCAATTTCGAACGCAATTACCTCCAGTTAGACCGTGGATCGAAGTATGGGATCAAGGATAATATGGCTGTTTTGAGTTCAGATGGGGCTGTGGTAGGTGTGATAGTGAATGAGAGCCCTAATTTCAGCCAGGTTATGAGCCTTTTGCATGTACAAAGTTCTGTAAGTGCATCACTAAAAAATGCAGGCGAGTCGGGCAGGATAAAGTGGGATGGAAAAGATCCTAAGGCAGTTTACCTGGAGGGCATCCCGAAAAATGTGCCTGTGAAAATAGGTGATACAGTGGTTACCAGTAAATACTCCTATAATTTCCCTCCTGATAAATTAATAGGCACTATTAGCGGAATAGGCAATGACCCCGCTACCGGTTTTTACCTTTTAAAGGTGCGGCCGGCTGTGAATTTTAATAATGTTCAGCAGGTTTTTGTAGTAGATAATTTACAGAGAGAAGAACAGGTGCAACTGGAAAAGGACACGGAAAAAAAGATAGAACAGCAAAAAAGAACTACTAAGTGAGTGATCTGGTAAAAAATATTTTCAGGCTGATCGTTTTTGTACTGGTGCAGGTATATGTTTTAAACAAAATACCGCACCTGCACAGGTTTATTGTGCCCTACCTATATTTTCTTTTCATTATATGGCTCCCCTTTAGTATTTCAAGACCCGGATTGTTGCTTACCGGGTTTGTTGCAGGCCTGGTATTGGATTATTTTACCAATACTCCTGGTTTGCATGCCGCCGCCTGTGTACTGATAGCTTATATCAGGCCCTTTATCATTAATTTATTGATACCAAAGGACACAGCCGAATTTAATTACCGGGAACCCACACCCAGGGCCATGGGCTGGGCACCTTATGGCGTATATATATTGGTAATGGCCTTATGCCATAATTCATACCTGCTTTTACTGGAGTTTCTTCATTTTGGTAACTTTCTTGATTTCTTATTAAAGATCCTTACTACAACTGCCATTAGTTTGCTATTGATCTTTACTACAGAATTATTATTTCCCCGACGTATTAAATACAGGACCAATACTGCCTGAGCTTTTGGGAAAAGATGCTTGTTTCAATGCAGTGGATCAACCTGCCAATTGCAAACAGCTGGTATTTCATGATGGTTCCGCTTATTTTATACCCAAAACTGGATTGTTTGCTATATCCGTCTTTTTGGACATAATACGGTAAAAACGGCCAGGATCAATATTGGATATAAGGCATACTGGGGTACTTCCTAATGTTCATTAAGCCCTCTTCGGTTGTTAAGCGCTATTTTGCAGCACTACTATTTTTGTTTTTGCAAAAAAATAAGAGAAGTTCTTGTACACTTGTTTTTGGATATCGGCAAACCTTTACCAAATTTGCATAGCAGTCTTACGAAACTATTTTTTGACTTCGGTATAATCAATGCCTGTGTTTAACCAATCTAGGAGTTATATCATCCGCCTAATATTTATTATTGCCTTCCTGGTGATGCTGGGCCAGTTATTGAATCTGCAAATAATTTCTGGCAAGTATCAAAAGCTTGCTGCGGATAATGCCATTTTTAAAAAGACCGTTTATCCCTCCCGCGGAATTGTATTTGACCGAAAGAAAAAGGCCATAGTGAACAACGTGTTGATGTATGACCTGATGGTAACACCTTCGGAGGTGAAAAATGTTGATACTGCTTACTTATGCCAATTGCTGGAAATCGATACCGCAGAATTCAAGAGCAGGATCATTGAAGCTATTGTAAAGAATGGACGTTATCGTCCCTCTTCATTTGAAGGCCTGTTAACACAGGAAAAATATGCCCGGCTACAGGAAAACATGTGGCGTTTTGAAGATAAAGGATTCTTCCTGCAGGACAGGCTCGTACGAACCTTCCCGTTCAATGCCGGGGCACACTTTATGGGCTATACAGGTGAGGTAGATTCTGGTATCATTGCCCGGTCGGAGGGTTTTTACCTGCCAGGCGATTATGTAGGACGAACAGGGCTGGAAGCATATTATGAAAAGGTGCTGATGGGGCAGAGGGGTCTGCAATATTTGATCAAAGACCATCGTAACCGGTTGGTTGGTTCGTATGACAATGGATCGCTTGACCAAAAGGCCATTTCAGGAAGAGGGTTAAATACCTATGTTGATATTGAAATACAGCAACTGGCTGAGAAATTACTGACCAATAAAATAGGCGCCATCATTGCCATTGAGCCAAAAACAGGTGGCATTATTGCAATGGCTTCCGGACCTACATTCAATCCAAATGATCTTACCGGGGCCGATTTTAAAAAGACCTACGGTAAGTTTGTACTGGATGTTTCCCGTCCCTTATTGAACAGGGCCATTAAAGGACAATACCCTCCAGGGTCAACATATAAGCCAATTGGTGCGCTCATTGGTTTGGATGAAGGTGTTATTAACCAGAACTCCGGGATAGGCTGCACGGGGGCTTATTATGGTTGTGCACGACCTGTCAGGTGCACAGAGAAATGGGCCGGCCATTCGGGCAACCTGCGACAGTCCATTGCCCATTCCTGCAACTCATTCTTTTCTATGACCTACCGGTTGACGGTAGATAACCCAAAGATTGGCAATGTCAAAAAGGGATATGCCAAATGGAAGGAATACATGAATGCATTTGGATATGGCAACCCACTGGGTGTGGATCTGCCCAGCGAGGACAGGGGAAATATCCCCGATACTACCAGGTATAACAAGGTTTACAGGGGCGCCTGGAATTCATGTACCAATGTCACTTTGGGCATAGGACAGGATATGATGCTGGCTACGCCTGTTCAGATTGCAAATGCCATGTGCATCATCGCCAATAAAGGTTATTTCTATACCCCCCATTTTGTAAAGGAAATTGAAAATGAAACAAAGGAAGACAGTGTACTAAACCGGTTCAGGACAAGGCACCAGATACCTGTACACATTTCCAACAGCGATTATGAAGATGTTATTGATGGCATGGAGGATGTAACAATAGTGGGTACTGCAGCTGGCATACCAAAGATACCCGGGATCAATATTTGTGCTAAAACTGGTACTGCAGAAAATAAGATCGTATTGGACGGAAGGGCATTACAGCTAAAAGACCACTCTTTATTTGCTTGCTTCGCACCTCGTGAAGATCCAAAGATCGCCATTGCTGTAATTGTTGAAAACGGGGGTTTTGGATCTACCTGGGCTGGCCCGATGGCTTATTTGATGATTGAAAAATATTTGACGGATTCTCTTCGTGCCGACAGGGCCAAAGAAGTTGACCGAATTGCAAGTACCAACCTTATGCCTGGTTACCTTCCCCGGTTACAGTATAAAGAAGATTCTGCAAGGGCTTATTTTTATTTCAACCTCACCAAGGATAGCAATTATATAAAAAAGTATTTGCACAAAGGATATACCCCTCCACCAGTAAAAAAAGAACAGGATACGCCAAAGACCCGTGTCGTATATCGTAAACCTGAACTTTTTGAACCTGAAAAAGGCTTTTTAATCAGAAAGAAAAATGCAACTGTATAATGAATCGTAATGATACGGGTATATCGAAGGGTATAGATGTAAGCCTTATTTGGTTGTATCTATTGCTGGTCATGGTGGGCATCATGGCCATTTTTGCCGTTACTTACAAGGAAGGAGATGCGGTGCTTGCGAGCTTCTTTTCTTTTAAAACAGATTACAGCAAGCAGATGTATTATTTCTTCATTGCGTTTGTGCTTGGCATTTTTATATTACTCACAGATAGTAAATTCTTTACTGCGACAGCCAATATATGGTATGCGCTGGGGATAGTAATGCTGTTGCTTGTATTTCCTTTTCACTCACGTGTTAAAGGAACTGAATCAATAATCCGTTTTGGTGGCTTCCAGTTTCAGCCGGCTGAATTCTGTAAAGTATGTGTATGCCTGGCACTGGCAAAATACCTTTCCCTGCCTAATCTTGACTTTAGTAAAACAAGGTCTCAGCTTATTGCTGCAGGTATTGTTTTGCTGCCATCCATGCTTACCATTTTACAAAGTGAAACGGGATTGGCCCTTGTATATTTTTCTTTCTTTATAGTCATGTATCGTGAAGGGCTTCCTGCAACTGTACTTGTGGTTGGGTTTTCTTTGGCTGCCCTGGTAGTAGCAACCCTCCTGGTTGATAAGAACGTACTGGCAGTAGCCTTGACGGTGGTAGCTGCGTTGGTGGGTTATATTATTTACCGGCAATCGCGTAGAAAAAGAGGCATACTGACCAAGGTTGTCTTCATATGGATTATCTGCGTGGGCATACAGAGGTTTGGAGTACCCTTTGTTTTTAAACATGTCATGCAGCCCTACCAGGTAGAACGTATATTCAGCACTATCGGCCGCGATATTCCTGAGGAGTACCAGAAGACAGGAAGTAAGCAGGAATTACAAAAACCAGGCAAGAAAGATGTTGACTATAATGTGAAGCAATCAAAGATTGCTATAGGTTCAGGTGGGTTTACGGGGAAAGGTTTGCTGAAAGGCACTCAGACGCGTTATGATTTTGTGCCTGAACAGCGAACTGACTTTATATTTTGTACCATTGGTGAAGGCTTTGGCTTCATTGGAACTACTGTATTGTTAGGCATATATATGTTGCTTCTTTTCAGGATTGTAGCAGTGGCAGAAAGACAACGAAGTGTGTTTAGCCGTTGCTATGCTTATGGTGTTGCCGCTGTTCTTTTCTTTCATGTAACCATCAATATTTGCATGACCATTGGACTAGCCCCGGTAATTGGAATCCCACTTCCATTTATCAGCTATGGGGGTACTGCTTTGTTGACCTTTACTATTCTTTTATTTATCCTTATCAGGCTTGATGCCGACAGGCAAATGGTGTTGAGATGATTATTGTTTTAAAGAAATTATGCTGATGAAAATTATTCCATTATCTGAAGGCTCATTTACTATAGATAAAACAAAGCTTTTTGTTCCTTTCGAAGAAGGTGAGCATGTTTTAAATGAACGGCCTATAGGTAGTTTGCTGGTAGAGATACAACCATTCCTGGTGGTCACACCAAAAGATATCTTGTTACTGGACACCGGGCTTGGCTTCAATGACACTACTCATGGAAAAATGCAGCTTCATGCCAATCTGGAAAAGGAAGGGATCAGGCCTGAGCAGGTGACTAAAGTATTAATGTCACATTTGCATAAGGATCACGCGGGGGGAATCAGTATGGAAAACGATCATGCGAGACTCAGCCTGCCTAATGCTACTTACTACGTTCAAAGAAGAGAATGGGAATTTGCAATGGAGAAAGGTGCTCCCTCATTTATTCCAGGAGAAATTGAAGTGTTGGGTAATTCAAAACAAGTAAAGTTCCTGGATAATGATGAAGGCATGATAGATAATTATATCAGTTACCGGCACACGGGAGCCCACTCGCCATTTCACCAGGTATTCTGGATCCGCAATGATAAAGAAACCATTTTCTTTGGAGGAGATGATGCACCCCAGTTGCAACAAATGAAAGTGCGATACAAAACAAAATATGATTATCATCCCGAGGAAGCCATGAATCTCAGGAGGGAATGGTGGGATCAGGGTAATAAGGAAGGATGGACCTTTCTATTTTACCATGATATTAAAGCACCTGTGTACACACGCCCCGGGACCATCTAAAATAATTGCTGAGAACAAAAGGCTGATTGCTTCATTTCCTCATTCGCCGACTGCAAAGCCAAGCTTTCTTTCTATTGCTTTTGGCAGTTGGGGCAACCTTCTTCTTTCAATAAGGAAAGAGTTCAATTGTGCGATCTCTTTAAAGATGTAATGCTTATCTGCTGCTGCCTTCAGGTAATCTTTACCAGAACTTCCTCCTGTGCCAATGCGGGTTCCTATCATACGGTGCACCATATTCATATGCCGGTGGCGCCAGGTGCTAAGCTGTTCGTCTATTTCAAGCAGGTTGTTGAGCAATTGGAAGGGTAATTGTAATAAGGGGTAGCCACGATAGAGCATGATAAATAAAGCAGCCCTGTTGGCCTTGGCAGATAATGTATAATGAGATTCTCTTTGCTGAAAGAAGACCTCATCGAATACCTGGAGGTTATTCTTCTCGGCTTCAGCCAGGCTATCCTTGTAACTTTCTTTGTATTTTTCCCAGAAAGGATGTTCGTTGCCCACAGTTCCATATTCATTCCATAACGTACTGTTATCAAAGAAAGGCATACGCTCTAACCAATCATTCACTAATTGAAGAAAGGATTGTTGCGTTTCAGCATTTTTTATCAGGTCTACATGTTCTTGCCGCAACTGCGCAGTATAATACTCCTTGCCATGCCTGTATTCAAATTTCAACCCCAGTTTGGCTTCAAAGAGTTTGAACTGCCAGCTTTGAAAGCCCGAGGCAGGTCGCAGCATATCCCGGAAATCAAGAAAGTCCATGGGTGTCATGGTTTCAAGGATATCTATTTGGTGAATCAGTACCCGAAGTATCACGACCATTCTATTGAGGCGGTGTACAACGGTTTGCAGTTCTGGTGAGTTGTCATTCAATGAAGGCTTACGCATTATACCGACAATAGAATCAGCTTCATGGTGCAATTGTTTGAACCAAAGTTCATAAGCCTGGTGAATGATGATGAAAAGCATTTCATCATGTGCAGATACATTATGGCGCGCACTTTCCGGTTCCTGTGCATTCAGAATTTTATCCAGTTGCAGGTAATCGTGGTAATGTACTTCTGTCATATAGCGGGTTTGTGCACGTTAGGTATTAAGTATGAACAAGATGCAGCGAATGAAAGCCCTATTCGTCCTGGTAAGATTCAGTTGTTGTATCAAGAAATTCAAAGCCTATATCTCTCCTGTAATATTTATCTGTATATTCTATAGCTTCTATCAATTCCCTTGATTTATTGATGGCTTCTTCTAATTCTGATGCAAGGGCAGTTGCACACAGAACCCTGCCACCATTGGTAACAATTGTTCCATCCACTTCTTTGGTGCCGGAATGAAATAAAATAGTATCGCTTATAATTGTATTCAATCCTTCTATAATAAATCCTTTCTGGTAATCTTCAGGGTAGCCACCGCTTACTGCAACAATAGTGGTGGCAAATCTTTCGTCTTGCCCCAGGATAATATTCTGCAATTGACCATGTGCAGTTGCAGTAAATAATTCTACAAGATCATTTTTGATCCTTGGAATGACCACTTCAGTTTCAGGATCGCCCATGCGGCAATTATATTCTATAACAAAAGGGTCGTCGCCAACCTTCATTAAACCTATAAAAACAAAACCCTTGTAGTCTAAGTCATCTTTATTAAGGCCCATTATTGTTGGTTGAACCACTCTTTCGATCACTTTTCGCATAAATGGTTCATCTGCAAAAGGGACGGGGCTTATAGCTCCCATTCCCCCGGTGTTCAAACCGGTATCCCCTTCGCCTATACGTTTATAGTCCTTAGCCTCCGGCAATAAAATATATTCCTTCCCATCTGTTAATACAAAAACAGACAATTCTATCCCTTTTAGAAATTCCTCAACCACCACACGCTTCCCTGCTTCTCCGAATTTGGAACGTTGTATCATCAATTCAAACTCGGAAACTGCTTCCACATGGTTTTGGCATATGATCACTCCTTTTCCTGCAGCCAGGCCATCAGCCTTAAGCACTATAGGAAGCGGATGTTCTTTTAAATATTCAATACCTTCTTCGAAGTTCTCTGAAGTAAATTCTTTATAAGCAGCTGTTGGAATGTTATGGCGCTCCATAAATGCCTTGGCGTAAGCCTTGCTCCCTTCCAGTTGGGCTGCCTCTTTGGAAGGTCCTATAATCAGGAGGTTCAGTCCTGATTCCTTTACCAGGTAATCAACAATACCTTTAACGAGGGGTTCTTCAGGGCCTACGATCACCATATCGATATAATGATCGACGCAGCAGCTTTTAACAGCTTCAAAGTCAGTAGCTGCAAAGGGTAAATTAATCCCGCATTGTGCAGTTCCAGCATTGCCTGGTGCAATGAATAAATCGGAGCATAAACTGCTTTGCCTTAATTTCCAGGCCAGCGCATGTTCTCTTCCACCGGAGCCAAGTAGTAGGATATTCATGATAGTTGCGAATATCGGTACAATTGTTAAACGAGAAACCAATTATGTTTGCGTTCAAGATTTTGTTTATTTTGAGCCTTTTAATAGCTAACAGCTTGTTTTATAATTAATAATTAATCTATGCCAGAGATCAAAGCATCTGATGAAATAAGGGTTGATCCATCGACTTCTGCAAAGGGGCATCCCAAGGGATTATATGTGTTATTTGCCACCGAGATGTGGGAACGTTTCAACTACTATGGCATGCGTGCCATACTGGTCCTGTTCATGACCAAGGCGTTGTTATTCAGCGATGCATTTGCTTCCAACCTTTACGGCAGTTATACCGGGCTGGTATATCTTACTCCTTTGATAGGTGGATACATTGCAGACCGGTATTGGGGGAATAAAAGGTCCATTATCGTTGGAGGTCTTTTGATGGCTATTGGTGAATTCCTGCTCTTCTTTTGCGGTTCCGTCTATGCCAGTTCTTCTTCTTTGTCGACCATATTATTCTTTTCCGGTCTTGGCTTTATGATAGCAGGTAACGGATTTTTTAAACCAAACATTTCATCACTTGTTGGCCAACTGTATCCTAAAGGTGACAGAAGAATAGATGCTGCCTATACTATATTCTATATGGGTATTAATGTAGGTGGTGCACTGGGACCATTCATTTGCGGAATATTTGGTGACACAGGGAATCCGGCCGATTTCAAATGGGCCTTCCTGATAGCTGGTATTGGTATGTTGATCAGCGTATTGGTTCAAAAGCTGTATCAGGATAAATATGTGCGTTCTCCAAATGGTGAACCCCTGGGTGATACACCTGCATCTACTCCAAAGCAATGGTTAAATCCACTCTTCATGATCATTGGACTTATGGTATTTGCCGGTGTGGCCATTGGTGTGTTGTATGTGGATTCAAACATTTTCAGTTTCCTTTCTTACCTATTGTTGGGGGCAGTGCTTTTTATTGCTTTTGTACTTTTTTCAGACAAAAGTTTAAACAAGCAGGAAAAGCAGCGGATAGGGGTCATCTTTATCGTGGCTTTCTTCGTAATATTTTTCTGGTCAGCCTTTGAACAGGCAGGGGCTTCGCTTACTTTCTTTGCTGACAGGCAAACACAAAGAGACCTGGGATGGGCAGTTGTTCCTGCCAGCTTATTCCAATCACTCAATTCCATCTTCGTGATCATATTTGCTCCAGTATTTGCATGGCTATGGTTAAAGATGGGCAAAAGGGAACCATCTGCGCCTACTAAAATGGCACTGGGCCTGTTTTTATTGGCACTTGGATACCTATGGATAGCTTTTGGTGTAAAAGATGTAGCTCCAGGAGTTAAGGTAAGCATGATATGGCTAACGGGTATGTATGCTTTACATACCTGGGGTGAATTAAGCTTATCGCCAATCGGACTTTCACTGGTAAACAAACTGGCACCTTTAAAATTTGCTTCATTATTGATGGCTGTCTGGTTCCTGGCCAATGCTGCCGCTAATAAACTTGCTGGTGTTTTAAGCGCATTGTATCCTTCCGGAGGGAAGACTACTTCATTTCTTGGTTATCACATGAACAACATGTACGATTTCTTTATGCTATTTGTGTTCATGGCGGGTATTGCTTCAATTATATTGTTTGTAATTTCAAAGCAGTTGAAAAAAATGATGCATACTGAAATATAATTTTCTAAACTATTTGTATAAAGGTGATGCCTCACGGTATCACCTTTTTTGTTTTATGCCTACATTTATCAATAAACCAAAACAATTGCTATGGCTGAATCGCAAAAGAAGTTTAGACCATTTGTTCCACCAGAGGCAAGAATGGCTGAATTTACTGTCAAATCAATACTAACGGGCGCTGCATTTGGTATCATCTTCGGGGCAGCCACTGTTTACCTTGCATTGAAAGCAGGTCTTACTGTTTCAGCATCCATACCAATAGCGGTTATTGCGATCACGCTGGGGCGGAAGTTTTTAAAGACCACTATACTTGAGAACAACATTATCCAGACCACTGGTTCTGCAGGGGAAAGCATTGCCGCCGGTGTGGTGTTTACCCTGCCCGGATTTTTATTCCTCAGTGAATCTTCAAGTGCCAACTATTTCAATTATTTCACTATTCTTATCCTGGCCATTTTTGGTGGTATGCTTGGTACACTAATGATGATTCCATTAAGGAGGTCATTGATCGTTGAGGAACATGGCGTGCTTCCTTATCCGGAAGGTACCGCCTGCGCTTCTGTTTTGAAGGCAGGAGAAAAGGGTGGAGATTTTGCTAAAACCGCCTTCATGGGGTTAGGGTTCGCTGCCGCTTATGCTGCTCTCCAGAAAATATTTCATGTGATTGCTGAAGTTCCAAGGTTTGCAACCACGCAGGCTCAAAAGTTCTTTCCTTCTGCAAGGTTGAGTGGAGAGATTACGCCCGAGTACCTTGGTGTGGGATATATTATTGGTCCCCGAATCGCCGGGGTATTGGTGGCAGGAGGCGTATTAAGCTGGTTTGCTTTTATACCCTTGCTATCTTCATTGGTTCCTGCCGATGTAGTGGCCGCTCAATTAAATAAACTTGGTTACCTCGCCGATCTTTCAAAGGCAGGTGGAGTAGGAGGTTGGGATCCAGTTACGCATAATTTTGCTGACTGGTCGGATGCTATTTACAGGGCTTATGTAAGACAGATAGGTGCAGGTGCCGTGGCGGCAGGAGGATTTATCACTTTGATAAAAACAATTCCAACCATCATTTCTTCATTTAAGGGAAGTATTGGCTCACTGAAGAAAACAGGGATAGAAGGTGCAGAAAAGCAAGATGTGCCCCGCACTGAAAGAGACCTTTCTATTAAGGTAGTAGGTATCGGAAGCATCATACTTATTCTTTGTGTTGCCTTAATGCCCTCTACATTGATACCTGGACAAAATATTGGCAGTAAACTTTTATTAGGAATTCTTGTGATCATATTCGGGGCTTTTTTTGTTACAGTTTCTTCCCGGATTGTTGGATTGATCGGGTCATCTAACAATCCTATTTCTGGGATGACAATTGCAACATTGATGGGTACGTGCCTGATATTTATTGCAGTGAAATGGACCGGTTACTTTTACGAGCCCATGGCCCTGATAGTTGGCGGAATGATCTGTATAGCGGCCGCTAATGCAGGCGCTACTTCGCAGGATCTGAAAACAGGCTATATAGTAGGAGCCACCCCCAGAAACCAGCAGATAGCTCTGTTTATAGGTGCCATAGTATCATCATTAGCTATAGGAGCCACAGTGAAAATTCTTGATACTCCCACAGTGGAAATGGCTGCCCAGGGTATTAAGCACGCCATTGGCACCGACCGATATCCTGCCCCGCAGGGAACTCTTATGGCCACATTGATCAAAGGCATTCTTTCATTTAACCTTGACTGGCAGTTTGTATTGGTTGGGGTGTTCATTGCCGTTACACTTGAATTGTGCGGTATAAAATCACTTTCTTTTGCTGTGGGTACTTACCTTCCTTTGTCTACCACGCTTCCTATATTCATTGGTGGTGCAATCAGGGGAATTGTGGAAATGAGAGAAAAGAGAAAGGGCATCATGGTTGCTCCTGAAGAAGAAGACCTTGGCAGGGGAAATCTATTTGCGACGGGACTGGTGGCAGGAGGCGCTCTTGCCGGTGTAATTGTTGCCTTCCTTTCGGCCTTTGAAAGCTCCAATGCAGGGTTGCAAAAAGTTAATGCAGAACACGGGTTGACAGGTTTAATAGGTGAACAGGGCTATAAATGGCTTGGTGTTGCTTTCTTTGGCTTTATGGCGTTTACATTGTATCGCGTTGCCATCGGGAGAAGAAAAACTGATGTTTGATCAAAGTGATCTTTGCAATTCATAAAAGAAGGCCTCACTGTACAGTGAGGCCTTCTTTTTATGAATACAATTAAATGAATGAAAGATGTTCAAATCGCTTACCAAGAATTTTCTGGTCATCAGCCCCAAGCCATTTGTTTAACACAGTTGCATATACATTTTTGAAGTCTACCTGGTATTTAAGATCTCCCTGGTCAAGATCATTAAGATCGGGAATTGCATTAAGTATACCTGCCTGTTTTAAGCCTCCGCTTAATAAAAACATATTGTTGGCAGTACCGTGATCCGTTCCACCACTTGCGTTTTGAGAAACCCTTCTTCCAAATTCAGAAAAAGTAAAAAATAATACATCATTGAACCGGTTGGCAGCTTTAAGATCCGTGATAAATGATTCTACTGCATCGTTCATTTCTTTAAATAATCTTTGTTGCTGCGCTTGTTGATTCACATGTGTATCAAAGCTTCCCAGGGATACATAATATATGCTGGTATTGATATCAGAGAATATCAAAGATGCAATTGTTTTAAGGTTCTTACCTAATTCTGTATTGGGGTAACTGGCAGCGGAGGGATGAAGCTTTGATTGATTATATATATAATCAGCTGAGGATACCGTTTCAGCCATAGTCTTATATAAATAATCCACCGGTTTTTCATCATGGTGATCATTATTTGTTTTAGCCACTTCTTTGAAGAACTTTTCATTTGCCGTCCCAAACAAACGTTTGGGGTCCTTAAAAGCCAGGCCATTCATTTTAGCTCCCTTGAGTGCAAGACTAAGCACATCATCCACTTCCAAAGCTTGAGTAGGGCGGTCGCAACCACTGCATTGTGCATCAAGGTACCTGCCTATCCATCCTGAATTAAGGTATTCGTTGCTATTGCTCCCTGTTTGCCATATATCCATACTACGGAAATGGGAACGGTCAGGGTTAGGGTAGCCTACACTATTCAATATGCCTAATGAACCATCATGAAATGCATTTGCGAAACAACTTAATGCAGGATGCAAACCAATTTCATCTGTTAAAGGCAGGGCATTGTTTCTATCAATGCCCAATCGCGGACGGCTTCTATAATAAATATCATTTCGTACAGGTATTACAGTGTTTAACCCATCATTGCCACCATTTAATTGAAGCACTACCACCACTTTATTGCCTGGAGGTACCATGCCGGGTCCTTCAAATGCTTTTAAGAATTTGGGCAGGAAAAAAGATGCAGTGGCGAGTGAGCCTGTTTGTAAGAATTCTCTGCGTTTGATAATCATTTTATTGAGCTTTTTGCACAGTGCTTTTATAAATATTTTTAACAGCTAACACATCTGGTATTCAGGAATACTCATTAACTGGAGTGTGGCAGTCTTAATAAAATGCTCCCTGCTGGTTGTGTCGGTATACATTTTAATTAAATCAGCAGGTACCTGCATTTTGGATTGCAATAGAGTCGCTGCAATATTCTGCATTAAATTTTCACGTGGTATGGATTCAAAGTTTTTTAGGTAGGCTTCCCATTCTATAGCTGCATAGATTGGTTTATTGCCTTTGCTCATTTTCATTTGCACGTTCTTCCCTGGAACAGGGTCTTCCTTTCCCATCATCTGGTCATCATCCATCTTAGGAGTTACATTCAGATCATCCCTGTCATTAATTAATTGAGGTATCCGTAATCTTAGCATTAAAGTTGAACTATCTATCCAGGTCTTACCCCCTGGCCACCCTGCCACATTGGGCGGATAAAAAAGCAATTGACCTAAAAGTCTTTGAAGGACCAGCAGGGAGTCTTCATTTTCCAATTGCATTGGCAGTATCCGTTGAATGCCTGCCAGCAGTTCAATTGGAGATTTGATCCTGGCTCCAATATTTTTCTCATCATAAAACCATTCACTGGTAAATATGTCTTGCAACAGTTTGCCTATTTCATAATCATTTGTATAGAACCTGTTGGCCAGCCATTCGGTTTTTTCTTTGTCAATTATGTCATTCACAAAGAACCGGTAGATTTTTTCAGTAATAAAAATGGCAGTTTGTTTTTGATCTAATAACAGGTCCAGCACGTCTTCTCCTTCAAAGTTGCCAGTCTTTCCAAATATGCTTTTTGATCCACTGTCATGTTGAAACTTTCTGAATACAAATTCACCCTTTGCTGTAGCGCCCCAGCCAGTAAATGCTCTTGCTGCTTCTTTTACATCCTGTTCGGTATAGTGCCCCCTGCCCATGGTAAAAAGCTCCATTACTTCCCTTGCAAAATTTTCATTAGGGTGGTCTTTTTTGTTTTGCTGGGCATTTAAAAAGTTGAGCATAGCACCAGACTTAGAAACCTCGAGCAATAGTGTGCGGAAATTGCCCAGGGCATTTTGCCTGATAATATCAAGAAGTTGTTGTTGGAAAAAGATATTGATATTGCGGGAAGCAAAATGGCCATGCCAGAAGAAGGCCATCTTTTCTCTTAACTGCGCCTCTGATTGTACCATTTCGTTCAACCAGTATAGGTTTAGGCTTTTCAGGTCATCACGATTTTGCTCCCTGATCTTTTTTCGATCAGTGGTATCAAGGTCCTTTTTTCTTTCCTGCCGGCCTATTTCTCCGGCGCCCATAAATAATCCTTTGAGGTAATCATTGGCAACATCTATATAGGCAGGTTTTTTGGAAGAAGCCAGTTGCAATGCTTTATAAAGCTGGGTGGGTGTGACAGATTTTAATTGTTCTACCTGGTTGGCTGCGGGTCCGAAACCTGCACGCCACATCAGGTGTTGATTCTTTAGCTGGGTGGAAGCCATAATCTTATTTGAAATGTGACTAATAAATTACATGTAAGTTTAAAACTGAAAATATAAAAATAAGCCATGCATATTTTTTAAATTTGGTTGCCATGAGTTTTAGAAGTTATAAATATGCTTCTCCATTGCTGATCTATGCAGGTGCATTGGTTTCTTTCTTTTCGCATGGTTGGATCATCTGGCTTCCTTTATTGTATACATGGGCTTTCATTCCCCTACTTGAATTATTCCTTAATCCTGATAATACAAACCTTACCCAGGCTGAGGAAGACCTGGTAAAGAAGGATAAGGTATACGATCTCTTATTATATGCAATAGTGCCACTGCAATACATAGCGTTGGCCTGTTTCCTGTTTTCGGTTCAAAGTTTCCAGCAACCTACGATAGATATAGTTGGTAAGGTATTAGTGATGGGTCTTTTATGCGGAACATTTGGTATTAATGTAGGACATGAATTAGGTCACCGCGTCAATCCATTTGAGCAAACCCTTGCAAGGTTGTTGTTACTATCTTCCTTGTATATGCATTTTTTTATTGAGCACAACAAGGGGCATCATAAAAGAGTGGCAACGCCTGCAGATCCAAGTTCGGCAAGGTTTGGTGAAATGGTCTATGCCTTTTTTTTCAGAACAATATTTTATAGTTATGCCAGTGCCTGGGAAATAGCAAACAGGGATACCAGGAAAAAAGGGTATTCGATATTTTCCCTGCACAATGAAATGTTGTTGTACCAATTGATCCAATTGGGCTTTGTTGGCCTTATACTTATTTTGTTTGGATGGTTGTCGGCCATCTTATTCATTGTGGCAGCTCTTAATGGAATACTTTTATTGGAAACCGTAAATTATATAGAGCACTATGGCCTTGAGAGAAAATCAATAGGGGATGGCATGTATGAAAGGGCCATGCCAGAACATAGCTGGAATAGCAACCATGTTATAGGCCGGGTTATGTTATTTGAGTTAAGCAGGCATAGCGATCATCATTACCTGGCTTCAAGAAAATACCAGGTACTTCGCCACCACCAGGGTTCACCGCAAATGCCAACAGGCTACCCAGGCATGATGATACTTGCATTATTTCCGCCAGCATGGTTTTATATAATGAACCGTCGCATTAAAACTCTCCAGGGTAAATTATCCAGCGAAATAATGACGGAGCATGCACCATTGACATCCTGATCAATTATTAGCAGTAATCTGTGCAGGTTTCCTAAGGCGTACTTTCTAACTTCCGCCTTGCTACTATATAGATGCTGCAAGATTCCCCGGGAGGTCTCCCATTGAATTCCTGTAGTAAATCCAGTTGTCAATATATAAAGAAGCCCTAATTATTAAAAATTGAGGGCTCACTTTATAAAAAATTAAATTGATAAGTATTACTTGCTGGCGTATTCCATCACATAGGCAGTCACCTGTTTTGCTTCTACTTCATTCAACTTTGCTTTAGGGATCATCTTTTGTAAAATACCATCCCACCTGGTTGTTGTATAGGCGGTTACATCCTTTGTTGCATGACATTTAGAACATTTGGTAGTAAAAATGCCTTTACCTTGTTCTACCAATAAGGCATGAGCATTCAGGCCGGCAGATTCTGGTGAAGCTTCAGTAGTTGAAGAAGTTGCAGTTGCCGGTACGGTACTGGAAGTAGACACAGTCTTCCTGCTACAGGCAAATACAAGTAAGGAAAAGGTGACAATGGTAATAGCTTTCTTCATGATTTTCGTTTGTAACTTAAAACTAAGGGCTGTGGATGAAAATACAAAAACGGTAACGTTAACAGATGTTAAATCATTTCACCTCCAAAATAGCCTTGTAGTGCAACTGGTAATTTAATTCCATTTTCATCCTGGTTATTTTCCAGCAGGGCAGCTAATATCCTTGGAAGAGCAAGAGAACTGCCATTTAAAGAATGCACTAACTGGCTTTTGCCATTTGCATCTTTATATCTTATTTTCATCCTGTTTGTCTGGTAGGCTTCAAAATTAGACACTGAACTTACTTCCAGCCATTTTTCCTGGGCTGCACTGTACACTTCAAAATCATAAGTGAGAGCAGAAGTAAAGCTCATATCGCCACCGCATAACCGTAAAATGCGATAATGCAATCCCAGGGTTTGAATAAGCTTTTCCACGTGGGCCACCATTTCTTCCAGTGTTTCATAGCTTTTATCGGGGTGTACCAGTTGTACCACTTCCACTTTATCAAACTGGTGCAGGCGGTTTAAACCACGCACATCTTTGCCATAGCTGCCTGCCTCTCTTCTAAAGCAAGGTGTATAAGCTGTTAACTTTACCGGGAGGTCTGCTTCTTTAAGTATTACATCCCTATAGATGTTGGTAACCGGAACTTCCGCAGTGGGTATGAGGTACAGGTTGTCTACCGTAACATGATACATCTGGCCTTCCTTGTCAGGAAGCTGGCCAGTGCCATATGCCGAAGCTTCATTTACCATTAATGGCGGCATATATTCCGTATAGCCCGCTTGTGTATTGAATTCAAGGAAATATTGAATCAATGCCCTCTGCAACTTTGCTCCCTTTCCTTTATAAAATGGAAAACCGCTTCCTGTAACCTTATTGCCTAATTCGAAATCTATGAGATCATATTTTTTTGCCAGGTCCCAATGTGGTACCGCACCCTTATATAGCTCAGGTTTTGTGCCGCCAGTCCTGACAATTTCATTATCCTCGGGAGTTTTTCCTTTTGGTACCAAATCTGAAGGAAGGTTGGGAAGCCGGATCAACAGGTCATTCAACTGTTTTTCCACAGCCTCCAGGTTTTCCTGTATTGGATTCAGTGCATTTTTATAGGACTCCACATCTTTCTTCCTGGAAGCTGCTTCTTCTTTTTGGCCCATGCTCATAAATTGGCCAATTTCCTTCGAAGCAGCATTGATCTTTGCTTTTGTTTCATCATATCCAAAGGTTAACTTCCTGCGCTCATCATCCAAAGCAATGATGTCATCTACCAGGTTGATTTCTTTGAAATTCTTTACAGCTAATCGCTCCTTTACCAGTTCCGTATTGTTTCTTAATGTTGCCAGTTGCAGCATACCAGGTGTTATTTGCGGCAAAAATAAGTAACACCGGCGGTGAATTGCTATTTGTATGTTTACTACAATGTAATTGCGCTTTTATTAGGTATTCAAAGCCACTTAATAAGGTTATATAAGTTCCCTGTACTTCACATTCCACCACTTTACGATATTTGCAGCTATGAATATAAATGATGATCTGCAGGCCAGGTGGTGGAAGCTGGAAGAAAAGCTTATGGAACGGTTTGAGAAAAAGCCTGATGTAGAAAGCATATTATTTTTAATAGGGATACAGGAATTGGGAGATATCAAAAAGAAATTTTCGAAGGAACAAAAGCAGGACCTGATGCATATTGCTATATGTACGGTACTTAGCCCAAGCGGTTTTTATGAACTTTCTAAAGTAGACGAGGAGGGTTGGCCACATTTTAATCAATTGAAACCAATGCCGGAGATGCTGCCCCATGAGCAGGAGAATTTTTTAAAGGATCATATCTTATTGTATTTTCAAAATAATGGGGGTTTATGATCAAAAAAACGGGACTTGTTTTTGCTTTCCTTTCTTTGTTTGTAGTTATCGTTGCTGCCCAACCTGATGTAAAGCTTAAACGAAAAGATCGTAAAAGAGATGTGGAATTGTATACCACCGCAGGAAATATTGTACTTCGTCTTTATGATTCAACGCCATTACACAGGGATAATTTTTTAAAACTGGTAAAAGCTCATTATTATGACAGTGTATTGTTTCACAGGGTTATAAAAAATTTCATGATCCAGTCTGGTGATCCAAATAGTAAAACTACCATGGCCGGACAGCCGTTAGGTAATGGCGGACCTGGATACATGGTGCCTGCGGAATTCCGACCCTCCCTTTTTCATAAAAAAGGTGTACTGGCAGCTGCAAGAAACGGGGATGATGTAAACCCTGAAAAACAAAGTAGTGCCAGCCAGTTTTATATTGTGCAGGGACGAAAGTTTACAGACAGGGAATTAGACTCCGTAGAAGTTGTACGGCTAAAAGGATATAAACTTCCTGTTGAACATAGAGAGGTTTATAAAACTATTGGTGGTACGCCTCAGCTGGACCAGAATTATACAGTATTTGGAGAAGTGATCAAAGGTTTGGATGTGGTAGATAACATAGCAAATACTGTTACAAGTAAGGGAGTCGATAAAGACCGGCCTTTGCAGGATATCAGGATCCTTAAGGCAAGGTTAGTGAAACGTAAGAAATAAGGCATTGTTTATAATTATTTTAATTCTTTTGATCTTAGGTTTAATATTGCAGGATTAATTTAAATCATAGGTATGAATTTCCCAGAAAGCTTACGCTATACAAAGGAACATGAATGGATTCGCCTTGAGGGTGATGTGGCAACTATCGGCATTACAGATTTTGCACAACATGAATTAGGTGATATTGTTTATGTGGAAATAGAAACTCTAGGCCAGGAACTGAAAAGTGGTGATGTTTTCGGTACGGTTGAAGCTGTGAAAACTGTTTCTGACCTGTATTTACCTGTTGATGGCAGCATTACGGAGATCAACCCTAAGCTAAATTCTAATCCGGATTTAGTAAATACCGATCCATATGGTGAAGGCTGGATGGTAAAGATGAAAGTGAATAACACTGCAGATGTAAATAATCTTATGGATGCTGCTGCATACCAGGGAGTTGTTGGATAAGTAAATCCAACCACAAAACATTTTCGTATATAATCCAGATTTAATTATTCCATATAACTAGTTTTTGGGCACCAAAATGACATATGGGGAGCAGGAGCTTATTGCTTCTTTGCGTCATAAGGATGAACAAGCCTTTAGTTATTTGTATGACCATTATTCAGGGACTTTATATGGCGTTATTTGCCAGATTGTGGAAAACACAGAGCTTGGTAATGATGTGTTGCAGGAGGCATTTATTAATATATGGCGCCATATTGACTCTTATGATGAAACTAAGGGCAGGCTGTTTACCTGGATGTTGAATATTGCACGTAATGCAGCTATTGATAAAATTCGATCGAAGGGCAACAAGCAAACACAAAGACAGGTAGCTATACCTAATAATGATTCACTACCCCTCAGTGTTTCTCCCAGGCTTGATGATTTTGGCTTAAAGAAAATAATTTTGAAACTAAAAGATGAGCAGAGACAATTAATAGACCTGTCTTATTTCCAGGGTTTTACGCATGAACAAATTGCTAAAGCACTGGATATACCATTAGGGACAGTTAAAACAAGAATCAGATCAGCATTAACACAATTAAGATCATTACTATCTTAAAGTGAATATAAAGGAATACATATCAAGTGGCATTATTGAAAGCTATGTTCTAGGACTTGCTACCCAGCAGGAGAGCCAGGAATTTGAAAAGCTTAGTGCACAGTATCCTGAAATAGCTGCTGCAAGAAATGAATTTGAATTGGCCCTGGAGCAGGAACTTACCAGTTCCACTGTAACCGTTTCCGGACATATCAAACAAAACATTGTCCAAAAGATATTTTCTCCTGTAGAAGATACAGAAATGGCCAGGGAAGTCAGCATGGAAACCAAGCCCGGTAGCAATTTTATATGGAAATGGTTGGTTGCCGCTTCTTTCATTCTTTTAGTTGGTACAGCCTTCTGGGCGGTAAATACTTCGCGTAATGCCAAACGGTTAGAAAAGGAGCGTGTGGCCCTGCTTCAGCAGCTAAGTAGAACTGAAAGTGAGCTTAATGCTATGAAACAGGAAGCTGCCATCATGCAAAAGCCTGATGTGAAAATGGCTTCTATGAATAATGCTTCGAATCCAATGGTATATGCTACCATTTATTGGGATACTACCAGTAAAGATGTATACCTGATGGTCAATAATCTTCCCAAGCCAGCCTCGGATAAACAATACCAGTTATGGGCTTTATTAGATAATAAGCCTATTGACCTTGGCATGATAGAGGCCAGGCAAGATAAACTCCTTTACAGAATGAAGAATGTTCAGCAGGCAGAAGCATTTGCCATTACGCTGGAACCTAAAGGTGGAAGTTCAACGCCTACCACCACTCCTGTAGTACTTAGTAAACTATAGGCAGCTGCTATATTATAATTCAGAACTGCCTGATATGTCACTACCGGTTCTATATATTTTTAAACTTCTATTCCATAGATTACATGAAAAAAATGCTGCAAGCAAATTGGTTGAAATCAAAGGGGTTAGCAATAGGCTGGTTATTTTTGATGTGTATACTCTTTGTAATACCAGGCTCGGCGCTTCCTGAGCAAAGCTGGTTTGCTGATGTTCAATTGGATAAGTGGGTACATATTGGCTTATTTTCAGTTCTTATCTTCCTATGGTGTTCTTCGTTTCAACTGGGGTTGCCTGGCAATGCATGGATGATGATCATCATAGCTATAGCTTATGGACTATTGGTGGAATTTGTACAAAAAACATGGATACCAAACCGGTCGTTTGATCTGTTTGATGTTTTAGCAGATGCAATAGGAAGTATTGTTGGTTTGATAGTATGGTTAAGGGTGAATACAAAAAAATAAACCCCTGTAGAAACAGGGGTCGCAACCAAAACTAACTGCTTATGAGAAAATTGACTGCTTTATGTGAGAAGAACTAAATAGTTAAACGCAAATATGTTGCCAATTGTTTCTTAGTAATTGTTAAGGGTATTTAAAACAATTAAAGAACTATTGGTACTAAGTAAAATGAAAAAATGGTGCCAATCTATTAATCAGACACCTATATCTGAATTACTTCCTGAAATAATTTAAAATACCTACTTATTACTGAGAAATACCTAAGAGTAAACCCCTTATTAAAGAGGTGACATGAACCTTTTCAAAGGGAAAAAAAATCTACAAGGAGGGTTGGAATTAGGCCTGTTTGACCATTTTTTCTGCATTCTCAGCAAACTGCAGGGCATCAATTAATTCCTGGATGCCGCCATCAAGAACTTCCTGTAAATTATATAATGTGAGTCCTATGCGGTGATCTGTAACCCTGCCCTGAGGAAAATTATAGGTCCTGATTTTTGCAGACCGGTCACCAGAACTTACCAGGCTTTTGCGGTGCCTGGATATTTCTTCTTCCTGCTTGCGAACCTGTTCCTCGTATAACTTTGTACGCATCATTTGCGTGGCTTTTTCCCTATTGCCAAGCTGGGTTCTTTCAGTTTGACAAACCACCACTGTTCCGGTTGGTATATGGGTCAATAAAACCTTGGTTTCTACCTTATTTACATTCTGACCTCCGGCACCACCGCTTCGGGCGGTTTCCATTTTCAGATCGCTTTCCTTTAATTCAAAATCAACTTCTTCTGCCTCGGGCATTACAGCCACAGTAGCTGCACTGGTATGTACCCGGCCGCTTGCCTCAGTGTCTGGTACACGCTGCACACGGTGAACACCACTTTCAAACTTTAGCGTACCATAAACTTCTTCACCTACAACCTCAATCTGAACTTCCTTGTATCCACCTACAGTACCTTCATTTTCAGACAACAGGGCTGTTTTCCATCCTCTGCGCTCACAATAGCGCATATACATTCTTACAAGGTCACCTGCAAAGAGACTTGCTTCGTCACCCCCTGTACCAGCCCTGATCTCCAAAATACAATTCTTATCATCCTGGGGATCTTTTGGTATGAGCATCTGGCGGATGCTGTTTTCCATGCTTTCTTTTTGCTCTTCTGAAGACGGCAGTTCCATCTTGGCTAATTCCCTCATTTCTTCATCGGAACCATTCAGGGCTTCCCTGTAAAACTCTATATCATCCAATACCTTCCTGTAATTGTTGTAAGCTGTTACTATTTTTTCAAGACTGCGGTATTCTTTGGATAACTGTCCAAACTTTTTATTGTCTCCAATAATCTCAGGATTGGTCAGGGCAACGCCTAAATCATCAAATCTTGCTTTTATAGCTTCCAGTTTATCAAGCATGGTAAAAATTGGGTGGCAAAATTACGTCTCAGGGTTTGAATAAGAACGTTAAGAACAGTGTATTTTAGAACCCTGATGAACTATAGGAAAATAAAAGCTGATAAACTCTTTGATGGATATGGTTTCCAAAATGATAAAATATTAGTGATTGATGAGAAGGGAAAGGTTAAAGATATAGTACCCCTGGAGCAGGCAGGAGATGATATCGAAACAAGGGAGGGTATATTATCTCCCGGACTTATTAATTGCCATTGTCATCTTGAGCTCAGCCACATGCGGGGATTGATCCCTGAAAAGACAGGTTTGGTTGACTTTGTTTTTAAAGTGGTTACCGAACGGTTTCATAGTGAGGAAGAGATAATAAATTCTATTAATGCCGCAGAAGAGGAAATGTTTAAAAACGGTATTGTAGCTGTTGGTGACATCTGTAACAATACACATACTCTTGCTCAGAAACAAAAGGGTCGCCTGAGATATTATAATTTTATTGAAGCCAGCGGATGGACACCGTCTGTATCCGGGATGCGTTTTGACAGGGCCAGGTCTGTTTACAGCCAGTTTCAATCTTCAGGAATAAAAAATAAGAGCTCCATAGTGCCGCATGCGCCATATTCGGTATCTGAAAATCTTTGGCAAGCTATACAGCCGTTTTTTAAGGACAAGGTGATTAGCATTCATAACCAGGAAACAGATTTCGAAGACGAATTCTTCCTTTCGGGAGGAGGTGATTTTACCAGGATGTACCGGTTAATGAATATTGATAATGCTCATCATAGACCGACTAATAAAACCAGTTTAAAGAGCTATTATAATAAGCTAGAGGAAGCTCAGAATATTTTACTTGTACACAATACTTTTACCGGAGAAGAGGATGTGAAGTTTATTAAAAATACAAATAGGCATGGAAGTGAAAACGTTGACAATAGCCAGCAGGTTTCCTGCACTTATTTTTGCATATGTGTCAATGCCAACCTGTACATAGAAAATGCATTACCGCCTGTAGAATTGTTCCGGAAGCATAATTGTAACCTGGTGCTGGGCACTGATAGCCTGGCAAGCAATTGGTCTCTTGATATAATGAGTGAGATACGTAGCATCAGAAAACATTTTCCAGCTATTCCTTTAGAAGAGTTGTTAAGATGGGCAACCCTTAATGGGGCCAGGGCATTAACAATGGATGAGGAGTTGGGAAGCTTTGAGCAGGGCAAAAGTCCTGGGATTATATTAATCAATGAGAATGACCTTACAATAGAACGATTGATATGAATGAAAAGTGAATTGCAGTTTACCTGGCTAATTCTCTTAATACAGGAAGCGTTTTCATGGTGCCAAAATCCTGTATGTTAATAGCATAAAATAATTCTATCCATTGTAGTAATTTCCTGCGGAATTCATGGTTTAATTGCAATTGCGCCAGGTCTTCAGGTTGCATGGTCTTTAAAAGCTGTGATATTACTTCTGCTTCTTTTCCTTCCAGGTAGTTGGCATGTTGGGGCTGTGTTTCAACAAACCTTCCTTCTTCCAGGTCAAGGAATTGGTGCGTGGGAGAGTATTCATCACTGATGCGGAAACCAAAAAATACAGCCAGGTGCAGGCCAAAAAATAAAGGCATATTGGCGGCTACAGTTGGTGTTGCCCTGTCGAGTGCAAGTAAGGCATCTTCTGTAAAATAAAAAAGGTCAGGATTCGGTTCGGTCTCTTTCAGCGCTTTAGTGAGTAGTTCGATCATAAAAACAGCTACTGCATTCTTCCATACATCAGAAAATATATGCTTATATAGCTGGTCCCATTTGTATTCCTTTAAACGTTGCAGATTTTTAAACTCATTATGATAAGCTACCAGTTCCAGGATGGCTGAAGGTTGAAACATGGCAGACCTGGAAGAACCTTTTTTTGAAGCTGTACGTACACCATTTACCAGGTAGGATTGCAGTCCAAACAATTCTGTGAAAATAGTAACCACCAGGCTTGTTTCACCATATTTAACACTACGAAGAATGATGCCCTTTGTTGTTTGAATCATGATCTATTAAAGAAATTCAATTCCAATTGTATTACCAGGCTATTCATTGCTGATAAATACAATTTTTGTTACTGCCTTTTGCTGTTGCTGGTCATCTGATGCTATTACAATATAAATGCCACTGGCAACTTTCCTTCCTTTATAATCCCTGCCGTTCCAGATTGCCTGCCCTCCTAAACTTCGTACCTGGTATACCAGCCTGCCATTTAATTCTGTGATCTTGACTATGCTGTTTTCGGGTAAACCTTTTATGGCAATTGGTCCGTTATAGCCTGGAGGTACCGGGTTTGGGAAAACTAATAAGTTTCCCTGGTCAGCCAGTGCGTCTGTAGCGTCACTCCTGTAACTGCAAATGCCATTATCAGTTGCAAAATATACTTCGCCGGTTTTTCCGTCAACAGCAATTTCAAGGACATTATTGCTAAGCAAGGGACTGTTTTCTTCAGTAAAGTGTAGCAAAACTTTATCGCCTTCGCTGTTTACCATCCAGGCTCCGGAACTGGTAGCTATCCATTTCCTGTCTGCACCATCAACTGCAATACTTTTGACTTCCTCACCTTTGAACAGGTAATTAGCAAAGCCACCTTCCTTTATCACAGGCCAAATGGCCTCGCAGCCGGAGGTGAGTGCTTCAAATGGGCATTGGATCACTCCAATGCCATTAGTGGTGCCAACCCAGATGAAACCATTTTTATCTTTTGCCAGGGAAGTGACATTATTAGAGGGCAAATTCCCCGATCCTGTTCCAACAGTATATAATTTCCATTTGTCATCTGAGGTATTGTCTATGGTGCCATTATCATTAAAAAGTAATAAACCATTTCCTAAAGGTGCTTGTATCCATTTTTGGGATGCATCATCAATTATGATCCTGCCAACTGCATTTAGATTAAGGTTTATTGGTATGGTATAAGATTGCCAGGAGCCATCATTTTTAAGAACATGCAATGGATGGTTTGCGCCAAAATTGCTTATCCATAAATTATGATCCTTATCAAATGCAAGTCCGGAAACCCTGTAGCTTCCAGGGTCACCTGGTATGGTTTCAAGAGGACTATCCTGTTTAAAGATCTTAATTTCATTTTTAGCTCCCAGGTGAACCAAACCCCCACCAAAAGATCCGGCCCATAATGTACCGTCTCGCACATCAGGGGCAATGGAAATGATGTCTAGAACCGTGTCAAGAGCTGGGTTATGATATTTGTTGAAGGAGTCCCAGTAGCCATTATTCAATTGGTAAACACCATTGGGATTGTATTGATAGTTCCAGGAATCATTTATCGCACCCGCTGCTGCATAAAAAGTGTTGTTGCCAAAAGCCAGTTGGCCTAAGGCTATATTATCCGGAGAATTTAATTTATAGACCTCGGTTGCACTACCATTTGTCCATCGTGACAGGCCTCCATACAAATCGGCTACCCAATATTCATTGTTTATAGCCAAAACCTTTCCAGGCATAGCTATTACGTTTTCCTGTTTCAATTCTGTTATAATATTACCATTCGCATCTAAAACTATTACCTGCGCCTCCCCAGTTGAATTCTTTTGGGATATAAGCAGTTTATCTCCTGAAACATTAGCAGACAAAACATGCCAGCCATTAGAAAAAAAAGGCTGGAAGTCCTGTGAATTTTTTATAAATAATGTATCATTTTGAATAACAACGATGGTGTTGTTATAATTGAATACAGCTTTGGCTGCAGAAGCTGAAAGGCCATTACTGCCTGATAGATTGAGCCAGGAGGAAGAGTTGGCAGGGTTGCTTGTAGATGCAGGTGTCGTTTTTAACCCTTCTTCAGTAGCTGCGTAATAATTCCCACCCGCCTTTGTAAACATATTGGTTTTAACCGGGCCACCATTCTCCCCGATTAGCCAGAAATCCCTGATCTCATACTTTTCAGCATCCACTACTATTACACCCAGGCCCGTAGAGAGATAACTAAACTGGTTATCTGTATAGATATCATAAATGTTTTTATCTCCCGTAACTACCTTTCTTTTTAATTCAGGTAAATTATGTATTCCTGAATTGTCAATGATATCCAGGTTACTGTTTGAATAGGCTATAAATAACTTGTTTGACAGAACATCAAATTTAATCGCTGCCACTCCTGTTTCACTGAGGCCAGTAACCTTGCTTAACCTTGAAACTTCATTAGTTTGAAGATCAACACTAACCAAACTGTATTCTGTAGCAGCATATACTTTATTTGAAGATACAGTCACATCAATCGTACCCTGGAAAGGCAAATGTTCTCTCCACATTCCGATAGGAGGCAGAGATTGCTGCGCAATACTGTTAACAGAAATGAATAATAAAATAAGGAGTAACCTGTACACATTTCAAAGCTAAGTGTAATATGAGAAAAATATACAAAGGCATATGTATAGCATTGACCCTGCTAGGCATGGATTGAATTCGGTTGTTCTTATATGAAGCTTTCAAACTCTTCGTATATTTCCTTTCTTTGCCCTACAAACAGTTGGTACATGTGGAATATTATTGGTAAAGGTATCCTGCGATTTGGAATAGTTCTTTTGATACTATTACTGACCCTCACTTCTTACTTTGGATGGAAGGCCAGTAAGGTCAGCCTGAGCTATGAATTTGCAAAGGCGATACCCGTCAATAATCCTAAGTACAAGGAGTACCAGGAATTCCGTAAAAAGTTTGGCGATGATGGAAACCTTATGGTGATAGGTATCAGCTCGCCCGAAATTTTCCGTTCCCATCTTTTTAATCAATATCATACTCTGCAAAAGCAATTGAAACTGGTAAGGGGTGTGGATGATGTAGTATCCGTTCCCTCATCCATTAATCTTGTAAGAAAGGAGGGTGAAGAGAAACTCCAGGCATTGCCTGTTTTCAGGGATACAATTTTAAGCCAGGCCGAAATTGACAGCAGTGCTTCGGTTTTTCTAAGCCTGCCGTTTTATAAGGGGCTTCTTTACAATGCGGATACAAAAACCTGGTTAATGGGCGTGAGGCTGAATACGACTTTAATCAATTCAGCCCAAAGAACAGCCATTGTAAATAATATCATTCGCAAGGGCGATGCATTTGCTAGTCAAACACAAACTAAAGTTCATTACAGTGGCCTTCCGTATATAAGAACCATCATCAGTGACAGGATACAAAAAGAAATGCGGTTCTTCCTGATCGCTTCCATTTTATTATCGGCCTTGATACTATTGCTGTTTTTCCGCTCTTTAAGTGCGATGATGATATCTCTGGCTGTTGTTATCATCGGGGTAATTTGGAGTATTGGTATACTGGATATCTCAGGTTATAAGATCACGATATTGACTGCTCTCATTCCTCCATTGGTAGTTGTCATCGGTATTCCCAATTGTGTTTACTTTCTCAATAAATACCATACCTCGTATAAGGAATTGAAAAATAAGAAGGAGGCTATCATTTCAATGATAAGCAAAATGGGGATCGTGACCTTGTTTTGCAATATAGCAGCCGCCATTGGCTTTGCAGTTTTTGCATTGACTGAAAGTGCCATATTAAAAGAGTTTGGAGTGGTGGCAGGCATCAGCATCATGAGCCTGTTCTTTATTTCACTGGTGCTAATTCCGGTGACCCTGAATTTTCTTCCCCCTCCTAAAGAAAGACATACACGTTACCTGGAAAATAAATGGTTGCAGCAATCACTTGATCACCTTGAAAGGTGGTCTTTAAACCATCGGAAAACAATTTATGCTGTTACCTTACTTATTCTTGTTTTTGCAATTGGCGGCATACTGCGACTGAAAAGTGTAGGCTACATTGTAGATGATCTTCCGAAAAATGATAAGGTGTATACTGATCTTAAATTTTTCGAGGAAAATTTTAAAGGTGTAATGCCTTTGGAAGTTTTGGTTGATACAAGGAAAAAATACGGGGTAACACGAAACTTAAACAATCTTCGTAAGATCGATTCTTTTGTGCAATTCCTGGCTTCAAAGCCTTATATAGGAAAGCCTTTGACCATTACAGAAGGGTTGAAGTTTGCAAGACAGGCTTTTTTTGAAGGGGATAGCTCAAGTTATGCTATGCCAGGTGACAATGATCTTATTGCCTTGAAGCCTTATCTTTCTCCCAACGTCAGTGATACTTCCCGAAATTCTTTATCACGACTTGTAACCAGTTTTATGGATAGCAACCGGCAGCAGGTTAGGATAAGTGTAAGCATGAAAGATATTGGAAGTGCAAGACTACCTATTGTACTTGATAGCATTAAAAAACGTTCGGATCAATTGTTTGACTCTTCAAAATATGATGTTCAGTTTACTGGGACCTCCATAACCTTTCTTGAGGGAACAAGGTTTATTATAAATGGTTTGACAGATAGTGTGATTTGGGCATTTCTTTTAATTGCCCTATGTATGTTATACCTTTTCCGGTCATGGCGCATACTTATATGCTCTCTTATTCCAAATGTGATCCCTTTGATCATAACAGCCGGAATTATGGGATGGGCCGGAATAGCTTTAAAGCCTTCAACAGTATTGATCTTCAGTGTGGCGCTTGGTATTGCGATTGATATTACAATACGATTCCTGGTTAACTATAAGCAGCAGTTGAAACCAAATAATTTTAATGCAGCACAAACAGTCATAGATACCATCCATTCCACAGGTCTAAGTATTATATATACCTCTATAGTTTTAATTGCAGGCTTTGTAGTTTTTTGTTTTAGTGGATTTGGAGGCACCAAGGCATTGGGCTGGCTAACCTCACTAACTCTTGTTACAGCCACTTTGGCCAACCTTGTATTATTACCTGCATTATTGCTTACGTTTTACAGGAAACGCATAACTAAGATGAATAATTAAGGACAATCATATCCGGTTATTTATACGGCTTTGACGGCAAAATTTATCGTTTGGGCGATTATATGAGTAATGCAGCAAATGATTTTATTCTTCACTTTAATTTCGTGCAACTTTTAAAGGACGTTATTTGTCTTGAAGGAGCTGTTTTTATCTGGCCTTTTGAAATTGAGTAAGAACATTTTTTAAAACCAACTGCTATGCCTATGAGAATTTATGTCAGTCCCATTTTGGCCGTCCAGTATATCATTCACCCTTACGACGGTAAAATTCTCCATTATTTAAACATGTTATAAATCGCAAGAGCATTTAAGATAATTGAAAATAATATGTAAATATTAGGTTCAAATTAATACTAATGCCATGTGTTTAAGTGGAAAAGTTGGATAGAACAGGGATGATTCTATTAAGATCCACAATTTATAGGGGTTTGCACTTAAATATTAATTTTTATTCATAAAACATAATTTATAATCTCTTAACAATTAAATTCGTGCGTCAAAATAGGATGGGTTCCAGGTCTAAACTTTCTCAGATACACTCATATTTACCGGAGGTTGTTGTTTTGAGGTCACCAAAAGGCTGCGCCACATCTATCATTATTTTTTAATTTAAAATCAAACATGAGAAGACTATTGTTCATCATGCTGGGAGTACTTATGGCTAGTACCCAACTCCTGGCACAAAACCGGACTGTTTCCGGGAAGGTTACTGATCCCCAGGGAGCAGGTATACCGAATGCTTCTGTAAGTGTAAAAGGAACATCTTTCGGTACTATAACAAGTACTGATGGAAGTTTTAGTTTAGCTGTTCCTGCCAACAACAACACCCTTGTTGTTAGTTCAGTTGGATACCAGGACCAGCAAATTTCTATCGATGGTAAGAGCACTGTTACAATTTCTTTATCCTCAGTTGAGCAGGCAATGAGCGAAGTGGTGGTAACTGTTCCTTATGGAACTGTTAGGAAAAAATCCTTTACAGGTTCTGAAAACACTATTACCGCCAAATCAATTGAGAAGCAACAGGTTACTTCTGTTACACGTGCTTTAGAAGGTTTAGTTCCAGGAATAGTAGTAACTAATGGTGGAGGTGCTCCAGGTACCGGGGCCAGCATAATGATCCGCGGTGTGGGCTCTGTGAATGCTACAAGCGCTCCGCTGTATGTATTAAACGGTGTTCCTTATGATGGTTCTATCAGTGCCATTGCTACAGATGATATCGAATCGGTTACTATATTGAAAGATGCCGCTGCCGCAGCTTTATATGGTTCAAGGGCTGCAAATGGTGTTGTAATGATCACTACCAAGAAGGGTAAAAAAGGCAGATCAAATGTGACTGCTACATTCCGGAAGGGATATATGAGCCGGGGAATTCCTGAGTACGACAGGGTGAACGCTCAACAATACTATGAGTTGTTCTGGGAAGCATACAAAAATTCCTACATAGCACAGGGACAAACACCTGCGGCTGCCGGGATTTCTGCCTCAAATGTTTTGACAGGATCAAGCGGGCTTGTTTATAATGCCTATAATGTACCCGGCAACCAGTTGGTTGACCCGGTTACAGGTAAGCTGAATCAAAATGCGCAACTTTTATATAATGAGTCCTGGGAGGATGCACTTTTCCGTACAGCTGCAAGAACAAATGCTAATGTTAGTGTTTCAGGCGCCGGAGATAAAACAGATTACTATTTGTCAGCCGGGTATTTAAATGAAGAGGGTATTGTTAAGTTTTCTGGTTACAAGCGTTACAATCTTCGTCTTAATGTAAATGCTGCAGCTACCAATTGGTTGACTACAGGAATGAACATTGACGGATCTGTTGCACAAAGAAAAGATGTGCCTAGTGGTGGAACATCCACTACCAACCCGTTTTACTTTACAAGACAAATGGGACCTATATATCCTGTTTATCAGCATAACCTGACAACAGGTGCCTTCGTGTTTGATTCAACTAACGGTCAGAATGCATTAGATTGGGGTACTCCGGCCCAAATGGGTACACGGCCTTACGCAGGTAACTCAAACCTGTTAGGTTCTCTAAACCTGGATGACCGTTCCACTAATATATTCAATGGTAACGCCAATACATATGCAGAGATCAAGTTCCTGCAAGACTTTTCTTTTAAAACAACATTGGGTATAAACTATTTTGCTAACGATATTACTTCTTATCAAAATAACCAGTTTGGTGATGCTGCTCCATCTCCGGGTTTAACAAATGGTGGCCGATCAACAAAGACTGATGACCGCCAGATATCATTAACTGGAAATGAGGTGCTGACATGGAACAAGCTATTAAGCGGACGTCATAATGTTAGGGCATTAGTAGGACACGAAAATTATAAATACCAGTACAGTTATGTACAGGGTTCTAAATCAGGATTCCAATTCCCTGGTCAAACAGAATTAGATAATGGAGCTACTACTTTATATCCTGCAAGTTCGCAAACAGATAACCATAGGATAGAGAGTTATTTTGCCAACGTAAACTACGATCTTGATCAGAAATACCAATTGTCAGGAAGTTTCCGTACAGATGGTTCTTCCAGGTTCCGTGATTCAGTAAGATGGGGTAAATTTTATTCTGTGGGTGCCAGTTGGAGAGTTTCACAGGAAGCATTCCTAAAAGATATTACCTGGGTAAACGAACTGAAGTTAAGAGCCAGTTATGGTGAGCAGGGAAATGAAAACATTGGATTGTTCTACCCTTACCGCGATTATTACTATGCCAATGGTACAGGAAGTTATACTGCTCCAACAAGAGGCTTAAATTCAGACATTCTTTGGGAAACTAATAAGACTTTTAACGTTGGACTCGACTTTGCTATTTTAAAGAACAAACTACAGGGAACGTTTGAATATTTCAACAGGCAGTCTGATAATCTTTTATTTGATGTACCTCTTCCAATCTCTTTAGGATCTAGTGTTTACAAGAACATTGGAACAATGAAGAATTTTGGGGTTGAACTTCAGTTGGGTTATAACGCAGTTAGAGCCAAAAACTTTGATTGGAGAATAGATCTGAACTTGACGCATTTTAAAAATAAGATCACTAAATTACCTCCTGCACAGCAGGAAAAGGGCATCGTAAATGGTACTAAGAAAATGTCAATTGGACATGGTATCTATGATTTCTGGTTGCCAGAATTTGCAGGTGTTGATGCTGCTAACGGAGATGCATTATACTATAAAGATGTAATGGGATCTGATAATAAGCCTACTGGTGAAAGAGTATTGACCAATACCTACAGCCAGGCAAGTTATTATTATTTTGGTTCAGCACTACCTGATATTTCCGGTGGTCTAACTAACGCTTTCAGGTATAAGAATTTCGATCTTTCCTTCTTATTAACCTTTGCCTATGGTGGCCAGTTCTATGATGGTAACTATGCCAGCATCATGCACCGTGGTTCTCCGGGTACTGCATGGCAAACAGACATCCTGAACAGGTGGCAAAAGCCAGGTGATGTTACTAATGTACCAAGATTGCAAAATGGTATTGCAGGACAGGATGGTGCATCTTCAAGATGGTTAGTGGATGGATCTTATTTGAACATCAAAAATGTTACACTTAGCTATACCATTTCAAGTGAAGTTGCAAAACGTATGCACATAGCCGGTATCCAGGTATTCACCAATGTAGATAATGCTTATTTATTTACAGCAAAAAAGGGAATGGATCCTCAACGTGCATTTACAGGAACAGCTGATGCAACCTATACGCCATTCAGAACCATGACAGTGGGTCTGAACGTTAATTTATAATTAGAAAAACATAATAATGAAACGTACAATTAAATATATTTCACCACTATTGTTGATGTTGATGGCAGTGGTTGGGTGTAAAAAAAGTTATCTCGAAACCGTTCCCAGTAATGGTGTTACAAAAGAGGCATTGTTTACAACATTTAGTGGTATATCATCTGCGCTTCAAGGTATTTATAAGGAGCAGTTTGCATATGGAACTGGTGGTAGCACAGGACATGATAACTTTGGTCAAAAGGCTTTAGATATCACTGCTGATCTCATGGGCAATGATATGGTTGTCCATTCTGCAGGATATAGCTGGTTCAATAGGGATTATAATTATTCTGAGCAAGGAGTAGCGACTTCAGGTCGCCGTTCAGATATTGCATGGTTCTTTTACTATGATATGATCAAGCAGGCAAATAACATTATTAAGAATGTTGATGCTGTAGCTAATGCGACTAAAGAGCAAAAAGAAGATGTAAAAGGCCAGGCTTTAGGCTTAAGAGCTTATGCTTATTATAACCTGGTGAACTGGTTTCAACAGACTTACAAAGGAAATGAGTCTAAGCCAGGTGTTCCAATCTATAATGAATTATCCACTGAAACAGAGCTTCAATCAGGTAAGCCGCGAGCTAAGGTTCAGGAAGTATATAATCAGATAATATCTGACCTTACACTTGCAGAGACATTGCTTACAGGAAAAGCTCAGGCTTTAAAATCAAATGTTGATATTCATGTGGTTCAGGGTCTAAGAGCACGCACAGCCTTGATCATGGAAGATTGGGCTACAGCTGCTACCTATGCAAACAAAGCCCGGCAGGGATACACACTTATGGATGCTACAGAATATGCAGCCTTATCAGCTTTTTCTTCAGTAAAAAGTAAAGAATGGATGTGGGGATCTATCATTCCTGCAGACCAGGCTACCATTTACGCTTCTTTCTTTTCGCATATGGATATCCGTACGGGTGGTTATGCTGCTTTAGGTGGCCAGAAGAAAATCACTAAAGCTTTATATGATCAAATCCCCGTTGGTGATGTAAGGAAAACTGTATTTAGAACTCCAGCTTCTACATCTACATCCAATCCTCCATATAACCAGTTAAAGTTCCAGGTACCTTCTACTACCAACAAGTGGGAAGCAGATTACCTGTATATGAGAGCATCTGAGTTGTATTTGATCGAAGCAGAGGCACTAGCTCGCCAGGGTCAGGATGCACAGGCGCAAATGGTATTGGAAACTTTGGTTAAAGCAAGAAATCCAGCATATAGTGCTGCAGGTCTTGTTGGCACAGATCTATTAAATGAGATCCTGTTGCAACGAAGAATTGAATTATGGGGAGAAGGATTTTCATTATTTGATATCAAGCGTTTGAAAACAGGCTTAAACAGGCCTACAGGTACTGGTAACCACGGTGCTCCAAGTTACGACCCAGGCGTTTATACCATGCCGGATGCTGATCCAAGATTCTTATTAAGAATACCTCAGCGCGAATTGGATAACAACCTTTCCATGACACCTGCGGACCAAAATCCATAGGATTATAAAACAGCTATAAAGTATTTCATTATATGAATAATAATATTTTTAAATTCTTCTTTGCTGCCATTGTTCTTTTTACAATGGGAGCATGCAAAAAGAATAACCTTGTAATTGACAAAGAGGTTATACCGCCAAGCTTTGCAAAATTTAATTCAACCAAGCTGACTTCTACCTATTACGTCAGCAGTGCCAATACACCATTCAAAATACCGGTGGGCATTACAGCGGTTGCAGATAAAGACAGGACTGTAACATTTACTTATGAATCACCTACCGGAGCTGCCCAGGGAACTCAATATACAGCCCCAACTTCATTGGTGATTCCAGCGGGAAAAGCTCTTGATTCTCTTGCTATCCAGGGAATCTATGCTGGTTATCCTTCATCATCGAAGATAGACACAGTTAAAGTAACTATTTCCAATGGAGATGTTGCTGCCAGTGCCTACAATAATGTGTATACAGTTGTTATGCGTAAATATTGTGATGTAGATGGCGCTAATCTCATCGGAAATTATGCTAATTCAACAGACACGTATAATGGCGGTGCTAGCTCAAAGCCTAACTATACGGCTACCATTTCCAACTGGACAACGCTTACTCCAACTTCAGCTACAGTTGTCATCAAAAACCTTGGTGCAACTTCAGACAATGGATGGGGCCCTTTTGATGTAACAGATGGGGCAATTACCCCAGGCTTAACGGCTACATTGGACTGGAGCAACCCGGCTAATTTTTCTGTTACGATCCCGCAACAGAATTATTTTGGAAGTGGTTCAGCAGTATCAACAATTACAGCTACCGGTACTTTTTCTTCTTGCGATAATACATTTAATATCGTTGCAAAAGTGAAATATGCTGGTAATGGAAGTACTTATACACACACTTCCATTTTAAGGAGATAATAATAGAATGTCATTTAAATAAAGATCCCGCCTGTACCATCAGGCGGGATCTTTATTTATTATATACTTTATCTTCTAAAGAACCTTTATACCTAAGTTTATTTTAGTACAGATCTTAATGTATTTTCAAGATCATTACCCCTCAGATCCTCACCAATGATCTTCCCTGTAGGATCTATAAGCACATTGTAAGGAATACTCCTGACCTCATACAAAGCTGCTGCTTCACTTTCCCAATATTTCAGATCGCTGACATGATTCCATGTGAGACTATCGTTTTTTATTGCCTGTAACCAGGCCGCTTTGTTTTTATCCAGGGAAACGCCAAGTATTGTAAAGTTTTTGTCTTTAAACTGGTTATAGGCTTTTACCACATTCGGATTTTCCTGCCTGCAGGGAGCACACCAGCTGGCCCAAAAATCTACCAGCACATATTTCCCTTTAAAAGAGGAAAGAGATACAGGCGTACCAGTGGTGTCAGGTAGCGTAAAATCAGGAGCTTGTTGTGAACGCTGGTTTTTTTTCAATTCATTAAGTGCTGAGCTATTTGGGAACTTAGCGGAAGATTTAGTTACTACATCACTGACTTCCATATTATTTAATGGCTTTAATCCCAGTTGTTGAGTAAGCCTCTGGTAATTGCCAAGTGCATATAAAGCCAGTACCGGGCTGCTGGCCTTATCAATGAACTGAAGGGTAAAATTTTTCAGATCACCAGTGGCAGTTTCATATTTTCCGAAAGGGATATTCACAACAGTATCTGGTGCCTTCATCTTTAAAAGTGAATCCACCTCCCTGCTTAAGTCATAAATATTCTTTGCCTGGTGCATGGTAGATCTATCAAAATCAATGATTCCCTGGCTTGCATTTGAGCCTTTGACAGTATAGGGCTCCTCCTGGTTCATCAGGTCTGCATTTACAGTAATCTTTTTAGAATCATTGATCAAAACAGCAAAAGGATAGGGGTTTTCATTCACTCTTAAGCTATAAATTGATTCTTCTTTACCAGACCCTGATAGGTTAAAGGACCCGTCTTTTTGCAATTGGGAAGAATCAATAATAACAGGAGCAGAACCTGCAGGACTTTCCTGTAAATAAATCATTTTTGCTGTACTGTTCTTAACCGTTCCATCCACTGTAAAAGAATTGCCATCTTTTTTATTACTGCATGAAACCAAACCTATAAAAACTATCGAAATGAGCACCTTATTCATTAATTAAGCATTTAATTTTTCTATGATCTTTTCTGTAACAATCTTCGGATCTACCTTTCCACCTGACAACTTCATTACTTCACCTACAAATAAACTAAGCAATCCCTTCTTACCCTTTTTATATTCTGTTATTTTTTGGGCATGTTTGTTCAATGCTGTTTGAATTAACAAATCAATCTGAGAACCAGATGTTTCTAATTCCAGTGAATTTTCCTTGATATAGGAAACAATATCTAAGGACGGATGTTGTATCAATTCGGGAAATATCTTTTGCGAGGCAATACCAAAGTTGATGCTGCCAGCATCTATTAACCGGATAAGTGTAGCCACTGCAGCAGGTGGCACCTTAAATTCATCGATGGACAATTCTTCTGTAGTTAAGTAATTCTTAACAGGGCCTATTGTCCAGTTGGCAGCGGCTTTATAATTTTTGATTTCCTTGATTATATTTTCAAAGTAGGAGAGTAATTCATTATCATTTGCCAGTTGTGATGCATCATATTCCTGCAGGCCATAAGCTGTTTTTAATTCTTCTTTTATAGCTGTAACAGGCTTTGGCATCTCTTTACGGAGGGCTTCTATCATTTCATCCGTGATAAAAAATGGTGGCAGGTCGGGTTCGGGAAAGTACCTGTAATCGTCTTCATCTTCTTTAGTACGGATAGCATAAGTCGTAAAATCTGATTCATTCAAACCCCTTGTTTGTTGCAGGATGGCTTCACCTCTTTGATGCATGCCTATAAGGCGCATGCTTTCACTTTCAATGGCTTTTTTAATAAAGCGAATGGAATTAAGGTTTTTAACTTCCACTTTGGTTCCAAGCTTTGGATCACCTTTTTTGCGAACAGAAACATTCACATCACATCGAAGGCTTCCCTGTTCCATATTGCCATCACATATTCCTAAATGCCGGACCAGTTTTCTTAGCGCTGTTACATATGCAAAAGCTTCTTCTGCACTCCTCAGATCAGGTTCTGTAACAATTTCCAATAAGGGCATGCCAGCCCTGTTGTAATCAATATTGGTATAATTGCTTTCCTTATCATGCAGGCTCTTGCCGGCATCTTCTTCCATATGGATCCTGTTCAGGCGTATTTTTTTCGATTCCTTACCAACCTGTACCTCCAGGTAGCCCTTTTTACAAATGGGGGTAGTATGCTGAGAAATCTGGTAACCTTTTGGAAGGTCCGGGTAGAAATAATTTTTCCGGGCGAAATAATTATGTTGCACGATCTCACAATTACAGGCAAGTCCCAGCTTAATGGCCATTGAAATAACTTCCTTGTTCATTTTTGGTAATGTGCCCGGATGAGCAAGTGATACTACACTCACCTGGGAATTGGCATCCTTTCCAAAAAAAGTACTATCCCCGCAAAATAACTTACTCCTGGTAAGCAGTTGCGCATGCACTTCCAGGCCAATAACTATTTCATAATCCTGAGTTTCAGACATTCATACAAAAATACTTCATTTGCCCAAGCCCATCCTATAGCAAAAAAACCGGCCCCACCAGGGACCGGCCTATGCACATGAGAATAAAAGATTTTTACATCAAAGACATTCCTCACTGATGTAGTGCTATGATTATAGTTCTGCAGTTTTAAGTTTCTTGGGAATCTTTACAGTAACTGTCTGGGTCTTTCCACCCCGTTCAATTTTAAAATCAAAAGAAGTTTTTTCCCTATTATCCCTGATGGTCCTGGTAACATCCTCCGTGCCTTTCACTTCTTTATCATCTATTCCCAGGATAATATCACCTTCTTTTATGCCTGCTTTGGCTGCATTGCTTTCTTCATCAACATCCAACACTTTTACGCCCTTTCCTTCATCGGTATCCTGTATTGATAATCCGAGTTTAGGTCGTCCGCCAAAAACAAAACCATTGTCACCAAATCCTTCCATAGGAGGCATTGGGGTCTCAGGCATTGCAATTCGTGGCATTGTAAAAGTGTTCATGCGTATGCCTTTCCATTTTCCTAGTTCCGCAGTGGCTTTGTGTTCTTTACCATCACGCAGGTAGGTTATGTCAACCTTTTCCCCAGGCTTGCGGTCATGTATGGCCTCTGTAACATCTTCAGCATCTTCAATTTTCTTATCACCGATTTTGGTAATAATATCTCCTTTTTTTAAGCCTGCTTTTTCAGCAGCACTTTCACCTGTCACTCCTTCAATAGCCGCACCTTTATCATCAGTGGAGGTATTGACCCCAAGCATAGCACGGTTTTCATCTTCGCTAAAAAGGGATATACCATCATTATCCATGTTCATATTCCAGGTACCAGCACCCGGTGCCCGGTTCATCATTCTGAACCTCTTGTTTCCCATTCCTTTTATCGTATTTACATTCACATGCACTTCCTTATCATCATCAGCATCCTTCCCATTTACTTTCACCTTGTCACCGTCTATTTCAATGACAGTTTTTTTATCAAGGTTACCATTCCTGGTAATGACAATAGTTTGCATTTCTTTTTCATCCTTTGTGTCTTTGGTCTTTTCTTTTTGAGCCAGTACAACAGAGGGAACGGTAATAATAGCAAGTCCCGCAATCAACAATCGTTTTACAAAAATCTGTTTCATAACTGTATTGTTTTGTCTACGTTAAATTTCGTAGATCAAATATAGAGAAGAGTTCTGAATTACGAAAGACTTCGCAATTGTTAAAATGTTAAAAGGCTTAAAGCAAGCCTTTAACGGTCTTAATTACCTCATGAAGGGA
Organism: Flavisolibacter ginsengisoli DSM 18119; assembly: GCF_900129295.1. GTDB lineage: Bacteria > Bacteroidota > Bacteroidia > Chitinophagales > Chitinophagaceae > Flavisolibacter > Flavisolibacter ginsengisoli. The sequence continues at coordinate 210,472 of NZ_FQUU01000003.1, forward strand.
TGAAACATCCTGGCCTCCGGCAGTTGCCAAAGTTTTCTGACCTCCGCCGCCACCTTTAATAAGAGGTGCTATCTTTTGTTTGATCAAGGCACCGGCATCCAGGCTTTTTTCCTTTGTTTGTTCCTCATCAAATAGTAGTACTACCCCGGCCTTGCCATCAATAGCGGAAGCCAATACTATAATGGGATTGGACATTATTGATTTTAATTCAAAGGCAAGCTTTTTCAAAGAATCTATGTTTACATTATCCACGATCTCTCCAATGAAGCTGGTTCCATTAATGGACTGCATCTTATCTATTAAGCTATCGCGTAGCCCGGATATCCTGGCTTGTTCCAACTTTTCAGCCTCTTTTCTTAAACTGTTATTTTCCTCATTCAACGCAACGATAGCCTTTACTATATCTTTTGGATTTTTCAATTGTTCCCGGATGTTTTGAACCAGTTCAAATTGTTCATAGGCATATTGCTCGGCCGCAGCACCACTTATAGCTTCAATTCGACGCACACCAGCGGCAACTGCGCTTTCTGAAATGATCTTGAAGAATCCCAGTTCACCTGTATCACCAACATGTGTCCCACCGCATAATTCAACAGAATAATCTGAATCCATGGTTACTACGCGGACCTCATCGCCATATTTTTCTCCAAATAATGCCATGGCCCCGGTTTTCATGGCTTCTTCCTTGGGCATGTACCTGGTAAGAACAGGAATGTTTTCTCTTATTTTCTGGTTAACTATCTTTTCCACCTGGGCAATTTCTTCATTCGATAGCTTGCTAAAATGAGAAAAATCGAATCTCAGGTAGTCGGCATTCACCAGGGAGCCTTTTTGAGCTACGTGCGTGCCCACTACTTTGCGCAAGGCAGCATGAAGCAGGTGTGTGGCACTATGATGTACAGCGGTACTTTTTCTTTTATTGATATCCACCCGGGCCACTACTTTACCACTAAGGTCGGCAGGTACCTTTTCAGCAAAATGTATAATCAGGTCATTATCTTTTTTGGTATCAATAACTTTTAATCTTTCTCCATTGATCAGCAATTCGCCACTATCACCAACCTGCCCGCCACTTTCTGCATAGAAAGGTGTTTGATTCAGTACAATCTGGAAGGCTTCCCGTCCCTTTGATTTTACTTTTCGATATTTAAGCACAAAGGCTTCAGTTTCAAGTGCATCGTATCCCACAAAGATGGAGTTGTTCCCTTCATTCACCTCTATCCAGTCTTCTGTATCTATGGCTGTGGCAGCACGCGATCGTTCTTTTTGTTTTTGCATTTCTGCATTGAATGCCGATTCATCTACCGACAAGTTCCTTTCTGCAACGATCAGGCGTGTCAGGTCTAATGGAAAACCATAGGTATCATACAATTCAAAAGCATCTTTTCCTGTAATTTGATTGCCTGATGCACTGATAATATCTTCTATTCTTCTTAATCCTTTTTCAAGAGTTCTTAGGAATGCTTCTTCTTCTTCCTTAATAACCTTTGTTACAAATGCTTCCTGTTGTTTCAATTCCGGAAACACTTCAGCAAATTGTTCTGAAATAACAGGTACCAGTTGAAATAAAAGCGGTTGTTTATAATCCAGGTATGAGTAATAGTAGCGTACTGCCCTTCTTAAAATCCTTCTGATAACATAACCCGCTCCTGTATTAGAAGGCAATTGCCCGTCTGCAATGGTAAAAGATATAGCACGTATATGATCTGACAATACGCGTACTGTTATATCAGCCTTAGTATCTGTGCCTTTGTATTCTGTATGGGTGATGTTACAGATCCTTGATATGGTGCCAGAGAATACATCAGTGTCATAGTTCGAGTTTTTTCCTTGTATCACTCTTACAAGGCGTTCAAATCCCATCCCTGTGTCCACATGTTTGGCTGGAAGTTGTTGAAGGGTGCCGTCCTTTAAACGGTTGTACTGAATAAACACATTGTTCCATATTTCAATGACCTGTGGATGGTCTGCATTAACAAGTGTCTTTCCATCAACCTGCTTTCTTTCTTCATCAGACCTTGAATCCACATGTATTTCAGTGCAGGGGCCACAAGGTCCTGTGTCTCCCATTTCCCAGAAATTATCTTTCTTGTTACCTAGCAGTATCCGGTCGGTACTGATCCATTTTTTCCATTCTGTTGCTGCTTCTTCATCTACAGGCAAACCTTCTTTTGTATCACCTTCAAACACTGTAACATATAAACGGTCAATAGGGATATTTAAAACTTTTGTCAACAATTCCCAGCTCCATTCAATTGCCTCTTTTTTGAAATAATCTCCAAAACTCCAGTTACCCAGCATTTCAAACATGGTATGGTGGTAGGTATCCACACCTACTTCTTCAAGGTCATTATGTTTACCACTTACCCTCAAACACTTTTGAGTATCAGCAATTCGTGGGTAAGGAGCTTTTTTATTTCCAAGGAAAAAATCCTTGAACTGGTTCATGCCTGCATTAGTAAACATGAGGGTTGGATCATTCTTCACTACAATAGGAGCGGAGGGAACGATATGATGATCTTTAGTTTTAAAAAAATCTAAAAAAGCTTTGCGTATAGCTGCGCTAGTCATTATGCTCACAATAAAAGATTGATTTTTGCTTTATATGCCAGTATATTTGTTTCCCTCGTTGGATTTGCGGGGATTGCAAAGGTAATGATACGTCAATCGTGAATCGTCAATTGGCCATTTGAATTTTCACTATGCCTGGCATTATATCGATAGCAAAAATCAATGGTTGCAGTTCAGGTTTTGACGATTGCCGTTTCAACATCCAATCGCCACCATGAAAAAAATCAAATATTTCTATAATACTCATACGCTTCGGTATGAAAAACTGGTGACCCCGCTGAGGGTAAAATTCCTCCGTTTCATTGCCTTTATAGCTACAGCATTTGTTACAGCCGCATTGATTTCCTATTTCGCATTCCAGTTCGTAGGTTCTCCCAACGAAAAATACCTTCGTATTCAAAATGCACAACTGAAGCAGGATTTCGAAGATCTTAATGATTCAGTAGCACAGATACAGATGAAAATGGCTGAATTGGAAAAGAGAGATAACAGTGTGTACCGCAGTATTTTTGAGGCAAGCCCCTTACCTGATAGTGCCAGGGCCACCTTTTTAGAGAAGCAGAATGAAATTGCCCGGGTGGAAAGAATGAGTGGTAATGAACTGGTACGTTCTATTAGTCTTACTCTTAATAATCTGAAAAGCAGGATAGCTGCCCAGAAGTCATCTTATAATGAAATTGCCGGCCTTATCAACAATAAGGAAAAACTACTTGCTGCAACACCGGCAATTCAGCCTGTAAGTAATAAAGACCTTAACCGTATCGCTTCTGGATTTGGATATCGTATTGATCCTATTTACAAAACTGTAAAAATGCATGCCGGTCTTGATTTTACGGCAGCCCAGGGCACACCCATCTATGCGACCGCCAATGGAGTTATTAAAACTGCTGGTAATACAGGCAATGGCTATGGCAATCATGTGGTGATCAATCACGGCTATGGTTATGAAACCTTATATGGGCATATGGTAAGGGTAAAAGCAAGGGTAGGCCAAAGAGTTGAAAGGGGTGATTTGATCGGCTATGTTGGGTCTACAGGAAAGTCTACCGGCCCACATTGTCATTATGAGGTGCATAAGAATGGACAAAAACTGGACCCTGTTTATTTCTTTTATAACGACCTGAGCCCGCAACAATTCGATGAATTATTAAAGCGTGCTTCCGCTTCCAACCAAAGTTTCGATTAAACATTTATCGTGGTGTGTTCAACTTTTCCCACAGAACTTTCTTGTACCAGGCTAATATTTAAGAAGTTTATCGTTCAACAAATTCCTGTAACACAAACTCTTATTATCTTCAGCGCATGACAGAAAGACCAAAGCTGAAACTGTTTGACCTGACCATGATCGTTGTTGGGTTAGTGATAGGAATGGGGATCTTCCGAACGTCTGCCGATGCTGCCAATGCATCCATTACTCCTGGTGTATTTTTTATAGCCTGGATAGCAGGTGGTTTAATTGCCTTATGCGGTGCGCTTACGTATGCTGAAATAGGTTCGCGATTTCCTGTTACCGGTGGGTATTACAAAGTATTTGCAGAATGCTACCATCCTTCCATCGCATTTGCCATCAATTGTATCATCCTTATCTCCAACGCAGCTTCTATGGCTGGCGTATCGCTTATTGGCAGCGAATATATCTCCCAGGTATTATTCAGCGCCGAACCTGCATTGCTGGTAAAATCCATTATTGCTATGATCCCTATTTTGATCTTCTACGGGGTTAACCTCCTGGGATTGCGTATGAGCGCCCTGGCACAAAACATCCTCATGATCATTAAAATAGGAATGCTGGTATTACTGATCTCTTCCCTTTTTTTTGTTACAAGTAATCACCAGGCATCAGTTGCAGTAAAGGAATTTTCCTGGATGGATTATGTAAAGTCTTTTGGCATAGCCCTCATAGCGGTATCCTTTACTTATGGCGGTTACCAGCAGACCATCAATTTTGGCGAAGAAATTGAACATCCAAGGAAAACCATACCTAAGGGGATCTTTATTGGCCTGCTCATTATTATTACCCTGTACCTGGCGGTAAGTTTTGCTTATTATAATGCTATTGGCTTTGAAGACCTGAAAACTTCAAGGGGAATTGCCTCCATAGTGGCTGAAAAAATGTTCGGCCCAACAGGAAGAATGGTTTCGTCGGTGTTATTATTTGTAGCTGTATTAGCCTATGTTAATGTACTGCTATTAAGCAATCCCAGGGTTATGTATGCCATGAGTGAAGATGGCATCCTGCCTGCTTCTTTCAGGAAAAAAGATGAAAAAAAGGATGTGCTGACAGTAAGCCTGACCGCTTTCGCTGCTATAGGTATTATTGTACTATGCTTTGCCAAGACCTTTGACAAGATACTTGGTTTTACCATTTTTCTTGACTCAATCGGGATGGCTACGTCAGCGGCCACTATTTTTATCATAAGGAAAAGAACAAGGCACCTGGATGGTACAGGTATTTATAAGATGAAGCTTTATCCATTAATGCCTTTGATATTTATAGCTGCTTACATTTTTGTTGGTATCAGTATATGGATAAATACGCCTGGATTGGCATGGACAGGTTTAGCCGTATTTGCTGCCTTCCTTTTGATCTATTTTATCGTAACTCTAATTAAAAGAAGAAAATATGTCTCCTCTTAAGGATATCTCCTATATTATAAATGAATTGGCCGAGGACCGTGAAAGTTATTTCAATGCTATAGCACCGCCTATCATGCAGTCGAGCAATTTTGCCTTTAAATCCATTGCGGCATTGCGTACTGCTTTTGAAGATGAAATGGGTGGATATTTATATAGTAGGGGATTGAATCCAACTGGTGATATTCTCAGGAAGAAACTGGCTGCATTGGACCAGGCGGAAGATTGCCTGGTATTTGGAAGCGGGGCTGCTGCCATATTCGCAGGAGTGCTCGCTAATGTAAAAGCCGGGGACCATATTGTTTCAGTAAAAAGTCCATATACATGGGCGCAAAAAATGTTCGATGTAATCCTTCCCCGGTTTGGAATTACCACAACTTATGTTGATGGTACGGATACGAAAAATTTTGAAGCAGCTCTGAAGCCATACACCACCTTAATTTACCTGGAATCTCCAAACTCCTGGACATTTGCTATCCAGGATCTTAAAGAGGTGGTGGCGCTGGCAAAAGCGCACAACATCGTCACCATGATTGACAATAGTTATTGCACACCTATATATCAGAGGCCTATTGCCCTTGGTATTGACCTGAGCATGCAAACAGCTACGAAGTATATTAGCGGTCATAGTGATACACTGGGCGGAGTGTTATCAGGCTCCCACATAATGATTAAAAAGATATTTGATTCTGAATACCTGAATGTAGGCAGTGGTATTTCTCCCTTTAATGCCTGGTTATTATTGCGGGGATTAAGAACATTACCCGCCAGGCTGGAAAGGATCACCGTAACAACCAAAAAGGTATTGGAATTTTTGAAGACACATCCAAAGATTGACAAGGTCTTATTTCCCTTGGATGCTTCTTTCCCACAATACCAGCTCGCCAGAACCCAGATGGACGGAGCCTGCGGTTTAATGACCATTACACTCAAAAATGGTACGATGGAATCTATCACCCGCTTTTGTGAGTCACTCAGGCATTTTTTTATCGCTGTAAGTTGGGGAGGTCACGAGTCTCTTGTGATACCAAAGTGTGCTGGTCTTTTACCGGGGGACTTTGATAAAGATAATATTGAACACCAGTACATAAGGATATATACAGGGCTTGAAGAGCCAACTTACCTGATAGATGACTTAAATCAGGCATTGAATGGTATTTAGACTCTCATCAATTGCATTATTTTTACAGTTATGAAGCGACCATTACTAGGCTTTTTCTTTTTGTTGATAGCAGCATATACGGTGAAGGCTCAGGATAAATGGGATCTGCAACGTTGTGTGACCTATGCTATGCAGAATAACATTTCTGTAAAGCAGGCTGATATCCAGGCACGTGTTTCTGCATTGCAATTGAAGCTTAGCCAGGCTGGAAGCCTTCCTAACATTGGTTTTTCATCAAACGGTGGATATAACTTTGGACGGTCCATAAACCCGGCTACCAACTCTTTCGAGAATAAGAGTATTTTCTTTAGCAACTTCCAACTCCAGTCAAGCGTTAATTTATTCAATTGGTTCTCCCAGAAGTATACCATTGAAGCAGATAAGTTAAGCAAACAGGCTGCCGATGCTGCTACAGACAAGGCAAGAAATGATATTGCCTTAAATGTAGCGGTTGCTTATTTACAGGCTTTGCTTGCCAGTGAACAAATTGATGTAAGCAGCCTTCAGATAGGCCAGACACAATCGCAATTGGAAAATATCCGTAAGCAAGTAAGGGCCGGGGCGTTGCCCGAATTGAACGCAGTGGAACTTGAAGCGCAATTAGCCACTGATAGCGCTACTTATATCGGAAACGTTTCTACTTACCATCAAAACCTTATCCAGTTAAAAGCGTTATTGAACCTGGATATGGCTGTTGATTTTGATATTGAGAAACCAAATGTTACATCCATCCCGTTAGAGCCTTTGGCAGATCTTCAACCTGCCCGGGTTTACCAGTTAGCATTAAAGAATCTGCCGCAGCAGCGTGTAAACCAATTCAGGTACCAGGCTGCCCTAAAAAATATCCAGGTGGCGCGGGCTTCCATGTTTCCTACCATTTCAGCCTTTGCCAATATTGGTTCCCGTTATTCAAGTCTTTTTCCTGACCAGGAAAACTTTATTGTTACTCCTTCAGGTAAACTTGATACGTTAGGTTATGTGGAAACTGCACCAGGAACCAGGTTCTACGCTGTCAGGCCGGGAGTATCAGTAGTATCAAAGAATACGACTTTTGGTAAACAGGTTTTCAATGTTAACCTGAGCCAGGCTGTCGGGCTTAACTTATCAATCCCCATATTTAATAACAGGCGTTTACGTACTGTTTGGGACAGGGCGCGATTGGATGCCGAAGGCATACAATTACAGGTGGACCAGGACAACCTTACCCTTCAGCAGGATATTTATGGTGCGTATAATAATGCCATAAGTGCACAACAGCGCTACCTGTCGGCCCGTAAAGGGGTTGAAGCTGCTGAAAAAGCTTATGATTTTTCTCAGAAAAGATATGGGGCCGGCTTGCTGCAAACAATAGAACTGATCACCAACCAAAATAGCTTATTCAGATCCAGGCTGGATGCTTTAGCAGCGCAGTTTGAGTACGTGTTTAGAATGAAGTTGCTTGAGTTTTACAAGGGAGAGGGAATGAAGTTGTAGCTGCCAGGTTGGAAAAGATTTGAAGAATCTGGTTGAATAAAAATAAAAGGATCACGGTGCAAACCCTGGTCGCAAAATTTTCCTTTAAGGAATGGGGGTAATATGAATAAAACAGTTAAATGGATTTTGATAGCGTTAGGGATATTGATCCTTCTATTAGTTGTTGGGAAACTGGTAAAAGGAAACTCTAACGAGGGTATAAAAGTTACGGCTGAAAAAGCGCAAAAGCGGACGATAATTGAAACGGTCACGGCAAGTGGTAAAATTTATCCCGAAGTAGAAGTTAAGATCAGTCCTGATATCTCCGGAGAAATTACAGAGCTGAATGTGGAAGAAGGAGATAGCGTTAAAAAAGGACAGGTACTTGCACGAATCTATGCGGATATCTATTCCTCGCAGCGCGATGAAGCAGCAGCACGGGTGGCCCAATCTCAAGCCACCGTTGCCAACAGCCAGGCTTCTTTGCAGGCATTAAAAGCACAACTCAACCAGGATAAGATAACATATGACAGGAATAAAGACCTATATGATCAGAAGGTGATCTCAAAGGCTGAATTTGAGCAATACGAAACAAAGTACCGTTCTTCCCAGGCGCAATACAATGCTGCACTCCAAAACATCAGGAGCCTGCAGGCAGGCACCCAAAGCTCAAGGACAAGCCTGGAAGCTGCTAATAAAAACCTGAGCAGGACCACGCTTACCGCTCCTATGAATGGTGTGATCTCTTCCCTTAGTGTAAAAAAAGGAGAACGGGTTGCTGGTAACAGCTTTAACGTGGGTACAGAAATGATGCGCGTTGCCAATATGAGTTCAATGGAAGTAAGGGTAGATGTGGGCGAAAACGACATTGTCAAAGTAAGTATTGGAGATTCTGCAGATGTGGAAGTGGAAGCCTACAATAAGCGGAAGTTCAGTGGTGTGGTCACACAGATCGCGGCAAGCACCAAGACTGCCAGCCTCACCAGTTCAAATGATGTTACCAATTACGAGGTTCATATTCGTTTGGACCCTGCCGGATACCAGGATCTTTTAGATCCTTCCAAACCAAAGAAATTTCCTTTCCGCCCTGGTATGAATGCCAGTGCAGATATTAAAACCAAAAGAAAAGACGGAGTGATCAGTGTACCAATTGCATCAGTAGCTGCAAGGGTAAAAGGCACTGATACCAATATAGAGGATAAGAAAAAGCAGCAACAAAAAAACGCTGACAAGAGTAATAATGATGACGATGCTCAAAACACTGTGTCAGGCAATGACCTGGAAGAGGTGGTATTTGTTATAACTGCTGATAATAAGATCCAGAAAAAAGTGGTAACTACCGGCATACAGGATATCAATTACATAGAAGTAACCAGTGGTTTGAAAGAGGGTGAGCAAATAGTGACCGGTCCTTATAATGCAATAAGTAAAACTTTAAAGACAGGTGATAAGGTCAAAATTGTAACCCAGGAAAAATTATTTGAGAAGTAATAAGTCATCAATGCTGATGAACAGTTCATTTGTTATATATCTTACTGGTTTCATAGTGGTATAATTGTAGCCGCTATTTTTGCCTGCTAACAATCATTAGGTTCATTACATGCCTAATTAATTATTCTTTTTCATGATTACATCCTTCAATATTGGTGTTATAGGTAATGGAAGCTGGGCCACCGCCCTGGTGAAAGTATTAACTGATAATGGACAGAAAATTAACTGGTGGATCAGGAACAAGGCATCTATAGAATATATCAAACGCCGGAGGCACAATCCTAACTATTTAAGTTCTGCCTCTTTTGATACTGCATTGCTGAATATGTCTGAAGATGTTAGTGAAGTGGTGAATAGTTCCGATCTCATTGTGATGGCCGTTCCTTCTGCTTTCATACTTGAGGTGCTGCAAAAGATCGATAAAACATCCTTTAAGAATAAAAAAATATTGTCTGCTATAAAAGGATTGGTTCCGGGTGAAGATGTTTTACTAAACGAGCATTTGTTAAAGCAATTTGATGTGCCCCTGGAAAACTATTTTGCTGTGCTGGGCCCTTGCCATGCAGAAGAAGTGGCTGCAGAAAAGCTGTCTTATCTTACATTTTCAGGTATAGATGAAGCTACCACCACATCCATTGCTTCTTTATTTCACACCAGCTATATAAATACAATTATCAATTCAGATATTTTGGGTGTGCAATATGCAGCGGTATTAAAAAACATTTATGCATTGGGGGCAGGTATTGCACATGGACTTGAATATGGAGATAATTTCCTGAGTGTGTACATTGCCAACAGTGCTGATGAAATGGCTTGCTTTCTTCGCAAAATGGGTGCCCTGCATATGGTGGTAGGCGAACACCAGAAGGTCAAAGCACCCAATCAAAGGAAAGACATAAATTATGCGGCTTCGGTATACCTTGGCGACTTGCTGGTAACCTGTTACTCACTTTACAGCCGTAACAGGACATTTGGCAATATGATAGGCAAAGGATATACTGTGCAGTCTGCACAACTGGAAATGAATATGGTGGCAGAAGGTTATTATGCCGCAAGATGTATTTACAATATCAATCAAAAGATAGGTGCTGAGATCCCAATAGCTGAAACCATTTATAAGATATTATGGGCAAGAATGCATCCTGAAGAAGGATTTAAAATGATCGAAGAAGTGCTTGTTTGACAATTGCTTTCTCCTTCTGAAATAACCAGTGTTACAATAAACCCATAAAGTTCTGGTTAATTAAAAAGGTCTGCGGCTATACCATCTGCACGAAGCATGCCCTCATTGGTAAGTTTGACAAGGGAATGCTCCTTTATGGCAAACCCTGCCTGAATATACCTTTCTAATTGTGCTTCCAGCCTTTTCATTTGCAGGTTGCCCCAAATTCTATTCACTGTTTCCAGGTCCAGGCCTTCCATTGTTCTAAGGGAGATCATTATATGCTCATTGATCTTATTTTCTTCTGTTAATACTTCTGTTTCCCTTTTCGGTTGTCCTTCGTTGATAGATTTGATATAGATATTATTGTTAGCAATATTCCATTTTCTTTCTTTGCCATTGTAGGAATGAGCGGAAGGCCCTACTCCTAAATAGCTTGCGCCTTTCCAGTAGGAGGAGTTGTGACGGCTACGGTATCCAGGTTTAGCAAAGTTGGATACCTCGTAATGTTCATAACCTTTTTCTTTAAGCCATTGCATCAGCAATAAGAACTGCCTTGCCTGTTTGTCATTGTCAACATCTTTTCGTTGTTGCAATTGTATCATTTTTTGCAATGGGGTCCTTTCTTCCACTGTTAGTGCATAACACGATAGATGTGATATACCAAGATCAATTGCAGTATCAACATTATGTTTCCACATTTCATCTGTCAGCAATGGAGATCCATAGATTAGGTCCATGGTTATATTATTAAACAGTGTAGTAGCCAATTCCAGCCCTTCGCGTGCCTGCCTGGCGTTATGTGCCCGGTTCATCCATTTTAGTTCTTCTTCAAAAAAAGATTGTACACCTATGCTCAGCCGGTTGATGCCTGCACTTTTCCAGCCTTGCAATTTCTCCTTGGTAATATCATCCGGGTTAGATTCCAGCGTGATCTCAGCACCCGGGTCAATAGAAAAGTTTCTATATACAGCCTCCAGCAGGGATCCGATTTCTATACTGGAAAGTAAACTAGGGGTGCCTCCTCCAAAATAAATGGTTTCTACCGGCTCTTTTCCCAGGTATTCTTTTTCAAGCTCTGTTTCTTTAACCAGGGCTTTTAGCAGGTCATTCTTATAATGCAAAGAAGTTGTAAAATGGAAATTGCAGTACGAGCAAGCCTGTTTACAGAAGGGTATATGCAAATAAATTCCTGACAAATTCGTTATCTTTTCAATCTTTGCTGGTAATGAATAAGTGATAGTGGGTAGATGACCTAAATGTACTGCTATCAGCTATCACCAGCCTGCTACCCGCTTTTATATGATGGCAAAACTAAAGCACCTGCTTACAGTATTTTTCTTTTTAACACAATTATGCGCCTATGCACAGGTGTATAAAATGCAATATATTGGTGTTGATGTAGACGCTTCAAGGTTACAGCACGATGAGGGTCTTCAATCTTCATTCCCTTCCAGGCTCGAGGCTTCTTTATATATCAATAATCTACCTTCTTTACTGCAGTCAAAGGGCTATATAACTGCCTCCGTGGATAGCCTTCAATTAGATTCAGTTTCTGGTAAAGCCATAGTTTTCCTGGGAGATCACTATAAATGGGCAAGGCTTTCAACTGCGCCTGCCAATCTTCCCTTACTGGAAGCTGTGCACTGGAATGATAAGGCTTTTATGGGGCCTGTCAACTTCAGTTCTTTACAGGAGGGTCAGAAAAAGATACTTGATTACCTGGAAGAAAATGGGCATCCATTCGGAAAAGTATTCCTTGATAGTATAGCCATCAGGGGAGAAGAGGTGGAAGCTGTATTAATGATCAATAAAGGTCCACAGTACAAGGTTGATAGCATCAGGGTGTTTGGAAATGTAAAGATCAACAATAGCTACCTGCAGCATTACCTGGGCATTACAAACGGAAGCCTTTATAATAAAAAGTTGCTGCATGGCATAGCTGCAAAACTCAGAGAACTGACTTACCTGCAGGAGGAAAAACCTTCTGACCTGAGTTTACTTGGTACAGGCTCTGTGCTCAATCTTTACCTGAAGGAGAAGAATAGTAACCAGGTAAATGCGCTCATTGGATTTTTGCCAAATTCCAACCAAAGTTCAGGAAGTAAAAAATTATTGCTTACGGTTGACGCCAACATCTTATTACGTAATGCCCTGGGCTCAGGAGAGACTATTGGCCTGGTTTGGCAGCAACTTCAGAAAAGTTCTCCCAGGTTAAACTTTATATATGAGCAGCCCTATTTATTTCAATCGCCCTTTGGAATAGCGTTTTCCCTTGATATGTATAAAAAGGACAGTACTTTTCTTAACCTTAATATGAACCTGGGCACCACCTACAAGATCAGCAACAACCAGACTGGTTCCGTATTCCTGCAAAGAAGGCAAACTATATTGAATGGTGTAAATACTGCCCGGGTTATGCAAACGCGCCTTTTGCCCCCTGAGGCCGATGTAAGTTCGCTGAACCTTGGTGTTTCCTACACACTTAATAATACCAACTATAAGTTTAATCCTAAAAAAGGGAACGAATTCAGTTTCACTGCTACTGCAGGCACCAAGAAGATCAAAAAGAATGCTGCCATTCTTGAATTGAAAGATCCTTCAGACCCCGGTTTCAAATTTGATCAATTGTACGATACCGTAAAACTTAAAGTGTATCAATTCAGGATAACCACGTCTGCAGCCCATTATATCCCCCTGGGGCAACAGAGCACTTTTAAACTTGGAGTAAATGCCGGACTGTATCAAAGCCCCAGTTATTACCGCAATGAACTGTTTCGCATAGGAGGCTACCATTTATTAAGAGGATTTGACGAAGAAAGCCAATTTGTTTCCCAATATGCTATTGGTACTGCAGAATACCGTTACCTGATAGGATTAAATTCAGCTTTTTTTGGATTTGTAGATGGTGGTTACGGCAAGCATTTGCAGGAAGCTAATAGTTCTCATACTTATTTAAGCACCGGGATAGGACTTTCTTTTGAAACCAAGGCAGGAATCATTAATCTTGCGTGGGCAATTGGCCGGCGTAATGATGTTGAATGGAATTTAAGGCAATCAAAACTACACCTTGGATTTGCCAGTTTCTTTTAAAAGCTAAACTGGAAAAAGCCTTTCAATCATTGCAGCAGGAATACCAATATTCAATTGTCTATAACGCAACTCAATGGGGCTTTAAATTAAAAAGACCAGCCCTGTAAGGAGATTATTTTTGCAGCTTATGTTGAAATACCTGTTTTTGTTTGGGATGATCCTGGCGGGGCTGAATGTATTGTCACAGGAAGTGAATGATAGTATCCCGTTAACAGATACAGTTGCTACGCCCCTGAAAACGATCCGCAAGCCTAGACAGGTAGTTGCAGCAATACCCGTGCAACCGGACACCGCTACCATTCCAGATGTTTTTTTACCCAATACACGGAGAGATACAATATGGGCAGTTCAGCCAGGTTATGATACAGACTCCGCAAAATTTATTGGTAATCCTTACTTCAAGTTTACTAATCCCACGCGCCATGCCATAAGCATTAAACAATGGCAGGGAAAAGAAGCCATATTCTATACATTAATAGGACTGCTGATATTTTTTGCCCTTATTAAAAACAGCTTTTACCGCTATATCCAGGATCTTTTTAAGATCTTTTTCAGGACAAGTGTAAGGCAAAGGCAAATAAAAGAACAACTGGTTTCCAGTCCATTACCTTCTTTATTGCTTAATATATTTTTTCTTTTTAGTGTAGGTATGTTTGTAGCGCTGGTGCTGCAGGATGTAGGCCTGGGCATGCAATATAATTTCTGGATCCTGTTCCTGTATTGCATTGCAGCCCTAGCTGCCATTTATGGTGGCAAATTCATTATTATGAAATTCATAGGATGGATTTTACAGGCTTCAGAAGCCTCTGATGGTTACATTTTTATAGTTTTTACTACAAATAAGATCCTGGGTATAGCCTTATTACCGTTTATTATAGTGCTTGCTTTTACCAACGGACCCATCACCAGGGCGGCGTTGACCCTAGGTGTAGGCACACTCATTGGCCTGTTGGTATATCGCTATTTTTTGTCTTATGTTACTATTCACCGCCAGATCAGGATCAACTTTTTACACTTTATTATTTACCTGGCGGCATTTGAAATTGCTCCTCTTTTACTGATTAACAAACTGTTGTTGACAATATTGGGTTAAACATGTTAAATTTGCATAACGTTAGCCGAACCGCACCATGGTAAAACAAGGGGGAAAGACCGATACCTCGGTCAAAAGCAAAAAAAAAGTACTCATAACTCAACCGAGGCCCGAAAGCGAGAAATCACCGTATTTCGAACTGGGCCGAAAGTATGATGTAGACCTGGATTTTTATCCCTTCATCAGGCTGGAGGCAATTCCTGCTAAAGATTTCCGTAAACAAAAGATTGATATCCAAACATATACGGCTGTTATATTCACCAGTCGCAATGCCATTGATCACTTTTTCAGGGTATGCGAGGAAATGAAGATCAGCGTATCGCAGGATACAAAATACTTTTGTATCACGGAGGCTGTAGCACTCTACCTTCAAAAATTCATATTATACCGCAAGCGTAAAGTGTTTTATGGAGCTGACGGTACCAATAAGAGCCTTTTTGATGTGATCAACAAACATAAAAGCAACGAAAAGTTCTTGTATGTATGTTCTGAAAATCAACAGGATAGCGAAATAACAGGCTGGCTGAAAGCAAATAACTGCGATTTCTCCCTGGCTTTTATGTACCGCACTACCAGCACCGACGTAAAAGAGATCCTAAGTAATATTGAGTATGATGTGATCTGTTTTTTCACCCCCAGCGGCGTGAAAAGCTTATTTGACAATGTGCCCAAGTTCAAGCAAAATGGAACTGTGATTGGCGCATTTGGAAATAATACCTCAAAAGCCATTGAGGAAGCGGGCCTGACATTGGGCATCAAGGCTCCGGAACCCCAGTCACCTTCCATGGTAGCTGCCCTTGAAAAGTTCCTGTTGAGCGAACTGAAGAAAAAATAATTAGATTCATTGCTATATACCAAATTATTTAAAAGCACCCTTTGGGTGCTTTTTTATTTCATGCTGTTTATTTTTTCTGTGCACCAGGTAATGAGATAAAAATTGAGAAATTATTCTTTGAACCTGTTTAAGGCTCAGGATTGTATTTCTGCCAATTTTACTTTTACCCGATTTTACTAAACAATCCCATCGTTAAGCATTGGTTACACCCATGAAATAGGTTTGTGCCGCCTCTTTAAAGAGCCGTTACAAAGCCGTTACAAAGGCGGCACATAGGCGGCTCATAGACGTTGCATAATAACCTAAGCCCGACATTAAGAAGTTTACAGGAAAAGCTTGAAATTCTATTAGATCAATAATAGAATGGTACCAGTTTATTTAGAATCCGGCATGTGGTTCTATGCAATAAGAAATTATTTGATAGATAGGGTGCTACCCGGTGCCTCAGAACTAACTTTGCTACATGCACGCTCATTCTAACCGGCTCATTCATGAATCAAGTCCATACCTGCAACAGCATGCCCATAATCCAGTGGACTGGTATCCTTATGGTGAAGAGGCTTTTCGAAAGGCAAAGGAAGAAGGCAAGCCTGTATTGGTAAGCATTGGATACGCTGCCTGCCATTGGTGCCACGTAATGGAAAGAGAAAGCTTTGAAAATGAACAGGTGGCCGCTATCATGAATGAAAATTTTATCAACATTAAAGTTGACAGGGAGGAAAGACCTGATGTAGACCATATTTACATGGATGCTGTTCAGGCTATAAGCGGCAGTGGCGGCTGGCCACTGAACGTCTTCCTGACTCCAGAAAAAAAGCCTTTTTATGGAGGCACCTATTTCCCGCCACAAAGAGCTTTTAACCGGGCATCCTGGACCGAGGTTTTATTATCCGTGGCAGAAGCCTTTAAAGAAAAAAAGGAAGAATTGGAAACCCAGGCCAATAACCTTACAGAACATTTGAAGAGCTCCAATTTATTTGGAACGGAAAAAGGCAAACTAAAAACTGATTTTAATAAGCATAGTATTGAAGATGCTTTGCAAAACGTGCTAAGGACGGCTGACAGGGAATGGGGTGGTTTTGGTAAGGCACCTAAATTCCCACAAACTTTTACTATCTCCTTTCTTTTACAATATCACCAGTTAATAGAAAAGAAAAAGGATAATGATGACGGGCCAACCGATTACCCTGCCTTACAGCAGGCATTATTAAGTTTAGACAAAATGGCCATGGGCGGGATCTATGACCAGGTTGGGGGTGGATTTGCCAGGTATTCAACTGATACTGAGTGGCTTGTTCCTCACTTTGAAAAAATGTTGTATGACAATGCCTTGCTGGTAACCACTTATGCAGATGCCTACAAACTGACCGGTAATCCTTTTTATAAACAAATTATAGAGGAATCCCTGGGTTTTGTTGAAAGGGAGTTGATGCATGGACTGGGTGGGTTTTACAGTGCTCTGGATGCGGACAGCGAAGGAGAGGAGGGTAAATTTTATACCTGGACATATGAAGAAGTGAAGGAGGTATTAAAGGAAGACAGTGCGCTGTTTTGTGGGTTTTATGATATCAAACCGGGTGGAAACTGGGAGGGAAAATCGATTCCCTGGATAAAGGTACCAATAGCTGAATATGCCAGCCTGCAAGGGATCGAAAGCAATGACCTTCAAAGTGTTATAGCGCGTAGCAAATCCAAACTTTTAAGGGAACGGGCTAAAAGACCGCGTCCATTACTGGATGACAAAGTTTTGCTTGGATGGAATGCCCTGATGAATATTGCCTATACCAGGGCTTTTGCAGCCACAGGGATCCTGCATTATTGTTCCGTTGCAGAAAAGAATATGGAGTTCTTATTGCGGGCATTCAGGGCTGATACCGGCGGCTTTTACCATACCTGGAAAGATAATACTGCCAGGATACCGGCTTTCCTGGATGATTATGCCAATCTCGTTGCCGCCCTGCTGGAGTTAGGGCAGGTAACTTCCAATTTTCATTGGTTTGACATTGCCCGGGATATAACTGAATGGGTGATAAGGTATTTCTCAGATGAAAACTCTAAATTTTTTTATTTCACCAGCCAGCTACAGCAGGATGTGCTGGTGCGCAAAAATGAGGTATACGATGGTGCTACCCCTTCGGGTAATTCTGTAATGGCTCAAAATCTTTATAAACTTTCTATTATATATGACAGGGGTGACTGGAGGTCAAGATCGGAGGAGATGACCTTAGCCCTTGGAGAGGTAGTTTTGAAGTATCCGACCTCTTTTGGAGTATGGCTTTCACATTTATTTGAAATTATTTTTGGCACCAACGAGATAGCTGTTTTGGGAAAAGGCACGCAAATGTACCTGGGAAAAATACTATCGCTTTTCATCCCTTTTAAATTGGTCATGGGGGCAGAAAAACCTGACCCAAAGTATCCTTTATTGGCTGAAAAGCCGGATTCCGAGGGTATTTGCATCTATTTATGCAGGAATTACGCATGCCGCCAACCTGTAGATTCCGTAGCCGGTTTGCTTGATTTACTATAGTGTAATAATATTTAAATTGTTACCACAATAATCATATTAAAGCACCGTTTTTATTGGTACGCCTAAAAATTTTTAGGCCTCTTGGAAATGAGAAAAATAAATTTTAACCTTGTGTTATCGTTGATCTCAAAACGTTATATTTGCCCAATACCCTTGAGTATGAAAATGAAAAACCACTACTACACTCTAACTGCGCTTGCAGCTACAATCCTATTTGCAAGTTGTGGAATCATCGGAAAAAAAGACAAAGGCGGAATGTTACCGAACGACGGTCAGTTGCATGGAATTGCACCTGGCAATAAGTACGTTTTGCCTAAGCCTCCCGGAATGGTTTACATTCCGCAGGGAACCTTTCATATGGGACCCAGCGATGAAGATCCTGCTTATGCGTTCAGTGCCCGTAACCGCTCTGTGTCAATCAGTGGTTTTTGGATGGATGCCACCGAAATCACCAACAATGAGTACCGCCAGTTTGTATGGTGGGTAAGAGACTCCATTGCTGCCAAAAAGCTTGGCTATGTAAAAGCTGATGGCGATGGCAATGAATACGTTGATTGGAACAAAATGAAAACGGTAAAATGGAATGATCCAAAGGTGATGGAGCAAATGGCTGACCTGATCCTGGCTCCTGAAGACCGAATTTTTGGCAAAAAGGAAATTGATGCCTCCAAGCTGATCTATCATTCAGAGACTTTTGACCTGAAAGAAGCAGCTAAAAGAGAAAATGCCAACAAACCCCGCTCTGCATTCCTGATCAAAAGAGATGAGAAGATCTACCCAGATACGCTGGTTTGGATCCGTGACTTCTCTTATTCTTATAATGAGCCAATGACCAAGCGTTATTTCGCTCACCCTGCATTTGGAAATTATCCTGTGGTAGGTGTAAACTGGAAACAAGCTAGTGCATTCTGTGAGTGGAGAACTCAATACCTGAACTCCTGGCTGGAATCAAAGAAAAGAGCACAGGAATCAGATTTCAGGCTTCCTACAGAAGCGCAGTGGGAATACGCTGCCCGTGGTGGCCGTTCTCAATCTATGTTCCCATGGGGTAACTATTATTTAAGAAATAAAAAGGGTTGCCTGCTGGCTAACTTCAAGCCTGGCCGTGGTAACTATCCTGAAGATGGCGGATTCTATACAGTGCGTGCCGATGCTTACTGGCCAAACGATTTTGGTTTGTATTGCATGAGCGGTAATGTCGCTGAGTGGACATCATCCATATATTACGAAGGATCTTACACTTTCCAGCATGATATGAACCCTGACGTTCGCTGGAATGCAAAGGATTCTGATCCTCCCAAAATGAAACGTAAGGTAATTCGTGGTGGTAGCTGGAAAGATGTAGGTTACTACCTGCAGACCGGTACCCGTACCTACGAATACCAGGACTCAACAAAATCTTATATAGGCTTCCGTACGGTAATCGATTTACCTGCGCAGTCTGGTGGTCGTCGCAAATAATTAATATTATATAGTAATGTGTGAGAGGTTTTTGCGACCTCCTTTACCCTGTTTCTATTTGTACCGAAAAAATATAACCAACCATTCTTTAAAAAACAATGTCTTATGGCAGCAGCTATTCCTCCTAAAGTAAGTAAAATCGTAGACGTATTCGTATCTATCGCAGCCGCAGTAGTAATCTGGGGTGCATTAAGAAAGATCCTTCACTCTCCAGATGCTGATATCTGGTTGAAAATAGGTTTAACCACGGAAGCCCTGGTATTCCTTGTTTATGGTATCCTGTATTTACGTTATCCTGCAGTTGATGAACATGCCGGTCATGCAGTGGCAGCCGCAGCTCCTGGTGATGTATTAGGATCTTTAGATAAGGCCATGCTGGCAGCAGATATTACACCAACAAACCTTAACCGTCTTGGTGAAGGATTTAAAAAACTGAACACTACCATCAGCAATATGAATGATATCACTGATGTAGTAGCAGCAACTGGTGATTATACACAAAAAACAAGAGAAGTGACACAGGCATTAGGCAGCGTTAAAGACGCTTATGTAAATGCCGCTAATTCGGTAGGCGCTTTCAATGCTGCTTCTGATGGTGCAAGGATCTTCCACGACCAGATCCAGGTGTTAACAAAGAACCTGTCTTCTTTGAATACAATCTATGAACTGGAATTACAGGAGAGCAACAATCACCTGAAAGCCCTGAACCAGTTCTATGGTAAATTGGCTGAAGCTTCCAACGTAATGATTGGAACAGCCGATGATGCTAAAAAAGTTCAGGAACAGGTTTCTACATTAGGTAACAATTTAGGTAGGCTGAACAATATCTATGGCAATATGCTGAGTGCTATGCAGGGAAGATAATATCCGACCAGTATACACGTTATATAAACCAACCGAAAAACCATTCTTTAAGCGACTAAATAATTGAACCTATATGTCTCTACCTAAAGAGCCACGGCAAAAGATGATCAACCTGATGTATTTGGTGCTAACAGCCCTGTTAGCCCTGAACGTGTCAGCGGAGATCCTGAATGCCTTTAAAACCGTAAATCGTAGTTTAACCAATACTAATAATACGATCAATCACTCTACTGAAACGATCATAGGGTCGCTCCAGGATAAAATGTCTCAACCTGAATCAAGGCCTAAAGCCGAGATCTGGTTGCCAAAAGCTCAAGCTGCTGTTGCCCTGACAAAGGACATGAACACGTATATTGAGAGCCTGAAGGGTGAGATCATGAAAGCTGCTGAATTTGATCCCGTAAAGAACGGAGATTCTTCTTTCAAACAGGACAACCTTGATATTGCTACCCGCATCATGGTAGAAGAAAAGAAAGGTAAGGACCTGCATGATCGTTTAGCTAAGTATAAAAAAGACCTTTTGGCCATCGATCCGTTGATCGCCAAAGAGTTTGACAACTCATTGCAAATTGACCTGAATGTGCCTCCTACACAGGATAAAGGAAACAAAACCTGGGAGCAGGCTTACTTTCACATGGTACCTACAGTTGCTGCAGTTACTATGCTGATCAAGTTTCAAAACGACGTTAAAACATCTGAGAACAGGGTAGTGGCTTTTTGCCACGAGCAGGTGGGTAAAGTAACAGTCCGGTACGACAGCTTCGGAGCTATCGTGGGACAAAGCACTAACTACCTGATGCCTGGCCAGGAAATAGAGATCACTGCAGGTGTGGGAGCTTTCAGTAAGGCTGCCTTACCGCAAATTTCCATAGCCGGACAAGGTGCCCCTCTTGACCAGGATGGAGCAGCACGTTTGAAATTAGCCGGTGGTGGTATTGGTAAACATACCATACCAGTTCATATTGTATACAAAGACCAGGAAGGTAAAGAGCAGGTCATTGATAAAACTATTGAATACACTGTTGGTCAGGCTAATGCTTCTATCGCTCTTGATAAAATGAACGTACTGTATATCGGTGTTGACAACCCTGTAACGATCGCTGCCAGCGGTGGTGGTGATGACAAAGTGCAGGTAGGCATCAGCGGTGGTGGTGGTTCTATCAACCGCGTTGGAGCTGGTAAGTATGTTGTTCGTGTGAACAGTGTTACTGATGATGCCAAGATCACGGTTTCCGTTGATGGAAAAGTGGCTGGTGTTTCACAATTCCGTGTTCGTACCATTCCTGATCCGGTAGCTACCATTGGTGGTTATGCTTCAGGTGATAACATCAATGCCGGTGCCTTTAAAGCCCAGGCGGGTGTAGGTGCTTACATTAAAGACTTTCCTTTTGACTTAAAATATGGCGTTACCAGTTTCTCCATCACTATTGATAATGATGAAGGAGATGTGGAAACAGCAGATTGCACCGGAAATACCTGGAATGGTAAAGCCCAAAGCATGATCAGCAGGCTGGTAAAACCAGGAAGGTTGGTTACTGTAGATGGTATCCGCGCTACTGGTCCTGATGGCAGGTCAAGGAAGTTGCCTTCGTTAGTATATTATATTAAATAAAACAGGTTGAAGATGAAAAACCATATGATAAAGGTTTGCTTCTCGCTAGTACTGGGATTGATGTTTATGAATGCTGATGCACAGCGCGCCAGCCGGAAGAGAGCGGCCAATGCGCCAGCAACCCAGGGCGTACAGCAAACAGAACAAACCCAGGATGTAAAGCCCCCTTCAGGATATAATCCTTATGGAAATATTCCCATTGAACGCGATTCTACCAGTAATACCAACGGAGTGGTTAAGAAATCTCTTCGTCCGGATGGAGCTGTAGATAAAAGCTTTATCAATGAGCGGACACCATTGCCATATGAGAACCTGCGTTGGGATGATGCCTTATATTCCGAAAAGGTTTGGCGCGAGCTTGACCTGAGGGAAAAAATGAACCAGCCATTCCGTTTTGAAGCGGAAGATGATAATGGAAGCCAGATGTTCTTTGACATACTGATGAATGCCATCAAAAAGGATAGCGTGGTTGCATTCTCAGATGATCGCTTTACCACACCGTTGGCAGAGGCTGAAATGGGCAATTTAACTTCAGGTGGACCACTTGATACCAATGCTGTAAGAGACCCTAATGATCCCAACAAGATCGTTAAATGGGTAGTATCGCAGGAAAGCTTTGATCCTAAGGCTATTACAAAGCTGCGTATCAAAGAAGAGTGGGTATTTGACCGTGAAGCCAGCCGATTGTTTGTACGTATACTGGGTATAGCTCCTGTTAAGACCATCCAAAGGGGTAACAGCACACAAAACGAAGTTATGTTCTGGGTTTACTATCCAGACCTTCGTAAGACATTAGCTAAATACGAAGTATACAATCCAAAGAACCTTGGTTATGGCCGTATGACATGGGAAGAGCTTTTTGAAAGCCGCATGTTCAGCAGCTATATTACCAAGTCAACTTTAGATAATCCTGGAAACAAGGTTATACGTCAAATGATAAAAGATCCAATCCTGGCTTTATTGGAAGGCGATAATATTAAAGAACGCATATTCAACTATGAGCAAGACCTCTGGTCTTATTAATCAAAGTTGCAACATAAAAAACAATCCCACTTCGGTGGGATTTTTTTATGCCTGTACAAGAGTAAAAATATTTTTAAAAAATGTGGGAACTACCTGTAGGAAATGTGGTAAATAGTAGTATTTTTATCTCGGTTTTTCATAGGATATTGGATTTTAAAAACGGGGCTGAATTTCCATTCCGGCCCCTTTATTTTTTTAGCCCTTTGATCTAATATGGCTTAATTGAGTCTTCCTGGTTGAAAAATTCTTTAACGATCTTCGCTTTAGAAATCCCCACTATTTTAGCTAATTCATCTTCTGGTTGCTGCCTGATATTATTCACTGACCGAAAGGTTTTTAAAAGAAGGTTAGCTGTGCTACTACCAATACCTTTAATTTCCTGTAGAGAGTTTTTGAAAGTTCCCTTACTTCTTTTCTGCCTGTGAAAATTGACACCAAACCGGTGTACTTCATCCCTGATACGGCGGATTAATTTATGACTGGCACTATCATATGGAAGTTTCAATGATTCCTTATCACCCACGAAAAACAATTCTTCTTCATTTTTTGCCAGGCCCACAAGGGTCATTTTGCCTTCGAGTTCCAATTCTTCAATGGCCTCGTAAGCTGAGGCCAGTTGGCCTTTTCCGCCATCAATGATTACGAGCTGGGGAAAGGGATCACCTTCTGTTTTAAGCCTTTTATATCGCCTGTAAACGGCTTCCTTCATGGTGGCAAAGTCGTTAATGCCTTCTACAGTCTTAACATTGAAAAGACGGTAATCTTTTTTACTGGGTTCTCCATTTCTAAAGCATACCATTGCAGAAACGGGGTAGCTACCCTGGAAGTTGGAGTTATCAAAGCATTCTATATGTACAGGTACGCCTGGTAGCTGGAGATCATCTTTAATTTGAAGCAGTACATTATACCGGTCAGCATCTTTTACACCTAGCAGCATGCGTTCCTTGGCCCTGAGACTATCAATAAAATACTGGACGTTCTTTTCTGATAACTCCACCAGCTTTTTTTTGTCGCCTCCTTTTGGAATAGTGACAAGGACGCCAGGTTCAGGATATTCTATGGCAAATGGCACAACGATCTCTTTGGCTTCACTGTTAAAAATGGATCTTAATTGTGCTATGGCAAACTCTAATACTTCCTCAAGTGTTTCATCAAGATGGCTTTCCACCTTAATGGTGTTAGTCTGTATAATGCTACCTCCCTGGACCATCAGGTAATTGACATAGGCTATCTCAGCTTCTTTTTGAATAGAGAAGACGTCTACATCACCCAACGAGGTATTCATAACTATGGAGCGTGACTGGTAATTTTCAAGATACTGGATCTTTTTACGGGCATTTTCTGCTTTTTCAAACTCCATTGAGTCAACATGGCTTTTCATTTCATTTTTGAAGTGCTGTACCACCAGGCTTAATTTCCCTCTTAATATATTCTTGATCTGCCCAATATTCTCCATGTAATCCTGTTCTGACTGGCGGGCTTCGCAAGGCCCTTTACAATTGCCAAGGTGAAACTCCAGGCAAACCTTGAACTTGCCCTTCTCAATATTTTTTTGGGTAAGGTTAAGTGGGCAGGTGCGCAAGGGAATGGTCTGTTTAATAAAATTCAGGAGCTCCCTGACCTTGTTAACAGAGGTATATGGACCAAAATATTGGGATCCGTCTTCAATTTTCTGCCTGGTAAGGTAAACCCTTGGAAAGGGTTCGTTCTTAATGACGATATAAGGATAAGTCTTATCGTCCTTCAGGTTGATATTGAAAAGTGGCTGAAATTGCTTGATAAGAGAGTTTTCGAGAAGAAAGGCATCCTGCTCAGAATTGACAATGGTAAATTCAATCTTCCTGATGCGTTTTACCAGTTCATGTGTCTTATAACTACCTAAAGTCTTATTGAAATAAGAACTAACTCTTTTGCGGATGTTCTTTGCTTTCCCTACATACAGGAGTTCATTTGAACTGTCGTAATATTTATAAATGCCCGGGTAGGAAGGGAGCGTGGGTGCTATATTTTGAAATTCTGTCTGCGTCATTATCTATATCTGCTACATATTAGTCTGATCTGAAAAATCATTCCAGATGACCTCGAGTTTCTTTATTTTTTCTAGTTTATTGGCTTTCTGGATCTTTGTAATGATGGTAAACCTTTTGCCGGCATACCAGACCATATTTTTTTCTACTGACGAATCTTTTGACTGTTCTAAAGTATTGATAATTATATTTTGTACCTCGCTATTGCCTGATTCATTGGTAGGATTTAACATTACATCTTCTCTCCTCACCGGGTTGTCTTCAACCGTGGTTGTATAGCTCAGTATGACCTTATTCAGGGCATCATCAAATACTTTTGTTTCCTGGTAATCATCTTTCCATTTTGAGGAGGAAATGTCTGGTAATTCTAAAAAGTCTTTTGCATATTTCCCGAAGTCTTCTCTTTTAATGTAGGTGGTGCTCCTGGTGGTATCTATAGTTTCTACCTTAACAATCCGGTACAGGGAAGTGTCTATATTTTTCACCTGTCCTTTGATAAATGAAACTACTGGAAAAAAGCTGGCATCTTTTTCTTCCTGTGAAGGTTTGTTCTTGCATCCTGTAAAGAATATGATGGAACCAAGGATAAACAGCATTCTATTCATGGGGTAAAAATACAATGCTATAAAACGAAAACCCTGCAAACTTGTTGCAGGGTTATTGAAAGCAATTAGTGTAGTGATCTATTGGTTATTCAAAGAAACCCCTACTTTTAGTCCAAAGTCAAACAGATTCTCCTTTACAGGATATTTGTTAATGAAACTGGAGAGGAGTTGATAGCGCACCTGGGGACCCACCTGCCAGTTAAGCTTGCCGGTGGAGTATCCAACAAAAGTTTCCAGCGAAGTATTGACATTCCAGCGACGTACCAATTGGGGTACCTCAACATAGCTTTTATAGTCTGTAGAGATCATAAATGCCCTGTCACCCAAAACATAGGTGGGTTGTACAGTAGTGGCCACGCCAAACTGCACCTTGTCATTGCCGCTTAATTTCATCTCAACTCCAAAGGGGGCGGCGATCTGTATATAATAATTTTGAAGCCAGTCAGACTTATACCCTGTAGTGCTATTGCTATACCTGGAATAGGTATTTAAAGAATCAGGCCTGTTATTGGTTCTTCCATTAAACATTATAGTAGCTACAGAGGAAGTAAAGGAAGTATATGCTTTAATATCATAGCGGTTCACATTGAACTGCAGGCCTCCTAATAACTTCAGGTTTCTTGTTAAAGGATATTTGGCTGCCATACCCAACTCAAAGCCAATATTGGGCTTGTGAGTGACCACTGTATTTACATCATAGATAAGCGCAGGTGTATAATTTGGATTGGTAACGGGCTGGGAACGAAGGAATGATTTGTTCTCTCCCAATTTACGGTAGCTGACAGTAGGTGTAAAGTAAAACTGGAAACCGACCTTTTTCTTCAGCTTAAACGGTTTGAAGGAGTTGGTAACACTTTCAATGGTCAGTGGGTATTTAACTCCTGGCTTGTTATCCTGAGCTGTTTCAGGAGCCTGGGTATCAGAATTATTTTCAAAGTAACTATCTATTATAGTTGGCGAGAATTCTGTGGGGTTGATGGCACCCAATTGTTGGGCTTCCATTTCATTATTTGTAACCGGCGAAGTGCTTACAACAGTATTTGTATGAGAAGTACTAACGTTCTTATTATTTGATGCCGCAATTGTATTTTGACTGTAAGTGGCTGTTGTATGGATGCCTTTGTTAACTATGGCGAAATTTTCCTGGCTGGCAGAAGATTTTATAGTTCCGGATGGGGATGGCGTAGTAACAGAACCAGGTTGTTCAATTATAAAATACCCGAAAGTAGAAACAGCAATGATGAAAGCCCCAATAATAAATTCAAACCTTCTTCGTCTTTTATTCAGATGGCTGGAGACTCCTTTCCATACTTGTACCGAGGGTCGCATACGCAATCCATCGGCACTTTGACGAAGGAAATCTTCAAAGTTTTCAGGTGTAAAATTTTTCTTCATAATCAGTCCAGGTTTACGGATGGGTTATCGGGCGGTAGCAGCAATTAGGGGCTCCTCCTTTGGTTTATATAATATATTCTTCCTGATCAATACGTCTTCTAACATGGCTTTTGCCCTGGTGTACTGGCTACGACTGGTACTTTCTTCTATATCCAGCATTCCGGAAATTTCTTTATGGGAAAATCCTTCAATGGCATACAGGTTCAAGACTGTTCGGTAACCAATAGGCAACATCCTGATACATTCAACTACTTCTTTTGCCTGGATAATGGATGGGATACTTTCTTCCCTTACTTGTAAGCTGCTGGCGTGAATGAGATCAACACTGTCATTAAATCGTTTGTTCTTCTTAAGTGTATTGATACAGGTATGGACAATGATCCTCCTGATCCATCCTTCCAGTGCTCCTCTGCTTTCAAACGTATGGATCTGTGAGAATACTTTTATCATCCCTTCCTGTAACATGTCTTCTGCATCTTCGCGATTATGAGCATAACGATAACAAACCACCAGCATCTTAGCACTAAACTTTTCATAGAGTGCTTTTTGAGCTGCAGCATTGTTTTTTAAACAACCTTGCAATATGGCTTCCTCGGTCATACTTTTACTTTGGTTGCCTGTAATTTAGACAATTTTTTTGTTGAAATGCTGCACCCAATGTCCGTTTCTTGTAAAAATAAAGGTGGCATTGAGCCACCTTGAATTGGTTATTGAAACTATTTTTTTAATTATTGACCTTTAAGAAATACGCTGGACGAGCCATTCTCCCCAGCGGGTTAGCTTTCAATAAGTACATTACCTGTCATTTCTTTTGGAATGGGTAATCCCATCATTGTCAAAATTGTAGGTGCCAGGTCTCCAAGTTTTCCTGGTTGAATGTGTCCTTTCCATTCCTTGTCAATGATAAAGAAGGGTACCAGGTTAAGCGTATGCGCTGTATTTGGTGTTCCATCCTCATTGATCATATAATCTGCATTACCATGGTCCGCTGTCAGGAACACGGTATAACCATGTTGCAGAGCAGCTGTAACTACTTTTTCTACGCATTTATCCACTGTTTCAACAGCCTTGATAGCTGCGTTCCAGATACCTGTATGACCAACCATATCTGCATTGGCAAAATTCAGGCATATAAATGACGCTTCTTCTTTCTCGATTTCAGGAACAATTGCATTAGTTACTTCAAAGGCACTCATTTCAGGCTGCAGGTCATAAGTGGCCACTTTGGGAGATTGACACATTATCCTGCTTTCGCCTTCAAAGGGTTTTTCCCTTCCACCACTGAAGAAGAAGGTTACATGTGGATATTTCTCTGTTTCAGCGATACGAATTTGTTTCAGGCCATTTTCTTCTATTACTTCTCCAATGGTATGATTGAGATTATCGGTCTCAAATATCACATGTACGTTTTTGAATGTCGCATCGTATTCCGTCATGGTCGTATAGTGCAATGGCAAAGTATGCATATTGAATTGTGGGAAGTCCACCTGAGTGAGGGCCTTTGTGATCTCCCTGCACCTGTCTGTTCTGAAATTAAAACAGATGACAGCATCGTTTCCTTTAATAGTAGCCAGGGGTTCGCCATTAGTGTTGGTTATAACAGTTGGCTTTATGAACTCATCCGTAATGTTTTCACTATAGGAATTTGTTATGGCTGTAACAGGATCATTTGATTTTTCTCCAATGCCGTTTACCATAGCATCATAGGCCAGTTTTATCCTTTCCCATCGGTTGTCCCTGTCCATTGCATAGTAGCGACCATTTACGGTAGCTATTTTACCAACAGTTTTATCTGCATGGGCTATCAATTCAGTGATAAACTCCAAACCGCTTTTAGGATCGCAATCACGTCCATCGGTAAAGGCATGAATGAAAACCTGCTCTAAAGCATGCTCTTTGCATAATGAAAGAATTGCCTTCAAATGGTTTATGTGGGAATGAACGCCACCATTACTGACAAGGCCCAGCAGGTGAAGTGGTTTGTTATTGTTTTTGGCATACAGGATAGAATCCAGCATCACTTTGTTTTCTGCAAGCTCACCATCACGAATGGCAACATTGATACGTTGTAACTCCTGGTAAACGATGCGGCCGGCTCCAAGATTTAAATGACCTACTTCAGAATTACCCATTTGTCCTTCCGGTAAGCCTACTGCTTCCCCGCAGGTTGTTAAAGTACTGTTAGGGTAACGGGCATATAAAGAGCTGACAAAAGGAACTTTGGCGTGTTGGATGGCATCTGCAGCAGGAGCTTTTCCTAACCCCCATCCATCCATAATTACTAGTATAACTTTTCTGTTGGGCATAATCGAATGTATATGAAATGGTGCAAAGCTATTAAAACGTAAAGGTTTTGTTTATTTTAGTATGTTAACAGTGCCACCAAAACTATGGCACATTTTTCGTTCATGCACGCGCGAATAAACCGATGTATATGAAATATATTTTTACTCTTAGTTGCGCAGCCTTACTTTTTACACTTTCAGCCTTTAAAAATTTATCGGGACTGGATGATGTAATAGGTGCCCTGAAAACAGGTAATGCTACTGAGCTTTCTAAATATGTTGATGATAATATAGAGATTTCTCTTCCTGATAAGAGCGATAGTTATAGTAGGGCACAAGCTATAATTATTCTTCAGGACTTCTTTAACAATAATGGTGTAAGGGGCTTTACTGTAACCCATAAGGGTGATAATGGGGGCAGCCAGTTCTGTATTGGATTATTATTAACACGTTCCGGAAGTTACCGGACAACAGTATTTATGAAAACCAAGAACGGTAAACAACTGGTAAAAGAAATAAGATTTCAATCCATATAAATATTTAAAACTTAATATCCCGCTTCTTCCCTGGAGCGGGATTTTTATGTCCGTACTTCTGGATCAGTCGAAGGTTAATAATTATTCAAATCCAAAAAACCCTGATGGTGCTGTTAGGGTTATTTTTGCCGTATGATAGATTTTGATAGCCAGTTACACAAACTTATTGATCATGCTTTAGCAGAAGATGTAGGAGATGGCGATCATTCCACTCTTTGTTGCATACCAGCGGACGTAAAAGGGAAAGCTGTACTAAAGATCAAACAGGATGGTATATTGGCTGGGGTAGATATAGCAGAGAAAATATTCCAATATAAAAAACCTACAGCACGTTTCATCCGCAATAAAAAGGATGGGGATGTAATGAAAGAAGGAGAAGTGGCTTTTGAGGTTGAAACACAGGTGCATACAATCCTGCAATTAGAAAGATTGGTATTGAATTGTATGCAGCGGATGAGTGGCATTGCTACCCTTACCAGGTTATATACTGACAAGCTGAAGGGGTATAAAGCACGTTTGCTCGATACCAGGAAGACAACTCCTAACTTTCGCTTGCTGGAGAAAGAGGCTGTAAGGATTGGGGGAGGGGTTAACCACCGGTTTGGGCTATTTGATATGATCATGTTAAAGGATAATCATATTGACTACTGTGGCGGCATAGTGGAAGCTATTACAAGGGCCTATGATTATGTGCAGCGATACAGGCCAGACCTGAAGATAGAAGTGGAAACACGAACCCTGGAGGATGTAGCTATTGCTGTAGAAGTTGGGAGAGGAAAGATCCACCGGATAATGGTAGATAATTTTACACCCGGAGATATAAAGAAAGCATTACTACTCGTCAAAGGAGCTTTTGAAACAGAAGCCAGTGGAGGTATTAACCTTGAAACCATAGAAGAATATGCAGCTACCGGCGTTGATTATGTTAGCGTAGGAGGATTGATTCACCAGGCCAGGAGTCTTGATCTCAGCCTTAAGGCGGTGATTGTTTGACCTGCATTATAAAAGTGAAAGCGATGTCGAAAAAGAATAAAACTGATAAGAACGGATTTGTATTCAGCACAGATCCAAACTTCCGTTTTGAAGACGAAGAGCAGGAAGTAAAGGAAACATTAATTCCTGCTCAGCAAAAACTGAGGGTTAGGCTTGAAACAAAGCACAGGGGTGGAAAGACCGTAACTATTTTGCAGTCATTCATAGGAAAAGCGGAAGATCTTGAAGACCTTGGCAAGAAGCTAAAGAACTATTGCGGGACTGGAGGTTCAGTGAAAGATGGCGAAGTCATTATTCAGGGAGATCAACGAGATAAGATATTACAGTGGTTGCAAAAAAATGGCTATACCCAGTCTAAAAAAGTATAGCCATGTATGTTAATCAAGGAATGTTAGTTCTTAATAAAAGACCTGATGGTCTTACTATTGCCAAACTGGATCTTGATAAAATATATACCCGGGGGTAAATTATTTACAAATACTGTTTTTTGTAAGGTTGTGCTTTGTTTGTTTAAGTTCAATTGTTGTAAAAGCGCTCCGCTGCTATTGTACATTTCTGCGGTTACCTGGCCATTTTCAGGGCCAACCAGTTTTACTTCCATCACGTCTCTTGCAGGCACCGGTGATAATGTAAGACCGATAGCATTAACCGGAGGGGAAGGAATAGGTGTAACAACAGGCAAACGCTGGTATTGCAACATCCATTCATAAATATTCATTCCATTCTCCCGCCATTCCTGCCAGTAAGTTTGTGTCCAGGCATCATGTCCGCTACCAGGGAAAATAGTTTTTTTGGCAGGCGGGTTAGGAGCAGGTGCTTCATTGATCATATTGATATAATCAATAGTATAATTGACAGAGATATCCTGGTCTCCCTGGTTGTGGGTAGCCCAAACCGGAAGATTAGCTGCAGCAATGGTCCTTGCCTTAGTGTGATCTGGGTAAGATGCTTCGGCAGAGGTTACAATGGCAGCTATTTTTTTAGCATTCGCCATATTTGATCCAACATAATCAAATACATTTCCTCCTCCTTTACTCAAGCCAGTCAAATATATACGAGTAGGATCTACCTTGTAATGTTGCTGAATATAATTCAATATTGTTTCTATTGAAGCCACTGCCTGGTCTGTGGGAGGCATTTGTGTAAACTGGGGAGAGATGATAATAAAACTAAAATTCTTCCCATTTACAGTGAAGGATGTTGGGTAATCACCATTATTGATTTGTTTAGTCAAACCTACTTTCAATAAACGCGGCAGTTGTTCCGGGCTACCATCCCCTATATCTCCTCCTCCATGAAGAAAAAGGATCAAAGGATATAATTGAGAGGCGTTTGGATCATACCCTTTAGGCAGGTATTCATAATAACCGTTGGTAAAATTAGCCATTGACACATATTTCGGAGTGTGGGTTTGTGCAAGGCCATTTAATGAATAGAAAATAAAAAGGGTAACGAAAAGTTTTCGTAATGGTGTTGCCATAAATGTCAGCGTTAAGAATTTTACAGCAGCAATTTTGTGCTGTCTTTCAGAGGAAGGATTTCAGTTAAGGGTAAACGCAGCCTGGCGGCTATGCCACAAAAGTAAAATTAATTCTGCCAATGCTGTAATTTATTGTCCCTGTGCCAGGCTATAAGCTTTTTTGCCTCCCCACATATTCAGTAGTTCAAGGGAACATATTTTAAAATCAGCACTAAGGCTCACATATAAACCAATGATATCCTGCTGGGTAAGTGCCTGTTCGTTTATAGCTTCAAAACGTAGGTTGTATTGATTCACCAGGTTTGTAAACTTGGAACCTGTTGGCCATACCTGCGTACCCCTGTTACTGATACTGATCAGTTTAAATTTAAGCCCCCCATGATGCACGCATTTATCAGCAATGGTATTGGGTTGTTCTACGCTTTCTATAAAGAAATCAACACCTACTATTTTTTCATTCTCTATCTCTTTAGAAACCATCATTGCATTACGCTCCAGGTGGCATACCGCTGGTGTTTCTGGTTCATTAATATGTAATGTTTTGGCACCGATCTTTGGTGTCTTTCCGAAATTGGAAATTATGGCCTCTGCAAACTGGGTGGTATTACTTGCCGGGATGGACTTATCTCCAAAGTCGCCAGTGTGAATACCCTGCTCCAATGTATATAAAAGAGCATTTTCGATAATGGCAGCATCTTCCGTTAATCCCAGGTGACGTAACATAGCCAAACCACTTAAAAGGAGGGCAGTAGGGTTTGCAATATTTTTCCCTGCAATATCTGGTGCAGTTCCGTGTACAGCTTCAAATATCGAAATATGGTCCCCAATATTTGCAGAAGGTGCGAAGCCTAGTCCCCCTATTAAACCCGCACAAAGGTCTGAAATGATATCACCCTGCAGGTTGGTCATAACAATAACATCATATTGGTCAGGTTTTATAACAAGTTGCATGGCCAGGTCATCTACGATTTTATCATCTGCTTTCAGATCTGGAAACTCTTTGGCAACTTCATAAAAGCATTCCAGGAATAAGCCATCTGTCAGCTTCATAATGTTGGCTTTATGGCCGCAGGTAATACGTCTGGCTTTTTTTTGCCTGGCCATTTCAAATGCATACCTGATAACCTGCATGCTGCCTGGCCTTGTAATAAACCGCCTGCTGAGTGCTACATCATGCGTAAGCATATGTTCAATACCTCCGTAGGTATCTTCTATATTCTCTCTTACTATAGTAACATCAATAGGTATCCCGGCTTTGCTAAAAACTGTATCTACTCCATGAAGAGTTTGGAAAACCCTTTTATTTGCATAGGTATTCCATGTTTTACGAGCAGTAACATTTACGCTTTTCACGCCTTTTCCCTTGGGTGTTTCCATGGGACCTTTAAAGAGTATGCCCAGGCTTTCAATGGTCTGTTGAGCTTCCGGTGTCATCCCATTAGAATACCCTTTATCGAATACCCATTTACCCATTTCCACATATTCATATTTTAACCCGACATTGGCTGCCTCAAAAATCTTTAAAACTGCATCCATTATTTCCGGACCTATCCCATCGCCTTTTGCTACTGCTATTTTCATATATAATCAATTTATTTTCAGGTGACTATAGAATCCTTGCCCATATCTCCTGTCATAATTCTCTTTAAAAGATGATTGTAAACAAGTGATTGAAGGACAATATTCTGAGGTTTTAGTGCCGCAAAAATAGTTCTTGTAGAAAGTTTTACTCCAATTAATTCCTTTATAATTTGTGGCAACAACTTTGTTTTACATTTACCAAAATCTATTGTATGATAAGCATGATTTCGGAAGGTGTTAAGGTTAGCGTGGAAACATTCTATCAGCAGGATTATTCCAATCCCATGCAATCAGAGTTTATGTTTGCTTACCGGATAACCATAGAAAACCACAATTCATTTCCAGTGAAGCTGCACAGTCGTCACTGGCATATCTTCGACAGCGATGGAAGTTACAGGGAAGTAGAAGGAGAAGGCGTAGTGGGAATGCAGCCCGTCATTAGTAGCGGTGAAGAATACCAATATGTAAGCGGCTGTAATTTACATACGGAAATAGGCCGTATGCACGGAACTTACCAGATGGAAAACATTCATAATAAAGAGATTTTCGATGTAAGTATTCCTGCTTTTGATATGATCACCCCGTTTAAATACAATTAAATCATTTACGGCTTCTTACAATTTAAAATATTTTAAATGGATTTCTACCTATAGAGCTAGAGTCTTCCGAAAGGAAGGCTCTTTTTTTATGCTTGATTAGTGGTGAAGCTTAGTTTGATTATTTTATTTTGGTTTATACTTTGCCTCCTGAAAAATGTTGGTAGCAGAGGTTGCCATAACCTGTGGAATAGACAGGTTAGGGTTTTTGTCAGCAAATTTCTTTACGATCTGCCATCCTACCCATTGACCTATATTTCCGGGCGAAGCACCTTCGGGCATACCTCGTGTAAATGGCCCTTCGCCAATATAATCCTGTATTACTGATGGATCTATAGTGTAGATATCCGTATTTGTAGTGATATAGCCCCATATATTTCCTTCGTTCCTATTGACCCAATCCAATTGTTTGGCTGTAAAACCGGTTTTCAAACTGTCTGCTGTACCTGGTAAAAAATGGTCAAGTAAATACCACTGTTTGCCTTTAATGATCATTTGATCGATCAGTGTTCTACCAACGCTGCTGTCAGGATATATGTCATCAACTATGGCTTTCATACAATTAGGAGCTATGTATTCTTTGTCGAAACGCCGGGAAATATAATCAGGATATATTTCCACCAGTTGCGGGTCTTTATAAACAGAGAAGTTTTTTCCTGCAAACTGGTGTAATCCAATCCCAAGGTATTGAGGCGTAAGCACCACTCCTGGTGCATCAAAACTGCCAATGAATGTAATAATGTTAGGTACTTTATAATCCGGGTAGTAGTATTTGGTGTACTTGAAGCTGGTGGTGAGTTCATCCTTTAACCAATCAAGATCCTTGTACTTATTTTGTATTGAATCATTAATGCCATGATAACCGGATAATACAGACCTTATAACAGGATAGGATGATGGGCCAAAATCTCGGACCTTTAATATTTCCTGGATATAAAAAGGGAAAAATTGAGGGTATTGCTTATTTACATCTGCAAGTCCTTGAGCTAGATTGTTTGTATCTATTTTAAAAAAGTCGCGTTCAAACCTTGTGATTGTAAATTTTACAGGTATACCGGAAACGTCTGGTTTATCATTTGGATGGTGGCAGGCAAAGAGTATAAAGGAAAGGAATACTAGTGTTAATGTTCGCATGGCGGTTAAACGGCTGGTTTAATAATTTATTACAGAACTTTGATTTACTATTGATACAATTGAATAATTAACGAAGATGAAGATTTTCTTAGCCCAGCAAAACTATCATATTGGAAATTTTGAAGCAAATGCTATAAAAATTATAAAGGCAATAGAGCAAGCAAAAAAGGAAGAGGCAGACCTGGTGTTGTTTTCTGAACTATGTATCTGCGGCTATCCTCCCCGGGATTTCTTAGAGTTTGAAGATTTTATCAATGAATGTTATAAAACAATTGATATTATAAAAGAGCATGCAGACACAATTGGTGTTTTGATTGGCAGCCCTGCACGCAATTCCTTAAAAGCAGGCAAGGACCTGTTTAATGCAGCCTACCTATTGTATGAAAAAGAGATCAAGGCCGAGATCCATAAAACGCTTTTGCCTACATATGATGTTTTTGATGAGAACCGGTATTTTGAGCCTGCTTTTGAATGGAAATGCATTGAATTTAAAGGAAAGAAGCTGGCAGTGACCATTTGCGAGGATATTTGGAACCTTGGAGATAACCCACTTTACCGGGTAACGCCAATGGAGATACTTATAAAGGAGCAACCTGATGTAATGTTGAATCTTTCAGCTTCCCCTTACAATTATGCAGCAGATGTGGTGCGCAGAAGTATTATGAAAGCTCATACCCTGAAGTATGGTTTGCCTATGCTATACTGTAATACTGTAGGATCACAAACAGAAGTAGTCTTTGATGGTGGCAGTTTAATCTATGATATTAATGGCAACCTGGTAAAAGAGATGAAATACTTCCAGGAAGATTATGCCATTTTCGACCTGGAGATACTTTCAGAGCAAAAGAAGCAAACCTCACAAATAACCAATTCTGCTGATTTGGCGGAGGCGGTAACGATAAATAAGGACACCGGGATTAACAAGGATGATGTTTTTTTATCCAGTGAAAAAGAGAGTACCTGGGAAGGAAAATATTATTATTCTGCCAGCGAAGTGGGAAGGGATATGGATACCTTGAAATATCTTACGGATGATAAAAACATCCAGGAGATACATGATGCCCTTGTCCTGGGTATTCGTGATTATTTTACTAAAATGGGTTTCACAATGGCCACACTGGGAGCCAGCGGTGGCATCGATAGTGCGGTAGTGCAGGCATTGGCTGTAGAGGCGCTGGGAAAAGAAAATGTACATGTATTACTCATGCCTTCGGAATATTCTTCTAGCCATTCGGTTAGTGATGCTGAGAAGTTATGTCTGAACCTGGGCAACCGTTATAATATCATTCCGATAAAAGATGTATACCAGGGTTTCCTTTCTACTCTGAAACCTATCTTCAAAGACCTGCCCTTTAGTGTAGCAGAGGAAAATATTCAAAGCCGTGTAAGAGGTAACCTCCTGATGGCTGTTGCCAACAAGTTTGGATATATCCTGCTCAATACATCCAACAAAAGTGAACTGGCTACCGGTTATGGCACTCTCTACGGTGATATGGCAGGAGGATTGAGTGTATTGGGAGATCTTTATAAAATGCAGGTATATGCGCTTGCCAGGTACATTAATATAAAACAGGAGATTATTCCCCGGAACATCCTGGAAAAAGCGCCTTCAGCCGAACTTAGGCCTAATCAAAAGGATAGTGACAGTCTCCCTGATTATGAGATCCTTGACAGGCTTTTATTTCAATATATAGAACTAAGACAAGGTCCTAAAGAGATCATTGCGCAAGGATTTGACCCTACACTTGTGAAAAGGGTATTGCGGCTGGTCAATATGAATGAATACAAGCGGAATCAGTTCTGTCCTATAATAAGGGTAAGCTCCAAGGCCTTTGGAGTAGGCCGAAGGTTACCTATTGTAGCTAAATATCTTTCCTGATCAATGCTGTAGTTTAATTAGCAAAGAAATTGCGGTTCCATTCAACGTGGTATCTTTTGAAAAAGATAAGGTCGTTTCGTTAAGGGAAACAATCTTAAACTGGCCACTTATACCTAATATGCCGGCTCCTGTAAAATTCAAAAAGGATTCATTATTGGAGAAGTTCCAATTAACATTTGAGCTTTGCGGATCTGAGGGATCACATTTGGTAGATCCTTCATCAAGGGTACCGGTTCCATCAGCACGCAATGTTAGCGTATTGTCTTTTTCACAATCCTGTAATTGCGATGAAATACTTAGGTCAATGGTTCCATTTTTATCCATATCAGCGCCGGCATCCTGGTATTTCCAGGCAGATTTAGTAATAAGATCTGTTTTTGTGGCAGTTGTTGTATTATCTTTTTTGCAGGAAAATAAAAAAATTGAAAAGCTAATGGTAAGGATGCAAAATTTCATAAAGTGAATTTTATAGGTAAAGATAAATGCAGTAAAACTTTAAAAGGCATTAGTAAACTTACCTGTGATAACTTCGATAAACGATCTTTTGATACTATTATTGGTTAAAAAGTAGGATTTTTAGCTTTGCGGCAAATTATTTGCTAAAGCTCAGTTCGTAAATAAATGATCTAAACCTTGACTATGATAAAAACCGCGGATGATATCCGGCAACTAAATGAACGGATTAGCTATTCTGGAAGATTTATAGACACTCTTAGAAATGAGGTTGGTAAAGTGATCATAGGTCAATCGTACATGCTTGACCGTTTGTTGATCGGTTTGCTAAGTAATGGTCACGTGCTTTTGGAGGGTGTGCCCGGATTGGCAAAGACACTTACCATAAAATCATTATCCCAGGCTATTCATGCTCATTTCAGCAGGATACAGTTCACCCCGGATTTGTTGCCTGCCGATGTTATTGGTACTATGATCTATAACCAGCAGCGTAATGAATTTATAGTAAGGAAAGGTCCCATTTTTGCCAATTTTATATTGGCGGATGAGATCAACAGGGCTCCTGCCAAAGTGCAAAGTGCCTTGCTGGAAGCCATGCAGGAACGCCAGGTGACTATTGGTGATACAACCTATAAGCTGGATGAGCCTTTCCTGGTGTTGGCCACTCAAAACCCCCTGGAGCAGGAAGGTACTTACCCTTTGCCTGAGGCCCAGGTAGACCGTTTTTTAATGAAAGTAGTGGTTGGATATCCTACCCGCCAGGAAGAACAATTGATCATAAGGCAGAATGTGCAGGGATTGGGCTATCCTACAGTAAACCAGGTTGTTTCTGTGAGTGAGATATTAACGGCACGCCAAATGGTGAGGGATGTGTATATGGATGAGAAAGTGGAACAATATATTCTTGATATTGTATTTGCCACAAGAAATCCTGGAGAATATAAACTGGATAACCTGAAGCCGCTCATTTCATATGGTTCTTCTCCAAGGGGAAGTATCAACCTTGCGGTGGCAGCCAAGGCGCAGGCATTCCTGAATAAACGCGGTTATGTGATACCGGAAGATGTGAGAAGCATTTGTAATGATGTATTGCGTCATAGGATAGGTCTTACTTACGAAGCTGAAGCAGAAAATGTTTCCATACTTGAGATACTGGACCAGATCATTCAAAAAATAAATCTTCCATAATAAGGAAGCAGTAAACCTAGTTCATGTTAACAACGGCGGAAATATTAAGAAAGGTGCGGGCTCTTGAAATTAAAAGTAAGAAGCTCACCACTGACCTGTTCACAGGCGAATACCATAGTGCCTTTAAAGGCAGGGGTATGTCATTCAAAGAGGTCAGGGAATATTCAGCAGGGGATGATATAAGGTTTATTGACTGGAATGTATCTGCCAGGTTTGGTCATCCTTTCAGTAAAGTATTTGAAGAAGAAAGAGAACTTACGGTTATGCTCCTGGTGGATGTAAGTGCAAGTTCTTTATTTGGAACTATCATAGCGTCAAAAAAGGATATTGCAACAGAAATAGCTGCGGTTATAGCATTCTCCGCTGTAAATAACCATGATAAAATTGGGGTAATATTTTACAGCGATAAGATTGAAAAGTACATACCACCTAAAAAAGGTAAGCAACACGCACTATTTATTGTAAGAGAACTGCTGTCGGTTCAGTCTGGCCAAAAGAAAACACAACTGAACACTGCCCTTCGTTTCTTCAATAATACCACGCGTCAAAAGAGCATTGCTTTTATTTTAAGCGATTTCATTGATACTGGTTACCAGGATGCTTTAAGAGTTGCGGGAAATAAGCATGATATCATTGGCATTAAGATCTACGATAAAATGGATCGTACCCTGCCAAAATTGGGATTGTTGCGCGTTGAAGATGCCGAAACAGGTGAACAAAAATGGGTAGACTCGGAAAGCAAACTGGTTCGCTATGAATACGAGAAGGATTTTTTCAGGATCACCGATTATTCCAATGAAGTATTCAGGAAAGCAGGCTGCGACCTACTGCATGTAAGAACAGATGAGGACTATGTGAAAATATTGCAGCGATTTTTTATTAGCAGAAACAAGTAATGAAGAAATTAATCCTCCTGATAATCCATCTGACCATTTTTGTTGCAGTTGCAGTTTCTCAAACTACGCCTGTTTCTGCCACGGTAGATAAACAGAAGATTTTAATTGGTGAGCAGGTACAGGTTTATTTAAAAGCGGTACTTCCAGGAAATATTAAATTTCCATGGCCTGTGGTAGATACCTTGCCTCATTTCGAGGTTTTAACCAGGTCAAAAATAGATACACAGCAAACAAGCATGGGTTTATTGCTTCAACAAACAATAACACTCACCAGCTGGGATAGCGGTCGATGGATGATTCCTCCTGTGGTCTTTGGGCATTCAAAAACAAAGGCTATACCGATGTCGGTGGAATATAGTCCAATGGAGGCTAACCAACCCTATCATGATATAAAGGATATAATAGACGTTCCCTCTCCCATAGAATCTAATTGGTACTGGTACCTTCTTGGTGTTGCCGTACTTATTGCTTTGTTTATGTTATTCTTCCCTCCATCCAATGAAAAGAAGGAAAAAGTAGTAAAGCCAGCAGAAGATCCCTTCAAGGTTTCAATGGAGCTAATCGGAAAACTTCGCTCATCGGATGAGCCTAAAATATTGTATACATCGCTGATAGATATATTCAGGAATTACCTGCTTCAAAAAAAGGATATTCATTCATTTTCAAAAACTACTGATGACCTGGCAAGACAGTTAGGTGAGTTAAGATTAAATGGCAGTGATCAGTTGATACAGGTGTTGCAAAGAAGCGATATGGTCAAATTTGCCAGGTATCAGCCTATGCTCACTGAGAATGAACAAGCCATAGAAGTCATTAAAAAAAATATCATTTCCATAGAGAATTCTAGCAATGCTGTATAATTGGTTCCAATATCTTGTTTTTGCCAATATCTGGGTGCTTCCTTTCCTGGGTATCTTACCTGTATTGGCTTTTCTTCATTTTCGTACGCAGGCCGCTGCCAAGTCAACATTTATTGTTTCCAATGCCAGGGCTTTTACTTCCCGTACTTTAAGAAACAGCACCCTGCATTTGCCATTCTGGTTAAGGTTGCTGGCACTTGGTTGTATTATTACAGCGTTGGCAAGACCGCAGATCCGCAATGTGCAAAGCCGTACAAAAGGCGAGGGAATTGACATTATTCTTTGTATGGATGTCAGTGGAAGTATGTTATCAAAAGATTTTTTGCCTAATAGATTGGCTGTATCAAGGCAAATGGCTGCGGAGTTTGTAAAAGGTCGCCCTGTTGACCAGATAGGCCTTGTCATATTTGCAGGAGAAAGCTTCACACAGTTTCCTCTTTCAACGGATCATGAAAGCCTGTTGCAACAGATACAGGGCATTCAGTCTGGTATGCTGGAAGATGGAACCGTAATAGGTGAAGGATTGGCTAAGTCAGTTGAAAGGCTTTCCTCCAGTAAGGCAAAGAGTAAGATCATTATTTTGTTGACTGATGGAAATGAACAACCTCCTGAAACACGTATTATTGATCCTATAACTGCATTGGAAATTGCCAAAGCTAAAGGTGTAAAGGTTTACACTATTGGAATGGGTGCATTAGGTGGTACCAGTGTGCAGGAGAAAGGGGTAAGGAAATCTGAAGGCAGTGCCTTTCTTGATGAAGCCTTATTAAAACGTATCGCCACGCAAACAGGTGGTTTGTATTTTAGGGCAACTGATGAAGAAAGCCTTCATGCTATATATAACCAGATCGATAAAATGGAAAAAACTGATGTGGAAGTGGTAACCAAAGAGAAGTTCCAGGAAGAGTTCACTGTATTCTTATTGGCCGCACTGTTTTTCCTTGCGCTGGAATTAATTTTGAGATATACATTATTGCGTACTTTTCCTTAATCATGACAGGTGTTGTTTATAAATCTACAGGAAGTTGGTACCAGGTAAAAGATGCATCTGAGAAGTTTTGGAATGCCCGCATCAAAGGGGTAATGAAACTGGATGGCATCACATCAACTAATCCTATTGCTGTCGGTGACATAGTGGATTTTGAACTGGAGAATGAAAAGGAAGGGTCTGTCATTATCAACAAGATACACGACCGTACGAACTACATCAACCGGCAATCGCCTAAAATAAAAAGCCAGCAACACATCGTGGCTGCCAATTTGGATCAATCTTTATTAATTGCTACTATTAAAGAACCACGTACTTCCCAGGGTTTTATTGACCGCTTCCTGGTAGCCTGCGAAATGTATCATGTGAAAGCAATCATCCTTTTCAATAAGCTTGACCTCTATAAAGAAAAGGAGATGGCAATTTATCATCGCATGAAGCGCGTATATGAAAATATTGGCTACACTGTTCTTGGTGCAAGTATAAAAGAGGGTACTGGATTTGAAGAAATAAAGTCTATTCTTCAGGGTAAGATCACGCTTGTTAGCGGGCATAGTGGTGTAGGTAAATCAACATTTATAAATACTGTGCATCCTGGCAGTAAGATCAAGACCCAGGATGTAAGCGGCTGGAGCGGTAAGGGACAACATACAACCACTTTTGCAGAGATGTATGACCTCGCCTATGGAGGCCGGATCATTGATACCCCTGGTATGAAGGAGTTTGGAATCATAGGAGTGGAGAAGGGTGAACTTTCAGGATATTTTCCGGAAATGCGGCAACGGCTCAATGAATGCCAGTTCAATAATTGCCTTCATGTAAATGAGCCCGGATGCGCTATTAAAGAAGCGGTGATAAATGGTGAAATAGATGAAGACCGCTATGTCAGTTATTACAATATTCTGGAGTCTCTCGATGAGAAAAACTGGTAAGCTGTTTTGAATTATTTTAATACCAGGACTTCCCTAAACGTGAACTATAGCAAAAAAAAGAGGCTATCTATTTTGGAGATAGCCCATGAATAATCTTAATAGATAGCAATCGGTTATTATACTCTTCAAACTTTAGGCAGCACCACGCCTCATGTCAAGGTTCATTAGTTTACCTTCTAAAACATTCGCTAATTCAACAACAGCTTTATTGTCTCTTTTGCGTGCATCCTTGGTTTTAGTTGGGAAAACAGAAATGCCATTGTAAATGCTGTACTGAAGCGTCAATTCATGTTGCCCAAGATGGAAATCCCAGCTGATGGCATCAAAATCGTCTTCTTTGTTTGTAAAGTTTAGCTGAAGATCATCACTCAGGATGTTAGCTATCTGGTAAAAGCGTTTCAGGCCGCCATCATCATCAATTACGGCTTCTGTGCAACCAAGTGTGGTTCGTAGGGTAAGGCTCATAATACCTGTTTTAAATTAGTAAAAATACGAAGTCATCATTTTCAGTAAAACTACTTTAAAGACAACCGTATTTACCGATAAGCTGCATTATGCTATTGTTATGCCTTGAATTTTTTTGCTTTAGGGGCAGTTCCATCCAAAACCTTCTCAGCTCCTACATTCTTTCCATTTGTTCCGCAACCATATTTTGGTTTGTTGAAGACCGAACAGGAAGTGACCAGGGCAATTGAACAAAGAATAATTATATAGCGAATCGTTTTCATCGATACTGTTTTACTAAAGATAAAACGAAAAAAGCAGGATTAAAAGTGTTTGCCGGCTTCATTAACATTTTCAAACCATTTGGAATAGCCCAGGTAATTCTTTGCTATTCTATTGATCTCACCTTCAACCTTTTCTGGTGAAATGTCTTTAACTTTTTTGGCCGGAACCCCTGCATACACTGCCCCCGCTTCGCATACAGTACCTTCCAGCACCACTGCTCCTGCGGCTATAATGGTGTTACTATGGACCAGGGCATTATCCATAACAATAGACCCCATGCCTATTAATACATTATCATGGATGGTGCAACCATGAACAATGGCATTATGTCCAACAGAAACATTATTACCTAAGATGGCTTTAGTCTTTTTATAGGTGCAGTGTATAACCGCACCATCCTGGATGTTTACCCTGTTACCAATCCGAATACTATTCACATCGCCCCGCAACACGGCATTGAACCATATACTGCATTCGTCACCCATGGCAACATCTCCTACAATAGTGGCATTGGGAGCAATGAAACAATTATCGCCCCATGTGGGAAACTTGTCTTCAACTGGTAATACAAGAGCCATATAAATGAATTTTTATTTCTGTTTATTCCAGGCGGATTATGAATGCAGATTTACGATTTTTGCTTCATATGAACCTGAGGCAGTTATTTCTTCAACATGTGGCTCAAACTTCAACCGCTCCCCTGGCCCTTGAGATAGTTAAAGCAGAGGGTTGTGAATTATTTGATGCCTCAGGAAAAACTTACCTTGATCTTATAGGAGGGATCAGTGTTGCCAATACCGGGCATAGGCATCCTGCAGTAGTAAAAGCTATAAAAGACCAGGTTGATGCCTACATGCATGTTATGGTATATGGTGAATTTGTGCAAAGTCCACAGGTTCGGTATGCACAATTACTTACGCAACACCTGCCACCATCTTTAAACTCTGTTTATTTTACCAATTCAGGTGCTGAAGCCGTGGAAGGGGCAATGAAACTTGCAAAAAGAATAACAGGCAGGACTGAAATTG
Source organism: Flavisolibacter ginsengisoli DSM 18119 (assembly GCF_900129295.1). GTDB lineage: Bacteria > Bacteroidota > Bacteroidia > Chitinophagales > Chitinophagaceae > Flavisolibacter > Flavisolibacter ginsengisoli. The sequence continues at coordinate 255,040 of NZ_FQUU01000003.1, forward strand.
TGGGTTTTGTCAATTCCTACCATGGCTCTACCCAGGGTGCCCTTAGTCTGATAGGAAGTGAATATTGGCGCAATGCCTACCGGCCATTGTTGCCAGGAATAAATCATCTGAATTACAACTCATTTAAGGATCTGCAATTCATTACAGAAAGAACTGCCTGTGTTATAGCAGAAACTGTGCAAGGGGAAGCTGGTGTGATTGTCCCCGAAAATAACTGGTTAAGGGCCGTGCATGATCGCTGTAAGGAAGTAGGCGCTCTCTTTATCCTGGATGAGATCCAGGCAGGTTTTGGCCGTACTGGTAAACTCTGGGGATTTGAAAATTTTGATGTAATTCCGGATATTTTACTTTTAGGAAAGGCATTAGGAGGGGGTATGCCCCTGGGTGCTTTCATTGCTGATAAATCTTTAATGGATCATTTTACTGATAACCCGGTGTTGGGCCATATAACCACCTTTGGTGGCCACCCTGTATGCTGTGCTGCAGGCAAAGCAGCCTTTGAGGTTTTGCTACGGCAGCAATGGGATGTAAAACAAAAGGTAGCGCTGTTTACATCGTTGCTAATACACCCCCAAATAAAAGCGGTAAGGTCTTTTGGCCTGTGGATGGCTATTGAGTTTAATGATTTTGATGCCTGCAAAAAAGTTATTGATCATTGTATCCAAAGAGGTGTCATTTCAGACTGGTTTTTGTTTGCTTCCAATTGTTTGCGCATTTCTCCGCCCCTTGTTATTACAGAGCAGGAGTTAAGGCAGTCCGCTGCCATTATTTTGGAAGCCATTGAAAATAATCCATGATTATTGATCACATAACTATAGAAAGTTTTCAGGAGGACTTGTTAATATGAAAACTTTACTACAACTTTGAATTACAAAGTGCTTTTTATGAGTGTTAAAGACCAACACCTGGATACCCTGGAGGATATACGGCGAATGATGAAACGCTCCAGCCGGTTCATTTCTTTGAGTGGCCTTAGCGGGATAGCTGCTGGCGTATGGGCTTTGATAGGTTCTTATTTGGCTTTTACATGGATAGGTAAATACCGCAATAACCTAGATAATGTAAGAAACAATGATCTCGATCTTCACCAGCTACAGGTAGATCTGCTTCTGCTCGCCATTGCCATTCTTATAGTAGCTGTTATTTCAGCCCTGTATTTCACCTGGCGTAAAGCTGGCAAGGACAGGCTGCCACTTTGGGATCACACAGCTAAAATGCTCATACTCAACATAGCAATTCCCCTGGTAGCCGGTGGTTTATTTATCCTGGCCATGCTGCAATATGATGAATGGCGTTTTATTGCACCTGCTTCCCTGATCTTTTATGGTTTAGCGCTGGTCAATGGTGGTAAGTACACATTAAGCGAGATCCGATACCTTGGTATCTCTGAAATTGTTCTTGGCCTGGTTTGTACCCAGTTTATTCACTATGGTTTATATTTTTGGGCAATTGGTTTCGGTATACTGCATATTATATATGGCTTTGCCATGTGGAGAAAATATGAAGGAAGTAGAGTAGCGGAAGATTAAACATAAAGCTATGGCTGTTAATAATCCCATATCAGGCTTAAATAAAATATTCGATAACCGAATACGGTTGGGAGTTATGAGTATCCTGACAGTGAATGAAGAGGTCAGCTTTAATGATCTGAAACAGATGCTTGAGGTTACAGATGGCAACCTGGCAACGCATTTACAAACACTGGAGGAAAGTAAGCTGATAAAAGTGCATAAAGGTTTTATAGGGCGCAAAACAAATACAACGTATGCAATTACAAAGACAGGCAGTAAATCGTTTAACGAACATATTGAAGCATTGGAAAAAATGATCAAAGGCTTTAAATAATTTTTTTTGTACTTGTACTTTGAATTGCAAAGTACTTTCTATATATGAAATAACCCGGCAACTTATCAATCAAATTATATGAATACTGAAACAATTGTACAAAACGTATGGACCAGAAGTAAATTACTCATCAAATCAATGATCATTGGTATCCTTGTCCTGGTCCTGCAGATACCGGCAATGTTTGTAAGAGATGTTATTGCCGAAAGAGAACAGCGCCAACAGGATGCCATAGCTGAAGTAAGTAGCAAATGGGCGGGCCACCAGGTGCTAACAGGGCCGGTCCTTGTCATTCCCTATTGGCAGTCCGCACCCGATTCATCTGCCAGGCAGGTGAGAACCAGGGAGTATGCCTACTTTTTACCCGATAAACTGGATATAAGTGCCAACCTAACCCCCCAGGAAAGGCATAGGGGTATATATAAGGTAATGTTGTATTCATCTGAAGTTACCCTATCAGGCAGCTTTTCCCAACCCGCACTTCAGCGTCTTAATATTGCTCCTGCGGATGTGATCTGGAATGAAGTAACTATCAAACTTCCTGTTTCTGATAATAAAGGTTTGAATGAAGAGATCTATATGAAATTAAATGATTCTTCAATTGCCATGACACCTCAGACTTCTGCAGATCCTGCCATAGACAATGCACTACAGGGGGATATTCCAATTACTGGCCCGGATGATCTTAAAGAACTTCGCTTTTCTTCTTCATTTGTTATCAATGGTTCTCAACAAATTTCCTTCACTCCCATTGGAAGGAATACTACGGTGAACCTTGCCTCAACCTGGCCTCATCCAAGTTTCATTGGAGATGTATTACCACAGAGCAGCCAGGTGAACACTAAAGGGTTTAAGGCTTCATGGAAAAGTGCTTTCCACAAACACAATTTCCCCCAACAGTGGAAAGGTAATGCCTATAGCTTGTCCGATTATAAATATACTTCCGGAGGTAATATACAGGCTATGCCAATAGATGTCGCAAAACCAACAACTATTAATAATATTAATACAGCCTCTTTTGGTGCCGATCTTTTTGTGCCCGTTAATGGGTATCAAAAAACCATGCGGTCAATTAAATACGCAGCATTGGTTATCCTCCTCACTTTTGCTTCCTTCTTCCTTATTGAAACAACCAACAAGCGGTCCATACACCCATTTCAATATGGGCTTATCGGTCTTGCGCTGATCCTGTTTTATACCCTTTTGTTATCATTTTCTGAATATATCAGCTTTAATATCTCATATGTCATTGCCTCCTTATTTACCATAGGACTAATAAGTTGGTTTGTAAGAGGTTTATTGGCTTCCTCCCGATTGACTGTCTTTCTATCAACTATCCTGGTGCTGCTTTATGTATATGTATTCACCCTATTGCAACTACAGGATTACTCATTGCTCCTGGGAAGTATTGGGCTGTTTATAACTCTTGCACTTATCATGCATTTTTCACGAAAAATTCAATGGTAACCCTATTTTATAAAGTTGAATTAAAAACCAATCATTTATCTGGGCTGGAAGAAGGCCAGATGCCTTATGGACGGGCTTTGAAAAATTTTCTTATTTGGCAAAATAGCATAAATCGCTACCATGGTTAGAATCAACTATTGCTCGGACTATAATTCCGGTATAGAAATCCTTAAGTCTTATTTCTGCCATAAACATATAAATGTATATGAATGGGTAGGCTTTTGGGGACCTGAAAAGCTTTGAAACCTCCGTTCCGGGGTAGGATACCCATTGTTTTCCCTATAGCTAAGAGCTACCTCCGTCCTATCTAAAGTATAGATACTGCGTGATCATCACGCAGTATCTATACCGCAGGTATAGCTTTAATAGGGAGGAGCTATACCGCAGACTGCCTGGAACTTGCTTTTTCTATAAATTGTAGTGATCATCGAATCAGAACAAAAACAGGTAATAGGAACGCTATTAGTATTAAATCATTTTATTGAATAATAATAATGGCCAGCCATTAAGGTTATCATTATCAATAGTATAAGTTTGTAATTATCATGAATGCCGGTATTTCAACAACCTGGAATAACTGGTAAATTCAGTAAATAATGGAAAGAAGAAGATTTTCATGGAAGGAGCGGGGAAATAGTTTCAGCTATGCCTGGCAAGGCATAAAAGGTCTTTTGCTTACTGAACATAATAGCTGGATTCACCTGGGTTTGACCTTATTGGTAATTCCTCTTGCTATTTACTATCGTATTACCCGTTTAGAATGGATGTTCCTTATTATAGTAATGGCAATGGTTTGGGCAGCTGAATTGTTCAATACTGCACTGGAGAAATCTATGGACTTTATATCAAAGGAAAACCATCCCCAGATCAAGCTTGTTAAGGACCTGGCAGCTGCCGCTGTTCTTATTTCTGCACTGGCCGCCTTGGCTGTAGGTGCCATTATTTTCATTCCAAGGATTCTTGGATAACCGGCTGGTTAATTACCATGATTTCTGCTATAATTAGCATTTCTTAGGCCATAGCTATTACATTATTTAAACAGTAGGCGGTCAATAAGTACATTGGGAGTGTGACTGGAAACTCCTGTTCAACTAATAATCAAGGTCATTTTCCACAGGCATCAAATAAAAAGAGGCTTTCTTACATTGATAAGAAAACCTCTTTTATATAATTGATTACAAAAAGGATCTAAAAGTCCAAACCTAAAGCAAGGTAAGTCTGAGGCTTTCCTCTAAAGACCCCATTCATCTGCCAGGCTACGTCAAACCTTACAAAATAACCAAGTAATGTACTCCGGGCTCCAAATCCATAACCACCGGCAAATGGACCTATACCCCCTGCTTTTAATTTAACGAGCACAGTAGGATTGGTTTGATCCACATACCTGGAAGTGGGCCTTTCAAAATTATCATAACGGCCATTCCATGCAGTGCCGAGGTCAATGAACTGTACTACCTGGAAATTGCGCAGGAAAGCATTATTAATTGGCTTGTTCAATAAAGAAGTAAACACAGGAACTCTAACCTCACTGTTGATTACAACGTTATTGTTTCCATTGGCAATGTTTTGCTTAAAGCCCCTGAGGTTCACCGCCAGTGCCTGGTATGCATAATTATTATCAGGGTCAGGGGTATTATTAGGGTCAAAATAACGATAGGAAAGTTCCCCTGTATTTGGATCTTGTTTGAAATTATCCCTGAACTTCAGCCAGCCATCCACTCCACCTAAATAATAAACCACTTTTTGGTTGCCCCATGAGAAATCACCTGCAGCTCTGAGTGCCCAGATAATATTCCTGTAAATAGGCAGGTAGTGCCTGGCATCAAAACCGGCATTGAAAAGGAAGCGTCCTTCTGTATTACCTGGGTTAAGGTGTGTGAACCAATCAACATAGGTCTTCCACCTTAATCCATGCCAGATATTCATAGTAGGGTTAAGGGTGTTATCATAAACATATTCCAGGGTAAACTGCCCATAGGTCTTTTTCCTGTTTGGTTCTTTTAAATTGGCCACTGTTGCATCAAGGCCAACTGCAGGAAATATAATATTATCGATACGTGGGCCAATAGTAAGCCTGACACTTCTCACCTTATCAAACGGATAACGCAGGCGGGCCAGGTAATAACTTGAATGCTGCTTGACCAGGGCAATGCCGTTTGGATTGGTACCATTGGAGGTATCAATAATATTCTGGGCGCTGCTTCTATAATAGGTGAAGCCCCAATCAAAACGTTTCCTTAAGTTGGTGAACTCAAATAAAACGTCATTGTCACGAAGGTTTGGCGCCAATCTAATGCCACCTGAAAGCTTATAGTCTTCAAAAAGGTCAACGGTACCCATCCTGATCAAACCATTGAGGTCATTACCATTGGCAGGTTCTATTGGACCCTGGCCACCCTGGTAAGGCTGGTACTTGCTCACACCAAACATGGTATTGTTCAGGCCTGCAACTACATAATCATTAAAGAACTTGGGAGGTCGGTATTCATATAATTTAGCCTTTTTAAGTATTGTTTCTGAGGGCAATTCTTCTGCTTCAAACACCTGCCCCAGTTGAGAGGTAGTTGTATCTTTTTTCTCATTCTGGAACTCATTTTGGAAGAAGTCAGTTTCCTTTTTGGTGGTATCACCTATCGGTTGCTGCAATATAGAATTACGGGCAGCAGCAATGCGGGCTTTGTCTATCTGCTTCTTCATATATTCCGTAGGCTTGGCCGTAACGTTCCTGCGGCGCAGCGTATTTTCATCTACACGTAACCGATAAAGGAATTTATAGTTGCCCTGCCTTACTACTTCGCTCACCAGGCTGTTATCACCTGCTGTTCTTGTTTCCAGCAAACTACTTTGATAATTGGTAAGTGGGAATACATAGGCAGAATCATTGGTGATGGATACGAATCCTACGGAATCTATATCAGCCTTATCCCATTCTTTTAATACACTGTCCACTTCCTTTGGAGGCGGGTTTCTTAACACCTCGTCGCCAATAAATACCAGGGTGTCCAGGCCTGCTCTTTCTGACCTGAAAAAGCCGGCATACCGATTATTAATACCGTTTTCATCGCTTACAAAAGTAAAGTGAGAGGTGTTGTACTGTGATGGATAACGGGCATCGCCTAGCTTAACATTAGTTAATTGCGAGATCTGTTTGTATTCAGATTTATTCCAATTGTCTATGAGGAAAATATTATAGTGCCTGGGAGCAACTGCTGTATCGCTGGCGGGTGCAGTAGCCGAAGGCCGGTTGCTGGAGAATATGATACCTGTTTTACCCGGGAAGGCGACAAATGAAGGGTCAAGGTCGTCATAAACATCATCCGTGATCTGCTCTACTGATTGCTTATCTATTTTGTAAACAAATATATCTGTATGCCCGCTTTTTACTGCACTTAATATAAGGGTATTGGCGTCAAGCATATATTTCATATCCTGCACCTGCGTGAACATGGGTAGTTCCTGGTTCACTACCTTAACGCGGTTTACAGCATCGTAAACAAACAATTTGTTCTTACCCTCGTGGTTATATATAACGGCCAGCCTTGTGCCTTTGCCATCCCAGGCAAGAATCGGGTAATTAGGATTGATCTCATCTTCCCTGGTTCGAACACCATATTGCAGGATCACTTTCCTGTCTACAAAATTGGGATGAAAGACCACGCTGTATTTACCTTGCTTGAACTCTACTACTGCATAGGCAAAGCTCTTTGGCTGTGGATTGGCATTGAACCTGATAAAATCTTTTTTACCTATTTCTTCAGTTACAGAAAGTTGTCCCTTTGGAACCAGGCGGCGTGCCCGGATATCCTTGTAATACATCTGAGACATTTCTGTCATGAAATCCTGCAAAACTTCCTTGAACTTTTTCTTGGCTAATCTTTGGGTAGCACTATTCAGGTTGCGGTATATACGTGACAGGTATAGCAGGTAAGTGGTCTTTGACCTTCCGTATTTATTACCCACATAATACCAGAAAGCATGGCCTGCCAGCAAGGGTTTATCAAAAGCCAGCTTATAAAAATTGCTGTATTCTCCACTTAATAGTGCACTCTTCAACTGGTTGTCAAGCGTGGGACTCCATTCTTCTGCTGCATATTCTATATAGCCATCAGTAAGCCATTTGGGCAGATCTAATAATGTTTGATTGGCTGCCATTTCGCCCAGGTCATCTCCAAACAATACATTGGCTACAAGCACACCTGCAATTCCCTGCCTGATTTGACGCCTAAGGTTTTCATGATTGGCATCGAAATAGATCATCATTTTGTTGTTCACCAATTTGGTGACACCCCCTGTGTTCTGCCAATCAATACCAAGCCCTATATTGGACTGCTGCATTTCGTCAAAGCTGTTGTATACTACCACATTGGCCCTTCTTTGAAGGCCGTATTCAACAAATTCTTCCAATTGGGGCAATTCTTTTTCTGCCACCTGGGCCACATATTTCCCAAGGTCGAGACCATCCTGGCTGAAATAAGTGTTGAAGTTCTCTGTCTGGTAGTATTTCCAATTGAATTTTTGATATTGTACCCTGTTTTTTCCAAACTCCACGGCATTTACCTGTGCTTCTGAATTGGCAGACACCAGTAAAAAAGCAACACAGGCCAACCGGCCAATCGATTTAATCATAAAGTAGATGAAATTTCAGATTTAATGTATCTCCCGAATTTTGGACAGTAAATTGCAACTAAAAATACAAAAAAGGTACATGTTAACGGTTCAGGCATTTACTTTCAATCCAGTACAGGAGAATACATATATCGTATACAACGAGAAAAGGGACTGTTGTATTATAGACCCGGGGTGTTATTTTGCCAATGAGGAGCAGCAATTGAAAGAGTTCATAGAGAAGAATAACCTCAAACCAGTATACCTCCTGAATACGCATTGCCACCTTGACCATATATTCGGCAATCGTTTTGTGCAGAAAACCTATGGTCTGCCTCTGCATCTTCACCAACTGGAAAAGGCTGTTCTTGAATATGGACCTGTGTCCGGTCAGATGTGGCAGTTGCCTTTTGACAACTTTGATGGAGAACTCATCTTCATTGATGAAGGACAATCCATTACACTGGGAGAGGAGCAACTGGACATTTTATTTACACCTGGCCATTCCCCCGGCAGCATTAGCTTTTATAGTAAGGATGCCAAATTTGTTATCAGTGGGGACGTGCTTTTCCAGGGAAGTGTAGGAAGAACCGACCTTCCTGGCGGTGATTTTACCATACTGGAAGAGAGCATCAAGATGAAGCTATATACCTTACCTGCTGATGTAATTGTTTATCCCGGGCATGGAGAATCTACTACGATTGGAGATGAGATGAAGAGAAACCCGTTTGTCAAGATGATCTGATAGTATTCCAACTTTTAAAGCAGGTTAATATTACTGGTTGTTCAGGGCGTTGACCATTTATACAAAGCGGCCTATATAGGGCATTTTCTGAAATTCTTTTCTTTCGATATTCAAAATGAGAAGTCCAAAACTTGCAATAAGTACAAGGGCAAAACCCCTGTTCACCCATATGCCAATATTGAGAAGAGAGAACAGAAGATAAATACCATAAAGTGATACACTTATCACTAAATAAGCTACCAGCTTTTTCCAGGCATACGGTATCCTGTATTCTTTCTGGCCCCAGGTATAGGAAACAACCATCATGGAGCCATAACAAAAGAAGGTTGCCCAGGCACATGCCATATATCCAAATCTTGGAATGAACAGGAAGTTAATGACCAGCGTAATTGCTGCCCCAATTAGAGTGATCCAGGCTCCTGCCATTGTTTTATTGGAAAGTTTATACCAGATAGAGAGGTTATAATAGACCCCCAGGAAAATATTGGCCAGCAAAAGAATGGGAACCACTTTTAATCCTTGCCAGAATATCTTGTTTTGAATAAAATATTTCCATATGTCCAGGAAAAGAACCACAGCAAGGAACATGAAACAAACCGTTATAACAAAGAACTTCATTACCCTTGCATATATTTTTTGGGGCTGCTGGCCATGGGCTGCGGAAAAGAAAAATGGTTCAGCAGCCATGCGGAAAGCCTGAACTGATAAGGTTATCAATATGGAAAGTTTGTAGCAGGCACTATAAGTTCCTACTTCAATCTTTGCAGCTTCAGCGGTAGATACGGGTGCCCACCAGTTTAGCATGATCCGGTCAAAAGTTTCATTGATCATTCCTGCAAAGCCAGCCAGTATCAATGGTGCTGAATAGATTATAATGTTCTTCCACAATTGCGTATTGAACTTCCACCTGAAAGCCATCAATTCTTTGGATAGGAACAATAAGGTAAAGATGGATTGAGCCAGGTTGGCAATGATCACATAACCAACCCCAATCTTAGGATTATAAAAAGTGCCTATGAAACCATGCGGTGATTGTTGCTGGATCTTTGGACATACAGACAAAAAGAAAAAGGTAAGGGCAATATTGATCAATATACCTGCTATGCGAACTGTTGCAAATTTTACCGGGCGTCCTTCAAACCGTAGCTTGGCAAATGCCAGTGTTGTTAAAGCATCAAAAGCAATGATGAAAGCACTCCAGGTAAAATATTCCGGATGTTCCTTTATGCCAATCAGGGTTGCCAGTGGTTTATTAAAAAAGATCAATATACTGGTCAATATGGCCGTACTTACTATTAATGATACCATGGATGTATTAAATACATCACGCTCCTGTTCTTTATCCTTCGAGAACCTGAAATAGGCGGTTTCAAGCCCGTACGTAAAAACTATATTAAGGAAAGGTAGTGTGGCATATACCAGGCTCATTTCTCCATAAGCAGCGCCTTTCAGGGCATATGTGAGGTAGGGCGTAAGTAAATAATTAATAAAGCGTGCGGCAATAGAACTGGCCCCATACCACAATGTTTGCCCCGCTAATTTTTTGATGCCGCTCAAATGGATATAGATTTAAAGAGCCTCAAATTTAATGGCTCAGGAGTGAACATAGCGCATATTTTATAAGGATGTAACATTAAAATGGTCAGGGGTAGAATAATCTGAAATATTTACGGTTCTCTATACCTGGGGTTATTAATAAAGCTGGAATCGCTTAAGGTTCTTAAAAACGCAATAATATCGTTTTCTTCTGTATCAGTCAGGGTTATGCCATTTGAAAGCAATGGATCAAGGGTAGGGCTACTGGTGATACCATTGCGGTAATGCTCTAACATCATGCGCATGGCGCTTAACCTTCCATCATGCAGGTAATAAGAAGTAAAATCAACATTTCGCAGGCTTGGTACCCTGAACTTCAGGGAATCTTTAGGATCACCCGTCACCCGCATTCGGCCAAAGTCCTTAAGGAAAGGCTCAATTTCAAAGCCAACATTGCGGAAGCTGAAGTCTGTAAATAAAGGTTCTGTATGGCAGGAATTGCATTTGTTTTGAAAAATTGTATAGCCATTTTGCTCCTGCGTGGAAAAACTGGCTTCTCCTCTTTTAACCTTGTCATATTTTGAATTGGAAGAAACCAGGTTAATAACAAATTGGCTAAGCGCTTTCAGGATGCCAACCTGTGTTACCTCTGGAGCACCATATGCTGCCTGGAACATTCGTTGGTAGGCAGTATCATATTTTAATTTAGCGATGATACCATTCATGCTTTCTGCCATTTCATTTGGCGCTGTGATATGGGCCAATGAAATGTCTTCCAAATTGGAAGCACTTCCATCCCATTTATAAACCGGGTACCAGGCAAGGTTAGCTAATCCTGGCGCATTGCGTAAGGTGTGGGAATTATTGTATCCATGGCTCCTGTCGTGTTCGTAGGTAGTGAAGGCAGCAACTTGTTGATGACAGGATGAACAAGGAAAGTGTCCATCGAGAGAAAGTCTTCCATCATAAAATAGTTTTCTACCCAGTAAAAAGGATTCTTCAGTTATAGGGTTGTTTTGAAAATTGTATACAGGAATAGGAAATCCACTGGGAGTAATAAAGTTGATAGGTGTTGGTCTATAGTAAGATAAAGGTGTTTTATGGCAGCTATTAAGTAAAACAGTACCGGAAGCTATTAAAAGGAATATACAGATTATGACAAGCCTGGCCTTCAAAAAGTAGTAATTGTACCCCTAATCTATAGTTTTTTGCTATTGGTAGTCTGTTAAAAGAATTGCCTGGGGTTGAACTTTTTCCTGCCTTCCTTTATTTCCGAAGAACGTTTTTTCGATTCCAGTCTTTTCTCCTTTGCCTTGCGTGAAGGCCTGGTAGCTATCCTAAGCTTTTTCTTTTTCAACGCCCCTGCTATTAACTCGTTGATCTTATTGATCACATCCTGTTTATTATCCAGTTGTGTTCTAAAGGTTTGCGATTTTACCACTAATACCTGTTCTGAGTTGACCCTGTTTGCTAGTTTGTGCAAGAGCAGCTCTTTTTGCCCCTGTGTAAACAAGGACGAAGCACCGATGTCAAAATAACCAATCACCGCGGTTTCTACCTTATTCACGTTTTGGCCGCCTTTGCCTCCACTGCGTGTTGTCTGGAATTTGAGCTCCTGGGAAATATCTATCATAAATTACCTATGACTGCAAAAATCGTGTATCAAGCTTTTAACTTCGTAATTTTTATGCGCGCTGTTATTCAAAGAGTTTCTTACGCAAGGGTCACGGTTGATAACCAGGTAACCGGTAGCATTGGTAATGGACTGCTGGTTTTATTAGGTATTGAAGATGGTGATAATAATGATGATATTATTTGGTTGAGTAATAAGATTGTGAACTTAAGAGTGTTTAATGATGAAAATGGTGTTATGAACAAATCTGTTTTAGAAATGAATGGTGGAATATTACTTATCAGCCAGTTCACGCTTCACGCTTCCACAAAAAAGGGCAACAGGCCAAGTTATATTAAAGCAAGTAAGCCATCTATTGCCATACCCCTGTACGAGCAAATGGGAATGCAGTTGGAAGCAGACTTTGGAAAGCACATTGAAAGGGGCATTTTTGGCGCCGATATGAAAGTGGAACTATTAAATGATGGTCCTGTTACCATAATTATCGATTCAAAAAATAGGGAATAACAAGCAAATGGATGAAAAAAGAGATATAAAGGATCGTGCGGACCTGTTAGAACTTCTTGAATCTTTTTATAGCAATGCATTCAAAGATGAACTAATTGGGAGGTTTTTTACTGAGGTTGTTCCACTTGACCTGGCAACACACATACCCATAATTGCTGATTTCTGGGAGTCGGTTATTTTTGGGGTGCATGCTTACCGTAAAAATGTAATGGAAGTTCACCAGCACATACATTCCTTATCCGCCATAAAAAAAGAGCACCTGGATAGGTGGGTATTATTGTTCAATCAAAATATAGATGAGCATTTCGCAGGCAATAAAGCTACCCTGATGAAGCAAAGAGCAACATCAATTGCTACATTAATGGATATCAAACTCAACCACAAAGGCTTGCATTGATAATAACCAATTATAGACCTTCTTCATTCTGATCATAATATTAACAGATATGGATTCAAACCTCACATTAAAAGAAGCCCAACAAAAAGTTGATGACTGGATCAAAACTACCGGGGTTCGCTATTTCAGCGAATTAACAAACATGGCAATTCTTACAGAGGAAGTAGGCGAGGTGGCTCGTTTGATGAGTCGTATGTATGGAGATCAGTCATTTAAAGATAGTGACCGGCATAAAGAACTTCCTGATGAACTGGCTGATGTGCTCTGGGTATTGATTTGTATTGCCAATCAAACAGGCGTAGACCTGGCAGAAGCCCTTATAAAGAATTTTGATAAGAAGAATAACAGGGATGCGCAAAGGCACAGGGAAAATGATAAACTATCCAGTTAAATAGTGCAAACAGTTACATTGATATAACCTGCGTATAACCCTGGGCAGAAAATACCTTGGCGACAATTTTGTAGAGCATATGCAAAAGGTATTGTATGAAGAAATTCTCTATGGGGTTGGTATGGTCATCTTTAAAGCATTCATTCAAAGGTTTTTCAGAAGATAAGATTACCAAGCTCAGCGCTTCATTGGCTTATTATACCGTTTTTTCATTAGGACCTCTAATGATTGTTATCATTTTTCTATGCAGTATATTTTTGGGACGTGAAGCTGTTGAAGGTTCTATAAATAACCAGTTACAAAGTTTTATTGGCAGTGATGCCGCAAAGCAAATACAGGAGATCATTAAAAATGCTTCAATAAGTGGTAAGGGTGGAATAGCTGCTGTTATTGGTGTGATTACCTTATTAATTGGTGCTACAACAGTTTTTGGGGAAATACAGGATTCCATCAATGGTATATGGGGCCTGAAAGCTTCCCCAAAGGCGGGCATGTTAAAATTGATATTAAGCCGCGTATTATCTTTTGGATTGATCACTACACTGGGTTTTCTACTTTTAGTATCCTTAGCTGTAACAGCCGTGGTAGAAGGCCTCGGTGCCCGTTTAAAAGATGCATTTCCTGATATTGCAGTGATTGTATTTTATGTGATTAACCTGCTGCTAACACTAGGGGTAACAACGTTACTCTTTACTATTATATTTAAAGTATTACCTGACGTAAAGATCAAATGGAAGGCTATCTGGCCGGGTGCTATAGCCACAAGCCTGCTTTTTATGATTGGCAAATTTGCCATATCCTTTTACGTTAGTAAAAGCAATATAGGAAGCACATATGGTGCTGCGGGTTCACTGGTAATTTTATTAGTGTGGATCTATTATTCTTCCATCATATTGTACTTCGGTGCTGAGTTTACAAAGAGTTATGCATTTCAAAAGGGTGTGCCTGTATCGCCAACTGAATATGCAAAATGGGATAAAGAGCCTGTTGTACCGGGATCTAAAGTTAAAGACAAGCCTCCTGTTCCATCAGAACATACAAAGCGAAAGCAATTACCCAATAAGGCACCACACCTTGGCTATGCAACAGCCAAAAACACGTCACAAACAAAAGAGGAAAGCCCTGGTGTTGGAGCCATGTTATTAGGATTGGCTTTGTATGTTTTTAATACATCCAAAAAAAATTAAGACTGATTTGTGTGTAAAGGGAATGGATGAACATAGTGGCGGTCTTTTTGTAGCTTACACTAAAAAAGGATGAGCAAAAAGTTGACCTTAAAAGGAATATGGCAATTAATATCAGAATCTTTTATCGGCTTTAGTAATGATAAAATATTTAAACTGAGTGGGGCATTAGCCTATTTTACGATATTCTCTATTGGACCTATGCTCATTGTCATCATTTTTTTTGCTGATCTCTTTTATGGACGAGAAGCGGTAGAGGGCACTATATATGGCCAGTTAAGAGGATTTGTTGGACCGGGGGCTGCTTTGCAAATACAGGATATTATTAAAAATGCCTCGCTAAGCGGTAAGAGCCATGTAACCGCTATTGTAGGTTTTATTACGCTACTTGTAGGCGCTACCAGTGTTTTTTCTGAGATACAGGACTCTATAAATATGATCTGGAATCTGAAGCCTAAACCCAAAAAGGGTTGGCTTAAAATGCTGATCAACAGGCTTATTTCTTTTTCCGTGGTGGTAAGCCTTGGATTTATATTACTGGTATCACTGATAGTGAATGGTCTTATTGAGGGATTAATGAACAGGCTGCAAGCCCATTTTCCTGAAATGGCAGTTACCCTGGTTTACATTATTAACCTGGTTATTACCTTTTCTGTTACCACCATTCTCTTTGCCATAATTTTCCGTGTTCTCCCTGATGCTATTATCAAATGGAAGGATGTCCTTACCGGTGCCATGACTACTGCAATTTTATTTATGCTGGGCAAATTTGCCATCACCTTTTACATAGGTAAAAGTGATATTGGAAGCACGTATGGAGCCGCAGGTTCCTTAGTGGTATTGCTGCTCTGGATATATTATTCAGCTATCATATTATATTTTGGAGCAGAGTTTACAAAGGCTTATGCCTGTAATTATGGTAGCCGCATTCAGCCAGATCAATATGCTGTATGGATAAAACAGGTGGAAGTAGAGGATGGTAAGGGATCATTGAAGCAGCACGAACAACAAATTAAGGAGGAAAACGAAAAAACAGGCGATAATATTACTGTAAAGTAAACTCCTTATACTTATAGCGAATGTGCAGTTCTCAGCCATTCAACTTATTTTTGCCGCCAATATGGCAACAGATAATAACCGTTTTCAGGCAATCATATCCCATTGTAAAGAATATGGCTTCATTTTTCCTTCCTCTGAAATTTATGATGGATTGGGAGCTGTATATGATTATGGACAATGGGGCAGCGAATTGAAAAAGAATATCAAGGACCATTGGTGGAAGAGCATGGTGCAGATGCACGAGAATATTGTGGGTATAGATGCTGCAATTTTTATGCACCCTACCACCTGGAAGGCAAGCGGCCATGTAGATAATTTCAGCGATCCCATGATCGATAATAAGGACAGCAATAAACGTTATCGTGTAGATCATTTAATAGAGGCAAAAGCTGATGAACTGGAAAAGGAAGGACAACAGGAACAGTCTGAAATATTATTAAAGGAAATGGATACGCTTTTGGCTGCCAATGACTTTGATGGTCTGAAGACATTAATTGAAAATAATAAGATCAATTGTAGTGTCAGTAATACGTGCAATTGGACAGATGTGCGTCAGTTCAACCTTATGTTCTCCACTGAGTTTGGAGCGGTATCTTCAGAAGAGGAAGAAAACAAAATATACCTGCGTCCGGAAACTGCACAAGGCATATTCGTAAATTTCCTGAATGTGCAGAAGACAGGTCGTATGAAGATCCCGTTTGGTATTGCACAAATAGGTAAAGCTTTCCGAAACGAAATAGTGGCCAGGCAGTTCATTTTCCGCATGCGCGAATTTGAGCAAATGGAAATGCAGTTTTTTATCCGGCCTGGCACACAAAAGCAATGGTACGAACACTGGAAAGCCGAGCGTATGAAATGGCATTTAGGACTGGGGATCCCTGCAGAAAAGTACAGGTTTCATGACCATGTAAAGTTGGCTCACTATGCCGATGCTGCCTGTGATATTGAGTATGATTTTCCCATTGGTTTTAAAGAAGTGGAAGGCATTCATTCCCGTACGGATTTTGACCTGAAAAATCACCAGGAGTACAGCAAAAAAAAGCTCCAGTATTTTGATAACGATATTGACCCGGCAACAGGTAAACCTTTTGGTAATTACATTCCTTATGTAGTCGAAACTTCCATTGGTGTTGACAGAACTGTAATGATGATTTTAAGTGAGGCTTATGAAGAACAGGATCTGAGCACAGATGAAAAGAAGGACAGTCGCGTGGTGTTAAAGTTCCCCGCTCGTTTTGCACCAATAAAACTTGCCATTCTTCCCCTAGTCAAGAAAGATGGCCTGCCTGAAATTGCACGTACCATAATGGAGGATTGTATGGGCCATTTCCGTTGTTTCTATGAAGAAAAAGATACCATTGGTAAAAGATACCGCAGGATGGATGCAATAGGCACACCTTTCTGTGTAACGGTTGATCATCAAAGCAAGGAAGATAATACGGTTACTATTCGTTACAGGGATACCATGCTCCAGGAAAGAATACCCATAGATAAGATCAGGGAAATAGTATTGAAGGCAATTTAGTGCCTTCAATATTTTCAACCCTTTCCAGTCATTTTATATACTGTGATACCTGCAATTTCTTTGATAAGATTTTCCCATTTATTTAAGGCAAGGGAAGAAGGCAATACATAATCTTCAATAAAATTGTTGCCTATATTCTTCGAGTCAAAGTCGCAGGGATAAGGTATTACATTAATGTTTTGCTTTTCAAAAACGAGTTTTGCCCTGGGTAAATGCATAGCTGAAGAAATGAGTAAAAAGGGTCCTTTTAATCCTTCAGCATCAATAATAACTTTTGAGTTGACAGCATTTTCAAGGGTATTCCTGGAAGTGCTGTCAGTGAGGATCTTTTCCGCTGGTATGCCCAATGTTACCAGGTTTTCTTTAATAAAATTGGCTTCCTTAAAATTGTGTTTGGTGATGTAACCATTGCCAGCAGCCACGATGATCTGGTCTATATTTCCTTTTTTATACAGCAAGGCAGTTTGAATAAATCGATCGCTTGCTGCATTGAAATACCCCTTGTCATCCTTTTTATTGTAAGATATAAATCCACCCAGTAAAATACCTACACTATAGCGGGTGTTAGGTGCAGGTATAAACGCTTTTTCCTGGTAATAATTCAATACCTCTCTTATAATAAATGGATTGGTAAAAAAGACCATCAAGAGAACCGCTATCCTCAAAAGGTTTTGTTTGCGTTTGACATTGGATTGAAATAATGCAAATACGAACAAGGTTACTATCCATACTATTGGCCGCAGAAAAAATAGAAGAACCTTTAATAAAACAAACATAGCCAGGCTAAGATTATTACAGCAATAAATACAATGAAAAGGAGTAAATTATATTACTAGTATAGTTGTTAGTGATGTTAGCAGTTTATTGTTTATCCATACAGCTCCAGGTGAATGCTTTTTTTATCGTATCCAAGGTTTTGAATGCGTAGTTTGGCCTCGTCTACCATGTTTTTCCAACCACACAAATAAAAGCCTGCCTCCTTTACTGAATGGTCAGTCCTTTTCTCATTAACCAGGTTTTCATAAACAGCATGAACATAACCACAACAACCTTCCCATTGATCCCTTGAAAGTGTGGGGATGTAATGAAAACCCTCTATTTCCATTTCAAGTCTTTTCATTTCATCCATATACAGCAGGTCATCTCTTTTTCTTGTACCGAAAATGAGGTAAATATCTTTGTGCGGAATTTTATGTTCCTGTATATAATGGATCATGCTGCGAAAAGGGGCAATGCCAGTTCCTGTGCAAATAAAATAAAGGTCCTTGTCAATTGGCTTAGGTAGCGTAAATACCCCTTGCGGTCCACGAAGTATTAATTCCAGGCCAACTTTCCCTTCCTGGAATAAATAAGATGTGCCTTTTCCCCCTTCGAGTAAAACAATCAACAATTCTATCACATTTGTCCCATCTGGCCAGGAGGCAATAGAGTAACTTCTCCATCTTTTATTAGGTTTTTCATGTATCGGCAGATCAATAGTTACAAATTGACCAGGTTCAAAATCAAAAGATGCTACCTCCGGGATCTGTATCCAGAAACGCCTTGTATTTGGGGTTTCATTCTCTATACGTGTGATAATACCTTTCCTCCATGGGGGAGCTGCCATATTCGTGTTTTAACAATTCAGAAATACCTGCAGATCAAAAATAGCGTTTATAAGTTATCCACAATTTTTCGCGATTGGCACAGAAGTTGAAAAATAAATCCTTAGAAAAACGATAATTAAAAACTCAAGATATTTAGTCGGACGGTTTAGGTTAAAGGCCGGTATTCTTACCGGCCTTATTTTTATTGTAATACTATAGGATCAATCAGCTTGATCTTGTCCTGAACAGCATAATAGAATTTCCCTCCATACTTATATACCAGCACCACCTCATTGGTTGCAGCCTTTGCTTTAGCCTTTGGAAAGTTTTTCCCATTAACAGCAACAGCAGGGTCAAGCTTTATTACTTTATTTTTTGTTTGAGGTACCAGGGTAATGGTTTTGGTATATTGAGGCAATTCCCCTGTCGAAAATTCTACAGGCGTGGAATTAACATCAGTTGTTTTGATGCCATGTCTTTCGCCTTTTAACCAGAGTTCCACAGGGTATATCCTTAATTTTTTAGGTCCTTCCAGGTAAAAAAGGTAACTGTATTTGGTTTTTGGTTTGATCATGGTCTGGCTGCCATTTTCCTGCGTAGATATCTTCGGCATAACGCCACCTGTTACCGGTCTTGCATATGCATATAGTTTTACATCATACCGGCTCTGCGCAAATAGTTTTGTAGATAATAAAACAGAAAGAGCTATAAGTATCAAAAAGTATTTCATAAACCTATTGTTTGTTCGGGGTTATGGTAAATTATACCATTTGAAGCAATTTACAGGTGAATGTTTGATACCCGTTTCTTCTTTAACGCTTAATTAATTTTTGTACATACCGGTGCCTGCCATCATTGGTATTCAGCATTAGATAATAAACTCCTTTTGAAAACCTGCTCAGATCTATATCTCCGTTGGTATAAGCGCTTTCCCTGGAGATCATCATTTGACCACCGCTGTTATGCACCTGTATGGTCATTTTTTTAATAGTCGCAATATTTCCAACCTGGTAATAAACATGGTCAGTAGTAATAGTAGGGAATACCTTAGTTATGAAACCGGTATCATTGTTCACGGGATCGAAGCCAGTACCCACATCCCCGGTGAAGTTTGCCGTACCAAGGTTAGTATAATACATACCATTTCCATGCGTACCCACCACCATCACATTGTCTAATGAACGGTATGCCAGGGATTGAACTACCGCGAAGTTTAAAATATTATCTCCCTCCCGCTGCCAGGTGGGTGGTGTACCTGACAGTAGCCCTGCTTCTATATTGACTGCACTATACAAACCCACTGAAGTGCCCACATAATATTCTGTAACAGGATTATTGCCTGCATCTTTTTTCACCACTATCATACAACTGCGTATAGAAGGAAGTGTTAGATTTCCTTCCGCGTTCTTCCAGGTAGGGCTAGCTGTTTTAGCATTATTGGTCCACCAAATGCCTACAGCGCCATAGTTTGAAACAACAGCTATGATCTCATTATCATTGTTAGGATTGACAGCAATATTCTGTACATTACCTGCCAGTCCTGCTGGCGTAATATCCACCGGAGTTCCTGTGGCCGGGAAATTCCGGGGATCATCTATCCTGAAGATCTTGCCCTGTCTTACATTGGTGGTGGCATCCAGATCGGGTGTGGTGCCTATGTACATGCAATGATTGGAATTGTAAAGTCCCCTGCTAAAAGCCATTGCCCTGATCCTGATATTTCTGCCTCCCGTAGCATTGGCTGCATTGATAGCCTGGGCTACGCCTGTCAATTCTGTCCATCCCGAATTGGTACTTACTGTGGAAGCCTTTGTGGTCCTGAAAAGCCGGTTGAAGTTGACGTAATACAGATCTTCAGTATTATCCGGATCCAGTTTAAAGTTGGTCACAAATTCTCCAAAATCAGATTCAGTCGGAGGATCTGTACTGGAAGTAAGGTTGGCTGGACGTATCTCTGTGCTGCTGTTCAAAGTAGGAAAGGGTGTTCGCCTTAACCTTCCGTTCTGGATGCCATAATAGATGTACTGGGTAGAACCGGTAATATTGGAAAAGCCTACAGAATTTCCATCACCACCGCCTGAAAGGATCCTGTGGTTGTTGCTGTCTGCAACAGGGGTTCCAAACAAACCTGTTTGATCTCTTACAGTGGTGCCGTTATCCTGTGCGCCTCCCGCAAAATTGTTTTTCCCCCTGGTAGGGTCGATGGCTACATAATAATATTGTAATGTCTGGTAATTATTAACAACACTCCAGGTCACACTTGCTGCAGCAATATTAGTGGTCTTGTGAAGTCCGCCGTCGTCTGCAGACAAGCCTTCATTTACATTAGAGGGATTGAATGCAAAATTGTGCATATCAGGATGACTGTTTGGATAAATTGCCGGATTCTGGGTTGTGATATCATCCTGCCTGTACCCACCTATCCAGGAAGAGTTGGATGTACTGGCAAAACCATCTGTAGAACGATAAAGGTTAGTGCCACCAAGTATAACAAAATTAGGGTCGGTGGGTTTTATGGTGATGCACATATCATATCCTTCCTGCACACTATAGGGGTCTACACCAGCAAAATTGCCTCCGGGGAAATCAGGCATATTGGCTGACCGGTTGGTCCAGGAGAAAGTATTGCCGTTTATGTCCAGCCGGAACAGGTCACCTTCGGATTGGCCATTATCGCTAAGCAATCCGTTCTCATATAATACATAGGCAACATTCTGGTTGGAAGGTGCAAGGCTCAGCAGGATTCTCCGTGAATTATAGGTTGTCCCTGAAAGGAAATCATATGCATTACCTCTCCACCCTGGAATGGAATCCACATTCAACGTCTGACCACCTGCAATGTGTGAATAAGTGGCCAGGTCACCGCTATTAGAAACCCAAACACCTCTTAAGCCAACATCCTGGAACCCACCGTTCACTGCCAGGAAGATCCGGCCTGCATTCGTTATCGCCACATCCATCTGTCCATTTTCAGGCGTAGCACCTGTCGTGCCACCAAACACTGCCTGGAACGATGCACCGCCATCTTTTGACCTTATCAACCTTCGGTGGGCCGCAATATATAGATCCCCGTTGACCGGGTTTACTGATAGCTTATGTACAAAGTCAAAAGGATGATCAAACAATTCAAGTGCGGTACCCGATGCGCCATTTCCCGGTATATCAGTAAAGTTTGTCAGGGAAAGTTTTGTCCAGGAAGCGCCATTATTAACGGATTTCCATATGCCCCAACCAAGGTATTGGGTGAGAGCAATGATACCCGTGGAATTACCAATGGGTTCTCCTCCGCCTGCATACCAGATATCCTGGAACCCAGGCCTTGGATCCTGCACAACAGCAGTAACATTATGAATGTCGTTTTCAGGTGAAACCCTTGTCCAGTTGGCACCACCATCTGTAGACCGCATGATGCCTCCACTTACACTTCCCGAAATGATCACCTTATTGGTACTGCCATCATAGCGCAGATCATAAGCCAGTGCCCTGGTTCTTCCTCCTACATTGTTAGGTCCTGCAGCTATGTAATTATTCAGGGCGTCCATTCGGAATTGAATACCAGTAGCTTCCCGAACAGGCAGCCCTTTGGCAAACAACAGTTCCTTTTCATGAATATTTTGAGGTATCAGTCCTGTAATAGGATCTTTCAACATGTCAAATTCATACCTGGCCCTTTCCCCGGCATAAGAAGCTTCCACTTCTTCTTCTCCCATATCCATGATCCCTGCTATTTTAGATTGTTTTGACCTGGGGTGAGGCAGGCAAAGGATAACCAGCAATAGAATTGTCAGAACAGAAATAAGGAAAGTTTTCATTTTTATCATTTATGCGCCCTGGTATAAAATGTCATTCTGGTTTCAAATGTCCGGATCTACATACGTAGGTTTACACCCGATGGTTTCTATAAGGCTTAGCTAAATAAATCATGATGCAATTTTCATGCTTCCTTATAATTTCCCGCCTTGGATAAAATGGAATTATATACACATTTTAATTTTGTTATATGTTTCCCTGTTTCCCTGTAATTTCATGGCGTCTTCATCAGAAAAATTCAGTCATTGTAACTGTAAAACAGCGGGGAGCTATAAAAACTTTCTATAGAGTACTCAATCATTTTCATGGATTGCGAATTAACTATAATGCCTGATTTTTCGGATGAGCTACTTCATTTATGCAAGGCCTTTGTAACGCCTATGTGCCGCCTTTGTGCCGCCTTTGTAACGGCTCTTTAAAAAGGCGGCAAAAAGACGTTATATAAGCAGGTTATTGGTTTTGGATACCAGGTTTATTAGACAGCCAACTGGCCATTTAGACCTTTAAGGTGTTATTTGCAGGCATAGTTAACTGTTGGAAGTATTCCATTTACAGGCATTGAACTGTGTCCTGGCAAATCGGGGAATTGGTTTATAAAAAGAATTCCTTTATAAACTTAAGCTGTTGTTCCGGGTTTGGGGGATAATTGGATATAACAAGTAAATAATAAGATTAAAAAAGGCTGCTTCATATGAAACAGCCTTTTTTATTAGTTCTTTGAGATCTTTTGAACATGCCGGTATTTGCCGTCACTGCTTGTTATTTGCAGTATATAATTGCCTCTCGACAATCGGCCCAATTTAACAGAGCCGTTTTGATAGGCCTGTTGTGCCTGGCTGATCTTTTGCCCGTTCATGCTAAATAGTTCTACAGATATGGTTTTGACGGTATACATATTCCCTGTGTTGAAAAACACTGCATTACTGGAAGAAGTAGGATATACGAGCCTGATAAAATTCTTATCATTGGTTACAGGATCATTAATGCCGGTAATAACATCGTTTCCGAGAACTACAGCATTACCGATGCTTGCCACAAAAGCTCCATTGCCATGTGTGCCCACCAATAAAGTATTGTCCTTTTGCCGGTTGACCAATGAACGAACTATAGCCCGCTTGATCATCCCTGTGCCCTCATTGAACCATTGAGTGCCTGCACCAGCAATAGTTGTGGTACTATACAGCCCTACTGAAGTACCAACATAATATTCAACACCCGTGGTTTTTACCACGATAGCGCAGCTTTGAGAAGATACTGTGCCTAATGCTCCGTCAATTACCTGCCAGGTTGGATTGGCCGATGTCGCATTCCCTGTCCAGAAAATATTATTTACTGTAACAGGTTGTCCGTTTGCATTCACACCATCATAATTCGACACCACTGCAAGAACAGTATCTGGGTTCCTGGGATTAACACTGATACCTGCTATATAACTACCCTGTAACATGGAGGTGGGTGTGATTGAAACCGGTGTGGTTGTAGTACTTGTATTCGGGTTATTCAGGCGATAGATCTTGCCTGCAACGGTGCCAAAATATAGATACTTTGTTCCATTTCTTGATTTGCTGATAGCCATTGCCGAAAACTCTTCGTTGTCTGGAATGGTGTTATTTACACCTGTCATTTGAGTCCACGTGGATGATGTGACAGTAGATGCTGTTTTAGTCCTGTATAATTTGTTTTTGTTGTTGTAATAAAGGTGTTGGGAGGAATCCGGATCATTCACAAATAAGGTCATCCACTGCCCATTATCTTTTTCCCCTGTAGGGGTAATTTCATTTTGCGAATAATCTGTAAGGTCAATAGTATTTCCAGAAATCTGCCATGTCAGGTTGCTCCTGTACAGTGTTCCCTGCACTACCGACATGTACCAATATTGCTTCCATGTATTCCCGGTTTTAAAGAACTGGGTAATTGCTGCAGAAGCACCATCTCCTCCTGACAACTGAATATGGTCAAGCGCAGTGCCGGGGTTAAGATTAATATAAGTGCCATTATCCTGGGCCCCACCAATAATAAAGTCTGCATCTGTATCCGGCTGTATGTTCACAAACTGGTATTGCATGGTTTGAAGGTTGGCGTTCAGTGGCATCCAGGTTACAGTGTCTGACAGGGTGCTGTTGGTGGTTTTATGGATACCGCCATCATCGGCAGTGAACATTACATCATTGCTTCCGGGAGGGAAATATATTCCATGAATATCAGGATGGTGGTCCGGGTAGATGAAATTTCCTGAAGGGAAAAAACCCTTGCCATAACCGCCAATCCTTCTGAATTTCAGTGCAGGATCAGTCTGGGCCAGGTTGACCCGCTCCAGCACTGAACCACCGATAAATAGAATGTTATCGTTGTCAGGCTTCACATTCATTGACATGTTAAAGCCGCTGAACTGTGTAGTATAAGGATCTATTCCTGCTTCATTGTAGTTAGGTTCGTCCGGAACATAGCTGTTTAAATTGGACCAGGCATAAGTGGCTGGATTTCCGGAGGAAACATCAGCCCTGAAAAGATCAGCCTCAGGCTCAGGTACAGCGCCATCAGCAGATTTACCATTCTTATAAAGGATAAATAATTTTGAATTGGTGCCATTGAGGGCCAGCACTAATCTTTCCCATTTGGGGTAGGGCTGCCAACCCGGAATAGAGTCTGTTTGTCCTGAAGCGCCACCTGCTATTCTTTTCCACGATCCCACATCGCCGGTAGTAGATTCCCAAACGCCAGCCAGGCTTCTGTCCGGATTTGCACCAGTAATAGCTGCATATATTTTAGATCCGTTTGAGGCTATAATTACATCGGTTATGCCCCCGGTTGCTGTAGTGGGAGAAGGTCCTTCCAACACAGCCTGCCAGCTTTGACCACCATCAGTAGAACGCATGATGCGCCTGTGCACTGCGGCATAGACATTTCCATTTAAGGGGTTTACTGCTATCCTGTGAACAAGATCAAAGGCATTGTCAAGCTGGTTCTCATTATTGCTACTTACTGTAAATGACAATTTGCTCCAGCTTACTCCATTATTGGTGCTTTTAAATATTCCGAATCCAAAAGTTCCGTTGGACACATCCTGGGAACTGATAGGGTAAAAGGCTTCTCCTGTTCCGCAGTACCAGGTATCCGGGTTGAAAGGGTCCTGGGCAATGGTGGTGGCGCTGCGTATATCGTTTTCGCCAGACACAAAAGTCCAGTTATTACCTCCATCAGTGCTTCTGAATATACCTCCCGTAACACCACCAGTTATCATGATATTAGGATTTCTTTTATCAAAAGCAAGTGTCCTGCTTCTTCCGCCAACATTATTTGGTCCCACACTTTGATAAGTATTTTGCGCCAGGATGGAGCCTCCACGCCATAAGGAACTATTGGCTTCCCTGGAAGGAATGTTTCTTACGGCTTCCAACTCCTGTTCCCTTATGTGTGCGGGTATTTTACCAGTTACAGGATTGCGTAACATCCTGTACTCATGGGCTATTCTTTCCTCTGTAAATTCTTCATTTTCCTCTTCAGAAGGTTGAACACTGGAAAATTTGAACGAAGAGGGAATGACAAAGTTTAATTTGGATGGTTTCGTTGCCGGGCGATATAATAAAAAAGGAGTACAGACTACCAGGAATAAGATAACCCTGGCGGTGGCTAGTTTACAATTCATTTGGATAATCGGTTAATAGAATAATAGTTTTGGCAGAATACAACAGTAGTAAAGTGATTTCATATAAAATCGGTCAGCCATTCTTCCTGGTGTTTATAATGCCATAGCAATATAATGAATTCACGTAAATCAATGTAGCAGATTAACTATCTATTGAGGGATGATGAAGCTGTTAACATTACATTAATCCTTAATCCCTGAATTTAAGTAAGGGGAGTCTATCTTTGCCAATCTTTGGATGTAAGAGGAGTAAAGAGAACATGAGTTTTAGTGAGGTATTGAATAAATATGGCAATTCTTCCAGCCTTTTTCAATTGGCTGACAGGCTTTCTTTTGCCCCAAATGAAAATGGAGGACAAAAGATCTTCTTAAAAAACCTCAGGGGAAGTTCTTCGCAGTTTGTTGCAGCATCCATCTTTTTGCATCCATCATGCAGCCAGTTAAACCATGTTTTTATTTGTAACGATGAAGAGGATGCGGCTTATTTTCATAATACCATCGAAAATCTTACACAGGCACTAAACATACAATACTTTCCATCTTCCTTTAAAAACCGCAAGAATTACAGTCTATTAAATCCTTCGCATGTGATGCTAAGGACAGAAGCCCTTTCCAAATTTTCATCCGGAATAGGTGCACGGGTGGGGGCTTTGGTAACCTATCCGGAAGCATTATTTGAAAAAGTAGTACTGTCGAAAGCTATTTCATCCAATATCATCCATATTAAAACAGGAGATGAACTAGCCCTTGATAATCTTTATGAGAGGCTGGTAAATTATGGTTTTGAAAGAACCGATTTTGTATATGAACCAGGGCAATTTGCAGTAAGGGGTGGTATTTTGGACATATACTCTTTTGGGAATGAAAAACCATATAGAGTTGAATTGTTTGGTAACGATGTTGATTCCATCCGCATTATAGATCCTGAAACACAGTTAAGTGAAAGGAGGCTGTTGCAGGTAAGTATCATTCCCAATGTAGACCTGCAATTTGATAATGAAGAAAAAGTATCCTTGCTTGAATTCTTACCCGAGAATACAGTGATATGGATACAGGATGAAGAATTTCTAAGAGAAAGATTGCTTACATCAGAGGAAGATATCGGATTGTTCCTGAACTCATATGATAGCAAGGCAAAGTCAAAAGAATCCGAGCAGGAAGATAAGATGTTTAAGAAGGAGATCAACCTGAATGAATTCACCACAACTGCGGATTTCTTTTCTGATCTTACTCATAGGCATACAATATATTTTGGGCATGCAGTGCCTGTTAATAGTCAATATGAGATAGAGTTTCACACTACGGAGCAACCTGCTTTCAACCGGCAGTTCGAGTTGTTGATGAAGGACCTGAAAGCCTGGGAAAGTAAAGGATTTGAGCTGAATCTATTTGCAGAAAATCCTAAACAACTGGAGCGGCTCTATACCATTTTTAAGGACCTGAAAGAAGAAATTCCTTTTAATCCAATAGCCACTTCAATACATGAAGGATTTATAGATGAAGACCTGAAGATCGTATGTTACACGGATCACCAGATATTTCAACGGTATCATAAATACAAGGTCAAACAGGCCTATAACAAGAACAAGGCATTGACATTACGTGCCTTGAGAGAGTTGCAGCCAGGGGACTTTGTTACGCACATCGATCATGGGGTAGGGGTATACAGTGGATTGCAAAAAATGGAAATAAATGGTAAGCTGCAGGAAGCAGTAAGGATCATTTATAAAGACAGCGATATCCTGTATGTTAATATTAACTCCCTGCATAAAATAGCCAAGTACACTGGCAAGGAAGGTACTGTTCCCAAGATCAATAAGTTGGGTAGTGATGTATGGAATCGCCTGAAGGAAAAGACAAAGACGAGGGTAAAAGAAATAGCCTTTGATCTGATCAAGCTCTATGCACAGCGAAAGGCACAGGAAGGATTTCAACATGCACCGGACAATTACATGCAAACAGAGCTGGAAGCCTCCTTCATATATGAAGACACCCCGGACCAAAGCAAAGCAACAGCAGATGTAAAAAAGGATATGGAATCTGCTTCGCCGATGGATCGCCTTGTTTGCGGCGATGTGGGTTTTGGTAAAACAGAAATTGCTGTACGTGCAGCCTTCAAAACGGTTTTGGATGGCAAGCAGGCTGCCATACTTGTGCCTACCACTATCCTTGCTTTTCAGCATTATAAAACTTTCAGCGAACGTTTAAAAGATTTTCCAGTTACAGTAGATTATGTAAACAGGTTTAAATCCTCGAAAGAGAAAAAAGAAACCTATAAAAAGCTGGAAGAAGGTAAAGTAGATATCATTGTAGGCACGCATGCTATACTTGGCAAGGAAGTAAAGTTCAAAGACCTGGGTTTACTGATCATTGATGAAGAGCAAAAGTTTGGAGTAGCGCATAAAGAAAAGATAAAAACCCTGAGAACGAATGTTGATGCATTAACACTTACCGCCACGCCTATACCGAGGACCTTGCAATTCAGCCTGATGGGAGCAAGAGACCTTTCCATCATCAATACACCGCCACCTAACAGGCAACCGATACAAACCGAAGTAAGGGTGTTCCAGGAAGATTTTGTGAGGGATGCTATATACTTTGAAACCGAAAGGGGCGGGCAGGTATTTTTTATTCATAACCGCATACAGGGTTTGGCCGAGATGTCGGCTATGATACAGGGATTATGTCCTGATCTTAGTATCGGTTATGCGCATGGACAAATGGAAGGACATGAGCTGGAAGAGCGCATCATGGATTTTATAGATAAGAAATATGACGTGCTGGTATGTACCAATATTGTGGAAAGTGGAGTGGACATACCTAACGTGAATACCATCATAGTAAACAATGCCCATCAATTTGGTCTGAGCGACCTGCACCAGTTGCGCGGCAGGGTGGGAAGAAGTAATAAAAAAGCCTTTTGCTATTTATTGGCACCTCCCATCAGTACATTGCCAACGGATTCGCGCAAGCGCCTGCAAACCCTGGAACAGCATAGTGAATTGGGGAGCGGTTTCCAGATAGCTATGCGTGACCTTGATATAAGGGGCGCGGGAAATATGCTGGGTGGAGAGCAAAGCGGGTTTATGGCAGAAATAGGTTTTGAAATGTATCAAAAGATACTGGACGAAGCCATCAGGGAGCTAAAACGCACTCAATTCAAAGAGCTTTTCAAGGAAGAAATATCCAGGCAGGATGATTTTGTACAGGATTGTACCATCGATACAGACCTGGAGATACTTATTCCAGATGATTACGTAGAAAGTATTGCAGAAAGGCTTTCCCTATACTCCCGCCTGGATAATTGTGAAACAGAGGAAGAACTTGTGGCTATGGAGCAGGAAATGGCAGATAGATTTGGACCACTTCCCCCGCAGGTGCAGGAATTATTTATAACCGTGAGGAGCAGGGAGCTGGCTGTGGAACTGGGCTTTGAGCGCATGATCCTTAAAAATGATGCTCTTAAATGTTATTTTGTTAACAGGCCTGACTCGCCCTATTTTGAATCAGAAACATTCAATTCTATTCTTCAATACCTGCAGACAAGTACCAATAAGGCGAGGTTAAAGCAAGTAGGTAAGCTTTTCATGATTGTTGTAGAACCTGTGAAGGATATGCAGGATGTATTTGGTTTTTTGCAAAGAATGCATGCAGAAGTGATCTCAAAAGAAGCGGCTCAAGTTTAATTTATACCTCGCTTTAACAGTATCCATCCCCAGGCTTTTTCAGCAGTATATTTTTGATTTTTTGGGTATACTATTATTAATAATTTTCATTATTTTTAGTTCCAGAACTGCGATATCCATGAAACTGAACCGACTGCTGGTCCTAAGTACCCTCTTATTGTCATCATTCATTGCGTTTACCCAAAACAATTCCAACAGAATATATTTAAGGAATAGCACTATTACACCAGCTGAGAACATCAGGCAGGGTTATGTGGATTCTTTGAATGCGAGGCTGCCCCGGTCAAATAATAAAGCACTTGTCCTGATCCAGTTCAATAAGCTTCCAACAGAGAACCAGCGAAAAGAGCTTATGTCAAACGGTGTGGAACTTCTTGAATTTCTATCTGGAAATGCATATACAGCCACTATCAATGGAAACATAAATGCTTCAGTATTAAGCAGGGTCAAAGCAAGGTCTGTAATAGAGATTTCACCAGAAGTCAAAATGAGCACTGCATTGGCCAGAGGTCAGATTGCTTCCTGGGCTGTTAAGGCAGCTGGCACTGTAGATGTGTGGGTTAGTTTTCCCGGCTCATTTTCAATAAATGAGGTTGTGGCTGCCTTGAAAGAAAGGAATATTGAGATATTATCTCTAACAAATCAATCATACCGTATAATTGCCTTACGCATTGCTGTGAGCCGCCTGAAGGAATTGTCAACACTGCCATTTATTGATTATGTACAGGCAGCGCCAGCAGAAGATCAGCCCTTAAACTACAATGATCGTACAGCATCAAGGGCAAATGTGTTGAATGCTTCAATAGCTGATGGAGGAAGAGGATTAAATGGTGAGGGCATCGTTGTTGGAATTGGTGACAATGCAGATATACGTTCACATACAGACTTCTCAGGGCGGTTAATCAACCGTGCAGGTGTAACGGCTGCAGCCCATGGCATACATGTGAGCGGAATACTTAGTGGAGCAGGAATCATTAATGAGTTATACAGAGGTTATGCTCCAAAGGCGACTATAGTTAGCCAGGCTTTTTCAGGCATATTGGCAAATGCTGAAACCTATATCAAAGATTATGGTATGGTGATCACTAACAACTCTTATGGCGATATCATTGAGTGTGATTATAATGGTACCTATGATCTTACTTCCCGTATACTTGACCAGATGGCTTTCACTTATCCCAACCTGGAGAATGTCTTTGCTGCAGGTAACAGTGGCGCCTCTTCCTGCTTTCCATATACTACAGGTTACAGAACAGTTTTGGGAGGTTACCAGTCAGCTAAGAATGTTTTGACTGTAGGCGCAACCAATGATTCTGGGGCTATTGCCTCTTTTTCATCCAGGGGACCGGTAAGGGATGGCCGCACCAAACCAGATATAGTTGCTATGGGCCAAAGAGTAATATCTACATGGGCAGGTAATACTTATTCCAGTACTAATGGTACCAGTATGGCAGCTCCAGGAGCTACCGGGTCTTTGGCATTATTGTACCAGCGGTACAGGCAATTGAATAGTGGAGCAGATCCAAAAAATGGATTGATGAAAGCACTGCTTTGCAATGGCGCCGTGGACCGAGGAAATGCCGGACCAGATTATCAATATGGTTTTGGCTGGATCAATGTGTTGAGAAGTATTGAGATGCTGGAAGCCCATCATTATATTATAGGAAACAGTGTACCAGGCATGAGTGATGCACATACAATAGCTGTACCTCCCAACACGGCTGAATTGAAGGTGATGTTATATTGGAATGACCCTGCAGCTTCAGTGATGAGCCGCCAAACGCTTGTCAATGACCTTGATCTCCAGGTGATAGATGCAGCATCATCCACCCAATTGCCAAAATTATTGGATTCAACAGTAGCTAATGTAGGAAACGCAGCCTCGAATGGCGCAGACCACATTAACAATATGGAGCAGGTAGTAATTCATAATCCTGCGGCGGGTAATTACACTGTTAAAGTGATTCCGACGGCTATAGCAGAGAATCCATCACAGGAGTATTTCCTTGTGTATGATCCTATCCCGGTTCAATTAAAACTAACAGCACCCGCAGGCGGACAAGGGCTGGTTCCGGGAGAAACCACCAAGATCAGTTGGGAAGCTTATGGCTATTCTTCGGGTAATGTGACACTCGAATTCTCGGCAGACAACGGGAGTAGCTGGAGTACCATTGCTTCCGGAATAGACATCAATCGCGTTGTTTATACCTGGTCAGTACCTAATATACCCACCAGTAAAGCAGTTGTAAGAATAACTAAAGATGGATCAGGTGAATCTGATATCACTAATCCTTTTGTAATAATTGGACTACCGGTGGTTTCACTGGCACCCGTTCAATGTGAAGATTATATCAATATAAACTGGACAGCTGTTGGCGGCGCTACAGGATATGAAGTGATGAAATTAGAAGGTGATGAAATGAGATCCATTGCATTCTCATCTTCAACATCCTATAGTTTTAACGGACTTTCTAAGGATAGTATTTATTGGGTAACTGTTCGCCCGGTTATAAACGGAAAACCTGGCAGAAGGGCGATTGCCATTTCACGCAAGCCTGATTCTGGAACATGTGCTGGTAACATATCGGATAATGATCTGAAAATAGATGCTGTTATTGGCCCGGTTTCGGGAAGGAAGTTCACAGCTTCAGAGTTGACAGCCTCTTCACCTGTGACCATCAGGATAAAAAACCTTGATGATGCTCCCCAGACAGGATTTGATGTAAAATATTCAATCAATGGGGGCCCATGGATATCTGAAAATATTGCAGCCACCATCAATGGTAATGCTACCTATACTTATACGTTTACTACGAGGGCCGATCTATCAGCACCAGGCTCTTACTCAATTACAACAGTTGTAAAGAACATGGCTGGTGACCCGGTCAGTAAAAATGATACAGCCTTCGCTATAGTTAAGCAATTAGACAATCAGCCCATTGACCTGGGTAATATGTTTACAGACGACCTGGAAGGTGCTGCTTCTAAAGAATACCTGGATACCAGTATTGGATTTGATGGTGCCGACCGTTATGACTTTTTCCCGGGTACTACCGTAGGCAGGGCAAGGACCTTTTTTAATTCAGGCATTGCCTATTCAGGATCTAAAGCAGTGACTATTGATGCTGACCAGGTGTATACACCAGGTAATAAAAATTATTGGATAGGAACATTTAACCTTGGTACGTATGATACATTAACAAGCGATGTCCGACTGGATTTCCAATACCTCAATCATGACCAGTTTCTAAGTATAGATAACGGTGTATGGATCAGAGGTTCTGAAGCAGATCCATGGGTGGCAGCTTATAGCCTTGATGACCAAAATATTGCCGGGCAATATTCAAAGACCTCAAGTATTGAACTGTCAGATATTTTAGCTGCCAATGGACAAAACTTTAGTAAAAGCTTCCAGGTGCGGTGGGGGCAGTACGGACAGCTGCCGGCTACAGACAGGATGTTTGGCAATGGATTTACTTTTGATGATATACGGCTATATAAAGTAGTCAATGATCTTCAAATGAAGAGCATTGATGCTCCATTCTCTTCAAATTGCGGATTAACTAACGCTACTGCTATAAAAGTTACCATTAGAAACAGCGCTACAAATGCTATTGTAAATATTCCTGTTCGTTATCGTGTCAATGGTGGGCCATGGGTTACTGAGGTCATTCCTTCAATTGGAGCAAAGGAAACCCTGCATTATACTTTTGCTGGAACGGCAGATCTTTCTGCATTTAAGTCTTATACCATCCTTGCCATTGTTGACCTGGATAATGATAGTTTTAAAGACAATGATTCCGCTATCTACGTGGTCAGGAATGCACCCGTAATTTCCACATTCCCTTACCTGGAAAATTTTGAAAGCTCAGATGGAAATTGGTATGCAGGCGGCATTAATAGCTCATGGGAATATGGCACACCATTGTCTACAAAAATAAACAGGGCTGCAAGTGGTGCTAAGGCCTGGAAAACAAGATTGCTGGGAAATTATAATGATAATGAGCTTTCTTACTTGTATTCTCCCTGTATCGATGTTACAGGCATGTCAAAACCTACCTTGAGCTTTAGTGTGGCGATGGACATTGAAGATTGTGGTACCAACATTTGTGATGCAGCATGGGTGGAATTCTCTGTCGATGGTATAACCTGGTACAACCTTGGAACCACAGGAAATGCAACCAACTGGTATAATAAGTCCTCGGTACAAGTGTGGAGTACACAAACAGCTTATAAATGGCACGTTGCAACTGCGCCCTTACCTACGGGAGCCAATCGCCTGCGTTTGCGTTTTGTAATGAATTCAGATCCTGGTGTAACTCGTGAAGGTATAGCCATTGATGATATTCATATTTACGATAATACAAAAGGGATATATGATAGCATAACCCTGGCTACACCAATAGTTACTTCTGTGTCAGGAAGCAATTGGATAGATTTTACAGCTGGAGGAAAACTAATTGCTTCTGTTTTACCCTCGGGACAGGATCTTGGCAATACGGCTGCACAGGTGTTTATTGCTAATGGCAAAGCAAGGAATTACAATAACCAATATTATCATAACAGGAATATTACGATAAAACCCGCGAACAGGATTTTAAATGATTCTGCCACCATTCGCTTTTATTTCCTGGACAGTGAAACAGATTCACTGATCAACGCCAATGGTTGCAGCACATGTATTGCTCCTAATTCAGCCTATGAATTAGGTGTTTCAGCCTATAGCGATAAAGACACCTCCTTTGAAAATGGTTCAGTTTCAGACGACCAGCAGGGGACCTGGAATTATATTCCAGCCAATAAACTGGCTTTGGTTCCATTCGATAAAGGCTATTATGCGGAATACAAGGTGAAGGGGTTTTCGGAGTTTTGGTTGAACAATGGAGGTTTTGATAAAACTTCCCCTCTGCCCGTTAAAATGATGGATTTTACAGTTCAGAAAGGAACAGGTGCTGACGTTTTATTAACATGGAAAGTGGGAAGTGAATCAGACGTTTTAAAGTATGTGATAGAAGTAGCAAGGGGGGAAGCTCAAATGCAGGCAGGACAATTTGAAGCGATTGGTTCGGTAGAAAGCCTGGGCAATACTTATCAGCAACGCAGTTATAATTTTAAAGATCTTGAACAACCAAAATCAGGAGTACAGTATTACCGCATCAAAATAATAAACTCTGATGGCAGTTATTTATACTCCTCGGTGAAGTCTATACTGTTTGACCAGGCTGTTCTGTGGAGGGTATATCCCAACCCTTCTAAAGGTCTATTTCAACTTATTTACCAGGTTAATGCGGGTGAACTTTTCGTTGTTTCAGTATTTGATTCCAGGGGCAGGTTAGTTTATACCAATAATGTAACAGGTACAGGTAATATTCAAAAGTTTTCGGTTGATCTTACATCGCCCGCTTTTGCAAAAGGAATTTATTTACTCAGTGTCAAATGGAATGATAAATACCAAACCTTTAAGCTGAATAAATTTTAAGTAGATACTGCTCATAAAAAAAGCTGCCAGGTTACACCAGGCAGCTTTTTTAATATAAAAAGGTCTATTATTCCCAACCTTGTTTTGCTACACCAGCTTTGATTGCTGCCATGGCCTTAGCCTCATTACATAATGTGGTAAGTTTATTTCCTTTACCATCATGTCCCTGGACCATATAAGCACCTTTTGCAGTTTTTGTGATGACTGCATCCTGGATAGGTACGCCCTTTTCCTTGGTTTTTACGTTATAAGCTGTGAGTTGCACATCAGACATATGATTAAGTTTTTTGGTTAGTAATGTTTAAATCTACGTTTTTTCGGCAAATTGAAGGCCAAAAATGTCCCTCCGGCAGATGAGCTTGCTATAAATGAAGAGCATTTCTTGATATCTAATGAAGATTAGATAATCCCACCAAAACATTAAGGGTATTAACCCCTGAGTTGGGCAATTTTAATCCTGCATTAGATATATGTCTCACCCGGAACTGGAGGTTGAGGAACAGGGGTTTATTTTTATTTAATTGCCTGAAAACGCCAAAGGCGAGGTTATCTGAAAAAATAAAGCCTTTTGCCTGCCTGGGAAGGTCTGCTGTTATATAATGAGGCCCTGATCCAAGCATTTGATATAGGTAAAGGCCGGGAGAAAGTTGCTCGTAATAGCGCAATCCAATGTTTGATCCAAATTCTATATCTAATGGGCGTACTGTAGCAACCAGGTTGAACTGTGGTTCAAGGTAAAAGGCCAAAAAATGCTGCTTTCTTTCTTTTCCAAACTGCCAGGAGAGATCAGCTGCAAAGAATATGGGGTTATATTTTGTTTCTATATTTATTTGATGTCCATACCCAACTATTGCCCCAGCGGATTTAAACTTCTGAGTGCTATCCTGGGCCATTACTGTATCGCATATAATAAGCAATAGGCTAAAGAGCAGAACCTTGCCATTTCCAATTAGTTTCATCATTTCCCTTCTTCCTGTTTGATAAAAAAGCGCAAACTTATTTTAAAATCTCTTCAATTTGTTGTAACTCATCTGTAGAGAAATGAGGGTTTTTGATACATTCGATAGAATCAATCACCTGGCTTGATTTGCTTGCGCCAATTATCACGGAAGTGATCCTTTTATCTTTCAATACCCAGGCGAGAGCCATCTGGGCAAGACTCTGTCCCCTGCCTTTGGCCATACTATTTAGCCGATCTACTTTTTGTAAAGTTGAAGGGGTTATTGCATCTGCTTCAAGGGCTCCATTACCCCGGGCACTCGCGGCCCTGGAGTCTAAAGGTATCCCATTTAAATATTTATTCGTCAGTAGTCCCTGGGCCAGCGAAGAAAAGGTGATGCAGCCTACGCCATTATCATCCAAAACATCTAGTAGTTTCTCCTCCACCCATCTTTCCAGCATTGAATACTTTGGCTGATGAATCAATAGTGGGGTGCCAAGAGAATTTAGAATATCAATGGCTTTTTTAGTCTCTTCTGCGGAATAACTTGATATCCCAATATATAATGCCTTTCCCTGCCTCACCATAAGATCCAGGGTTCTCATGGTTTCTTCCAAAGGGGTAACAGGATCTGGCCGATGATGGTAAAATATATCTACATAATCAAGGCCCATGCGAATAAGGCTTTGATGGAGGCTGGCCATTAAATATTTTTTCGATCCCCAGTCTCCATATGGACCTGGCCACATGGGCCATCCTGCCTTGGAAGAAATGATCAATTCATCTCTATAAGGCCTGAGATCCCTGGAAAGTATTTTACCAAAGGTGACTTCAGCCGCACCCGGTGGGGGGCCATAATTGTTAGCCAGATCAAAATGGGTTATACCATTATCAAAGGCAGTATGAACAATTTCCCTGCATTTTTCAAAATCATCAATTTCACCGAAGTTGTGCCACAGCCCAAGGGATAGGGCAGGGAGCATCAAACCACTGTTACCACATCGCCTGTATTGCATTTCATTATACCTGCCTTGTTCTGGAGAATAGCTCATATTCAATTATTATTCGTTAAAATTAATTGAAACTGGAAAGCAGTTTAGACTTTAATTAAAATGAACTTGAATCATTTGAGCAATAAAGTATGTCAATGAGGGAATTATTGTATTTATGAATAAAGCCCGGGGGTACCCGGGCTTTAGTATTTATAAGAAATGTATTGAATGATTAAACATCTATCCTTGCATACTTGGCATGGCTTTCAATAAATTCACGACGGGGCGCTACTTCATCACCCATCAGCATACTGAAAATTCTGTCTGCTTCTGCAGCGCTTTCAATAGTTACCTGCTTTAATGTGCGGGTACCTGGGTTCATAGTTGTTTCCCATAATTGTTCAGAATTCATCTCTCCAAGGCCTTTATACCGCTGAATATTTACAGCACCTTCATTGCCACCACCTAACTTTTCAACAAGTTGTTTCCTTTGATCTTCGTTATAAGCATATGCCTGTTCTTTGCCTTTTTTCACAAGGTATAAAGGTGGCTGGGCTATAAACACATAACCTTGTTCCACCATCTCTTTCATATAACGGTAGATAAATGTCAGGATCAGGGTGGCAATGTGACTTCCGTCCACATCGGCATCCGTCATAATGATCAATTTGTGATAACGAAGCTTCGCAATGTTCAATGCCTTAGGGTCATCCGGTGTTCCAACGGTTACTCCAAGGGCAGTATACATATTTCGTATCTCTTCATTTTCATAGATCTTATGTTCCATTGCTTTCTCTACGTTCAGAATCTTTCCACGCAAAGGAAGAATAGCCTGGAAACTCCTGTCGCGGCCTTGTTTGGCTGTTCCACCTGCCGAGTCACCCTCAACCAGGTATAGTTCGCAACGTTCAGGATCTCTATCTGAGCAGTCGGCCAGCTTTCCGGGTAATCCACCGCCACTTAATACAGATTTACGCTGTACCATTTCCCTGGCTTTCTTGGCTGCAGCTCTGGCCTGAGCTGCCAATATCACTTTCTGGATAATATTTTTAGCTTCCCTTGGATTTTCTTCCAGGTAGGCTTCAATTACCTTGGAAACTGTTGTATCAACAATACCCATGACCTCGTTGTTGCCAAGCTTTGTTTTGGTTTGTCCTTCAAACTGCGGCTCAGGAACTTTTACAGAAATAACAGCACTCAATCCTTCACGGAAGTCATCACCTTCAATTGTAACCTTGGCCTTTTCAAACATTCCATTCTTATCGCCATAGCTTTTAAACACCCTGGTCAAGGAACGTCTGAAGCCGGCTACGTGGGTTCCACCCTCTATGGTATTAATGTTATTTACATAAGAATAAATATGCTCATTATAGCTGGTATTGTAGGTCATAGCCACTTCAACCGCTACATTATTTTTTTCATCTCTGCCTTCAACAAAAAGGGGCTTAGGTAAAAGGCTTTGCCTTCCGGCATTTGCATCCAGCATCTCCACGAATTCTACTATACCACCTTCACTAAAAAAGGTTTTGGTATAGGTTAAACCAGTTTCATCATCTTTTTCCCGAAGATCATTTAAAGTGATGCTAAGGCCCTTGTTTAAAAAGCTTAATTCCCTCAGGCGACTTTCAAGGATGTCTTTTATATAAAGCGTGGTAATGAAAATAGTATCATCAGGCCAGAAGTGAACTTTAGTTCCCCTTTTTCCTGATTCTCCTATCTCCCTAACGGTGTATTGAGGTACACCAATACGATATTCCTGTTCAAAAATCTTTCCTTCACGAAATACAGTAACATGAAGTTTCTTACTGAGGGCATTCACACAACTCACACCCACACCGTGAAGACCACCGGAAACCTTATAAGAATCTTTATCAAATTTACCACCGGCATGCAATACGGTCATTACCACTTCCAGTGCAGATCTTCCTTCCTTGGTATTGATGCCTGTGGGAATACCACGGCCATCGTCTTCAACAGATACTGAATTATCCTCATGAATGGTGACAAGGATATTTTTACAATGTCCTGCAAGGGCTTCATCAATTGAATTATCTACGACCTCGTAAACAAGGTGGTGCAAACCCTTAACACCGATATCGCCAATATACATGGCAGGACGTTTACGAACCGCTTCCAGGCCTTCTAAAACCTGTATGGAGTCGGCGCCATAAGCTGGCATTACTGTAGGTGTGGAAGTACTTACAACTGAATCTAAAATATCACTCATTTCAAGCTTAAATTTAAGCACCGGGGATGGTGCAGGTCCATTCTTGCAAATGTATCGAAAAAGGCCTTCATAACCAATGGGAAAGACGTTAAAACCCGGCTTTTTTAAATGGTTTCAGGTTTTCATTTTTAGGGTACCGGAAATCAATCTTAGCCTTGCAGCTGCTTTCTTTGTTTTTTCATTAAATTCATTGTTAATAGATTACTTTGAATAAGAAAATAAGTGGCCTTAATTATTTTTTTATTTGATTTGAAAGGCGGGGGTTTTTAATGTATAAAACTCCATTTATTACCTCAGATAAAATGCTTTTTATACCGATAGTTCGACTTAAATAATCAACCATGAAACAAAAACATGAAGTGGTATGTTTCGGAGAAGTGTTGTGGGATGTTTTGCCTACAGGAGCTTTACCTGGAGGTGCCCCAATGAACGTTGCTTATCACCTGCAGAAATTGGGCGTCAATGCCGCCATGATCTCCCGGGTGGGCCAGGATGACCGGGGCGAACAATTGAAAAAGGTTTTACAGCAAAACGGGCTATCCCTGGAATATCTTCAGACCGATGAGCAACATGAAACCGGGGTTGTTAATGCTACCTTTAGGCCTAATAATGAAGTATTGTATGATATTGTTTTCCCAGTAGCGTGGGATTTTATAGAATGGAATGCTTCGTTACAAAACCTTGTCGAAGAATCTACTGTTTTTGTTTATGGTAGCCTGGCGGCCCGAAATGAAATATCAAGAAAAACGCTTTTCAAACTAAGGGAAGCTGCACATAAAAGAGTTTTGGATATTAACCTACGTCCTCCTCATTTCAATACTGAATTGATCGAAGACCTGTTGAGAAATACAGATATAGTCAAGCTGAATGATCATGAACTGGATTTTATTACCCAGTCGCATCATTCAAATTCTGTAATAGAAGACAAGATCAGGTTTTTACAGGATAAGTTCTCTATTCCCGTTATCATAGTTACAAGAGGCAGTAAAGGAGCCATCTTATGCAACGAAGGCCAATTGTTTAACCATGGAGGATTTAAAGTAACAGTTTGTGATACTGTTGGAAGTGGTGATGCCTTTTTGGCTGCCTTTATTTATAAATCCCTCAAAGGTGCCAGGCCAGATGAACAATTACAATATGCTAATGCCGTAGGAGCATTTATCGCTTCCAGGCAAGGAGCTTGCCCCGAATATGGGCAGGAACAAATTGAAGAATGGATCAATGGGATAGTAGTCCCTGACTAAAGATTTACCTAGGTACACCATTCATTTTTTCAGCCATAAGCTGCCTGACTATTTTCTCAAGCTCGTAGATCCGCTTTTCCATTTCTGGCAAATTGCGAAAAACAGCCTGGCTTCTCAAAACGCTGCTATAATCAGCCGCGGGAGATCCTGTTACCGTACCATAAGGTTCTTTCATGGATTTACTAACACCGCTTTGGGCATTTATTCGTGATCCATCGGCTATCTGGATATGGCCAACAATTCCTGCCTGCCCCCCGATCATAACATTTTTGCC
This sequence comes from Flavisolibacter ginsengisoli DSM 18119, assembly GCF_900129295.1. Classification (GTDB taxonomy): domain Bacteria; phylum Bacteroidota; class Bacteroidia; order Chitinophagales; family Chitinophagaceae; genus Flavisolibacter; species Flavisolibacter ginsengisoli. Next base: position 295,818 of record NZ_FQUU01000003.1, read on the forward strand.
TACTTTGGTTGAACCGGAAATGCCCACCTGGGCAGCTATTACCGTACTTTCTCCAACTTCTACGTTATGGGCTATTTGGATAAGGTTATCAAGTTTGGCTCCCGCTTTTATACAGGTTGACCCCATGGTAGCCCTGTCAATGGTGGTATTAGCGCCAATTTCTACATCGTTTTCAACCAGTACATTCCCTATCTGTGGTACTTTTTTAAAGGAACCATCCGCCTGGGGGGCGAATCCAAATCCATCACTTCCAATTATAGTTCCAGCATGAATGATCACCCTGTTTTGCACAACACAATCATGGTAAATCTTTACCCCCGGGTGAATGAGGCAATCATCTCCAATTACAACATTATCACCCAAAAAGGTATTTGGGAAGATCTTTGTATTCTTTCCTACCTGCACATTTTCCCCAATATAGGAGAAGGCTCCAACAAATACATCTTCCTCAAGCTTGGCTGAAGAAGCTATATAGCTTGGCTGCTGAATACCTTTCATTTTTTGAGTGGCCATTTCCTGGTACTTACCCAATAATTGGGCAAATCCAGTATATGCATCCGGTACCCTTATCAGGGTTGGTTTTACCGGGTCTCTTAGCTCATAGTTTTCATTAACAATTGCAATAGAAGCCTGGGTAGAGTAAAGGAAATCCTCGTATTTTGGATTGGCTAAAAAAGTAAGCTGCCCTTCCTGCGCTTCTTCTATTTTTCCAAAAGAAGAAACAGTTACATCGGCATTCCCCTCAATTCTTCCATTTAATAATATAGAGATCTGGGCGGCTGTAAACTGCATAGATTATAAGTAAAAGTTCAAAATGTTAGTATAAAGTTCAAAGTTCCGGTCATCAATAACACAAAAACGCTTTATTAATTGTTTTCTGTAAATATTTTAAACTTTTAACTTTTATACGCTCAGCGGAAATAGCAAAGGTAATATTTTTTGACAGGGGAGGATACTTGTTGGTGGATCAGGGCATTATCCACTTTGGAAATATCAGATATGGTTCCATCCTTATAAAGAATTTTAATGTGTTCATCGTTAGGGTTATACGTAGTATTGCTTGCCTCTCCGGTAAAAATGAAGTAGGACGCTTCTTCCAGCGTTATTTTTAATTTATCGGCTAGATCAGACCTAAGTGCTTCAACAAGTAAGTTGTCAAAAGGCTCTGATTGCAATTTGATCTTTAGTAGTTTCCGGTCTACCAAACCCTTACATAACCGGCCCAGTACAGGATCAAAATGGCCGCACCAGTTTTTAAGGGTGCACATAATATCTGTATCATCCAACTGGGTAAATCTTTCCAGGTGCTTGATAAAGTTACCATCCGGCTGATGTTCCTTTAAAAAGAAGTTCAGGTTTGTGGAAGCAGCATGTAACTCAATGCCGCTGGCAATAAGTTCATTGGCACGATCAATTATCTTGACAAGCATTTTTTCTGCTGCTACCACGGTTTTATGTAAGTAAACCTGCCAGTACATAAGTCTTCTTGAAACCAGGAACTTCTCCACCGTATAGATAGCCTTTTCTTCTATCATCAATTGGCCTTCATGAACAGTAAGCATTTTCAATATCCTGTCATAGCCAATAGCACCTTCAATGACGCCTGTGAAAAAAGAGTCCCGCGTCAAATAATCCATGCGATCCACATCCAGCTGTCCCGACACCAATTGATGTAGAAATTGCTTGGTGTAGGTTCCGCTAAAAATCTCAATGGCAATCGCCAGTTTGCCATTAAACTGCTCGTTTAACAGTTGCAATATCAGTGAGGAAATATCCTCGTGATGCACCCCCTTGATGAGCTTTCTTTCTAAGGCATGTGAGTAAGGACCATGTCCAATATCATGGAGTAGAATGGCTATTTTGGCTCCCTGTTCTTCTTCTTTTGTTATATCTACCCCTTTATTGCGCAATTCTGTTAATGCTAGTCCCATCAAATGATAGGCTCCAAGAGAGTGGTGTAATCGGGAATGCACTGCGCCGGGATATACCAGGGAGGCAAAAGCCATTTGATGTATCCTTCTTAACCGCTGGTAATAGGGATGGGAAATGATCTCAAATATGAGCGGATCATCAATGGTAATAAATCCATAAACAGGGTCATTGATTATTTTCCTTACATATGCCATGAGAAATTGCTTTGTTAATAATTCCCTGCTTAAAAATTACATGCCTGAAGGGATGTGTAAATTTGTTAGCTTGTAATAGTTTTCACCGCAAAGTACGTAATGACGTAAAGGTTGTACAAAGTTTCTTCAAACACTTTTCTACATCTGACTGGGTGGTGGGTATTAAATTTTAATAATAACAGGATTTACATGAGCCAGGCAAAAATTCTTTGGGTAGATGATGAAATAGAAAGTTTACAATCGCAGAAAATATTTCTGGAAAACAAAGGTTATCAGGTGCATACCCTTACCAATGGCTTTGATGCCATTGATTATATAAAGGAGAATGTTGTGGATGTTGTTTTGATTGATGAATCAATGCCTGGCATTACAGGGCTGGAAACACTGGCCAAGATAAAGGAAGTGAACGGCCAGATCCCTGTGGTGCTTATTACAAAAAATGAAACAGAGAACCTGATGAATGAGGCAATAGGAAGCCAGATATCTGATTACCTGATCAAGCCTGTTAATCCAAACCAGGTGTGGCTATCTCTGAAAAAGATCATTGACAACCGGAGGTTGGTGGCCGAAAAAACAACAACAGCCTATCAACAACAATTTAGAAACCTGTTCATGGCACTCAATAGTAGTCCCGACTTTAATGAATGGATGGGGATCTATAAAGAGCTGGTACATTGGGAACTTAGCCTTCAGCGAAGTGATAGCCCGGAAATGCAGGAAGTTTTTCTTACACAGAAAAACGAGGCCAATTCTGAATTTTTCAAATTTATTTCCCGGAATTATCTGTCATGGATAAAAGAAAAGGGTGGCGCTAAACCTGTAATGTCGCATACACTGATACGTGAAAAAGTGTTGCCGGTAGTGGAAAAAGGCGTGTCGACTTTCTTTGTTCTTATAGATAACCTTCGGTTTGACCAGTGGCGTACCATAATGCCTATTTTTCTTGAAAGCTATAGGTTGGTAGAAGAGGATACTTTTTACAGCATCTTGCCTACAGCTACGCATTATGCCCGTAATGCCATATTTGCAGGGATGCTGCCTATAGATATTGAAAAGAAATTTCCGCAACAATGGAAGAATGATGATGAAGAAGGTGGTAAAAATTTAAGTGAAGAGGAATTCTTTAAGGCTCAATTGAAATCAATGGGCGAGGACCAGCTTCGAACATCCTATACCAAAGTGCTGAATAACCAGGCAGGTCTTGATCTGGTCAATAATGTTCATAATTTATTGTCGAATGATCTGAATGTAATCGTCTACAACTTCGTCGATATGCTCTCGCATGCACGAACAGAAATGGAAGTGCTTAAAGAACTGGCAGGCGATGAAGTGAGCTACCGTAGCATCACAGCCTCCTGGTTTGAACATTCGCCATTGCACCAGGCATTAAAAAAGATTGCTGATAAAAATGTAAAGATCATATTAGCTACTGACCATGGCAGTGTGCGGGTGAAAACTCCGGTAAAAGTGATAGGGGATAAACAGACGACTACCAACCTTCGCTACAAACATGGGCGAAACCTGAATTATGACCCCAAAGAAGTGCTTGCTTTTCGTGAGCCTAAAGAAGGCGGACTGCCTTCACCCACTATAAATTCTTCCTACATTTTTGCAGGTGAAGATGTATTCCTTTGTTATCCTAATAATTACAACCACTATGTGAATTATTACCGCAACACTTTTCAGCATGGAGGAATAAGCCTTGAAGAAATGATTGTACCGGTTATTCAATTGGTAAGCAAATAGTTTGTAACTGTAACTGAAATGATTAATTTTTAAGTTTTTACTTTTGCCTTTCCATGAAATATACACAGAATACACTAGATAAGATTGAAAAAGTAATTGAAGAAGTGGGCTATATCATCCGTTATGAAAGAGGTACCTTTCAAAGTGGTTTTTGCATTCTGGAAGATAAAAAAGTAGTAGTACTAAATAAATTTCTTCAACTGGAGGGACGAATCAATACCCTTATTGAGCTTATTCCCCAATTGAAGATCGAGGCAGATGCATTATCTCCTGAAAGCCGCAAAGTATTTGATGATATAATGGGTCGTTACCATGCAGGAAAGAGCGAGGAAGAGAACTTTAGCAATAATCAATAGTAGAATTTAAGATGAACCTGTAAACAATTGTCTGTGCAACATTGCCCCCCGTTAAAAATAACGTTTCTTGGCACTGGTACCAGCAGTGGAGTTCCCATGATTGCCTGCGATTGCGAGGTTTGTACATCACCGGCAAAAGAGGATAAAAGACTTCGGAGCAGTATATTGGTCCAATCCGAGGATACCACTTTAGTGGTGGACACTACTCCCGATTTCAGGATGCAGATGTTAAGAGAAAATGTAAAAACACTTGATGCTGTTTTATTTACCCATCCACATAAGGATCATATTGCTGGCCTGGACGACGTAAGAGCCTATAATTTCTTCCAGGAGCAGGCCATGCAGATCTATGCCAATCAAATGACCATAGATGGATTGATGCGGGAATTTGCATACGCCTTTGCCGATAAAAAGTATCCTGGTGTTCCCAACCTGGAGTTGAACACCATCAATCTGGAACCATTTATTATAGGTGATATACCAGTGACCCCTGTTTTGGTTTGGCACCTGAAAATGCCTGTATATGGTTTTCGCTTCGGGAAGTTCACTTATATAACTGATGCGAACATGATCGAGGAATCTGAAATGGAAAAGATCTGGGGCAGTGAAGTGCTGGTGTTAAATGCCCTTAGAAAAGAAAAGCATATCTCTCACTATAACCTCAATGAGGCAGTTCATATGGTGGATAAATTGCAAATCCAAAAGGGATACTTCACCCATATTTCTCACCAGCTCGGCCGGCATGCTGAAGTAGAAAGCCTCTTGCCCGAAAACAGGCACCTGGCTTACGATGGTTTGGTCATACATGTCTAAAGCACATGTTTCATACAAACTATTCATTTACATTTGTCACCCTTAACACGATTTGCTACATGAATTTTGAACCGAACGAATTAACGCTACAAGTGGCCCATACAGCCCGTGATTTTGCCCGACAACATATCAAGCCCCATGTTATGGATTGGGATGAAAGCCAGGAATTTCCATTACAGATATTTAAACAGTTGGGTCAATTGGGAATGATGGGAGTTTTGGTGCCTGAAGAATATGGTGGTGCTGGACTTTCTTATTTTGAATACAAAACAATCATTGAAGAAATAGCTAAGGTAGATGGTTCTATTGGCTTAAGTGTGGCTGCACATAATTCATTGTGTACCGGCCATATACTTTTATTTGCCAACGAAACACAAAAAAAACATTACCTGCCAAAGCTGGCCACAGCTGAGTGGTTAGGCGCCTGGGGATTAACAGAACCTAATACCGGTAGCGATGCAGGAAATATGAAATGCACGGCTGTGAAAGAAGGCGATAATTGGGTAATTAACGGGACCAAGAACTGGATCACTCATGGACGTACAGGCGATGTTGCTGTGGTTATTTGTCGCACAGGAGAACCAAGAGAAAAGAATAACGCTACAGCTTTTGTGGTGGAAAGAGGAACACCTGGATTCAGTGGAGGTAAAAAAGAGAATAAACTTGGCATGCGGGCATCTGAAACTGCAGAAATGATCTTTGAAAATTGCATCATTCCAGATGCAAACCGCCTTGGCGAAGTCGGTGAAGGATTTAAGCAAGCTATGAAAGTTCTGGATGGCGGTAGGATCTCAATAGCCTCCCTTTCGTTAGGTATAGCTAAAGGAGCCTATGAAGCGGCTGTTCAGTATGCACAGGAACGCCACCAGTTTGATAAACCTATTTCGTCCTTCCAGGGCATTTCCTTTAAGCTGGCAGATATGGCTACCGAGATTCAGGCAGCAGATCTTTTAACATTAAAAGCCTGCGATCTGAAAAACCGCCATGAGCCTGTAACTAAGGTAGCGGCTATGGCTAAATATTATGCAAGTGAAGTGGCAGTAAAAGTTTCCAATGATGCCGTTCAGGTATTCGGGGGTTATGGCTATACCAAAGATTTCCCTGTGGAGAAATTTTACAGGGATTCTAAATTATGCACCATCGGGGAAGGTACCAGTGAAATTCAAAAGCTAGTTATTTCAAGAGAAGTATTAAAAGCCTGATAATAGATCAAAGTCCAAGCCCTGGCATAATGCCAGGGCTTTATTATTTAACTTCCTGCATCTGCACCAGCTTATAGTAATATCCTTTCTTGTCTAATAGTTGTTCATGCGTTCCCCTTTCAACAATGACTCCTTTTTGCAATACAATGATCTCATCGGCATGCCTGATGGTAGATAGCCTGTGAGCAATAACAATAGAAGTACGGTTCTCCATCATTTTATTAATGGCATCCTGTACCAATCTTTCACTTTCTGTATCCAATGCAGATGTGGCTTCATCCATTATCAGTATTGGGGCATTTTTGTAAATAGCCCGCGCAATGGTTAGACGCTGTCGCTGTCCACCGCTCAGGCGCATGCCCCTGTCACCGATCATAGTATCATAACCTTCTTCGAGTTCGGCAATAAAATTATGGGCATTAGCTGCTTTTGCTGCTGCAATGGCTTTCTCCCTGTCAATTATGGTATTACCAAAAGTGATGTTGTTAAGCACCGAATCATTGAAAAGAATGGCTTCCTGCGAAACAATAGCCATCAATGAGCGCAGATCATGAACTTTAAGATCCCTAATGTCTGTATCATCCAACAAAATGGTTCCTTCAGTAACATCATAAAATCTAGGAACCAGGTCTGCCAATGTTGATTTACCGGCTCCACTTTCTCCAACAAGAGCTATCATCTTTCCTTTTGCAATAGTTAGGTCTATGTTGTGCAACACGTTCTCGTGCATGTAGGAAAAACCAATGTTTTTTAGATGAATGGAATGGTTGAATGCATGTACAGGCAAAGCATTTTCCTTTTCCTTTATCCTTTGCGGTTCGTCTAAAATGTTTAATACCCGCTCTCCGGCTACAAGGCCTCTTTGAAGATTAGTTATTGCAACAGAAATATTTTTGACAGGATTAATGATCTGGTAATAAAACCCGATATAGGCTATAAAGGATGATGCAGTCATATTACTTCTTCCTTCCAGGATCAGGTAGCCTCCATAAATAATGATCACTACTATCACTGTAACACCCAGGAATTCAGACAATGGTGATGCAAGTTCTCTTTGGTTAGTAATGGATTTGGTAGTACGTGCTAGTTTATCGCTTTCTGTTAAAAACTTCCTGTTGATAAAATCTTCTGCATTAAAGCCCTTGATAATGCGGATTCCACTGATGGTTTCTTCAGATAAATTTAGAATAGTTCCAAAGAGGCTCTGTCCCAGGTGCGATTTCTTCCGAAGTCTTTTGGAGATGGACGATATGATCAAACCAGAAACGGGGAAAAAAACAAGCGTGAAGAAGGTAAGCTGGGGCGACAGGTAAAATAAAAACGCAAATGTTGCTATCACGACAAGTGGATCCCGGAAAAGTGTTTGTATTGCACTCACTACCGTGGTTTCAATTTCACCAACATCATTACTGATAATCGACAAAAGGTTGCCTTTCTTTTGTGTATGAAAAAACTGCAGTGATTGTGTGCTGTACCTGTAAAAAAGGTCTTCCCTGATGCGCTTTACCAGGTTTACCCGCATCCTTGTCAGCACCTTTTGGCTTAGAAATCCAAACAGGTTTTTAAGGAAAACAAATAGAAGCATAACAGCGCATACATAGGCCAGTACGCTGATCTTGCTCGTAGTTTGTATGTAATAGTTCAGGTTGTAATAAAAGGCAGCTTTGAAATACTCAGCTGATAAATGAAACGGTGGTAAGGAAGTTACCAGGGCCTGTTTTTTGGTTTCAAATAATACATCAAGCAACGGAATAATCAAGGCAAAATTTAGCAGGCCAAATATGATGTAGAAGAAAATATAAATACAATATTCAGGAATATAGTGTCTATAGGGTTTGGAAAATTGTAAGAGCCGGAAGAAAATTTTCATGAAAGCTGTGCTGTTATTAATTATATACTTTTGCAAAATACGTGAAAAACCTGCTGTGCTGGCTCAAAGCGTGTTAATATAAATAATAGGAATGCCACTTATCAGTATCATTACAGCCATACACAATGGTTTAGCATTTAACCAGCTCTTTTTCGAATCTCTCTCAAAATATACTGTTCATCCCTTTGAATTGATCATAATAGATAATGCATCCACCGATGGCAGCCGTGAATATTTCCAGGGCGTTGGCGCCACGGTTATTTGCAATGAAGTAAATTATTCTTATCCCTATTGCCAGAACCAGGGAATAGCTGCATCCAAAGGCGAATACCTCTTTTTCCTAAATAATGACCTTGTCTTATCACCCAAATGGGACGAGATATTAGTTGAGGTTTCAAACCGGCACCAGGTGGACGTTCTGTCTGCCTCAGGTATTGAGAACCTTGGAAATAAAAAGGATACACAAGCTATAGACCGCAAATGGAAGCGTACAAAAAATCCATTAATGGCTTTTGGCTTTGGAAAAAGGAACCTTTCTTTTATGCACAGGCTGATGTATGGTAACTGGGAAAAATTTTGTGCTTCAAGGTTTCAGAGGTATCATTGGGATATTGTGGAAGGCATTGTTGGTAATAATGTCATGATCACCAGGCATGGCCTGAACCTTGTAGGTCTTTGGGATGAGCGTATGCAGGAAGCCGATTTTGACTTGTTTATGCGCACAAAAACAAGGGCCTTGAAATATAAGGATATTAAACCTTGCCAGATTGCCCTGGGTGCCTTTATTCACCATTATGGCAAGATGACCTTAAAATATGCTGTTAAGCGGAAGCCATTTGCAGATCAGCAGAATCTTATCAGTTTATATGATAAGTGGACAAATCAACAGATCGATGAATTACATCCCGATAACAGTACCATTAGAAAAAGATAAGTTATGCAGGAAAATAAACGACAAAAACAAATAGGTGGGTTGATCAATGAAGAATTGGCCACAATCTTTCAGCTTCTTGGATTGAACATTATTGATGGGGGCATGGTTTCAATATCATCTGTCAAGGTTACTCCCGACCTCTTAGAGGCAAGGGTTTACCTTAGTATTTTTAATGCAAAGGACAACAAGGCGGCTCTTAAAAAGATCGAGGAGAGGGCCTGGGAAATAAAAAAAGAACTGGCTGCCCGTGTCAAACACCAGCTTCGCCGTATCCCTGAAATGAAATACTTCCTGGATGATACCCTGGATCATGTATTTAAAATGGAGGAATTGTTCAAGCAGATCAAGAAAGAAGAAGGCGAAAATCCTCAAGGGGAGGGTCAAGCTCAAAATGATTAAATAGCGGTACCCTTACACTACCATGTCAACTTAACCTTAAAACCTTCCAAAGCAGTGAATTTTCTTTTTGCCTGGAGATATTTTAAAGCAAAGAAATCTACCAATTCCATTAATGTCATTTCCTGGATTAGCATCCTGGCCATTGTAATTGGAACTGCTTCATTGATCCTTGTATTGAGCGTATTTAATGGGTTTGAGGGACTGGTAAAATCATTGTATTCATCATTTTATCCTGACCTGAAAGTTTCTCCTCTTTCCGGAAAAGAAATGGTATTGACCCAGGAGCAACTTCAAAAATTAAGATCTGTCAAAGGTGTCAGGAATGTTTCACTTGTCGTGGAAGAAAAGGCCTTATTGAAAAACGGTGATTACCAGACTATTGTCAGTCTGAAGGGGGTGGATGATAATTATACGGCGGTTACCAATATCAGGGACCAGATCGTAAAAGGAGATTTTAATACCGGTACAGCCGATGATGCCTTATTAGTCCTGGGAGCAGGTATTGAGAGTGCAGTAGGTGTGCAGACAGACAGGAACCTGGTACCCCTGGCAATTTACCTGCCCAGGAAAGGAGAAGTAAGCTTGTCCGATCCGTTCAAATCATTAAGTGTGGATACTATCAATACTTCCGGCACATTTTTGATCCAGCAGGACTTTGATAATAAATACGCATTGACTAACCTGGCTTTTGTGAAGAATATGCTGGGTATGAATGCTGATACCTATGGTGGAGCTGAGATAGCTATTGATAACCGTATGGATGCTGATGCTGTACAGCAAATGGTTAAAGATGCACTTGGTAAACAATACATTGTTCTCAATCGTTATGAGCAAAATGCTAGTTTGTTCTCCGTAATGCAGGTAGAAAAATGGATGATCTATGCCATCCTGTCGCTGATATTGGTGGTAGCTGCTTTCAATATGATTGGTGCACTGACGATGCTGGTGCTGGAAAAAAAGCAGGATATCAGTGTGCTCCATGCTTTGGGGGCTGACCGATCCTTCATACAGCGCATATTCCTTACCAGTGGGTTATTGCTTGCTTTTTTAGGAGGCGGGGCCGGGATGCTACTGGCCTTTATTATAGGCACAGCCCAGACTAAGTTTCACCTGGTACCCCTGGAAGGGAACACTTTCATGGTCAACTATTTCCCCGTTAAAATGGTATATACAGACTTTATATTAGTTAGCGTAACCGTTATCGTGATCGCATTGATCGCGTCCTGGATCCCCGCCAGGAAGGCGGCTGCCCAGCAGTTTATTTTAAGAAGTGAATAAGATCGCCCAATACTTCCTATCAATAATCGCCGAGGGTTTCCGGTAGTTGAGCAAGAGCATTTTTTAATTGCTCATCATTTGGAGCCACTCCATGCCAGTTGTGGTCGTTTTCCATAAAATCAACCCCTTTTCCCATAATGGATGTCATAATAATGGCAATAGGCTTACCCTTGCCGGTTAATGCCCTTGCATTCTCTAAAGTTTTTACAACTTCATCCATGTTGTTACCATCCATTTCAAGGGTATGCCAGCCAAATGCATCGAATTTCTGCTTAATATCCCCCAGGTCATTTACTTTCTTAGTAGTGCCGTCTATTTGTTGTCCGTTCCAGTCAATGGTGGAGATGAGGTTATCAACCTTATGGTTAGGCGCAAACATGATAGCTTCCCAGTTCTGGCCTTCCTGTAGCTCGCCATCACCATGCAAGGAGTAAACTATGGTATTATCATTATTTAATTTCTTCGCTAATGCGGCCCCGATAGCAACACTCATTCCCTGGCCTAAGGATCCGGAAGCAATGCGAACCCCCGGCAAACCCTCATGAGTGGTGGGATGCCCTTGCAGCCTTGAATTAAGCTTACGGAAAGTAGCCAGCTCGGCCACATCAAAATAGCCAGACCTTGCCAACACAGAATAAAAAACTGGGGATATATGCCCGTTAGACAATATAAAGACATCCTGGTCCTTTGCATCCATATCAAAAACCTCAGGATTGTGCTTCATTTCTTGGAAATACAGGGCCGTTAAAAAATCAGCGCACCCTAATGAACCACCAGGGTGGCCGCTATTGGCCCCATGCACCATTCTTAATATATCTCTTCTTACTTGTGAAGCTGTTTCAACTAGACTTGGCATAAAAATTTGTAGATTAATATTCCTGGTTAACACTTTAAGGATAATTCAGGAGTTGCAAATGTGCAACCTTTTTTTATAAAAACTATTTTGCTTAAGTCATTACCTTTGATATCCCTATACCAGGATTCACATAAAAATTGTGAGGCTTAACTGATGGAACCTATATTTACACACCTAAACCCTGCTGAATGCTAAATGTGTTATTGACAGGAGTTGTTTCTTTCATGATCACTTTAGTAGCATTGCCTGCTATCATCAGAGTTGCGGATGAAAAAAAGCTTTTCGATCTGCCAGATGAAAGAAAACTCCATACCAAAACCATAGCATCTCTTGGAGGTGTTGGTATTTTCCTTGGCTTTTTTATTTCCACGCTATTACTGATCTCCAATAAGGATAATATCCCCTTTCAGTATTTCTTTGCTTCAGCGCTGGTGATCTTTTTTCTTGGCCTTAAGGATGACATCCTTATCATTTCAGCTACTAAAAAGTTCCTCGGCCAGTTGTTGGCTGCCTCCATATTGGTTCACCTGGCTCATGTTCGTATCGATAGCATGCATGGTTTCCTTGGTGTATACCACCTGCCGGAATTGGCCAGTATTTTTCTTTCCTATGCTACAATCATAGTCATTATCAATGCATTTAACCTGATAGACGGTGTAGATGGGTTGGCTGCATCCCTCGGGGTGGTGGCTACAACAGTATTTGGTTTTTATTTCTTTATGGCGGGGCTTATAGCCTATTCCATGCTTTCATTTGCCATGACGGCCAGTCTTTTGGCTTTTCTGTATTTTAATTACCACCCTGCCCGGATTTTTATGGGCGATTCAGGTTCACTGCTCCTGGGAATGGTTAATGCCATCCTGGTAATCAAATTTATTGGGGCGGCAGATGCAAAGGGTGTTATCCTGCCACTGACATCTTCAGTCGCTATTGGATTTTCTATACTAATAGTTCCCCTTCTGGATACTCTGAGGGTTTTCAGCATCCGGATCTTTAAAGGCAGATCACCTTTCTCGCCTGACCGCAACCATATTCACCATTTGCTTTTAGATAGGGGGCTTGATCATAGTAATGTTACCCTTACCTGCGTAGGTTTAAATATCAGCTTTATTGTAGTGGCTTTCCTTGCCCGCCCTATTGGCTCCACTTTATTACTTGGAACCATGATCCTTGGCTGGTTTGCCATTATTGGGGCTTTGATATATTTATGGAAACCAAAACCACAATTAGTGGTAGTACAACCTGGTGCTGAGCAAAAGCACCTCTCTTCTACCAAGGTAGTTTCTATTTCAAATGAAGTGGCTGTTGCACGGCAATAGTTCAAAGAGTTGATCAGAAATCTCTATCCTTTATTAGATTTGCGCTACAAAATTGTAAGGAATGTCAGCAGAAGATGTGTCATTAACACTTGAGTTAGCGGAAGACTCTATGAAAAAGGCTATAAGTCACCTGGAAGCCGAATTAGGAAAGATTCGTGCAGGTAAGGCCAACCCTCAAATGCTTGATGGGATAGTAGTTGATTATTATGGTTCTCCTACACCTATCGGCCAGGTGGGCAATATTAGTGTGCTGGATGCCCGCACCTTAACTATTCAGCCATGGGAAAAAAATATGCTGCAGCCAATTGAGCGGGCTATCATTAACTCCAACATAGGTATCAATCCTCAAAATGACGGGGTGATCATTCGTTTGTTCCTTCCGCCTCTCACTGAAGAACGCCGCAGGGAACTGGTGAAAAGGAGCATGGGTGAAGGTGAACATTCAAGGATTGCTATCCGTAACATTAGGCGTGACGCTATTGAAAGCATAAAAAAAGCGCAAAAGAATGGACTCAGTGAAGATGCTGCTAAGGATGCAGAAGCTGATATCCAGGTTGTTACAGATAAATATATTGCATTGGTAGATAAGCACCTGGCAACAAAGGAAAAAGAGATCATGGTCGTCTAAAAGTTATAGGAGCCTGCGGTTTGTCTGTTCGTTAATCGAATGAATGAAACGCAGGCTTATTTATTTGCCAGGTATACTCCGCCAAGGATGATGCCCAGGCAACCTACCTGGTTCAACGTCACATTTTCATGGTCCAGCAAGCCCCAGAGAATAGATACTATAGGAATAGCATAAGTAACCAGGGATGCAAATAAACCTCCTGCATTCCTGATCAATCCATAAAATAATACGGTTGCAATAGCGCTTCCCACAACCCCTAATAAAACTGAGGCTGCTATTGACCAGATTGCTCCTTCATCAAATTGGGCAATAGCAAAAACGTTTTGCTGCCATGCAATTATTCCTGCAGGTATAGAAAGGATGGCCAATGAAACTGTGGCCATTTTTAAAGGATCAACTTCCTTAAGATAATGACTTACTATGTTCACATTCAGCCCATAAAAGAAAGTGGCAAGCAAAATCAGCAATGTATATCCCAGGTTAACCGAATTCACAGAACCTTTGGCAAAGCTCAATATTAAAAGTCCAATAAAACCTATCAGTACCCCCGCAATCTTCCTGTTCGGCATTTTAGCTTTAAAAAAGAGCACTCCAATGATGATCACAAAAAGTGGAGTCAGGGAGTTCAGTATGCCTTCCATTGAACTTTCAATATGTTCTATGGCAATTGCAAAAAGAAACGCAGGAAAGAAATTGCCTAATAAACCGGAACATACTACCAGCGCTAACTTTTGCCTGGGAATTTTTGAAATATGAAATAAGGCAAAAGGAATAAATACAAGCCCGGCCGAAAAGATCCGTAAGGCTCCTATTTGAATACCCGTAAGATTTTCAGAGCCTTTTTTCATCAAAATGAAGGAACTGCCCCAGATCAGCGATAACAAAATGAAAATACTCCAGTTTCTTAGTTTATGATTGTTCATAAAATACGATCAGTTCCTCCTTTGAAATATTAATGATCCCACGTAATGAGTTTGCAAAAGTGCAGAAGGATTACATTTGAATACAATAAATCTTTTTCATGAGCCGGTTATCAGACATTAGTACAAAAGCTCCTAAAGAGCTGGATAAAGAAAAGATAAAAGGTGAAACAGCCAAACTTGTAAAACGCTTTGATGAATTGCAATACCTGTTGTATGCAGAAAGCAAGCATGCAGTGCTGGTTATTCTACAGGGATTGGATGCCAGTGGTAAAGATGGCGTTATCAATAAGGTCTTTGGGCAGCTAAACCCACAAGGAGTGCAGGTTACATCCTTTAAAGCACCAACCGAGGAAGAATTGAAACATGATTTTCTTTGGCGTATTCACAGGCATGCACCTGAAAAAGGAATGATCCAGATCTTCAACCGGAGCCAATATGAAGATGTGTTAGTAACGCGTGTACATGGTTGGTGCGATGATGAAACAGCCAATAAAAGGTTTGAGGCTATCAACCATTTTGAACAACTGCTCACTGTTCATAACAACACCATGGTTTTTAAGTTTTACCTCCACATATCTCCTGAAGAGCAACAGGCAAGATTTAAAGAAAGGCTGGAAGATCCACGTAAAATGTGGAAATACAATAAGAGAGATTTTGAAGAAGCTGCCATGTGGGAAAAGTATATGAAGGTTTATGAAGATGTTTTCCAGAATTGCAATGTTTTACCATGGACCATTGTGCCTGCAGACCAAAACTGGTATAAGGAATATGTAATTGCCAAAGAAGTGGTAGAAGCGTTAACTAAGTTGGATATGAAATATCCACAAATAAAGGAAGAGGCTCGATAAACTATTCATTTGGCTTATATTAGTAAAACTAAAACTATACATTATGGGATTTGTAAAAGAATTCAGGGAATTCGCGCTTAAAGGCAATGTTATAGACCTTGCCATAGCAGTTATCATAGGTGCTGCTTTTGGTGCCATAATTTCTTCATTGGTTGACGATGTGATCACACCGCTTCTTTTAACCCCTGCTTTGAAGGCTGCACATGCCGAAGACCTGGATAAGCTTACGTGGGGAGCTGTTAAATACGGCAAATTCCTGGCTGCAGTTATCAAGTTCCTACTTGTAGCCCTGGTTTTATTCCTGATTATACAGGGCATCAATAAGATGAAGCGTAAGAAAGAAGAAGTAGCTCCTGCTCCGCCTGAATATTCACTGCAGGAAAAACTCCTGATAGAGATCAGGGATTCTCTTAGGAAATAACTATTAACCAGCTTTTTGTCCTATAAATCGTATTTTTGACCAGTCCCGTTTATTAACGGGACTTTTCTTTTAAATATTGACCGTGAGTACTTACCAGATAAAGCTTGACCAGTTTGAAGGCCCCTTTGACCTCCTTCTTTTCTTCATTGAAAGGGATGAACTGGATATATACAATATTCCCATCACCAGGATCATTAATGATTTCCTGGATTTTATCCATTCACAGGAATCATTGAATATTGAGCTCTCCAGCGAGTTTATCCTGTTCATATCGACCCTTATGCGTATCAAGGCAAAAATGCTGCTGCCACGCAAGGAAATAGATGCACAGGGTAATGAGATAGATCCCAGGCAGGAATTGGTAGATAAGATACTGGAGTACAAAAAGTATAAGGAAGTATCAGCACGCATGGCGGAAATGGAAGCCGACAGGATGCTGATGATCAAAAGAGGAAATATTCAAAAAGAACTTTCCTCTATTGGTGAGGAAGCCAGTGAAGGAACGGAAGTGCAAACCATTACCATGTTCAAGCTGATGAAGGCATTTGAACGCGTGATGCAGCGCTACCACGACAGGTTTAATAAGCCTATGCACACCGTGGTCCGCTACAATTACTCCATCGAACAAAGCAAGACTGACCTGATATCCAAGGCCCAAAGCGAAAGGACGTTATCTTTTGAAAGAGTTTTTGACAACATTGAGAACAGGGTTCAAGCGATCTTTATATTTCTATCCATGCTGGAACTGGTCCAGGGAAAGTTTCTGCGTATTATGATAGGCGAAGGCAAGAACAATTTCATTGTGGAATACAACGAAGCTGAAGAAGGCCTAACGGATGAAGAGCATATGAGACTGTTGTAGGCAAAAGGAAAGCGTTGGTTGACAGGTTAACAAGTTGAAAAGTTGATAAGGAGAGAAAGAAATGTAAAATGCAAATAAAAAATTTGCCTTAGATCAATAAGACCCCCTTATAAATAAACATCGCCGAAAGGTTGATAACACTCAATAGTAACATTCTACCTAAGTAAATGATGCCTGGCATTACAACAAGTTTGCATCCCACCGGTAGGTATGACCTAAATAACCAGAAACAAAAAACTATAAACTATAAACAGTTGAAGTTTCTTTAACCATTTCCCTCACTGCGTTGGCTATTCCCTGTTCGTCATAGCCACACTCGCGGTGAAGATCTTTCAGGGTGCCATGTTCAACAACCCGATCAGGTATACCCAGCATTCTAAGCTCGTTCTTATAGCCATGTTCAGCCATGAACTCTGTTACTGCACTTCCAAAGCCACCTACAATGGTTCCATCTTCCACAGTGATGATTTTAGAATATTCTTTGAGTGCCTCATGAAGTAATTCTTCATCCAATGGCTTGGCAAAACGCATATCAAAATGTGCCGGAGTAATACCGTCTTTGCGCAGTTCGCGAATGGCAGCCGCTGCAAAATTGCCCGGGTGTCCTATAGTAAGGATGGCAATGTCTTTACCGTCACGTAGTTTTCGGCCCTTACCGATCTGTATCTCTTCAAATGGCTTTCTCCATTCCGGCATCACGCCTTCACCCCGTGGATAGCGGATCACAAAGGGTAGTGTAGTACTGTCTAATTGCGCTGTGTACATCAGGTTGCGCAGTTCCTGCTCATTCATTGGAGCAGAAATGATCATATTAGGAATGCACCTGAAATAGGCAATATCATAGGCACCATGGTGCGTTGGACCATCTTCACCTACCAGTCCGCCACGGTCAAGGCAAAAAACAACCGGCAGCTTTTGAATAGCTACATCATGCACCACCTGGTCGTAGGCACGCTGCATAAAGGAAGAATAGATATTGCAAAAGACCTTCATGCCCTGTGTAGCCATGCCGGCACTTAAGGTAACAGCATGTTGTTCACAGATGCCTACATCAAAGGCACGGTCAGGCATTTTCTCCATCATAAATTTGAGTGAAGAACCTGAAGGCATTGCGGGGGTAATGCCAAATATCTTTTTATTCTGTTCTGCCAGCTCAATTATAGAATGGCCAAAAACGTCCTGGTATTTCGGTGGTTGGGGAATATCGTATTTCTTTTTAAAGATCTCACCTGTGATCTTATCAAAAAGACCGGGTGCATGCCACTTGGTCTGGTCTTTTTCTGCAAGGGCATAACCTTTACCTTTTACAGTAATGATATGCAGCAACTTGGGACCCGGTATGCTGCGCAGATCTTTAAGCGTATCAACCAGCTTGGTAATATTGTGACCGTCAATAGGTCCAAAATACCTGAAGTTGAGGGCTTCAAAAAGATTACTGCTGCGTGTTACCATTCCCTTGATGCCTGCTTCCAGTTTGCTGGCCATATCCCTGGTGAAGCGTTTACCAACCGGCAGCTTGCCCAATAGGTTCCAGACATCATCCCTAAGTTTATTATAAGTGGGAGAGATGGTAATATCGGTCAGGTATTCCTTTAAAGCACCAACATTAGGGTCAATGCTCATGCAGTTGTCATTGAGTATCACCAGCATGTCGGCATCTGTCACACCTGCATGATTCAAAGCTTCGAAGGCCATCCCCGCTGTCATAGAACCATCACCAATGATGGCAACGGACTTTCGGTCTGTTTCACCTTTGTATTTTGCCGCCATGGCCATGCCAAGGGCAGCAGAAATAGAAGTAGAGGAGTGACCTACTCCAAAAGTATCATACTCGCTTTCTGATCTTTTAGGGAAGCCGCTTAGTCCTTTGTATTTCCTGTTGCTGATAAAATTGTCCCTTCTGCCTGTTAGTATTTTATGTCCGTAAGCCTGGTGGCCCACGTCCCATACCAATTGGTCATATGGTGTGTTATAGATATAGTGGAGGGCCACACTGAGTTCCACCACGCCAAGGCTGGCTGCAAAATGCCCACCATGAACACTGACCACGTCAACAATGAATTGACGCAATTCATCACACACCTGGTGTAATTGCTCCTTTGGAACCTTTTTCAGGTCCTCAGGCGAATTGATCGTTTGTAAAAGCGGCCCGGCAGGTATTTGCATTAAGGATGTTTAAAGCTGTAAAAATATTTACTTTTTTGCCAAAAGTTGGCATCCTTCAAAAGGTTAACAAAACCGGAGTCATATGGTTGGATATGTGAAACAAATCTATTTCCGTTGTTTTGGATATGACTAGAAGCAGGTAGATGTATGAAAAAAGTCAAAACTCAAAAGCTAAAATGTAAATAATGGACATCAATGGGCTATTCAGCCTTAAACAAGCCAATATTTACATTAACGATCGATCAGAAGGGGCTCAAATACTAACATTTTCCAACTATATCCTATACATAAGCCATAGATGTACTGAGGATATCCCGACTCTATAAGAGTCGGCTTATCGTCGGCTTATCCTCGGCTTATCCTCGGGATATCCTCGGGATATCTCCTACTCTGATTGACTATTGTATTCAACCTTGAGGGTAGGAAAAACTACCGGTTTAGCGGTTAGAAACCAATTATTACTTGGAATCGAACAGGTATGGGTGCTGATTCTTATTTATAAGCGCTTATTAAGAATCTGCAATCACTTTTGAGGGATTGGGTAGCAGCCAGGTAAATAAGCCAGGATAGGTAGCGCTTAGCTACCTTTATTTGCAACATATTATTCCATTTGTAAAACTTATCTTCCACTGGTATATTTACGCAACCTTGTTACAAAGCCTCCTCTTTAAATTTGTATATGCAGTTTAAGCTGAACAGATATTGGACCTTCCAGATAGTGGGTTGGGGACTTTTTGGCATTATCAATATATTCTTTGCCTTCATTTTCGGGCAATTTAAAGCCACCATGCTGTGCCGCCTGTTGTTTTTCCTTGAAATAGGTATCATCAGTTCTCATTTCATGCGCCAGATCATCCGTAAAAATTCACTTTTATTGCGGCCTATTAACCAGCAGATCATTTTTTTGCTGATACTAACTTTGTTATTCGCCTCTTTTTTCAGCCTGGTGCAAACACCTTTTGAAGCTTTTTATAATTTTTACCCTACAGGCAAACCTGCACCGTTTCATGTGCATTTCTTTTATAATCTCTCTTCCTCCTTTGTACTATTGTTCATCTGGAACAGTATATACTTTATGTATCACTATGTAGCCAAGAGCCGGAAGCAGCAACTGGATACGCTGCAACTGGAAGCATTGGTGAAATCATTGGAACTAAAAACCATCAAAGCCCATATCAATCCACATTTCATATTCAATGCATTGAACAGCATACGTGCATTAATAGACGAAAACCCGGCAAGAGCCCGCAGGGCCATCACCGAGTTGAGTAATATTTTACGAAGCAGCCTGCAGGCTGAAAAAGGTGAGACAGTGTCGCTTGAAGAGGAATTGAAAATTGTTAAGGATTACCTGGCGCTTGAGCACATGCGGTTTGAAGACCGGCTTCAGGTGGAATATGCAATTGATGATGATACTCTGGGACAACAAGTGCCCCCGATGATGTTGCAAACCCTGGTGGAAAACGCCATCAAGCATGGTATAAGCAGGCAGTTGAAGGGTGGTGTGGTGAAGATCATTAGTGATTTTAAAGAGAATTATCATGAACTGGCCGTACAGAATACAGGGCACCTGAATGGAGGGGCTTCGCATGGAGGATTTGGATTGTCGAGCACCCAGGATAGGCTGGAACTGCTATATGGTAACAAGGCAAGATTCCAGATACAGCAATTGAATAAAGAGCTGGTAGAAGCAAAGGTGCTGATACCCGCCTGAAAATGGATAAAAGTTTAAATTAGCAACACTTAATAATCAACCATCATTCCGGGATCGAAACCCGGACAAAATATAAACAGATTTCATGAGAGCCATTTTAATAGACGATGAACGCCTGGCCCGTGCCGAATTACGCAAGCTGTTACAGGAATTTCCTGAAATTGAGATCATAGATGAAGCCTCCAATGCAGAAGAAGGTTTGCATAAGATAGAAACACAAAATCCTGATCTTATTTTCCTGGATATACAAATGCCGGGTAAGACAGGTTTTGATCTTTTGTCTGAACTGGACCATGCTCCGCATGTGATCTTTACCACTGCTTATGATGAATATGCGCTGAAGGCTTTTGAGGTGAACGCGTTGGATTATTTATTAAAACCTGTAGAACCCAGGAGGCTGGCGGATGCAGTGGAAAAATTGAAAAGGTCTAACTCTAATTTTGTTTCTGATCGTCCGCAACAGCTATCAGAGAACAACAGCATTTTAAATGAGAACGACCAGGTGTTTGTAAAGGATGGAGAAAGATGTTGGTTTGTTAAGCTGGGAGAGGTACGTTTATTTGAAAGTGTAGGCAATTATGCAAAAGTATTTTTCGGTCCCAATAAACCCCTGATATTAAAATCGCTGAATGCACTGGAAGAGAGACTGGATGAAAAGGTATTCTTTCGTGCCAATCGCAAACATATTGTCAACCTTCGAATGATTGATAAAATAGAGCCCTACTTCAATGGCGGCTTATTGCTTGAGCTAAAAGGAGGAGAGAAAATAGAAGTGAGTCGCAGGCAAACCGTGAAGTTCAAAGAGATGATGAGTCTTTGATTTTTTGCCAATAAAAATTATTGTTCCCCGATTCAAATCTGAAGCTGGTTAAAATCTTATTATGAAGAAAGTGTTTTTGCTTTTCAGCATTGGTGTAAGTTTTATTGCCTGTGCCCAGAAAACTGGTAGCGTAATTAATGTTAAAGAAGTGCAGCGTGTGGAGACTGCCCTTGCCTCTGATGATATGCGCGGTCGTAAAGCTGGTACCCCGGATATTGACAGAGCGGCACAGTTTATAGCTGGCGAGTTTAAAAAAACAGGTTTACAACCGGTGAACGGAGACAGTTACCTGCAGGAATTTATCATGGTGCGGTCAAACATGAGATCGGTGAAAGGTGAAATTGATGATTACGAGCTGGATCCTAAAAATATAATTGTAGTATCACAGGAAGAAGAGTTGAAAATGGATGAAAAGTCAGGCTATGAAGTGCAATACGTAAAGGAGGGGGAGGACATACGGAAACGGGTAAGCGAAATAATGGCCATGAAAAAGAACACACTTGTATTCATAGATACAGGTTTTAATAAGATGTTTGCCCGGCTTGGTGGATTTAAAAGACCTTATTTTAAATCTGAGAAAAAAGAATCTCCGAATGTTATTTATGTATTAGGGATGTTTCAGCCAAAGGAATTCAAAATAAAGGCGGAGCAAAGTTTTGAAGAATCAAAATATGCTAATGTGGTGGGCGTTTTGCCTGGCCGCAGCCGCAAGAATGAATACGTAATCTTCTCAGGGCATTATGATCATTTAGGAGTAGGGAAGCCACAGGAGGGAGATAGTATATACAACGGTGCGAATGATGATGCAGCCGGAACTACGGCGGTGATATTATTGGCGAAGCATTTTAAAAAATTAAATAATAATCAACGCACCCTTGTGTTTGTGGCCTTTACCGCAGAGGAAATCGGTGGTTTTGGTTCACAGTATTTTTCAAAGCAGTACGATCCAAAACAGGTAATGGCCATGTTCAATATTGAGATGATTGGAACTGATAGTAAATGGGGAAAGAATTCTGCTTATATCACGGGTTATGAAAAAACAAATATGGGTAAGATCCTTCAAAAGAATTTGAAGGGCACTTCATTTAGTTTTTATCCTGATCCTTATACAGATCAGAACTTATTTTACCGGTCAGACAATGCTACATTGGCCAGGTTGGGCGTGCCTGCGCATACTATCTCTACGAGCAAGATGGATAATGAACCCAATTACCACCAGTTGAGCGATGAGGTGAAGACTTTAGATATGAAAAACATGGCTGCAATTATTGAGGCCATTGCAGCAAGCAGCCGGTCAATTATCAGCGGGGTTGATACACCAACAAGAGTAAAAACAGAAGACCTGAAATAAATAAAAGATCACCTATTATGAAAAGAGACACATTGGTGTCTCTTTTTTTATGAGAATTCTTTTAGGAAATTTTTACCGGAACGGAATGAATCGCATTGGCCATTTCCATGATCAAAGAAGGATCTTTTTCTATGGCATTGCCCACTACAATAACATCTGCACCAGCTTTGCAATTGAGGTAGGCTTTTTCTGCATCACGAATGCCACCACCAACTATTAGTGGCACCTCTATATGAGAAGCTACAGTATTGATCATGGTTTCAGTTATGGCCTTTTTGGCGCCACTTCCTGCATCCATATAGATCAACTTCATGCCGAGCATTTCACCTGCCATGGCAGTGCACATGGCAATTTCAGGTTTATCAGCAGGCATGGCGCTGGCATTGCTGATGTAGGAAACGGTAGTAGCTGCACCTCCATCAATGACCATATAACCCGTGGGTATGATCTCCAGGCCACTGTTTTTAACAAAGGGTGCAGAAATCACATGCTGTCCTATGAGATAATCTGCATTTCGGCCAGAGATGAGCGAAAGATATAGCAGTGCATCTGCCTTTTTACTGATCTGTGAAGGGCTGCCAGGGAATAATAGAACCGGAATGGAGCAAGCCTCCCTGATCTGGCTGATACATTCATCCAGGTGATCTGAAATGACCAGGCTTCCACCTGCAAATATATAATCGACCTTTGCGTCTACAGCCAGTTGCACTGTTTCCAGTAAAGAATCCTTTGTAACCTTATCAGGATCGATCAACACTGCGAAAGATTTATATCCGCTCTTTTTTTTATCCAGCAACGATTGGTAAACAGGCATCATTATTCGTAAGGCTATGTTGTGCAAAAATGCAAAACTTTTCCCATTGAGGCTAATCCACTGTAATTATTCATAACTATAGCAATCGAAGGGTGTGGTTTTACGTTATAATGATAGTTGAAAATGGAATAAAAAGAGCTTACAGGTGATTCATCCCTTCTTAAGTAACTGTTCGTAGGTTAATTAGTGTTTTTTCTTCTGCCGGCCAAAAAAAATCGGTAAAAAAAGATTTTTTTATATCGTAAAAGCACGCATTGCCCTACAGGCCTGATGTGGCATTTTTCCCACTCGGTTTATCCACAGTTGTGCATATCTCTGGCTTCATTTTTCCGACTTGTAAAGATATTTTCGTCGTCCACCACAATTATAAAAAAACCACCAAAACCTTTTAAAACAAAGCAGCTATGGCAAGTGAAAACAGCGCAACTAAGAAGGGACTTACGTTCACCCGTAAGTTTACCAGGGAAGATATTAATGTATTCGACCAGTTCGAGTATGATTACCGTACATCGGTTATCCGCAACCCGAGCGGAGAAATTGTTTTCGAGATGACCAATGTAGAGGTGCCGAAACAATGGAGCCAGATCGCAACCGATATACTTGCCCAAAAGTATTTCAGAAAAGCAGGAGTGCCCCAACCAGATGGGTCATTGGGAAGAGAAACTTCGGTGAAGCAGGTTGCACACCGCATGGCCAACTGCTGGAGAGTGTGGGGTGAGCGCTATGGATATTTTGCTTCTTTTGATGATGCACAGATATTTTATGAGGAACTGGTATATAGCATCCTTAACCAGATGTGTGTGCCTAATTCACCCCAATGGTTCAATACAGGATTGTATGAAAGCTATGGTATCAAAGGAAAGCCCCAGGGCCACTATTATGTTGATGCTGTTGATGGCCAGTTGAAAAAATCAACATCGGCTTATGAACGTCCCCAACCGCATGCCTGCTTTATCCTAAGTGTAGATGACGACCTTGTTGGTGATGGTGGTATCATGGATCTATGGGTGAGGGAAGCCCGCATCTTTAAATATGGTTCTGGTGTAGGAACCAATTTTTCCAACCTTCGTGGTGAGGGTGAGAAGCTGAGTGGTGGTGGAACCTCCAGTGGCCTTATGTCATTTTTGAAAATAGGTGATCGTGCTGCTGGTGCTATCAAAAGCGGGGGAACTACGAGGAGGGCTGCCAAAATGGTTTGCCTGGACCTGGATCACCCTGAGATCGTTCAGTTCATTAACTGGAAGATGGAAGAAGAAAAGAAAGTGAGTGCATTGATTGATGCAGGTTATGCCAGTGATTATGAGGGCGAGGCTTACAGAACAGTGAGTGGCCAGAATTCTAATAACTCTGTACGCATACCTAATGCTTTCTTTGAAAAATTAGAAAAAGGTGAAGATTGGGAATTAACAGCCCGCACGGATGGCCGCGTGATGAAGAGAGTGCCATCTGGTGAGTTATGGAACCAGATAGCCTACGCAGCATGGCGTTGCGCTGACCCGGGTACACAATACAATACTACCATCAATGAATGGCATACCTGCCCTGAAGGTGGAGAGATCAGAGCTTCTAATCCTTGCTCAGAATATATGTTCCTGGACAACACAGCATGCAACCTTGCCAGTGCCAACCTGATGAAATTCTATGATTTCGAAAAAGGAATACTGGATGTAGAAGGCTTTGAATATGTATGTCGCCTGTGGACTACAGTACTGGAAGTATCTGTGCTGATGGCGCAGTTCCCTTCCAAAGAAGTAGCACAGTTAAGTTATGAATACAGAACGCTAGGATTAGGATATGCCAACCTTGGTACCTTATTGATGGTGAGCGGCATTCCTTATGACAGTGAAAAAGCAAGAGCTATTGCAGGCTCTATCACAGCTATCATGACCGGTGTGGCTTATAAAACATCGGCTGAAATGGCAGGAGTATTAGGCGCTTTCCCACGTTATGAAGAGAACAAAGAACATATGTTGCGGGTAATGCGCAATCACAGGCTGGCAGCTTATGATGCAGATGTATATGAAGGATTAAGCGTGAAGCCACAGGGCCTGAAGGCGCAGTATTGCCCCGATTATTTATTAAAAGCAGCCTGTAAAGCCTGGGATGATGCAGTGGAACTTGGTGAGAAATATGGATACCGCAATGCGCAATCTACTGTGATAGCGCCAACAGGTACCATCGGTTTGGTAATGGATTGTGATACTACTGGTGTTGAACCTGACTTTGCCCTGGTGAAGTTTAAAAAGCTTTCCGGTGGTGGTTATTTTAAGATCATTAACCAATCAGTTCCTGTTGCTTTAAAGAATTTGGGATACAGTGAAAAAGAAGTTGATGGTATCATTAAATATGCTGTGGGTTCCGGAACCTTTGCCGGTGCACCTCATATTAATCATCAAAGCCTGAGCGAAAAAGGATTTATTGCTGAAGAAATTGCAAAGCTTGATAAGGCTGTTGCTTCTGCATTCGAGATCGGGTTTGTATTTAATGTATATGCATTGGGTGAAGAGTGCCTGCAACGGTTAGGCTTTAAACCGGAACAGTATTTCAATTTTGAATGGAGCCTGCTGGAAGCATTGGGGTATACTGATGAACAAATTGAGGCTGCTAATGATTATGTATGCGGTACTATGACAGTAGAGGGTGCACCTTTATTAAAAGAAGAACACCTGGCAGTATTTGATTGCGCCAACAAATGTGGTAAGAAAGGAGAAAGATATATTCATGCGCATGGCCACATCCGTATGATGGCAGCGGCACAGCCGTTCATCTCCGGGGCTATCTCCAAAACTATCAACCTGCCGCATGAAGCGAAGGTGGAAGAAATTGCTGACTCTTATTTATTAAGCTGGAAGCTGGGATTAAAAGCCTGTGCCTTGTACCGTGATGGTTCAAAACTGTCACAGCCATTGAGCAATAAAAGTGATAAGAAAAAGAAAGTTGAAGATACTGTCATAGCAGAAGAGGAAAAAGCTGAGACTGTGAACAGCAGCTTTGTGGATATGGGCAAACTAACCATAGATGAATTGCTGGAAGAAGTGCACAAGAGAGTACAGGCTTCACCTGACACGCAATTGAAGCGCAAGCTGGCAAGCATTGTTGAACGTCGTGCCTTACCTGCAAAACGCAGGGGCTTCACCCAGAAGGCCAAGATCAACGGGCAAACCATTTTCCTGCGTACCGGTGAGTATGCTGACGGAGCGTTGGGAGAGATCTTTATTGATATGGCCAAGGAAGGTGCTACCATGCGTAGTATGCTGAACTGTTTTGCCATCTCTATTTCCATAGGTCTCCAGTATGGTGTGCCACTGGAAGAATTCGTAGAGAAGTTTGTATTCACCAGATTTGACCCAGCAGGATTTGTAGAGCATCCAAATATTAAATCAACTACTTCTATTGTTGATTTCATCTTCCGTGCATTGGGTTATGAGTACCTTGACCGCACAGACCTGGTGCATGTGTTGGACAAGCCGGAGGTGATGAATACAGGAACTGATGATTGGGATGAACCTGCCACCACTGAAGTTTCAACAGGCAAGCCTGCTAAACAGCCGGAGTTATCCAGCCTGAGAGTAGTTGCTTCAACTCCACAGAGTGTTAAAGCACAAAAACAGGCGGTGAAAGCTGAGAATGGCCTTGGTGCGGTGAATGCAGCGGCGAAAAGTATGCAAAGCGATGCGCCGGCCTGTAATACCTGTGGTCATATCACCGTAAGAAGCGGCACCTGTTATAAATGTTTAAACTGCGGCAACAGCATGGGTTGCAGTTAATGATACTTTGGACGGAAAACCAAACCTATGTACCCGAACAAGAAATCCCGCCGAGAGGCGGGATTTTTATTTGATATAGATATTTTAAAAAGAAAAGGCTTCCGAAGAAGCCTTATACTATTATTTAAAAACGTTGTTGACAGCTCCCGAAAGCATCGGGTATTTCTCAATAACAAAATCTTTTATTGTTTCAATTACTTTTTGCGCTTGTTCATCACTGAGGCCAACTTCTGATTTTAATTTGTCTACCAGTTCAGTTACCTGTCCTTGTGCATTGTCTTTATTTAATCCAAACATGATCTCTTATTAAAGGGTTTATACTTTATTAATGGTCTTGCTATAGCAAATGGGAAAAGGAATCTTTACGCCACCTTTAGCAAGCTAAGTTTGCTCTTATCGAACTTGCGCATGGCATATTCCATATCCAGGTTGAAGAACTTCTCCTTGGAGGATGGTAGTTCAAACATGGCATCTGTGAGGATACCTTCGCAAATACTGCGCAGGCCCCTGGCGCCTAATTTATACTCCACTGCTTTTTCTACCATGAAGTTCAATACATCATTCTCAATGGTAAGTTTGATTCCTTCCAACTCAAATAAGCGAATGTATTGCTTGATCAAGGCATTCTTCGGCTCTGTAAGAATGGCTCTTAATGTTTCTGCGTCTAATGGATCGAGGTGTGTAACGACAGGAAGACGTCCCAGTAATTCAGGGATCAATCCAAAAGCTTTAAGATCCTGGGCATTTACGTAGCGAAGGAGATTCTTTTTCATATTCTCCTGGAGCACTTTGTCCACGTTGAAACCAATGGTGTTGGTTTGTACACGGCGGGCAATGATCTTATCTATACCATCGAAGGCACCACCACAGATGAACAATATGTTTTGCGTGTTGATCTTGATAAGCTTTTGCTCAGGATGTTTCCTGCCACCTTGAGGGGGAACCAGTACATCAGTTCCTTCCAGTAGCTTCAGCATTCCCTGCTGAACACCTTCGCCACTTACATCGCGGGTGATGGAAGGATTGTCGCTTTTCCTTGCGATCTTATCTATTTCATCAATGTAAACGATGCCTCTTTCGGCTGCAGCCACATCATAATTACATACCTGTAACAAACGGGTAAGGATACTTTCAACGTCTTCACCCACATAACCTGCCTCTGTAAAAACAGTAGCATCAACAATGGTGAAGGGTACATTCAGCAATTTCGCGATGGTCTTAGCTAACAGGGTTTTACCGGTACCTGTTTCACCCACCATTACAATATTGCTCTTTTCAATCTCAATCTCATCCTTAATAGTATCCGAGGTTTTGTATTGAAGACGTTTGTAGTGATTGTAAACGGCAACTGCCAGCACTTTTTTAGCCTCGTCCTGGCCGATCACATATTCATCCAGGAATTTCTTAACCTCTATAGGTTTTTTGACGGTGAGCTTAAAGGCAGAACCACCCGCAGATTTGTCATCACGGACCATTAATTCCTGGTCAATGATCTCCCGGGCATGTTCTACGCAGTTTTCGCATATGTGTCCTTCCTGGCCTGCAATTAAAATCTTCACTTCATCACGGCTCCGACCACAAAACGAACAATGTAAAATATTCTTTGCCATTTAGTTATTTCTCGTATTAATAGAACGCTTTAAATAGAATAAAGCTGCATTTGAATCAACAAAAATAGAAAAAACCTTTAGGAGGGAGGCTTTCTTTCCTAAATTATAAGAAACAATTAGGGGAAGCCGGGGATCAGGTGGTTGAATTTGACCTCCGCAAAGGTGAAATTGGATGAAGGCCAGTAAGGTTATGGATACAATATGATTGTAATAACCGGGAAGGACCTTCATTTTAAATACTTCTTTTAAATAGGAACCCTGCCAATGGGGCAGGGTTCCATGGAAATATTGTCAAATTATTAGATCAATACATTTTGTCGAGTATCTTATCAACGATACCATATTCAATGGATTTTTCTGCATCCATCCAGTAATCTCTTTCAAAATCTTTACGTATGCGCTCAATAGTTTGCCCGGTATTGTCGGCAAGGATCCTGGCGCCCATTTCCTTTGTTCGGAGGATCTGTTCAGCATGTATCTCCATATCTGCACTTACACCTTGTATATGGCCACCAAGTGAAGGCTGGTGGATCATCACTTCCCCATGAGGATAAATAAAACGCTTCCCTTTTTCACCTGCACTAAGCAATATGCTTCCCATAGAAGCTGCCAGGCCCATACAAATGGTACTTACAGGCGACTTTATAAGCTTCATGGTATCATAAATGACCATACCGCTTGTAACAGATCCGCCCGGACTACTGATAAAGAATTTGATCTCTTTACCGGGAGCATCAGCTTCAAGGAGCAATAATTTGGTTACTACATCCTTTGCAGACTTATCATCAACAACGCCCCACAGATATATGGCCCGGGTTTCGAAGAAGTATTTTTCAAGGCGTTTGTAGAGCATTCTGGTATCTACTTCCGCTCTTTCTTCTTTTTCTTCCTCGTCTGGTTCACCTGGTGTGCCAGGCGTATTGGGATCGGGTTGTGGTTGCATCCTGTTCCAATAATTATATTGATTCTTAAAACTCATCTTTTATTCTTTTTATCAGTTAATTATTTAGTTTCTGATTTCTTTTCCTTCCTGGGGTTCACCAGCAATACTTCATCCACAAGTCCATATTCCTTGGCTTCAGGGGCAGTCATCCAGTAGTCCCTGTCGAAATCTGTTTCTACACGCTCCATACTTTGGCTGGAATGGTTGCAAACTATCTCATACAATTCTCTTTTCAGTTTGCGTATTTCTTTCACAGTTACTTCGATATCCGTAGCCTGGCCACCTATTGCACCACTGGGTTGGTGCATCATGATGCGGGCATGTTTAAGGGCTGCTCTTTTGCCATGAGTGCCTGCCGCCAAGAGTACGCTACCCATAGATGCGGCCATTCCTATGCAAATGGTGGCTACATCAGGAGAAACATACTGCATGGTGTCGTAAACACCAAGGCCGGCGTAAACGCTACCTCCGGGGGAGTTGATGTACATATTGATATCCCTTGTTCTGTCAGAAGAATCCAGGAATAAAAGCTGGGCGGTTATAATGTTGGCCACTTCGTCGTTGATAGGATAGCCGAGGAAAATGATGCGGTCCATCATTAAGCGGCTGTACACATCCATAACAGCAACGTTCATGGGCCTTTCTTCAATGATATTTGGAGTAAGAGCTGTTACCAAATATTTGCCGTAGCTGTCCAATGTATTGCTCGACATTCCTCTGTGCTTCACGGCATATTTCTCAAATTCTGAATTAAAACTCATATCGTCTTTGATTAGATTTTAGGCAATTTAATGGATTGTGTGGTATCAAATACCGTGCTTAGCCAAAAACACGACATTTTGCCACCTGCCTGTTTGTATAGTAACAATTGCAGATGCCCGGCTCAATTTTAACTTTGGTACAAACTCGGGCAATAAAACTGTGAATGAATTATCTTGAACTTTCTATATGCCGTTATTAACCTACTTATTGATAATCATTCCTATTGTACTGGCCTTTATTGCATTATGGCACCTGGATGAAAGATTATTTAATAAGATACAAAAGGAGTTTTTCGTAGGGCTGATTGAGATATTGATAGCTTTTCTGATTTTATGTGCCGGATTGATTGTGGCTGCGCTGGTCCTGACCTGAGGTTTTAAATAAAAATGGAGAACTGATTAAACAATTCTCCATTTTATATATAAACATGACGTAGATACTAATGATGGTGATGCTGGTGCTCTTCATTCAAATGAATGAATTCTTCCTTGCTCACTGGTGTTTCCACTGCGTTGATCTTTGTTTCGGCAAAGTCGAATATTTTTTGCGTTTGCAGGCGGTTATAGCTATCTTCTACATATTTCCTGTCTTTCATCATCCTGTCGATGTAATCTCTTACCCACTGCTGTTCCTCATCCAAGGTGGAAGTGCCCATATAACCAAGCAATTGATCCTTGGCAAACTGGCGAAGGTCATCCTGGCTAACCTGGATGCCATTTTCCTGAACCATTTTATCTGTGATAAGGCTCCATTTCAATTGATTTAGAAATGCAGGAAATTCTTTTTCTACTTCTTCATCAGTTTTTTCTTCGCCCTTTTCCGCCTGGCTTTTAATCCAGCGTTTCAGGAAATCGGCCGGGAAATCAATATTCGTATGTTCCAGCAATACATGGTAAAGGGAATGATGTAACTGGTTGCGGCTTTCAGCATCCCATTGTTTTTGCAATTCCTGTTTGATGCGCTCCCTGAACTCTTCTTCAGTTTTTACTTCATCATTAGGGAATAACTGGGTAAAGAATTCTTCATTCAGCTCGCGGGGTTCAACATGGCCAACCTTAGTGATCAATAATTTAAAATGTTTGCCAGAAGCACTATCAATACCCAGGTCATTCAGGATCCATTCTTTTTCTTTGGCATCAAAAGCTTCATCCAATGTTAATTGAATAGTATCATCTTTCTTTTTGCCTATTAAACCAGGACGGTAAGCCTCGTTAAAATATTTAACCAGGAGAGAATTGTCTTTCCTGAGACCACCTTCTATTTCATTACCTGAAGCGTCAGTTTCAATAAATGTTACATTCAAAACATTTTCATCCCCACTGACAGATTCCGGCTCCGTCATATTGCCATAACGGGTGCGCAGCCTCTCTATTTCTTCATTCAGCATTTCATCCGTTACATTTACTTTGTAGCGTTTTACCTGCTCTTTGGCAAGATCAGGAAGCTGGAAGCCAGGCTTCATCCCTATTTCAAATGTGAAAGTATAATTGTTGGGGTTGTTAACATCCAATTGTCCAAGATTCATGTCCACCGGAAGGGGCTGGGCAAAGATGTCAAGTTTCTCGTCTTCTATAAATTTAAAAACTTCCTTATCTACTGTCTTTAAAACTTCATCAGTAAATAAAGAAGAGCCATACATTTTTTTGATTAGGCCAGCTGGCACCATGCCTTTTCTAAAGCCCGGGATGTTGGCTTTTTTACTGTATTCTTTTAAAGACTTCTCGAATTGAGGGAGATAATCTTCTTTATTGATGGTTATGCTAAACTGTTTGTGTAAGGGGGCAACTTCTTGCTGTGTTACTGTAGCCATGATTCAATTTTATTATCAAATGTGCAATGCTCAATGTTCAACGTACAATGTTCAAACTGGAACATTGAATAGTGGTTGTTGAACATTGAGCATTGGTTGTTCTTTCGTGCGGGTGGAGGGACTCGAACCCCCATGCCTCGCGGCGTCAGATCCTAAGTCTGATACGTCTACCAATTTCGCCACACCCGCTTCAGTGTTAAAAGAATGATCCGGAGATCTTTCTTCTTAAACAGGGGTGCAAAAGTAAGGGTTTCAAATTATTCAAACCTAATTAAACAAAGTAATCCTTTAGATGTCATGAAAAGAAATAGTTAAAAACCTTGCAATGGTTACATGCCCGGGAGGGTAGTTGCCGGCTTCTAAATTAGAAGTGCGGCTAATATGCGTAAATTCGTACTTCATGGAAACTGTAGCGCAGATACCGAAGTATAACTTGAATGATGAGCAGGAAAAAAAGCTGATCCTGAGAGAATACCGTGCTCTTTTGAGGTCTTTAAAGGCCAGGATAAAGCCTGGAGATCGTAAGTTGATCCGTCATGCCTTTGAAATGGCGGCAGAGGCGCACAAGACCATGCGCCGTAAAAGTGGGGAGCCATATATTCTTCATCCTTTGGCTGTAGCCAGGATCGTAGTGGAAGAAGTTGGCCTTGGGGTGCGTTCTACAATATGTTCTCTATTACATGACACTGTTGAGGATACAGATATAAGCCTGGAAGATGTTCAAAAAGAATTTGGTGGAGAGATCGCCAAGATTGTTGATGGATTGACGAAAATTTCTAATGTCATTGATGTTAATGCCTCCCAGCAAGCCGAGAACTTCAGGAAGATATTATTAACGCTTACGGATGATCCCAGGGTTATTTTGATCAAGCTAGCCGACAGGTTGCATAATATGCGGACCATGGACAGCATGAAGCCTGAGAAACAATTAAAAATATCTTCTGAAACGGTATATGTATATGCACCTCTTGCCCACCGGATGGGTTTGTATAATATAAAAACTGAAATGGAAGACCTGGCTATGAAATACCTGGAGCCGGGCACTTATAAGGAAATAGCTCGCAAACTGGCAGAGACAAGGCGGGAACGTACCAGGTATATCAATGAATTTATCAAGCCCTTGCAGGAAAAGTTAGCCAAAGCAGGAGTGGACTTCGAGATTTACGGCAGGCCCAAAAGCATACATTCCATATGGAATAAGATGAAAAAGAAGGGTGTTTCATTTGAAGAGGTGTATGATCTTTTTGCCATACGTATAATTGTTAATTCACCCCCTGAAAAAGAAAAGGAAGATTGCTGGAAAGTGTATTCTATGATCACTGATGAATACACGCCTTCACCAGAACGTTTGAGAGATTGGTTAAGTAATCCAAAAAGTAATGGGTATGAGGCTCTTCATACTACAGTAATGGGTCCCCAGGGGAAATGGGTGGAAGTGCAGATTCGAACCAAGCGGATGAATGAAATAGCCGAAAAGGGTTTGGCAGCGCATTGGAAATATAAAGAGGGGGCAAATGAAGAAAACCGCTTTGATCAGTGGCTGGGACAGATACGGGAAGTGATAGCCAACCAGGAAGTGGATTCTGTGGATTTCCTTCATGATTTTAAACGAAGCTTTCTTGCTGAAGAAATATATATCTATACTCCAAAAGGGGATGTAAAGATGTTGCCTGTTGGGGCGACAGCCCTTGATTTTGCTTTTGCTGTGCACAGTGAGGTAGGGGTGAAATGTATTGGAGCCAAGGTGAATCATAAACTTGTGCCCATCAGTCATAAATTACGCAGTGGAGACCAGGTGGAGATCATCACATCCAACAAGCAAAAACCTTCAGATGACTGGCTCAACTTTGTAGTAACAGCAAAAGCCCGTACTAAGATCAAGGACTCTTTAAAGGAAGAGAAAAAAGCAGTGGCTGACGAAGGCAAGTATACTGTTCAGCGTAAACTCGAAGGACTGGGCGCATCAATGAACTCGCATAATATTGATGAACTGGTAAGCTTTTATAAACTGGCTGCCCCTCTTGACCTTTACTACCAGGTGGCTGTCAAGTCTATTGATCTGAAAGAGCTAAAAGAGTTCAAAATAATTGGTGATAGGCTGGAAGCTCCCAGGCCTGTCAGAGTGCTGGAGCCCAAGCCGGAATACCATCCTCATATAGCAAAAAAGGAATCAGAACTTATCATTTTTGGTGAAAGTGGTGACCGCATCATGTATAACCTTGCTAATTGCTGCAAGCCTATACCAGGTGACGATGTATTTGGATTTGTTACTACAGGTAAAGGTTTGACTATTCACCGCACCAATTGTCCCAATGCTGCCAAGTTAATGTCAAATTATGGCCACAGGATAGTGAAAACAAAATGGGCCAAGAATAAGGAGATATCCTTCCTTACTGGTCTGAAGATCATTGGTCTGGATGACGTAGGTGTTGTTAATAAAATTACCAACCTTATATCGGGAGAACTACGGCTAAATATTAATGCCTTGACAATTGAGGCGAAGGAGGGGTTATTTGAAGGCAATATCAGGATTTATGTACATGATAAGGAAGAGCTGGATGAATTGGCACAACGCCTGTTGAAATTGCCGGGAATACAGAAAGTAGATAGATACGAAATGGAAAACATATAGATGAGTTACGCAGCATTTAATTTATAAATCTTGCCATACAAAAGATAGCCGGGTATTTGGCCTGGTTGGCGGCCGTTTTTACTGTCGTTTCAATCAAAACTTTTGTTATGAGCAAGAAAATTAACCTTCTGTTTTTGCTCTGTAATGTTCTATTACCTTTTTTTTCTTTAGCACAGTTCACCATTTCCGGAACAGTTACAGATGCAACAAATAATCCCTTGCCAGGGGTTAGTGTTATACACCTTAATTCTTTCGTTGCTACGAGCACAGATGCTAATGGAAAGTTTAGCCTGGTTATACCTAAAAAAACCGGTACACTAGAATTTACCTATGTAGGATTGGCCAGGCAAACAGTTCCTGTCGTAGAAGTAGGCGAGAGTTTTGTGATTAAGATGAAAGAGGATGTTGGTAAACTGGATGAAATTGTAGTGACAGGTTTAGCAAGCTCTGTTCGAAGGAGCAACCTGGGTAATGCTGTTTCAACTATTACATCGAAACAACTTGTAGGTACAACCGTACAACCCACAATGGATGCAGCTCTGTACGGCAAGTTCACTGGTTCTAATATTTCTGCTAATTCCGGAGCGCCCGGAGGTGGTATTTCCATCAAGTTAAGAGGTATCACTTCATTAGTTGCCAATTCTCAACCCCTGTTTATTGTTGATGGAGTGTATTATGATAATTCAAGTATCAACCCCGGTTTAAATTCCATCTCCAAAGCGGCGGGACAGGGAAATACAAATTTCCAGGATAACCCTTCTAACCGAATCGCTGACCTGGATCCTGAAGACATCGACCGTATTGAAATTTTAAAAGGAGCTTCTGCTGCTGCAATTTATGGTTCCCGTGCTGCAGCAGGTGTTGTGTTGATCACTACTAAAAGAGGTAGGTCGGGCAAGCCACGCATAGAACTTTCTCATTCCATAGGGGTGCAGATGCAGCTCAAGAAACTGGGACAACGACAGTGGACCGAGGATAAAGTGCTGGCATCGTATGGTGCAAGTGCCGTACCGTTATTCCGGGGAGCTAATGGGCAAATATTTGATTATGAAAAGGAATTGTTTGGAAATAAAGGGTTGATGAATAATACCAGGGTAAGCATCAGCGGTGGTAATGAAAACACAACTTATTATGCGGGTTTTACACGTAAAGATGATGAAGGCATTGTGAAACGTACAGGATATAAAAAAACTTCCGTACGATTGAATCTCGATCAGAAAGTTACCAGTTTCATAGACGCGAATTTCAGTGCAAACTATGTTACATCCAATGCAGACAGAGGCTTTTTTAACAATGATAATACCAGCACTACTCTTGGTGTTTCATTTGTGTCAACGCCTTCCTGGGTGAATCTTTACCCTGATGCAAATGGAAATTATCCTAATAATCCTTTTGCTCCTTCCAATTTCATACAGACACGTGACCTGATGACCAACAGGGAACATGTAGACCGCATACTGTTGGGCGGTACTGCTACCTGGAAAATTTTTAATTTTTCAAAGAATAGTCTTCGGCTCATTGCACGGGCCGGAATGGACAATTATACTTTAAATACTATTGCAATTTTCCCAAGAGAATTGCAATTTGAAAAGGATGGGAATGGTACCAACGGCGCTTCCATCTACGGCACAACCCTTGATAAGAGTACCAACTTCGGAGGTATACTGGTTCATAATTTTAAATTGTCCGGAAATCTTGAGTTCACTACACAGGCCGGTTTAACTTCTGAAAATCTTGACCAGGACAATGTAGTAAATACTGCCACGCAGCTAATAGGAACACAAACAAATTTAAACCAGGCAAGTGCTATTGAAGTGCAACAAACAAAAACGATTCAGAAAGACAGGGGCTTTTTTGTACAAGAGGAAATGAACTACAGGGATCTGGTTTTATTAACCTTGGGTATGAGGGGGGATAAGTCATCCCGTAATGGTGATGCTAATAAATTGTACTATTATCCTAAGGGTGCCCTGGCTATCAACCTGCATAAACTTTCCACCTGGAATGCTTCCACTTTAAGCCAATTAAAGTTGAGAGCAGCATATGGAGAATCTGGAAACTTTGCACCATTTGGTGCCATTTATTCTCCCTTGGTTTCAGCAGTATTTGGAGGGTCTACAGGTTCTTTGATCACTACTACCAGAGGTAATGAAGCACTTGTGCCCGAAAGACAAAAAGAACTGGAAGGTGGATTTGATATTGGAGCTTTTAATAACCGTGTATCGCTTGAAGCAACTTATTACAGGAAGACAGTTCAGGATCTGATATTCAACGTTGCTGTGGCTACTTCTTCAGGATTTTCTTTCGCCTGGAAAAATGTAGCAGCTATACGCAACCAGGGTGTTGAGCTTGCTTTAAATGCTACACCTGTGCTTAATAAAGACTTGCAATGGAATTTTACAGTTGCATTCTGGAAAAATAAAGCCAAGGTGACACGTTTGGATGTGCCTGCATTTAACACTGGTGCTTTTGGTGCAACATTGGGAACTTACCGCATTGAAAAAGACAAAAGTCCCACACAGATAGTAGGCATTGGCGGGCCTTCAGATAAAGTGGATCCGCAATCAGGAGTAGCAGTGTATGGGGATGGGGAACCTGATTTTAATTTATCCTCTTACCAGGACCTTGTTTACAAAAACTTTGAACTGAGTGTGTTGATGCACTGGAAGAAAGGTGGCGATAATATCAACCTAAGTACTTTGTTGTCCGATATTTTTGGTACTTCTCCTGATTATGATGCCATGACCCTGGACCCGGCAAAACAACTGACAAATGGGAAATTCCGCTTAGCAGCTCTTGGCACCACTGCAAGGCCGTGGGTAGAAGATGCTAGTTATTTCCGGGTACGGGAACTGGGTCTTACTTATAGAATCCCCAAACATGTCTTTAAGAACATTGCCGATGTAAAGGTGGGTGTTTCAGCAAGGAACCTGATCAATATATTTAATTACAGTAGCTACGATCCCGAAGTTTCCAATTTTGGCTCCAATGCTATATCAAGCAATGTGGAAGTGACACCTTATCCATCCTCAAAAAGCTTTCACTTCACGCTAACCGTAAATTTTTAAACCTTAAACTAACTCAATCATGAAAATCTTTTTAATTAAAAACAGGATGATCATTAGGTTAGTTTTTTTGGTTATCCTTATTTATTCCTGTAAAGTTGAACCTATACAGGATCCTAACAATCCCAGTCCTTCTGCAATAGCAGCTAAGGGAACACTCAGTGAAATTCAAAACCTGGTAGATGGTACAGAATCGGGTATCAGGATCAACATGAATTTTTATTATGATGATGTGAGTGTTATTGGAAGGGAATATTATCGTTTTTCAACTTCAGATCCAAGGTTTACTTCAGACCTGTTAGGAAAAGGAACTGCCCAATTAGATAGTAACACTTTTTATATTACAAACCCATTTGCTGCACGGTATAGGGCCATTAAAAATGCCAATATTCTGATTGATGCCCTAACGAATACAAAGGCTCCTATAACCAGTGAACAGCGTAAGGCTGGTATAGCCTACGCAAAGACAGTCCAGGCATACCAATATCTTTTGATCTCAAATTTATTATACAATAACGGGCTACGGGTGGATGTAAAGGACCCTGACCATTTAGGACCTTTCCTAAGCCGGGAGCAGGGTATAGATGCTATCATTAACTTGCTGAATGAAGCAAATACGGATTTAAAGAACAATTTGGTTGAATTTCCTTTTCATACAACATTGTATTCACAAAAAGCCGCTGAATTTTCCAAATTCAACAGGGCCCTGGCAGCCAGGGTTTATATATATAAGCAGGATTGGATGGCTGCCAACACGGCTCTACAGGAATCTTTTTTGGATCTCAATGGTGATTTAAATGCTGGTGTTTATCATATGTATTCCATTGCAGGTGGTGATCTGTTAAATGCTATGTATTTTCCGCCAAACTCAAGCGGCGAAACCAGGGTAGTGCAGCCACGTTTTATTACTGATGCGGAAGCAGGAGATAAGAGAGTTATCAACAAAACCTTATTGCGCACATCAGAAGCTTTCCAGGATGATCTGAAAAGTAATTATGATTTTTTTCTCTATAAATCAAACATTGACCCGATTCCTATTATACGTAACGAGGAATTAATATTGATCTATGCAGAAGTAAAAGCACAAACCAACGATCCTGCTGAAGCTAATAAAGCTATCAACAAAATAAGGTCTGCTGCCGGATTAGGCCCTTATGCCGGGGGTAATGATACCAATAGCCTGATCACAGAAATATTAAAACAACGCAGGTATTCCCTGTTTGGGGAAGGGCATAGATGGATCGATCTGAGGAGATATAATCTATTGAATCAATTACCCATCGATAGGCCAGGTGATGATGTATGGATACAATTTCCTATACCTGCCAATGAATAAAGCCTTTATTATTAAAAAGACCCCCGGAAGGGGGGCTTTTTTTATTTTCCCTATTAGCCCTGTTCAATTACTTTTGCCACGCTTTTCTATTTATACAAAATATTTTATGGTTGACGTAATTCTAGGTCTTCAATGGGGTGATGAGGGAAAAGGT
Organism: Flavisolibacter ginsengisoli DSM 18119; assembly: GCF_900129295.1. Lineage (GTDB taxonomy): Bacteria > Bacteroidota > Bacteroidia > Chitinophagales > Chitinophagaceae > Flavisolibacter > Flavisolibacter ginsengisoli. The sequence goes on from NZ_FQUU01000003.1 coordinate 335,343, forward strand.
AAAATAGTAGATTATTTTGCTTCAAAGTATGATATTATTGCCCGTTTCCAGGGTGGTCCTAATGCAGGGCATACGCTATATGTGGGTGAAGAAAATAAAAAGGTTGTTTTACACCAAATACCGTCAGGAGTTTTTCACCAGGGCACTATCAATTTAATTGGAAATGGAGTAGTCCTTGATCCTGTCACATTAAGAAGAGAATGTGAAACAGTAGCATCTTTTGGAGTAGATGTAAAACAAAATCTTTTTATTTCTGAACGTACGCATGTAATCCTACCTACACACCGAGCCCTTGATAAGGCTGCAGAAATGTCAAAAGGCAATGATAAGATCGGTTCCACATTAAAAGGAATTGGTCCTGCCTATATGGACAAAACGGGTAGAAATGGTCTAAGAGTAGGAGACCTGTTGCATAAGAGCTTCACAACGTCCTATATCAAACTGAGGTTAAAACATCAGAAGCTGTTGGATAATTACAATTTTAATGAGGATATCTCTGCATGGGAAGAAGAATTCTTTGATGCGGTGGAATTCTTAAAGACTTTAAATATTGTAAATGGTGAATATTTTATCAATGATCATATTTCACAAGGCAAAAAAGTATTAGCTGAAGGTGCCCAGGGAAGTATGTTGGATATTGACTTTGGAACATTTCCTTTTGTTACTTCTTCCAATACAATTTCTTCAGGCGTTTGCAACGGCCTTGGAGTAGCACCACAAACAATAGGTGAAGTGATTGGTGTCAGTAAAGCTTATTGCACCCGTGTAGGAAGTGGTCCCTTTCCTACAGAACTTGAAGATGAAACAGGAGAAAAGTTGCGTAAAATAGGGCATGAGTTTGGAGCTACTACCGGCCGTCCCCGCCGTTGCGGATGGATGGACCTTGTTGCCTTGAATTATGCCTGTATGTTAAATGGTGTTACCCAGATTGTAATGACAAAGGCGGATGTGCTCGATGCTTTTGAAGAGCTGGAAATTTGTACATCTTATAATGTAAATGGTAAAGAAAGCAAACAAGTACCTTTTCAAATGACTCAATGCAAGATAGAACCTAACTATCAAACCTTCAAAGGCTGGAAGATGGATACTACCCAGATCAAGCTGGTGAAAGACTTGCCTGGAGAAATGAATACTTATATTGATTTTATAAATAGTAACCTGCAGGCAAAAGTTCATTATATTTCCAATGGCCCAGGAAGGGACCAGATAGTGAAAGTTTATTGAGTAATATCAACAGGTAAAAAAACTTTTTTCAAAATTTGGCGGTTTAAAATCTTAACCCAAATTTTACAGCGCAATCAAATAATGTTATGGCAGTTATTTTAACCGAGGACATTACCTCAGAAACCTTGATAGAAACGATAGTAGCACAGGCAAAAGGCCGACCATCTAAAACCAAAAAGGTTGAAGATGATGAGGATCTTGACGATGAGGACATTGCACCTAAAAAATCTTCAAAGAAGGCTAGCGATGATGACGACGATGATGAGGATGATGATGTAGATGGTGCAGAGGAAGATGATGATGAGTGGGATCCTGATTTTGAAGAGTTTGATCTTCCCAAATCAAGAAAAGGAAAAGGTGGATCTAAGGCAGAAGAAGAGGAAGATTTTAAGGTGGAGGACACAGAAGATTTCAAAGACCTGGATCTGTTTAATGATTCAGAAAGCTTTGATGATGAAGATGATGACTTTTAATTTCAATTTTTTAAATACAACACACTGAACAGCTCCACCTTTCCTATTGGTGATGTAGTTCAGGTAAAAAAGAAAATGTTGAGCTGGGCCAGCCAGTTCAACATTTTTAGTTTCCTGGACAACCAGCAATATGCTGATGAATCACACCAATATGAATGCCTGCTCGCTACAGGGCAACAAGACTATGCTGCAGCTATTGATCTTAAGAAGTTAGACCATTTTCTGGCAGATAATCCAGAGTGGATATTTGGGCATTTATCTTATGATCTGAAAAATGTATGGCATCATTTTCCTCCTAAAACAAACAGGGTAGGGTTTCCACCTCTTTATTTCTTCATACCAGCGCAAGTAGTGCTTCTGACTGGAAACTGCCTACACATTTATGCAGAACATCCGGAGGAGGTATATAATGCCATTTTAAATACACCTAACCATATTCCTCGACAATTAACCGCATATGAGTTTTCGCAATCATTGAGCAGGGAGGAATATATTGCTAAAGTCAGGCAACTACAGGAACATATTGTAAAAGGAGATTGCTATGAGATCAATTTTTGCCAGGAGTTCTATGCTAATAATTGTTCACTTGATCCTGTTAATGTGTATCAGCAACTGGTTGATCTTTCTCCCAATCCTTTTTCTGCATTATACAGGTTGAACGATAAATACCTTTTATGTGCAAGTCCTGAACGCTTCTTACAAAAAACGGGTAATAAACTCATTTCACAGCCAATAAAAGGCACCATCAAACGCGACTTACTAAATGCATCAGCGGATGAAACATTAAAAGAAGCATTAAAAGATAGCCAGAAAGAGCAATCGGAAAATGTAATGGTAGTGGACCTGGTGCGCAATGATCTTTCTAAGATCTGTAAAGAAGATTCTGTAAAGGTGGAAGAACTTTTTGGTGTCTACACTTTTCCACATGTGCATCACCTTGTTTCAACTGTTAGCGGTGAGCTGCCAGGTAATACTTCTTTTTCCAGCATACTTGAAGCTTGTTTTCCTATGGGATCTATGACCGGTGCTCCAAAGCACAGGGTAATGCAACTCATTGACCATTATGAATCGCAAAGCCGTGGTATCTTTTCTGGTTGTGTTGGGTACTTTAAACCCAATGGAGATTTTGATTTTAATGTTGTGATTAGAAGCATCATGTATAATGCAACTGAAAAGTACCTGTCTTACCAGGTAGGATCGGGGATTACCTTTTATAGTGACCCGGAAAAAGAGTGGGAGGAATGTTTATTAAAGGCTGAAGCCATTAAGGCAGTATTGTCCTCGTCAGCAGGTCCTTATTAATACAAATGCAGGAGGTCATCTCCTGCATTTAGTACTACGTAAACTAATTATTATATTTTTACCTTGACGATTCTGCAAGCATCATTTGTATTGATTGCTCCAGTATCTGTGATTTATTTTGCTGAAATAACGTTGTCTTTTCAGCAGGCAAACGCATATCATATGAGCTATTGCCTGCAATGGCTTTATCAAAGTTTGGATTTAGCCTGTTGAAATCGGTAATATTCATTCCAATTGAGTTGGCTATAGCAAAAGATGTGTACTTACCACTTATCTTCAAAACCGAGGCTGTAGGATCAGTAACCGTTTGTTCAGGAATTAAGTTCTCCCTTTCTTTTTTTGTTATAGTAGTTAACCCTCCATCACCTTCCATAATATAGTGAGTGGCAATGAACTTTTTTACATGATTCCTTGATTCAGCAGGTAGATAATACTGTAGATCCCAAAAATTATGACTACCGCTTCTGCGAATGGCTGAATTAACATTACCTGCTCCGCAATTATAGGCTGCAACTACAAGTAGCCAATCATTATAAATATCATATAGGTCAGATAGATATTTGGCAGCAGCATTAGTGCTCTTATAATAGTCCCTGCGTTCATCTTTGTTTCGGTTAACCTTTAATCCATAATCCCTTGCTGTTTGCGGCATAAACTGCCACGGTCCTACAGCACCAGCCCATGAAGTAGCTGAAGATTTTAGATCTGATTCAATAACCGATAGGTATTTTAACTCAATAGGCAGACCTTGTTCGGTAAATACAGAACCTATCAAATCAAAATAAGGCTTGCCCCAGGATTTCATCCTGTTTAAACGTGCGCCATTTTCCTCAATATAATCCTGCACAAAGCTGATGGCTTTAGGATTTAACCGGGTAATATTAATACCGGTAGCAGACTCTGTTTCAAAGAGATTTTTAAATGCATTCTTGGGATCATTAACAGACAGGTCCTTAATAGTGGAATCCTTGTAGTCAGCAATTGATCTTTTAATTTCGGTTGAAAGAGAATGTATGGCACCACGGCTCTGTATAGTCAGGCTCATGAGAAGAATGGTAGCCAACAATAAAAGTTTGTTCATCACAAAATTTTACGGGATGAGTCAAATCACACAGGTTCCTTACTCGCCTTTATTGTTGCATCAGTTGATGCGTAAAGCGTAGCAAAGATACCTCATTCTGACCACCTGCAGCTACTTGTAAACCAAAAGGAAGGTTAGAGGAATGTTTAAATACTGGTAAACTAATAGCAGGGATTCCAGTTAAATTGGCAAAAACAGTGAAAATATCGCCCATATACATTGCAAGCGGATCCTTATTCTTTTCTCCTAAAAGGGGTGCAATGGTAGGAGCATTGGGAGCGATTATAAAGTCGAAGTCATTGAAAATCAACCTAGTTTGCTGATACAGTTGTTGCCTTACCTGTTGCGCCTTGGTATAGTAGGCATCATAATATCCAGAACTTAGCACAAATGTTCCAAGCATAATACGGCGCTTAACCTCTTTTCCAAACCCATGGGCCCGGTTAGATCTGTAAAAACTGGCAAGGTCTTCAGTTTCGCCAGCGCTTTTTCCATACCTGATACCATCATACCTGGATAAATTGGAAGAAGCTTCCGCTGTGGTTAATATATAATATGTGGGAACTATGTACTCTGTAAGATCAAAACTTACGGGTTTCACTTCCTGTCCCATTGCTTCAAGCTTCTCAATATATTTTCTTATCTGGACAGAGATCTCTGGATCAATAGAAGGGTGATTGATCCATTCCGGAAAATAGGCAATCCTGAATTTTTCTTCCTTATCACTTTGTTGTGTATTTGTGGGCTTAGCCGGTAGAGCAGTACTGTCAAAATCATCAGGTCCTGAGATCACATCTAATACTATTGCGACATCAGCAACATTATTAGCTAATATCCCAATCTGGTCGAATGAAGAGCCATAGGCGATCAAACCATGCCTGGAAACAGTTCCATAGCCCGGCTTAAGACCTACAATTCCACAATAATCTGCCGGAAGACGCACAGAACCGCCGGTATCACTACCTAATGATACCATGCACATCCCTTTCTTTACAGCTACTGCACTACCGCCGGAGGATCCTCCTGGCACCCTTGAATGATCATCAGGATGCAGGGTGGGGCCGTAGGCAGAATTTTCGTTGGTAGAACCCATACCAAACTCATCACAGTTTTGCCTTCCAATAATGATGGCACCTTCTGCTAAAAGTCTTTCCACCGCAGTGGCAGAATATAAAGAAGTGAACCCTTCCAGTATGCGGGAAGCAGCCGAAACCTTATGGTCTTTATAGCAAATATTATCTTTAATACCTATTACTACACCATGTAGTTTGCCTTTGACTTCCTGGCTATCCAGGAATAAGGCCCGTTCAATTGCTTCTTCTGCAAAAACCTCAATAAAAGCATTAAGCTCCTTGAATTGCTCAATTAAAAAAAGGCAGCTTTGAACTGCCTGTTTACAAGAAGTCTGGCCGCTTTTTATACGGTCATGATACTCTTCAATAGATTGGTAATTGATCACCTAAACCTGGTCAGAAATGGTTAAGGGTGAAAAATTAAGGTTGAGTAGTAGAAGATGGAGTGCTGGCTGTAGTATTGGCCGTGCGTTCCTTTTCTGTCATTCCTTCTTCAATCTCACGACGTACATTATTCTTAGCATCGTTGAATTCGCGCATTCCGCGTCCAAGACCACGCATCAGTTCAGGAATCTTTTTACCACCAAACAATAATAACACGATCAATAGGATGATCAGGATTTCATTAAAACCTAGAGGGCCCATAAAATGGATTTATTAAATGAAGAATTAAGAATACAAAGGTATTAGAAATAAAGCTGACAGCAAGGTAGCTAAGATTTTAATGCAATAAAAAAGCGGAAGGTTCGACTTCCGCTTTTTTAAAAAGATTAACGATTTATGCTGTTTCAATTGCTCTTTTCTTTTCCTGGATCCTTGCGCTCTTACCACTTCTTCCACGCTGGTAGAACAACTTGGCACGACGAACACGGCCTGATTTATTCACAATGATTGATTCAACGTTTGGAGAGAAGAAGGGAAATAACCTTTCTACACCAACGCCATCAGAGATCTTACGTACAGTGAAAGTAGCTGTTGCGCCTTCACCCTGAAGTTTGATCACATCACCACGGAAAGACTGGATTCTTTCTTTATTACCTTCTATGATCTTATAGTTAACAGTAACGTTGTCACCGGCTTTAAACTTAGGAAATTCCTTTTTGCCTGTTAATTGTTCGTGTACGTAGGCAATTGCAGCGTTCATAACTCAAAATTTTAAATCCCGAAAAATTCGGGAGGCAAAGGTAAGGGAGAAATGTCAAAACAGGAAAGCAAAAATTAAAAAACTGAGCCCAATTGCTGAATTGAAGGCTCAGTTTTAACTTTTTTCTCCTTAAGTATTTTTTACCTGGCTACGTTCACTGCTCTTTTTTCCCTGATCACTGTTACCTTGATCTGGCCAGGGTAGGTCATTTCAGTTTGTATCTTCTGGGCTATCTCAAACGATAGCTTCTCACTGTCCTGGTCTGAAACCTTATCAGCTTCCACAATCACCCTCAATTCGCGGCCAGCCTGTATAGCGTATGCCTTTTCAACTCCATTATAAGCCTGTGCCAGGTTCTCTAATTCTTTTATCCTTTGCAGGTATTGCTGCATGATCTCCCTGCGGGCACCCGGGCGTGCACCACTTATAGAGTCGCAGGCCTGTACTATTGGTGAGATCACATATTGCATTTCCATTTCATCGTGGTGCGCACCAATGGCGTTCACAATGGCAGGATTCTCGCCATACTTTTCAGCCAACTTGGCTCCAAGCAATGCGTGGCTTAATTCTGTTTCTTCATCGGGCACCTTACCTATATCGTGTAACAATCCTGCTCTTTTAGCCAGTTTGGGATTCAGGCCCAATTCCGAAGCCATGACGGCACACAAATTAGCTACTTCCCGGCTGTGCATCAGCAGGTTTTGGCCATAAGAGGAGCGGAAACGCATTTTACCTACGATACGTATCAATTCTTTATGCAAACCATGTATCCCCAATTCAATTACTGTTCTTTCTCCTATTTCCATTACCTGCTCTTCCAGTTGGCGGCGGGTTTTTTCTACCACTTCTTCAATACGTGCAGGGTGAATACGACCATCAGACACCAGTCTTTGCAAACTTAAACGGGCAATCTCCCTGCGTAATGGGTCAAAGCAGGAGAGGACTATTGCTTCAGGAGTATCATCAACAATAAGGTCAACACCTGTGGCAGCCTCAATAGCCCTGATATTCCTTCCTTCTCTACCAATGATCTGGCCCTTGATCTCATCACTTTCAAGATTGAAAACTGTGATGGCATTTTCAATGGCCTGTTCAGAAGCTGTTCTTTGAATGCTTTGTATAATGATCTTACGTGCTTCCTTATTAGCCTTTTGTTTGGCTTCATCAATGATCTCCTGTTGCAGTCCTAAAGCCTGTGAATGAGCTTCCTGCTTCAGGCTTTCCACCAACTGCGACTTTGCTTCTTCAGCGGTAAGCCCGGAGATCTTTTCAAGCCTGCGCGTATGCTCTTCCTGGTGCTTCTCCAGTTCGGCCTGTCGTGTATTAACAACCTCTATTTGCCGGTTGAGATTTTGTTTGATAGCGTCATTCTCTTTGATCTGGCGCTCCAGGTGTTCAGTCTTTTGGTTAAGCGTAAGTTCCTTTTGTTTGATTCTGTTTTCACCCTCCAGCACCTTGCGATTGCGTTCCATCACCTCTTTTTCATGCTCCGACTTCAGGTGAACAAACCTTTCCTTAGCCTCCAGTTCTCTTTCTTTTTTATAGGTATCAGCCTTTAGTTGTGCTTCCTTGATCAGTGATTGAGCCTGTAAATCTGCTTCGTCTATTCTCTTGCGCGTGTCCTGGGCAAATATGAATTTACCCGCTATAATACCAGCCACTAGGGCTACTACAGCTATGATGATTGTAATTATATTGAGGTCCATTTCTCAGAATTTTAAAAATTTGGTGGTTGATATATGTATAATAAGTTGTCATACCGCCTTTTATTGGCAGATGGCGAAGATACAAAACCAGCTCTATTTAAAGTGCTAACAAACCTTTATGTATAAACGGTGATCAATTGTCTGAACATTTTTTTAAAATTGCATATATAAATATTATAAAATGAAGAAACTCTTCTTATTTCTTTTAATACCAGCAACTTCTTTTGCCCAGGCACCCGTCGGAGGATTTAAAGTGAAAGGTAAACTGGAGTCTTTTCAACCTGTTGACAAGGTTTATTTTGGCTACCGTGATGGAGATAGTTATAAAAGAGATAGCGCCAGTTTAAAAGATGGAGAATTCACATTCAAGGGTACAGTAGCTGAGCCTACAGTGGCTATGCTTACTGTAAAATATGTAAAACAACCCGGTGAAGAAAGAGCAAAGCAACAGGGTATGAACTTTTACCTTGAGCCAGCCAAAATTGAGATCAAGGCAAAGGATTCAATCAAAAACAATAAGGTTTCAGGTTCATCCGGCCAGGCAGACCTGGAAAAACTTCAGAAAGCACAGGAAGAGTTCAGGCCGGCACTGGATAAATTATACGAGGAATATGGCAATGCAAAAAAAGCTTCCGATAAAGAAGCGATGGCCAAACTGGAAGAAAAGATGAATGAGGTGGATGATCAGATGAAGGAAAAAGTATATGGTTCGTTTTTACACCAACATGCATCCTCTCCATTGGCCTTATATGCTCTGCAGCAATATGCTGGTTGGGATATAGATCCTGCCAAAGTTGAACCATTATACAATGCATTGCCTGCTGCCCAGAAAGAAAGAACGTCCGCTAAAGCTCTGAAAGACCTTATAGACATAGCTAAGAAAACAGCTGTTGGAAGTTATGCCATGGACTTTACCCAGAATGACACACTGGATAAGCCAGTATCTCTTTCTTCATTTAAAGGAAAATATGTGTTGGTAGATTTCTGGGCAAGCTGGTGTGGACCATGCCGTGCAGAAAACCCCAATGTGGTTAGAACATTCAATAAATTCAAGGATAAAAACTTCACGGTGCTGGGTGTATCCCTGGACCGGCCTAATGCCAAGGAAAAGTGGATGAAGGCTATTCATGATGATGGACTTACATGGAACCATGTTAGTGACCTGAAGTTTTGGGACAATGAAGTTGCTAAAGCATATGGCATCAGGGCTATACCACAGAATGTATTGATAGATCCGCAGGGAAAGATCATTGCCAAAAATCTGAATGGTGATAAACTGGAAAAGAAATTAAGTGAAGTGTTATAATAACAGTACTATCAAATGACAATAAGAAAGCCGCTCCCGGGAGCGGCTTTCTTATTTTACTGACGGATCTATTACCCCGTCTATCATCTTTTCAAGCGTTTGTAGCCTGCTGCTCACATTATCCATATTCACTACATTGGAAATAGATGCATTTTGTTCCGTAGCAAACCATACCAACACCATGGCGATATAATCCTGCATGTCTTTACCCGCAAAATGCGTTTTAAACTCCAGCATTTTGTCATTGATTGTTTTCACGGTTTTTCTAACTACCTCTTCGTCTTTGGGCTGCACCCTAACCCTGTAGGTTCTGTCTCCAATCAATAGGTTTAATGGGATCAATTCTTCAGTCATGGTTGTTTATTTGTGGTGCATTTTGAAAAAAATATTCTAACTGGATAGCCGGTATGCAAAATGATTTGTTCTACTGGCTGAGAAAAGTGATACACTTATCCACCTCTCTTATATATTGGTTTATCTTCCTTTCGAAATCCTTTTTATCCTTTTCACTTAATTCTCCGGAAGCCACCTTAAGAATAGTTATTTGTTCCTGCATTTCCTCCATCTTTTGTGCTACAAGAGATTCTTTCTTTTTCAGATCAGACACTTCATACCTCAGCCGTTCATTCTCTTTTTGCAAGCGGCTGTATTGCTTCAGCAATTGCTGCAACTTTTCATTGATGATGGTGAATTGCTGATCTATGGTCATAAGTAAAGGTTTATTTTCTTACTTCAGCATTAAGCTCTTTTTCCAGGGTATTCATTATCTTGTTCATCCATGTATCAATTTCCTTATCGGTCAATGTTTTTTCTTCATCCATAAATGTGAGATTGATGGCCATTGACTTTTTATCCTTTCCTAGTTTCTCACTTTCAAATACATCGAATAAGCGAACCTGTTGCAATTTGTTCAACCGCAGTTTGGATAATTGCTCACTGATATCTTTATATTTCATAGTTTTCGGAACTACTATAGCAAGGTCCCTTTCCACAGAAGGATACCTGGAGATCTCATTGAACTGAACTTTTTTATTGCCCACCTCTATAATAGTATCCCAGTAAAGATCCGCAAAGAATACCGGCTGCTTTATATCAAATTTGGCCATAAGGTCATTTCGCACCTTTCCAAGCTCAGCTACTCTTTCCCCATTATAAATAACAGAGAGTGCTGCTTCCAGTTCACTACTTTCTGACATGTCAAAAGCATCTGTCTTTACTCCCAGGGTAGCAAGAATTGATTTTGCCAATCCCTTCAAATAATAAATGTCTGAAGCCTTTGCAGTTTCCTTCCATTGTGTTTCTCCTAACTGCCCTGTTAAATATAAACACAGGTGTGACTTTTCATTGTATTTACCTACACTGTTGGAAGCATAAGTTTTTCCAAATTCAAAAAAGCGAAGGTTGTTATTCTTACGGTTTATGTTGAATGATATTACTTCCAAAGCTGTATGGAGCATGGAGGGTCTCATAATATCAAGTTCGCTGCTTAAGTTATTCAGCAACCTTACACTGTTCTTCAATTCTTCTGGAGAGAAATAAGCCGCATTGGTTATGGAATTGGTTAATATCTCCGTAAAGCCAAGACCTGTTAATACATTGGATATCTTTTCCTTTAAGATCTCGCCCCTGTAATCTTCTTCAATAGAAGGAGAGATGCTGATGGTAGTAGGGATATCAATATTGTCCAGGCCATCTATTCGCAATATTTCCTCCACAAGGTCCGCGGGCAAAGAAACATCGGGTTTGTGATAAGGCACTGCCACTGTCAATGTATCCATGCTGTCTCTTTCAAGGGTAAATCCCAGGCTTTGTAAGATATTTTTAACCGTTTCGGGATGGTAATTTTTACCGCTTAATTTTTTGAGGTAATGGTATTTGATAGATACCAGTGGCTTTGGCTGTGGATCAGGATATAGATCCACGATATCAGATGCTATATTACCGCCTGCAATTTCTTTTATTAGCATTGCAGCTCTTTTAACTACGTTAACCGTATTGGATATATCTATCCCTTTTTCAAACCTTGTAGCAGCATCTGTACGTAATCCATGACGGAAGGAGGACTTACGGATAAATATTGGATCGAAATAGGCACTTTCAAGAAATATATTAGTTGTTTTATTGGTAACACCACTGTGCATTCCACCAAAAACACCAGCAATACACATCGGTTCTGCAGCATCACAGATCATCAGGTCTTCACTATTCAATTTTCTTTCTTTTTCATCCAGAGTAGTGAATAGCGTTCCTTCACTCATGGTCTTCACCACCACCTTATGTTCTTTTATTTTATCATAGTCAAATGCATGCAATGGTTGGCCAGTTTCATGCTGAATGAAATTTGTAATATCTACTATATTATTGATAGGTCTTAATCCAATGGCTTTTAATCTTTCCTGCAACCATTTTGGCGACTCTTTCACCTGCACATTGGAAAGACATACACCCGAATACCTTTTGCAGGCCTTATTATTCTCTATTGTAATATCAATCTTTAAGGAGTTGGTATCTGCTTTGAAATCAAGTTTTGGCAATAAAGGCTTTACCTCTTTTTTATCATGGTGTGACAAGTAGGCACAAACATCTCTGGCAACACCCCAATGGCTCATGGCGTCCATTCGGTTTGGCGTAAGTCCGATTTCATATATGGTGTCACTAAAAGGTTGAAAATATTGTTCTGCAGTAGTTCCAACTTGGGCGTCTGCCGGGAGCACCATTATTCCTGCGTGTGAAGTACCTATTCCTATTTCATCCTCAGCGCAAATCATACCATAGCTTTCCACCCCCCTGATCTTAGCAACTTTCATAGTAAGCGGATCGCCTGAAGAAGGATAGATAGTTGTGCCAACTGTGGCCACTACCACTTTTTGACCGGCAGCCACATTAGGAGCACCACAAACTATTTGAAGCGATTCGCCAGAACCTATGTCTACTTTTGTAAGCTTTAATTTATCAGCATTGGGATGCTGTTCTGATGATAATACTTCACCAATTACAAGGCCTTTTAATCCGCCTTTTACTTCTTCAAACTGCTCCATTTTTTCCACCTCCAGGCCCACAGAGGTCAGGATTGTCGAAAGGCGATCAGGATCGATGGTAACAGGCAGATATTCACTTAGCCATTTATATGAAATAGTCATTATAATAGATTGTAGGTCGGCAAAGATAAGACTGGGGCGGAATTGCTGATTCTATTCCCAACGGGGATAAAAACTGAAATACCAATATAACAATTCCCTGGTCGTAAATTCTTTCCATTTACTCTTAATTTATTCCCTTTCCCTAACCATCATGAAACTACCATGAATAGCTCTCATGGTCAAGGCAACTTTCACCATCTCTCAAGATTTTCCCATAAATAAACCATAGATAAGCCGAGGATATCCCGACTCTATAAGAGTCGGCTTATCCTCGGGATATCCTCGGGATATCTTCGGGATATCTATGGGACATCCCCTCCTTTGTTTAGATTTTATCCTTTGGATGGCTAATAGTTCCAATGCAGGTATTATTAAGCTAAAGAGTTCTTTACCTGGAACAGCTTCTTCCAGGCTGCTTGTTATACATAACTTCAAATTCAATTTTCTATCCCTATTTCACTTTGCGGGTTAAACGAGAAAATGCAGATGGCATATAATGAGCTTCTACCCGGTAATTTCTGTTTATAGTATATGGAGGATTTTAGCGGATAACCTACTCAGAATTGAAATAACCCTTTTACTGTATCCCGGTAAATAAAAGGCATAAAAATCTTTTCACAATGCGAATTGAATTGGTTTCAGGCAGGCCCCGCAACAGTTATAGATATTAATTAAGCAATGTAAAGAGCGCTTTCAGGCATAAAACTCCATTCTGTAGTTTCTATCATTCCACCAAATGTTTTTGCCAATATATTTCTTGACAAAACTTGTGCACAAGCGACTGAAAGCTGCGCAAAAAAATCCAATTTTGTGGATATTTTGGTAATCAATGTGTATAAGGGGTATATTAATGTGAGTGTTGAATGAATTTTCTGTGAATTAAAATATTCATCGAAAAAATGATTTTAGTACTTATGCCTGCATTTATATTCGCCGTCTGACTTACTGGGACCCTTCAGATAATAATCTGATAACAATAAATTAATAAAGCCAAACTAATTGAAAGCCCCTATAGGTCATTGATCGAAAAAATCAATGGTTTAACTTTTTGACGTACTTGAATTATGGATCTTACTAACCTCAATCGGGATAAAAAGAATAGGAGAAAAGCCCCTTTAGATCTCAGCACAATGATCTATGGAAAGGTGCCGCCCCAGGCCAAAGACCTCGAGGAGGCAGTGCTGGGAGCGATCATGCTGGAAAAGGGTGCATTTGATGCAGTAATAGAGATCCTAAAGCCGGAATGTTTTTATGTAGATGCGCATCAAAGGATCTATAAAGCCATGCAAAGCCTGGCTAATAAAAGCCAGCCTATAGATATTTTAACTGTTGTTGAAGAGCTTCGCTTCAGAGAGGAACTGGACATTGTTGGGGGTCCTTATTATGTGACCAAGCTTACCAACGCCGTTGTTTCTTCAGCTAACATAGAGGCGCACTCCAGGATCGTCCTACAAAAATTCATACAAAGAGAACTTATCCGTATCAGTGGAGAGATCATTTCTGATGCCTATGAGGACAGTACCGATGTTTTTGACCTGCTGGACCAGGCTGAAAGCAAAATGTATGAAGTAACCAGCAATCACTTAAAGAACAACTACGAATCCATCGATTCTGTACTGGTAAAGACCATACAACGTATTGAGGATCTGAGACATAAGAACGAAGACATTACTGGTGTACCTAGTGGCTTCCCTTCGCTGGACAGGGTGACCTATGGATGGCAAAGTACTGACCTTATTATCCTTGCAGCCCGTCCTGCGGTGGGTAAAACGGCTTTCGCCCTCAACCTTGCCCGTAGTGCAGCCCTGAGTGCCACCAAATCCACACCTGTTGCACTGTTTTCATTAGAAATGAGTGCCGGGCAGCTGGTTCAACGTATTCTCTCTGCTGAAAGTGAGATCCACCTGGAAAAGATTTCCCGTGGAAAAATGGAGGAGCATGAGATGAAGCAGCTGTATGCAAAGGGTATCCAAAGGTTGGCCCAGGCCCCCATTTACATTGATGATACCGCCGCATTGAACATCTTTGAATTAAGGGCTAAATGCCGCCGTTTGAAGAATACTGCGAATATCGGCCTGATCATTATCGATTATTTGCAGTTAATGAGCGGTACCGGCGAAAGAAATTCCAATCGTGAACAGGAAATCTCAACTATCTCAAGATCATTAAAAGGATTGGCAAAAGAGCTGCAGGTACCAATTATTGCACTGTCACAGTTAAGCCGTGAGGTGGAAAAAAGGAAGGATGGAAATAAGATGCCACAATTGAGTGACCTGAGGGAATCCGGAGCCATTGAACAGGATGCAGATATGGTAATGTTCCTCTACCGTCCTGAATACTATGATATCACCCAGGATGAAATGGGAGATAATAACAGGGGGGAAACACACGTTCGTATTGCCAAGCACCGGAATGGTTCTTTGGAAACGATCAAGCTCAGGGCCCTGCTACACATTCAAAAATTTGTGGAAGATGGCGGAGGCAATGATTTTGGCTCCTTTAACATGCCTTCTAATTTCAAGCCTGTATCTGGCAATGATGGCAATGGAGGCGCCAGAATGTTCATACAGACTGGAAGCAAAATGAATGACCTTCCCGACGATGAAGATCCATTTTAGTTACTAACTTTTCCATTATACAAGCTCCTCATGGGAGCTTTTTTTATTACCGGAAGAACCATTCTATTGTTTATAATAAAAATGAATTTTCTTCGCAGTATGGCCCTGCCTTTTTTTTATGTTGCAAACCTGGATGCTAAATCCATCTTACTTGATGAAGACACCTCAAAGCATGTGGTAATGGTGTTGAGAATGAAAAGGGGAGAAGAATTACTGCTAACTGATGGGAAAGGGAAAAAAGTGATTGCGCGGATTGTTGATGGCAACAGGAAAAAGTGTGTGGTGGATATTTTATCATCTGAAATAGATACACCACGAAAGAGGAAAGTTTCAGTTGGAATTTCTATTATTAAAAACACCGCAAGGTTTGAATGGTTTCTTGAAAAAGCCACAGAAATTGGTGTCAGTGAGATTTATCCAATGATCTGTGAAAGAACAGAAAAAGGAAAATTCAGGTATGAGCGGATGCAAAATATCCTTGTAAGTGCAATGCTGCAATCGCAGCAATCTATGTTACCAAAATTGCAAGAACCAACAAATTTTGGAAATGTGCTGAACAAGGAAAACTATATGCAAAAGTTTATTGCACATTGTGTGGAGAGCGACAAGAAATCGCTGTTCGATTATAATTCACGTGAAGAGAGTACTTCAACGCTTGTGCTAATAGGGCCTGAAGGAGATTTTACCTCAGAAGAAATTTCACAAGCTCTATCCCACGATTTTATCCCTGTTGCTCTTGGCGAAACAAGGTTGAGAACAGAAACTGCCGGCCTTGTGGCTGCAACCTTACTTTGTATTGCGCATTAATGAGCTAAATCGGAATCAATAGGTGTGTCTTCATTCAATACAGGTTCGTGTAATTTCACTACTCTTCTTTTAGCAGATTTCTTGCGCATGGTCATATTCAGCACTTCCACCAGGAAGGAGAAGGCCATACCGAAATAAATATAATTTTTCAGGTGTAGTGTTTCTGCACTTTCAGCATCCCATCCTTCAATGACAAGGCTTAATCCTATCATTACCAGGAAAGAAAGAGCAAGCATTTTAAGTGTTGGATGCTTATGGATAAAAGAAGATATTTTAGGACTGAATAAAAACATAATGATCATGGCAATAATAACAGCACCAATCATTATTTCCACATGTTTGGCTGTGCCTCCAGCTGTTATCACGCTGTCGAAAGAGAAAACAGTATCAATGAGCATGATCTGTACAATGCCTTGCATTAATGAAAGATGTACAGGCTTTAACTGGTAATCTTCATGGTCTTCCCCTTCCAGTTTTCCATGTATCTCTTTTACAGATTTATAGATCAGGAACAAGCCTCCAACAAGCATAACAAGACTGGCCAGGTCAAAGCCTTTACCAAAAAGTGTGAACAATGGTTTTCCCTTCTGTAATAACAGCCAGCTTAATCCCATTAACAATATGCTCCTGATAATGATGCCGGAAACCATCCATGCTCGCCGGGCTTTTTTCTTGTTTTCATTTTTAAGTCTGTTAATGATGATGCTGACGAATATTACATTGTCAATGCCCAGCACTACTTCTAATATGACAAGAACTATAAAACTTATTAAACTCTCTGTTGTAAATAAATATTCCATGAATAGGGAAACTATTTTGGGTGTATGTATGGTTATAATGACTTACAGATCTTTTTAACAATAACCGGACCTTGATATATAAAACCGGTCCACACTTCCAAAAGAGAAGCACCGGCACTCATCTTCTTTTTGGCATCAGCAGCGGTAAAAATTCCGCCACTACCTATCACAGGTATGGTGCCCTTTGTTTTTTCAGTGATGTAAGCCAGTACTTCTGTTGATCGTTCTTCCAATGGTTTACCACTAAGCCCTCCCGCGCCAATTGATTGTATTTGGTCGGTGGAGATGGAAAGTTTGTCCCTGCTGATAGTAGTATTTGTAGCCACGAGCCCATCAAGCTTTATTTCATTAGCCAGGTCAATCACATCATCCAGTTGTAACCAGGAAAGATCCGGAGCAATTTTCAGTAGTATGGGCTTAGCTACAGGGAATGCTTGATTCAAAGACTGCAGGTGCATCAGTATTTTTTTCAGAGCGTCTTTTTCCTGCAGTTCTCTCAATCCTGGGGTATTGGGTGAACTAACATTTACCACAAAGAAATCAACATAAGGATGAAGTGCATTAAAGCAGATCTCGTAATCTTTCCATGCTTCCTCGTTGGGTGTAATTTTGTTTTTGCCAATATTGCCTCCAATAATGAATGGTGTGAGATTTTGTGAGGTTTCAGCATTTCTCCACCGCTTTAATCTTTCAGCGATCACTTCTACGCCATCATTATTAAAACCCATCCTGTTGATCAATGCCTTATCAGCCGGCAGGCGAAAAACCCTTGGCTTATCATTACCAGGCTGGGGCTTAGGAGTAACAGTTCCAATTTCTACAAAACCAAAGCCCAGGACTTCAAGCTCCCGTAAGTATTGTGCATTTTTATCAAAACCTGCTCCAAGACCTATAGGATTTTTAAAATGTATACCAAAGAGTTTGACTTCCTTTTGAGGGGCTGCAAAATAATTATGTAAGATGTTTTTCACAAAAGAAACTGAACAGGCCGTTTTCAATAATTCCATTGAAATGGAATGAGCTGTTTCAGGTGAAAAAAGAAATAAAATACGCCGAAGAAACTTGTACATGGGTGTGCGAAGATAGTAATTGAGAGTATTTAGGGCAGGCAAATTGGTTGTTGATGCAACTAAAACACAAATTCTGTACTTTTAAGTATAATCTCTAAGGTATGCAGGAAGCTTATATAGTAGCAGGATACAGAACAGCAGTGGGTAAAGCTAAAAAAGGTGGTTTTAGATTTTACAGACCGGATGACCTGGCCATTAACCTTATAAAAGGCTTATTGGCATCGGTGCCCCAACTGGATAAGAATTTAGTAGATGATGTAATAGTTGGTAATGCTGTACCGGAGGCTGAACAAGGCTTGCAAGTGGGACGTATCATTGCTGCCCGCGCCATTGGTTATGATATTCCAGGGATGACTGTGAACAGGTATTGTGCTTCTGGTTTGGAAACAATTGCAATTGCTACAGCTAAGATCCGCATGGGAATGGCAGATTGCATAATTGCTGGAGGAACAGAAAGCATGAGCCTAGTGCCTACAGCAGGGTGGAAAACTGTGCCTTCCTATTCTATTGCCAAAGATGATCCTGATTATTATTTAAGCATGGGTCTTACAGCGGAAGAAGTGGCTAAGGAATATAAGGTTAGCAGGGAGGACCAGGATGAGTTTTCCTACCGGTCGCATCAAAAGGCAATCAATGCTATAGATAAGGGGTATTTACAGGAAGGTATTCTACCTATGGAAGTGGAAGAGGTGTACCTTGACGATAAAGGCAAAAGGCAGAAAAGGAGCTTTACAGTAGCTATTGATGAAGGTCCCAGGAAGGACACGTCTGTAGAGGTATTGTCGAAATTAAAGCCGGCATTTGCCGCTGGCGGTTGCGTAACAGCTGGTAATTCATCACAGACAAGTGACGGGGCTGCATTTGTAATTGTTATGAGTGAAAAACTGGTTAAGCAGTTGGGTCTTACTCCAATAGGAAGACTGGTAGCTTGTGCATCGGCTGGCGTAGAGCCCCGGATAATGGGAATTGGGCCTGTTGCAGCTATTCCAAAAGTTTTAAAGCAGGCTAATATGAATCTTGGTGATATAGACACTATAGAGTTGAATGAAGCTTTTGCTTCCCAGTCTATTGCGGTCATCAGGGAAGCTGGATTGGATCCGGAAAAAGTAAATCCGAACGGGGGCGCTATTGCTTTGGGTCATCCATTAGGATGTACGGGAGCCAAGTTGACCATCCAGGTTTTAAAAGATTTGAAACGCTCGGGTAAAAAATATGGAATGGTAACAGCATGCGTAGGTGGGGGTCAAGGTATAGCAGGAATTATTGAAAACCTGTAGTTATTGATGAGCTAAGCATTTAATAATCAACATATTTAATCTCACATATCCTTGCATTTATGGGTAGAAATTGTTAAGTTTGGTTAACACCAAAATGCAACCTATGCCACTTCCACAACCCACCAAAATCCTCTACGTTGACGATGACATGGACGACCGGTATTTTATGAGCCTGTCGATAACTGAAACCGGTACTAATGCTGATCTTGTTTGTGCTTCCAATGGAGCAGATGCCATTGAATATTTAAATTCAATCAATACATCTGATCTTCCAGCATTGATCATCCTGGACCTGAACATGCCGAAATGGGATGGTACGGAAACCTTACATTATCTTAAAAAGCAACCTCATCTTGCTGATATACCCGTTGTGATCCTTACGACATCTAATAGTAATGCGGATAGGGAGAAATGTGCACTATTGGGTGCCAGCTCCTATTATACCAAACCGTACAGATTCGATGAATATAAACAGATCATCAACAGCTTTGGATCTATCCTTGCCCACTCATAGTCTTAACTAAATTTGATATTGCAGCTTGGTTGCAATGCTTTTACTTTGCTGTGAATTTAAAAATCACGGTCAACAGTAAGCATAAGCAACTTGATAATAAAGATCTCCATAAGAAAGTCGGTATCGTTTTTACTGTTATTTGTATTCATGGTAAGTGCTATGCCAAAGGCATTTATTCATGATCTTGTTGCTCAACATAAAGACACTATTTCCTGTACACATGGTCCCGTAAAGACCAATTGCATGCATATACAGGGAATTAACTGCCATTTCGATGAACTGGTAGTAACTATTCCATTTATTTATGAAAAATGCGAAACAGGTGTCATTCCTTACCAGGGTCACATACGATCTTACCATTCTTTCCAGAGTAGTTTCATAGAAACTCCATTTTTATCCGATGCGGGAAGAAGTCCTCCCGTTTGCTAGCAACAGTTAAGAGTTTACGTATTACCTAATGTTAGCAAATCATTTATTGAATGAAAAAGATAATCCTGTTATCTATTCTCAGCCTTACTATATCTATTTCCTTTGCTCAGGATATTAAGAAAAATCAACTTTCAGGAAAGATCACTGATCTGAAGACCGGCGAGCCATTGGCAGGCGCAAGTATTTTGCTGGCAGATTCCAAAAATGGAACGTTTACCGATAGTCTTGGAAATTATGTACTTGACAATATTCCATTAGGACATTCCATCATTGAAGTAACTTATTCAGGATATAAAACATTGGTGGAACATGTTGACCTGAAGGGAAATGATGTACATGATTTTGCCTTAACCTCAACTTATGTTATGAATGAGGGTATTACTATTACTGCTGTTGGCGCAGCAAGCAGTATGAGAAAAACACCTATTCCCATCAACCGGATCAATAAAACTGAATTACTAACCACACCGTCCACTAATATTATAGATGCCCTTACCCGGCAACCCGGTATTAATCAATTGTCTACAGGACCTGCTATTTCCAAGCCTATCATCAGGGGGTTAGGCTATAACAGGCTGGTAGTGGTGAATGATGGTATCCGGCAGGAAGGGCAGCAATGGGGCGATGAACATGGAATAGAAATAGATGAAAACAGTGTTAGTAGAGTGGAGATCGTGAAGGGACCAGCTTCGCTTATCTATGGCAGTGATGCTATGGCAGGGGTTATTAATATTATTACCACCAATCCTGCGCCGATCAACAGTTTTAAAGGCAATATCCTTTCAGGATATCAAACAAATAATAAGCAACGGTCTTTATACGCAAGTTTGGGAGGCAACCAAAATGGTTTTAACTGGAATGCCTGGGGGGATTATAAAGCTGCAGGAGATTACAGGAATAAATTTGATGGACCTGTATTCAATTCAAAATTCAATGAACACAATATAGGTGGCTACATAGGATACAATGGATCATGGGGATTTTCGCATTTGATAGCGAGTAATTTTAACCAGAAGCTGGGAGTAATAGAAGGCATCAGGAATGAGCAAGGTGAATTTGTGAAAACACTTCCTGGAGGTATAGAACAATTGCCCACGGAAAATGATTTCAATAGTGTGGATCCACAGGTGCCTTATCAGCATGTAAATCACTTAAAATTGATAAGTGATAACAGCTTCAAGGTGGGAGCTGGAAAGTTGAGTGTAAATACCGGTTGGCAAAGAAATCAGCGTACTGAATTTGGTAATACAAACATACCATCTCAAAAGAGCCTGGATTTTGACCTGAATACTTTTAATTATAGTACAATCTATCATTTAGCAGATAAGAATGGCTGGACCCATTCTATTGGTTTGGGTGGTATGGCTCAACAGAATAGAAATAAAGGCGTGGAGGTGCTGATACCTGAATACCATTTATTTGATATCGGAAGCTTTTTATACACTCAAAAAACCATAGGCGGATCAACCATTAGCGGGGGAATACGTTTTGATAACCGTTCACTTCAAGCCAGTTACCTGGAAGAAAATGGCGCTGTAAAATTCAATAGCATTGCTAAGAACTATTCCAATGTTTCGGGTAGTCTTGGTGTAAGTTATGAAGCGACAGAACGCTTATTGCTTAAAATTAATCTTGCTCGTGGATTTCGGGCTCCAAGTATCCCGGAGCTTGCCTCTAATGGAACACACGAGGGTACTAACAGGTATGAATATGGAAATGCCGGATTAGGATCTGAAAAATCATGGCAGGGAGATGTAGGAATAGAATTGAATTCAGAACATGTTTTATTCACAGCCAGTACATTTTACAACAGGATCAACAATTTTATTTTCTACACCAAGTTGATGGGAGCTAATGGATCTGATTCATTAGTGAATGTTGATGGAGACCAAATACCAGCATATAAATTTGACCAGCGAAACGCAACGCTTTATGGGGGTGAAGTTTTATTGGACATTCATCCACATCCATTGGATTGGTTTCATTTTGAGAATACTTTGTCTTATGTAAGAGGTCAATTTGCTACGCCTATAGAAAATGTAAAAACTGTTCCGTTTATACCGGCTACCAAATGGATAAGTGAATTAAGGGCCGAGTTAATGAAAAATGGGAAACTGTTGAGGGATCTTCATTTACAATTTGAAGTAGATCATACTTTCCCCCAAAACAAACCTTTCACAGCTTTCGGAACAGAAACAGCCACACCGGGATATACTTTATTAAATGCCAGTATTAGCGCTGATATCAAGAATAAGAATAAAACATTATTCAGCCTTTACCTCATGGGCAATAATATTGCTGATGTTGCCTACCAGAGTCATTTAAGCCGTTTGAAATATACAGACGTTAATCAAATGACCGGAAGGAGAGGTGTATTTAATACGGGTCGTAATTTTATGGTACGGCTTAATATTCCTATTGTATTTTAAAGTCAAAATAATTAAAAAGACCCCTTTCTCCGGGGTCTTTTTAATTACTTAATTGGAAATGGCAGGTGTTGTTACCGGTGTATTTTTTCTTTCCCCTATTTGTTGTCTCCACATTGCATAATACAATCCTTTTTCTTCTAACAACTCTTCATGTGTTCCTGTTTCTATGATCAGGCCTTTTTCCAATACAAAGATCCTGTCTGCATGCATTATAGTTGATAGACGGTGTGCTATTAGTATCGTGATCTGGTCATTGAATGAAGATACATTCCGGATGGTTTTATTGATCTCTTCTTCCGTAAGTGAGTCAAGAGCAGATGTAGCTTCATCAAAGATCAGGAGCTTTGGTTTTCTGAGTAATGCCCTTGCGATACTTAATCTTTGTTTTTCTCCACCTGAAAGCTTTAGGCCACCTTCGCCAATCATGGTTTCAAGACCTTTTTCTGCTCTTAATAAAAGGTTTTGACAGGACGCCTTTGTCAGTGCTTCCACCAGGTCTTCATCACTGGCAGATGGATTTACGAACATGAGATTCTCTTTTATTGTTCCACTGAATAATTGTGTATCCTGCGTAACAAATCCTATCTGGTTCCTCAGGTCGTCAAAGTGAATTTTGTTTTCATCAAGGCCATTATAAAAGATATTGCCCTGTTGCGGGCGATATAAACCAACCAATAATTTCATAAGGGTGGATTTGCCTGAACCGGAGGGTCCAACAAACGCAATGGTTTCTCCCCTCTGCGTTTGAAAACTAATATTATCAATCGCTTTATGCATGGCAGTCTGGTGCTTAAAGCTAACTTCTCTGAATTCCAGCTGGCTGATAGGGCCCAGGTGTTTAGGATGTTCCGGCTGAGGTTCAGATTTTTTTTGCATTAAGGAATTGTAATTATTAAGAGAGGCTTCAGCTTCCCTGTAGCTTAATATTATATTGCCAATATCCTGTAAAGGTCCAAAGATGAAGAACGAATAGATCTGCATGGTCACTAACTGGCCCGCATTCATTTCTTCTTTAAATATGAACCACATTAACATGAAAAGTATCACCTGCCTTAATGTATTGACAAACGTGCCCTGTACGAATCCAATACTCCTGATGCGCTTTACTTTAGTAAGTTCCAGCCCCAGGATCTTATAAGTGTTCTTATTCAGTCTATCGACTTCCTGGTTGGTAAGCCCCAGGCTTTTCACCAATTCAATATTTCTCAGTGATTCTGTGGTTGTTCCGGCAAGAGAAGTAGTTTGGGCAACAATGGTTTTTTGAATTGTTTTTACCTTTTTGCTCAGCAGGTTGGAAATGATCATTAATATGGCGATACCTCCAAAATAAACAATGGGTAAAAGAGGGGAGATGCTTGCAGCAAATACCGCCACAATTACAATCCCTACTAATACAGTGAAAAGAATATTTACAAAGTTGTTTATGAACTTTTCTGTATCAGTTCTAACCTTTTGAAGAACACTTAGTGTTTCCCCGCTCCGCTGGTCTTCAAATTCCTGGTAAGGCAGCTTCATCGCATGTTGCAAACCATCAGTGAATACCTTAGCCCCGAATTTCTGAACTATTACATTTAAAAAGTAATCCTGGAAGTTTTTAGCAATACGGCTTATCATAGCAACTCCAATGGAACAAAGCAGTAAATAGACAACTCCGGGGGCTGTCCAGTTGAATTGCCAGAAAAATCTTTCCTTATCCATCTTTGCTCCTTTCTCTATAGACTTTACAAAGGCATTGCTAAGGTTTACCAACTTTCCGAATATTATCGGATCAATAAGAGAGAACCCAATATTCAAAGCAGCCAATATTAAAATAAGGGCTACTAAAAGTTTATAAGGTTTTAAATGCGCTATTAATATTTTCATATGATCACCTGTTCTAAATTTTCTTTTCGTAAGATTTTATATTCCAGCCTTTGCCGGCAAAAGTGTTGATCCATTTCTTATAAAACGGCAATGAATCAAATTGTTCTTTCTTTTTCCAGATAGCTTCGATGTCTAATTTGTTTAGAGCCTTTACCAGGTTAGGTACACTTTCTTCAGCATTCTTATTGAAAAAACTACGCAATAACCGAAGTAAAGCCTTCTCGTCCTTAAAATAGACGACCCTGTCATCACTATTTTTTATTTGTTCTTTATTAGCCTGGAGGCAATAACTGTAGGCAAAGGATTCAATAATAGGATGAGGATGCTGTTTATACAAAAGATCTGATAATTCAATTATATCTTCTATCACTTCTTTGGATGAAGAGTTTATACCAATTACGGATGGGTTGAATAATTTCAGATCTATGACTTCCAATGAACTTCCATTGCTTTGGAAATTATTATCTGATAAAAGCTTTTTTAGTTTTTGGGCAGGGATACTTTTATTATTTGCAAATTGTCCCAGGCATGAAAGCATACAGTAATTTCCAGCCTCCAGTTCTGAAAAAATGGCTTCAACTGGCATTGTCAAATAACAATTGTTCTGCAGGGAAAGGATATTACCATGGAAATGAGTTGCCACTTCTGCGAGTATTTTCATAGAAACCCTTTCACTGTTTCCCTGCTCACCTGCCCATTCCTTTCGTTGCGCCATCGAAACTTCTTTGATGCCAAACAGTGAAAAGAAAGGAATAAATGATTCAAAGTAGGCGGGCTGATCTGTATAAAGAAATATGGCAATATCTGGAGGAGGATTCAAATTATATACCTCCAGGTATTTTAAAATGGCATACCTGCATTTATTAATATTGTCAATTCCCTGAATTGCTTGTAAAACCAGAACATTCGCCATTAAATAAAGTTAAGAATTGATTAGTGCCCAATATATGTGCTGAGCTTTTTTGTTTCGCCCTGTGAAAGTTGGTTTATAAGCTTTGGCCGGGTAATATAAGCTTTAACCAGTTCGTTTGTAGCCGCATAAGCTAATAGGTTATCAGGGAAGAAGCGAATAGGCTCTTGCAATTTATTAAGCTTTTCTGCGCCCGACCTGGTAACTGCATAAGCATGGGTATGGTCGTGGTATCCTGAGGAGTAAATATGCGGGGATAATTTCTTTGCATACATATTCCTGATCGTTTTATGTGAAAAGCGTGTCAACCCAAGTGTTCTTTGTAAATGATACATCAACTGCTTGAAATAAAAAGCGGGCTTAAATTCTTCATTTCTTTCATACCCAAGGTAAAGTAATTCCCAATCAGCGGGAAGTTCTTTCAGCATTTGGGGGAATGTTGAAATATTGCTTTTGTCAATAATTATATCATCTTCCAAAATCAATACACGCTTATAATTATTCTTAATTACATCTTCATAGATTAGTTTATGGCTCCACGAGCACCCGATCATGCCCGGGGGCATAGGTTTATTCCAGCGGTGAGCTTTCCTGGCAAGCGCTTCATTATAAATATTCTGCTCTTCTAACTCACTCACCTCAAATTCATCTTTATCCTGTCCCCAGAACAGCGAATAGTTTAATCCTTTTAATTCTTCTTTGATGTGTTGGTGCCTGTCTGTAGCACGCGATAAGGTGATGACGTATATCTTATCAAAATAATTTTCAAGGCTCTTGAAAAATGATTCCAACTGATCCATATCTTTTCATTATTAACCAGCCCAACCTTCTCTGTCAAGGCTCCTGTACTGGATGGCTTCTGCCAGGTGTTCCACTTTTATTTCTTCACTTTGTGCAAGGTCGGCTATTGTTCTGGATACCTTTAATATCCTGTCATAGGCTCTTGCTGACAAATTTAATTTTTCCATTGCTGCCTTTAACAGGTTTTGGCCGGCAGTGTTGATGATACAGATCTGTTTAAGCATTTTGCTGCTTATCTGTGCATTGCAATAAATGCCTGCATGTTCTTTATACCTTATGTCTTGTATTTCCCGTGCTTTTATCACCCTTTCCCTGATAGAGGTTGAATTTTCCTGGGCTTTAGTAGCTGATAATTCACTGAATTCTACCGGTGTAACCTCCACATGAAGATCTATCCTGTCGAGCAAAGGTCCTGAGATTTTATTGAGGTATTTCTGCACTGCTCCCGGAGGACAGGTGCATTCTCTTTCAGGATGATTATAAAAACCGCAAGGGCACGGATTCATAGAGGCTATAAGCATAAAACTTGCTGGGAAATCTACCGCCACCTTGGCACGGGAGATGGTTACCCTACGTTCTTCCATAGGCTGGCGCATAACCTCTAGTACAGTCCTTTTAAATTCAGGCAATTCGTCCAGGAATAATACTCCGTTATGCGATAAAGAGATCTCGCCAGGTTGAGGATTACCTCCGCCACCTACCAATGCCACATCGGAAATAGTATGGTGTGGACTTCTGAAGGGACGTTTAGAAACCAGTGTTGTATTTTCTGGTAGTTTACCCGCTACTGAATGGATCTTGGTTGTTTCTAGTGCTTCCTGCAGGCTTAAAGGGGGCAAAATGGTTGGTAACCGTTTAGCCAGCATTGTCTTGCCTGCACCCGGAGGACCTATTAATATGGCATTATGACCACCGGCAGCTGCTATTTCCAATGCCCTTTTAATGTTTTCCTGGCCTTTTACATCTGCAAAATCAACTTCATAATCCGATTGTGAATTATAAAATTCCTCCCTTGTGTTGATGGCAATGGGCTCAATACCTTTTTCACCATTTTCAAAGAAATCTATCACTTCCTTAATATGGGTTACGCCATATACTGCCAGGTTATTAACCATGCCAGCTTCCCTGGCATTGGCTGCAGGCACAAAAAGGCCTTTAAACTTTTCTTTTCTAGCCTGTATTGCAATGGGCAGGGCACCTTTTATAGGACGTATCTCCCCATCGAGGCTCAATTCTCCCATGATAAGGTAATGTTCAATAGCCTCAATATTGTTTAATTGTTCGGTAGCTGCTAACATGCCTATTGCTATGGGAAGGTCGAATGCTGTACCGCTTTTTTTTATATCGGCCGGTGCCAGGTTAACCACTATCCGGGTCCTTGGTAAGGTGTAACCATTGGCTTTAAGGGTACTTTCCACCCTTTGAAAACTTTCTTTGATTGCACTGTCAGGAAGGCCTACTAACATAAAACCAACATTAGCCTTCATCCAATTAACCTCTACGGTAATAGTTATTGCTTCTACTCCGTATACGGCGCTTCCAAATGTCTTAACCAACATAAGCAGATAAGTTCTTATAGATCATTGAAGATAATAGAAAGGAATTATGTTTTGTTTCTGCGGCAAAACTTTTGCATTAACAAAGAAAAAGACGAACTCATGAAAAATTATTCATTATTATGGCTTAGCGTACTGGCAATGGCAATGACCCTTAGCTCCTGCGAAGTAGTGGGTGGAATCTTTAAGGCAGGTATGTGGGTAGGTATTCTGGTGGTAGTGGTTGTTGTTGGCTTAATATTATGGCTTGTTGGTAGAGGCAGACGGTAATTTAGATATAATTACTAAGCATCCATGGTGTACTAATAGTTGCATGTAACTGCAAAAGTTCGGAACACCATGGATTTTATTTTAGGAAGTTTCAACTAAAAAGAAATGGATTTCTGCAATCAATGAACCTGGAATAGGCGGTATCAATGCCTGCTATTATTTCTCTTTTTACCTATAGTTTTAATTAACTTTCCATGTGCTTCACCCATCTACCATACAATTACTTAGATTCCATTTTTCCTTGTTCCTGTTACCGGTTTATTTGTTTGCTATAAGCCAGGTTCCAACGGTTGATTTCACTAAAGCAATCATAATATTTATAATCCTCCATTTTTTAGTTTATCCATCCAGCAATGGATATAACTCTTATATGGACAGGGATACATCGCCTATAGGAGGGTTAAAAAACCCTTTGCAACCTACTAGGCAATTATACCGTATTACCATCATCATGGATGTAATAGCAGTTCTAACAGGGTTGCTCATTTCAATTTATTTTTCAGTGGGTATTTTACTCTACATATTGGCTTCAAGGGCTTATAGTTCCAGGCAGATACGATTAAAACGCTACCCGGTTATAGGCTTTCTTACAGTGTTTATTTTCCAGGGCGCCCTGGTCTTTTATATTACTTATATAGGAACAAACCCATCCACTGATTTATATGCACCCATATTGCCTTGTATAATTTCCAGTTGCCTGATAGCAGCTTTATATCCACTGACGCAGATCTATCAACACAAAGAAGATAAGGACGATGGAGTAACTACTATCAGTTACCTGGTTGGAAAACGGGGGACATTTATTTTAAGTATGTGTCTTTTCCTTGGGGCCACTTTCCTTATGTATTTGTTTTTTACACAAAGACATGAAATGAACATTTGGTTCAGATACCTGTTGATTATGTTACCAGTGGTATTGTTTTTTTTAACGTGGATGCGAAAGGTCTGGATATCCGAAAAGGAGGCAAACTTTAAAAACAGTTTGCGCATGAATGTGATAGCTACCTTATGTACAACCATTTTTTTTGTAACCCTTATTTTATTTAAACCTTGAGCCAAATTATCTCCATAGGTACCGCAGTTCCTTCGTTTTGCCATCAACAAATGGATATACTCAGTTTTATGCAAACAGTGTATGCTGTTACTGAGACAGATAAAAGGAAAATGCGCTTTTTATACAAACAATCGGGGATCAACCAGCGGTTTTCAGTTATTTCTGATTACAGTAAGGGAATTAACGATTGGAAGTTTTATCCCCAGTCAGAGAATCTTGAACCCTTCCCTTCGCTGGAGCATCGTATGGCTATCTATAGCAAGCATGCACCCTTGCTTTCTGTAGATGCCATAAGGGATTGCCTGGGGCATACACATCACCCTCAAACAATCACTCATTTACTCACTGTTAGTTGTACAGGAATGAGTGCTCCGGGATTAGATCTGCAGGTTATGGAACTGATGGACCTTAATAAATCCATCGTCAGGAGCTCGATCAATTTTATGGGATGTTATGCTGCAATTCATGCATTAAAAATGGCAAATGCTATTTGTCTTGCAGACAAGCAATCAAAAGTATTGATCGTTTGTACTGAGTTGTGTACCCTACATTTTCAAAGAGATGCTACAACCGATAACCTTACCTCATCGCTATTATTTGGTGATGGTTCTGCCGCGGTATTGGTAACCGGGGATCACGAGGGAGGATGGTACCTTGACGACTTTTATAGTGAAGTAATTCCTAAAGGAAAGAGAGATATGGCATGGGAAATCTCTTCCAGTGGTTTCCAGATGACTTTAAGCGGATATGTACCTGACCTGATAGAAGAAGATTTCAAATCAATACTGGAAAGAGCAATGCAAAAACAAGGTCTTTCTATAGAGGAGGTTTCACACTGGTGTATACATCCCGGGGGGAAGAAAATACTTGAAGCAGTCGCAAAGAGCTTAGGAATTAATAATGATCGATTAAAGGAGTCATATGAAGTACTTCATGATTATGGAAACATTTCATCAGCTTCCATATTATTTGTACTCAAAAAGATTTTTCAAAAGAGCGAAAAAATGACAAAGCTGGTAGGTGCAGCTTTCGGGCCGGGACTTACTGTAGAAACATTTTCAGTTCATAATTGATGTTCACTTCGGCTAAACGATCTTACCAAAAGGAACTGCTGGATAGTTCTGACATACCCTTCAGGGATATCATGCATAACATGCAGGAACTGGAGTTTATTAACAGGTATTTGGGTGGACATGCCATTACTATTGATGGTGTCAATAAATTGATCAGTGAATATGATGTGCGTGAACCAATTAAGATAGTGGAGTTGGGTTGTGGTGGTGGTGATAACCTCAATGCCATACAAAAGTGGGCATGTAAAAGAAATATTCCTGTATTGCTGACGGGAATAGATATTAACCAGGAATGTATTCAATATGCATCATCAAAGCCTGAAAATGCAAATATTCAATTCATTCATTCAGATTACCGGCAAGTTCACTTCCAGGCGAAACATGATATACTTTTCTCTTCATTATTTTGCCACCATTTCGATGACATAGAATTGGTAGATATGCTAAAGTATATGCAACTCAACAGTTCATTCGGGTTTTTTATCAATGACCTCCATCGTCACCCCATTGCCTATTATTTGATAAAATGGCTTACGCAATTGTTTTCCAGTAGTTACCTGGTTAAAAATGATGCACCATTATCTGTTAGCAGAGGGTTTACAAGAAAAGACTGGACATATTTATTTAAGAAAGCTGAAATATCAACATATGCCTCTGAGTGGAAATGGGCTTTCCGGTGGTTAATAACTGTTCATACTTATGGAATTGGCTGACCAATATGATGTTGCTATTATAGGAGGGGGCCTTGCCGGCCTGTCCGGTGCTATAGAACTTCGTATGGCTGGCTATAATGTAATTTTATTTGAACAGGAAAAGTACCCATTTCACAAAGTATGTGGTGAGTATATCAGTCATGAATCTTTAAATTATTTAGAGCATCTAGGCATTCCCATTAGCCAAATGAAAGTCCCTTTCATTGACAACCTTGTTCTGACAGCTCCCAATGGACGCGCATTTAAAACGGCCTTACCCTTAGGAGGCTTTGGTATCAGCCGGTATGAATTGGATAATGCTTTGGCTCAAAAGGCCAAGAAGCTTGGAGTAGTAGTATTGGAGGAAACAAAGGTGGAGAAGGTTGAATTTAATGAACAGTTCACTATTCATTTTAATTCCAGGATTACTAATATAGGTGTTGTTAAGTCAAAAGTTTGTTGTGCAGCATGGGGGAAGAAAAGCAATATTGACCGGAAATGGAACAGGACCTTTTTAAGTAAGAACAACAAGCGTCTGAACAATTACATTGCAGTCAAATACCATATCAGGTCTGCCTGGCCTGAAGGAATTATAGGACTTCATAATTTCAAAGATGGGTATTGTGGAATCTCAAATATTGAAAATGGATTGACCTGTTTATGCTATATGACCACCGCAGGTAATTTGAAAAAAAGTAATAACAGTGTTGAGCAATTAGAGCAATGCATTTTAATGGATAATCCTCATTTGAAAGAGATATTCACTTCCTGTACAAGGATCAAAGAGTTTCCGATAACTATTTCTCAAATCAATTTCCTATCTAAGACAAAGATTGAAAATCATGTGATCATGATAGGAGATGCAGCAGGATTGATAACTCCTCTTTGTGGAAATGGAATGAGCATAGCATTGCATACCGGGAAGATAGTATCACGTCTGGTAATTCTTTTTTTAATGGGAAAGATTACAAGAGCAAATCTTGAAAAGCAATATAGCAGGGAATGGCATCGTCAGTTTTCGAAGCGATTACGAAGAGGCAGACAACTGCAGTGGTTCTTTGGGCGGAAATGGATCAGCAATTCTTTTGTTAGCTTTTTCCAGGTATTTCCATTTTTAGCTAAGCGGGTAATACGAATGACACACGGAAGACCTTTTTAAGGCACAAGCTTTGTATTTTAGAATGCCGGTAATGAATTAAGAATGATGAAGAAGACTTTAGTTTTAGGGGCCTCAGACAATCCTGCCAGGTATAGTTATTTAGCTATTAAAAAATTAGTAGCACATCAGCATCCTGTAGTGGCAGTTGGCAGAAAGAATACAAAAGTTGGAGATATTAATATTTATAAAGACCATGTGGCAGAGGGGGGAATAGATACAGTGACGTTATATTTGAATCCTAAGAACCAGGTTGAATATTATGATTATATTTTAAACCTTAAGCCTAAACGAATTATATTCAATCCGGGTACCGAAAATGATCATTTAATAGCAAAAGCGAAGGAAAACAATATTGAAACTATTATTGGTTGTACACTTGTTATGCTTAGTACGGGTCAATACTAATCATTGGGAAAATGAGTTATCGGAGATCTACGTCTTTAATCAGTAATAACACTTAATCTTTAAAAAATTATTCATTATCGCTTTGATGTAAAATTGTTTTTTACAAATTTGCACTATAAGAATCCTTGAAAACCAGCAGCTAATCCCTGCTAAAAGTTAGTAAATAACTTTTAAATCCAAGTCCGATGAATATCCTGAAAACCTGCGTCTTTTGCGCATTTTTAATTGCCTGTGGCTTATCCTCCTTTGCCCAGGGTAAAGTTCCCATAAACGAGCCTGATCATAATAAGCCGTATCTTTTTGCAGATCTTCCTGACCATATGCCTTTAAGGGTTTCGAACCTGGAAACCTTGTTCAATCTGGAAATTGGTGCGCCAGTAAATGTTACCCTGTCTGGCAATTTTCATATTATCGGTTCTGTTATTTCAAAATCTCCTGAAAAAGATTTGAATGTAAAAAGCATTGTTATCAAGTCTATAAACAGGAAAGGTGCCATTTTCACCTATACAAAAACAGTTAAAGAAGATGGTACTGTAAAATACCTGGGTAGAATAATAAGTACAAGGAATTCCGATGCGTACGAAATTGTGAAAGAAGAAGACCAATACATTTTAAAAAAGAAAAATCTTTATGATATAATAAGTGAGTAAAATCCTTTAGATCCGACAATCCTATCCAAATCCAATTCGAACCTTCCCATGAAAACTCTAACTTCTTTCTTCCTTTCTGTGCTGATCTGTATGACAGCATTCGGCCAGGTAACAGCTTATAATAGTAATCCTTCTTCCGTTGCTACTATTTATTTAGATTTTGATGGTCAATATGTACAAGGAACAAGTTGGAATATGGGTGGTTCCGCAATAAACTGTGCGCCTGCAGGCATTAATGCTTCTCAAATAAAGGAAGTATTTCAAAGGGTGTCAGAAGATTATCGACCCTTTGATATTAATGTTACAACAGACTCTACGAAATATTGGGCAGCTCCTATAGATCGACGAATACGTATAATACTCACAACAACATCAGATTGGTATGGTAATGCTGGTGGTGTATCCTATATGGGTTCTTTTACCTGGGGAGATAATACACCTGGCTTTGTATTTACAGCGCTTTTAAATTACGTACCAAAATATATTGCAGAAGCTGCATCTCATGAAGTTGGGCATACCTTAGGTTTGAAACACCAGGCTGCCTATGATAATAACTGTAATAAATTATCAGAATATAATACTGGTATAGGTTCTGGAGAAATAGGGTGGGCGCCTATTATGGGTTCGGCCTATTATAAAAATTTTACGCTTTGGAACAATGGTGCCAATCCATATGGTTGCACCAATTATCAAAATGACCTGGAGATCATTACGGGCTATAATGGGTTTACTTATCGTGCTGATGATTACACGGCAGATTTTAAAAAGCCGACCAAGGTTAGTTTTACAAATGACAAGTTTTCTCTAAGTGGAATAATTGAAAAAAGTACAGATGTTGATGTAGTTAGTGTTACCATCCCGTCTTTTGGAAGGTTTAAGCTGGATGCTGAGCCTTATAATATAGGTGATGGTTATTCAGGTGCTAACCTGGACCTGGAAGTAGACCTCATGTCAAATGCCACAACAGTTCTTGGGACATATAATCCTGCAACTACTTTAAAATCTGGAATAGATACCATGCTCAATGCAGGAACTTATTATTTGCGACTTCAAGGCAAAGGGAATTCATTTACCAGTGCATATGCCAGTCTTGGATCTTACAACCTGCTTGGTCAATTTGGAGCTGGCATCATCCTGCCATTGCATAAGTTGGAACTTCATGGAGTAGTAGAAAAAGGACTGCACAAATTAGACTGGGAAATAGAAGCGGAAGAAACAGTGGTTAAACAAACCCTTGAAGTTTCCACAAATGGACAAAATTTCCAGGTAGCGGCTCAGCCAGGCTCTACAGAAAGAACCTATAATTATTTTGCCGGCACGGGTGCCAACCTATATTATAGGTTAAACGTGGAATTTGACAACGGTCGCCAGTACTATTCTAATATAGTATCGCTAGGTGATAATAAAGCTCAAAAACCATCTTTAGTAAGTAACCTGGTTAGGGGTAATTTAACCATAAACAGCCCTGGGTTATATAATTATTCTATTATTGATCTTAACGGCCGTTTGGTCTTAAAGGGATCGCTTTCCCAGGGAATTAATACCATTTCAACATCCACAATGAATCCAGGTATGTTCATCATTCAATACCTTAACGACAATTCGAGGTTTGCAGAGAAGTTTATAAGGCAATAAGATATTACCAGATCCGTGCCCCTTGGTAAGTAGGAGGTTTTTCCGTAACTTGGAAAAACCTCTTTTTATATGAAATGGAGAAAATTCAATGGAGAAACCATTAATCTGCCCATTTACGATGCTGTTGAAAATGTCATCAGGAGAGAAACAGCGGCAGGTTACCGTTTAAAAGTTTGTATAGGAACAGACTCCCAAGTTAAAGGCCAGGAAACCGAATTCGCTACAGTGATCGTATTCTTAAGAGAAGGTCACGGAGGCTTCATGTTTATCCATAACGAGAAAACCAGACAGCAATTCGCTATCAAAGAGCGAATGTTAGTTGAAGTTGCCAAGAGTATAGAGATTGCATATGAGCTATGCAATCTCTTTACTATCTATGATGTTGATATGGAAGTTCATGCGGATATCAATACTAATCCTCATTTTAAAAGTAACGATGCATTGAAGGAAGCAATGGGTTATATCCTGGGTATGGGCTTTGCATTTAAGGCCAAACCAGAAGCTTTTGCCAGTAGTAGTTGTGCAAATAAAGTAGTGAATTGAAATTATTATTCACTGTGTAATCAGGGGAAATGTATTGTAGAAAATATTTACCGGGGCAATTAGATTAATTGTCTTGTTAAATTGTTTTCATCCAAATCATTTGCTCAATTTCCTTCGGAAGAATTATAACCAAGGGTATTAAATGTTTTGCCTGCTTGCCAAAGCTTGATTAAGAAATTGTAGCCTTTTTCATTTTTATAAGGTGAACCGCCAGCATAAGTTTAATAATTAACTTTTGCCATCCTTAGCACTATGCTTTTCCTATGTTCTTCATTGCCAGATATATTCTTTTCTTTTTGCAGGGGAGCATAGGTAGTTTTAACGGGAGCGTATAATTGATCTAATTTACGTGAATCTCTTTCGGCATAGGAAAAAGTAATGATGACCAGAATAAATAGAATTACCACTATATTTCTTTCCTGTACCCTTCTTTTCATAACTTTTCCTAAACTATTGCAATTTAAATTATAAAAAAACTATACCCTATCTTTTTTGTGTTTTTCATAAGCAGTATTAAGTTCGCTTATAAAACTCAATATTGGACGGGATCCAGTTCTTTTGATGGCAGAAGTAACAAAATGCGGTGGAGGTTCTTCCCAGGTTTTAAGCAATTCCTTTAAAAAATCATTTACATTATTTGCGGTTTCTTTTTGGGTTGACTTGTCAGCCTTGGTAAAAACAATAGCGAAAGGCATTTGCCATGCGCCAAGCTTATTAACAAACTCCAGGTCTATCTTTTGCGGACTAATCCTGCTGTCTATTAATATAAAAAGATTTACCAGGTTTTCACGGCTTTTTAAATAGCCATCTATCATTTTCTGCCAACTGTTTCTTTGTTTTATCGAACGTTTGGCATAGCCATAACCAGGAAGATCTACCAGGTACCATTCCTTTTTATCGCTGGAAGTAATGAGGAAATGATTGATCATTTGAGTTTTACCAGGGGATGAAGACACCTTTGCCAGTTCTTTTTTATTACATAACATATTAATTAGGGAGGACTTTCCCACATTGCTTCTGCCTATAAAAGCGTATTCCGCCTTTTCAGGTGGAGGGCACTTTTCAACTGAAGGACTACTAATCAGATAACTTGCCTGGATAATTTCCATCCTGCAAAGTAAGGGAATAGACTACGTTCCTACCACGGGAATTCTTGCCAATAGTTACAATATGCTGCTATTCACACGTACTTATTCACCTGAATACAGTAGAAAAATGGATGGTCGTTTATGCAAAGGTGGCAGTGCGGTTTTCCATTGCTTCGCTGTTTTTGTATGTATAAACTCTGTGGGAGCAGTAATGTCTGCTGCAACACAGATAAGCGTTTGTGGTTGGCAGGATTTAATCAACGACTCCATTAATTGATTATTCCTATATGGCGTTTCAATAAATATTTGAGTGCAGTTTTTATCTTTTGATGCTGCTTCCAGTTCTTTTATGGCTTGAACCCTTTTAGATTGGTCAATGGGTAAGTACCCTAAAAACTGGAAATGTTGCCCATTCATGCCACTTGCCATCAAGGCTAATAATACTGAGTTGGGCCCTACCAGCGGCTTCACTGTTACATTCATTTGTTGGGCAATAGAAACCAATGCCTGGCCAGGATCTGCAACTCCCGGACAGCCCGCTTCACTAATGATCCCTATTGTTCTTTCTTCTTTAATGCATTGCAGAAATGATGATTTTACGGCGGCGTTGGCCTCTTTCATGTTGTGCCATTGATAATCATCTATCACCATTTCTTTCCAAAGCAATTTCAGGTATCTCCTGGCAGTGCGTTCATTTTCCACAAAGAAAACCGAGCATTTTTTTACTGCTTCCAATATATAAACAGGCAAGCACCTGGTTTCACCTTCAGCTAATACGGTTGGAATAAGGTAAATACTAGCAGCCATTATTGATTTTTAATTCTATGTAAGCTTAATGTGGCAGCCACCACAGCATATGCCGGCGCCAAAACCCAACCAATGATCACCACACCATGCATCAGGTAGAACATAAGTCCGTTTCCAATAGCCAGTCCTTTGTGCCGACTTATAAAGTTGATGCTTTCAGTGGAAGAAAAATTATTACGTTCACAACTATAATCCATCATGGAAAAACCATAATAGTAACATTCAACAAACAGGGCTATCAAGGGTGTTATCCATCCGGCCAGGGGCACAAGGGATAACAGTATCAAAGAAACGGCATATAAAGTTTGCCAGGCCGTATTGCGCAAGGCAAGACGTATTCCCCTGGCAGCGTCTTTTAATAATTGGCTGAAACTAAAAGGAAATTCTCTTTCCTCAATAATGCTGGATGTTTTTTCGCTCAGGTAGGCAAACACCGGTGATCCAATAATGAGAAAAAGATATTTAAATAAGGAGAAATAAAAGAATACAAGTATCAATCGAAGCATGATGCCTGCCATCAGGAATAAAAAATTCAGGAAGGCATTGGTTTGATGCTGCAACCAGGTTTCAAGGCCAATACTTTTGCTAAGCCAGGTTACTGCGCTATCCGAAGAATTCCAGAAAAAGTACATGCCTGCCATAAATAATATGGTATATATAATCCCCGGAATCAGGATCCATTTCCAAAGGTTATGCTTCCTGATGAATTGGTGTGCATCAAAATAGGATTGTATAGCTATTACGATTTCTTTTAGCAAATAGTAGATTTGAATGGTAAATATATTGGAATTTCATTACCCTAAATGATTGGTGAGAATATGAAAAAACTGCCTTTGTCTTTTTATCTTAGAAATGATGTGGTCAAAATATCAAAGGAACTTCTTGGAAAGGTATTGGTAACAAATTGGCATAATGAGCTTACTTCTGGAAGAATAGTTGAAACAGAGGCATACGAAGGCGAAATAGATAGAGCATCGCATGCTTCAAAAGGGCGTACTCCGAGAACACAGGTATTATTTGGTGAGGGAGGCAAAGCATATGTGTATTTATGTTATGGTATACACCAGATGTTCAATATTGTTACAAATTATACTGATGCTCCCCATGCTATATTAATCAGAGCCGTAGAACCCCTGGAAGGCATTAATATTATGCTGGAAAGAACAGGTAAGGAAAAACTGGATGAAACACTTACCCGCGGACCAGGCAATGTGGGAAAGGCATTCGGTTTTCATACCTCCCAATGTGGAATTTCACTAACCAGCGATGAGCTATATATTGCAGATGATGGGTTTAAAGTTACCAAGGCTATGGTAGGTACATCACCAAGGATAGGTGTTGACTATGCTGGTGATCATGCTGCCTGGCACTACCGCTTTTTTATAAGGGGAAACAGGTATGTAAGCGGGAAAATCAAAAGCTAAAGCTTCATGGAATTACCATATAAGGTCCAGTCCTTTACTATAACTTAAAATTTGGGACAGTTCAGTTTTTTAGCGTTTGGATCCGTGTGTTTCTTGATATAAATGAGAGAAATTTCTGCTCCACCACGCATGTTGGAGGCGGGTTTCAGGCTGGAAGTATTAACATCATAGCTGGCACCTAACTGAAATTCGCCAAATTCAAGCCCTACGTATGGTATGATGGCATCACCGAATCTATACCAGCTACCAAGGTATAAATTAGTAGGGTTGCCCAGGTCCTGTGCAACATTGATCATATAGGCTCCTCCAATTACAGTATTCGTCGCATTGGCCTGTCGGCTATGATTAGCACTGAAATGGAATGCATTGTATTCACCTACAGGTACCATCCCACCTGCTTGTATGGTTACTCTCGGATCTAACAAGTAGTTGCCTTGTTTGAATGTTTCTTTTGGATGGTTTACATGATACATGGATGCTCCAAAATAAAAGTTATTCGAACCATCAGTGGTTCCATTATAAAGCACCCCAAGGTTCATATCAAAATAAGATAGCTTGATCTGGTTGGAGCTAAAAGATTCATCCATCAATCCGGTAAACCCATCTGAACGTAGCATGCTTTCAAATTTAAGACTTGCTATGTCAAGACGTTTGTTGACGTACGTTCCCTGGAATCCCAGGCCGATCTGGTGAAAACCATTTTCATCAAGGGCCTTATGATAGGCTGTAGATAAGGCAAGGAAATTATTTTGTAAAACCCCGTTGCCGCTTTTGTCCGTAAAGGCCATAATGCCAACTCCAAACTGATCATAATCCGGGATGGTATTGCGTAAAATACCTGCATCCATGGATATGGTAGCCGTAGTGAATGCATTATTAATTGTTGGCCATTGATTCCTGTAGTTACCAGCTACTCTGAACACGCCATCAAACTTCCCTGTTAATGCAGGATTAAGCGTAAGGGGTGAAGCGAAAAATTGGGAAAAATTAGGGTCTTGTGCCTTCAAAGAGAACACACAACATATCAGGGAAAAACAAAACAGTAGCTTCCGCATTCATCACAGTTAGATGCGAAAATTACAAAGAAAGGCGTTTACCGCAAAATTCTTTCTATGATTGGATCTTGGCACCATATGCCAAATCGCCTGCATCTCCCAATCCCGGGACAATATATCCTTTCGCAGTCAATTCATCATCAATGGCACCGCACCAGATTATAGCTTCAGGCACCTCACGCCTGAGGTATTCAATCCCTACTGTGCAGGCTATAGCAGTTACCACATGTATGGATTTAGGACTTCCTTCCTCCTTTAAGTATTGAATGGTTTTGACCAGGGAAGCCCCGGTTGCAAGCATGGGATCAGAAATGATCAATACTTTATTGTCTATTTCAGGACAGGACAGGTATTCAAGAGCAATTTCAAACGATCCATCTTTACTGTGCTTACGGTAGGCGGAAACAAAGGCATTATCTCCCTTGTCAAAATAGCTGATCAATCCGTTGTGCAGTGCAAGCCCTGCTCTCAGTATTGTGGTAAGAACGGGTTGTTCCTCCAATACTTCACAAAATGCCGTACCCAGGGGCGTTTGAATTTCTTTTTGTACAAAAGGTAATCTTTTGCTGATCTCAAAAGCGGCCACTTCACCAATTCTCTCCAGGTTACGCCTAAAACGCATCCTGTCTTTTTGTATTTCAACGTCACGAAGTTCTGCTACCCAGTTGCTTACTAAAGAATGTTCCCTGCTTAAATTGATTACCATTAAGTTGAATTTCTACCTTCGCCCCAAAAATATAAAGAAGAATGCAGTTTAAGGCTATTTAACTGAATTCGTTTTTATACAGCTAATTCACGGTTAAAACCCATTTTAAAAATTATGTTGTACAGAGCTATCGGATTAATGAGCGGCAGTTCATTGGATGGATTAGATATTGTATTTGTTGAATTCCAGGAAAACGCAGGTAAATGGCAATATGAGATTATAGCTGCTGAATGTGAAGAATATGCGCAGGTATGGAAAGAAAGACTACAAAATGCAACTGAATTAAATGCCAGGGATTACCAATTGCTGCATGTGGAATACGGACATTATCTGGGGGAGGCGGTTAATCGCTTTATTGACAAAAATAGTTTGCATTATAAGGTAGGTTTGATTGCATCGCATGGTCATACTACATTCCATATGCCTGATAAAAAACTAACCGCACAACTTGGAGAAGGGGCGGCCATTGCTGCCAAAACAGGCTTGCCGGTTGTTAGCGACTTAAGAGCGCTTGATGTAGCTTTTGGCGGACAGGGTGCTCCCATAGTTCCCATAGGTGAAAAACTTCTTTTTCCAGAATTTGATCTTTATTTAAACCTGGGCGGCATAGCTAATATGTCTTTTAACCTTCCCGGAAAATATATTGCATTTGATGTTTGCCCTGCCAACAGGGTTTTAAACCTTATTTCTGAAACCACAGGTAAAAGCTATGATGACAAGGGTCAAATGGCTAAAATGGGAAACATCAATGAGAGCCTGTTGGAGAAGTTAAATGGTTTGTCTTATTACCTGCAGCCTTACCCTAAGTCTCTTGCCAATGATTTTGGAATAGAGGTGATCTATCCAATGATCAAATCATTTGGATTAACACATA
Organism: Flavisolibacter ginsengisoli DSM 18119; assembly: GCF_900129295.1. GTDB lineage: Bacteria > Bacteroidota > Bacteroidia > Chitinophagales > Chitinophagaceae > Flavisolibacter > Flavisolibacter ginsengisoli. Next base: position 376,301 of record NZ_FQUU01000003.1, read on the forward strand.
ATGATGCTTTGAGGACGTATACAGAACATGTGGTTCAACAATTGACCACAGCTATTGAAACTAACTTTATACCGAACGTAGGGCAGGAAGAAGCTATTAAAAGTAACTTCCGAATGCTTGTAACCGGGGGTGGATCATTGAATGATTTTTTGATTGCAACACTATCTCAAAAGCTACAAACAAGGGGAGTAACAGTTATGCTACCCGAAATGAATGTTATTAATTATAAGGAAGCCCTGGTTATGGCATTGATCGGTGTACTGAGGTGGAGGCAAGAGTACAATGTACTGTCTTCTGTTACTGGCGCTATAAGGGACAGTATTGGTGGGGCAGTATGGATTGGCCAGGAAGCATAAAATTCTGGCTGCCCGCTTATTCCATGATAAATAAGGAGACGGGGATCAAACAAATGAAAAACTGTCTCCATTAAATAATCCTTTGTCACTTAGTTTAAGGTGTGGAATTACCAGCAACGCCATAAACGACAGGGTCATATAGGGCGCGCCAAGGGTAGAACCCATTGATTTGGCTGCTTGATCAATAGCTGAATATTGTTCGGCAATGCTATAGCCGTCATTGGCGCTCATTAATCCTGCAATGGGAAGTGCTATTATTGTTTCCTGGCTTGAAGTCGCAAGACTTACCCCGCCTTTATTTTCGATGACAAGATTCACTGCTTTGCAAATTGATTCATCATCAACTCCTACAGCAACGATATTATGTGAATCATGGGCCACAGAAGAAGCAAGGGCACCATTCTTTAGTCCAAACCCTTTGATCCTTGCTTTAGCCACCGGCATATCCTGGTACCTGTTTACAACAACTATTTTTAAAATATCTTTTTCAATATTGGCACCGCCCGCTTCGGAGAGGTTTTCAGCTGTCAAAGTCAATGCATTGGTAATCAGTTGACCATCCAGCGCTTCTATTACATGGACAGCAGATCCCTTCTCAGGAAGACTGGTAGAGAAATCAGAGACGTTTTTTTTACTGCAATTGAAATTATTTACGGCCGTTACAGATGCAGCTTTTGTAGCCTCAATAAGTGATCTGCCTTCTTCAGCAACCAGTTTGCCGTTTACGTAAGTTTGTACCACATCAAAGTTTTCAAGGTCTTTCACTAAAAGGAAATCTGCGAAATCGTTTTTCCTCAGCAGGCCAACTTTCAGTTTATAGTGAACAACAGGGTTCACACAGGCAGCGGCTAAAATTGTAAATACATCAATTCCTCTTGCTGCCGCCCTCTGGCACAGCTGGTTTATATGCCCATGCACCAGGCTATCCGGATGTTTATCATCACTGCAAAACATCATCTTGTCAGGGAAGTCAGGAAGCAGGTCGATCAGGGCGTCAAAATTGCGGGCTGCACTTCCTTCCCTGATAAGTATCTTCATTCCCCGCTGCAACTTGTCCAATGCTTCTTCTTTTGTGAAACATTCATGGTCAGTTGAGATGCCGGCATTAATATACTTTGAAGCTAATTCTCCCGTTAGTCCTGGAGCATGGCCATCCACAGGCTTATTGTATTTATGTGCTGTTTTTATTTTCTCCCTCACTTCTTCATGCCCGTTTAGCACACCAGGAAAATTCATCATTTCACTCAGGTAAAGAATTTCGTCTCTCCGCATCAACAAGTCTATGGCCTTTGCATCTATAGTGGCTCCTGCAGTTTCAAAGCTGGTAGCGGGAACACAACTGGGAGCACCAAAATTAAATTTAAAAGGCACCGTGTTTCCATTTTCAATCATGAAGTTAATGCCTTCCATTCCGCAGACATTGGCAATTTCATGTGGATCACTAACTGTACCCACAGTACCATGAACCACTGCCAGCCTTGCAAACTCCGAAGGAATGATCATGGAGCTTTCTATATGAACATGTGCATCAATAAACCCAGGTATGATGAAGTGATTAAAATCTTTACCCAGGCCTGCTTGCTCATCCACCTTTGTTATTGCTACGATCCTTTCCTTTTCCACCTTTATTTCTGCAGCATATATCTGTTTGGCAAATATGTCTACAAGCTTTCCCCTGATGATAAATGACTCCTTCATTGAATAAAGCTATCAAAATAATTTTGCGGGTTTCCAAAGCATTTCTTTTTTCAATCAATTATGCCTTTGTAACTTTTCCGCTTTAATTGCAAATACACATGAGGAAATTATTGTTATGTATTCCTGTATTTCTTGCTTTTGTGGCACCAGCTCAAAAGAAGAAAAGCAGCCCAGGCCTTGAGTCATCAGAATCCGTTCTTTTATCTAAAGTAAATTATAGATTGGTTGGACCCTTTCGTGGTGGCCGCAGTGGGGCTGTGGCAGGAAGCTTCACTAACAAGAATACTTTTTATTTCGGAGCTACTGGAGGTGGAGTATGGAAAACAACAGATGGTGGTAGCAACTGGAAAAATATCAGCGATAAATTTTTTGGCGGCACCATTGGATCTGTGGCTATAGCACCCAGTGATGAGAATATCATTTATGTGGGAGAAGGTGAAAATACCTTGCGCGGCAATGTTAGTGAAGGTTTGCAGGGTATGTGGCGAAGCGAAGATGGTGGCAGGACATGGAAGAATATCGGACTAAAAGATGGTCGCCATATTGTACGGATTCTTATTCATCCCCGAAACCCTGATATTGTTTGGGCTGCTGTTATGGGGCATTTATTTGGACCCAATCAAATGCGGGGTATTTATAAAACAATAGATGGAGGTAAATCGTGGAAACGGGTATTATATGTGAACGAACAAACAGGTGCTTCCGATCTTGTTATGGAAGAAGGAAATCCTGAAGTGTTGTATGCAGGCACCTGGAGGGCTTTGCGTACACCCTACAGTATGGAAAGTGGTGGTGAAGGAAGTGGGCTTTGGAAAAGTATAAATGGCGGTGAGACCTGGACCAACATATCATCAAAAAAAGGTTTGCCTAAAGGTGTGTGGGGCATTGTATCAGTTGCTGTATCTCCATCAAACCCTGATAAGATCTATTCGCTGATTGAAAACCAGGATGGTGGCATGTTTATGTCTAACGACGCTGGTGAAACCTGGACACTTACCAGTAATGATAATAATATCAGGCAAAGGGCATGGTACTACAACAAAGTGTTTGTAGATCCTAAAAATGACAACCTGGTATATGCGCCCAATGTAAATCTTATGCGAAGCAGGGATGGTGGCAAAACCTTTCAATCCATTAATACGCCTCACGGTGATCATCATGACCTGTGGATAGATCCTTCAGATGGTAACCGGATGATAGTAGCAGATGATGGTGGAGCACAGGTAAGCTTTGATGGCGGTGCCAATTGGAGCACGTATATGAATCAACCAACTGCGCAGATATACAGGGTAAGCACAGATAATTCTTATCCCTACAGAATATTGGGCGCCCAGCAGGACAATAGTACTGTCAGGATTAAAAGCAGGTCTTCCGGGGAAGGTATCACACAGAACGATTGGGAACCAACTGCAGGGGCTGAGAGTGGCTATGTAGTAGCCGATCCTTTGAATCCGGATATTGTTTATGGAGGTAACTATGGGGGGTATCTTTCAAGGCTCGATCATAAAACCGGCGAGAACAGGGCCGTGTCCCCATGGCCGGACAATCCCATGGGAGCAGGTGCAGATGTGCAGAAATACCGCTTCCAGTGGAACTTTCCTATTTTCTTTTCACCACACAATCCCAAACGTTTATACACTGCCGGTAATGTATTGTTTGTAACAGAAGATGAAGGCCAGACATGGCAGCAGATATCTCCTGATCTTACAACAAATGATAAATCAAAACAAGGTCCAAGCGGAGGACCCATTACAAAGGATAATACTTCAGTAGAATATTACAGCACCATTTTTACTGCTACAGAATCTCCATTGGAAAAGGACCTGTTATGGACCGGAAGTGATGATGGAATCATTTCTGTTAGCCCGGATGGAGGAAAGAACTGGTCAAATGTTACGCCCAAAGGTTGTCCCAAATGGATGATGTGGAATTGTATTGAGGCAGATCCTTTCAAAAAAGGTACAGCTTACTTTGTAGGCACACGTTATAAGCTTGATGATTTTACACCTTATATCTATAAAACGGAAGATTATGGCAAGTCATGGAAACTGATCACCAATGGCATTCCTTCTATGCATTTTGCCAGGTGTTTACGTGCAGATCCCAAACGTCCCAGACTGTTATACGCAGGAACAGAATATGGCATGTATATCTCGTTTGATGATGGTGCCAACTGGCAAAGCTTTCAGCAAAATTTACCAATGGTGCCTATAACTGATCTTACTATTAAAGACAATGACCTTGTGGTAGCTACCCAGGGACGTTCATTCTGGATAATAGATGACCTTGGTGTGATCCAGCAATTGGATAGATCAATAGTTGATAAGAATCTGCACGTTTTCCAGGTAAAACCTACCATACGCATTCCTGGCAACCGTTTTTCGCAATCTTTCGGAACACCTAAAAACGCAGGAACCAATCCACCTTCGGGAGTGGTTTTTAAATATTATGTAAAAGAGATCCAGGATTCAACAAAGGCAGTTGTAACTATTTTTGATAAAGAACATCATGAGATAAAATCTTTTTCTTCGGATGCAAAAGATGCTAAGTCTAAATTGGATATTGGAAAAGGTATGAATACATTCTCCTGGAATTTACTATACCCCGCATCCGAAAGAGTAGAGGGCATGGTATTATGGAATGGAGTTCCATCGGGTATCGTTGCTCCTCCCGGGTCTTATTATGCCAGGTTCAAAATTGGGCTGGATTCAGTTGATGTTCCATTTGTGATCACACCAGACCTGACTTATAAAACTACGCAGCAGGAGTATGATCAACAGTTTGCTTTTCTTAAAACAGTTCAGGCTAAGTTTGATTCTACGCAAAAAACCATTAAGGATATCCGTAATTTACGTAACCAGATCAATGCTTTTACCAGTTTACAGGGAAAGGATATTCCTAAAGATGTAAAATCAATGGCAGATAGTATTAATAAGCAGATGACTACCATAGAAGAAAACCTTTACCAGACCAAGGCAAAAAGTGAGCAGGATGTGTTGAATTATCCCATTAGATTGAATGATAAATTATCCGGTCTGTTTGATGTAGCTAACAGTGGCAATTTTGCACCGAGTAAACAATCACAGGAAGTGTTTAAAGATATCAGTGCTCAGGTCGATGAACAGCTCCAAAAATTCAGGACAATTAAAGAAAAAACCATTCCTGCTTTTAATGAGTTGATTCGTCAAAAATCCTTACCTCTTATAGGTATAAAATAATTGGCATGATTATGAAAGCAGGAAGAAGATTCCTGCTTTCATGTTTTTTGTTCGAAGCAACATATGGTTTATTATATTTGTTTATACCCTTAATTATGAAGTGTTTAATTGTAGATGATAATAAGATGGCCAGGATGGCCCTGAAGCAATTAGTAACCCAGGTTCCTTCACTTGAATTGGTGGCTGAATGCAGCGATGCTATGGAAGCTAATGCAGAACTGGATGATACTTCAATTGACTTGTTGCTGCTTGATATTGAAATGCCAGGTATGAGTGGCCTTGAACTTATAAAAAAAATGGGCAATAAAAAGCCATTGATCATATTTACAACTGCCAAGGCAGATTATGCAGTAGAGGCTTTTGAACTGAACGTTGTAGATTACCTGATCAAGCCAATTGCTTTGCCACGGTTCAAGCAGGCAATAGAAAAGGCCAATGAAGCATTGGAAAGCAATAAGGAAGAAGTAAAGGTTGAAGAACAGGGTTTTGTATTTGTCAAGGATAATGGCATTCTTAAAAGAATCAGTATTGATGATATTCTATTCCTGGAAGCAATGGGAGACTATGTAAAGGTCCATACTGCACAGAAATTTCATGTAGTACATGCAACTTTAAAATCAATTGAAGAGAAGCTTCCTTCTTCAAAATTCATCAGGGTTCACCGCAGTTATATTGTTGCTATTAATAAAATAGACTATATACAGGAAGGTACTATCAGTATTGGAAAGACCAGTATTCCTGTAGCGGATACCCATAAAGCTAATCTTAACAAAAGATTGAATCTTCTTTAAAATTTCATCGTAGCTAATATCCCCTTCATCGAAGCGTTTCTTTATTTAAACTAACTGGTGGCCTATACAAAAAAAGGGCGCTTACATTTGTTTTGTATTCATAAAATGAGATCCGGTTTATGAATTCAGTTCATTAGGATTGTATTGTAATCGTTATAGCAATACACCTGGTAACTAAGCAACCAACAGGATATTTCCTGTTTTTTTATGAAAAGATTTATTGTATTCATATTATCCCTTTCTATTCTCATTACTTCTGAGTATTATTTCTTTATTGAAATATTTTCTCAAAAGAGATCATTTGTTCTATTGCCCAGCCTGGTAGTAATGATCTTATCCATCTATGGGATCTTTCGCTTAGCAAAAAAAACTATACTAAGTTCCAAACACAGTAGCCCGGCAAATTGATTTTCGTATTTTCGGTAGCAATACTATGCGCAAACCGGAATTAAGATATGTCGTGTTATGGTTATTTTTAGTGGGTATACTGGTTATCGTTTTTCTCCAGGTAATCTCTGGTTACAATATAAACAGGTTGATCCAGGGCAATCAACGCCTGCAAGGAGAGATCCGGCTTCAGAATGATCTGCGCAAGCTGGAATCAAATTTATTGATGGTGGAGAGCGATATAAGAGGTGCAGTTATTTCCTCTGACCGTTCTTCTTTGAACAATATTGACGGCAGGATTCAATTTATTAGTTCTGAACTTTCCAATCTTCAGCATATTAATAAGGACCAGGTACAGTCATTCGAGATCCACAACCTTCAGTATTTAGTCAATGAAAAATTAAACTTCAGCCGTAAAATACTTGATGCATTTAAACAGCATGGAAAGGATTCTGCAGAATCCGTTATCAATTCCCATAAAGGGCAGATACTCAGGGATAGCATAACGCACGTTATAACAGTACTAGATAATAACCGCCAGGCTAAATTAAACCAGCTTACTGCTACCACTGAATCCTCCGGGCGCAAAGCCCGTCTTTGGGGCCTTGTGGTCACTGCGATAGCCCTCCTGGCAGTTATCCTTGCCTTTTGGTACATCCTTAGCCAGGGACGCCATCAGCAAAGGATAATAAGTTTATTGAATGAATCGGATAAGCGTAACCGTGAAGTGGCTCAAATGAAGGAGCAGTTCCTCGCCAATATGAGCCATGAAATTCGCACACCTATGAATGCTATTTTAGGATTCACTAACCTGTTGCGTCGTACGCAGTTAAATGATAATCAAAGAGATTATGTAAGGAACATTCATTCAGCAAGTGAGAACCTGCTGGCCCTTGTAAATGATATCCTTGACCTTTCAAAGATAGAAGCGGGGATGATGCACCTGGAAGAAGTGAGGTTTAGCCTGAATAGCCTCATCAACTCTGTAGGTGCCATGTTTATTGAAAAGATCAGGGAAAAGCAACTAAGCCTGGATGTGCACATAGATAAAGATGTACCTGATGTATTACAGGGCGATGCCGTTCGTTTAACACAGATACTAGTCAATCTTATAAGTAATGCTGTAAAGTTCACTCATGAAGGCTCTATTAGCATCGCGGTTCATAATGTGGCCATCAGTGAGTCAGAGGTCAGGTTGCGTTTGATCATTTCAGATACCGGTATTGGCATTGCTCCGGATAAACAGAATTATATTTTTGAAAGATTCCAGCAGGCTGATACCGAAATTACCAGGAGATTCGGAGGTACAGGCCTTGGACTTGCCATTGTAAAGCAGCTGGTGGATCTGCAGCAGGGCCATATCAATTTAAAAAGTGTTTTGAACAAAGGCACTGAATTTACAATAGAATTAAATTATAAACTTCCGGATATAGACCAGATGTATTCTGAAGCCCTGGCAGCAGAGGTAGAACCTGTAACCCTTCAGCGTATTAAGGCATTGATAGCAGAAGATAACATCATGAATCAGCAACTGATTGCTCATTTATTTAAAAGCTGGTCCATTGATTTTACTATTGTTAACAATGGCGCTGATGCCATTGAGGAGCTAAAATTGAATAATTACTCCATAGTGTTAATGGATATACAGATGCCTGAAATGGATGGTTATACGGCAACAGAAAAGATCAGGAAAGAATTACAGAATGATATACCCATAATTGCAATGACTGCCCATGCGATGACTGGTGAAAAGGAAAAATGCCTGGCCTTAGGAATGAATGATTATGTATCGAAGCCAATTAAAGAAACAGTCCTTTATAATATCATAGCCCGGCATGCTCAACATGTCACTGATAATGTCAATGATCATATTGTACCTATAAACCTGGAATATCTTCACCAGTTATCTGGCAATGATGCTGATTTTGAAAGGCAGATATTAGAACAATTTCAAATGCAGATGCCCGAAGAACTGAATTTGTTAAAGTATGCTATCCAGGTAAGGGATCATGACAAAATCAGGCGTACAGCGCATACGATGAAATCAACCGTTGGTTATGTGGGCTTATCAGAAGAATTGACCCCTGTCTTATCAGAGATTGAAAACGTTGAACAACTTACAGATGATTCAGTTTTGGAGGAGCGTTATAATTTCATTTCTGCAAGGTGCAATGAAGCGTTGGAAGGCGTAAAAAGATTACTTAAAACCGCTTAAGCTTTCACAATCTTTTATACTACTTCGGCTAATTAAGAACTACCTTACACTTATCGATTTTTTTGGGGCTTTCACCGAAACAAATATTGTACGGAATAGTGGCTATGTACCTTTATATCGCCTTCTGATAGATTAATAGATCGTAAGATTTCTACATAGAATTTAAGAACTTGGTTTCGTATGGTTAAGGGTGAAGCCCTGCTTTTCTAAGCGGGGCACTTTTTTTCCCTAAAACGTTTTACAGAGCTTCCCTCCAATTGCCATAACAATTGGGAAGCAATGTCCTAATCAACAGCGTCCTGTTTCTACAGGAGGCTCTTATTTTAACACCAGGACTTTCTCCCGCAAATATCAAATTAAAATTTACTTGATCTCTGTCAACTATGAACAGATCATGTAAATGATGCGCACAGAAATTAATTAATGATCCCCTATGTAGTAACTCAAACCTCTGGTTTACTCCTCATGCTTCTTATAAATATCCGGTCTTCTTTGCCTGGTTCTATCAATAGCCATTTCATGCCGCCAGTCATCTATTTTTTTAGGATCCCCACTAAGCAATACATCAGGTACTTTCCACCCTTTATATTCAGCAGGTCGGGTATACACGGGTGGTGCCAGTAAATGATCCTGGAAGGAATCTGTTAATGCAGAGGTTTCATCATTCAATACACCAGGCAGCAACCTGCCAATAGCATCAACCAATACAGCGGCTGCAAGTTCACCTCCACTCAATACATAATCGCCAATGGAAACTTCTTTGGTGATATAATGCTCTCTTATACGCTCATCTATCCCTTTGTAATGACCGCAGATCAACAAAAGGTTTTCGTTAAGTGAAAGTTGATTTGCCATTTGCTGATCAAGTGTTTTGCCATCAGGTGTCAGGTAAATGATCTCATCATATTTTCTTTCCTTTTGAAGCGACTCTATGGCATTCACCAATGGTTCGCACATCATCACCATGCCTGCACCGCCACCATACTGGTAATCATCCACCTGACCATACTCATTCACTGCCCATTGCCTGAGGTTATGGGTATTCACCGTGAGCAGACCCTTATCCTGTGCTCTTTTCATGATGGAATGGGAGAGGGGACTGTTCAGCAACTCGGGCAATACAGTTATTATATCAACATGCATCCGGCAAAGATAGGCCAGGCAAAAAAAAGTGCTCTATCCTTTAATCCTTGTTTAAGGGATGGGTAGAGCACAATTGAAACGAAAACCAACGATACACTCTTTACTGATTACGGCGCATGATGCGTTCCATATTCTTTACTTTTACAGCCATCAATAAGCCGAAAATAAGTAGGGTAACAACAGCTAAATAACCAATAAAGAATCCATAGTTGGTGATGGACAATGGTGTATATACAGGGCGTAATTTGCCCGGTTTGTTAAACGGTGCCTTCTCTGTACCTGCACTGGCTTCTGATTTAATAAATTCCACAATGCTTTTGATATTGTCACTCGTAAGATCGGGATGATCAGGCATTGGGATCTTATTGAATTTATCAAAAAGAGCTACTGCATCTTTATCGCCTTTTTTAATTACCGTTTGAGAAGAGTGAACAAAATTAATGATCCAGTCTATGGACCGTCTCTGGTCTACACCGGCCAGGGCAGGTCCGGTAACCACTTTGTTTACATTGTGGCAAGCTGCGCAACGGGAACTAAATATAGCTTTTCCCTCCTCTACAGGAGGCGTAGCCATAACGTGTGAACTTATAAAGAATATCAGAGCTAATTGAGTGATCTTCCTTTTCATTAGTAATGCGTTGTTTTCTTTTCGTTACAAAGCTGAAAGAATAAATTTTCCAAAATGATTACTTCAAACAGTAGAACAGATGATTTTGGTCAGGTTTACCGGCCGTATTCTTTTTCCAATCTTTTAATATCCCTTATTAAATTGTTTACTTCCGCATTATCGGTACCGTTATAAAATCCCCTGATGCGTTTTTCTTTATCTACTAAAACAAATAACTCACTGTGAATAAAGTCATTGGGTCCTCCATCACCATCAGTAGCCACAACCATGAAGCTTTTTCTTGCTAGTTTATATATCTCTTTTTTATCTCCTGTTATTAATTGCCAATTCTTTTGAATATCCATCCTGGTGGCATATGTTCTTAGCTGGCCAACAGAATCCCTCTCCGGATCAACTGTAAAAGAGTTGATAAGCAGGGAGGGATCGTTGATATATAGCTGCTGCACATTTTTCAAATTGCGGATCATCTTTGGACAAATGCTGATGCAATGCGTAAAAAAGAAATTATTGACGGTGATCTTTCCTTCGCAGTTGGCAAGTGAAGCATGCTCACCATATTGATTTACCAACTGGTAATCTGTAATAATATGATCACTTCCACCCAATACCGGCAACCTTGTATAATTATGCTCATACCACTTAACGATGCCATATACACCCATGGGCAACAGCACCACTATGGCCAGGAACAACCAGATGCTAAAATGCTTTTTCATTTATTCACAGTTGCCGCACTTGCCGTTTTATCTCCTAAAGCTGGTGTTTGCAAAGCATCGGTTTTTAAGGTTGTAGATACCGGCACAGGATTGTCAGGAGTAAATCGGGGCGCACCAGGTCCTGGATTTTTTGTTGCATCTAAAAATGCAGGCACGTAGGCTATTACCAGCACTACCGCCATTGTCACCAGCCATGGCTTAAAGGAATCAAATAAGGGTATACGCCTTTCATTATGCAGGTTCTCACTTACAGGGAATTCCAGCATGGCTGCTTCTGTTTGTTTCTTTAGCATGGTACCAAAGAATACTACCAGGAACAGCATGCCCGCAATGAACATGATAATGCCACCTAGTAAAGCAAGTGTAGTGGTTGGCACCCATTCAGGTGTGAACAATTCATTCTTAGGATTCAGGTAAGTCATTCCCAGGTTGGTCCTCCGTGGCTCACCAAGCAATCCGCCCCATGATAAACCAGTGGAGAAGATCAGGATACCAATCACCCATAGGTATGGAATGATCACTGCCACCTTTGGCATGAACACCTTTTTACCTGAGTTCTTTGAATATATATAAAGGCTCATTCCAATAATGGCAAGAAACACAGGCCCTGCAACAGTCATGTGAAAATGACCTGGTAACCAGGCAGTGTTATGCACTACAGCATTCAGTTCACTCGATGAATTCACAATACCCGTAAGTCCACCGAAGATGAACAGGAATAATCCTGAGATCATATAGGCAAAGAGGTATCGGTTTTGATCCAGGTAAGGCAATTTCCCAAAAAAACCCAGCAGGCCTTTGGCACCTCTTTTCCTGCCTGCATACTCCAATGAAGCTGCAAGAGTAAATGCGGTTATAAAACTTGGAATGGCTACGCCAAAAGTCAATAAGCTTTGAAAGATCTTAACCCCTTTAGTGATGGAAGGATCGGAAAACTGGTGGTGCACTCCTACGGGAACTGAAAATAACAGGAAGCCAAATAAAGCGATGCGGCCTGCAAGATCAGAGAACAGTTTACCTCCTGCCAGCTTGGGCAGAAAATTATAAAACATGATGTAAGCTGGCAACAACCAGAAATACACCAGGGCATGACCGAAGAACCAGAATAAAGTACGGGCAAGCGTAACATTTACGGTTTGTTTCCATCCCATAGCCCATGGTAGCAATAACACCAATACTTCGTAAGCAGCAGCAAGCGTACATACAAACCAGATGATAAAATTCACCAGTGTGCCCAAAACAGCCAGTGGTGTTTTTGTATCCGGGTTTTCTTTTCTCCATTGCCTGTAAAGGCGTGACCAGTCAAACAAAGGAATCCATGAACCAACAATCAGTAATGCAGTCCCTAAATAGAAGAAGGGATGTGCCTTTAGCGGAGGGTAGAAGGTGTATAACACCGAAGCCTTGCCGGCCAGCATAGCCCAGGCAGCCATCAGTGTTCCGATGGTCATCAGCCAGAAACTAAGCCAGGCCAGCTTTTTATTAGGCTCCTTCTTTAGAAAGAAAGCAATCGTAGCGTGACCGAAAGCTACAGCAAAGAATGTTGTCAGAACAATGGCATTGATAACGCCATGTAATGTTAGGCCCTGGTAATAATCCAGTTTGGCAAAAGAAGGTTGTTGCAAAACCCCTGCACGGTATATGACCTGCATGAGTCCATGGTAAATTCCTATTGATAAAAGAGCCAGTGGAATTCCTAATTCCCAGTATATTACTCTTCTTAATGATTTTGAAAGTTGCATGTTGATCGTGCTTTTCGTTTTGATATAATTGTGGAGATTATTTGGCTGGATAGTTTACTATGACTTCTGCCTGCATGTTCTGGTGGCCAACACCACAATACTCATGACAGGTGATCTTGTAAACGCCTGGCTTGTCAAACTTTACAGTTTGTTTATTGATGTTGCCATACACGGCCATCATGTTGATATTCTTTTCGGCTATGTTAAATCCATGTACTACATCCTTTGATGTCAGGAAGAAATCAACTTCGCTGCCTACAGGAATATAAATCTGTGATGGTTGAAACTGCCACATCTGTGCTACTGCAAATACCTGGTAGGTATTTTCATCAAGTTTGGTAACCTTAGCCTCAGTATAGGTCTTGTCAAAAGGCAGGCATTCAGGGAGGTCATTATACTTGCTTCTGCCATAGAGCATAGAAAATATAAACAGGGACAAAATAGCCCCGGTAATAAGGATGATCCTTTTTTCAAATTTGTCCAGTACCATTGGTTTGATTGTTTACACTCTTCCGAGCATTATGAAATAGATACCATACCAGATAAAGGCTCCAAGCAGTACTAATAGGATGAAGAATGCAATGGCGCCCCTGGGTTTAAAGTTTTTGTCAAACTCCTCTTCCTGGGAGATTTGTGGCGCATCCCTTTGCACCATTTCGGTGGTTTGCATATCGAAGATTTTTGGTTGTAACAAAAGTATTTTTATGAACCACCCGGATAGATGATAAGAGATTTGAGGAAACATGATTTTAATCAGTTTTCTGAATTGTGGAATGAATGAATTATTGAAAATGTTAGTCTTTATTTATATCAAAAACTATTATTTAGAGTCTGCCGGGTAATAAGGAATGTTCAGAGGTGATGATTTATTGGTCTGCCAGCATAGCATCCAAACAATAGTTTGGAGCAGTTATGTATAAGATAAGCGATCTGGCATCCCTTATTTGTCTAAAACCGTGTGACAGTTCTTGCGAAAAACCATTGTATCGTTTAAATATCCTTCAACAGTGACAGAGTCTTTGGCAACCGTCAATACTTTGTAATGAGTTCCTCTTGCAATTAGTAAAGTATCTCCAACTGTGGACCAAGTAGTGGGAACAATAACATCATCAGTTTCATATCGAAAAACAGAATCTGTTAGTTTTCTGTTGCGAAAATTGTAATAATAAAAGTAGCACTGGCCGTCGGGGAGAAATCTATAACAGGAATTCAAACCACCGATAACCTGATTGTCGCCTGTTATGTCCCAAAAGCAATTGCTCTTCAAAACATCTTCTAAAGTAGGATGCCTATAATCATTACATGAAATCAGGAATACGATTACAGGAGTTAGAAATAGTTTTCTCATTGAATTTAGATGCGGACTTGAAGGAGTTTCCACAATTTTGCCTAACGGTCAGGGCTTAATATAGGTTCGGAATTAGAATTCCATCTGTAGGCATAATGCTTTCTTTCAGTACTTATGTTTGTGAGAAAGAATAGGTTCTGCATAATCAATAATCCCACTGTCTGACAGTTCGGTTAATTTTTGCTTTATTGGTTTATAATCTTTGTCTGCAAGAATTTCAATTACAAAATATCCTTCTTCGAATTTTTCTGATTTACAGTCCATAGAGTTAAAGATGTCCCGGATGTCATTTGTCACTACAGATTTGTTTAAAATTACCACTTGAATGAGCGAGTTACCTGAATATTCAACGGTTTCTTTGTAAGTCAACATCTTTTCTGTATCGTCGTACTCAGCAAACACTATATCGTCGGACGCAACTGGCGCATAAAAGGGAATATTAAAAATTTTATACAAACCCTTTTCTATATTTAAACTTTGAGCCCAAAGAGTTTCAACCGTCCAGTCTTCTAAAGCGTCGCTATAAAATCTAAAGAGTAGCCTTACAAAATTATCATCTTGCTGTGTCATATTTGGTCTCGCTTTGAAGTTGCCTACAACGTTAGACTGCTTTCCGCAGCAGCGGCATTGGCAGTTCTGTCGTTGATTTAGGTTCCAAAGTAAACAAAATGTTCTTTTGCTTCATAGTAGCACTTCAGCCGCTGTTGTGGGAAGCAGATGTTATGGGCAGGCTTAGTTTAGCGGAACGTCCCACCTTACTTCTTTTCGCCATGATACTCCATATTTCTTGTCCAGGAACTCGGCAACTGCTCTGTTATAAAGCCACATACAGTCCGACCAAGGCGGCGTGTCAGCAGAACTCACATACTTCACTTGATACTTTGCTTCAAATGCCCGGTCTACGCTGTCAAACTTATATGTGGCATAGCCTAAGTGACAAAGAAGTTTTGGTAAGCTATCATTGATATCCTTTGCGGCTACCGCAGGGTTATATTCGTTACAGACGACTTGAAGACCACAAGAAAAAGGGGTAGGCTGCCAAGAAATGATAGTGTCTAGGCTGCCCGCCAGGTAGCATTCCACATATATCCGCACGTCTTGTTTTTGTTTCAACTTGAAGGTGAAATTTCCAAGACTGTCAATTTTTGCGATGTTCTGTCGTCGGCCATGTCCGTACAGCTTACTTGCAAGCTGGATATTTCCAAATCCAATTGGACGCCCTCGAATAACAGAATACACGTTGCCCTTGTAGGTGTACTGTCCAACTGCGAACTGGTAAAGGAAAATTAGCAATAGTATGGCTGTAGCTTTTTTCATAAAGGACCGGCTTGCCCATAACGTGAAAGGGCTTTAAGCAGCATGGATGTTTGAATTACTACTGCTTGACTTACTTTGTTGCCAATAAAGATAATTTGTTCAAAACATTTTCAAAAACCCATGTTGCTTAAAACTATTGTTAGCCGCCGCTCTTTAAGCACTTCCGTTATCTATCCAGCACCAAATTTGATAGTCATATTTTTCAAAGTCAAAATCTATATGCTTAAAGTTTGCAAACAAGCCTATTTGAGCTTCATCAATGGAGTATCCATTAAAAAACAAAGGGTCATTTGGTTCTGATTCAAGCACTTTCTTGATTTCCTCTACACTAAGTCCAGAAAGTTCTATTTCGTCAATAATTTCCTTTTGCTCTTTTGAGATTACAGTAAGATCTCTGCAAACAGGACAATATTTTTTCTCCCATAAACCTATGTCCCCCGAGTTTATAAGAGCTTGAAGGTGTTCTTCCAATACTACACTTGATCCTTCAGGATTAAGATGCATTAATTCCGTTTCAGAAATTCCCTTTGAAACTCGAATAGTTCTTAAAATTTCTTCTTTAGTCAAATTGAGTTGCTTGATAGTTGCGGCTAACGTGAAGGGCTTTGCGAAGGTTGGGCATTTTATATTCGTCTGCTTAACACTTGCACGAAAGCTGACTAGCGATTAAAAGTTTAAATTTATTCCGTCTGCCCAACTTTTGCAAAACTATTGTTATGGGCATCGTGCAGACACTTGCCGATACAAGTCCACCAATGTTTGTTTCTGGTTTGTGCTTGTTTTCTTATTTGCTGTCTCGTACCATTGTTTTGCGCACTGCTTTTCTTTTCCTTCGCAATCTATCATGATCTCACCTGCAATTGTCTCTGCCCAAATAGAAATAAAAGAAGGTGTAGCCAGATTCCCTCGCAGAAATAACAATGCCCAGTCAGGGTGCTGCTCCAGGTACTCTTTTGCCCGTAGGCCCAATTCTTCAGATAGAGCACCATCGCTGTTTTTCATAATTTGAGTAGTGAGGTAAAGATAAAATGGTCTTGTTTGGAAATTTTTAGTCAAGATATTGTCCACTATTGAAAAAGTCTTTGCATTATCTGTTGCTTTAAATTTCCCGTGGTAGTAATCCTTTGCAGCTTTGGAAATCCTTTTGTCCTTCAGGAAGCTGGCTATTTCATTCTTGTCCTGAGCCTCAGACCCAATGGAAAATAGTAAAAGGAGGAACGAACTAAAAACTATTCTTTGCATAGTGGGTACTTTATTTGCCCATAACGTGGAAGGTGTTTGTGAAGTGGCTGTATTCTGTGTTACCTCCGCTTCATTTACCTTACTTATGTTGATTACTGATTTTTAGTTCAAATGTAGTTCTGAAGCAGCCATTTTACAAACACAGTGTTAGCGGCGTTGTCTTAGCCTCGTCTATTTACAGCTATATTGTAATACCTCTTTTGGCTTAGGTTAACTCGAAAGTTGTAATAGCAGCTTCCTCCATCTTCAATAAATACCAGCTCTTTCTTCCAGTCTTTCTTTGGGTCACAGACTGCATTTACCCATACTGTGCTTTGCCCTTTATTATCCTTTGCAGAAACAATCTGATAGTTGTGGCGTAAAGTGTCGATTTTTCCTGTTTTCGTATTTGTTGATGTAACTCTCAGATTTAATGAATCTGAAACCCGCTCAATGATTGTCAACAAATTTGCCAGTTGCTGCTTTGTCAGAACATTAGGCTTCAACGGTTCGTCAAATGCTAAATAGACATCCTTTGATGAATAGAATAGAGAATAGTTAAGCGGACTTTTCTCTTTCCTCTCGACGGGCTTTTGACCATATAGCGTTAGAGAAAGAACAAAGGAAACCAAAAGTATAAAAACAGTCATTCTCATAATATTCTATAAAGATGCGGCAAGTCCCTTTCTCCACAAATGGAGGTCTGCTAGTCGCCGCTAACTCGCTAATTTACGCTACGGTCCTTAGAAATGCAATCTCCCTAAAAAACGATTCTACAATAACACTATCAATGAGTTGCAATTGCGTTTTTCATGTTTTCAGATTAACATAAGCCCATCTTTAGTGCGGATCCAAAAACATTAAAAACGCAATGTTACCAAAGCCTTCTCAAAAGCATTAATCCCAGGCAAAACCATATAATCTTATAGGTGTTCTTTGGCGGCAGAGGCAAATACGCATTATTTCAAAAAGCCGCATTAAGGCTTTTACCCGGCAAATAGCTTTTGAAGACCCATTTCCTCCCGGACTTCTCTATAGCTGCGCCCTATCTACTAGCTACCTCCTGTATAGATACTGCGTGGTGATCACGCAGTATCTATACCGGAGCTATACAGTTCCCAGGGAGGAGAACTAGGATTAACAGGATTCAGAAGGATTATTGAGGAGAATGAGGTTCTTTTCATGTCAACCAGTAAACTCGTCAACCCTTTCTTCATTCCCTTCCGGACAAAAGCGGACAAAACCGGTCAAATCGGACAAAAGCGGCCAAATCGGCCGTAGTGCCTTGGTGTTACTAAGTATTTTAGCAATCTTTACAATCAATAAAATCTAATATCATATGGCTAAGCAAATAAGTCATGTAAAGGCAACAGGTACAGTGTGTGGAGACATCAACTTTTATAAGGATGTGGACTGGGGTTTCCTTGTAAGAATGCTTCCTGGTGTGGATTCCAGACGCTTCTGGAAGGACCCTGCCTTTGAAGGCAGCAGGAGAAGCGCTGAAAGGTTTGCAATCGGTAATATCATGTCTTCTATTATCTACCGCTTTGTACCATTAAAAAGAAGATACCCAAGGCTGTTTACCCAGGTAAGAAGAATAGCCATTGCTTTTTTAAAGCAGGGAAGTGAAAAAAGGGATGTGTTTTCAGCCTTGTTCACCTTTCTTACAGAGCAAAAGCGTATTTCCCTTACCCGGGAGCAATTTGAATTACTCCTGTCTTCCTTTGAAGAGGAACTAAAAGGAAGGATACAAGAACAAAAGCCCGAAAAGGAAAAGAAGATGAAGAACAAGCTGGATATCCAGGTTTCTGCACCACTTAGTGAAGAAGACATAGAATACTTTAAGCTTTATATGGATGATATAGCGTGGACCATAAAGTTTGAAGGGGAGTTTCCGGAAGATTACAGAATACCGCTGTTTATGCTTAAACATGCTGTATAAGCGTTTCTGGTTTTTGGTTTCTGGTTCGTAAGGTGGAAGTGTATTCTTTTAGCTGTCAGTATTTAGGTTGAAAAATTGAGTGCAAATAGTATTGATTCTAGCTTTATCCTTTGCAATTTTCTTTGCGCATCCTTAGCGTCCTTCGCGTTACTGTTTTCTTAAAGTATCGCAAAGGAGAGAGAAGGCACGCACAGGGTCGCAAAGGGTTATTGACATTTGAAATTAACTCATACATACCTAACTCACGAGGCGTACCTACGGCACGCTATTGAACCCATTTCTCTTTATCTACCAACCAGATGTCCCTACGGGACATGGTAATGACAAGTGCATCGTATTTTATTTAAACTCTTAATTGTTTCAATAACCATAGATTAATTAATCTGCTTAATTATGTTCCGTAGGAACATTTTGTAGGTAGCAATAAAGTAGTTTATAAGCAGCGTGCCGTAGGTACGCCTGGTGGGTTGATTTATTGTTTTTTGTTTCTGGTTCGTAAGGTGGAAGTGTATTCTTTTAGCTGTCAGTATTTAGGTTGAAGAATTGATTGCAAATAGTATTGACTCTAGCTTTATCCTTTGCATTTTTCTTTGCGCATCCTTAGCGTATTCTAAGGTATAGATACTGCCAAAAAAAGTTTCTAATCAGCTTTTACATTGTTCTCAACAAATGGTGTTTGACGCTTTACAACAGCAAACATTCTATATAAGATCTTATTTCGAACGATATTAATAGTACTCATTTTTGATTT